>NZ_CAAAIM010000003.1 GCF_900639985.1 Legionella rowbothamii | reverse complement strand
CAGTTTTCACTAACGTTTCTTTTTACTTCTTCTATCTAGTCACAAGCACTCAAGTTATTTCAAAGTGCCCACACAGTTTGTCTTCTATTTTCTTAATGAACGTTTGCCCCCGAGGCGTGCTGCGTATTCTACTGATTTCGACTTCTATGTCAAACACTTTTTGCAATTTTTTTAAATTTTTTGCTTATTCTTATTTTTGGTTCTTATGTATGACATATATTAATGAATAGGCAAAATGATCTATATCAATAACTAACTCTAATTAACTTGGTCAAAAGGGTTCGCTTCAAAGAATACGTCTATTTGGCCCTCACGGCTAATTACCCTAATTGCTATCGCCGTGGAGCTTTTTAGTATAGACCAGTTTTTCCAGTTTTTTTTGCACATGGGCTATTTAACATAAATATTTTTTTAAACAGCTATGGCTATCCCCACATTTTTTTGATAACCTTCGCTATTCAACTATGGTGGCTCTATTGGTCCCTTCGCGGCGATAGATTGTGAACCCCGTCAGGCCCGGAAGGGAGCAGCGGTAACAATTGATTCGAGCGCCGAAGTGTGGCTCTTAGAGCTGCCGCCCAACTTATAAACCATATATGAGCTATCTAGCACTTGCCCGTAAATGGCGACCACGAACATTCTCACAACTTGTTGGCCAAGAACACATTAATAAGGCTCTTATTAATGCCCTGAATCAACAACGCTTACATCATGCCTATCTTTTTACTGGCACTCGTGGCGTAGGGAAAACAAGTGTAGCCCGTATACTAGCGAAATCATTGAATTGTGAAACGGGTATCAGTTCTGAACCCTGCCTACAATGCAATACCTGTATTTCCATTGAGCAAGGCTGCTTTATTGATCTCATTGAAATTGATGGCGCCTCCAAAACTCGTGTAGAAGATACGCGAGATTTATTAGATAATGTGCAATATGCACCAGCCACTGGTCGTTTTAAAATTTATCTAATCGATGAAGTACATATGCTGTCACAGCATAGCTTTAATGCCCTGCTAAAAACATTAGAAGAACCACCCTCCCATGTGAAGTTTATTTTAGCAACTACCGATCCACAAAAATTACCAGTTACCGTTTTATCTAGATGCTTACAATTTAATCTAAAGCATTTGGCATCGGAGCTAATTAGCCAGCATTTACAATTAATACTTAAAGACGAACAATTAGATTATGAACCCCAAGCACTAAATATCTTGGCCCATGCTGCACGCGGAAGTATGCGTGATGCACTCAGTTTATTAGATCAAGCCATTACGAGCTGTGATAATCAATTAACAGCAACTGATGTAAAAATGATCTTAGGCTATACCCAACAGGATTATGCCTTACAACTACTGCAAGCGCTTGCGAATCAAGATGCACCTAAGATATTAAGTCTCAGTCAAAATATTGCTAATGAAGGAGGACATTTTCAATATGTCCTTGATGAACTACTCAATTATTTGCATCAAATGGCAGTCTATCACGCCATCGGTGATCATAATGCATTAATCAGCCCTTCTACGGAAATAAAAAGCTTAAGTGTGTTGCTGTCTGCAGAGGATGTACAATTATTTTATCAAATTAGTTTAAAAGGCCGTGAAGAAATTCATTTAGCTCCGACCTTGTCCATAGGCTTTAATATGACCTTATTGCGGATGCTAACGTTTAGACCTGCCCCTAAAGTGGCCGCTGTTGCACACACACAAGTTCCACTACCAGCACCAACACAAGTTATTGAAGCACATCCTACGGCGACACCTATAACTCCGGTACCAGCCTCTATATTAGAAACTACCAAGATAAACCCCAGCGAAGCTCCTGAACTAATGCCTGCGCTGGCGGAGACAGGAACAGCACCTGAGCCCACACAAAGCCCGGTGATAACTACGACTTCAATTGCAGAACAATATTCTGCACCAGGAATCAGTGGCCAAAGAGATAATCGCAGTAGCTCTCAACCAGCCATGATACCCACTACATCAGAACCACAAAGCTGGGCAGCCATTATTCCTCAGCTGAGATTAACGGGCTTAGCCCTTACTGCAGTAGAAAATGCGGAACTAGTCTCTAGAGACGGACGCGACCTGATTTTGCGAGTTGCTCGAGGACATCAATCTTTGTTTACCCCAACTGTGTTAGCACGAGTTGAAACTGCACTGAGTAACTATTATCAAACTACGGTAAAGGTTACGTTAAATAGTGATCAATCGGTTCAAGCATCACCAGCCCAACAAAAAGAGCAGGCTACACAACAAAAACAGCAGAACGCAGAGCTTGCGTTACAAAATGATCCAATGTTCCAACAGCTACAGCAAGATTTTTCAGCTGAATTGGTCAAAAATTCTATTGTGCCACTTAAAGATGACTTATAATATAATAGGTTTAAACTGCTCAGGCTAAAATCTATTTATAGTTCACTAGCTTGAGACTCTTACCCAACCCTAAACAAAAGAGGCTTTAAATAATGGATATGAATCAAAATCTTAGTAACCTGATGAAAGAAGCGCAAAAAATGCAACAACGTATGCAAGAAGCGCAACAGCAATTAAGCCAATTAGTCGTTACTGGCGAAGCTGGTGGTGGCATGGTTACTATTCAGATGAATGGTCGTCATGATGCCGTTGCCGTTAAAATCAAACCAACTATGCTAGAAGAAGATCCAGAGATGTTAGAAGACTTAGTCGCTGCAGCGATTAACGATGCGGTGCGTAAAATTGAAAAAGCATCTAAAGAAAAGATCAGTCAATTAACTGCTGGACTGAATATTCCAACTGATTTAATGGGCGGCGATAAAGAGGAATAATCCTATTATGGATATGTTAAACCGCCTGGTCGAAGCACTACGTTGTCTTCCAGGGGTAGGACCAAAATCAGCACAGCGCATGGTGTTTCACTTGCTTCAACATCAAAGACAGCGAGGTTTACACCTCGCCTCTTGTTTAGAGCAGGCAATGTCTCAAATTAAACATTGCCAGCGCTGTATGAGTTACACAGAACAAAGTCTTTGCACATTGTGTCAAAATCCCAATCGGGATTCTTCTTTGCTTTGTGTTGTAGAAAGCCCAGCAGATGTATCAGCAATTGAACAGAGCAATTCATTCCAAGGTAAATATTTTGTCCTTATGGGTAAAATATCTCCGCTAGATGGATTAGGCCCAGATGATATTGGATTACCTAAACTTAAGAATCTGATTCTTGAGGAAGGAATTAAAGAAGTAATCCTGGCTTTAAGCCCTAGTGTGGAAGGACAAACCACCATTCATTTTATTCATCAACTCCTACGAGAACAGCCAGTCCATATTACTCAGCTAGCCCATGGCATTCCTTCTGGGGGAGAGCTAGAGTTTTTAGATGGCAATACCATTGGAAATGCTCTTCGCAATAGAGCACTAATTAATGTTTAAAACCATCGTACGTAATCACTTTTTTGTCCTAATATTATTACTCTTAACAGGGCTAGCCCATGCTTCTTTTTATAAAAGCTTATGGCCACAATGGGAAGTAAACAATCCTTTATCTAAAGAAATTATTTCTCACCAATTGTGGCAAGACTTTTTAAATCGCCGAGTCATTACTAGTCCCGAAAATATTAATTTGGTTGATTATGAGCATTTCTCGCAGACGGATCTAAATTTGCTAAAAGATTATCTCCGAGACATGGCTCAAATTAATATTAATAACTACAATCGCGCAGAACAATTAGCCTATTGGATTAATGTCTATAATGCGCTTACAGTGCAAACAATCGCTAATTATTATCCAATCTCGACTGTTCAGGAAATTAATATTTCTCCAGGTCTATTCAGTGTTGGTCCTTGGGGAGCTAATTTAATTACCATAAAAAAAACAGCGCTCTCCTTAGACGATATTAATAACCGCATTATCCGCCCTATTTGGAATGATCCCCGCACTCACTATGCATTGAATAACGCCAGTATTGGCGCACCTAATCTAAATAAAGAGGCTTATCATGGATACAATTTGGAAGAGCAATTAAATAACGCCGCACTTACTTATGTAAACTCATTAAGAGGGGTTAGCGTTATTGAAGGAAGGCTAATTATTTCAAAACTCTATGATTGGTATGAAGAAGATTTCGGTGGGACCAAACAAGATGTGATTACCCATTTATTACAATTTGCTAAAGAACCGTTACAAAGCCAGCTAAAACATACTAATACCATAGACAGTTATGTTTATAATTGGCATCTCAATAGTCCTTCATCAGATCCTGCGTTACATGAGAAGGATGTTAAATAGATTTTATCTAGAATAAAAATGGTCAATGCGAACACAGTGAAACAACCCAGAACGATGCTTCATTAGAGGGCGGTGCAGGGACGCTTCGCTATGTTTGTGATGACAGAACCTCCATAGCCCGGAAACAGATCAATAGGAGTAATAAATTTATGAATCGTGGTGGATTTTCATGGAAACGGTTTATTGGTATTTCAGCGTTTAAAGCAAAAATTTCGCGAAAAATTGGCATTCCCTTAACAAAATCAGGAAGACAAAGAAAATTAGGAGCATTCGTCATGAAAATCATATATTCGTTTGCCATGAAGCTGATAAAAGGTAAGCTATAATTAAGGTAATTTTCATTTTCCCGGACAATATTTTATTTTACATAGCGGGAAGAAAATCCTGGTTGCAAGCAACCAGGTTACACTTTTTAATCCTCTTCTACGAAGCGAAATAATTGCTCTACCGAATCATGGTTTATAGGCGTTTTACGGGAATAAATTGCGATAACGCGCAAAACCGCATCACGATTACGATGGCCAATTTGGGGATAAGGCTTAGCCAATTTATAGTGATACGCCTCCGTGAGCACATGCCGGTTTTTTAACTCATCACGTAAAGCTTGCATCACAGCCAACAATGTATCAAACACATCTTGCAGCACCCTTTTCTCTTCTTCGCGAAGCGGAGGTAACCAATCAAACAACTCTCCTTGCACTAGAATGAAAAAGGTATGTAGCAAATGGCGTGTGTCATTGTTCGCAAAATAGCCGTAGAGATCGAGACATTCTGTTGTAGAGAGTTGAGCAAATAAAAGCATCATCTCCGGCTGAAAAACGTCTATGTCATGCGTTTCAGAACTAATTGTTTGTCGTAAAACCATCGCCGTATCAATTAAGCGGTTAGGGTTAAACCAAAACTTATATGCTCTGCCTAAATCACGTAACAGCTCTACCGTAAGCTGCTGTTTATACAGTGGTGATATGGTTATTCGCAATTGCTTCACAGCAGTCCATATCATTGCTTTAAAGCTATCGTTTACCTCAATCATAATTCCTTGGGGTAGTTCATTGCCATGCAATAAATAATCAACCTCAGGTATTAAGCCATTCTGCAATGCAGCATTATGAAGTTGTTGTTGAATTAGCTCAATTGAATAATGTAAAACTGACAAACGGGCCCGAACAGAAATCAGCTTTTCCGGATGAACACTATAGGGAAATAATTTTTCCGGAAATAACTTATAGAAAAAAATTGCGTTTACTAAATCAACAAACTGCTCTTGAGCAAAAAAATCTAAGGCCTCTTTTTGTTCTGCCCTACTCCACTCATGAAACCACATTGCCAATTCAAGAGTTGTTGCCTCATGATGGCTCCAAAAGTTAGCAATCCCCACTAACCATCGCTCCAATTGTCCTTTAGCAAATAATCGCTTAAGCCGCATCGCATATTCAGCCATCTGTTGCAAATAATGTAGGGATTGAATTGAGCCGACTTGTTGATATAGCGCAACTATTTGCAGTATTAATTCCTTCCTTACGTCAAAAGAACTACTTTGAGCTAATCTTTGCTCCAAATTAAAAATGGATTCAAAATGCTCCAAACGGTAAGGAAGCGTGGATAATTGTTCGGAATGAATAACCAAATCATCTTGAAACAAACGTAAATAATCTAAATAATTTGTTGCAATAGAACGGCACAGATCAATAATTTCATCAGCATAGCAAGTCAAATGCTTAGGATGATTAAGATAAGAACGTAAACGGCACTTTAAATGGCTTAATTCATATTTAACCTGTGCTTTAGTCCTATCCGCGTCCGTAATTTCCCAGTTCAATTTTTGAGTCATCCAGCCTCCTCAAACAGCCTCCTTGCTGAATCTCGTTTTCTTATACTTACAATAGCATCGAAAATAATTGCAAGTCGACAGTAATCTTGCCAAAATCTGATTGATTGTCGTATAAAAATCCAGGAAGACACAAATGCCAAAATCCAGCTATTTGCTGTTTATTGATCAGAGCCCTGTAAATGAAGAGATTAAAAGTTACTTTGCTCAATTCAATATCGCAATAGTAGAACAACAGAATTTACACTCAATTCCTATTGAGCAAGGGATACCGGTAGCTATTTTAATTCACTGGTCAATTTTAAAAAATGAGCTATCCATGGTACATCAATTTTACACAAACTACCCTGTGCCATTATTAGTTATTCATGATCAACCCGATGAAGAAGTCTGTATTAAGGTGCTGGAAGCAGGAGCTGACGATTTTATCATAAAACCCATTTATCCAAGAGAACTGCATGCACGAGTTAGTGCAATTAACAGGCGTGTATCTCGAACTCAACAACAATCAGAAGCGGATAAAGAACTCGTTACTTTTGGTACTTGGCGCTTAGATCCTGCAGCACGTCGCGTTTTTAATATTGACACCAATCATGAACTGTCCTTAAGTGCAGGAGAATACGATTTACTGCTTACTTTTGTACAACAGCCAATGCAAATATTAGATCGAGAGGAGTTATTACAAACAACAAAAAATAGTGATTTGAATCCTTTTGATCGCCGAATTGATGTGCAGATAAGTCGTTTAAGGCAAAAAATAGAAATCGATGCTAAAAAACCTATTTTAATTAAAACGATTCGTAATGGGGGTTATATGTTTACTGCCGAGGTGACTATCATTAAAGAACTTAGTGATAAATCGCTTTAAAACTACGTCATCCCGAAGAGTTTACAATCAAGGCACTCCCGGAATGACGTAGATGCTTGGTTAACTATGCCTGTCTAATGGTGTAATATCTCCTATTGTATAGATTGGTCCATGATCCCCCGGTTCATACGCATCAGGATTTTGATTGTCCAAAACCTCCAATTGCACACTGATTCCAGCAAGAGGAAAATTTCTCATTAAATCTTTCCCTATTTGCTGAGCAAGGATTTCCCAAAATACATTCTCAGGAAATTCGCTGGATGGCTGCATATAGTTTAATGCTACAGAGCGTAATAAACGGTAATCAGGATACTCTGTTATTGGTAAATCCTTTTTGTATGCATAACGTATATAAATATTTAGGATTTGCCCAGATTGACGTATTGTATGATGCTTAGGAACCATAAATTGAAAATAATTGCGTTCCTCATTCATTTGCATATGAGATTCAGCTAATAGTAGGTTAGGCCAATACATGAGCATGAGTGAAAAAATAGCTATCTTTAAATAATTCATTAATTTCTCCAATAGAAATAACTATGCCAAAATGTTTGGCATCAATTAGGTTATAAATCGTTAACTAAATATTGGAGAATGGCACGGAGGTTTATCAATACTTGCTTGGGCGCCAATAGAGAAGATTAAAAGATATGTAAAAGAAATTAAAGCCATTAGTAATGGAGATATTAGTAGTTCTAACAAATTCATTTCTACATAAGTTTGCCCTGCATTACACTGCCTTTTCAAATTAATAGGCGCTTTTTGTGAGCACGGGCTAACATTCATTTGGGTTATCATCGTTACAGACTTCTCATAGACAGTAGGACTACTGCTTATAAGCGGTGCCAGTAAGATAACAAATATCAGGAAGGAATTGAGCCATTTTTTCATGGCTAAGATGATATCATATTGGGTAGCAAAAATACATCCACCCACATAGCTGACCATCTCACACAATAGCCTCTACGTCAGTGTTATTTTCGCTTCTTACTCAGTTTAAACATTTTGACACTTTTAATGGTATTATCACTAATCTTTAAAATTTCAATACGATAGTTATCGATGGTTAAACATGAATCTGCTGGAGGAATATAGCCCAAGTGCTCGACAATTAAACCGCTTAATGTTTTAGGTCCAATCATGGGGAGTTGCCAACCCATCAAGCGATTTAAATGACGCAGGGTTAAACTGGCATCAATAATTACTGAATTATCACTTTGAGGCATAATATCACGGCTTAAGGCGGCGATGTCCGTAGTAAATTCACCCACGATTTCTTCAAGAATATCTTCCATAGTTACTAGGCCTAAAATATTCCCATATTCATCGACTACAAATGAGCTCCGTCTTTTCATCTTTCTAAAATTAAGAATCTGGACATTAAGCGGTGTAGCTTCGGGAATAAAATAAGGTGTATCAGCGGTACTCAATAAGCTATTTAAATTTAATTTATTTTCTAAGGCCAAATTTAAAACATCGCGCACATGAATCATCCCTTGTAGATTATCAATGGTGCCACGATATAAAGGCAGGCGCGTATGTTGCGCTGTTTCTAATTGTTCTAATAGTTGGGTCCAGGGTTGTTCTAAATCTATCCCCACAATTTCAGCTTTGGGGATCATGATGTCTTCAACAGTAGCAGTTTCCAAATCCAATAAACTGATCAGCATACTTTTATGTTCAACGGGCAATAAGCCACCCGCCTCATGTACCACCGAACGTAATTCTTCGCCGGTTAATGCTTCCTTTTGCGCACGATCAAGAGAAACATGAAATAAACGTAAAATGCTGTTCGACATAAAGCTGCAGGTCCAGACTAATGGAGAAAAGAGCTTTTGGATTATCTTTAATGGTAAAGAAGTTGCAAATGCAACTTGCTGAGGGTAAATAGCCGCAAAGGTTTTGGGGATCATTTCGGCAAAAACCATAATGATTAGAGTTAAAAGTACCGTTGCAATGGCCACTCCAAAATCACCGTACAAGCGTTGGCCAATCAGTGTCGCAATCATTGAAGCCACGATATTGGCTACAGTATTTCCAATTAAAACTACACTAAGTAGTAAATCGGGTCGCGAGAGAATTTTATTGACACGTATTGCTTGAACATCATTCTTTTTGACTAAGTGTTTCAATTTGTAACGATTTAGCGACATCATGCCAATTTCTGTGGCTGAAAAGAAAGCAGCGAGAACAATTAAAAAAACTACTATGGCAAACAGTGTAGAAAGATGGAGAGCC
Organism: Legionella rowbothamii; assembly: GCF_900639985.1. Lineage (GTDB taxonomy): Bacteria > Pseudomonadota > Gammaproteobacteria > Legionellales > Legionellaceae > Legionella > Legionella rowbothamii. Next base: position 300,856 of record NZ_CAAAIM010000003.1, on the reverse strand, counting down.
ACCAAATATCCTTTAAGCTTTGCATGCGAGAAAATAAGGTATCATATGGAGCCAAAGAAAGCGAGATGAGTAGGTATGATTTGCTCAGAGCCATGAGTAGAGACTAAGATTCACAGTCTGTATTTAGTGCAGCATAATAAGGGGGGGAGCAGAGCCTGATTCATGCGTAGTATCCCGTATTATGCTTGTTAATACGGGATGCCTTTCTCTATTAGCCTTCAAAACGATCAATGCTGGCAACAATTTCTGCCAAAGCTGCATCAGGCCCTTCCCAGCCATCAACTTTAACCCATTTACCAGCTTCTAAGTCTTTGTAATGTTCAAAAAAGTGCTTTATTGAATTTAATAAATACTCAGGCAAGTCCTCATATGATTCTACTGATTCATAAATTTTTGTGAGCTTGTTAATCGGCACCGCTAATAACTTAGCATCAACACCTGATTCATCTGTCATTTTCAATACCCCTACAACACGGCAAGGAATCACTGAACCGTTAATCAAAGGAACTGGAGTAATAACTAAGACATCTACTGGGTCACCATCTTCAGATAGGGTATTGGGTATATAGCCATAATTAGCAGGGTAAAACATAGGCGTTGACAAAAAACGGTCAACAAATAATACGCCAGAATCTTTATTAACCTCATATTTAACCGGTCCACTGTTCATGGGAATTTCAATAATCACGTTAATTTCATTTGGGATATCACGCCCACTACTAACTTTCTTTAAACCCATTTATGTCCCCTATTGGAATTAATATAGTTACTCGCCATCGATTAATATGAGGATGGCTTAGAAATACAAAATTTCTATCGAAATAAAGACGGCTATTATGCGAAAAATCGCATCAAAAGGCAAAGAGAAGCTGTCAGAATATACATGAGAAATGTATAATAGCGTTTTCACTTAATTATTAGGAATGCTTATGGATTGCTTGTTTTGCAAAATTGCCGAAGGTGCAATTCCTGCCACAGTAGTTTTTGAAGATGATGAGCTGATGGCTTTTCGCGATCTTCACCCACAAGCACCAACTCATTTATTAATTATACCGAAACAGCATATTGCAACAATTAATGATGCTACTGATGAAAACCAAGCCCTATTGGGAAAAATGATTCTAAGAGCAAAACAACTTGCTCAAGCTGAAGGATTCAGTGATTCAGGTTATCGATTAGTTTTTAATGTTAATCCCCATGGCGGTCAGACGGTTTTCCATATTCATTTACATTTACTCGGTGGTCGTTGCATGACTTGGCCTCCAGGTTAGGAATTTTTATTATGAAAGAACTTTATGAACAGCTACTAATAGAAGTAGGAGAGGATATAACTCGCGAAGGATTGGTAGACACCCCAGAACGTGCAGCAAATGCAATGCGTTATTTAACTAAAGGTTACCATGAGGATCTTGATGAGATTATTAATGGTGCGCTCTTTGACTCAGAAATGAGTGAAATGGTTATTGTTAAAGATGTTGAAATGTATTCGATGTGTGAGCATCATCTGTTGCCATTTTTAGGCAAATGCCATGTTGGTTATATTCCAAATGGAAAAGTAATTGGTCTATCAAAAATTGCTCGCGTCGTTGATTTTTTTGCTCGCCGTCTACAAATTCAAGAACGCCTAACTTCAGAAATAGCGCATTGTATTGAATCAATTACTGGTGCCCGCGGAGTTGCTGTTGTTGTGGAAGCGAAGCATCTGTGCATGATGATGCGCGGAGTTGAAAAACAAAACTCGGTGATGAGCACCTCGGTGATGCTAGGGGAAATGCGTAGTAGTGCCACTAGCCGCGCTGAATTCTTAAGACTAATTCATAAAACGAATTGAGATCAGACCTACTTCCTCGCTTAATATACTCATATTGTATGCCTTCGCTGCATGTGTATTTCGTCCGGTGATAAAGCACCCCAGGAGCTCAAAACAACAAAATCCTGGGGTGCTTCATCATCATGACTTTTTTTTATTTAATTTAACAAGAACATGCTCAGCAAAAACACTTACTTCGTTTTGCCATAAAAAAACCCGTATCACTAATCGTTAATACGGGTTTCGAATTATTCAATGTGTAAGAAGATTATTCTTCTTCAGACTCATCAGCGCCAAGGTTAGCAACTTCAGCATTTTCCTCAACAGCAGCAGGAGCAGCAGCTGCTGCTTCAGGAGCTTGAGGCTTGTCTTTCCACTCTAACTTAACTCGGCCTTGCTTATCAATACCAGCAACAAATACAGAGATTTCTTGACCTTCTTGCAGAACATCTTCAACTTTTTGCGCTCTATCAGCACAAATTTGAGAAATATGCAGCAAACCATCCTTCCCAGGTAACAGATTAATGAAAGCCCCAAAATCAACGATCTTGCTCACTTTACCGTGATATGTTTCACCAACCTCAATCTCTGCAATTAATGCTTTAATTTGCTTTTGGGCTTCTTCTAAAGCCAGCATGTCAGGAGAGAATAATTGCACTAAGCCAGTATCATCAATATCAATAGAAACACCCGTGCTATCAATTAAGCCTTTAATTGTTGCACCACCTTTACCGATAATGGTACGAATCTTATCTTCCGCAACTTTCATAGTTGTGATGCGAGGAGCATGTTGAGAGAGCTCTTCGCGATGTTCAGCTAAAGCATTATTCATGACTCCTAGAATATGGATACGCCCAGCTAAAGCCTGCTCAAGAGCTTGTTCCATAATTTCATTGGTGATACCGGTAATTTTGATATCCATTTGTAATGCAGTAATACCTTGTTCTGTACCAGCAACTTTGAAATCCATATCACCTAAGTGGTCTTCATCACCCAATATGTCAGTTAATACAGCAAAGCGCTCGCCTTCTTTAATTAAGCCCATTGCCACACCTGCAACTGGAGCTTTTAAAGGAACACCCGCATCCATCAAGGCTAAACTGGTACCACAAACAGTTGCCATTGAACTGGAACCGTTAGATTCAGTGATTTCAGATACCACCCGTAAAACGTAAGGGAATTCACTTGCTGCAGGCAGTACTGCCATTAAAGCACGTTTTGCTAAACGACCATGGCCAATTTCACGACGCTTGGGACTACCAACCATACCTGTTTCTCCAACAGAGTAAGGAGGGAAATTATAGTGCAACATAAAGCGATCTTTAGATTCAACATTAATACCATCAAGCATTTGCGCATCACGCTCATTACCTAAAGTTGCTACTACAATTGCTTGGGTTTCACCACGAGTAAATAATGCAGAACCGTGAGTTCTATCCAAGAACTTGGTGCGAATTGCGATTGGACGCACGGTCTTTTGATCACGACCATCAATACGTGGCTCACCATCAAGAATACGATTACGCACTGTAGCACGCTCTAAATCGCCAAACATGTTTCCAATAACATCAGCACTTAATTCTTCATTTTCAGCCAATAATGCATTGATGGTTTGTTCTTTTAACTCATCTAAACGTGCATAACGAGCTTGCTTGTCTTTAATCAGATAAGCTGCTTCCACCTCGTTTTTCGCTATATCAGCAACACGAGCCAGTAGATTGGCATCTACTTCTGGGGCAGTCCAATCCCAACGTGCTTTGCCAGCTTCTTGAGCGAGCTCTTCAATCATTTTAATTACGCCTTTCATCATTTCATGGCCAAACATAATTGCACCACGCATGATGTCTTCACTCAATTCTTTCGCTTCAGACTCTACCATTAAAATAGCATCTTTAGTTCCAGCAACAACTAAATCTAATTGAGACTCCTCCAAAGCTTTGCGACTTGGGTTTAACAGGTAAACACCTTCTTTATAGCCAACACGTGCTGCACCAATTGGTCCATTAAAGGGAACACCTGAAATAGCCAACGCAGCTGAAGCGCCAATCATCGCAAGAATATCTGAAGAAACTTCTGGGTTTAGAGAAAGAACTGTAGCGATTATTTGTACTTCATTGGTAAATGCATCTGGGAATAATGGGCGAATTGGTCTATCAATTAAACGTGAAATTAAGGTTTCATTATCACTTGGTCTGCCTTCGCGCTTGTTAAAACCACCGGGAATTTTTCCTACAGCATAGAATTTTTCTTGATAATTTACTGTCAGAGGAAAAAATCCATTTTTTTCACCGCCATCTTTTTTACCCACCGCAGTCACTAAAACTTGAGTACCATTCATACTGACTAATACAGCACCATCAGCTTGTCGTGCAATTTCACCGGTTTCAAGAACTAGGGTATGGTCACCAAATGCCATCTCTTTTCTAATTTTAGCCACGGTATATTCCTCTTTAATAATTATAACGAAAAAAAGGCGCAGAAGTGTGCGCCTTTAATTACTAACTGTTCTGGATAAACACACCTCTAGTAAGGTGTTTCGATTCAATAATCAATAAGAATCTCTTAATTCTAATTTTTGAATCAATGTTTGATAACGACCTTGATCGTTACTTTTCAGATATTTCAATAGCTTACGACGTTTGTTTACTAGTGCTTGTAAACCACGACGAGAATGAAAATCTTTTTTGTGTTCTTTAAAGTGCTCAGTCAAATACTTGATACGACTTGTAATTAAAGAAACTTGAACTTCTGGCGAACCTGTATCTTGATCGGCACGCTTGAATTCATTAACGATTGCTGCTTTATCCGCGCTGTTTAGCGACATTATACACTCCTGGAACTACTAAATATTCATTCAAAGGCGAACATTCTACCAAGGCATACCAAACGAAACAAGTGCTGTAAATTATTTTGTGCAAAAAAAATCATGCTTAGGCATGGATTTTTACAATCAAACTAAAAAGCCAACAATCTTTTCGCTCTCAACTCACCTTCAGCATTTAACTCACCTAAACCAATAAATTGTGATTGTTCATCGTAAAGACGAACACAATTTACACCATCTACATCTAATTGCTTACTTACTATCCGACCTTGCCGGATAGCTAGAATTTCATTTTCTGAAAGCATTACTTGCTTTAAATAATCTACTGCTCTATCTAGAGGAATAAGACAAGCTTCTCGTTCATCCAAGGACATCTGCTCCAACTCCTCTAATGTATACATCGGCATCTCATTGAGGCCTGATGTATAAAGGCGATGCAAACGTGTTACATGCGCACCCACCCCTAATGCATCACCTATATCTTCAACTAAGTTACGAATATAGGTTCCCTTGCTGCAGTTAACAGTCAAGGAAAACTGTGCTCCATCAAACGCATCCAATTGCAAATGACTAATAAAAATATCGCGCTCTTTGCGCTCAACTTCTATCCCCTCGCGAGCTAACCGATATAAAGGCCTGCCCTGATGTTTTAAGGCAGAATACATTGAGGGAGTTTGCTTTATATGGCCTCTATATCGTTCTAATACAGTCATAAGCTGTGCTTGCGACACACGAAACATCTCGGTATACGCGATAACTCGTCCGGTTGAATCAGATGTATCGGTTTTAATCCCAAGCATCGCCGTTGCTTCATAGCACTTATCTGCATCAAGCAGAAATTGACAAACCTTTGTCGCCTCTCCGAAGCATAATGGCAACATGCCCGTAGCTAGAGGATCTAAGCTGCCGGTATGACCTGCTTTTTTGGCTCCCAATAAATGTTTAGCCTTTTGCAAGGCCTTATTGGAAGACATTCCTCCTGATTTATTTAGTAATAAAATCCCATTGATTACTGGAGTCAATTCAGTTTTATTCATCATCATCAGTGGAAGGAGAGTTTGCTTCATCAATTAGACGGCTTAGGCGCTGTCCATACTCTATCGACTCATCATAAACAAAATGTAACTGAGGTACCGTACGTAAAGTAATACTACGCGCCAAAGCACTACGCAGATAACTTGCAGCTGCATTGAGAATGGTTTCAACGAGCTTTTTATCATTATTCAGCACCGTGAAATAAACTTTTGCATGTGCTAAATCTGCAGCAACCTTTACTGCAGAAATAGTCACGATACCATTTAAGCGTGGATCTTTTACCTCTATAGGAATGATCTGAGCTAATTTTCGCTGAATCATTTCAGCAACCCGATCTGTACGTTTAAAATTTTGACCCATAATTATAAATCACGCTTAATTTCAACAGTTTCATATACTTCAATAAGATCGCCAGGTTTCACGTCATTGTAGTTTTTAACACCAATACCACACTCAAAACCTTGACGAACTTCTAAGACGTCATCTTTAAAGCGTCTTAATGACTCTAAAGTTCCTTCATAAATCACCACGTTGGAGCGAAGTACGCGAATTGGGTTATTGCGTTTAATAACGCCTTCAACCACCATACAACCAGCAATAGCACCGATTTTAGGGGACTTGAACACATCACGCACTTCGGCAGTACCAATAATCTCTTCTTTGAATTGAGGAGCTAACATTCCTGTTAAGGCACCTTTAATTTGGTCCACAATGTCGTAAATTACACTGTAATAATGAAGAGATATCGATTCTTGTTCCGCCAAACGCTTTGCAGTTGCATCGGCACGGACGTTAAAGCCAATCAATAAGGCACTTGATGCAATCGCCAAGTGAACATCAGATTCAGTAATACCCCCTACGCCATTAGAAATAACAACTACTTTAACTTCATCATTCGATAATTTAACCAATGCATCAGAAATAGCTTCTACAGAGCCTTGCACGTCAGCCTTAAGTACGATATTCAATACTTTAGACTCGGCAGCAGTCATATTTTCCATTATGCCTTCTAGAGTGGACTTCTGGCGTCGAGCAAGTTTCACATCCCGGAACTTACCTTGACGGAATAAAGCCACTTCACGAGCTTTCTTCTCATCTGGGACGACTACAGCCTCATCCCCTGCATGAGGAATCGCTGATAAACCTAATACTTCTACTGGAATTGAAGGCCCAGCACTATTAACCATATCACCATTATCACCAACTAATGCGCGTACACGGCCATATTGGAAACCGGCAAGAATAATATCACCTTTATGTAAGGTTCCACTTTGAACCAATACAGTAGCAACCGGACCACGTCCCTTATCTAAGCGGGATTCAATAACCACGCCTTTAGCCGCCCCATCAGTCAACGCAGTTAACTCTAAAACTTCTGATTGCAACAGAATTGCATCAAGTAGCTCATCAATACCTGTACCTGCTTTAGCAGAGATATTAATAAACATTGTATCGCCACCCCATGCCTCGGGAATTACTTCATGAACGGATAATTCATTCATAACTCGATCAGGATCTGCACCGGGTTTATCAATCTTGTTAACCGCAACAATAATTGGCACTTTTGCTGCCTTAGCATGTTGGATTGCTTCAATAGTTTGAGGCTTCACCCCATCATCTGCAGCAACAATCAAAATAACGATGTCAGTAACTTGGGCACCACGCGCACGCATTGCAGTAAATGCAGCGTGACCTGGGGTATCCAAGAAAGTAATATCCCCTTTCGGTGTGCTTACGTGATATGCACCAATGTGCTGAGTAATACCACCAGCCTCACCAGAGGCTACTTTGGTTCGACGAATGTAATCTAGTAACGAGGTTTTACCATGGTCAACGTGACCCATAATAGTTACAACTGGAGCACGAGCTTCAGTATTGCTACCTTTGGTGATTGCTTCACCCAAGCCAACCTCGATCGCATCTTCTTTAATAACGCGGGCTTTATGACCCATTTCTTCAACGACGATTACCGAGGTTTCTTGATCAATTACTTGGTTAATGGTGGCCATAGCTCCTAAAGACATCATCACTTTAATCACTTCAGCTGCTTTAACTGACATTCGTTTCGCAAGTTCTGCAACGGTAATGGTCTCAGGAATTAATACTTCACGTACAACTGGTGCTGTAGGTAATGCAAAACCATGCGTTAAGGTCTCTTCTGCTTCACGGTATTTATCTGATTTTTCAGAACCTTTACGCTTTTTAAATTTACTACGACCACTTCCGCGGCGATGCGAATCGTCTTCATCATCGCTACTACGATCATAAGAAGTTTGATATTTTGGCTTTTTCTTACCTTTCTTGTAATCAGAAGATTCAACTTCCGGACTCGCAGGTTCAACATGTTTCTTTTTAACAGCCTTATCGCCTTTGATCTCTTCTTTTATCACAACTTCTGCAATTTTTTCCAATTCAGAAGGAGCATCTAATTCATCATCAAATACAGGAGCAGGCTCTTCAGAAATTTCTTCATCTGCTTGAGGAGCTTCAACCACAGCGGCTTCTGCCTGACCTTCTTCGTGAACCTTGGGCTCTGTGAGGACAACTTCAGGTGTAGATTCAACAATAGGCATTTCTGTAATTGCTTCGCTAGGAACTGATTCATCAGTCGCCGCTATTTCAATTGGCTCTTCAGTTTCGGGTTGCTCAACGAGCGTACTTCGTTTTACAAAAACCTTTTTCTTGCGAACTTCGACATGAACTGTTTTACCACTATGAGTATCGTGGCCAACAGTAACTTGAGACGTACTTTTACGTCGTAAAGTAATACGCTCTGGCGCAACATGCGTATCACGCACAGAACTACTCTTTAAATGATTAAGTAAGATACGCTTTTGTTCCTCATTCACAGTCTGTTGATCATCAGTAAAAGATAATCCTGCTTCCTGTAACTGGTTCAATAAGCGTTCAACCGGAATACCAACGACTTGAGCTAATTGTTTAACCGTCACATCCGCCATATTTTAATCCCCTTTCAGCAGCCTATGATGTATTCATTACGAATGAGCATAACTGCGTTCTGAAACACGTTAGTTTATTAATGCTTTGCCAAATGGTCCAAAGCATAGGTTTATACCCAAAATACTTGGGTATAAATGGTTTTATAAGAACCATGGTTCTCTGGCTTTCATAATTAAAGCGCCAGCTTTTTCTTCAGTCATCCCTTCAATTTCTAATAACTCATCTACAGATTGTTCTGCTAAATCCTCCATGGATGCAATTCCTCGCTCAGCTAATTTGTTAGCAAGCTCTTCAGACATACCTTCCATATTTAATAAAGATTCATCTGGGGTACCGGCTAATCCTTTACCAGAAGAAAGCGCCATAGTAAGCAAATTATCATTCGCTCTATTTCTTAACTCTTCAACGATTTCCTCGTCGAATTCTTCGATAGCTAAAAGCTCTTCTTTAGGTACATAAGCAACTTCTTCAAGTGACGAGAAGCCATGTGCTACTAATAATGTAGCAATTTCTTCATCTATTTCCAGAGCGGAAGTAAATAATTTTACGATCTTGCTCGACTCCTCCAAATTTTTATTTTCAAATTCGTCTGTAGTCATTACATTTAAAGTCCAACCAGTTAACTGACTGGCTAAACGTACGTTTTGGCCATTTCTGCCAATAGCTTGTGATAATTGATCTTTCTCTACCGCTAAGTCCATAGTATGGCTATCTTCATCAACAACAATTGAAGAGATATCCGCAGGAGCCATAGCATTAATCACTAATTGAGCGGGATTATCATCCCAAAGAATAATATCAACACGCTCCCCTCCTAACTCACTGGAGACTGCTTGTACACGTGCACCGCGCATACCAACACAAGCACCGATTGGATCAATACGGCCATCATTTGTTTTAACAGCAATTTTAGCTCTATTTCCCACATCACGAGCAGCAGCCTTAACTTCAATCACATTCTCGCCAATTTCAGGAACTTCAATGCGGAATAATTCGATTAACATCTCGTTACGCGTACGACTAACGTACAATTGAGGACCACGTGCTTGCGGAGTAAGTTCATATAAATAAGCACGAACTCTATCATTAGGACGAAACATTTCATGAGGTAACATTTCGCCACGTGGTAAGAAGGCTTCTGCTTTACCACCTAAATCGATAATTATATTATCGCGAGTTACTTTTTTAACTGTACCATAAATCAACTGGCCTAATTTGCTTCTGAATTGGTCTATGACTAATTCACGTTCAGCTTCTCTAACTTTTTGCATAATGACTTGACGAGCTGCTTGCGCTTCAATTCGCCCAAACTCAATCGATGGAATTGATTCTTCAATTCGCCCACCAACAGTAACGTCCGGATTGCGTGCTTGTGCTTCAGCTAAAGTTATCTGATGCTCGGGGAACTCAAAGTCTTCGGGTTCAACTACATCCCAGTATCTAAAAGTTTCATATTCACCAGTACGAGGATCTAGTTTAATTCTGACGCCTATGTCCAATCCAAAGATTTTTCGAGTAGCAGACTCCAATGCGGCCTGAATGGCAAGGATGATAACGTCTTTACTTACGCCTCTTTCATTTGATAACGCCTCAGCAACTAATAACAATTCTTTGCTCATTGTTCGCCTCTCTATACTGTCAAATATGCCTTTACAATATTTGAAAAAAGTAACTCATGCTCTTCGCCATCGATATTCAGTACGACTGAATTGTCAGACACTGAAATGATTGTACCTAGCAATTTGCGCTTTTTATTAACTGGTTTAAATGTTTTCACCTGGACAGGTTGACCTATGTATCGTTGATATTGCCAATCTTTAAACAAAGGTCTGGGTATACCGGGTGATGATACCTCTAAACTATAGTTACCAGGAATAGGATCTTCTACATCGAGCAAGGCACTCACTTGGTGACTTACATCTTGGCAGTCTTCGATTCCAATCCCTTCTGCTTTATCTATGTATATGCGTAACAAGGAATGCTTACCCTGGGAAAGGTATTCACATCCCCAAAGTTCATAACCCATATCATTTACAGTAGGAGCAAGTAGTTGTTCGAGTTCGTCTTGAATCATAATATTAACAAACAAAAAAAAAGGGCGCATACGCCCAAGTCTGTTAATTATTAACCTGGATTCGCAAAGTAGCCCGAATTAAACGTATCCCTAAGAAAAGCAGTTGCACCGACTGCAACACTGCTACAGAGGACTTTAAAGCTTTTTCTAGGGTAATAAAAAACCCCATAAATGGGGTTCCAAAAAGTGGTAGCGGGGGCAGGATTTGAACCTACGACCTTCGGGTTATGAGCCCGACGAGCTACCAGGCTGCTCCACCCCGCGTCAACTGAAAAGAAGTATACCGATACTTTACTCTTTTAGCAAGTACTTTTAACAAAGTTTGTGAATTAATTAACAAATGCATTAATACAACTAACAATTAATGCTCCAGGGAATATACCTAAATACAGTAAAGACAAACAATTCAAAGACAATACTGTCGCATTTCCTTTATTAATAATCAGTGGATCAGCATGTAAAGGCTTATCAAAATACATCAGCTTCACGATACGAATATAATAGTATGCACCGACCACAGCAAAGATTAAACCAAGAATAGCAACCCAAGTCATATGCACATCAACTAAAGCTTTCAATACTAGTAGTTTGGTAATGAATCCAACGGTTGGTGGTACACCTGCCATAGAAAACATAACGATCAACATCATAAAAGCTAACCAAGGGTTTCTTTTATTTAAACCTTTGAGATCCTCTACACTATCAATTTCCATACCATGGCTGGACATTAAAACAATTAAGCCAAATGCTGCAGCAGAGGTTATTGAATAAACTAAAATATAATAAAGTGCTGCTGAATAACCTGCGGCACTAGCAGCTAATATACCAAATAGAGCATAACCGATGTGTGATATTGCTGAATAAGAAAGTAGACGTTTTATACTTGTTTGCACCACAGCAAATAGATTGCCTAAACCCGTAGAGAGTAATGCAACTACCAACAAAATTTGCTGCCACTGCGCAGTAATGTCCACAAAGCTAATTGTCAAAAATCGAAATGCCATTCCTAAAGCTGCAACCTTGGGTGCTGCACTAATAAATAAGGTTACAGAAGCTGGGGCGCCTTGATAAACATCTGGAGCCCACATGTGGAAAGGAACAGCTGCGAGTTTGAAGCAAACACCAGCTAAAATGAACACCAGCGCAAAAGCTAATAAAGCCTCTTGATGTTGCCAGTTTGCAGCGATCTCATTTGCTACCTCTAATAAATCTAGTTTTCCTGTCGCTCCATAAATTAGCGAGATACCATAGAGCAACATAGCTGATGCAATTGCTCCCATAACAAAATACTTCATTGCAGCTTCAGAAGCATCGCTATCGGTGCGGCGAATCGCGGTCATTGCATAAAGTGGCAGTGACATTAACTCTAAACCAAGGTAAATTGATAAAAGTGAGTGCGCTGAAACTAAGATCATCATTCCTAAGGTTGAAAATAACCCTAGTACATAATAATCACCAGAAGGCATTTGTCGTTCATTGATATAGTTACGCGAATAAATAAAGCTCAATAAGACAGTGAGGTAAATAAAGAACTTCATTAAATGAGCGACATCATCGCTGATAAACATTCCATTTAAAGTAATTACCTTATGTGAACCTATATAAAGAAAACTAACTCCTGCAGCGGCAATTAGACCAATGCAGGAAATAATAAATGCTACAGAACGAATTTTATGCCGTAAAAATAAATCAGCAAGCAATGCAAGGCCCGCTGTGGCTAATATAACCATCTCTGGTAGCGCGACATGAATATTTTCAAATAATGCGATCATATTAATTAACCTTGCGTATTACAATTTTGTTTGGCTGGCTAGTGCCAGAGTATGACTTACTGTCTGATGTACGTATTCAAGCATCGGCTTAGGATACACCCCCATAGCAACAACCATCAGAGCTAATAACACGTATGCACTTAACTCATATATTGATAGGTCTTTTAATGCCGCAACTTTATCATTAGCGACTTTGCCAAAAATAACGCGCTTATACATCCAAAGATTATATGCTGCAGCAGTCATTAACGTGGTTGCTGCCCAGAAAGTGATCCAGAATCCCGCTTTCATCGAGCCAACAATTACCATAAACTCACCAACAAATCCTGAAGTTCCCGGTAAACCTGCATTAGCCATGCAAAACAGCATAAAGAATGAAGCAAATATTGGCATAGTATTCACGATACCGCCAAAGTCGGTTAGGCGACGAGTATGCATGCGATCATAAATAAAGCCTACCCCGGCAAACATTCCGCTAGAAACAAAGGCATGTGAAATCATTACCACAATCGCGCCTTCTAAAATAAGCCCAGCATTACTTAAACCAGTTTGTTTCGCAATGCTAAAAATTGCAAAGCAACCTAAAGTAACAAAACCCATATGTGAAATTGAGGAATATGCAATTAAACGCTTCATATCCTTTTGCACAATTGCAACCAATGCGATGTACACCACTGCAATCAATGATAAGGCCACCATCACACCCGAATATTGATTACAGGCATCGGGAACAATTGGCAATGAAAAACGAATAAATCCATACGCTCCGAGTTTCAGTAGGATTGCTGCTAAAACAATAGACCCCCCCGCTGGTGCTTCCGTATGTGCATCAGGTAACCAAGTGTGAACTGGAAACATGGGAATTTTAATAGCAAAACCGAGGAAAAATGCAATGAAAATCAATGTTTGTGCAGTCATGCTCAGCTTAATTGCATAGAAAGCCTCAATATTGAAGGTACCAGCAATATAGCCCATGTATAAAAAGCTACCGAGCATCAACACTGAACCAAAAAAGGTATACAGGAAGAATTTAATTGCAGCATATACCCGGTTATCTGAGCCCCAAATACCTATGATTAAGTACATCGGAATCAAAGTTGCTTCCCAGAATATATAGAATAGAATTGAATCCAGCGCAGAGAATACCCCAACTAATAAGCCTTGCATGATCAAAAATGCAGCCAAATATTGAGATACTCTACTGGTAATACTTTCCCATGTAGCAAGAATCACCACTAAATTAGTGAAGATACTTAACACTATTAGTAATAATGATAAACCATCAATACCAAGACTGTAGCTAATGCCAAGTGAAGGCATCCAGGGAAACTCTTCTAAGTATTGCATCCCTAAAGCTTTTGTATCAAAACCACCAACTAAAGGCACACAAAGCAGTAGACAGAGCACTACTGTGAATAAAGCCAAATAGCGTGCATTGTTAGGGTTACGATCATCTCCTGCGAGAAGAACAAAAACACCGCCTAATATTGGCAACCAAACTAGCAAATTGAGCAAATAATGCATACCCTCACCTTATATTCAGCCTAGTATCAACCAGCACAAGAATCCGAGTAATCCAAGAACCATAACTGTTGCATAGTGATTTAGATAACCACTTTGTATGGTTCGACCTTTACTGGAAAACCATCTAATCAGTCGACTACTACCATTAACTACCATTCCATCAATTAACCCTTGATCACCAACACTATAAAAAGTATTGCCTAGACCTTTGATACCTTTTACAAAAACCAGATTATTAAAGGCATCAAATCCATACTTATTCATAAGAAGCTTATAAATAAGTTTCAAATGACGAGCCAAATAACCAGGAATAGATGGAACAGCAATATAGCAAATCCAGGCAATAGCAATACCTGTTAATGTAATCCAGAAAGTAAGTGATGAAACTGCATGAATCATACTTTCGAAAGGAGATGTAACTTCATGTGCCAGCTCTGCCATTACATTGTGATCAGGAAGCACAAACAACGATGAACCTAATAAAGTTGGCTTATCAAATAACATGGGCATATACAGCATATAGCCTAAAACTACTGATGGAACCGCCAAAATTACTAAAGGTAACCACACAACCCAGGGTGATTCATGCACGTGATCAAAGGTATGTTGATCCATACGTGGTTTGCCATGGAAGGTCATAAAGAGTGACCTAAAGCTGTAAATTGCTGTAACCATTGCGCCGACAACAACACAGAAATATGCATAACTACTGCCAGGTATCTGTGAAAGTTGTGCCGCTTCAATAATAGTATCTTTAGAATAGAAACCAGCAAACGGAGGTACAGCACAAAGTGCTAAAGTTCCAATTATGAAAGTAATATATGTGATGGGCATTTTATTCCACAAGCCCCCCATTTTACGCATGTCTTGCTCATGATGCATTCCGATAATTACAGAGCCGGCTCCCAGGAACAATAATGCTTTAAAGCAAGCATGTGTAATTAGATGGAACATTCCTGCACTGTATGCAGAAGCACCAATACCTACCATCATATATCCCAACTGGGATAAAGTAGAGTAAGCCACTACGCGCTTAATATCATTCATTACTAAAGCAAGAATACCAGTAAAGAGTGCACCTGTAGCACCAATCACCAACACAACAGATAAAGCAGTGGTTGATAATTCAAGCAATGGTGAAATCCGTGCCAACATAAATACCCCAGCGGTAACCATTGTAGCAGCATGAATTAATGCAGAAATGGGAGTAGGACCTTCCATTGACTCGGGTAACCACACATGCAAAGGTACCTGGGCTGATTTACCCATAGCACCTACATATAAAGCCAAACAAGTAACTGTCATTACTGACCAAGAATGGCCACCGAATAATTCAATATTTTGACTCGCTAAGTAATTTGCACTTTGGAATACTGTTGCGTAATCCAGGCTGCCTGTGTAAGCAAAAACCAAGGAAATGCCGATAAGAAAGCCAAAATCCCCAACTCTGTTAACCAGGAAAGCTTTAAGACTTCCTTCAATTGCCGACTCCTTTTGATACCAGAAGCCGATAAGTAAATAAGAAACCAGGCCTACACCTTCCCAACCGAAGAATAACTGTAAAAAGTTATTTGACGTAACTAGCATCAACATCATGAAAGTAAAGAGCGAAATATAGCTAAAGAAACGTTGATAACCGTCATCATCTGACATATAGCCGATACTATATATATGAACGAGTAGGGATACAAAATTTACCGTTACCAGCATAATTGCCGTTAGAGGATCAATTAAGAATCCTAAATTAAACTCATAAGGAATTAATGCGCCTCCACTCGCCCAATTATAGAGGACGGTATTATCAGAAGGCATCGCTCCCGAAAAAATCTGACAAGCAATGTACAGTGACGCAATCAAAGACACGCTAACACCCAGAATTGTAACTGAGTGCGCTCCAACGCGCCCTATTTGGTTTCGAAAGAAACCAGCGATGAGCGAGCCTGCAAGAGGAGCTAAAACAATTATCAAACAAAGTTGTTGTATACTCACAATGTTAACCTTTTAAATGATTCATCTTATCTACGTCGATGTTGCCTCGATTTCTATACAGCAACATTACTATGGCCAAACCAATCGCCGCTTCAGCAGCAGCAACGGTCAAAATAAAAAAGACAAAAACCTGTCCTCCAATCTCATTAAAATAATGAGAAAACGCAATAAAATTCGTGTTTACTGCAAGTAACATCAGTTCAACACAGATAAGGAGTAAAATGATATTTTTGCGATTTATCATCATTCCAACAAGGCCTAAGCCAAACAAAATCGCACCTAATATCAGGTAATTATTGACCGGTATCATATGGTATTCCCCAATACTTATTTTTCTGCCTTCATAGTAACTAATTCAACTCGATCACTTCTACGAGTCATAATCTGCTGCTTAACATCTTGTCTCTTGGAGTATCTCGCACCACGATGCACTAAGGTAATTGCAGAAACAATCGCAACTAATAAGAGTACCGCTGCAAGCTCAAAAGCCAGGAAATAATCAGTATAAAGAACCATACCTAATGCTTCAGTGTTTGAAGCCCCAACTAAAATTGGCTCAGGCTTTTGCTGAGAGGCTTCACCTGACTGAAGCGTCGAAGACGCAACCACTGGCTTAGTCTCAACATTACTCTTCAGTGAACCTTCTGGAATGGCTTTCATTAAAAGTGCAATAAATAATGCAACGATAATTAAACCAAAAGGAAGATAGCGTTTTAATTGACCTTTTACCGATTCAATATCAATGTTAAGCATCATGACCACAAATAAGAATAAGGTCATTACTGCACCGACATAAACCAGGACTAGAATTAAGGCCAAAAACTCAGCTTCTGCCAATATCCACAGGACTGAACTCGTAAAGAAAGTAAATACGAGAAACAGAACACAACGAACGGGGTTACTTTGTGTAACCGCCAGTAATGCAGAACCAACGGTTAAGGCTGCAAAAACATAAAAAATAGCTTGAATTAATAAGTCATGCATACATTACCCCATTATCGGTACTTTTCATCAGCAGCTCGGTCTGCTGCAAGTTTTGGTTCCATTAAATCACCCAGAGCCAAAAGTTTTTCTTTGGTCATGATATTCTGGCCACGCTCGCTTACATGATAGTGCTGTATTGGGGTAACCACGATGGAATCAACTGGACAAGATTCTTCACACAGACCACAGTTAATACACTTAAATACATCAATGTCATAGCGAGTAGTACGACGTGAACCATCGTCGCGCGGTTCGGACTCAATGGTGATTGCCAATGCAGGACATACCGCTTCACATAATTTACATGCGATGCAACGTTCTTCCCCATTAGGATAGCGACGAAGCGCTAATAAACCCCTAAAGCGAGGAGATGTTGGCGTTTGTTCCTCAGGGAACTGCACGGTTATTTTTTTCTTGAAGAAATACCTTCCAGTCAGCTTTAAACCTGCCAAAAGCTCTACTAAAAGAAAACTTCGTAGGTAATACTTAATATTTTGATATACTTTTTTCATCGGCTTCTCTTTATAACCATCAAAACCAAGGTTTAACCTGAGCAACCACCATTACGGCCGTTACTATAATCCAAACAATGGTAACCGGGATGAGCACTTTCCAACCTAAACGCATAAGTTGGTCATAACGATACCGTGGAAATGTCGCTCTTACCCACAGATAAACAAAGAGGAAAAAGCTGATTTTCGCGAGCAACCATACAAAGCCAGGTACAACGAAGAATATATCTTCTAAAACGGGGATCCCTTCAAACGGAGACATCCACCCACCTAAGAACATAATACTCAACATGACCGAAATCAGGATCATGCTCGCGTATTCTGATAAGAAGAATAATGCGAACCCTATTCCTGAATACTCAACATGGAATCCCGCCACAATTTCTGACTCACCCTCAGCAAGGTCAAAAGGTGCTCTATTCGTTTCGGCAATACCGGCAATCCAAAATACTAAAAATAATGGAAACAAAGGTACAAACCACCAATGGAGAATTCCACCTTTTTGTGAGTTAACAATGTCAGTAAGGTTCATGCTGTTAGCAGCTAATAAGACACCGACTAAAGCAAATCCCATGGCAATTTCGTACGACACTGTCTGTGCGGTACTTCTCAATGCGCCGAACATTGCGTATTTCGAGTTAGACGCCCAACCGGCAATAAGAACCCCATATACTCCAAGTGAGCTCATTGCAAAAACATACAACACTCCTGCATTAATGTTTGCAAGAACCATTCCTTCCTGAAAAGGAACCACTGCCCAACCAGCCAAAGCAGGGACTAAAGCAAAAAGTGGTGCAATAATGAAAAGATACTTATTCGATCTCGTTGGAATAATAATTTCTTTCGTGATCAATTTAATCAAGTCAGCTATAGGCTGCAGTAAGCCTTTTACCCCAACTCGGTTAGGACCAATACGCGACTGAATGTAGCCAATAACCTTGCGCTCAGCATAAATTAAATATGCAACGCATAATAGTAATGGAACTACAATCACGAGTATCTTAAGAACAACCCAAATTAATATGCTAATATCATGCAGCATTTTCTTACCTGCCTAGCGCTTAATAGTTATTGCAGCAAATGAATGACCCAAATCAACTGTCTCAGGCATCGCGTTTGCTACCCACACAACATCTGCCGCAATTCGCTCATCACGTTTCAGCGGCAATGTTATCTCAATATCTCCCTGAGATACAGTAGCAATTTCATCTAATTGCAATCGATCTGCTGTTGTTGGATTCATACGTATACATGCAGTATCAGCAGCGGCGCACAATTGCAGCTCTTTAGCATTTCTTACAATTGAATCAACACGATACAGAGGCCACTCACCAACACGAATCAAAGACTCATTTATTAGTGGTAAACTCTCAGGATAGTAAGGTGTATAGTCTTGCTCTACAGTGATTGCAGCAACTGCTTTAATCTCAGATAAAACATCTTCCGTTGAGGTATATTCAAAATCTTTGCACTGGAACAAATTACCTAAAACGCGCAACACTTTCCACGCGGGTCGAGATTGATCGTGTGGAGGCAATGCTCCTTTAACGCTTTGCCATGTATTATCAATATTAATGTAGGTACCTGAGGTTTCAGCATAAGGTGCAATCGGTAAAATTACATCTGCATAATCATGCATTGACTCATGATTATAAGCAGACATTAAAACTACAAACTCGGCCGCAAGCATTGACTGACGGGCGCCATAAGGATTTGCAAAATCAAAACCTGGCTCAACCCCCATTAATACGTAGGCCTTTAATTTAGCATTCAATGCCGCTTGCACATCCAAACCGACTTTTGAATCAGTCTTACCAGCAACGGTTCTATGAGGAACCATACCCGCCATCCATGCACCAGCTGTATTAGCACCGTGAGTTAATCGAACTACTTTGGCCCCACTTAACTTCTCAATCAAATGAACCATAGTGCGTATCAACGCTGCTTCAGGATGATTTTCACAAAGAGCACCGGTAATTAAACATGACTTTTCTTCTTTCAGTGACTGAGCCACACCTTGTACTGCTGCGTCTGTGTTCAAACCGATTAATAGTTTTTGCACTTCTTCGGGCAATGCTTTGGCGTCATCGGCAAGTGCTTTAACTAGTTTAGCCAGCTGCATTGGCATTTCTAATGGAGAAACAATAAAACGCTCTTGAACGTCAAAATGATAATCATAATCAACGGAATTAATGGCATAAACTTTGGCGCCATTACGGAATGCCTTACGCACACGCACTCCAGCTAGTGGAACTTCACGTTCAATGTTAGAACCGACTAACACGATTGTTTGTTGATTTTCAATCTCAGCATAAGCTAAGGAACTTATGGGAGTCGTTGCTTGGTTTTCTTGATCTTTAAAATCAACTTGCTGTAAACGATGATCTAGATTATGCACATCAAGTTCACGCATTAATTTTTGTAATAAATAGAGCTCTTCTAATGAAGAAGAACTGGATGCGAATGCAGCAACTTGTTCGCCACCATTCTGTTTAATTACTCGACTTAAACCATCAGCAGTAAATTTTAAGGCAGTTTCCCAATCAACCTCTTCCCATTGGCCATTACGCTTGATTTGGGGTTTGCTTGCCCTCTGTTCGCTTTTCAATCCTAAATAACTAAATCGATCGCGGTCAGAAAGCCACGTTTCGTTAATTGATTCGTTTTCTTTAGGAACAACACGCATCAATTCATTTCTGCGGGTATGGATAAATACATTAGAACCTAAACAATCGTGAGGGGCTAAGCTATCGTACTGGGACATTTCCCAAGCTCTTGCAGTAAAACGATAAGGTTTTGACGTTAACGCACCAACAGGGCATAAATCAATAATATTACCGGAAACCTCGGACTTCATGCTGTGTTGCACGTAAGTTCCGATTTGCATCTTTTCACCGCGGCCAGTAGCACCGAGTTCTCGAACACCTGCAATTTCATCACCAAAGCGAACACAACGTGTACAATGAATGCAACGAGTCATTTCTGTTGCAATCAGCGCACCTAAATCATCATCATTAACTGAACGCTTTGTTTCAGTGTAAGTAGATTCATCTGCACCAAATCCCATCGATACATCTTGCAATTCACATTCGCCGCCTTGGTCACATATTGGGCAATCCAAAGGGTGGTTAATCAGTAAAAACTCCATTACCGCTTTTTGGGAATAAAGAGCTTGTTCTGATTTGGTAAATACTTTCATGCCATTGGTAATTGGCGTAGCACAAGCAGGAACTGGCTTTCGGCCATTTTCCACTTCAACTAAGCACATACGGCAGTTTGCGGCAACAGAAAGCTTTTTGTGATAGCAAAAACGGGGAATATGAATACCGGCTTCATCAGCAACTTCGATGATCATTTTACCGTTTTCTGCTTCAAATGTTTTACCGTCGATTTCAATAGTAGTTGTCATGGTTAAAACCTTCTAATTATGCTGCGACGATCGAGCGTTTATGCTTAATGAAGTAATCAAATTCATGATAAAAGTGCTTAACGAAACTTTGCACAGGCCAAGCAGCTGCTTCCCCTAATGCACAAATGGTTCGTCCTTCGATGTTGTCCGCAACATTGACTAATTTCTCTATATCACCTGGCTCTCCATGGCCATCTTTGATTCGATGTAATAAACGTACCAACCAACCAGTACCTTCACGGCAAGGAGTACACTGACCACAAGACTCATCCATATAAAATTCTGAAATTCGATATAAAGCATCTACCATACAGGTTGTTTCATCCATAATAATCACCGCACCTGAACCTAGCCCAGAGCCTGCTTTTTGGATGCTGTCATAATCCATATCAAGCCCCAACATCACATCACCAGGTAAAACGGGCATGGATGTACCACCAGGAATCACTGCTTTGATTTTGCGGTCATGAAGCACCCCTCCAGCTAACTCCAATAGGGTTTTAAATGGAGTGCCTAATGGGATTTCAAAGTTACCAGGTTTATTTACATGGCCACTGACGCTAAAGCACTTAGCACCACCATTATTTGGTTTGCCAAGTTTTAAGAACCATTCCCCTCCCTTTTCCAGAATTACTGGAACAGAAGCAAAGGTTTCTGTATTGTTAATGGTTGTAGGTTTGCCATATAAACCATAATTCGCTGGGAACGGTGGTTTAAAGCGTGGTTGTCCTTTCTTACCTTCTAATGAATTAAGTAAGGCCGTTTCTTCACCACAAATGTATGCCCCAGCACCTAAATGATTGTATAAATCAAAATCAATACCGGAACCTAAAATATTTTTCCCTAATAAGCCAGCAGCATAAGCTTCTTTTAATGCAGCTTCAGTGTGCTCATAAGGTAACCAGAACTCACCGCGAATGTAGTTATAACCAACTGTCGCCCCCATAACATATCCGGCAATAGCCATCCCTTCAATCAGCTGGTGAGGATTTAAAGTTAATATCTCACGATCTTTGCAGGTACCTGGCTCACCCTCATCCGAATTACATACAACATATTTTTGTACGGGAGAATTACGGTTCATAAAACTCCATTTTAATCCGGTAGGGAAACCAGCACCACCACGGCCTCGCAAGGCAGAGGTTTTTAATTCATCAATAATTAATTGGGGAGAAGTTTGCTCTTTTAATATCTTTCTCCAGGCACTGTATCCACCAACACTTTCATAAGCAGATAGAGTCCAAGGCTCTGGTAAATGAACTGTTCGGTAACAAACTTGATTTAATTCGACCACGGCAACCACCTCTATCTTTTATTCGTATTGGCCCAACACTTTATCTATCGATTCAGGAGTTAGATTCTCGTGATAATCTTTGTCTACCTGCATCATTGGCGCATTAACACAAGCACCTAAGCACTCAACAGATCGTAAAGTAAAACGTCCATCATCTGTGGTTTCACCTAACTTAATCCCTAATTTTTTCTCTAGGTGGTCAACTACACCAGCAGAACCACGTAACAAACAAGAGATGTTGGTGCACACATTCAACAAGTGCTTTCCAACAGGCTTATGTTCGTACATGGTATAGAAACTTGCTACTTCATATACAGCAATAGCGGGCATTTCAAGATAATTTGCTACAGCGTCCATCAATTCTGGAGTTAAATGATTATGCTCTTCTTGAACAATTCTTAAAGCACTCATCACTGCAGACTGCCTTTGATCTTGAGGATACTTTGCAATCCACTGATCAATATCTTGCATGCGCTCTTTCGATATCAATTGATTTAATATTTTTGCTGAATTATCAGACATATCTAAACCTTTATCTCACGTGTACAAACAATAAATCCTGGTCGCCGTTCTCTTGCGCCCAGGTTATGTTTAATACATTACACTAGTGTAAATTCGATATAATGTTTTTTATATCGAACTGAATTTATGTTGATCTAACGATCGATTTCACCAAACACAATATCCTGACTTGCCAAAATAGCCACACCATCTGCAAGCATATGCCCTCTTGCCATTTCATCAAAACTTGATAAATGTGCAAATCCGGGAGCACGAATTTTCAATCGGTACGGTTTATTAGCACCATCTGATACCATATAAATACCAAACTCGCCTTTGGGCGCTTCAACAGCACTATATACTTCGCCACGTGGTAAACAAAAGCCTTCAGTGAACAATTTAAAATGATGAATTAAGGCTTCCATGTCGTGCTTCATTTCAACACGTCGTGGTGGTGTAATTTTGTGATCATCTAGACGAACCGGTCCTGGATTTTTTCTTAGCCATTCGACACATTGTCTAATAATTCGATTGGATTGTCTTAACTCTTCAACACGAACCAAATAGCGGTCATAACAGTCTCCAGTTTTACCCACTGGGACATCAAAATCTACTTTATCATAAACAGCATAGCTTTGCTTTTTACGCAGATCCCAGGCAATACCGGAACCCCGAAGCATTGGGCCGGTAAAGCCCCATTGTAATGCTTGCTCTGGAGAAACAACGCCGATATCTACCGTACGTTGTTTCCAAATTCTATTGTCGGTTAATAAAGTTTCATATTCATCAACGCAACGTGGAAAGCGTTCAGTGAAAGCCCAGATGAAATCAAGTAAAGTACCGCTACGATCTTGATTCATTTTTTCTACTTCACGGTCACTGTGCCATCTTGAAGCTTTATATTGGGGCATGGTATCCGGTAAGTCACGAGCAACACCACCGGGTCTATAATAGGTAGCATGCATACGTGCTCCCGACACAGCTTCGTAGCAGTCAAATAAATCTTCACGCTCTCTGAAGCAATACAGGAATACGGTCATTGCTCCAATATCTAGAGCAATCGCACCTAACCATAAAAGGTGATTTAACACGCGGGTAATTTCATCAAACATGGTACGTATGTATTGCGCTCGCAAAGGGGCTTCAATATCTAGAAGCTTTTCTATGGCACGAACGTAGGCATGTTCATTGCACATCATGGATACGTAATCTAAGCGATCCATATATCCGATGTTTTGTATGTATGGTTTTGTTTCTGCCAATTTTTCAGTTGCACGGTGCAATAAGCCAATGTGTGGATCTGCACGAACAATAGTCTCACCCTCTAGCTCAAGAACCAAACGCAAAACCCCATGGGCTGCGGGATGTTGTGGACCAAAATTTAACGTGTAATTCTTTAATTCAATCATTATTCGCCGCCCTTCTCATTAACAATATAACGGTTATCATTACGAATAACCTTAGGCACCAATACTCTGGGCACTATATCGACAGGTGCGTAAATAACTTTTTGTAATTTTGCATCGTAGCGCATTTCAACCTCTCCACTGAGAGGGAAATCTTTACGGAATGGATGTCCAATAAAACCATAATCGGTCAAAATACGTCTTAAATCCGGATGCCCATCAAATAAAACACCATACAAATCGTAGGCTTCACGCTCAAACCAATTAGCACCTTTCCATAAATGATGCACTGAAGGAATAATTAGATGTTTTTCATCAAGGAACACTTTAACGCGTAGACGATGATTTTTTTGTGTTGAAAGCAAGTGATAAACTACGGCAAAACGTGGCTTATTCAGTGCATATGCTTTGGCGTCTTGGCGTTCTACGCCGCGAGAAAAACCTTTTTCTGTCGCAGAATCAGTTTCCCAATCATATTCGCCATAAAGCAGATAATCTACTGCACAAAGATCTATAAGTTGATCAAATGAAAAAGCAGGGACTTCACGCAACTCCATCATTAATGTTTTTACATTTGCCACATCACATTCAACGGTGACTTCGTCAAAAGTAACACTCACATCGTTGATGTGACTCGCTAACTCAGTCTTTAGTCTTTCAACCAAATAATCATTTTTTGTCATCTAATTTGCACCTTTGATGAGCTTAATCTTCTAATATGTTTTTACGTCTGATTTTATTCTGTAATTGAATAATACCGTAAAGCAGTGCTTCGGCAGTGGGCGGACATCCTGGAACATAAACATCAACAGGGACAATCCGATCACATCCACGAACGACTGAATAAGAATAGTGATAATAACCACCACCATTGGCACATGAACCCATGGAAATAACCCAACGTGGTTCAGGCATTTGATCATAAACTTTGCGTAAAGCAGGAGCCATCTTATTGCATAAGGTACCTGCAACAATCATGACGTCTGATTGACGTGGACTTGGACGGAAAATGATACCAAAGCGGTCCAAATCATAACGCGCAGCACCAACATGCATCATCTCGACTGCACAACATGCCAAACCAAAGGTCATAGGCCACATAGAACCACTACGTGCCCATCCAACAAGTTTGTCGACCGAAGTCGTTACAAAGCCACTTTTTTGCAATTCTGCAACCGCCATAGCTAGCCTCTAAGCAGTTAAATATTAATAAAAAACATTCGTAACGTCTCTAGAGTCTTTTGACTTAATAAGTAATCTCAAAAATTAAAACAACTGTTTATGAAACACTTACTTTACTCAAAACAACAAAAGAGACGTTACGATTCGTTAAACTATTTGTCACGCTTCTAAGGTTATTCCCACTCTAACGCGCCACGCTTCCATTCATAAATAAAGCCAATGACTAATAAACCGAGAAATAACATCATTCCGAAAAAACCAAACCATCCAATTTTGCGTAAGGCTAAAGCCCAAGGAAAGAAAAATGCGGTTTCTAAATCAAAAATGATAAATAGTATTGCTACCAGATAAAAACGCACATCAAAAGGCAAATGAGAGTTTTCAAAGGCGCCAAACCCACACTCATATGGTGCATTTTTAGCGGCATCAGGACTATGTTTTGAAAGCAGGGCACCAGCTCCCAACATCACCAGGCCGAGAACCAATCCGATGATTATGAATACAAGAACGGGTAAGTATTGAGATAGCATTATATCACCTTGCTCGATTAAATGGTGCCGAAGGCCGGACTCGAACCGGCACGGCTTACGCCACCGCCCCCTCAAGACGGCGTGTCTACCAATTCCACCACTTCGGCAATTCTTATTATTAGGTTTTGTCTGCCATCCAACTTAATGGATAGTAAACACCCCAAGTGTTTTATTCTTTTTTATCACCTTTACTGTTATCAACAGGTACTGGAATTGAATTCGTAGGTACACTCTGTTGAGGAGCAGCAAGCTGATCTACTTTGTGGTATTGTACAGATACCATATAAGACAGCAATAGACTAGTGACAAAAAATGTTAGCGCTAAACCACCAGTTAATTTAAATAAAAAGCTACCAGTTCCTTGACTACCAAATAAAGTATTTGATGCACCAGAACCAAAAGCTGCGCCAATATCAGCACCTTTACCATGTTGAATGAGGACTAAGCCGATTAAGACTATAGCCACTAATACATGAATAACTAATATCAATTGATACATTTCACAATTTCCACAAACTGTTTCGCATTTAACGACGCTCCACCTACTAAGCCACCATCAATATCTGGCATAGCAAACAAAGCCGCGGCATTATTTTCGTTTACACTACCTCCGTAGAGAATAGATAAACGGTCAGCATCATCACGATTAGTTTCACCAACCAGTTTCCTGATAAACTGGTGCACTTCTTGTGCTTCATCAGGTGATGCAGTTTTTCCTGTGCCTATAGCCCAAACAGGTTCATAAGCTATAACACAGTTCTGAAAGCAATTATTATTATTTTCAATTACAGCCAGGATTTGCCTGGCAATTACTTGCTCTGTGTGTCCATTTTCACGCTCTTCAAGCGTTTCACCGACGCAAAGAACAGGTATCATATCATGTTCTTTAACATGGTGGAATTTTTGTGCCACAAATTTTTCATCTTCTTGAAAAATATGCCTTCTTTCAGAATGTCCGACTAAAACATAATGGCAATTAAACTCTTTTAACATTGGGCCAGACAGCTCGCCAGTGAATGCACCTGAGTCTTTCGGATATACATTCTGAGCGCCAAGTTCAATGCTGCTCATCGCAAGTAATTGGTTGACTTGCGGTATATAAATTGCGGGAGGCATAATTGCTACATGAAGCTTGTCGCGAATGCTCAACATTTCCTTGAGCTGATTCGTTAATTGAATCACTTGCTGCAATTGACCATTCATTTTCCAATTACCAGCAACTATTTTTTTCCTCATGTGCTGCCCTCTCGCGTTCAACTCCGCGACTATACCCAAACTCGCCTAAGATGTGTAGTCCTATTGTTGTTTTTTTTATGAAAAAAGCAGCTTTAAGGGTTATTGGGTGATGGATGTGCACTATATTGAAGAATATTTTACCATCCCTATATTCACTAAGAACATTCATCTCCGGGCTCTTGTAAGCTTTGATGCGTGCTGAACGCTTTTTGCCATTTTAAGAAAAACCTGGTTGCGAGCAACCAGGCTAGATTATTTTAATGGTGGAGACTTTTTTCGATTTGGCTGATGTCATCACATAGCTTTCGTGCTTGTTGCACTACTAAAGACGGATCTTGACCTTCAACCATAACTCGCAATAAAGGCTCAGTGCCTGAAGGGCGTAATAAGACTCGCCCTTCACCTTGCAAGCTAGTTTCTAAGCTTTTTACTACACGAATTACTTCCGAATTACTTGCGAGTAACGAGGCATGGGTAGTTTTTAAATTCACCAAGCTTTGTGGTAGCAAAGAAATGCCGCCAGTTAATTCCTGTAAACTCTTTCCTTGTTTCACCATAATAGATAGGACTTGTAATGCAGCGACAATGCCATCACCGGTTGTGGTCTTATCAAGGCAAACGATATGACCTGATGTTTCTCCACCAATCTTCCAATTATTTTCTCGTAAAGCCTCTAGGACGTAACGGTCCCCTACATTGGAGCGAATAAAAGGAATGCCCAATTCGGTAATAGCCATTTCAAGACCATAATTACTCATGATGGTACCAACAACACCGCCATGTAAGACGCCACGTTCATGGCGATCTTTAGCAATGATATAGAGAATTTGATCACCATCAATCAAATTACCTTTTGCATCGACTAATAATACGCGGTCACCATCGCCATCCAAACCAATACCAATATCAGCGCCCGTGCTAAGCACCTTCTGAATCAGATGTGCAGGTGAAGTTGAACCGCAATCCTGATTGATATTAAAACCATCAGGCTTATTTCCAATAGCAGTAACATTAGCACCTAATTCAGCAAAAACGTTAGGGGCAATGTGATAGGTAGCACCATTAGCACAATCAACCACAATTTTGAGACCGGATAAGCGAGTCATGGAAGGTATGGTTGATTTACAGAACTCAATGTAACGCCCGGTTGCGTCATTAATACGCGTGGCCTTACCTAATTGTTCTGATGGAACCGTTTCCATCTTTTTATCTAGCTCTGCTTCGATAGCAAGCTCTACACTATCAGGAATCTTACCTCCTTCAGCGGAGAAAAATTTGATGCCATTATCCTCAAATAAATTATGTGAGGCACTAATCACGATCCCGGCATTAGCTCGGAGTGTTTGCGTTAAATAAGCAATTGCCGGAGTCGGCATTGGACCCAGCAAGGCCACATCAACACCTGCCGCAGATAAACCTGCTTCTAATGCAGACTCCAGCATATAACCAGACACTCGAGTGTCTTTACCTATAACGACCTTTTTCCGATGGCCATTTGCCAACACACGCCCTACGGCCCAACCTAATTTTAAAACAAATTCAGGATTAATATTTGATAATCCTACATGTCCACGTATACCATCGGTACCAAAATACTTACGTTGACTCATCCTTTCCTACCTTATTATTAGACTATTGCGCTCGTTCCACTAAATCGATCATTTTTAACGCCTGATGTGTTTCATCAACATCATGCGTTCTTATTATTCCTATGCCCTTTAATGCTGCATACACAGCCAGGGTAATACTTCCTATTAAACGACCATCCACCTCTTTGTTGAGCACAGCTCCAATTGAACTCTTGCGTGAAACACCTAACAGAAATGGCATTTCAAATTCAACAAAATGATCCAGCATCTTTATTAAATATAAGTTATCTTGCGTTTGTTTGCCAAAACCAAAACCAAAATCTAAAATTAAATGTTGTTTTTCAATGCCTGCATTCAAACACGCATTAATCCGTTCAATAAAAAACTGCCTCACTGTTTCATAAACCCCATCAGGATAATGAGGGTTTTGTTGCATTGTGCGGGGTTCACCCTGCATGTGCATCAAGCATACTGGCACCGCTAACTGTGCGGCCATTTCCAGTGCACCTTCCGTACGTAATGCATTAATATCATTAATTAAATTAGCCCCAGCCTTAACTGCTGCGGCCATTACTTCCGGTTTAGTTGTATCAATTGAAATACAAACATCGGAATGAGCACGAATTTGTTCGATAACGGGTATCACTCTATTCAGCTCGTCCTCAACTGATACTGGCTCAGCCCCAGGCTTAGTTGACTCACCGCCTATATCAATTAAATCAGCTCCTAAGCCAATTAAGTGAAAGGCATGCTCACAGGCCATATCCAGGGATAAAAACTTACCACCATCAGAAAAAGAATTGGGAGTTACGTTTAAAATTCCCATTATTAATGGTTTTTCAGAATAACACCCCGTGGGAAGCTGGCTGCGACAAGTAAGCCAGCTTAAAAATTGCTCAGAATTCACCTACTGATCTCACTCAAAACTACTAGTGTTCTTCAGCAGGATTAACGCTTACCTCAGTATCACCTGATTTTGCAGGAGCATCATTGACTGCATCAGCTTTGTCCAGAGGCTGGGAGGTTGTTCCCCAATCTTGCGGTGGAGTAGGCTCTTTGCCTGACATAATTTCCTGAATTTGTTTCGTATCAATGGTTTCATACTTAATCAGGCTTTGTGCCATAAGATGTAATTTATCCATATTGGCAACCAGAATTTCTTTTGCTCGTTGATAGTTTCTATCAATAATGGCTCGAACTTCATCATCAATTTGCTGAGCAGTTCTATCAGACATCTCTTTATGCTTATTCATAGAACGTCCTAGGAATACTTCTTCCTCTTCTTCGCCAAAAGTCAGCGGGCCAAGAGAAGATAAACCCCAAGAAGTAACCATTTTACGTGCAATTTCTGTTGAACGCATAATGTCATTCGATGCACCCGTAGTAACACTTTCTAATCCAAAAATCAGCTCTTCCGCTATTCGACCACCAAACAAACTAGATAGTTGACTTTCCAAACGACGTTTACTATGGCTGTAACGATCTTGCTCGGGTAAGAACATCGTAACCCCTAATGCACGTCCGCGTGGAATAATAGACACCTTGTATACTGGATCATGCTCAGGAACAGATAAACCAACAATAGCATGTCCGGCTTCATGATATGCCGTTAGTTTCTTCTCATTATCATCCATCACCATGGAGCGGCGCTCAGCACCCATCATAATCTTGTCTTTAGCTTTCTCTAATTCTACCATGCTGACTTTGCGCTTATTTGAGCGTGCGGCAAACAAGGCCGCTTCATTCACTAGATTTGATAAATCAGCTCCAGAAAAGCCTGGGGTGCCACGTGCAATATCCATTACTTCAATACCACTATCTACAGGTACTTTTTGTAAGTGTACTCTTAAGATTTGCTCACGACCACGAATATCAGGCAACGGTACAACAACCTGGCGGTCAAAGCGGCCAGGACGTAATAATGCAGGGTCTAAAACGTCAGGACGGTTAGTTGCTGCAACAACAATCACCCCTTCGCTTCCTTCAAAACCATCCATTTCTACCAGTAATTGGTTCAATGTTTGTTCACGCTCATCATGACCGCCACCAAGACCAGCTCCGCGGTGTCTGCCCACAGCATCGATTTCATCAATAAAAATAATGCATGGAGCGTGTTTCTTCGCTTGCTCAAACATATCGCGTACACGAGATGCGCCTACACCAACAAACATTTCAACGAAATCAGAGCCAGAAATCGTGAAAAAAGGTACTTTTGCTTCACCAGCAACCGCTCTAGCCAATAAGGTTTTACCAGTTCCAGGAGAACCAACAAGTAAAACGCCGCGAGGAATACGGCCACCGAGATTTTGGAATTTGGTTGGGTCACGTAAGAAGTCAACTAACTCCTTCACTTCATCTTTAGCTTCATCAACCCCGGCCACATCAGCAAAAGTTACTTTAACTTGATCTTCGCCTAATAGACGGGCACGTGAACGACCAAAAGACATAGCTCCACGACCGCCCCCACCTTGCATTTGGCGCATAAAGAATACCCAAACACCAATCAATAAGAGCATAGGGAACCAATTTACAAACAAGTGTAATAAAAAGCTCTCTTGCTGCTTTTCTTGTCCGCTAACATCTACCTTGCTTTTTAATAGCTCACCAAGCAATGCATTATCTTGCATCGGCATATAGGTAACAAAGCGTTTGTTATTTTTAGTTATCCCTTTGATGATTTTATCGTCTTCAATGGTTACCGTATTGACCATACCCTGATCGACTTCTTTCAGAAATTGGCTGTAGGAAATTTTCTCGGCAGCAGAGTTTCGAGGCCCGAAATTACTGAAAACAGAGACCAGTACGATCGCTATGATCAGCCATAAAAACAAATTCTTAACCATGTCGTTCAAAGTATTAACCTCGTTAGTGCGTAAAGCTTTATATTTTTAAGAGGACAAAATTCTTAATATATAAAGTTACTATAAATTGTATCCCTTTGCCAGCAAATAGGTTTCTTTTGAACGCGCTCGTGAAGCAGCCGGTTTACGAATGACCACTTTATCAAAAGAAGCTTTGGCCTGTTTTACTAAATCATCAAAACCTGAACCATGAAATATCTTAACTAGCATAGAGCCGCCAGGCTTTAACATTTTATCTGCGAAATCAAAAGCTAACTCCACTAAATACATCGCTCGTGGAATATCAATTGCAGTCGTACCACTCATATTTGGGGCCATATCCGATAAAACCAAGTCCACGCTGCGCTCAGGGATTAAATCCATGAGTTGTTGCAAAACCTCATCTTCACGAAAATCGCCAAGAATAATATCTACATCCGGCAAAGAATCCATGGGCAAAATATCTAAGGCCACAATCCGCCCCCGTCCTTGTAGACGTTCAGAAACATATTGAGTCCAGCCTCCTGGAGCGGCCCCTAAATCAACCACCGTCATGCCTGGCTTTAGCAAAGACTCTTTTTCATCGACTTCTTTAAGTTTATATATTGCACGGCTGCGGTATCCTTCAGCCTGGGCTTTTTTCACATAAACATCATCAAAATGCTCTTGCAACCAGCGTTTACTGCTTTTGGTACGACTCATAATTAGTACTATACTGTTTATAATTTTATATCAATTTAACTTATGATACTGAATTTCACTACCTATTCCCAGCAAAACGTGCAATAATTTGCCATTTTATTATTAGTTTTAAGGAATCCTTTGCAGTGGACACATCATTTAGACGCTCACTTAAAGCCCAAGCCCATCATTTAAAACCTGTAGTTCTTATTGGCGCAAAAGGTTTAACTGAAGCGGTAGCGGCAGAAACTGATGTTGCATTGCTTGCTCATGAGTTAATTAAAGTTAAAATTAATGGCGCAGAGCGAGAAGACCGCATACTCATTGCTAATGAGCTATGCCAACAGTTAAGTGCGGAGTTAGTACAGCTAATCGGAAATACGGCTATTATTTATCGTAAGAATAAAGATAAGTAATCAAAGTATGATTAAAAACTCCCCAGTGTTCATTTTTCAATGCCATTAAACCGGTATAGCCTTTTTGCTTGCAACTAGGGCTATACCATAAAAAGACAGGATAATGCACGGGGAGTCCATTTATTTACCAAGGCGATACACAATATTAACATCTTCGACTTTCGTCAACTTGCAGCAGCTGATTGTTCAGGTGTATCATTTACTACAACGTATTTTCCTTGACAACTAATCTAGGGTCTGTAAACAGCCCTAAAGTAAAGGGTACTAATTTATTGTCTGGCCTATGATACTAAAACACTTACCTAATGTATTAACCTTATTTCGATTAGGACTGATCGTTCCTTTTCTAATGTTTTTGTATCGTCATGAATACGTTAATTCCTTTTATACGTTTATTCTTGCGGGACTTACTGATGGCTTGGATGGGCTCCTAGCCAGGCGTTTTAATTGGCAAAGTTTTTTTGGTTCTTTTGTTGACCCCTTAGCCGATAAACTATTAATTGCGTCAAGCTTTATTGCTTTAGCGGTAATAGATGTGCTCCCCTGGTGGCTGGTAGCGTTGGTTTTCCTGCGTGACATAACAATTTCTATGGGTGTTCTTGCTTGGTATCATTTCATTCGCCGTAAATTGGATTTTAAACCCACCCTGTTAAGTAAAATTAATACAGCACTCCAATTAACGTTAGTCACATCGTGTTTATTTGAATTAGCCTATTTTCAATTCCCTAGTTACATTTTAAATACTCTCATCGGCTTAACCACGTTCACCACAGCCACAACTTATGTTGATTACATTTGGACCTGGAGCAGAAAAGCCTGGCCTAAAAAAGAATTGTCTCAATGAATAAGCAGTTAGCCTTAGCTATCAAATTAAATGATGAAGCAACCCTGTCTGACTTTAACTGGGGTGAGAATAAGCTATTGCAACAACAATTACAGCGCATGTTCACACTCAAAGAAGATCGTTTGCTGTATCTCTGGGGCTGCAATGGCAGTGGCAAATCTCATTTATTACAAGCGTCTTGCCAAGCAGTTAACTCCACTGAATCTGCAATTTATCTTCCCTTGAATTTGCTTAAAGAATGGGGACCTCAAGCACTCGAAGGCTTAGAAGAGCAAGCCTTAATTTGTATTGATGATATTGATGCGATTGCGGAAGATTCAGCCTGGGAAGAAGCAATATTTCATTTGTACAATAAAATCAAAGATATGGAAAAAAGTCTTTTAATTATTTCGGGCAATCAATCGCCAACTACTTCGCCGATTAAATTGCCGGACTTGCGCTCTCGACTAAGTTGGGGCTTAGTGATTCACCTGATGGAACTGAGTGACGAGGATAAAATTAATACATTAAAATTGCATGCGGCACGGCGTGGTTTTGATTTACCTGAAAGCGTGGGACAGTTCCTGATTAGTCGCTGCTCACGTAATATGCATGACCTGCATCAATTGCTTAATCGTCTAGATGATGCTTCTCTGGCGGCCCAACGTAAAATTACCATTCCCTTTGTTAAAAATATTTTGGGTATTTAGTTTCAGTCCGTACTATTAGATTTTAGTTAGCCCCAACAATTCATCGAGTCACACCCAAACTTTACGGGGGCAACCTACAAGTCCTGGCAAAAAAGCATTAGCTTACATGTGCTAAAAAGAAAATACAGATGTTTGCCCTATTACCATTCCCATTGAAGAACTAGCCGTATCCCGTTCAATGTGCTGACTATTCCTCATGAATGAATAACGATTAGTACTTGCGTTTACTGTTATCGAAGTAATTTGCTCGTCTTCTGTTCTTGCATTTTTCTTTAGCGTAGCCAATTGCTGTTTTGTATCAAAGACGTCGTGGATGTGTTTTTTTAAATTTCTTAATTTTTCTTGTTCACTCGTCAAGGAGTCACGATTACATAAAGCAGCAATTCGGGTCTCATCAAGCCCCAGCCAGCTACTCACCAAAAACTCTAAACCAGGAAACTCAACAAACCAGAATAAGCTCATAGCAGCCAAACCAACCAAAGTGCTACATAATAATACGGGCAAGGATGCTGGTGAGACCGTGGTCATAATAAGTCCGAAAAGGCTTAAAGAAACGGTTTGCGCGGCGCAAAAACTACCACCAAACCGTAATGCCGCGAAAATTGTTGATAAAGCTAATTTAACTGAATGGAGATGCCCACTATAACGAGCCTCCTCGAATTGATGGCTTACCGCACTAAGTTGGGTAAAACATTGCTCCAGCAAAGTAGTAATCTGTTCCAATTGCGGCAATTCATCTTCAGGAAGTCCTAATAAAGAATATTTTGCTATTTTCTTTCTGATGTTCTTTATTTCATTATACTGTTGTAAATAAACATCAAGGAGCTTGTAAGCATCCGTGAGTTTAACCCCTAAACTATCAGATAACTTAGCCAGCTCAAAACCACAAAAAGCAATAATTGATAAAGTGGAGAAAATAAAGCCACTCGCCAGAATAAACGCAGCAGGCAAAGCAAAAATGCTCATAATCGTGACCACACAATCAAAACCATCACAGGCAACAACTAACATCCCTGCCGTCGTGAGTAATCCCAGTTTTACAGTATCATACAATGACAAATCATTTTTAGCTTTGTTAGCAATATTCACATCGCCATTCATTGCCAAACATAAATCATGTAGCAGTTCGGTACGTAATGAAAGGAGAAGAAAATCAATTTCTTGTTGCGAATGTGTTGGCGAAGCAAGCACAGGCGGTTGCTCATGAAACCATGATAAAAATAAAGTCAGCTCAAGGGAGCTTGGTATTGGTTTTTGTTGTTCAAAGCCGCAAGCAAATTGAAATTTACTGAGTAATTCCTGAGAATGCGAACTGAGATCTACATAAATATTAACCAATGTCTAATCCCCATTAATTTGTTAACGAGCCAATTATACAATAACAAACCATAAATTGTACATAGTTTGAACAAACTTTGTTGACTACTTAGCTTCTTCCCAATAAATTTCCATTTATTCAAAGAAACAATGATTAATCAAAAAATTACATTAAAGCCATTAGGGCCTTATCCTTAGATTAATATCATAGAATGGCTTAACTTTGTATCCAAGCCGTATTACGCTGGGCTAATAAGGATAATGTCACTATTCTCAGCGATAACACTTTTAGATTATTCAGCGCCCTCTTTGCTCAAATAAAAATCATGATATATAATTAAAAGACGAACATTGATCAAGGACGGCGAACATGAGGAAAACAATTATCGCATTATTAGTGTTTGTGCCCACTCTATTCTTAAGTGGCTGTTATGTCACCACAACCACCACTCCCAATAATTACTCCTATTCAGGCTATACAGGGTATTACCCTGGCTGGAATAATACCTACTATGGTGGCTGGGGCGGTTATCGCAATGCCTGGTACAGAAATAGTGCCTGGAGAGGCGGATGGGGGCATCATGGTGGCTGGGGTTATCATGGTGGTTGGCATCGCGGCGGCGGTTGGCATGGTGGCGGTTTTCATCGCGGCGGCGGTTTCCGACATCGATAAGCGAGTTCTAAAGCTAGATTACAAAATGGTACTGGAATTCAAGCAGAGGTTCCAGTGCCATTTTTATTAGATTACCGAATATTCTGCATTATCCATTTCTGCCTTAACCGTTACCTTTTTTATTACAATAAAACGGCTTAAATAAGGTGCGATGATCCACATTAAAAAAGCTATCGCCAAAGTAACCAAACCGATACAAGCAAAAACATCCGTATAAAGCATGAGTGACTGCACCCCTGGCTTAACATGCTCGGGCAAAGCGGTATACGATGCGACACTGGCGCCGATGAAACCAGAAATGGAGGAAGCTAAAAACCAGATCCCCATGACAAAGCCGGTCATGCGCAGAGGTACTAACTCTGCGACCATGGCTACCCCTAAGGCAGAAACCAAAAGTTCGCCAACGCTTTGAAATAAATAACTAATTATGAGCCACCATGAAGATACCATGCCATTCTCAGTGTAAAAATAGCGCGCAAAATATAATACTAAAAAGCTTAAAGCACACATAGTCATGCCTAAGGCAAATTTATAGGGCGTAAAAAATGGGACCCCTTTTTGGTTAAGTCGGGAATATAAAGAAGCTAAAACAGGACTCATCAAAATAATCCAAATTGGATTTAAAGCTTGAAAGCTTTGGGCATCGATGGTGATTCCAAAAAAATGTGGAACCACGTTATTCACGGCAAATAAATTAAGTGACGTAGGCATTTGTTGGTATAAAATAAAGAAAATAAGCGCTTCGATCATCAGTACCAACGCCACGATCATCCGAAGCATCGCAGCTCTGTTTTCTTTGCAAGCTAAATACCCATAATACAACATCACCACACAAGTAATAGCCCAGAATAAATTTTTTGCTAAAGAAACATGTTGTAATAAATACGCGGAAAACTCGGTAAGCAGATAAACACCAATAAAAATTACAAGCCATTGCACTAAGGAGATCCGCCGTTGATCGGCAAGGGTATTAATATGAGCAACATGCTTGCGCTGCCACCAATAATTACCTAATCCCAATATGAGTCCTATCGAGCTCATTAAATAGGCATAAGAATAACCGTAGCGACTGGCAATCACCGGACCGACAACTAAAGCAATCATACTGCCTAGATTGATAGCCATGTAATACAAAGTAAACCCACCATGTAATCGCGAGTCTTGAGGCTTATAACACTTAGCCAATAGGTTAGATGGATTTGCTTTGAATAAGCCATTACCGACGCAAACCAATCCTAGAGCAAGAAATACATGTTCTTTATCAGTGATTGCCAAGGCAAAATATCCAGCCGATAAAACCACTAAACCCAGCACAATGGTTCGTTTAGTGCCTAAGATGGAATCGCCTAAATAGCCGCCTATCACAATCAAACCATAAACTAAGGCGGAAAAAGCGCCAAACGTATAATAGGACTCTACGTCGCTATAACCTAAATAACGGATGAAATAGAGTGTTAAAATCCCTTGAACTGTGTAAAACCCAAACCGCTCCCATAACTCTAACAAAAAAATCATGTGAAATGCACGTGGCTGTTCACGAAGTAGGTTCAGCATGAGTCTTCCTTCCCTAGAAGATAATATTTAAACTTAAAATAATTTTTTACTTTTTGCAATGCGTCTTATGGCAAGAAGGTTGGTAACCTGTTCCTAAAAAGAGGCAAATCGGTTTTCTTCTTCACCATTTGATGCATTCCTTCCTTCAGAATCACCATCACGATTAGAGTCTCCTTCTCGCTCAGTATCCTCTGAGTCTTCCTCAGGCTCACCAACATGAGTGTTATGAGCTATAACCTGTTCATCAATAGCAATATCCTCTTCAGCATTCAATAAATCATCAGCCAGAGCAGTTGTTTGCTCATGGCTCAGGCTGGCAATAACTGCTTCTCGCGTCCCTAGAAGATGCTCTAACATAGCACCAGTTGAATTTAATTCTGCATTTGGGGTTTCACCAAGAGACTCGCTCTCCTGCGCCATATTCACATTTGTAGGTTCCAATGTATTTTCTAAACCCCGTGCATCTTTTTTTTCTGCTTCACTATTTCCCAAGACATTGCGTAACTTATCCATAACCCAGTTTCCGGCATCACGAAGTATAGGACCAACGATGCGAGCGGCAATATAAGCAGCACTCGCCACTCCAACTCCTGCCAATATTGGAAAACCAACTGCGGGAAAAAATAAAGACAAAACTAAACCTACCATCGCTAGGGAGGCAAAACCAACACCAAGCCCTTTATCCAAAATATGGATGAATTCCAATTTTTTGATTTTTTCATTAACGACTACTTCTCGTTCCTTTAACCCTGTTATTTTATTTTTTTGCTCATCATATTGCTTTTTCAAGACATCAATCTGTGCACAAAGCGCTTTTTGTTCTTCCGTAGCTGTGGCCTGAGCAAGAGATTCCTGCAATAGATTCGCCTGCTCTTGAAGTAGAGACATTTCCCCTTCAGCCTTGACGATTTCGGTAGCCAACGCTCTTCTTTCTTTTCCTAAATGATAGCGTTCGTAAATGGCTTTACCCAATAAAAAGGAGCTTAAGCCCATGCTTACCCCACCAAGAACAAGACCAATTGGTGTTGCTGCTGCAGGCACTAAAATAGAGGTAAGGGTAAGACCAAGCAATACGCCTGAATACATCCAACGCGCATTATTATTTAAGGTAAAGGGAACTTTCTCGCCATAAATATAGGATGACAAATAAATCATGGGAATAAGAAGAAAATCCAGCGCGGCTAAAGCAGCTCCGCCCCAATGAAATCCATGGTTAAGATGACTAGGTGCCTTCAGACCGGGTATTTCAGTGAATGAATTTCCCACATGTATTGCCTGCTCCCCTAATTCACTAGCATTTTTAACAAATTGCGAGACAAAAGGAATCCTTTTCAAAAGAGGCACAGAAACTGTAGGCTTTTTTATATCGTAAAGTACTGGTGCTTGCATTTGGATTAACAAATCGTTTGCTTGTTCGACCGAAATAGCAGCCCTACTCTCCTCCGCTCCCATAGCTCACCTAAAAATAACTTTATTCATTTTTAATATAGCAATAAAAACTTAAGAAAATCTGATGATGCTTGCTAATCGACTGCGATCTCAACTATATTTTCTCTTAGAAATCATTAACAGTAGCAAAAATAATATGACGGCTAAAAAAGCCCTTTATCTAGCAGGTGGTGGTGCCCGTGGTGCATATCAGGCGGGTGTTCTTAAAGCGATTGGCCATATTTTACAAGTTAAACAACTGCCATTTAGTCTGATCAGTGGTGTTAGCGTGGGCAGTATTAATGCGGTTGTTCTTGCGGAGAATGCGGACGACTTCCCCAGAGCATTAGACAAATTAGAAATGCTTTGGAGTGAAATCCATTGTCAGCAAATCTATAAAGCGAGCAATTACGAGCTGGGTAAATCGGTGATGCGTAATGTCAGCACTTTAATTATAAAACAGCGGGAAACCGGGCATTTACTGGATACCACGCCATTAAAAGAACTTATTGAAGAAACAATGGATTTTTCTCGCATTGCAAAAAACATCAGTGAGGGACATCTTAATACCTTGGAAATCATTAGCAACTGCTATCAAACCAACCAGACCATTTCTTTTTATGCACACAATAGTCCAGATTTTACTGATTGGCATTATCCACGACACAGCAGTCAACGGACCGAAATCAAAGCGGAACATATTTTAGCCTCCAGTGCCTTACCCTTATTCTTTCCAACAATACCTTTGGATGGATTTCATTATGGCGATGGGAGCGTTGGCTTAGTATCACCCCTGCGTGGGGCAATTCGTTTTGAAGTGGATAAGATTATGATTTTAGGTACTCGGGCATTGCCGACTTTTGCAGATATCGATGAGCCCGCTAAACATAGTGACATTCCTTTTGCACATATTCTTGGTAGTATGCTGAATGGTTTGTTTTTGGATAACCTTGATCGTGATATTGAAATGGTTAATCGCATGAATGAAATCGCCATGCTCTTATCCATGTGGAAGAAGCGCTACTCTCCGTGGAGACCAATAAATACGGTGCATTTACGTCCGAGTAAAGATGTGGCTTCGATTGCGCAGGCCCATTTTACTTCATTGCCTGTATTACTGCGGTATTTGCTGAATGTTTTAGGGGCTAAAAACCATTCAGGAGATCTCTTAAGCTTCCTGTTATTTGAACGTGAATTTACACGGGAACTGCTTGAATTAGGTTTTCAAGATACAATTAATAATGCGAAGACGGTTGTTAATTTTTTTGAATAGCATGTGGCATCACACCTGGTTGGAAGCAACCAGGTGACATTGTTTTTATGTTCTTAATTGTTTTAGCACTGTTTGGGTGTCTGGTTTAAACCCATGCCAAATAAGAAATGCCTCTGCGGCTTGTTCGACTAGCATTCCTAAGCCATCAACAGCTTCACACCCAGCCTCTTTTGCATAATGCACAAAAGCGGTACCTTCTTGTTTTTTATAGGATAAGTCATAGCAAAATGGTTTTTCTATAAGGCATTCTTGTGGCAAAGAGGGCAACTCCCCCGCTAGACTTGCAGAGGTTGCATTGATGATTAAATCAAAAGCCCCGCTTAGCTGATTAATGCTCTGCACTTGGATTTCTGGGAATAATCGTTGCAGCTCCATGCCTTTGGCTGGCGTGCGATTTACAATAACTAATTCAGCGAGCTTGTTTTGTAATAAAGGATGAATTATTCCTCGAGCCGCCCCCCCTGCACCTAATATGGCTACACGCTTGTCTGGCAAATTAATATAATGGTGTAAATCACGAATTAAACCCACCCCATCCGTATTATCCGCGTGCAATTGATTGTCATTCATCCATAAAGTATTGGCCGCCCCTGCTTGCTTACAACGTTCTGTAACCTGCTGAGCCACCAGGAAAGCGCGCTGCTTAAATGGTAAAGTAACGTTAACACCCCGCCCTTGCTGGTGAAAAAAATCCGTTAGCTGCTGTTCAAAGGACTGTTCATCTGCTTTAATTTTTGCATAGGTAAGTTGAATACCTGCTTGCTTTGCGAAATACTGATGAATTATTGGAGATAAACTATGATGTATCGGATTACCCATCACTGCAAAACGCTGAAACACTACACCCTCCTCTTAATCTGTTCTGTTATTGCTAGTACATCCATCGCAGGCAGTCAATCAATTAATGTTTATCTTAAATTGAAACCAGACAATGATGTGGCAACACTGATTAAAGACTTTAACCAATTTTTAACCCAGGAACAGGTTTTTGATACGTATCAAATCACGCCCCATATTGAAAAAAGCCCTTTGCATCTCACCTTATACATGGCTAATTATAATGAGGCCCAAATTCCTAATATTATTAAACGTACAGCAAATTTAGCAAAACAAGCAAAGCAAATACCTCTTCTTACCTCACGCCTGCTACCGTCTCCTAATGGCTATGTTATGCTTTCAGTAACCAATGTTCCACAAATACAAGGGTTAAGCAACAAAGCTTTAGAAGCATTATCGCACTTACGTGATAAGGAAGCCCGCATTCCTGTATGGGCAACTCGCGATGTAGAGCGACAAATTCTATTTAATCAATATGGTAGCCCTACAGTTTTAAATTATTATAAGCCTCATTTTTCCGTGTTTACTGCGGATCATTTGAATAAATATGAAAGTGTGCAATTGTATAATCAATTACAAAAATTAATCCCTCAATTTGCTAAAAATCATCAACTTCATGTCCGTGCTACGGCATTTGCCATTGGAGTGGGGATTGCTGATTCACAAGGGCAGATTGTAAAAGAGTTAAAATCGTTTAATTTAGAATAGGAAACAGGTATCAGATTCCGTATTACACTCCGCTAATTCGGCCACAGTTTCTAATTTATACTAATGATTGCCCCATCGGCAAGCCTACTTAATGGTAGACTGGGCTTTTCAGTCCAGTCTACCCTTTTCGTTGCCAGCTACGTTATTTTATTTCTGCCACTAAGCTTTTAGATACTACTTCTGCCAAATCACGAGATAAAGACTGTTTGGCTAAGTGCTCGAGCTGTTGGCGCATTAGCATTTGGCGTGGCTTATCATAGCGCTGCCAGCGTGTGAATGGGCTGGCCATCCGAGCAGCAATTTGCGGGTTAAGATTATCCAAAGTCAGCAGCATCTCTGCTAAAAACTGATAGCCGCTGCCATCAGGGGCATGGAAATTACGTGGATTAGCCATACAAAATGCCCCAATTACTGAGCGTGCTTTATTAGGATTTTTTATACTAAAATCTGGGTGCGTTAACAATTTTCGCACCTGCTCTAAAGCATTTGGAAGTTCACTGGCGGCCTGGATAGCAAACCATTTATCCAAGACGAGCTCGTCCTTAGACCATTGCTGATAAAAATCATTAACCGCCTGTTCGCGCATTTTGTGGTTGGAGCAACTAACCAATTGTGCAAAGCTCGCGATTTGATCTGTCATGGTTTTGGCATGAAGAAATTGTTGCTGGCAGGCATCAATCGCAGCCATCTCATTCGCCTTCATCATTAGCCACAAGCATACGTTACGTAACTTCCTACGACCATAGGCTGGGCCATCCATGCGAT
The DNA here is from genome assembly GCF_900639985.1 of Legionella rowbothamii. Taxonomy (GTDB): domain Bacteria; phylum Pseudomonadota; class Gammaproteobacteria; order Legionellales; family Legionellaceae; genus Legionella; species Legionella rowbothamii. The sequence continues at coordinate 258,199 of NZ_CAAAIM010000003.1, read as the reverse complement.
GATCTTCCGCCTGCCACAATTGTTGATAGAGCGATTGGATTTCAACATATAAATGCGTTCCCAATTGCGTACGGAAATAATCCCGAACGGCTTCTACCTTAGTTACATCTACAGCCTCTAATAGTGCCGCCACCTCTTCAAAACCAGGAGGCATGAGCAATTCAGCTCTCAAATCGGCATCTAAAGAGTCATCGAGTAACACATATCTTAATGCAGCAATTAAAGCCTCGGATACCTGCCACTTATCTTCGGATGAATTTAAGCACTCACTCATACAATTTAACACTAAGCGTTGTGCAGCATCCCATTTTGCATAACCATCAGTTTCATAGCGCACTAAGAAAATCAGCTCATCGCAACTGAGTTCATGTTTCAACTTAATGGGAGCAGAAAATTCACGTAATAAAGAAATTACTGGCTTTTCAGGCAATCCGCTAAAGCTAAAGCTTTGCTCTGTCTCTTTTAACTCGAGAAGTTCATGCTCAATTGGCATTAATTGCCCGGCAGCATCAAATAAAGCCATACGAATAGGGATATGGAATGGCTTTTTATCCTTGCATTCTGGAGTTGCAGGACAAGTTTGTATCATTTTAAGGGTCAACTGCCCTTCCTCATAATGACTACTTACCTTAACCTCTGGCGTCCCAGCTTGGCTATACCAGCGTTTGAATTGCGTTAAATCAACACCATTAGCATCTTCCATTGCAGCAACAAAATCATCAATTGTTACCGCCTGGCCATCATGCCTTTCAAAATATAAATCCATGCCTTTGCGATAGCGCTCTTTACCTAATAAAGTATGCTGCATGCGGATAACTTCCGCCCCCTTATTATAAACTGTCGCGGTATAAAAATTATTGATTTCTTGATAAGACTCTGGTCTTACCGGATGAGCCATGGAGCTGGCATCCTCTGGAAATTGGCTGCTACGTAAGACCTTCACATCGGTAATTCGGTTCACATCACGTGAATTCATATCACGGGAAAACTCTTGATCGCGAAAAACCGTCAATCCTTCTTTCAAACTTAATTGGAACCAGTCACGGCAAGTAACACGATTCCCGGTCCAGTTATGAAAATACTCGTGCGCGACAACCCCTTCAACATCGGCAAAATCTTGATCAGTTGCCGTATCAGGACGAGCTAAAATGTATTTAGAATTAAATATATTTAAGCCCTTATTCTCCATTGCCCCCATATTAAAGTCGCTTACCGCCACGATCATGAAAATATCCAAATCGTATTCGCGACCATAAACTTCCTCATCCCAACGCATGGATTTTTTTAAAGACTCCATTGCATGTCCACATTTATCTTCATTACCAGGCTCAACATAGATGTGTAAATCAATGGTTCTTCCAGAACAGGTAACAAATTGATCGCTAATCTGTGCTAAATTGCCAGCAACCAATGCAAACAGATAAGAGGGCTTCTTAAAAGGATCCTGCCATACCACCCAATGCCGCCCATTCCCCTCATCCCCGGAATCAATTAAATTTCCATTGGATAATAGTGTTGGATACTGCTGTTTATCAGCAGAAATACGTGTGGTATAAGTGGCTAATACATCAGGACGGTCGAGGAAATAGGTAATCCGGCGAAAACCTTCTGCCTCACATTGAGTACAAAATAAATGGTTAGAACGATAAAGCCCGGATAATTGCGTATTATTTTGTGGGTAAATACGGGTAACAATCTTTAGCATCACTTCATCAGGGCAATGTTCAATGATTAACCCATCCTCAGTTAACTGATACCCAGATGCTTCTAATTGCTGACCATTCAGGTGTAAGCTCACTAATTCAAGCTCTTCACCATATAAATGCAAGGCACCTGCGTGTTGGCGCGTTAATTTAAGCTCACTGCTCACTAAAGCATGATCATCATATAAATCGAAATTTAAATCTACAGTATCGACTGCAAACAAAGGTGCCTGATAGTTTTTTAAATAAATGGTACTGTCTGAAGTGGTCATCATTTTCCCTTAAAACGCGAATTGTGGATAAGAATTACCTAAAGTTTTCTATAAATCAATGAGTACATCGCAAAAAAGCGTTGAACAACAACAGAAATATTTGTCAATTATAGGCCAGAGAATGCAAAAATCGATTGCTGTATTAATGCAGTTAGCATTCCAAACATAAAAAAACATTTAAGTTTATTGAGTTATCTGGAAAACTACTTAAATTAGTGCCTATACTTGATGTAAGAAGTTTCTTTGCAAAATAAATAAAAAGAAGCAGAGATACCGGAAATCACGTTATATCCTGCTGAGGGATAAGTTAAGGGGATGGCTCATGAACACTCAAGATTTTTTGGCCGGCTATACCAAGCGCTTTGTTGACAACAAAGAAGAAGAGATGGGCTTGGATGAGTATCTAGAATTGTGCAAAAACGATCCGTCAGCATATGCTAATCCAGCGGAACGCTTATTGATGGCCATAGGCGAACCAGAAATGGTTGATACACGACACGACCCGGTCTTATCACGTATTTTTTCCAATAAAATTATCCCACGATATACCGTATTTAAAGATTTCTATGGCATGGAGGAACCAATCGAACAAATCGTTGGCTTCTTAAAACATGCAGCCCAAGGCCTAGAGGAAACCAAACAAGTACTTTATCTACTGGGCCCTGTAGGCGGTGGTAAATCATCTATTGCAGAAAAGCTAAAAGATTTAATGGAAAATATTCCTTTTTATGCAATTAAAGGCTCCCCCGTATTTGAATCCCCCTTATCCTTATTTAATCCAGTTGAAGACGCCGAACTGCTGCAAGAACGCTTTGGTATTCCTGCTCGCCATTTACGCTACCTAATGTCCCCTTGGGCCGTAAAACGCTTGCATGAATTCAATGGCGACATTAGCAAATTCAGAGTGGTTAAAGTCAAACCTTCTCGTTTAAAGCAAATTGCAGTGGCCAAAACCGAGCCTGGCGATGAGAACAACCAAGATATTTCATCGCTCGTGGGAAAAGTAGATATTCGTAAATTAGAAGAGTTTTCACAAGATGACCCGGATGCATACAGCTTCTCTGGAGGCTTATGCCGTGCCAACCGCGGCCTTTTAGAGTTTGTGGAAATGTTTAAAGCACCGATTAAAGTGCTGCATCCTTTGCTTACAGCAACTCAGGAAGGTAACTATAATGCCACTGAGGGCTTATCCTCCATACCCTTTGAAGGAATTATTTTAGCCCACTCGAATGAATCCGAATGGCAAACTTTTAGAAACAATAAAAATAATGAAGCCTTTATTGACCGTATCAATATTGTGAAAGTACCTTATTGTTTACGGGTAACTGAAGAAACGCGGATTTATCAAAAACTTATCGATAACAGCTCATTAACTCAAGCTCATTGCGCTCCAGGCACATTGGACATGTTAGCTCAATTTTCAGTATTAACCCGTTTGAAAGAACCACAAAACTCCAGTATTTATTCAAAAATGCGTGTCTATAATGGTGAAAGCTTGAAAGACACCGATCCGAAAGCAAAATCCTATCAAGAATATCGTGATTTTGCCGGTGTTGATGAAGGGATGAGTGGGGTTTCCACACGGTTTGCCTTCAAAATACTGTCCAAAGTATTCAACTTTGATCACAGTGAAGTTGCAGCGAACCCCGTACATTTAATGTACGTGTTGGAACGCCAAATCGAACAAGAGCAATTTCCTCAAGAAGTTCAAGAAAGCTATTTAGGCTTTATTAAAGAATATTTAGCTGCGAAGTATGTTGAGTTTATCGGTAAAGAAATTCAAACTGCATACTTAGAGTCTTATTCTGAGTATGGACAAAACATTTTCGATCGCTACATTACTTATGCCGATTTCTGGATACAGGACCAAGATTATCGCGATCCAGACACTGGAGAAATTTTTGACCGCAGCTTACTCAATTTAGAGCTAGAAAAAATAGAAAAACCTGCAGGCATATCCAATCCTAAAGACTTCCGTAATGAAGTAGTGAACTTTGTTTTACGTGCACGGGCAAATAACCGCGGTAAAAATCCAGTGTGGAATAGTTATGAAAAATTAAGATCCGTCATTGAAAAGAAAATGTTTACCAACACAGAGGATTTACTGCCAGTCATCTCCTTCAATGCCAAAGCATCTGAAGATGACAAGAAAAAACATGAGGAGTTTATTTCTCGGATGATAGAGAAAGGCTATACACGCAAGCAGGTACGACTGCTTTGTGAATGGTATTTACGAGTACGTAAATCACAATAATAAACGACTCAATAAACCTCTTCTCTATCCCCCGCAGTAAAATGCGGGGCTCAGTGACAATGGCCAATGCCTGCGCAATATAAAGCAGAACATTGAAGCAGAGGAGAGAACAATTTGGCACCTAGGTCGCGGAGTTTAAATCATGTCGCAATTGATTGATAGACGACAAAATGCGGGGAAGAAAAGCACGGTAAATCGCCAACGCTTTCTTCGTCGTTATAAGAACCAAATAAAAAGAGCCGTCTCCGATGCCGTAGGCAAACGTAGCATTACGGAAATTGATCAAGGCGAACAGATTTCTATTCCGGCTAAAGACATTTCCGAGCCCAGGTTTCATCAAGGAAGAGGTGGGCACGTAGAACGTGTTTTACCAGGAAACGATAATTTTATTAGTGGTGACCGCATTAAAAGGCCAAGTGGGAGCGGTAGCGGGGATGGCGGCGGGGATGGCGATGCCAGTAACAGTGGTGAAGGCGAAGATGATTTTGTTTTTGAATTATCACGTGAAGAATTTCTCGATTTGTATTTTGAAGATCTGGAATTACCCGATTTAGTAAAAAAGGAATTAGCTCGTATTAGCACCTTTAAAACGGTTCGAGCGGGGGTAACTACTAGCGGAATTCCTAATAATATCAATGTATTGCGTTCCATGAAGCAGGCTACCAGCCGAAGAATCGCCTTAGCTTCTCCTTATAAACGCCAATTAAAAGCAGCTGAAACGCGATTAGAGTTGTTACTCGATGAGCCAGTTCCCGATACAATGGCTATTAAAGAATTAAAACTTGAGATTGAACATTTAAAAAAGAAAATCCAGGCTGTGCCGTTTATTGACACGATTGATCTCCGCTACAACTACCGGCATCGGATTCCCTCTCCTTCCACGCAAGCCGTTATGTTCTGCGTTATGGACGTATCAGGATCTATGGATGAGGCAAAAAAAGATATAGCTAAACGCTTTTTCATTTTGTTGTATATGTTTCTCACCAAAAATTATGAAAAAATCGAATTGGTCTTTATCCGCCATCATACCTCCGCAAAAGAAGTCAATGAGGAAGAGTTTTTTTATTCCCGGGAAACAGGGGGCACGGTGGTTTCGAGCGCGCTGGAATTACTGAATCACATTATTGACGTACGCTACCCCCCCGAGGCCTGGAACATTTATGTGGCCCAAGCCTCTGATGGTGATAACTGGAATGCTGATTCACCTTATTGTCAAGAATTGCTCCAAGATAAAATCATGCCTTTATTACAGTATTTTGCGTACATCGAAATTATGCCACGTCATCATCAAAGTTTATGGGAAGTTTATCAGTTGGTTAAGGAACAATATCCTAATTTTGCGATGGAAAACATAGATACTGTTGCAGATATTTATCCCGTGTTTCACGAATTATTTAAAAGGAAAACGGCATGAGAAATAAAAAGCCTATATCCACCGGAGCTGAGTGGACCTTTGAATTAATCCAGGATTATGATCGTGAAATTGCACGTATCGCTAAAGATTTTGGCCTGGATACTTATCCTAATCAAATTGAGGTTATTACTGCAGAACAAATGATGGATGCCTACTCCTCAGTGGGTATGCCTATAGGATACAACCATTGGTCTTTTGGTAAACACTTCGTGGGTGTAGAAAAAAGCTATAAGCGTGGACAAATGGGCTTGGCCTATGAAATGGTTATTAATTCAAATCCCTGTATTTCTTATTTAATGGAAGAAAATACGATTGCTATGCAAGCCTTGGTTATTGCGCATGCCTGCTATGGTCACAATTCTTTTTTTAAAAATAATTATCTTTTTAAAATGTGGACCTCTGCTGATGCCATTATTGATTATTTAGTCTTTGCGAAAAAATACATCGCTGATTGTGAGGAACGTTATGGTATTGATGAGGTTGAATCGATATTGGATGCTTGCCATGCGGTAATGAATTACGGTGTCGACCGCTACAAACATCCGGCACCATTATCCATCCAAGAAGAAAAAATTCGCCAACAAAACCGCGAAATTTACATGCAATCGCAAGTCAATGAATTATGGAGAACCATTCCGCAGAGTAAACAAGCAGTGGAAAAGAGCAAAAAAAGACGCTTCCCCAGTGAGCCACAGGAAAATATTTTATACTTCTTCGAAAAAAATGCACCACTTCTTGAACCCTGGCAACGCGAAATCGTGCGTATTGTTCGTAAGATGGCGCAATATTTTTATCCTCAAGGACAAACTAAAGTAATGAATGAAGGCTGGGCTTGCTTTTGGCATTATACCCTGCTGCACGCTCTGTATGATGAAGGCTTAGTCACGGATGAATTTATGCTGGAAGTATTACAAAGCCATACGAATGTCATCATGCAACCCTCTTATAACAGTCCGTATTACAGCGGGATTAACCCCTATACCTTGGGATATCATATGATGCAGGACATCAAACGTATTTGCGAAAATCCTACCGATGAAGATAAAGCATGGTTCCCCTACCTGGCAAATACTGACTGGTTAAAAAGCCTGGATACAGCCATGCGAAACTACAAAGATGAAAGTTTTATTGCGCAATATTTATCACCAAAATTAATTCGCGATTTAAAATTGTTCCATATCGTTGATGATGACCGTAGCCCCGAGCTCTATGTTAATGCCATCCATGATGATGCCGGCTATCAAAAAATTAGAGAAGCATTATCCAGGCAATATAACCTAGGTACTTTTGAGCCTGATATTCAAGTGTATTCGGTAGATTTACAAGGAGATCGCTCCCTGACCTTAAGATACACCCAACAAAATCGCGTTCCCTTAGGAGAAACAACACCGGCAGTATTAAAACATCTTCACACATTGTGGCAGTTCCCGGTAATTCTACAAGCGGTTGATAATGATGATAAAATTTCTGCAGAATATCATTGCCCGCCAATAAATCAGTCTAAACCTGAAGCCTATGAAAAATAAATTATTCACGTAGGTTGGTGTGCATACTGCCACAACACCCAACCTACAGCTTACAAACAAATACCTAGATAATAGTGCCCATTTAATGATCAGTTAAGGTTTTGATGGTATAGTTAGACCATTAGCCAATAAAAAAGTGGTGCGATTATGCCTAAAGTTAGAAAATTAGTGGGAAATTACATAGATATGCTGGAAGCAATCTACCCTATAATGAAGACGCTGTATGCCACTGAAGAGGTATTTATTAATGAATATACTACTCTGAGTTCTGATTTTACGTCACAAGTACTCAAAGACTTGAATCGCGATCAATTTTGCCCTACTAATGATAGAACCTTTGAAGAGTATGTATCTCAATGGATGGACCCATCTACATCGCTTGCCTATAACCAAGGTAACGCAACCGGAGCATTTTTCTCCTTAGCGCTACAAATGTATATTTTGCAAGACCCTCGCTTTGAACAAAACCAAGCAGCTGGTCTTCTTGATCGTAAAGAGAATCGCCTGGCATACTTTCATAAAGACAATAAGCAAAATATTAGCTTAGCATATTATGATGATGACGGTATTACCTGCGGAATATCCCTTGATTACTCTACAATCGATCCTAATCTATGGTCTATAGCTCTTATTCGCAATACCTCCGCCGCTCCTGAAGACCGAGAAATGTTATTAATTTCATCGGAGGAACTGCTTGATATGGGTGAGACCGGATTGTCCAACGCTAAAGATGCCCTAGAATACCTATTGTTTTTTTTGAAATCTAAGGCTCTAGGCCAGCAAATAAAGGATTGCGGTTTATTCACTAAAAATGGATCACTCAATCTTGCGAACCTAAAAGAACTTTATGATCGATACCAACCTCCATATCCTTATAACAACGAAATAGTTAAGAGGTTAGATGCACAGGAAGCGAAGGTAAAGGATTGGCAGCTAACTGAATCTCAATTCACTATCGTTAAAGAAGCCTTAGAAAACAAACGCCAGCAGAATATCGCAAAACTGGATTCATGGTATTCTACATGGTTATACAACCCTGCATTAGATGCCGCGGATAAACAATCGTTCCTCCGCAGAAATAGAGGTAGTATTTTTACAACAGTTGCAGCACTAGTTACCTTAATCGGGTTTGCTTTAGTGCTATCTGGTGTGCTTGCGCCATTTGGAATTGCCTTTATGGGCGCCACAGAATTGATTTTAGGTGCCGTTGGCGCTGGATTGGCGTTCACCGCCACTTTAGGAAGTGCGATAACAGTAGGACTTAATGAGAAACGTCTGGCAACTTATCAGTCTGAAATAACAAACATGGCGCCAACACGGGAAAAAATATATGAGAAGAGATTAACTAGCTTAACGACCACCACAGCGATTGAGCAGTTACCAGAAGACGAAGTGATGCAAAGTGCAAATTTCAAAGAGCAGCTGGTACGAGCAGTTCTTCATGCGAATTTCAGTAAAGAAGAATTCGAAGAACTTACTAAAAAAATAGCACCAACTCTCTCTTCTCTCGTGGAACAAGATGAGGTGGTTCAAGTGGAGCAAAACGCTCTTGTTGATGCATCATTTAATGAACAAATCCAGTTAGTCGCAGAAATAGGGAAGGATTCCCTTAGTAGAGTTGTTGAGCGAGTAATTCAGCAAGAAGAACATGCACAAAAGATTGTAACTCGTGAAGAGGAGCAATCTGAGATTGTACAAACTGATGTACCACAAACAGTGGAACAAGCTGATTCCTCTACTCACAATAACTTTATCACTGTACACTAAAAATTGGGGAGCTAGAAATGACTATTTTTTTTGATGACAAAAAAAATACTTCTACCTCCCGAAAGTTAATACAACACAATGAGCATGTTACACGCAGGAAGCGTGTAACTCATGCTAAAGAAACTCTCCAAAAATTAAAAGAAGATATTGATACCCGAGTTGCCAAACTCCAGGGAGTTACTACTTTTTTAAGCGAACAACACGCTCTTGATGAGCAACTCACTCAAGAATATGAAATCCGCCCGTCTCCTGACCTAGCTCAACGATTAGAAAAACTAAAACAGGGAATCAGCCAATTAGAGGCGCAATTACAGAAGCATCAACCGGAAAAAATAATTGCAGAGCTAACTGCCAAGTATGAGAAGTTGAAGGGATTGTTGGAGCAGACTTCGAAATAAAACATTGTATCTGCACTTGCTTGTATGTGGGGCCATGGGTCCAATCGACAATTTAAAATAACATTTTATTCCTCAACTATAGGCGCAGTCGTAGAAAATATTTGTACTGCCGTGTCGTCAAAGGGATGCAAATTAAACAGCTCGCTAAAGACTTTTGCCGCGACCTCATTCGTGTTGGAATACCAATCACTCATATCATCAGAATAATACTGAATGACAACAGGCTGAAAAATAGCATACGCTACCAGTTGAGCCATTGGACCAGTCCCCACTCCTGTTTTTATAAAATATTTATTCCCCACCAAAGCCCGTCCTAACAGTTTTGCAGTAGCCCCAAGATCCTCTGGAAGGGTTGCATTTACAGGTAGCAAATTCGGTGCATAAACATTTACCGTGACAGCCAAGTAATCCCCAAACTCATGGCGCTTATTCAGAAAAGCGGCAAGTGCTAATGCTTTCTTCTCATCGCAAACCGTCACGCTAATTTCCATATCCCGTCCTTCGCCGGTTAAAGGCTTTACGTGCACGCAAGGATCGGCCTCTAAAGCGGCACTCAATTGGCTTTGTAACAATTCCCAAGGCGGAGTCAACCGAAGAGTCGCAGCGAATAAATTAGTACTTCCCCCAACACTGAAAAGCATGGCTAAAAATAATCCCGCCTTAATTGCTAACTTGCTCATTATCTACTCCAAAGCTTATTAAAAAAACGAAGAAAAGATAGAAACTCAGAGTTTCAATTAAGATGCCTCTTTGGCTTAACCAAAGAGGCGAGAAGGAAATTACTCAGATGCTAATTCAATAGCAAAAGCTACCGCTAATTTACTGAAATTGGTCATATGTTCGAGGCTCAAAAGTGCCATAGTATCTGAAGAGCTATGAATATACGGGTTGTGATCATCGAAGTTTGATTCACATGGGAATGCTGAAGGAACACCGATTTCAGTCCACGATGCATGATCACTACAACCATAGCCACAGCGTGAATAATCAACGGGGACCTTCACGTAAGTATCAATTAACTTCGCCACAAAGTTGCTTAAACCTTTATCGGTGTAATCAGTAAATACCCACATGGTCGGGTCCTTAGGATCAACACGATAACCAGTCATATCAAATTGAATCGCCGCTTTAACTGGAATCGCATGCTCTTGGAAATGCTCAACCACATGCTGAGAACCAACCAAACCACGCTCTTCAGCAGCGTACCAAATGATATAAATAGGACGTTTAAAAGTAGTGTTAGATGATAGCAGAACGCGAGCCATCTCCATGATACTTGAAGAACCACTGCCATCATCACCAGCACCTGGCATACGGCCATCTAAAGTATCCATATGAGCGCCAATAACAATACCTGGGGCCTTAATGTTTTTACCAATAACGGTCACTAAAGAAGGTTGTTTATAGTATCCTGTAGAAACAAAATAGGTTGCTACATCGGTACGCCCGTATTCAGTTGCCATTGCTTCAAATTTAGCTTTTAACCATTTCGCCGCATCAACACCAGTATCTTTGGTCGCAGAACGATTATGGTATGACGTTAAATGAGTCAAAGTTTGCCAAATATTATCTGCCTCCACATTTTGCAAAGCAGCGTTTACTTCATCTTGATGCTTAATTTCATACGTGGTTTTCTCTTTTATGGGTGCATGCAACGCATTCTTTTCTAAAACGCTTTTAGCGGCCAGCTGTTTTGCAGCCAATGAATTACCTGCTATGCGCTGACTCACATTCACAAAACGACCACAATGTTCCTTATCGGCCAAATGGCTGAGTGACTCAACATCAGCACTGGGAACATCGATAATTCGAAATTGTTTGTTTTCTGCCAAAACATCATATGCAGTAGTTATTTTTGCAGCAAGACATTGAGAAACTTGCAATTGCTCATGTACAGGAACACTAGCAGCAGAAATTTGGGTGCCTGCCAACATTGAACCAGCAACAATAAAGCCCATCCATTGATTAAAACGCATATCCTCTCCTAATTAATGTTGAGTTTCAAAAACAAAAGAAACTACATGAGGTAAATCATGCCATTTCACTTTACCTAAATTCATCTATTGAATCTACAACTACACACACAAAAACCTTTACGTAGCCTGGTTCTTCGAGCAATTACACACTACTATGCCCTTTTTTTAATCTTTGCGCTATTGATAATCATTCTCATTTGCGATAAAGTCTTATCCACGATCGCCAACAGGTTAAATGGTTAACAATGAACACAAAAAAAATCCCCTATAATCTTGCTCTTATCCTGCTCACCACGGGCGCGAGTTTAATTCTTGGTCTGTTAAGTTTTAGCGGAATGTTCGCACTTGTTCCGGTTTTACCTTTTGCGATCGCAACATTCGTGCTCTCCGTAGCCTATGAGGCAGAAATTTATTTACAAAATATCAAGGGAGCCCTGAGCAAACTATTTAAATACAATTACTTACAAAATCAATTCGCGACGGAACTTCTCCTCGAGAACTTCCCTAAAGATATCAACCATCCAAATTGCCCATCATTTTTTGTAAATTATGCTGCTTTACAGTTAAAACTAAAAAAGGCTACCAATAAAACACAGAAAAAGCAGATTAAAAAATTACTCAAAGAGATGGAGCAACAATTTGCCTTACAATTATTTTCCGACGCAGAAAACATACCTATTACTGGTGATACGAATCCATTACGAATTTGGTTAAGCCAAAATAATCAAGCAGCTTGGCAAGCAGATTTTCACAAGCAACGTCGAAACTTCCAAATCGTTGCTGCATTTAGCTCGCTTTCTGCCCTGTTTATGGGATTAGGAAGTACCTATCTTATCATGGAAGCTTTTAGCGCCATTCCCTGGATTGCCGTTATTCCCTTTGCCTACTGGCCGTTTATGATTGTTCCCATGGCAGTGATTGCGGGAGCAGCTTATGGTTTGCTGACCTATAATACCATTACGGATCTTATTAATAATGACACGATAACAAAATGGTTTACGAGAGTTCACACTCATTTTAAGGAAGAACGCTTTTCTTTGCGTAACCTGTTTATGATTTCAATGTCGGCCCTGTTAGTGGGGTTAGCAATTGCCCTTACGGTTTGTACGGCAGGAACCTGGTGGACTATAGCAACGAATGCACGCCCATTATTCGACTGGATGGGTAAAATGCCCAAATTTGTCATGGGGGGGTTAAACCCATTGATCACTGGGCTTTCGGCACTAGGTTTTAATATTCAAAATACTGCCGAGTCAATTGAAGAGTTAGATAAATCCATTTATACAGAAAAAGCAGATTCAGCAACTAGTCTCTATGATTCAATAAAAGACACATGGAATGGCCTATGGAAAAATAAAAACTGGCTCCAGGTATTTAATCCATTCAGTATTATCAAAGCGTTGACCATTACCCCATTGCGCATCATGTTGTTCCTCGGACATTTGGTCAGTATTGCATTAACCGCCGATCGGATGCCGGGACTTCCACAAATTTGGGCTGCATTAATTGCCTTTATTAGCGAAGGCTTTGAAGATGCCCACTATTTCATTGGGCATGGGCACGCAGGAAAGAACACGGAATCACAAGACGCCGAAGACATTAATACCTTTACGCGAAAAATGCTAAAAAAACGACTTGGTAAACATGGTGGACACAGTCATGATCTCGACATTCCTGCAAAAATATTGTTTGCACTGGCAACTCCTTTAGATCTTTTAGCCTCAGGATGGGATTCTATGGCTACTTGGTTAGTTCCTGTAAGCAAGGTAGAGCCTCAGCCAGTTGAACCTGTAGCAGAAATTTCGCGGCCTAAATTTAATCTCGCTTTATCTGAAAATTGGCAAGCAGAACATACGGTTGCCTTGATTGAAAAACACATACAAAAGCATTTAAATGGCGTATGGTTTGGAGCAGAAACTGCTGAGAAGAAAAAAATAGAGCTGAGAGCTTTGCAACAGCAAATACGTCGTGCTGATGTTAACGAGCTCGGCGAGATACTTACTTCGGCGAAAACCAATTCGACATATAATGCACATCGATTATTTGCACATAAGGGTGAGAAAACGGCTACTCAAGCCTTTATTGAGGAGTTACCGCAACGAGTAACATTGGCTGGTTAAATATTACTTACTCATGGATACCGCGGTCAAGCCGCGGTAGTGCGATATAGGCTAAGTACAAACTTATATGTAATTAAATTAAAATCAATGTCTTAGCCTTTACAACAAATCCTCTTACGCTATGAAACCCCAGATTTCGTCTCACGAATGCAGACAATCCACTCTAAAAAAATCGCAAGAACTATTAAGAATATGATAAAGTACCTCGCAAAATTAAGCGATGTTAGGGCTATTCATATAGCAATAGCCCTTAGTGGAAGTTCAGGCGTCAAGAGAGACATAGATGAAGAAAAGTTTGATTAGGAATTCAAGGGCCTGGTTCGTCATGGGACATGATTTAGCCATGGCACTATTTAGTTGGTTTATTGTTCATTCATTGATTTCAGGACAGCTTGATACATTTTCGCTGACCCAGTGGCTAAGTATTACCGTAGCTTTTGCTATTTCAATTAAATATTTTCGTGCTTATGCAGTGATTTGGAAAAATGCATCCACTAAAGATGTAAAAAGAAACATTTATACCGTATTGTCTGGCTCGATTTTATTCTTTTTTCTGGAATTCCTCTTTAATAGGCTGGCGCTCATTTCCCGCTCAGAAATTATTTTCTATCCAGAATTAACCTTAATTCTTATCCTCTCGAGTCGTTATTTTTATCGCCAATATTTACAATCCTCCCCCAAAACACGGGCAGCAGGAACAGGTTTGATTATAATTGGTGCAGGAGCTGGTACGAATTTATTCTTGCGAGAAAATGATACCCGATTTAAGCCCTACAAAATTGTCGCCATACTGGATGATAATCCCTTCTTACATGGAACCTTAATGCAAAACTACCCCATTATCGGTTCCACTGATTTATTATTATCACCCAAGTTTATACAGAGCTATCCAGCAGATGAACTATTAATCGCGATTCCGTCGTTACCCAAGGAACATTTACAAGATATTTATAAAAAATGTAGCGCAACCGCTTACCCGGTAAAAATATTACCGTCACTAATGAAAATCCTTGAAGGCTCAAGCCCTACGGCGCTGGAACAGATTAAATTGGAAGACTTATTAGGGCGTGAGCAAATTGAGTTGGCATGGGGTGAAATTTCTACGACTGTTTATGGAAAAAGAGTAGTAGTAACCGGCGGCGGGGGCTCCATTGGCTCCGAGTTATGCCGGCAAATTGCGAAACTTAATCCAGAGAAATTAATCATTATTGATAACTCCGAGTTCAATCTCTATCAAATTGAACATGAGTTACGTCATAACTTTAAAAATCTCCCCTTGCATATCAGTCTTACTTCGGTTCTTGACAAACACGCAATTAATCAACTTTTTGAAAAATTTAAACCACAAATTGTATTTCATGCAGCAGCATATAAACATGTTCCCATGCTGGAAGAGCAAATACGAATCGCGGTGATGAATAACGTGCTAGGCACACAAGCCATTGCAGAAGCCAGTGTGGATTTTAATGTGAATAAATTTATTCTGATTTCTACTGATAAAGCGGTTAATCCGACTAATATAATGGGCACAACCAAGCGCGTAGCAGAAATTTATTGTCAAAATCTGAATGGTCATTTTACAACTCAATTTATTACCGTGCGCTTTGGGAATGTACTGGGCTCCGCTGGAAGCGTAGTACCACTGTTCAAAAAGCAGTTAAAAGAAGGTGGGCCATTAACGGTTACCCATCCTGATATTACGCGTTATTTCATGACGATTCCGGAAGCTTGTCAGCTCATTTTGCAAGCGATGGTTAACGGTCATGGCGGGGAAGTATTTGTACTGGATATGGGGGAGCCCGTTAAAATTAACTATCTGGCAGAGCAAATTATAAGACTTGCGGGCAAAGAACCACATCGAGATATTCAAATCAAATATACTGGCCTGCGCCCCGGCGAAAAACTTTATGAAGAGCTTTTTCATGAAACGGAACAATTACGCCCAACCATGCATGAAAAAATTCTGCAAGCAAAACATCGCGTTATGGATTGGCAGCAATTAATCCATACTTTCGATGCAATTGAGCAAGCATGTCACACGATGAATGAACGTGAGTTACGCAAATTATTGGTACAGCTAGTGCCAGAGTATTGCGAGAAAGCGGAAACATTGTCTTCCTCTTAAGGGGCCGGACTACATTCTGTACAAATTCTTGCCAATTGCCAGTGGATGCCGAGACTGTAATTAGGTGCGATTTTGATGGTAAAAATAGAGGATTAGTAATGGAAACCTTACTAGACAACCTTAAAACCCCAGTGTACTCTACGCAACACTTGCAATAATGGCATGGTATGAGCTCGAACATACATTGAGCATTCTTATTTTTATTTTTACATTAGAACTATTATATGAACGATTATCGGTACTGTAGACTCAACGAATCAAATTTTGCAGATTTAGTATATTTGGTAAAGGTAATTTATGATACTGATGTAAACGTTGAACAGCTTAAAAAGAAATATACTACTGACTGCTTTGGTGCTTCTTATATTGGCTACATCGCGTATCATAATAAAACCAATGAAGTTGCTGCGTATTACGGCATTTTTCCGCTTCGCGTGAAACTCAATGAAACGATTATTATGGCTGCACAGTCGGGTGACACCATGACCCATCCAGCGCATCGGAACAAGGGATTATTTGTTGAACTAGCCAAGCAGACTTATGAGCTAGGAAAAAGTTTAGGTGTCCAATTCGTATATGGTTTCCCCAATCAGTTCTCTTATCCTGGCTTAGTTAGAAAACTGGGGTGGACGCATGCATATGACATGTTATCTCTCAATTTATTAGTGCCTACGCTGCCCTATGCGCAGTTTTTGATGAAAAAACCTAATTTATCAACTTGGCATAGTAAAACGCTATTGAACTTATTAAAAAAGTTTTTTATTTTTCATGAAACTTTGCCCGAAAAACTTCTTTCTGCTCAAAAGCAGAAAGAGGGAGTGATGCATGATCAAGACTTCTTTGACTATAAACTTGGTTATAATTGTATTCTTCTCCAGCATCAAGATGTTTACATGGTTTTGAAGGTGGAAAATAATAATATTGGAATAGGTGCATTGTATAATTATGGAGAGTTTTCTGGTATAAATAAGGCATTGCGTAGGTTAAAATTAATTTGTGCTTTAATGGGTGTTATGCGGATCAGAACTTATTGTTCACCAAATAACTTAGCGAACATTAACTTAGGAAAGCTCGCGTTCTCTAAAAAAAGCCTTGCTTATTGTTATCTTAATCTCGGTATGGATTTTGATTTAGGGAAGCTTAACTTTACATATTTAGATTATGATACCTTTTAGACCACTTCTTCGACACAGCTATCTATCTCTCATGGGAAACTTCAAAAAGATTTCCCCTTGTGTTCATATTTTAAATGGCCATATTATTGGCGATAAGAGAGAACAGGGTAAAAATAGATTTAGTCAATTATTGCAACGCCTATCGGCTCATGTTGATTTTTTA
This sequence comes from Legionella rowbothamii, assembly GCF_900639985.1. Classification (GTDB taxonomy): domain Bacteria; phylum Pseudomonadota; class Gammaproteobacteria; order Legionellales; family Legionellaceae; genus Legionella; species Legionella rowbothamii. Next base: position 241,306 of record NZ_CAAAIM010000003.1, on the reverse strand, counting down.
AATATAGAACAAGCATGCAAGCTGATCATAGAAAAAACTCCATTAAGCCGCCCTGCTGTAGCATTTACGTTCGATGATGGTTTTGATGACTGTTATCATGAAATAGCCCCTACATTGGAAAAGTACAATGTCAATGCGGCTTTTTTTATTAACCCTAATTTTACTTATGGTGATGACGAATATATTTGTAAATTTCTTCAGGAAAAGGCACCCCATCTTTCCTTTAGAAAGCCAATGAATGAGGCGATGGTACAAGAACTCCATAATCGTGGCTTTGTTATTGGGGCTCATGGATTAGATCATGAGCGCTTAGTAAGCAATAACTCAGAGTTCTTGGAACAACAAATTAAGGACTGTAAGAAAAAAATAGAAGATATGTTGCAAAGTGAGTGTGCTTTTTTTGCTTGGCCCTATGGTAAGTATTCTGATATTTCTGATGAGGCCATGTTGATGATCCAGAGATTATTCCAATATAACTTCAGCTCCGATCAATATACTTCTTATATGTCAGCTAAGGTATTTAATCGAAGACATTTTGAATGCGATTGGCCAGTAAATCATTTACGCTATTTTCTTGCATGCCAGCGGTATGCATCAGATTTAAGCCTTTAGTTAATTTTTTTATCTATGAATTGTTTACAAAATAGATCACCTGTATTATTCGACAGATTATGAGGGCATACAGCCTAAATGTTTCATATTCTGCATAAAGATATATAAAAGGAAGATGATGTCAAATGACTTACACCCCCTAGTATCTATTGTGATCCCTGCATACAATAGTATGCCCTATTTGGAGGAGGCAATAGAAAGTGTCTTGTCTCAAGATTATCCAAATATTGAATTAATTGTTTTAAACGATGGATCAACGGATAATACCCACGACTTTTTACAAAAATATAAAGGGAAGTTTTATTACGACTCACATCCCAATATGGGACAAGCCGCGACGCTTAATAAAGGATGGACTCTAAGTCGAGGGGATATAATTGGATATTTAAGCGCGGATGATATTTTAACAAAAGACGCAGTGAGCGTTTCTGTAAAAGCGTTTCAAGAAGACGCCGATGTAATATTAACTTATCCTGATAATTTGGTTATTAACAGTCAATCTGAGTTTATTCGTAAATATACGGCACCCGAATATGAATATTATGATTTTGTTTTTCATGCAAAATGCAGAATTGGGGTGGGAGCATTTTTTTTAAAAACTGCATTCGATAAAATCGGGGGCTGGGACAGCAAATATCGTTTAATGGCTGATTATGCATACCAGCTAGATTTAGCAAAATTGGGTAAATTTAAATACATCCCCCAAGTATTGGGACATTCACGGGTACACTCTCAAGCTATATCAGCCAATAAAGTAAGTATTGAAACCGCTGACGAGTTTATAACCATAATGAAAAAAGAACTTATGGCCAGTACCGATCCGAAGTTACTTAATTTAAAAGGTAAGATATTAAGTCGCTCCTATTTATTTTCTGCCCGAACTCATTTAGAGTCAGGGCGTTATAAAACAGCATTGCAGTACTTAGCGACCACGATTAAGCTTGATCCGAGCCAGATTTTTAAAAAAAACATTTATCGGACTATATTAAATTTCTTTACGAAAAAGATTTACATAAAAATTTACCAGAGGCAATAAATGGAAATAAAAATACTAAATCTTAAGTTTGGGATTGCTTTAGTTTTATTTTTATTTATTTTATCACTAGTAGGCTTGAGTTCTTATCAGGGCTCTTCTTTTTATTACTTTATTTTTGATACCACGTGGTTAGCTGTGCTGCTCAGCGCATTTTGTTTTTCACAAAGTTACGTTATTTTTTATGCCCAGATCATGTTGTTTTTAGGATTTTGGACGAAGTTAATGGCTCATCTTATTCTGGGGGCCTATTTCGTTGAACCTACAGGGTATTGGACACATAAATTTGTTAGCCCTGAAGCGTGGGATCAAGTTTTGCTGATATCAAGTCTAGCCGCAGGTGGAATTTTAGTCGCTAACCTTTTATTTTCTCTCTGCACAAAAAGAGTGGGGCGACAACATAGTCAATTGGACGTGCCTCAATGGTATATTAAACATAGCGATTTCGCTTGGTATGTTCTTCTTTTCGTTGGAATAACAGCAAATGCAATCAATATCTTTTATCATATTTCAACTACAGGGTTGCGCCCTCAGATAATATTACCTTTTCATCTAAATGCAGCGCTAATTTGGCTAATGGTTATTGCTATCCCTTTGTCTATGGCCACATTTCTAGGATGGGAGCGAGACCCAAAGAAGAAAAAGCAACGGGGTTACTATATTTGTTTCATGGCATTTATTACCTCTTTATCTATCTTAAGCCGAGCGATTTATCTTTTTTGGACACTTCCCTATTTGTTGATCCTCTTTTCCAATTTTAACTTTTCTTTTAAAAAGTTCGCTTTATGGCAAAATAAAAATGTGATTATTATTTATTTAGCGTTTATCGCCTTATCTATTGTTCTCGTGAATGTTATCCGAATAAACCAGTTCTCTAATCTCGCTTTAGAAGAGCACTCTGGTAAACAATCGTTGGCAAACAAGTCTCAACAGAACTCATCGGGAAATGAAGAAAAATTTACCCAGTTGTCTAAACTTTTTGTCGGAAGATGGGTAGGATTAGAGGCGGTGATGGCCACTACAGCGTTCCCCCAAACAGGTTGGAGCTTTTTTAAAGAGAGCCTCGTAAAAAAACCATCCGCAGGTGATGTAGGTATTTATACGCATAAAGTTTTAAAACTCAATAAATATCGAAATACTAAGGAAACTATGTTTTCATCATTGCCTGGACTGGTCGCCATATTAAATTATTCTAATTCCCATGCCTTGGTCTTTTTGGGGATGTTTGGTATTTGCTTTTTATTATGCTATATCGAGCGAATGGTTTTTTTAATGATGAGAAATAAATTCTTGTTATCACAACAAGGCTTGATATTAGGCTACTGGTGTGTTGCAGGTTTAAACATTCCTTATTTAGGATTTATTAATTTACTTGAATGTCTTTTTGTTTCTTTATCCTTATGTTTAATTAGTCCTTGTTATGATTGGATTATGAAATATTCTATAAAAAAATCATCATCTTATCCGATATGATAACTATCTTAAGCATGACTTATGAAAAGAAATGACCCATTTAAAGAAGCCACGGTAGTGAATGCTACCGCTCTTAATTCTGGCGGTGCTTTATCAATTCTGCATCAGTTTCTAAGCCATGTCCGAGAGGAAGAGATTTATTATATTTTTATTCACCCTTCTTTAAATGTCACTATAGAAAAAAAGAATGTTTATTTTATTAAGAAAGAAGTCAGTTCCATTGCAAAGAGGATTTTTTGGGATAGCTGGGGATTAAAACTGTGGTTGAAAAAACACAACATAAAAGCTAAAGCTTTAGTCTCTTTACAAAATACTTCTATTGCATGTTCTAAAACCATACCTAAAGTTATTTACTTGCACCAAGGTTTATCTTTACATACGCAAAAATGGTCTTTTTTTAAGCGTGGCGAACGACGTCTGGCGTTCTATAAATACGTTTATCCTTTATTTATTTTTTTACATGTTGACAAAAAAACAAAGTTTGTTGTGCAAACTCAATGGATGAAAAAAGCGCTCTGTACTTACTTCAAACAAAAGAATGAAAATGTCTATGTGATAAAGCCTGACATCCTGAGAAGAGATATTAACCATATTGCAACACAAGAGCTTCCATATCCATATACTTTGTTTTATCCCGCGACTAGCGCCCATTTTAAAAATCATGAAGAACTCATTTATGCATTACATGAGCTCAAGAAAAAAGATGCGTCGCGGTTAATCGGCTTATATTTAACTATTAATCCACAGGAAAATAGAAATTTATATGAGCTAGTTGGGAAATTAGGCTTACAAAACAATGTCCACTTTTTAGGCCCATTAAGCTACGAGCAAGTGCTCATGTATTATAAATCATGTACTACGGTAGTTTTCCCTAGTTATATTGAGAGCTTTGGCTTACCCTTGGTAGAAGCGGCTATGTTTGGAAAGCCGTTAGTGGCTCTTGATGCGGACTATGCAAGAGAGGTGATTTCCAGCTATCCGGGTGCTCTTTTTGCTCCACGAAACGCACCGGAAGAATGGATGAATGCCATAGAAAAGTCTTTTTCTTATACGAGTATCGAGCCTTATACCCCAAATTATGAGACCAACTGGAATGACTTTTTTGCATTATTACATGAACAATAATTTTCGGGTGCGTTCAGGTAATGATGCCAACGTAATAGGGACGCGTCATCCCCAACATCGTCAATGATCTCCTGAATGAGGCATAAGTGTGATACCTAAGGATTATCCTGCATTCAAGCCCCCTGGTGTTTCCTCATCAGCAGATGAGGTTAACCCCTGTTACGCCCCCTTAAATAGATGGATCAATTGCTGAGTTGTTAGGCGCCATATCCTTTTTATATCTAAGCAAAAATCGCTCTCCCCACGCCATTCCTGGCCTTTCAATATATTTCCAGGAAAAATGCGCCAGGGTAATAATCATAATTAAAATAGCGAGCACCAACGCATTATTTCCCCATACTGAATGAGTTGTAATGTATCGAATAAGTTCGCCAGTCTGTGGTTCGTTCAACATAGGAGCGAAATCATAATGACTTAATTTTGAAAAAACTATCGCGAAGCTTATAACCAGAAAGATCATTGCGAAATGAATCATATAAATTGAATAAGATAGTTTTCCTAATCTTATAAAAAACGCGCGTTTTAATAAGGAGGAGAAAAAACCACCCTCCTTAGAAAAAATTATAATGACAATGCAAAACCAAATACTGGCAATTACACCTTGATGTTTTATGTTCCAATTTAAAATCATGAAAATCATGAATAGACTTAAACCTTCAAGTACTGTCATGACCTGTTTTGACAAAGAAACAGTTAATGTTTTTTGGTAAATAGAATAAGCCAGTATGCCTGCAAAAAAGCAAGAAAAAACTCGCAGGATGTTGTGATTAAGAACATCCAAACCCATGGCTAATGAAAAAAATGCACATCCAGAAATAATGGCGAAAAGATATAAACTCAACTTACGATTCAAAATTAATATCGCCGCAAAAAACATATAAACGTACAGCTCCGCACTAATGCTCCATGAAGGGCCATTAAATGATAATGGGTCAGCGGAATTAAACCACGATTGTAACAATAAAAGATTGGGAACAATTTCTTTTAATGCATTTCTACCAGAAAAAGCACTACCATTAAAATTAAGTCCTTTCATTTCTGCGAACCACTTACCACATTCAAAGAGAATAAAGATGGCCAGCATAAAAAAGTGCAGGGGGTAAAGACGAAAGATTCGTTTGAAAATAAATGGATTAAAATCATGGTAATTGGCGAGAGTGTTTCTATAGGTATGAAATAAAACAAATCCACTTAAAACGAAGAAAAACTCGACAAATAAATGGGAGTTTCTAAAGAAATTAAACTCCGTGGCGCTATAGGGAACGTGTAAATGAAAAAGCACTACAGACAAGGCGCATAAACCTCTGAAGCTATCAAGCACAACGAAACGATTTGCCTTTAACATTAAAAGTTAACCTTCAAACTTATGAGGGCTTAATTTAATGGATCATTCATTATGCCCAATGAGTATTGCCATGAGTTTATAACAACTAGTGATATTTGAAAATCAAGAAATAAACAATTTATACGACTAAACAGTTAATTGAAAAATTTCTATTTCTAACCATCTAATTTCAAATCGACTAAGCACTCGAGTGCACATAAAATGAACAGCCGAATGTTTTAAGTTGTGATCGACAGCAAAATCCTTTACCATCATCGCAAATGAACAAGTTTTTTTCATCAGAGAATACGGAAGTGTTTAGATGACAAAAATTTAACCACATCAAAGAAATAAGTGAAAATTTTAGTTGTCTCACAATATTTTTGGCCAGAAACATTCATTATTAATGATTTAGTGCAATGTCTTGCAGCTCAAGGGCATGAAATAGAGGTTGTTACTGGTAAACCTAATTATCCTGAAGGTACTATTTTTGAGGGATACTCCGCTGCGGGCTGCAGCACAGAATTATTTTCCGGAATTCCAGTTCACCGTGCCCCACTTTTACCCCGCGGTAAAGGAGGCAAGAAACTATTATTAAATTATCTTTCTTTTATAGTGAGTGGCCTTTTTTATTTTCCTCGCTTTGTAAGGAAAAAGAAATTTGATGCTATTTTTGTATTTGTACCCTCTCCCATCACCTCTGTGATTCCTGCCATTTATTTAAAATGGCGTTTACGAGCACATCTTGCAGTGTGGGTACAAGATCTTTGGCCTGAAAGTGTACAAGCAACAGGATTTATTCAAAATAAGCATTTATTGAGGTTGATCGGATATCTTGTAAAAAAAATTTATGCAGCTTCCGATACGTTATTAGTTCAATCACAAAAATTCCCAGCAGTGATGGAGAAATACACCTCATTGGAAAAAGTTCTCTATTATCCTAATTTATTTTTAGAGCCCTCAGAAACAGTATCTGTGTCTGATAAAGATATACCTGCTGATTTACTATCAGACTTAGAATCCAACAAATGCTTTGTTTTTGCAGGTAATTTAGGCACCGCTCAGGCATTAGAAACCCTACTTAATGCCGCAGAGAAAATAGCACATTTACCTCAATGTAAAATTATTTTGATTGGCAGTGGGAGCATGAATGATTGGTTACATCAACAAATACGACAACGAGAGATTAAAAATATATCTCTTCCAGGCCGCTTTCAAGCATCTCTTATGCCAGTTATTTATTCTCGAGCAACAGCTCTCTTGGTGACTCTAAAAAAAGATGAAATCTTTTCTTATACAATTCCCAGTAAAGTCCAAGCTTATTTAGCTGCTGGCCGCCCTATTTTAGCGGCATTAAACGGTGAGGGAGCACGCGTCATCGAAAATGCACGCGCAGGGTTGGTATCTTCTGCAGAGGATGCCTCTTCGCTAGCTAAGAACATAGAAAAATTATATTATATGCCACCTGCAGAGCGTGAAAAATTAGGGACGGCAGGGAGAGCTTACTTTCTTGAACATTTTGAAATGACCAAACAAAGCCACCGGCTCATTGAAATTCTTAATAACAAAATTAATGTAGAGGTAAACTAAGTTGAAGATTCTGGTTTTAGGTGTAACAGGTATGCTGGGAAGTGCAGTGTTTCATACTTTTAACCAGCAACAAAGTAATTTTACAGTTTGGGGCACTTTAAGAAACAGGGAAAATCTTAAGTATTTCCCAAGTTCTTGCCACGCTAATTTAATCTCTAATATTGATGTACTTGATTTCGATGTTTTGTGTAAAGTGTTTGAACAAGTTCGACCTGATGTTGTTATCAATTGTATTGGATTGATTAAGCAGTTATCAAATGCTAAGGACCCTTTATCTGCATTACCCATCAATGCCATGTTTCCGCACCGGCTCGCTCGCTTGTGCGGCCTATCTGGGGCTCGCTTGATTCACGTGAGCACAGATTGTGTTTTTTCAGGGGACAAAGGTTTTTATACTGAAAACGATAAATCGGATGCTGAAGACTTATATGGTAAATCAAAATTTATTGGGGAACTCACCGAGTTTTCTCATGCTATTACCATCCGTACCTCAATAATCGGTCATGAGCTCAATAGTAAAACTGCATTGGTTGAATGGTTTCTTTCCCAGCGCAATACAACAAAAGGATATGTAAACGCCATTTTCTCAGGACTACCTACGTTTGAATTGGCACGAGTGATGCGTGATTATGTTATTCCTAAGCCTGAATTGTGTGGTCTTTATCATGTTGTTGCAAATCCTATTAATAAATATGATTTGCTTTCATTAATTGCTGAGATCTACAAGAAAGAGATAAATATTGTCGTAGATGAAGAAGTTAAGATTGATCGTTCTCTAAATGGAGAACGATTTAAACAGGCAACCGGTTATGTTGCTCCGGTTTGGCCCGAATTGATTACTTTAATGTATGAATCAAAGAATTTGATATGGAGTTAATTTAGAATGTTCAATGATAAGACCCTTCTGATTACTGGTGGAACCGGCTCTTTCGGGCATGCGGTTTTAAAACGTTTTTTAAAATCGAATATCCGCGAGATACGCATTTTTAGCCGCGATGAAAAAAAGCAAGAAGATATGCGTAATGAGCTAAAAAATGACAAAGTGAAGTTTTATATTGGCGATGTGCGTGATTATTCAGCAATCGCTGAGGCGATGACTGGTGTTGATTATGTTTTTCATGCTGCCGCGTTAAAGCAAGTACCATCCTGTGAGTTTTATCCTATGGAGGCCGTGCGTACTAACGTTCTGGGAACAGATAATGTTTTGTCTGCAGGAATTGCCGCAGCAGTACAAAAAATAGTGGTACTCAGTACAGACAAAGCGGTTTACCCAATTAATGCTATGGGTATTTCCAAAGCGATGGCGGAAAAAATTGTTGTCGCTAAATCACGCGTTGTTACAAATAATGGCCCCATTATTTGTGCTACCCGTTATGGAAATGTTATGGCTTCAAGGGGTTCGGTTATTCCTCTTTTTGTAGACCAAATAAAAGCAAAAAAAGCATTAACTATAACCGATCCTAAAATGACTCGTTTTTTAATGTCGTTAGAGGATTCTGTTGATTTGGTATTACATGCTTTTGATCATGCAAATCAAGGGGATATTTTTGTTCAAAAGGCTCCTGCCTCAACCATTGCTGACTTAACACAAGCATTAATTGAACTCTTTAAAAGTGATAGTGAAGTTAAAGTTATTGGAACTCGTCACGGAGAGAAACTGTATGAATCTTTAATTTCTCGGGAAGAAATGGCTAAAGCAGAAGATATGGGAAGATATTATCGTATTCAAGCGGATAACAGGGACTTAAATTATAATAAATACTTTGTGGAAGGTGAGGAGCATATTTCTGATTTTGAAGACTATACGTCACATAACACTCAGCAACTTAGCATACCTGAGATAAAAGATATGCTTCTAAAATTAGATTTTATTCAAAATGCCCTCGATAATGCCCCCACAGAGCTGTACTAATTTTCAGTTAACACATTTATAATATTGTACGTTGGGCCCATGGCCCAACCTAGTTTCTCTTTGAGATAATTCACTTTAAGCTGGCATTTAATTAATCGTTGCTAATTTATAGTTTTTCCTTTCCTGCTTAAAATAAAAAGCTGTAACAATGGTCATGAGTAGCCAATATATAAAGTAGGTTAAGGCAAAAGCATAAGTTACCCCTATTAACCCATAGCTCCTGGAAAATGAATAACTCAAACAAACAAAAACTGCGCTTAAAATAATTTCCGTTACAACATATGTTTTTGTCCAGGCTTTTGCTAGAAGTAAATAGGTAAATAACCAACTTGCAACTCGAAAAAAATCACCAAGAAGTTGGTAAGAAAACAACTCTGTTGCTGGAGTAAAACTTTTGCTGTAAAGAAGATTAATAATAATACCTCGAAATAGGTAAATGCCTATAAGCATTAAGCCAATAAGCGGCATAAGAGTTCTAAAAGTACTAGTGATCTCTTGTTTTAATGCAATAGGGGTCTGCAATTCGGATAATCGCGGTAAGTAATATGTGGTTAATGCCGCAGTTACAAACAATAAATAAGCATCGGATAAACGTATAACAGCTTGCCAATAACCTACACTATCCCATCCAAATAATGTATTTAAGTCATTGCGCACTAGGATTTGCGCAAGGGGTACTGTTAAGGTACTTACAGTGCTCATAAATGAATAACGCAATAAATTCAATAGATATTTTTTTTGAATTTTAAAAGAAAATAAGAAGCGAAACCAATGCTTAGCATAAACAAAGAGCAATGAAATAAAAATAGCCAACGCTTGCGCTACTACAAACGCAAGTAAAATACTTTTTAAAGAATATAAAAGCGCAACACCACAAACAATTATAAAGCTAAGAATACTACTTATAATTGTAACCGTTATAAGTAATCGTATCTGGCCAAAGCCATTTAAAATAGAGCAAAGCAGTAAATGCATGGCAATAAACAATTGCGCGATAGCCATCCAACGCATTAAATAAGCAAATTCAGTTGAGCCTAAAATCCATTCAGCCAATTTTTGACTGAAAACTAGACCGAGCAGCATCGTTGTAAGTGAGAAAAACAATGTGTAGAGCGTTGCCGTTGGTAAAAAGTGTTGAAGTTCTTGTGTCTTGGTATATTCTGCAACGTACTTAATAACACCTAAAGCAATTCCCCCGCCTGCGATGGTAGCAAAGATATTGGCTAATGCCATAAATTGCCCTAATATAGCCACTCCCTCGGGGCCGGTGTGCATGGCTATTATTTTTAGGCTCAATAGACCGGTTAGAATTTTAACAAGTGTTGATAACCCGGAAAAGAATGATGTCTTTAATAATTTATTATGAATTTTCATTGAACGTGTAATGTTCCATGCGTTGGATTTTCAACAACCTGCCATTTGAGACCGTATTTCATTTGTTACTTTTCAAAGGCAGATTTAATTTTAGGCTATTATAAGAGGCTACCACGATTCTTGCTACCGTATTTTTTATAAAATGTTAGTTGATTAACGAACCATCTATTTCTTTTCTGGTATTAGTTTGCGATATTAAAAAAATCCCCCGATCAAATGGCTTATCGGTACGTTTATCACTGCGTAAATAAACAAACTGTTTCTTAGGATTATAAAAAACTGGCTCATGCTGGGTTAGGATATTTTTTAATAAAAAATCTATAGGTAATTGCGTCGAATTATATCCTGGCTTGTGTGAGGGACTTTTTACAGCAAAAAAAGTATTGTATGTCTTCGTTATATTTATTGGAGTAAATGAGTAACTTTTTTTGCCACTTGGTTTGGGAGTACGGAAACCATGATCGCCGTGAATTATAATCGTACTGTTTCTTGTAGCGGGATTACTTGCCAAAACCGCAAGAAATTCCCCCATCATTTTATGGGTACATTTAATTTGGTCTATGTAAGTAGCTGACGTTTTCCCGCGATCGCCCATGTATTCGCAATTAGCATTAAACACATAAGGATAATGTGGCATTAACAAATGAATAAAGTAAGCATTGCCAGGCTCAGCTTCTTTGGCTAGTTTAAGAATTTCAGGAAAAATTTTGTAAGTTGCTGTTGAGGCTTCAACTACAGTCTCTTTCTTATTCCCCGGAAACAAAATAAATAATATCTTATGGCTCAATTTGTCCATTAATGGGACTGTAGAAAAAATATCATGGATCATTGCAATTGATTTTTCTCTGACACTTACTAGAGGTGAAGATATAGGTGTAGCATAATTATAAGTATTACATTTTTTAATGTTGACGTTTTTTCTATAGGTGCACAGATCAACATATGTACTCTGTAAGACATTAATTGCATAACCTTGCTTACTTAATAGCTCAAAAAGTTTATTCTTGGTGATTAAATTCATTCCTTTTTCTTGAAGTAAATAGTCGTCAAGCTGGTCTAAAGGTTTAAAATTAAGAAAACTCGCGAAAGAGGACAGGGTCTGAAAGTCTCGGCTATAGGCCTGACCATATACTGTGAAATCCTTTTTAACATAATCGTTGATTAACTCTCTAGAAAAATAATCCGCTTTTTTATCTTCTAAAAGCGTGCCTCCGGCAATCCCGATTTGTTCATCCAGGACTATTTCAATATATGGGGGTAATTGGGAGTTCCCTTGAGTTGAGTGGAATTGTTTAATTGAGAAGGGCGGGGTTTTTGCTGTAAAAAAAGCGCCAACCCAAAAGACAGTGAAAACAATAAGAAGAAGCTTGTCGAGTTTTTCACGGATGCAATATAAGACTGCCATAAGCCCCATAACGATAAAGGGCGCGCTATAACGGTACTTTAATCCAAAGGGCAAAACAGGTACTGCTTTCAATTGGCTTAATAGGAAAAGAAAAAGTAATCCTGAGAGGATAAGCAATCGTAATGCAGTTCCACTAAAAACCATAATGGCAGAAGGAGTCAAACCAAGTAGAAGTAATAACAGATAAGAATATAATGCCTCTGGACGCGTTATACTTATTCCATTATGTTGGAGGTATGCAGTACATAATGCAGTGAAAAATAAAGGAATTACCAAAAGATAACGCCAGTTTTCATTTAATTTTTTCAACATGCTATTAGCCTATTTTTTTCATCAAAAAAAGCATCCGCGAAGTTTCTTGAATCGAGCGCTCCTCTAAGATGGTATAGTAATTAGAAAAAGTATTTCTGAACGATTCTAAATGATAGTTCGGGAAAATATCCTCCCTACTTGCTAAAAGGCGTTGAACTTGTGAGTCTTCCTTAGGTACAAATTCTATAAGCAAATAATCACCTAATCGGGAGAAATATTCAGCAATATGCTCCAGAGGTACATTATTGGAAATTGCTAAATGGTGGATTAATGCCAAAGCCATAATTAAATTTACTTTGCCGCCTCGTTCAAGTAACCCATCCCGTTCCGTTTGTTGCCACCCAAGGCTTGAACTTGGATTAGTTAAATCCTGTAGTAAAGGTAGAATGGATTGGGTCTTATCTTTTTTTATTTTTTGATAATTTGTCTCGACTGCCATGGGATCAATATCAAAGCAAATAACATTTGCTCCTGCCTCAGCAATAACCCGACTGTAATAACCATTATTTCCCCCCAAATCCCAAGCAGAATTTGCTGTTGAAAGATGAAATAACTCTTTTACTGTCTCTGCCTTGTGTTTGGTTGCTACATCTGAATAATTAGTTTGATTATAATAGTCACCCCATTCAGTTTTTATTGGCGACCAATTTATTTTTTTAATTAAGGAACTTAGGTTATCTATTAGGCCAAGTAAATTTATTTTAGAAATTTTCTGAGTGCGCTTGGCTTTCATATTTGCAGCATTACTATATTTTTGCTGAACTTTTGCATGCGCATGAATGTGAGCAAAAATAGAAAATGAAAACTTGCTTTTAAATGGTAATAACTTACTTGCCAGATCAAGTGGTATGCCATCAATATATTGCTGGGAGAGCTTGCCCATGCGGATATCTACTTTAGCCATTAATAATAATGGAGCTAAAAAGTGCCGACAAAACTGATTATAAGCAACCCAAGGCTCCCCTTCCTTATAAAGCGCAAAAGAAGAAGTATCAATAAAAATAGGTTTTCCATGATGGAATTGGACATTATAAGCACTTGCATCTTTTAAAATCATTCCATATTCGATTGCACGCTTTGCAATTTCCAGGGTCAATAGTGCAGCATCTTTGAACTGAGAAAAGGACCATTCATAGCAATAAGATATACATCCTATTTCTTCCGGTTTTAAAACTACTCGAGCCTGTTTATTGAATGCCAATTCAAGGGCAACTTCCTGGTGAGGAATTAAATAACTTTTAGATTGTAATTCCTTATATAATCCAGAGGCCATAAGATGCTGATAATCGGGATAACCCGCTTCAGTAATTTGACGATATATTTCCCCATTCAACTTATAGATTTGCCCACAGGGATCACGAAAAGAAGAGCGATGACCTTCTACTTTATTGAGAACTTGCTTAGGCTTGTTGGCTGTCATTATCATCTTTTACTTTTTCACTCCTGGAAAACAATTTTGCCTTTAATTTATGCCAATAAGTCTTTAATATAAAAAGCCCACCCGTAATTGCTGCAATAGTGGACTGAATGATTAAACTACCTGTTCCTGGATCTAAATAAGCGTAAGCATTAGAAATCCAGATAAAGGATGAAAGTGCAATAAGAATGTATTTCATATTGTTCCTATATTATTACAAATAATTTTAAATTAATAAAAATTGCAGCAGAGTTTAATAAATTTTTACTTTATGGTAAATGATAAACGTCCCCATGTCCGCATTCTCAAATAAAATAACCCCTTCCTCAAAGAAGGCTTAGCTTTACTGTATTGCCTCAAACCCTCTAGAGGCTTCTCTACTAAATAAAAAACCACCCCACCGACTAAAATGGCAGATATCAAGGCTGCACTTAGGGCAAGAATACTATTAGGCCAATGTTGGAGGTATTTCACATAGACAAGCCAATGAAAAAGATAAATAGAATAGCTCCACTTACCTATTATTCGAAAAAAGGAAGCACCCAGAAGTCGCCCATACAAGCCTTTGCCTTCCAGAGTAAAAACAATAAATAAAGCCCATATCAATCCAAAATAAATAAATTGATTTGCCAAACTAAGATCTAAAGGAATTTTGAAAAAATAGAGTTTAGAAATTGGCAGGGAAACAAGACACCCTACCATGGTTGCAAAACCAATAAAACTTGCATTTGTTGATGTGGCATATGGTTTTAATCGCTCATAAATTGCAGCAAAAAAAACTCCTGTAGTAAAAGGGGTTAAATAGTAATTGACGTCAATAGAATTAATTGGGGTATGCCAATAAGGCCAATAAAGCTGCTCTATTGCAATGAAAGTCCCAAAAAAAAGCGTAGGGAATAAAAGATTGATCTTAGCTGATTGAATCAAAATAAATGCAAACAGGGGTAAATAAAAATAAAATTTAAACTCTACAGGAATGGTCCATAAATGTGAAAAACCTTGTTTTAGAAATAACGCATCTTCCACATTTCTCCATGAACTAATACCAGTTGTCCCTAAAAATTTATAAACAATAAGAGCTAACAAATAAAGAGGAATGATTCTTAAAAAGCGGCTTATCCCATAGTGTATCAGCTGAGAAGAACCAAAACCTGATGCTTTGAACTTTGTAGTCAATAAAAAAGCACTTAAAACAAAAAACAACCAACAGCCAATTTTTCCACTACCAGCAAGGTAGGGTGATGAGTTTATGAAAAACATCGTGATCGCATGAGTTATCAACACTATAAAACATGCCAATCCTCTTATACCATCTGCACAGGAAAAATAGAGCGAGCGAGGATGTATTTCTATATTTTTACTCATGATTCCCTATTATTCCTCCCTGATGAATTTTGAAATTATTGAAGGCTGAAATTATTCTATTTTGACCATATTACTCGATTAATATAATCAACATAACTCGTTACGATTCGAACCATTTTTTTCGAAACACAGCCCCCCTCATAATCTGAAACGACCTTAAAAGTGCGTGAGTTTTGATTATGTTGAGAAGTGACAATACGTACCGCATCCAAAACACTGGCTGATTTAAGTCCGCACATAATCAATGTCGTATCATCCATTCCCTCTGGACGTTCATGTGTATTGCGAATAGTAACCGCAGGAAGATTTAAAAGAGAGGCCTCTTCGGTGATTGTGCCACTGTCTGATAAAATACAAAATGCTTCCATTTGCAGTTTAATGTAATCGAGAAAGCCGAAAGGTTTTAAGAAGCGAATGCGCGAATCCAATTGGGTGACATTGAGACTCTCTAATCTCTTTCTTGTTCGCGGATGAGTGGAAACCACAACCGGCATATTATACGTTTGTGCCAAAGACTGTAATGTATCTAATAGAGCCTGCAAATTTTCGGGAACGTCTACATTTTCTTCACGGTGATTGCTGACTAAAAAATATTGCTGTGGTTGCAAATCAAGTTGTGCCAATATGTTAGATGATAAAATATTGGGCATAAAATGTTCCAGCACCTCGTGCATATGAGAACCGGTTTTAATGATTCTTTCTGCAGGGATTCCTTCATTAATTAAATAGCGACGTGCATGCTCGGACAACACTAAATTGATGTCGCTTAAATGATCTAGTACTTTGCGATTTAATTCTTCAGGAACACGTTGATCAAAACAACGATTACCTGCCTCCATATGAAATACAGGAATTTTACGGCGTTTGGCAGAAAGAACAGCGAGGCAAGAATTGGTATCCCCATAAAGTAGGAGCGCGTCGGGCTTTTCTTTTTCCAATACTTCATCGGCTTTCTCAATGATACGCGCAATTGCTTGAGCGGCTGTATCTCCTACGGCCTCTAAAAAATAATCCGGTTTACGGATTTCCAAATCATCAAAAAAAATTTGATTAAGCTCATAATCAAAATTCTGTCCCGTATGAACTAAGACATGGTTTGTATGTTTATCAAATTCAGCAATGACGCGTGACATCTTTATTAATTCAGGCCTGGTGCCTACTATAGTCATTACCTTAAGCATTTGGAATATCCTACTTTAAAACGTGATAAAGGGCGTAAACTATCATAAATTGAATCATAATAACAGGAGCGCTCAAGAGAACATTTAGTTCAATATAAGCGCCTCCACTACTCCCACAGTTTCCTGCACCAAAGGCAGATTTCCACGTGTTTCCACATTTAATCGTAAGAGAGGCTCGGTATTTGAAGCACGTAAGTTTAGCCGCATATGTTCAAATTCCAGACTAATACCATCGGTCCGGTCTATTTTGGGCTGTAATGCAGAAAAATGAGCTTCTACACGCTCCATCACTAACTTAGCATCGGCAACTTCATAATTGATTTCACCGCTGCAAGGAAATGCATTAACACATTCATCGATGAGGCTTTTTAATGACTTATTAGTGTGACTCATCAATTCAATCACTAATAACCAAGGAATCATTCCACTGTCACAGTAAGCAAAATTACGGAAATAATGATGTCCACTCATTTCCCCCCCATAAACCGCATTTTCACTGCGCATACGCTCTTTAATAAAAGCATGCCCAGTTTTACATTGAATTGCCTGCCCATTGGCACGCTGAGCAATATTAATAGTATTCCAAATAAGGCGCGGGTCATGAATTACTTTGCCACCAGGATGTTTCTTAAGAAAGGCTTCTGCTAAGAGGCCAACCAGATAATATCCTTCAATAAACTCCCCCTGAGCATTGAATAAGAAACAACGATCAAAATCCCCATCCCAAGCAATACCCATATCTGCTTGGTAAGCCTTTACTGCCGCCGCTGTTGCTTGACGGTTTTCCATTAGCAAGGGGTTTGGAATTCCATGAGGAAAATCACCATCTGCTTCGTGATGAATCTTAATAAAACTAACAGGGATATTTGCTACTTTAAAACGCGCCTCGATCGCATCGATGACATGCCCGGCAGCCCCATTACCCGCATCAACAACTAGTTTTAATGGTTTCAAGTGCTGTGGATTAATGTAACTTAGTAAATGATCGACATAAGCATCTAACACATTTAATTGCTTATATTGTCCTTTTTGTGCAGCGGGTTGAAATTCATTTTTTATCACAAGCTCTTCAATGGCCTTTAAGCCACTATCGCCGCTAATGGGGGCAGCCCCCTTACGGACTAATTTCATGCCGTTGTAATCAATTGGATTATGGCTGGCAGTAACTTCTATTCCGCCATCAACAGGTAAATGAAAGGTAGCAAAATACACCTCTTCGGTACCTGCCATGCCGATATCAATAACGTCGGCTCCGGCATCCATGATGCCGCGCGCTAAAGCCTGCTTTAATGGCTCACTGCTGTGGCGCACATCACTGCCGACTACCACGGAGTTTGCGTTTAGAAATTGCGTGTAAGCAAAGCCAATGCGGTATGCAAGCTCTTCATTCAATTCAATTCCAAGCTTACCGCGAATATCATAAGACTTAAAACAAGCGAGTTTCATGGAAATTAACCCCTTCCATAGTTATCTTGAAAACGCACAATATCATCCTCTCCCAGATAATCACCACTTTGTACCTCAATCATCACCAGATCAAGGACTCCTGGGTTTT
The DNA here is from genome assembly GCF_900639985.1 of Legionella rowbothamii. Lineage (GTDB taxonomy): Bacteria > Pseudomonadota > Gammaproteobacteria > Legionellales > Legionellaceae > Legionella > Legionella rowbothamii. The sequence goes on along the minus strand of NZ_CAAAIM010000003.1, from coordinate 223,628 downwards.
CCAAACGGTGTTTGCAACCTGCGGGAATATAAGTAGACTCGTTAACGCGAACAAAAAACTCTTCTTCACCATTAACGACTTTAGCCATCCCGCTAACCACAATCCAGTGCTCGCTGCGATGATGATGCATCTGCAGGCTTAAGCTTGCTCCCGGTTTTACTTCAATACGTTTTATCTTAAAGCGTTCGCTTTGCTCCAGTATGGTATAAGTACCCCAGGGGCGATATACCGTACGATGTAATTTATAAGCTTCATGACCACATGCTTTTAATTGGGTATAAATATGTTTTACATCCTGCGCACGTGACTTGTCGGCAACGAGCAACGCATCCGGAGTATCCACAATTAATAAATTATCAAGCCCCACCGCGCCAACCAAACGATTATTACTTCTTATGTCGCAGTTGGTCACCTCGTGCAAAAACACTTCGCCGTCACCTTCCAAGCGGTTGCCTTGCGCATCAGGCTCAATCAACTCATCAATAGATGTCCATGAGCCCACATCACTCCAGCCAATTTGACAGGGTACCACAGCGATATTCTCAGCTTTTTCCATGACCGCATAGTCAATGGAATTATCTGGAACTTGAGCAAAGGTTTCTTCATCTAACTCCAAACCCACAACATTTTGATGATGCACCCAATGTGACTTAGCAAAACAAGCGCGCACGGCATGCAAAATTTCTGGACAATGCTCTTCTAGAGCGTGCAACATGGAACCTGCTGAGAATAAGAACATTCCTGAGTTCCAGAGGAAACGACCAGAAATTAAATATTCCTGGGCTTTGTCTAATGCTGGCTTTTCTACGAAACGTACGACTTGATTTGCCTCCGCTTCAATGTATCCATATTCTGTTTTAGGCTCGGTAGGCGAAATACCAAAAGTGACTAACTTGTCATTAATTGCCAATTCCAAGGCATCATTCACTGCAGCTTGAAATGCATCTTGATTCAGAATTAAATGGTCCGCTGCCAAAACAAGCATCATCGCCTGTTCACCATGCAAATTAATGGTGTTCAGGACAGCGGATGCAATAGCTGCTGCCGTATTACGGCCAAAGGGCTCCATAATGTAGGAGGTTTCAATATGATTCGCATTGACCTCGGAGCTTTCTTCAATCATTTTAAATAAAAACTCTTTATTCGTAACGATCATTGCTTCACGTACATTAGGTAAAGAAGCACCGCGAATAAATGCTTTTTGAAATAAACTTTGCCCGTCTGCAAGACGCATAAAGGGCTTAGGATGTAGTTCACGTGAAACTGGCCAAAGGCGTGAACCCGCGCCACCACAAAGAATGATTGGTATTAGTTGCATTCCTGAGTTCCTTTTTTTAACTGAACGTGCTTACGCACTCTGCTGTAATAGTTCTCGTGCATGTGAGCGCGTTTGTTCTGTTATTGTTAAGCCACCGAGCATGCGGGCGATTTCGTCGATTTTTTCTGCCTGCTGCAATAAGGAAATGCGAGTGAATGTCTGGGTATTATCACTACTCTTTTCCACCATAAAATGGTTGTGAGCCGATGCGGCAACCTGAGGTTGATGAGTAACGCAAAATACCTGCAAACGCTCGCCTAATTTACGCAGCATTTGCCCCACTAAAGCAGCCGTGATACCGCCAATGCCCACGTCTACTTCGTCAAATAACAAGGTTGGAGTAGCCCCTTGTTGAGCCGTGATCATTTGAATGGCTAAGCCGATTCGTGAGAGCTCCCCTCCGGAAGCAATTTTACTAAGTGCGTCAGGCTGCATACCAGGGTTGGTACATACTTTATATTCAACTTTATCCATACCATGAGCATATATCTTGTCTAAGGGGGTTATGTCAATTTCAACCCAACCCTTGGGCATTCCCAATTGTTGAATACTGGTGGTGATTTCCTGGGCCAATTTGGGACCATGCTCTTGTCTGGCACATCTTAAATTCTTTGCTGCTTGCTCATAGGCAGCTACCAGTTCTTGATGTTGGCGTTGCAAATCGGCTAATTTACCTTCACTGTCTTGTAATAGCGTTAATTCTTTTTGTAACCGTTGGGCATGTTCTGCTAGTTGACTGCTATCAACATGATATTTTCGCGCTAATTGATGAATGATGCTCATGCGGCTTTCTATTTCATGCAAACGCTCTGGATCAAGATGCACGCACTCAGCAAATTGCTGCATTTCGCCAATGGCTTCTTCACATTGGATTAAAGCACCATTAATTAATTCATAGGTGTTTTTAATTTGCGCTTGCTCTTGAGGTAGTTGGCTAAGCGATTGCAAAATATGATTTAAGCTCGTACACACATTAGGCTCATCCTCAGCATTTAATAAATCATGAATGTGTTGGCTGTGTTGCAAGTATTCTTTCGCGTGATGCAACATTTGATGCTCTTGATACAATGCCTCAGTTTCGTTCTCTTGCAGATTTAATGCGGAAAGCTCTTCGATTTGAAATTTTAATAATTCGATTCGATCAGCTTGTTGCTCTAAACTTTGTAAGGTAGCAATTTCTTGTTGAACTTTTTGGCACTGCTTGTAAAGCCGAGCCACTTCCTCAACCAAACCATAATTCTTGGCGTATTGGTCTAATTGCTGGCGATGGGTGGCGTGCTGCATCAGGGTTTGCGTCTGATGTTGTCCATGAATATGCACTAGTTTTTCGCTTAGTTCTTTAATTTTTTGCAGAGGAAAAGGTTGTCCATTAATGTACGATTTTGAACGCCCTTCGGCATAGATTACTCGGCGTAAATAAACCTCGCCATCATCACAAGGAATATCTTGCTCGGCAAGCCATTGTGCAGGCTCAGAATTTTGATGCACGTAAAAACCTGCAGTGATGTCGCATTTATCCTGACCGGGACGAATCACTGAAGCATCCGCACGTTCGCCTAAAGCCAGTAATAACGCATCGATCATAATCGACTTACCTGCCCCAGTTTCACCTGTAAAAGCAGTCATTCCCTGAGTAAAATCTAATTCCAGGTGTTGCACGATTGCAAATTGTTCAATGCACAAAGTTGTAAGCATGATTTATCCCTGATGTGTGGATTCCCAACCAAGCTTGGATCGTAATGTATCATAGTAATGATAATCAAGGGGATGCAACAATCGTAACTGATGTGCATCTTTTTGAATCGCAACTCGCTGGCCAGCTTTTACCATACGCGACTGATGTCCATCACAACTCACACACAGATCCGCTTCATTGCTTTCATTAATGTGTAATTCAATTTTTGACTCACCATCAACGACCAAAGGACGTGAACTTAAGCTGTGTGAAAACATCGGCACCAGCACTATTGCATTCAATTCAGGATGCATAATTGGTCCACCGGCAGATAAGGCATAAGCTGTAGAGCCCGTAGGCGTCGATAAAATCATACCGTCGGAGCGATAATGACTGACCAACTGCTCATTAACATATACTGAAAACTCAATTAAATGCGTTTCATTGCCACGTGATAAAACCACATCATTTACTGCATCACCTTCAAAATAGGTCTCGTTATCATCATAAATGCGAGCATGCAATAAGAAGCGCTTTTCTTCCTTATATTGTCCAGCCAATACTGCGCTAAGCTGGCTTTCAATATCATTAGGTAGGATGTCAGTCAAAAAGCCTAGGCGTCCGCGGTTGATTCCGATAACCGGCGTATTTACTTTCGTGGCCATGCGAGCGGCGGAAATCAAGCTACCATCTCCGCCAATCACAATGATCAAATCGTTTTTTTCACCCATCTCATTTTTAGTTAAGACCGGTAATTGCACGTCAAAACCCAATAAAGTGTCAACGTCTTGGTAGACACTAACCTTTTGGCTTTCCAAAAACTCAACCAAACGGTTTAAGCTGTCGTTAACCCCTGGGTTTGCACGATGTTGGCGTGCATATAAAATCACACGCTTAAATTTACTTTTATTCGTCACTGTTCGCTCTAGATGCTTTTTTGCGCTCATGCTCTTTCAACGCTTTTTTACGAATACGAATTGAACTGGGTGTTACTTCAACCAATTCATCTTCATCAATAAATTCCAATGCTTGTTCCAGAGTTAATCTAATTGGTGGCGTTAGAATAATATTTTCATCCGTACCTGAAGCACGCATGTTAGTTAATTGTTTTTCTTTGGTTACATTCACTACCAAATCATTATCACGGGCATGAATACCAACTACCATACCTTCGTAACAAGGGGTTTGGTGTTCGACAAATAAACGTCCGCGTTCTTGTAAGTTAAACAAGGCAAAAGCACGGGCAGCCCCTTGGCAGTTGGCGATTAATACCCCATTCACCCGCTTACCAATTCGTCCTTTATACGCAGGACCATAATGATCATACACGTGATACATTAAGCCAGTACCCGAAGTAGCAGATAAGAACTCGCTATGGAAACCAATAAGGCCGCGAGTTGGTATGATGTAATCTAAGCGTACTCGCCCTTTTCCATCTGGAACCATATCTTGCATTTCACCACGGCGCTCACCCAACTTTTCCATGATCGCACCTTGATGATTTTCTTCCACATCAACGGTTAAACGCTCATAAGGCTCTTGTTGCTCGCCATCAACTTCATGAAGAATTACCTCAGGCTTACTAATTGCAAGCTCATAGCCTTCACGACGCATGGTTTCAATGAGAATAGATAAATGCAATTCTCCACGGCCTGAAACTCGGAATTTATCCGGGTCGTCGCAATCTTCAACGCGTAATGCCACATTGTGTAATAACTCAGTATCCAAACGTTCACGAATTTTACGTGAGGTAACAAATTTACCGTCTTGACCGACAAAAGGTGAATCATTTACCTGGAAGGTCATGCTGATTGTTGGCTCATCAACCGAAAGTGCAGGTAAACCTTCCACCATGGATGGATCGCAAACCGTATCAGAAATTTTCAAGCCTTCGATACCGGTGATCGCTACGATGTCACCAGCGCTTGCCTCTTCAATCTCAACACGCTCCAAACCTCTAAAGCCTAATAGTTGCAATAAACGACCAGTACGAATGTTACCGTCTTTGTCCATGATTTTCACAGGCGATTTTGCTTTAATTTGACCACGGCTAATACGGCCAATACCAATAGTTCCTACATAAGAGGAATAATCCAGAGAGCTGATTTGCATTTGGAATGGGCCTTCAGCATCCACGTGTGGAGCCTCAACCTTATCAATAATGGTTTGCAGTAAAGCGCTCATGTCCGTAGCTTCATCTTCTAGATTCAGTTTGGCATACCCATTTAATGCCGAAGCGTAAACAACGGGGAAATCCAACTGTTCATCAGTTGCGCCAAGATTGTCAAATAAATCAAACACTTGATCCATAACCCAATCAGGACGTGCACCTGGACGGTCAATTTTGTTAATCACAACGATTGGATTTAATCCACGCGCAAATGCTTTTTGCGTTACGAAACGAGTTTGTGGCATAGGGCCATCTACCGCATCGACCAATAACAACACACTATCTACCATCGACAGAATTCGCTCAACTTCACCACCGAAGTCCGCGTGCCCTGGAGTATCAACAATATTAATTTGATGATCATTCCAATACACACACGTGTTTTTAGCTAAAATAGTAATGCCTCGCTCTTTTTCCAAAGCATTAGAATCCATAACGCGCTCGACTTTAGGAGCTCGTTCATTAAGAGTACCTGTTTGTTGTAAAAGTTTATCAACGAGGGTGGTTTTGCCATGGTCTACGTGTGCAATGATGGCAATATTGCGAATCTGTTCAATCATAAATAGCCTTTATAAGGAAAAAACAATGTATTTGTTCATACATTCGACATTATACATCAATAGACAACTAAAACCTATCCGGCACGTTAATTAAGCTCAATTCAATATAATCTACAAGCCAAAATCCCACGCCCTACAAAATAAAAATCATTGATTTACCTTAAAATACACAGAAATAGCAAAGCTTTGCTAGACTATTAGTGAGGAGCTTAAAAAGGGGGCTATATGCAACCATTAATTTTACATCCTACTGATATTAGCCAATGGCATGCCTTGGTTAATGAGGCTCAAGCTGCGACCCGGCTTGTACTCAATGAAAACACCGAAAGTTATTTAGTGTTTTTATTAATGCGCTTTTCTCAAGGAACTAAGCTCATTGAATCAGTTGTTGCGCTCGACTTTTTAGAATCGGTCCATAAGTCACGACCTATGAAAACGCAACATCTGCGAGATGTCGGCGATAAAAGCTTACTTTTCTGTGGTCTCTTCCCTGGAATCGCCAAACGACGTCACGTCAGCCTAAGTTATTTTTCAGAAATGGGACAGGCAGCTTATTTAAGCGTGAGTGAATTGGAGGAAAAGCCGTCCTCCGAGCTTTATATTGAACTTAGTGAGCAATTTATTAGCTTGCAAAAAATATTGCAGGCAATGCGTGGGCAATGTGTACAATTAATCCAAACCGATTGTAATCTGTTATCTTCAATTAAATTAACGTTACAGTAATAACGTGTTGCCTGGTTACTTGCGACTAAGACTTTTACTTAATGAAAATTTATAAAGGAAACATAGGCTGAGCTGAAACGCCCTGCAAACACAGTTTATACTACTTCACTACAGGGATTAACCGCCCAATCTACCCTAGGCGGGCCAGCCAAGTGCCCTTAGCCTGCTTCTTTATTTATGAAATAACATAGCCACATCAATCGCATCAAACAGGTATTCCTTGTTACAAAAATCACAACGAATATCTATTTTGCCCTGCTCTTCTAATAACTCCTGAGCCTCTTTCTCTCCTAGGACATTGATAACCTGCCGCATTTTATCCAGGCTGCAACGGCAATGAAATTCGGTGCGGCGGCTATCAAAAACGCGCACCTCAGTTTCATTATATAAACGATAGAGTAAGGTTTGGTTATCTAAGGTTAACAATTCTTCTTCACTTACGGTTTGCCCTAATTGCACGGCATACTCCCAGAACTGCTCGCGTTGTACCGTATCTTGTCCAGGCATTAACTGTAATAACATTCCGGCAGCAGCATTTTCATTTACCGCAAGCCAAACACGTGTAGATATTTGTTCGGACTGAGCAAAGTAGTTCATTAAATTTTCGCTCATTGAGGTAGACTGTAAGGGCACCACACTTTGGTATGAGTTGGTTTGATTATCTTGATTAATCGTCATCACCATCTGTCCACTAAGAAATGCTTTGGCATAATCCTCAGTTTCCAAAGATTCTTCAAAGCGCGCAAAAGCCCTTATATGCAACTCATGATCGCATTGCACCAAGAGTAAAGACAATCGCTTATCTCCTTGAAATTGTAAATTCAAACTGCCTTCAAATTTAATGCTGGATGCAAGCAACAAGCAGGAAACAATAGCCTCACCCAACAAATTCTTAACCATCGGCGGATAATTACGTTGCGCCATAATGGTTTGATACGTTTGTTCGATATGTACAATTTCGCCGCGGATGTTGGCATGCTCAAAAATAAAACGTTGCAAGGTATCGGATTCTTTCATAATGAACTCAAGTGCATAAATACGGGGTATTCTATCTTAGTTTATTGTCTAATGAATAACTTTTTATGCTTAGAATAGAGCATTAACGGCGAAAATCCAGCAATTTCTCTATATTTAAGTAAGTTACTGTTAACGTAATCGTATCGGCATAACTAGTTCCTGGCGTCACATTTTGAGAAACAGGCCTGATGTTAAATTGCCTAACTGTAGGTAACTATATAAATATAAATGCAGTAACAGTAATCCCTCTATCGTAAAGCCCAATAGGTGAAGCCAACTGGGAACTCCTGTCCTATTGCAAATACCCTCCGCATAGCAAACGCTAACACTATTTTTACTCTTTTTTAGTGGAGAAATCCCTATGGTGAACTATGCTTAAAGAATCCCACATAAAAAAAGAGGCCCTATCATGATTGATAAAAATATACTAATACCTATTATTAAAACTTTAGATAAAGTAATTTTAGGTATAGATGATGTTGAAGAATCTAAACCAGTAGATGCACGTCAACAATTTATTGAAATTGACACTGAAGAAGAGTTTGACGTAGAGCGCTCCATGAATTAATCATTGATTCATCCTGTCATAGAAGCAATAATCGCTCTTTTTTGAGTGAGAACCCGAAAGATGCTAAATAGCCAACAAATGGCAGCCGTAAATTATATAGACGGACCTTTATTAGTTCTTGCAGGAGCAGGCAGCGGCAAAACACGAGTCATCACGCAAAAGATAGGCTACCTAATTAATGAGTGTGGGTATGCAGCCAACAGCGTATGTGCTGTAACCTTTACCAACAAAGCAGCCAGTGAAATGCGTGCTCGAGTCGCCGCAGTTCTTCCTGCCGCAAATCGGCGGGGATTAAAAATTGCCACCTTTCATACCTTAGGTTTAAGCATGATAAAACGTAATCTTGCTTTATGTGATCTAAAGAAGGGGTTCTCCATCTTTGATAGCGAAGATTGCTTACAAATATTGCGCAGCTTTTTACCTGCCAATAAGGCAACTGAGCGTGATTTTCTTCTCCAGATTCAACAACGCATATCACGTTGGAAGAATGATCTACTTACTCCAGAGGAAGTCTTGCGAAATCCCTCTGATGCGCTTTTATATGCCGAAGCAGCCGTACTTTATCCACGCTATCAACAAGCATTAAAAGCATACAATGCGGTTGATTTTGACGACTTAATTCGCCTTCCAGTGACCTTGCTTAAGGACCACCCTGCGGTGAGGGAATATTGGCAAAATAAAATTCGCCACTTATTAGTAGATGAATATCAAGATTCAAATACCAGTCAGTATCTTCTGGTCAAACTACTCACCGGAATCCGCTCACAATTTACCGTTGTAGGCGATGATGATCAGTCCATCTATGCCTGGCGAGGAGCTAAACCAGAAAACTTAAAACAGTTGCAAGAGGATTATCCTCAATTAAGAATCATTAAATTAGAACAAAATTATCGCTCAACCAACATTATATTAAATGCTGCCAATCATCTCATTGCCAATAATCCGCATCTTTTTGATAAAAAATTGTGGAGCGATCTGGGGCAAGGCGAATTGTTGCGAGTAGTTCGTTGCAAAGATGAAAATGATGAGGCAGAACAAGTGGTTGCGGATTTAATTAGTCATAAAATGCGTGCTAGAACTGAGTATGGTGACTATGCAATATTGTACCGTGGAAATCACCAATCACGAATCTTTGAAAAAGTACTGCGTCATTATGGTATTCCCTACCGTATTAGCGGAGGCCAATCATGGTTTGCCAAAGCAGAGATTAAAGACATCTTTGCCTATTTAAAATTATTATGTAATGACGCAGATGACGCCGCTTTCTTAAGAGTCATCAATACGCCCAAACGAGGAATTGGAGAGGCAAGCCTCGATGTTCTAGGGAACTATGCCCAAAGCCGTGGCCTTAGTCTTTATAAGGTAATGGATCATTTGGCCCTTAGTGAAAGTATCGCCGACAAACCGCGGGCCGCCTTATTGCAATTTAAATCATGGATGGAGGAAATAAAAAAACGCATTGCATCATCCGCGGCCATTGTGGAACATTTGAAACAAATGGTTGAAGACAGCGGCTATGAAGCCTATATCTATGAGCAATGCGATACACCAGCTAAAGCGCAGAAACGGATGGATAATGTCTGGGAGTTATTGGAATGGGTAGGCCGTTTATTAGCCAAAAAACCAGAACACACCTTAACCGATGTAATCAATAAATTAATTTTAATTGATATCTTGGAGCAGTCTGATGAAGAAGATAGCGACTCAATCCAGCTCTTAACTCTACATGCATCAAAGGGATTAGAATTTCCTTTTGTGTACCTAGTGGGTATGGAAGAGGAATTACTGCCGCATCGAGTCAGCATCGATGATGATCAAATTGAAGAGGAACGACGTTTAGCCTATGTAGGTATTACTCGGGCACAAAAAGGCTTATGTTTTACCTTAGCAAATCAACGACGTAAAGCGGGAGAAATGCAAGACTGTCTACCCAGTCGGTTTCTAGAGGAATTGCCCGCAGAATATCTGGAGTGGTTTGGTAAAAAAGTGGCACCTTGTGAAGAGCGCTCTAAAAACCTAGCTAAATCACATTTAGCTGGTATCAAAAATATGTTGAATGGTTCCTAGGTCTGCTGACCTCAATAGTTGCGGTTTCGTTCCATATCTTTGCACCGAGCCGTGCCCGCACTCATGTTGGGCGAGGCCAAACCTACACGTTATTGTAAAATTTTCGTAACACGGTGGGTGTAATGACGGATCTCAAATGCCCTGATATACTGATTTTATGAAAAAAAATATTATCCTACTCATCGTTTCTTTTGCCATGTTCATGGAGGCTGTTGATACTACGATTATTAACACAGCAATTCCAGTTATGGCGCATAGCCTCAATGTAAACCCTATCGATTTAAAATTAGCCCTGATTAGCTATCTGTTAAGTCTGGCTATATTTATCCCCATTAGTGGCTGGATTGCCGATAAGTATGGTATTAAAAAAGTATTCATTACGGCCGTTTGTGTATTTACCTTAAGCTCAGCCTGGTGTGGTTTTACCCAAAGCCTTAGCGAATTAATTTGTGCTCGCATTATTCAAGGCTTGGGAGGCTCCTTAACTATGCCGGTGGGGCGGCTTATTATTTTACGAACTTTTGAGCGTCACGAACTCATTGCCAAAATGAGCCAAGTCGTGATGGTAGCCGCGTTAGGAATGATGTTGGGCCCCTTATTAGGAGGTATAATTTCCTATCATTTCTCTTGGCGCTGGATATTTTGGGTCAACATTCCTGCAGGTATATTGGCTATCTATCTTTCCCATAAACGCCTACCCTCAATGCCTTGTCGATCAGTTCCACCATTGGATAAATTAGGATTCGTACTTTTTGGCAGTGGCCTTGCCTTGCTAACCTTTGGCTTATCCATGCTCAGCGAATCAGACATTGACCGTTCACATACTCTGGTAGTTCTTATTTCGGCACTGATCTTACTGTTTGCTTACATCAAACATTCGCGCCATAAAAAACATCCTATCATTAAAGTAGAACTGCTGCAGTTACGTACTTTTGCTGTTGCCGTCACTAGTAATTTATTTTCTCGATTAAGCTTTGGTGGTATTCCATTTTTACTTCCCCTGCTCTTGCAAATTGGTTTGGGCTATTCGTCACAACTCTCCGGATTTTTACTTACGCCAATCGCCTTAGGGGTATTTTTGGTAAAACCCATGTCCGTCTACATACTGCGTTTGTTTGGTTATAAAAAACTACTCATCTTAAATACTATTTTAGTTAGCATCGCCTTATGGTCTTTGTGCCTCATAAATCATTCCTCATCAATTTATGAAATTAGCCTGCTTACCTTTATTTATGGTTTTTTAATCGCACTGCAATACACAGGAATGAATTCGTTAGCCTATGCTCAGGTCAGCGAAGACAATATGAGTGCGGCAACCAGCATTATGAGTACCATTCAACAATTGGCTCAAAGTTTTGGTGTTGCAGCCGCTGCAATCATTATTAGTATTTTTACGATCAATCAGCAATTGTCGATTAAAGCACTTCATCAAACCTTCGCGACGCTTGGTATTCTGACGTTTTTATCTGGGGCAATATTCTTGACGCTCCAAAAAAATGATGGCGAAGAATTACTTTCAGCTGAATTATGAGTTAGATATTTCGAAAATATATCCTCTATTATGCACGCCCATTATGGTTTTCTTTCCTTATTTTGAAAAAAATAAAAAATATTTAATAAAAAAACAGCACAATTAATAAAATAATGCTACAATGGGCTGGTAACAATTTAGGAAATTATCATGTCAGAAAAAATACGCGGTACAGTAAAATGGTTTAACGAGTCCAAAGGTTTCGGATTTTTAGAAAGTGGCGGCACAGATTATTTCGTACATTTCAGTGCGATCCAAGGTAGCGGGTTTAAAACTCTTGCCGAAGGTGCAACTGTAATGTTCAAAGCTAGCAAAGGTCAAAAAGGACCACAAGCTGAAGACGTAGAAGTAGTTTAACCTTATTTCTAGCGCCCCGTTCACATTTAAAATATTGCATTTTAGTGTGAACGGGGCGTTTTTTTTCTTCTATTTGCAAGCCCCACCAGTATACTCTAGAATTACGAATTAAATGATCCCGCTCCATTAATCAATACAAGGAACGTATGATGCGCAAAAAAATTGCCGTTATTGTTGGAAGTTTACGTAAAGAATCCTATAACCGAAAAATGGCACATGCGCTCATGGCCGTAGCTCCCGAATCATTAAGCTTAGAAATTATCGAAATTGGTAATTTACCTTTATACAACCAAGATCTTGATGATGAGAACAGACCAGCAGAAGCCTGGCTACATTTTCGTGATCAAATAAGAATGTCTGATGGAGTACTCTTTGTTACTCCAGAATATAATCGTTCGGTGCCTGGTGTTCTTAAAAATGCCATTGATGTTGGCTCCCGCCCTTACGGTAAAAGTGTTTGGTCTAAAAAACCCGGAGCAGTAATGAGTGTTTCTCCCGGAGCTATCGGGGGGTTTGGTGCCAATCACCACTTGCGACAATCCTTTGTCTTCTTAGATATTCCCGTTTTACAACAACCCGAAACTTATATAGGTGGCGTAGGAAACTTATTTAATGAGCAAGGTGAGCTGATTAATGAAGATACTAAGAAATTTATTCAGCAATTTATGAATACTTATGCCCAGTGGGTTGAATTAAATACAAATAGCAAATAGGATTTGTCGTAATTGCCCCCGCACTTGCCTCGATAACTTAGGTAAGTGCACGAAAATTCCATACCAACGACCATCCCCCGCTGTAAATAACTGGAAAAAATAAAGGTAAAAAGGTACATTGCAGCTCTTAGTAATACAAAATTCCCATTGAAGAAGAGAGGAATAATGCAAAAACCAGCACAACCAACAGAAAACCTACCAATTGTAGAATCCTTTCCGATTGCTATTATTGTAGGCGTATTCAATCGACACATAACTCAGAACTTGCAAGATGCGGTAATTAACCAGTTACAAAAGCGGGGCATTAAAAAAGAACACATCAGTGTTTATGAAGTTCCTGGTGCTATTGAAATTCCTTTGATCGCTAAAAGGTTAGCGATGGCGAATGCGGTGCAATCAATAATAACTTTAGGTTCCGTTATTCGCGGTGACACCAGCCATTATGATCTGGTCTGTAACATGACTAGTGAAGGCTGCATGAAGGTTTCATTAAAATACAATATCCCAGTCATTTTTGGTTTATTAACGACTGAAAATGAAGAGCAAGCGTGGGATAGATTAGGTGGAAAACACGGGCATAAAGGTATAGAACTGGCCAATGCGGCAATATCCATGCAACAGCTTTTAAACCAATTACCGCAGTAACAATAGGTAGGAACTCATGGCCAATCAATACGAACAATTTGAGCAGCGTAAACAAGATCACATTAAACTGTCTCTAATGCATGAAAACCAAACCGCTGACTTAAGTAAATTTGACAGCATTCATTTAACACATGATGCTCTGCCCGATCTTAATTTTGATGAAATTAATATAGAAGGCATGCGATTTGGCCAGGTTGTAGCCAAGCCATTTCTAGTTAGTTCGATGACAGCGGGACATCGCCGAGCAGAACATATCAATCATCATTTAGTTGAAGCCTGTTCACAAAGCGGCTGGGCCATGGGCGTTGGTTCTCAACGACGTGAACTAATGGATCCTAAAGCTGCATTCGAATGGAGCCATCTACGCCAGAGTTTTCCAAAGGTAAATTTATACAGCAATTTAGGGATTGCACAATTAATTCATACACCACTTGCCGACATTCAACGTTTAACTGATTCATTGCAAGCGAATGCATTAATCATTCATTGCAACCCATTGCAAGAATGTATGCAACCGGAAGGTACTACCGATTATAAGGGCTGCTGGCAAGCCTTAGAACTATTAGTTAAAAAGTTCCATTTACCCATTATTGTCAAAGAAACGGGCTGTGGTTTTTCTCAAAACACGATGCAACGTTTGACTGATATAGGTATTGCAGCACTTGATATAGGCGGATTAGGTGGCACCCACTGGGGACGAATTGAAGGACACCGAGCAACACAGGATCCCATACGTCATCAAGCAGCAATTACTTTTAAAAATTGGGGCATTGATACTGTCACTGCGGTTCAACAAGCTGCAGCATTAAATCCTACTTTTGAAATTTGGGGATCTGGGGGTGCAGCTAACGGTTTAAACGCTGCTAAGTTATTTGCGTTAGGGGCTTCTACGGTCGGTTATGCAAAGCCTTTGCTTGCAGCGGCCTTAGAATCTACAGAAAAAGTCCTGTTGCAAATGCTTACCATCGAATACGAATTAAGAGTTGCAATGTTTTGCACTGGTAGCCGTATTCTTACTGATTTAACTCAGAAATTAGCTTAGAGGCTCAGACTACGTTCGTGGCTATCTGAATTTGATTGGCATATGGAAAACCTGGTTGCTTGCAACCAGGCTACATTTTTTGATAATAGTTGTGCTTTTACTCGACTACTTCTTTCTTTTCTTCAAGGCTTCGCGATAAGCCAAGCTTCTCTTTCAAGCGTGCTACGGCATCAGGATCATATTGACGTGTTGTTTTATGCTTTACAACAACGGCAGATCGCGCAGGCTGGGCTGGAGCTTGTGCTGAATACGAGCGAGCTGGATATGTAGGAAAATAATCATCTGAAGCAAATGGTTGACTCGCTGTTTTCGGTTGATAGCTTGAAGATTGCTGGCTTGTACCATATGGAGCGGTACCTTTTTCTGCCATTATTTTGCGAGCATTGCGAACGCTTTTTTCAACCCGTTTTTTAATCTTCGCTGCAGCGTGATCTGCCTCTTCAGCACTGACCTCAGCTACATCATTACCCTGCAAATCGACGCGCATTTCACGAGCTTTTAAACATGCCAAGTAATCAAGGCGACGCGTAAATAAAACTACGGCCTCTCGGAGCTTACTCTTAGAAATACCTACCTCAGCAGCTTTATCGGCATGCAGCAAAATATCATTCATAATGCCACCCTTTAATGGGCGGATTCGTAATGAATTATCAAACGCAGCAGGGAAATTAGCCGCAAGCCATAACAATGCATCAGCGCGTGCTTTTTTAGACTGGTTTTTTTGAGTTTTATTAATAACAGCGGTGCGCGGGTGCAGCTCCTGTTTTCTCATCAGTGTACCCTTTAGAAATTGGTTGCCCTATCCGAAAATAATATGATCATTCACCTTCTGAATGAGCGCACAATGTACAATGTTTAAAGGTTGTTTGCAAGCACTCTAAGTAAGTTCATCTGTTTCCAATAAAAACCTCAAAACTCTGGGTAGAAAAAAATCCAATATTCAGCCTATAATTAATTTAAACTGAAACTACCATGTATATCCATGAGACGATTATTTATAGCTTTTCTTTGTGCCTTTCTGCCATGGGCTGTTTTTCTAATTAGTGATAACCCAGGTGGAGCCTTTGTTGCCCTAGTCATGCAAGCGACGCTGATTGGCTGGCCCTTTGCGTCTGTATGGGCTTGGCGTACTAAATATCCCCCCAAGGATAAAGAGATGCCAAAGAAGAACCCCTCAGATAAAAATCCTCGTCAATAATTCATATCGGAAATAAGGAATACCATGTTAACTCGTGTTATCGTAAATGGAGCCAGTGGTAAAATGGGGGAATTAGCTTGTGAGACACTCAATGTGCATCCTGAATTTACCTTAGTTGCTCAACTTGGCCGACAAGATAATTTAGCTCAAGCGATTCATGATACCCAGGCACAGATTGTGGTTGATTTAACACGAGCAGATACGGTGTATCAAAATAGTCTGACAATTATCAATAATGGGGCTCGCCCCGTCATTGGTACCTCAGGACTACTTCCCGAACAAGTTAAAAACTTAACCATCAAATGTGAAGAGCAAGGTTTGGGTGGAGTTATTGCCCCTAACTTTTCCATTAGTGCCGTTTTAATGATGCTTTTTGCAGCAAAAGCCGCTGAATACTTTTCAGAAGTAGAAATTGTTGAAACCCATCATCAGCAAAAATTAGATGCGCCTTCAGGTACTGCGTTAAAAACCGCAGAAATGATTGCTGCAGCAAGAAAATCCCCAAAAAATAAATTAATTTTAAAAGAATTAATTCCGGGAGCTCGTGGCGGCACGCATTGTGACATTAACATTCATTCACTGCGTTTACCCGGAGTATTAGCTCGCCAACAAGTTATTTTTGGTAATGCCGGCGAAACACTTTCTATTACAGATGACAGCATCAGTCGAAATTGTTTTATGCCTGGTATTGTCTTAGCTTGCCAAAAAGTTATGACTTTAAACGGTTTAATTTATGGTTTAGAACATCTGTTATAGGAATGTAGCCTGGTTGGTTACAGCCAGGCTATGTTGTTTTACAGTGAAAACTCAGTTACTTTTTTCGATTGCTTGTTCTTCTCAAATAGTTTGCTCCAATCCGCAGCGAGCTTATTAACGAGTTCCTCATGTTTTGATGCAGGTGCTTCGATTAATTGCCGCAACTCATAAACTGACTTTGTAGCCTCTGTACGTGAAGAGTCCTGCACGGGTCGGGATAATATAATCTTCATGATTCCTGCCATACGCACAACATTATTAGGGCCGGAGCGAGGATCATCCATTAACTTTTTAATTTCAACAATTCCTGAGGGCGGGCTGCGGTCAGAACTAAAAAACCATGACTTTTTCTTCTCCTCAGGAGCTGGTATAAATTGAGTCATATCGTTAAATAATAAAAATAAATTATCGTAAAGTGTTGTACATTTGGCTTCACCTAACGCGGCAGCAGTCAAATTACACACCAACTGTTCCTTAGGTAATATTGGAGACCCTGTAGTGATTTTTTTAATTTCATTATTTGTAGCAAGGCGATCATCATAAACTAAAGCCTTGTCATGGTTTAAACGTCTAATAATTTCCGCGGCTATATCGGAGGGTAAGTACTTGTACGGTGTTTTAATACCTTCAGATCCAGGGGAATTATGTCCTGCATGTTCATGATGATGGCGTGAGAGGTAAATATCTACGAAGATATTGATAAAATTAATGCGGTCTTGACCTATATCAGTAAACTCCGGCCAAAACCCATATTCGAACTTATACCGGCACATCGCGTCAGTATGAATTGATTCTATAGCCTTTCTATCCTTACCGCTGACGCATGAGCCAAAAGAATAGTCTTTAGAAACAAGAAACATTAATTGCTCTAAAGAACTTAAAAATAATTCTCGTCCATAATAATCAAAAAAATTTGTTGAACCAACCCCTGAATTTAATACGGCTTTATAGCTATCAAGCAGCGGTTTTAATTGCGGGATAGCTTTCTTCCGTATCTCCATCGCGCTCACCAGCGCCACGATATAAGGATCCGTAGCCACAGTATAAAGTATTACTTTTGCCGCATTAAATGGATGGTTCGTTTTTATTATTCGAGATGCTAATGGATGTTGTTCCATTTCAGCATCCGCTATGTTCTTTAAATCACCATCGGGCAGCAATTTTGAAATATTAACCAATGGTAGATGAATAGGACTAACTAAAGTTTGTACTAAAATGAATTGTTCAGGTTTAGCTTGGGCCATTGCCCGTGTTAGGTTTCTGGAAGTGTACAGGCGCATAACCTCGTCGGGCCATTTATTAACACCATCTCGAGGAACAACATGACTCCCACGATATTTTGCAGAATATAAATCATGTAAGCTACCGTCTTTATCAACGATATGTGAACTATGCACCGCATAATTTGGAAGCATCGGCAAAGTTCGATGACGACTACATATAAAAGAAAGTACCTCTTCCAAACTGTTGTTGCTTTTCAAAGCATATTCTAAAAAATGCTGTTGATGTTTAGGCAGAACCCAATACCACTGAGGAAGTTTCCTAACTTGCGCTAAAGTATCCTTGTATTCTTCACGCGCCAGCATCTGTTTAAATAAAACCAATCTTGCATCAATTTCTGATTCTTCTTCATTGGCAAGAGCAATAACCATTTTTTGTTGATGGCCAGGTAACTCTAAAAACCACACTGGCAAAGGTAATATGCATCCGGCAATCTGATGTAAATCATTATTGAGATTAATAGCATTAAATTTAATATCTTCCCATTTATATAGAAACTTATCCAAGTCATCGGTTAAATCAATAAGGTCTGAAGGTAAGTTGCAAAAATAGGCTTGACGGAAATGAAACGCCGGATCGGAGAGCTCCTGAAACCAGTGCGGTGTTTTCGGGCAATTTTCTGCTTTTATTTGACGAAACTCTTCTAATGTTTCTGGCTCATAGGGTAACAAGGCCTTATCCACTTGCACTGTGCCCATAGGCGTTAAAGTTACTAGATCAGGGCGACCTCGTAACATTAAAACATATTGTTCAGCTTCATTTAATAATTCAGTTGCATCATCTCCAGACTTATTCCAAAGCAAATGGATTGTGTCGACAAGACTGGTAGTAAAGATCTTCAACTCTTTTTGTAACTCAGAAACGCGCGTTGCTGTATTGGCGTTAAAAATATAAACCTGACGACACTGCTCGATATGATTTTTAATCACCTCATCAGGAAAAGGTGGGTCCGTCAATGGACGTGGGTATGCGTTGAGAAGATATTCCAGCGCTTGGCAATAACTGTCGACTTTTTTTTGATAACTTAAGCGATAGTCAGGCTTATGAGGATCATAGGTTTCCAAGACATAGCCAGGAAAATGGCTTTGTAAAATAGATACCAGCCCCGTCAAAGTACCCTTTGGTACACGCAAAATTCCTTTTGTCATTGATAATTTCCTTACTACTTATAGTCCATGGATTCCATCAGAAGTAATTTATTTTTAAATATTTTTTCAAATAAGTACTCCTGTATCATCACTATTATTGTATAAATATTTCCATGAAACAATTACAATGATCAACTTAAATTTATAAAAAAACATGAAAAGGAGTTTGGTAATGGGATACCTAGTGCAACATTATGTAGGTGGTCAATTTGTAAACGAAACGAGCACCACAAGTCACCCTATTTATAATCCTGCATTGGGCGAAATAATTGGACAACTACACTTCGCCTCCAAAACGCTTTGCGATAAAACCATCAGCACTGCAAAAGAAGCGGGCATTGCCTGGGCTCAAACACCAGCAATTAAACGAGCACGCATTCTTTTTAAATTTAGAGAATTAATGGAGAAGCATCAACTGGATTTAGCCCGCTTAGTAACCCAGGAACATGGTAAAACCCTTGATGATGCCAAAGGCTCCGTCGCTCGCGCTATTGAAGTGGTCGAATTACATTGCGGCCTGCTCAATCAACTTAAAGGCGATTATTCTACAGAGGTAGCCGGCGGTATTGATTGTCATACACTCCGACAACCACTTGGTGTTTGCGTAGGAATTTCCCCCTTTAATTTTCCCGTAATGGTTCCTGTATGGATGATGATTCCCGCGATTGCCTGTGGTAATTCCTTTATATTAAAACCCTCAGAACAAGATCCTTCTGCTTCAGTGCGTTTATTAGAATTATTAAGTGAAGCCGGTTTACCTGCCGGTGTTGCCAACTGTTTACAGGGTGATAAAGATACGGTGGATTACTTAATTACCCACCCTGATGTTGCTGCTGTTACCGCCGTTGCCTCAACGCCAGTCGCTCATTCCATTTATACTAAAGCAACGGCTCATGGCAAACGCGCCCATACTTTTGGCGGCGCGAAGAACCATTGTGTGGTCATGCCTGATGCGGATATGGATCAAGCCGCATCGGCCATTGTAGGCGCCGCTTATGGTTCTGCAGGTGAACGTTGTATGGCAATTTCAGTTGCAGTGGCGGTAGGAGATCAAGTAGCAGATACCTTAATTACCAAAATGACTCCCCAAATCCAAGCAATGAAAATCGATGCAGGTGATGTTGCTGACACTGATATGGGGCCATTAGTAAGCAGCGCACACCGCAAACGCGTTATGGCAGCTATTGATCAAGGTGTACACGAGGGTGCCCAATTAATCATTGATGGTAGAGACTATAAACAACCTAATCATCCCCAAGGCTTTTTCATCGGCCCCTGCCTCTTTGATAAGGTCACCGAGCAAATGTCTGTATATCAAAATGAAATCTTTGGCCCTGTATTAGTCGTCGTACGGGTTAAGGACTTTGAACAAGCGCTCAACTTAGTCAATAGACATCAATTTGGAAATGGTACCGCTATTTTTACCCGTGATGGATACAGTGCTCGTGAATATTGTCAACGTGTGCAAGCAGGAATGGTAGGTGTGAATATTCCCATCCCCGTACCTGTAGCAAACCATCCCTTTGGTGGCTGGAAACAATCATTTTTTGGTGACATTAGTCTACATGGTGATGAAAGCATTTATTTCTATACCAAATTAAAAACTGTGACCAGTAAATGGCCTACGCATGCCCTGAAAGGAAGCGCGTTTATTATGCCAACCCATGATTAAAACATAGGTCGCTCATTCAAACGGAGAATTAAATGGCAAAAATTGGATTTGTCGGGCTTGGCCACATGGGTTTACCTATGGCTATTAATCTCGTTAAAGCAGGACACCAGGTTACAGGATATGATTTACAGCAATCAGCCTTAAAAAATTTTGCAACAAGTGGCGGCTTAACTGCAAAAGACATTGCGGAAGTGGCCCGTGGGCAAGAGGTTGTCATTACTATGTTGCAAACAGGGCAACAAGTGCTGCAGGTTTGTCATGGAGCAGAAGGACTATTCAGTACCATTCCTAAGGGGGCATTATTTATTGACTGCTCTACAATTGATGTCAACAGCTCACGAGAAGTGCACCAGCTAGCTAAAGTAAAGCAGATTCAGGTGGTAGATGCACCAGTATCTGGTGGCACCGCTGGAGCTAATGCAGGAACATTAACCTTTATGGTAGGAGGAGAGAACGAGGCATTTCAGCTTGCCCAGCCAATCCTTGCCGCCATGGGGCAAAAAATAATCCATACTGGTGCAGCAGGAAGTGGGCAGGCAGCAAAGATCTGCAATAACATGATTCTCGGCATCTCCATGATTGCCATTTCCGAAGCATTTGTTCTCGCAGAACAATTAAATCTATCACCACAAAAATTATTTGAAGTAGTAAGCAATGCTTCTGGCCAATGTTGGGCAATGACTAAATATGCCCCTGTTGCCGGGATTCTGGAAAATGTACCTGCCAATAACGACTATAAACCCGGGTTTGCCTCAGCCATGATGCTTAAAGACTTATTACTAAGTCAAGACTGTGCTCATGCGGTCAATACCCATACACCATTGGCGGCAAAAGCAACTGCTCTTTATCAGAAATTTATCGATCAAGGGCTTGGAGATGCTGATTTTTCGGCTATTATCAAACTTATTGCTCAAGCAAAAGAGGTTTAACATGCATGCAAAGCCCTCACCCTATCCACTAACTCCTACCGAAGAATCTTTAGCTGAGTTCTGGTCTGAAATTGCCAAACAAACGATCCAGTGGATGCGTCCTTGGGATACCGTACTTTCTGGTGATTTTAAACAAGGAACAATTCGCTGGTTTGAGGGAGGAAAACTCAATGTTAGTGCCAATTGCCTAGATCGTCATCTACCCCATAAAGCAAATCAAATTGCAATTATCTGGGAAGGCGATGATCCCTCGCACCATAAAACGCTAAGCTTTGCACAATTGCATGCCGAAGTATGCCGTATGAGTAATGTACTCAAGAAGCTCCATGTTAAAAAAGGGGATAAGGTCGCAATTTATTTGCCGATGATTTCCGAGGCGGTTATTGCGATGCTGGCCTGCGCACGTATTGGGGCCGTACATACCGTGATCTTTGCTGGCTTTTCTGCTCATGCATTAAAACAACGTTTAATCGCCTCAGAATGCAAATGCCTCATTACTGTAGACAGCTTTTCCCGTGGGGGTAAACCCGTTGAACTAAAAGAACACGTTGACGAAGCCTGTGAAGGCCTATCTTTGCAACGCCTGATTATTAAAAATAGCAATGCCACGATTCACTTTGATAAAAATCAGGATCATTGGTGGCATGAATTAAGAGACCAGGTTAATGCTCAATGTGAGCCAGAACCCATGGATGCCGAAGCTCCCTTATTCATCCTCTATACCTCGGGCAGTACAGGCCAACCTAAAGGGGTCGTACACACGACCGGGGGATATCTTGTCCAAGCAGCTTATACTCATCAACTTATCTTTGATTGTAAAGAAGATGAGGTATTCTGGTGTACGGCGGATATAGGGTGGATCACGGGACACAGTTATGTCGTTTATGGCGCATTATGCAATGGAATAACCAGCCTGGTTTATGAGGGGATCCCCACCTGGCCAGATCCCTCGAGAAATTGGCAAATTATTGACAAGCATCAAGTCAATGTATTTTACACAGCCCCAACCGCCATACGTTCACTCATGCGTACCGGTAATCAGTGGCTTGATTCAAGCAGTAGAAGTTCTTTGCGCTTGCTAGGCTCAGTCGGAGAGCCAATTAACCCTGAAGCATGGGAATGGTACTACAAGCAAGTAGGTCAAAGTAAATGCCCAATTGTAGATACCTGGTGGCAGACAGAAACAGGGTCAATCATGATCAGCGCTCGCCCTTATGATCCCGCCATCAAACCTGGTTCAGCCAGACAACCAATTCCAGGAGTAGTTCCTGTCTTGTTGAATGAGCAAAATGAGGAAATCACCGGTGCTGGTGAAGGGTTTCTGGCCATGAAATATCCTTGGCCCTCTATGGCACGAACGATTGAAGGAGATCATCAACGATTTTGCCATACCTACCTACACCATGGTTATTACATTACAGGTGATGGTGCCAAACGTGATGAAGATGGCGATTATTGGATCACCGGACGTGTAGATGATGTCATCAACGTCTCAGGACATCGTTTGGGTACAGCAGAAATTGAGAGCGCATTAGTCAGCCATATCTCCGTCGCAGAAGCGGCCGTCGTCGGTATTTCCCATGATCTCAAAGGCCAGGGTATTTTTGCTTATGTCGTTCTCAAACAAGATATCTCCGTCACCAGTGTTTTAGAAATGGATTTAATTGAGCAGGTCAAAAAAGAAATAAGTTCCATCGCTAAACCTGATGTCATTCACTTCACCAGTGAACTACCCAAAACACGCTCGGGGAAAATAATGCGTCGATTTTTACGTAAAATTGCCTGCAAAGAAGTGCAGCATATCGACGAATTAGGCGATTTATCAACCTTAGCGAATCCTCAAGCTATTGAAATTCTAATAAGAGAGCTCAATAAATAAGCCATTTGTCCTGAGTGAAAGGATGCACTTAGGACAAATGATGAACATAATGCTGGATCTATTCCCACAAAAGCTGTATTATTAAATTACCGCATGCTTTTATTTGAGACACATTATGTTTAAAGTGACTTTGCATAAAGAAGACTATACTTCAATCGCCGAGGAAGTCAGAAAGCAATTGCGTAACGTATTTCCTAGTAGTGAATTTGCTCATGGAGAAATTCTTTTTGGTCCAGAGTTTATGGCCCCAGCCTTACGTATTGATACTCCATCTACAAAAGTTGAGTTTAGTGAGAAGGAGCAACAATATGTGAAGGAACTACGAAATGAAATTAATAAAAGCAATCTAAGTCACGAACAAAAGCGACAAAAACAACAACACTTAGATAGCATTGTTCTTTTTGGACAAATATTATTTGCCCAATCAGCATGCCTGCATTTCTTGAAAAAACCCTTTCATAAACCGGATGCAGCGATTCCAATAGAAGATATTCAAAAACTTGAGGCACATTTAGACAAGTTAAAAAAATTGGCCGAAAATGAGGGTATCCAACATACATCCTCGAGATTTGAGGTTTTATCAAGAAGAAAAGAGTTTAAGCAATACTTATCGGAAATCAAGCATGAGCTGAAAGACATGCCATTGAGTATGGAAGAGAAAAAAGGATTCCTGCGTAATTTACATAAGGCACGCGATTTTTATTTACAGGCGAACGATTTCAATTTTACTTATGCCAATAAATCAACCCGAAATTTTTCAGCCTTCTTAAATAATTATGAATATTATGGCTCTAAAGTTTCATTAGCCGCCTCACTGATTGCCGTGGCGGCCACCGCTCTTG
Source organism: Legionella rowbothamii (assembly GCF_900639985.1). Taxonomy (GTDB): domain Bacteria; phylum Pseudomonadota; class Gammaproteobacteria; order Legionellales; family Legionellaceae; genus Legionella; species Legionella rowbothamii. Next base: position 199,537 of record NZ_CAAAIM010000003.1, on the reverse strand, counting down.
CACTTATCCCACCATTAGCTCCCATAATGGGCCCTATTGCCCTCGCTGCGACGTGTATTGGTATGGCAATTGGAGTACCTTTGGCATTAAAAACCGTAGGTACAATGATTTATAATCTTATCCGCTTTGGTGCAGCCCCCACCCCTACTGAGTTGGCAACAACCGCATTAGTAGGTACCAGTATTGCCTTAATGGGCACTGGAAGCCTCGTGTCCGCGGCAGTACAACAAGGGTTAATAAGCACCACTGCAGCAACAGTAACGCAAAGTCTTAAAGCAGTAAACGATACTGTTAAAATGGCGGGTAGTATTGGCGGCAGTATTATGGCAGATCAAGCCCGTCAAAAAATTAATCAATATAAAGAAGAGCTAGCGAAAATACAGGAGGGGCCTAATAATGACTCAGCAGCAGGATACCAAATCCAGGCAGGTTAATCATTGCAAGAAAGAAGCTCCATCCAAGCCTGGATGTAATGCAGTGAAATCCGGTAACTTTAAGCGTTGCGAATTTATTTTGGTTTATGTGGAGAGAGCCTAATTGCCATCTTAAAAGAATACCTGGTTGCAGCCGGGTATTCTTTTAAGATGGTATGCATGTACTTAATGCAAATCAAGCCACTGATTTAACAAAAGAATTAACTCTTCTACGCCTTCTTTTTTTAAAGAAGAAAAAGCTTGGACGCTGATTAAATGACTAGCAAGTTCATAATGTTTGCGCACTTTTAAAACCGTATTTTTGACATCACTGCGGCTCAATTTATCTGCTTTAGTCAATAAAATGTGCACAGGCAATTCGCGATTCAATGCCCAATCGATCATCATTTGGTCTAGATCTTTTAAGGGATGGCGCACATCCATTAACAACACTAAGCCTCTTAAACTTTGCCTGACATCAAGATAATGAGCTAAATGCTTTTGCCACTCCATCTTTACTTGCAAAGCAACCTTGGCATAACCATATCCTGGTAAGTCCACTAAACGGCGCTCTTCATCCAGAGAAAATAAATTAATTAATTGGGTGCGTCCTGGTGTTTTACTGGTTCGAGCTAAGCCTTTAATGCGAGTCAAACAATTTAACGCGCTGGATTTCCCAGCATTGGAGCGTCCAGCAAAAGCAACCTCATAGCCTGTATCTTCAGGCAAATGAGTTACTCGCGCGGCGCTTTTTAAAAATACTGCTTTAGCATAAGGATTTTCTAACATAAAATATACGGCATCGGGATTTAAACCCAAGCAGTGTACCATTATTTTACGATTTTATATAATTTTTACAAAAATTAGGTACGATGACTTAACCTAGAGAGTTTCATGAAAAAATTTGCACTAGCAGTTATTCTGTGCGTCCCGCTAACCGTCTATGCACAAGAAAATACCCCAACAACTGCAAATAAAGCGATGGTGTGTGCCGCCTGTCATGGGCAATCAGGCAATAGCCTGAACCCTGAATGGCCCAATCTGGCCGGACAGCATCCTAAATACTTCATCAAGCAACTAAAAGATATGAAAGATAAATCACTCCGTGATGCGCCCACCATGAGCGCCTTGGTTGCAACCCTGAGTGACCAGGATATGGATGACTTAGCAGCATATTATGCTAAAATGCCTTTGGCTCAAGGAAGCACTCCTAAAGAATTTCTGCAACGCGGAGAACAGCTTTATCGAGGAGGCGACTTTACAAAACGGATAACTGCCTGTATTGCTTGCCATGGTCCGAAAGGTACGGGTAATGCTCAAGCTGGCTTTCCAGTACTTTCTGGTCAACATGCTGCTTATACGCTATTGCAATTGCTGGCATTTAAAGACGGCAAACGCAAGAATGATTTAAATCATATTATGCAGGACATTAGCAGCAGGATGAGCCGAGAAGATATGGAAGCTGTAGCACATTATATCGAAGGTTTACACTAGGGAATTTAAACATGTTAAAAAAACTATTTTGTTTCTTCTTACTTTTACCCACAATGGCTTTTGCTGCTGCTTTTGTTGAAGGCAAAGATTATGTTGTGGTCTCCAATCCTCAGGCAGTAAAGAGCAAAGCGCCTATTATTCAGGAATTTTTTAGTTATGGTTGCCCTTGGTGTTATAAAATAGAAGCACCTCTACATCAGTGGGTAAGCACCTTGGGGAAAGGAGTTCAGTTTGAACGTATTCCCGTAGTATTTAAGCCCAGCTGGGAATTGTATGCTAAAGCCTATTATACGGCGAAAACCCTCGCGCTGTCGGATAAATTAAATCCCGTGTTATTCAAAGCTATTCAGTTAGATAGAACACCTTTAGAATCAAAGCAAACGATGATTAATTTCTTTGTTTCGCAAGGCGTTGATCGAGAAATTGCGAAAAGCGCGTTTGAAAACTCACCCACCATTGATATGAAAGTACAAAGTGGAATGTCCTTAATGGGTGCTTATCAAATTAGTGCTGTTCCCGCATTTGTGGTCAATCAGAAGTACAAAACTGATTTGCAATTAGCAGGTAGCCCTGAGCGTTTGATGGAAATATTGAATTATTTGGCGAAGAAATCAGCTTAAGAATAGTGAAGTCCTGGTTGCAAGCAACCAGGCTATACCAATTTAATGTTCGACTCTATACTCCATCTCCGGGGTTTTCTAAGCTTAAAATTCCCGTGTTAAAGTCATAGGCAAAAAGCTCGGCGTAGCGCCCCCAATCAATCATGGTGCGTAAAACACGCTCTGCTTCTTTTTCACTTAAGTAATCTTCGAGCTTACTTAAGAAACGCTCTTCCGAAACACGATGCCCCACCTTCTCATCTAGAATGCGGCTAATGTAACGAGCGAGGGGTACTTTTTCTAATAAACGTTGGGCGAATAATTGCTTACGCTCTTGTAAATCCGCTTCAGAGAATTGTTTACCTAAATCACTTAACTGAATATCCCCAGCTGAAACTTTTGCAAAACCTAAAATTTCTAAGGTCTCTAAGATTGGAAACAAATCATCAATATTCATCATCAATTCATCGGCTAATTCTGGCAAATCGATGCGTTCTTCAAACGATGTCATGGTCTCAATCAAACCGGTTAATTCAGAAGGCTCCACATCAGGCAGACGATAGCCTAACCCAATTTGGCGTTCCCGTTGAGCACGCTGAGCCTTTTCTTTAGGACCAGTCGTCATTAAGGTATAAATTTTATCAACCAAGGCACGAAATTCCGGTGATTCCGGATCGCGTGGTTGAGGTAAAGTTACGGGTAACTCAGCGCGAATGTAACCAGGATCATTACCAAAAATAACGATGCGATCCGCAAGGGTAGCTGCTTCATCAATATTGTGGGTTACTAATAAAATACCATTAGTATTCGTTTTCTTTTCTTTCCATAACTCCAGTAAATCTGATTTTAAGTTTTCCGCAGTCAACACATCCAATGCCGAAAAGGGTTCATCCATTAATAAAACATCAGGATTAATAACTAAAGCTCTGGCAAAACCAACCCGCTGCCGCATTCCCCCTGAAAGCTCTTTAGGAAAAGCTGATTCAAAACCATCAAGACCAATAATATCAATCGCCTCAATTGCCCGGTGACGGCGTTCTTCACGGCCTACCCCTTGCGCTTCCAGGCCTAACTCCACATTTTCCAAAACAGTAAGCCATGGCATTAATGCAAAGGATTGAAATACCATCGCAATCCCGGCAACCGGGCTGCTAACCGGCATTCCCCGGTAGGTTACTGTACCACTTGTGGGAGGGATAAGACCGGCAATGATTCGCAGTAACGTGGATTTACCCGAACCCGACTTACCTAATAATGCGACGATTTCACCTTCTTGTAATTTAAAATTAACATCTTCAAGCACCAGCAAATCTTGCTCGGAAGCTTTTTTGAAGGACTTACGTAAGCTTTCTATAGCAATAATAGTTTCAGGCATAATCGTCTCAAGCTAGCGAAAAGGTAAACAGACCCTAATTAAAATTAAACCGCTCTTCTGCCAAACGGTACAATGGGCGCCAAATAAGGTGATTAAACATCAGTACATACAAACACATCATTGCCGTACCTAAAGCAATTTTTGGGAAATTACCCGTTGCGGTACTGGCCTGAATGTATGCCCCTAAGCCCGTTGCTTTCAAGGTAGTATTACCCCAACTCACCCACTCAGCAACAATACTGGCGTTCCAAGCACCACCTGCAGCAGTAATTGCACCCGTAATATAGAACGGGAAAATCCCTGGTAAGGCTAAACGCTTCCACCAAAGCCAGCCTTTCAAACCAAAATTATTGGCCGCAAGATAAAGATCGCGCGGAATTGATGAGGCACCCGCGATGACATTAAATAAAATATACCATTGGGTACCCAAAATCATTAAGGGAGTTACCCAGATTTGAACATTTAAATTAAACTCAACAATAGCAATGACAAATAAAGGGTAGAATAAATTGGCAGGGAATGCAGCAACAAATTGAATTACTGGCTGAATGCGTTGAGCAAGACGTGGTCTTAACCCTATCCACACGCCAACCGGAATCCAAATTAACGAACTTAATATAATCAGAGCAATAACCCGGGTACCGGTGGCAGCTCCCAACAAAAATACATGTAGTATGTCACTCACTTTCAGTTCGGCTAAGATAAAGCGTAATAAAAACCAACCGCCACTAATCACACACACTAAGACCGTGATATTCCAAAAACGGTCTAGGAGCTTTTGTTTTTTTAAATCGATTTCCTTAATTACCTTAGAGTCACTGAGGCGAAACCAACGCGCATTGACAAAACTGTCAGTCAAGACATTAATCATCTCCGCAAATTGCTTCATGAGACGGCTACCACGCATCCAGTCAACCAACCAAGATTGGTATTCTGCGTCATCGGGCGATACTTCAAACTTAAACTTTTCAGACCAGGCAATTAAAGGGCGAAAAAGTATTTGATCGTATAAAAAAATTACGATAACCATCGTTAAAATCGCATAGCCGACCGCATGCAAATCTTTTTGTTGTATTGCCAAAGCAATATAAGAGCCCACTCCAGGCAAACGAATATTTTGATGCGCCACGGAAATGGCCTCGGATAAAACCACGAAAAACCAACTCGCGGACATAGAGATCATCATATTCCATAATAATCCTGACATCGAAAAAGGAACTTCTAATTTCCAAAAACGCTGCCAAGCGGAAAGACGAAACATGGAAGAAACTTCCTGTAAATCATGCGGAAGAGTTTTCAGTGATTGGTAAAAACCAAAAGTCATATTCCATACTTGAGCACAGAAAATAGCAAAAATTGAAGCACATTCAGGGCCTAATAAGCTGTGCGGAAATAAATGGATAAACCCGGTAACTGTAATCGATAAAAAACTTAAAACCGGTATTGATTGTAAGATATCAATCGCGGGAATAATTATTTGCTCAGCACGCCGATTTTTAGCCGCCAAAAGCCCCACGGTAAAAGTGAAGACGATAGAAAAGAACAAGGCAATAAACATACGAATTACCGTACGCAGTGCATAAAAAGGGAGATTTTCTGGCTCTAAAGAAATGGGTATTTGGTCTCCTAATTGATAAGGAGTTGCCATTTGTGAACCCGCCCAGCCAAAAAAGAACAGTACTGCAAAAATTAGGATTAATAGCAGTAAGTCCCAGCGATTGATAAATCGACCAACTCTATCAGGATTAGCAAAGTAGAACCGACTGTTGCGCACAATGCCCCCTTAATAACTTTGTCGATATAAAACACAATAGGATAGCATAAAATGCCGGGTAAGTCATAGGTAAACGCCTTGTATTCACGTGAACATTTTCCGCTAACAATTAGTTCTCTTTGCATTATTTGGTTTATAGAAGACGGGGTTACGGTGACTGCCCCCGGTAATTCGAGGGCGAGGCCCTTACACCCTGATGTATCTTCTTGTAAACCAGAAAGGGCATCCACACTAATATAAAAAGATTCTCGCCAAAATCGTAAATAGCTTGAGTAGAATGTGGCCGAACAATAAATTCAAAATAATTTGACTTAAAATTGAACTTTTAGTTCCGCATAGTGTCAAAAGGTATGAGCATTTCCCCCGAATGCTTAGCTTCGCTTTACCCCCTCTTAAGCGAAGCGCAGTTTGGATAAAATTCCAAACACGTAATTTGCCCCGGTGAGTAACCGGGGATTTTTTTATTTAAAAAAAATGAGCTACACTGAAGCTATTGAGTTTTAACGCAATCGAGAAAATACATGAATAAACACGTTTTGAATGCCACACGCTCACTGGTTGTCACTTTGGCTCTGGGTTCACAGCTAGTTTATGCTGGGCCGGATCAAGCACCTTTAATCGTTTGGGTTAATGAAGCTGTGGTCGCTACCTATAACTACAGCTATAAAAATTATTTGCAAGATCAAAAACAAATTGCCAAATATTTTACAGCCGATGCCTGGATTGCCTATACCAAAGCACTAAATACATCTCAATTACCAGAGGCAGTACAGAAAAACCTTTATTATGTCAGCGCAATACCTACAGAACCACCAGTAATTACGCCTATTGATGCCACCCACTGGAAAGCAGTTACCAGTTTATTAGTGGTTTATAAAAACCCGCAGTATCAACAACAACAAACTCTTAAAGTTACGGTAAACTTTGGGGTTGCTCCATCTGGCCAAGGGGTTCGTGGTTATAGCATCACCAACCTGCAAACAGTCGTCGCTAAGCCGCCTTGCCAATGTCCTATTGAAGAAGAAACGGCGCTACCTTCTAATGTAGGCAATGCCACAAAATAAGCCCCAACTGCAAAACAATTAAGATGCCGATTAAAATTAAAATCACATTTAATTTCTTCGGCATGGTCACATCTAAAGCAGATTGCTCGGGATGATTAGGATTATAATAAATGTCAATTTCTTCCTCCTCTTTAAACGCGATCGCCGCTTTATACGCTATACGGCGCGCATATTTGCTGTTAGGAGTATTATGTGCTGTATCTAAAAAAAGATATTCACCGACTAAATCCTTATCATGTACTTGGTAGGTATATTCAATTTTTGGCCAAACACTGTGCCCCGCTTTAGTCCACTCACAACTGGTTACGTGCCCTTTTGCCTTTAACCACGTTTTTGCTCGCACTAAAGATTGCCGATCACGCCAAAAGTGTATGAATATGCCCAGCAAAACTACTAACCATCCTAAATCCAGCATCCATCGCCAAACAGTAAGCCAAGTCATGCAGGCATCCTATAAATGTCATGTATTTTATACAGTATATAATGAGTTAGAAGGATTTACTCTAATAGCGGTTCCTTAAATTAACTATACTAACAATAGGTGCTAAAAGCAGAGAAATAAGATGCCTGGACTCAAGTGGCTCAAACAGTAAGGGCAAAGAATAATTCTGGCTTTAGGTAGGCGACTGGACTGTAAAGCCCAGCCTATATTTATGATATGCGTCATCCCGAACTTAATGAATCTTCGTACTTTTTAAAGTAGCATTTTCAAGTATCTTGAGTATAATCTTTCTCAATCAAGACGCGAAAAAAGGACACACGCAATGACTGCTAAAACCCCACTGCATGCGACCCATTTAAAATGTGGTGCTAAAATGGTTAATTTTCATGGATGGGAGATGCCGCTGCATTATGGCTCTCAACTCAATGAACATCACCAGGTACGTCAAGACGCAGGGATTTTTGATGTCTCTCATATGACCATAGTGGACATACTTGGCGCCGGTGGTCGTCTATTTCTACGTAAACTTCTAACTAATGATGTTGATGCATTAGAGCATAATGGCAAGGCGCTCTACAGCTGTATGTGTAATGAACATGGCGGCATCATTGACGATCTAATCGTCTATCAACGTGCTTCCGACAACTACCGCATCGTGCTTAACTCAGCAACGCGGGACGAAGATTTAGCATGGATACGACAAGTAAGTGAAGGCTTTGCCGTAGGCTTACAAGAACGCAGAGAACTCGCCATGATTGCCGTGCAAGGCCCTAATGCCATCGCGAAAACCTGTTCTATTCTTAATCCTGCACAAGTCGATGCGGTATCAACCCTTACCCATTTTGAGTGCGTTGATGTAGAACAATGTTTTTTTGCACGCACAGGCTATACCGGTGAGGATGGTTTAGAGATTATTGTTCCTCAAGATCAAGTAGTGCAATTATGGGATGATTTGGTGCAAGCAGGAGTACAACCCTGCGGATTAGCTGCACGTGATACATTAAGGCTCGAGGCAGGAATGCTCCTGTACGGCCAAGATATGGATACCTCCACCACACCATTAGAGTCAGGCTTAGCTTGGACCATAAAATGGGAACCCACTGATCGCAATTTTATTGGTATGGGCGCTTTAGTATCCCAAAAACAACTGGGTATTAAACGCAAAATGGTCGGGTTAACCCTATTAGATAAAGGGATTATGCGTCAAGGCCAGCGTGTAGTCATTAATGGCCAAGCTGACGGCATGATTACCAGTGGTAGCTTTTCACCAACCCTTGGACATTCAATCGCTCTAGCACGTGTACCCGTTGAAACAGGTACTGAAGTACTGGTTGATATACGAGGCAAATTAATTCCTGCAACCGTAGGTAAACCGCGTTTTGTAAAATATGGGCAAGCCATATAAGCAAAACCAACCGTCCCCTCACTAAACAAGGGGATTTTGATATACGTTAGAAAATTAAGGATGAATGCAATGAACGATTTGAAATTTACCTCAACCCATGAATGGCTTAAAGAAGAACAGAGTGAAGTCATCATCGGAATTACAGACCATGCCCAGCAATTATTAGGCGACATGGTTTTTGTCGAACTACCTGAGGTAGGTGATGCAGTAGAAGCAGGGGATGAATTGGGCGTGGTGGAGTCGGTAAAAGCAGCTTCCGATTTTTATGCGCCAATTAGCGGTGTCATTACTGCAATCAACGAAGCAGTTGTTGAAAATCCAGCTATAGTTAATACAGACCCCTATCACGCTGGTTGGCTTGTTAAATTAAAACCTAGCAACCTCAGCGAAATTGACAATTTATTAACTGCTGAAGAATATCAAAATGAGACAGCAGAGGAACACTAATCATGCCTTATATTCCCCACACACCTAAAGATACCCAACAGATGCTTGAAGCGATTGGCGTGCATGACACCCAGGCGTTATTTGATGAGATTCCGGCTTCCTTACAATATGCAGGTTTTCAACAAATTCCCTCAGGCCTCAATGAAATGGAGATGTTAAACGAAGCACGCACATTGGCTGATAAAAACCATAATGGAATCTGCTTTATAGGTGCCGGATGCTATGAGCATCATATTCCTGCCGCCGTGTGGGACATTGCATCTCGTGGTGAATTTTTAACTGCTTATACCCCTTATCAAGCTGAAGCCAGCCAAGGTACCTTGCAGCTATTATACGAATTTCAAACCATGATCTGTGAACTAACCGGCATGGATGTGGCAAATGCCTCAATGTATGATGGCGCAACCGCTCTTGCGGAGGCGGTTTTAATGGCCGTAAGGGTAAATAAGCACAGTAAGTCGAACCGTGTTCTGGTTGCTGGGACCGTTCATCCCTTATACCGAGAAACAATTAAAACCATTCTCAACACACAACATATTGAAATGGTTACGCTTCCTTTTGATGAGCATCGAGGAATTACGGACTCTGCAATCATGGAGAATTACACCGGTGAAGACATTACTGCGTTAGTCATTGCTCAACCTAATTTTTTTGGTTGTCTCGAAAACGTGGATCAATTAAGCGATTGGGCCCATCAGAATAAAGTAATTAGTATTGCCTGTGTTAATCCCATTTCCTTAGCGTTATTTAAACAACCTAGCCAGTGGGGGGCACATGGAGTAGATATCGTCTGTGGCGAAGGCCAGCCCTTAGGTGCACCGATGGCATCTGGTGGCCCCTATTTTGGTTTTCTCAGCACCCGGATGGCACATGTACGACAAATGCCTGGGCGAATTATTGGTTGTACCGTAGACAAGGACGGTAAACGTGGGTTTACCCTAACCTTACAAGCACGCGAACAACATATTCGCCGCGCGAAGGCCACTTCAAATATCTGTACCAACCAAGGATTGCTGGTAACCGCAGCCACCATTCACATGAGTTTGTTAGGTGCAGAAGGATTGCGCGAAGTTGCTAACCAATGCTATCAAAACACACATGAATTAGCCGAGCTCCTAGGTCAAATTGACGGCGTAGAGCGTGTATTTAGCGCCCCTTATTTCCATGAAGTAGTTCTCAAACTGAATAAGCCCGTTAAAGACGTCTTAGAGCAACTAGCAGTCGCAGGAATTACTGGTGGCTACGCAGTCGAAACTCATTACCCGCAACTGCAAAATATGCTCGTAGTTTGTGCCACAGAAATGCGTACAGCCGAAGATTTAGCTCTTTATGGCAAAACATTGCAAACCATTATGAGTCAACGAGGTGCCTAAATGTTTGTTGTTCAATTAACTTATTTGGTACCTAACACGGAGGTAGATAAGTACCTTAGTGCACATAGGGAATTTTTAGATTATTACTATAAGCAAGGTTTGCTCGTGGCTTCTGGCCCGATGAAACCCCGTACCGGCGGCATTATTATCGCAGCAAGTAATGACCGAGCCTATATAGAGTCCATCTTTAAACAAGATCCTTACTACTTAGCAGAAATAGCAAGCTATGAATTCATCGAATTCACTCCAGTAATGCATCGAGATGAACTCAAAGAACTTATTCAAAAAATGGAAGGCAAATTATGTTGATTTTTGAATTATCCCAAGAAAACCGCAGAGCAGCAGCCCAGGCACCCAAAACGGCCCCTAGCAAATATACTATTCCAGAGGAGTTTCAGCGCAAAACCCCTCCAAGAATGCCTGCTTGCTCTGAATTACAAGTAGTTCGTCATTTTACGCGCCTTTCTCATAAAAACTTTGCCATTGATAGCAATTTCTATCCTTTGGGTTCATGCACGATGAAATACAACCCTCGTGGCGTGCATAAAGCAGCCTCCATGCCTAATTTTCTTAATCGCCACCCCTTAGCACCGGAGCAAGACAGCCAAGGCTTTTTAGAGCCGCTTTATCGTTTGCAAGAGCATATTGCGGAAATTACAGGAATGGCAGGTGTTTCGTTGACTCCAATGGCAGGCTCACAAGGTGAATTTGCAGGCGTAGCCATGATCAAGGCCTATCATCAATCACGCGGTGATACTGCACGCGATGAAATGCTTATTCCAGATGCGGCTCATGGAACCAACCCCGCCTCTGCAGTTATGTGTGGATTTAAAATCGTTGAAATTGCCACTGCACCCGATGGTGACATTGATCTGGAAGAGTTGAAAAGCAAATTAGGTCCTAAAACAGCGGGAATTATGCTCACCAACCCGTCGACCTTAGGATTGTTTATGCGCCAAATTAAAGAAATTGCAGCGCTCGTACATCAAGCGGGGGGGTTGCTCTATTATGATGGTGCCAATCTTAATGCTATTCTAGGTAAAGTAAGACCCGGAGACATGGGCTTTGATGTGATGCACCTTAATTTGCATAAAACTTTTGCTACCCCACATGGCGGCGGCGGCCCAGGCTCCGGTCCCGTTGCAGTGGGCAAGCGCTTGTTACCATTTATGCCCTTACCAGTGGTCAAAAAGACGGATACTGGCTATCAATGGGCCACGCGCGTAGATTACCCACAAAGTATCGGACGCTTATCCTGCTTTATGGGTAATGCTGGTATTTTGTTGCGCGCTTATTTTTACATTCGTGTTTTAGGTAAAGAAGGTTTATTACGTGTATCTGAATACGCAACCTTAAATGCCAATTATTTATTAAAAGAACTCACCAAAATCGGATTTACAGCAGCATATCCAACACGACGCGCATCTCATGAATTTATTCTCACTTTAAACCCAGAGAAGAAAGCTTATGGTGTTACCGCCATGGATTTGGCAAAACGGCTGTTGGATTACCGCGTTCATGCTCCAACCACTTATTTCCCACTATTGATCCCGGAATGTTTGCTTATTGAACCAACAGAAACGGAAAGTAAAGAAGAGTTGGATAATTTCGTGCAGATAATGAAAACCGTTCGTCAAGAAGCAATGGATAATCCGCAATTACTCAAAGATGCGCCGCATAGCTTACCGGTAAAGCGCTTGGATGATGTGAAAGCAGCAAGAGAATTGGATGTAAATTATTTTGCCACGCAAGATAAGTAAGTCAGACAAACCTGGTTACTTATACAACAAAGTGATCCGTCATTGCGAGAAACGTAATAAGGAAGTAACCCTAGAGTCCGCTGCACATAACCCTGGGTTGCTTCATTTCGTTCGCAATGAAGAGAGTTTTTTCTGCCAATAAACGACCAAATCTCTTGATTGTAAACGTCCGATAAGTGCCCCTTCATAGTAATAAAACCACGTTTAAGCTATTATTAGCGTTCCTTCGCTTTTTGGAATTTATATCATGCATACTGCTATTATTATTCCTGCACGCTATGCGTCAACTCGGCTCCCCGGAAAGCCTTTGGCCCTCATTCATGGTCAAACCATGTTACAACGTGTCGTAGCGCTTTCACGTGCCGCGGCAGCAGGCCTAAATGATGTCTCAATTATTGTCGCCACCGACGATCAACGCATTGCCCAACATGGCCGAACACTCGCAGTGGAAGTGGTAATGACCTCCGCGAATGCCCTTACTGGCACGGATCGCGTTGCTGAAGCAGTACAACAAATGGCTCGCAAGCCAGATTTTATTTTAAATATGCAAGGAGACGCCCCCTTAACGCCGCCAGATTTCTTACGCGCCTTAATTGATGCCTTTGCCACCTCCCCTTGCGATGTGGTCACTCCCGTAACCCAATTGTCGTGGAAGCAATTAGATGAGTTACGCCACAATAAGCAAACAACACCATTTAGTGGCACGACGGCTGTATTTGACGCACAAAGCGGAAAAGCATTCTGGTTCAGTAAAAACATTATTCCGGCCTTACGGAAAGAATCCGAATTACAGCAAACAACGGATAAAAGCCCCATATTTCGCCATATAGGCTTATACGGGTATTCCTTAGCCATGCTAGAAAAATTCATCACGCTGCCAGAAAGCACCTTTGAACAACTCGAAGGCTTAGAGCAACTACGCATATTGGAAAACGGTTATAGCATTCGTTGCATACCGGTAGACTACAAAGGTCGAGCCAACATGTCTGGGGTGGATAGCCCTCAAGATATCGCTCGAGCAGAAGCCCTAATTAGCCAACACGGCGAATTACTACCTATAGAGGCTTCCTAGATCATGACAACACGATTATTAATCGCACGCCACGGCAACACCTTTGCTGCCGGAGAGATAGTTCGACGTGTGGGAACTACCGATTTGCCTTTAGTTGAAAGCGGGCTACTCCAAGGATTCGCACTGGGAACCTATTTAAGGCAAGAGCAGCTTATCCCTGATGTCATTTTTACCTCGACCTTGCAACGCACCATTCAAACCGCAGAACAAGCTCAAAAAGCCATGGGCACACAACTCCCAATGGAACGCTTATCCATTTTTAATGAGCTCGACTATGGTCCTGATGAAAATCAACCAGAAGAGCAGGTCGTTGCGCGCATTGGCAAAGAGGCCCTCGCAGCCTGGGAAGCTCAAGCCCTCGTCCCCAATGGCTGGCATGTTTCTCCAGCGGAGATAATTACTAACTGGCAACATTTTGCAGCACATCTCTGCCAACAGCATCAGGGAAAAACCTGTTTAGTCATTACTAGTAATGGCATTGCCCGTTTTTCTCCCTATCTTACCGGTGATTTTGCCACGTTTAGCACCCAATACCCCATTAAAATTGCGACGGGGGCTCTTTGTATTTTTACCCATGAAACGGACTCGGCAACATGGGATTGTTTGGGTTGGAATGTGAAGCCACCGAAGTCTAGGCTGGACTGAAACGCCCAGCAAACTCCTTTGTGTCCTGCCCAATGCTGGGCTCAACAGCTCAGCCTACATTAAAGTAGAAATACGATAAGGTATTTTATTGGTATATTTCACCATTTTGTTCATAATTTGGTATAATGTATTTTGTTTTAATCTTCAGGGAGAAATAATGCGTGGCTTGATTACCCAAGTTTGTAATGGCGTCCTTCATGAAGAAGTTTACCGCTCTAGACCTAACGCCTTAGATCATGGGAATAGCGAAGTACTAGCTTCCAGCCTATTTATTCATTTTGATGAAGAAGGAAAAAGTATTGCTAAACCTAAAAACAGCGATGACAAATTAGTTATCGGCTATACCCAAGAAGGCATGGCCTTTCAAATTATCGTGGATGGCTTTTATGGCGGTGAGCGACAAGCAACTTTTGCATTCATTGATAACCATGTGGTGTCCTTAATGGAGCGCTACTCAACAGAGCTGAGTACCGCCTCTGCGGAAAAAACACCCCAAGACATTACCGAGCAATTAATCCATACCATCTATTCTTTACGCTTGCGACATGCAATAAATTCCGAATTTACAATGTCATTAAGCATGATGTATCAAAAAGAAGATGCATTTTATTGTGCTGGTTTTGGTATTGGTGATACGGGAATCGCCATCAAGCGCATTGATGGAACCATAGAGCAATTGACTTATCATACTGAAGTTGATGGTTCTAAAGATGCTTTTGATAATTATTCCTCACCCCACGTTGACTTAGTAATTCAACGAAACTCCATTTTTAATACACCGGTAACGCCAGGGGATGAGCTCGTTGGTTACACTTATCTCCCGCAAGAATTAGAAATAATAGAGCGTGAATTTAAGGTAGAAGAAACAACTAAACGGGGAGAAAAACTCCAAAAAGAAGTACAACAACGTCGTTTAGCTCCTCATCATTTTAATAATCAAGGTTCCTTATTTACTCAATTACTGGATGTAGTTGACACTACCCAACAGCAATTAATTAAGCAAGCGAAACAATCAGGGGAATATCATCGCTTTGGAGATGACTTTTCCGTAGCTCGTTTGGTTATCCCTGATGCTAATCTGATAAAACAATTACAAGCGAAAGCGACTTTACATGCGTTGCAACTAGGATTAACTGCTTATCTTGCTCAGGAAAATAAAGGGCTTTTGGGACTTTTAGATATCTTTACCGGTACAGCACAATGTAGACAGCGAGCCTCTCGTTATCAAAGCTTGCTGGCTAAATACCAAGATAATGATTTAATATGCGTACTTATTTTCTTAGCTCTCGCTTCTAATGATAAAGAAAAACCAATTCAAAAATATTTAACACCGTATCTGGAATTGCCCTCAGGGATAACTTTAGAGGCGAAACTTAGAGACAGTCTTAAGCGATTAGACTGCCCCGCAGCTAACGTTAAAGAATTAATGGAGCAAATTAGAACTTACATCAATGCCCCTAAGCAAGGGAATGTTGATTTGTTATCCACGTTTGAACAACAAGATAATTTTTCACTATCTCAAATAGGATCCTGAGACAACGCTTAACATAGGCTCGGCTGAAAAGCCCAGCAAATACCGGGCTTTACATCAGTCACTCATCGCGCGGATTATTCTTTTCTGTGCTGATATCCAAACTCATACCCCATTTTTTCTACCTGCTTGAATTCGGGGAAAACTCCCTCCATGAGAAAAAAGGCATGATATCAAGTCAGTTCGGCCGGCCTACAACTGAGCCGTAGGGAAGACCTATTCAGTAAGCGCTTATAACCAATTGATCATCTCTTAGCTGAGGTTCTTCGACCTGACTTATCTCGGATGTAGTATTCATTGTACCCAATGGATTGCCATACCCTATATTATCCTCAAGATTGGCATCTGCCTTCTGTTTACTAACAGTATTAGTGTTAGTTAATTGGGCCATGGGGCCGGTGTAACTGCTAGGCGCATTTTCGGTTCTAGAGGCAATAACCGTTTCTGGCGCCACATTATTTTTAGCAGAGAACCAATTACTAATTGCTTGTATTCCCTTATAGAGGCTATAACCAGCCACCGCTGCCGCCAAAAGTGCACCTACTGCCAATAATACTGCAGGAACAACTGCAACCCCGGCGACAACCCCTCCGGCCGCAACCAAGGGAGCCATTATTCCTCCCCCTATTAATCCCAAACCAAGGCTTATCGCAGCGACCGCAACAAAAGCAGTCGTCGTTAGAGCCATGCCTTTAAAAACACCCGCATTACGTGCAAAAAAGCCTGGTGTTTTTTCCGGACTAGGAGTTGCTACAGGACGAGGAGCATCTAATCGCTGCACACGTTGAATTGCTACCCCTCTAAGCCATTCCACCTCAGCCAGCATTTCCTGGGCTTCATCATAGGGCATTTCATCATGCTCTGACCTATGATCTGCATGCAATTCAAATCGCTTAGCCATTGCTTTATTACACAAGGCTGCAATGCGATCAATATCATTCTCTGGGAGCAATTTATTTTCACGTAAGAGACTGAGAGTCCCGAGCCCAGAAAGATGGCCGCCATCTTCACGATATAAACCAAATTCGGTACGCATTCCCATCAAAATAAAATCAAGCGGACGCATAATATGAGTTTTCACACTAACATGAGATGCGTTTTGGGATGGCGCTTTAAAGTCATGAATCGCTAAATTATAAAGTTTCTTCGCCGAGCAATACCCGCCTAACTCAGAATCATTTCTTATTTTATCGCATAATTGCTCGCCCAGTTCATAGCGGGGAAATATCGGTTTTGAAGAGACTAGTGAGCGTACCGTCGCCTCGGCATCGACAACCGCTCCATTTTGAAGTTGTTCATATAAACTTTCAGGTGTGCCAATAAGGCGGCTAGGATTAATACCGATGGGGTCAGGATATAATTGATTCGTAGTCGTAAACATACGTTGGCATAAATTATTTAAGGCATCAAATACCGGTTTAACCAGTTCAATATCCTCTTCCTTCTCCACGATAACAAACGCATCCAAATCAGAATATTGAGTTGCTTGTGCCTTGGCTAAAGAGCCGGCAAAATGAATTTCCATTTTGGGAGGAATTTTAATATTACTTGCATTAAACGCATCAAAAACCATATCCTTATAAATCTGACGTAAACCATTTTCCCATTCTTGCCAGGCCGAAAAATTAACATTATCATTATCTTGACTATGAACATATCGGTCTAATGCCGCAAGTTGTTCTAGATATCCGTTAAAGCGCTCTTGGGCCACAGGATCTAATTGTGCTTCATCGCGCTCATCACTATATAAATTTCCCAATAATTTGGTGCCGCTCATCTGCATCTCCCAAGAACTCACTAGACAAAAATAATAAAAAGAGATTTATTTACTTTATACAGATATTATACAAGACTAATTGTTAAGAAAGTATTAAATACGATGCATAAGTCCTAATTTGCCTTATTTGTAATCACTTTTTTTACGTCACTGCTTTATGCAGATTGCTCGGATTTTATCAATTTGGCATGTAGGCCTAGTGTAATTGACAGTGCCTGTGCCACCGCCTATTAACGCGTCGTTATTGAATCCAATTTTATTGCCCAACAGTTAAACGCTCAATGCTGGAACCCAATACAATCTACCTAATACAGAGGTTCGTATTGGTTTACCATCAAACACTGAATTTATGGTTTTACTACCAAATTATATTCACCAAACAACGGCCCCAAAGTCAGGATCCGCAGATATTTTTGCGGGAATGAAGCATTCCATAAATTACAGTGAGCAATGGCTTTTTGCAGTCATAGAGAACATTAATATCCCCAGTGGCAGCTATGATTATGGCAATTTAGGTTGGGGAGGCCTGATAAATGGGATTGCCGCGTACAACATCAATCAAAGTGGGGTATTAGCGGCATAGCCTTGATTACACTGCATTGCATCAAGGCTATGGAGTTTGTATTAACCTATATGAGCAAAAAGACGATCGCCTACGTGGATTGATTTTTTCACTAATTCGTCCATCTCTGGTGTAGGTTCGCATGATTGATATGCAGCTTTCAAGGGCGAAAGATCTACTTTTGAATGTGATACATCATTTTGTAAATAGCCATCAAGCGCTCTAAATGTTTGGTATTTATCTGTAGCAAACTCTTGGCAATTAGCTAAGGTTTCATCTTGGCAGATTGAGAAGCGGGTTAAATGTTCTACATGAAAAGGCTCTTGGCTTTTAGAGAAGAAATATTCCAGGGTGTAAAGTGTACTGTTTGAGCCAGCACAGAAATAATAGCCTGATTTAAATTTATTGTTTTCGAAAACATCGCCGCGAATAACTCGTCCTTCTCCTGGCTGGAGTCCTGCAAGAGTGACTGTATGATTAATCGATTTTGTGGGCTTAGCTCCTTCAGCAGCCACAGCACTTGATATAATCAAACCCAACGCTAATAAGATAATCTTTTTCATTCGCTTCTTGCTCCTAAATATAAATAGACTCGAATTTAAGCTCAGCATTATACCTCATTTTGGCCGAAGAAGATCCTTTTGTTTGCAAATTTATTACCATTTTTTTCATAAACAACCTAAATGGTCATATTTTCAACAGACACATGCTTTATACAGGCACCTCCTACTCTCAGTTAAATTTTTTATCTTTTTGGGTTGTCTTATGCGTCATCTTCTTTTAATGTATTTGCCCATAAAGCAAGTTAGTAGCATGAATATATTAACCATGCTTTTGATGAGTCATTAAAAAATTAGTTCAAACCAAGGCGCAAAGGATATGGATAGCCAAGACCTCACATTTGAAAAACAAATCAAGCAACTACAGAAGAAAGTCGCTCTTTTGGAAAAAGAAGCGCAGCATAACGCTGATCTAGCAAATAAAGCAAAAGCGGAATTTTTATCCAATATGCGGCATGATATTCGCGCACCATTATCGGGTATCATGGGTTTTTCAGAGTTATTAAGAGCGGAAACCAGCGAACCACGGATCAAAGAATATGCTGATAATTTAGTAGCATCCAGCCATGCCTTATTAAATCTAATGGATGAAATTTTGGAAACTGTGCGCGTGAGCACTGGAGATGTGCCCACGCAAAAGAAGAAATTTGATTTGCGCCAGTTATTTCAACACATTGAAGCATTATATAGAGCCCCAGCACTTGAAAAGCAATTAAAACTTAGTCTCATTTGGGATAAGACTCTCCCCCTTTTTGTAATTGGCGATAAAATAAGAATTCACCGAATTGTTCTAGAGCTTGTGGCTAATGCGGTAAAATTTACCAATAAGGGCTTTGTATCCATCCGAGTTGAATTAGCCAAAAAGCAAGGACGAAACTTTATCATGAAATTGATCATTCATGATTCGGGAATTGGCATGTCTCAAGAAAATCAACAGGATATTTACCTGCAATTCAAACGCTTAACACCTTCCTATCAAGGAATTTATAAAGGTTCGGGATTAGGCTTATATTTAGTAAAACAATTTATTGATGATTTGGCAGGAGAAATTTACGTTGCCAGTGAATTGCACAAAGGCACCTCTTTTACCTGTATTATTCCGTTGCAAGAATCCTTGTTAAATGATGAGCAAGGAGCTGATCAGGAGGCAATTGCTATTCCAACCTACCTCGAACCTGCAGCATCAATGATAAAAAATATCGGGACCAGGGTCTTAATTGTCGAAGATAATCGCATTGCTCAATCAGTAGCGCGTGCCTTACTCACTAATCTATCCTGTCAGGTGGATATCGCTGCAAATAGTTATGACGCTTTAGAATATTATGAGCGCACCGTTTATGATTTAATTTTTATGGATATAGGCTTAGGCGAAGGCATGGATGGTTATGAAATTACACAAAAAATTCGTAATAAGGAGGATGATGACCACCATACTCCAATTGTTGCTCTTACCGCCCACGCTCTTGAGGAAAGTAGGCAGCGCTGCATTGAATCAGGTATCGATGCGATTTTGACCAAACCATTAACTCGAGCTCAAGCCATAGACACCTTAAAAAGATTTGTGCCGGCCAGTATTGCCTATACCACCCCTGCTACCAGGAAAATCCAAGCAGACTTACCTGCACGTAGCGAGGAATTATTTCAATTAGAGCAATTTCCTTTACTGGAATATAAACAAGGACTAAAAAACTGTGGTACGAATTGTATGCTGGTAGAGCTATTAACCCTCATGATTACCCAAGAATTACCCGCTGATTTGGAGCAGATGAAGAAAGCTTTTGCGAAAAAGAATTATGATATGGTAGAACGAATCGCGCATAAGATAAAAGGCGGGGCAGTTTACGTAGGCACCACCCGGATGAAATATGCTTGCCAGTACCTAGAGCGCTATTGGAAAACAGGGGCGCGTGAACACTTTAATCGGTTATATCATCAAGCAATTACGGTTATTGATGAGACTTTTGCGCATATTGCCGATTGGCTTAAAAAAACGATCTGAGTTTTAGAATGGAGAAGCACTCCAGAGCGAAGCACGGAACCCTGGGTTGCTTCACCTCATTCGCAATGATGATCATGATTTTGAATTTACTTCCTAAGGTAATGCGCTCATTCCCACACACCTGTACTCCGCTGAACATTAAATTTTTTTCCCAAAATATTCTCAAATTACCACGTTATCTATAAATACAACGTGAAAAATAAGATATATGTGGATATCTTGGTCAAGGTAAACTAGCAAACAAATGCAGCTGCAAATTCAAAATAAAACCATGCTGCATACAGTATTCAGCAGCGTATTCATGATTACGTTGATTCTTTTGTAAGTCTAAAAGCTCAGGTTCCCAAAAACTAATGACCTCATTAATTTCTGAGCGCTCAGCCATAGTCAGATCTCGTCCTTCACCACGAATCATTTTTACACGTTGAGGTTCTTTTTTATAAATATTCATGGGGCTGACAAAAACGGGTTTATTGGTTTTTTCAGCCCACTCATGCGCCCACAGAGGTATTTCGCTATACGTTTGATAGCGTTTATCTTCCGGGGCTGACATCACAAACTTCAAACAATCGGCACGAGCTAACATTTTGACATTTGGCTCCAGATAACGAACCACTTTACCCTCATTCTCTAAGCATTTGGGACTTACAACCAAGGTGGTGCGCTCAGGGAGATTAGGCAAAACCGACGTGCCGTTGGACTCAATTTGTAGCGATTGAAAATGGGATTGTGCTTGTTCAAGAAAAGCGGATAGATTATTTTGCAATGAGGGTTCACCGCCAGTAATTACCAACACCACTTTTTTGGCCGCCCCCTGTGCCCATGCAGGAGTAGGCATACCGCGACGCGTAAAAAAGTCCTTAATGACCTCATCAGCCTCCGCTAACAAAGACGAAAAATTTCGCCATTCACCGGAATCGAAATAGGTATCGCAAAAAGAACACGCTAAATTACATTTAGCCAATCGGATAAAATAGGCAGGATGGCCGCGATATGGCCCTTCCCCCTGCAAAGTAAAGAAACGACTGGTTACAAAAAGTTCATCCGGCTTTGCATCTTTAAAAAAAGCTTTGCCTGTGATTGAATTAACCCCAAACATCTATGTCCTATGAAATTTTGCTTCTGCTTTTGCGTATCATATAGGGTCTATTTATAAACTCAACTTTTTATGATCAATTAACCCACTGGTCTCAAGGCATCATCCAGTTTTTCACGTCTATCCAGATCCACTATTTTACTATCAATACAACGAAGCATATCTGCTGAGGTTGCCGTGCGACCATAAGCACCTCGGATGTATTTCACAATCCAAATATCAGAGCGCAATTCTTTAATAAATTTCAATGCCCCCTTAGGTTCACTTGGCTTTAACTCTTCTTTTAACTGTAATAATTCTTCTTTACTTAAGTGTGCTTTATTCAAAAGTTCTAGGGCACACATTTTATCGTGTTTTAACGTGCTCATTGGTTGGCTACGAATACGTTCTAATTCCTGTTTGTATTCAGTTAAAGAGGTTACAAGCGGTTGTAAATTCATAGAACTGGTTTGTTTTGCCTCGGCAAACAATTTCTGAAATTCAGCGGTTGTTTTTGAGGTGCACACTGCCTTATATCGAGTTAAATCACAAATTACATCCGCATAATAAGTACGCATGCGTTGGTTATATTCCTGATGCTCTTCCGTACCCGCTTTCGCATTTACGTTGTCTGCATAAATTTCATAGTAAGTGATAGCCCAATCTAAAGCCGTTAAGCCTTGGCTATCTTTATTATTTAAATCGGCAGCAAAATACTCACTCGTCTCAAAGCAACGATAGGCTTGAGTAATAACCGCCGTATGCAAAGCCGTCTTAGAGGTACTAACCGTACTCGCCATTACGATGGATTTTAACGAATTGCTTACTTCTTCTCGGTAGGCGTTAATTTCGTCATTAGTGCAACCTAAACTAATGGCGTATTGTTGCAATTCATTAAGAATGAACTTTTCTGCTTCAGGCTGATTTTCCAAAATAAATTTTCTAAACTCAGGTACTTCGACTAAAGCTACTCGCAACTCACTAAATCGTGAACTGGTGGCTCGTTGCACCATCGCCAAAGTGCTTTTTGCTTCGGCTTTATTCGGAGCATCATCTAAAGTCTTTTTCAACCCTTTCCCAATGAGTTCGGTGGGAATAACCGCCTGTTTTAAGAATCGTTGCCATTTGGCAAATTCAAAATCAGGATCATTCTTTAGGGATTGATATGCAAGTCGGTCTTGCAGGCTTTGGTACGCTTTATCCCCCGCAACAAAAAACGCTTTCTTTGTTGGCCAATAATGGTTGCCTGAATGACGCAAATCGGGAAATCCCTGCAAATCAGCGGCATTAATACGAAACTCTTTTCCGGTATAGGTTAAATTAGCGAGACGCGCACTACGAGTTGACATCATTTTATCGCTAAACATGAGATCATGATCGATTTTAAAAAAGTGGAAACAAGGCTTATCATTTTTCAAAGTCACATAATAACCAATGTTCCCCTTGTGTAGATCATCCTCTTCAAGTCCATAGGCAGTAGTAAATACATCCGCCAGAGAGTCCATATCAATTGCGATGTTTCCTTTATTTTTTTCAGCCAATAATTTTGCAAAAAAGTTCTGCGGCAGTTTATCAAGGAAATTAAATCCCTTGCCAACACCAAGATTAGAAATATCAAACTCTTGCTGCACATTTGCTAAAAATTGATCATCACATTTGCGCTTTAAGGATTCCCACTCATAAATCATGGACAACAATTCGTGCTGATCTCGTGCGATAAGATCAACAGGCACTATATTGAGATCAAGAGGAATATCCTCATCCAGCAAGGATTGCACATAATCGGAACAGGCTAAAATAGTTTTTTCGTCTAATGGACCTACTGAGGCTACAGCGACATTGTGACGTTCTTGCCAATAATCCTGCAAGCGTTGAAAATAACCGACACCAAACTTTTCTAAAGCCTCTCGAGCATCATGAATAGCTTTAAACTCTTCCCATTTATTCGTCGCTTTTGGGGAATTGGCATCCTCTGCATTCAGTAAAGTCTCTTTTTTCGGCATAGGGGTTCGTATCCCAGTATCAGACCCGTAAGCCCAAGCCAAAAACTCAGCATCACTTACCTCAGTTGCAATCGGTTTATGGTCATCTATCCAGGCGTGAAATTCACTCTCACCTACTTCCGCACTTGACGTAAATTTTTTGTTTGCCTTCATAAAAACAATATTTTTGTCCGCTGCACGTAACCGCAGTAAGGCATGGGCAGCATGTTCTGCGCAAACACCCGCTATGTTACCTTGCTTATAGCGTACAATTTCTTGTTCTAAATTGCGTTGTGGGGCTGCAATTGCATTAGCGACCGCAGTAAAACAAGCCTCTAATTCTGAAGCTTGCTCTCCCAATCGCCCAGGATATTTATTTTTTTTGAAGATAACGTGCCGCGCTTGTCCTTTTTCATTATACGCGATAGTGCCAAAATGAGCTTCATGAGCACTTACATGCGCGCCGGTCTTACTGAAACCTAAAATTGCGAGTATCTGCATAATAGAAAGAAACTTAACAAGTCATTGTGCTCATATTATAAACTAAAATACGTTTTTTCAAAACCCCTTTGATTAAAAAACAATCAGCTCCGTGTTTGTGGTGTTAGTTTGCGCATGTTCAACTACTTAGCATAATGATAAGTTGCTGATAAGCGTTTGATTTCAATTTAAAAAATACTTTGCGATTAAAAAAAAATGAGTTATAACTCTTTGATGCTGGTTCAGGGATAGATCAGTGTGAGGACAGCATTTGATTTGCGTAATGCTGGATATTGTTTTTTTCACGGAGTGAGAAAATGAACAGTAAAGTGTTTTCGCAACGGTTCAATCGCGAATTAGCTACTTTAGGTTTTCCCGAAGAGTTATCGGAAAAAATCAAAGCAGTATCTAAAGTATTTGAGATATCTCGCCATTTGGCAAACTCTCTAATCTTTGGACACATTCTTCCAGAAAAGGACCAACTGGATAAGATTGCTTCGATTTTGGAAGTTTGCCCACAGTGGCTAAGTGGCGCAACCGATCGGAAGAAGGCTTATAGTAGTCGCGAAACTGCTGATAGCGAGTCATAGTGATATGACAGCAAAGTTGGGTGGAACATGTGAAGCCCAACTTTTCTCACCCAACTACCTGCTCAGTGATGCAACAAAATTTGAGCCCAATACCCAAAATATTGTATAATTATCCAGAACGCTCGTTAACTTATGTTCTGCTGCTCTATCAGCGAACACCATTTTATACCGTAGGTTACTACTATCATGGAATGTCTAAGCTTTTGTATCGCCAAATCAATTGATTTGTCACGTATTGATTCATATTTTAAAAATTCTCCTGCTGAATTTTCATCCTTAAAGACGCGTGATGTTCTCAAACTCACCTCGAATACCAATAAAAATCATACAATTTACGTCTTCAAAAATGGAACCGTAGTTTCTTGGGGAGTTAGGCGTTATAAAATCAATGATTATTTAAATACAATTAAACAATTGCTGGATAAGCCCGTCACCATGTCGGTGCATGATGAGTTTCATTTCCAAGCGGGCGAAAAAACCACAATAGAACCTCACGATTTTTTTGATGTGGATTGCCTGACAATTGAAGATGATAGTGATGAATTAAAACTAAGTCTTTCATATGGCTTTTCGCAATCGGTGAAATTACAATATTTTGAAACTATTATTGATGCGCTCATTGAAAAATATAATCCAATGATCCTAACCCTGTCACATAGCGGTGAAATGGCAATCAGTCGTACTCAAATCCAGCAAATTATTGGCGAAATTCTAGGAGCCAAAAGTGAAATGAATTTGATCAGTAATTTCCTTTATCATCCCAAATATTTTTGGCAGCATCCCACGTTAGAACAGCACTTTGCCATGCTTGAACGTTATTTACATATCCAACGCCGTGTTAATGCAATTAACCATCGCCTGGATACCTTGAATGAAATTTTTGAAATGTTTAATGGCTATTTAGATAACCGCCATGGGCATAATCTTGAAATCATCATTATTGTATTAATTATTATGGAAATTGTCGTAGCCGTATTAAACCTGCATTTTTAATGCATTCACGAAATGTGTAGCCCGGATTAGACGTAGTCCTAATATGGACTACAAAATCTGAACAATATGCTATTCTTTAAAAAAACCAAATAAATTAAATAGCCATGATTAGCACAACCAATCAATTGAATGAAAAACAGCTCCATGATTTGGAACAGCTAAAAAGCATCAGCAAAGCTGTCGACGGCAGCGTTCCTAATGTATACATGCATTTATTGGTACAACGCAGAACCTTACCCACGATTGCCCTATACTATGAAAATGAACAATTACTTGGATTTGTCAGTGTCTATTTTTTCTATGAAGATGCGGTAGAAATCGCATTGTTGGTGCACCCTGAATCACGACGCAAAGGCGTTGCAAAACAATTACTGCGTCATATTTTACCCATAGTACAAGAACATAACTATCCGAAGGTGATTTTTTCATGTCCAGCCCATATGAACGAGCGCTGGCTACCTACACAAGGCTTTTTATACCGCCATAGTGAATACTACATGGAACGACACAATTTGAGTCCCTTATTGGATCATAAAAAGCAACTCACCTTTCGTGCGGCCACAATCGATGATATTCCACAACTGTGCTTATTAGATGAGGCCTGTTTTTATAAAACGCATGCCGAACTTGAACCGCGTTTTCAGCATATATTAAGTGAACGTAACTATCAGATTATTTTGGCTTTTGAGCATAATCAGCTCATTGGTAAAGCCCATTTACGGTGGCAAGAACATGGAGCAACACTTTCAGATATTGCCGTGTTCCCAGAAAAACAAGGCCATGGATTAGGAACTGCACTGATTACTCACTGCATCAACTATGCATTAAGTGAAGGTAAACCCGATTTGAATCTTGATGTCGAAACCCATAATCAAAAAGCCCTCAATTTATATACACGCTTGGGATTTTTAACGCAAAATGCTTGTGATTATTGGATGATCGAAGTAGAGCAATTACAAAAACAAATTTCCAGTCCAATAAGTGCCGCAAGTTAGCCCCAGAAATTAAAATTGGTACAGAGAAGGAACATTGTCCTCTTGTGCATCAATATATGCCGCAGCCGTATAAGTAATCGGCATACTAAGTAATGCACCTATGGCTAAACAGCATGCAACACCAAAAGAAACCATTAACATTTGCGGTAAAATAGGTAATATGGTGGAGAATATAATGCATGCAGCCAACCCCAAAATATAATCTTCCGGTTCAGGCTCAGAACCAATAAACGCTTCTGTAATTAATGTATAAGGGCCTCTTGCTATATGACCACACGTGGTAAAAAAAGAGCCATAAAATTCAGTTAATGTACCAGTTGCTGACATAACTATATTCCTAACAGATCGTATTATTCTATGTTTTATAAAGCAGAATGCTACACTAAAAGCATTAAGGTAATATTAAGAAATGAAGATCTTGACAGAGTTTTCCCCCCCCCTTTAGTATTAGCCTGAAAAAATGCTTCATTATAAAAGGATTAGGGATGAAAAAGAGGGTAGTCATAACCGGAATGGAAATAACATCTTCCATAGGAACAGGGCTGAGCACCTTTTGGAGTGCGGCAAGCCAGGGGCAATGTGGAATCAAACGCATTAAAAGCTTCGACCCATCTCCCTATCCCACGCAAATTGGTGGAGAAATCACCGATTTTACCCTAGATGAGCTCCCTCAATTTAACAAAAGTAAACGCTATCCTCGTTCGGCTCAATATGCTTTATATTGCGCCCATCATGCAATTGCTCAAGCAGGCTTAAGTGCTAATGAATTATTTAGTGCCGGTACCTACATCGGCACTAGCATGGGAGGCCAGTCTGAAGCCGAAGAGGTGTATAAAGCGATTTACCTTGAGGGTTGGAAAAAAATGCCCGCTCTTTCCGTCTTACGTACCATGCCTAATTCAATAGCAAATTATATTGCGATCGAATTTGGTATTGGCGGTGCTAACTCCACCATTTCCAATGCATGTATTTCTTCTGCTGAAGCGATAGGAGCAGCCTATCAACAAATAACTGATGGGAGATTATCTACTGCTATTTGTGGAGGGACGGAATCGTTTATTTGGGAATCAATACTTGCCGCTTGGTGTAAATTAAGGGTGATGTCCACTAAAAACGAAACCCCTGCTAAAGCGTGCAGCCCATTTGATCTTAATCGAGATGGAATGGTTATTGCTGATGGAGCCGGGATTTTAATTCTTGAAGAATTGCAGCAAGCGAAAGCTCGCGGAGCTACAATTTATGCAGAAATTATCGGCTTTGGAGCAAGCTGCGATGCGTTTCATGTTACTGCCCCCCATTCCCAAGGGCAACAACGTGCCATTTTTTCAGCCTTGGATGATGCCCGCTTATCAGCAAATGACATACATTATATCAATGCCCATGGTACAGGCACCCAACTCAATGACAGTACAGAAACAGAAACGATTAAAGCCGTTTTTGGCCAGCGGGCCTATGAAATTCCTATAACCGCACAAAAATCGATGACAGGGCATGCGATTGGTGCGGCCGGCGCCATGGAAATTATAGCCACCACCCTTAGTTTGCAAAATAATCTGTTATTACCAACAATTAATCTAGATAATCCTGATCCTGCTTGTGATTTAGATTATGTAGCAAATAATGCACGCTCGAAGAGGGTCGATATTGCCTTATCGAATCATTTTGCCTTCGGCGGCGCAAATGCGGCATTGGTGTTAGGTAAGTATTTGGGTTAAAAATGAACGAGGTGTAGTCTGGGTGTAAGCAACCAGGCTACACCTCGTATCAGGGTACAATCAGCATGTCAGTCGGATTAACACGCACTAAACGCTCACTCACCCGCCCCATCAACACATAATACAAGGCCGAGTGGCCACGCGTGCCTAATACTACTAAGTGGGCCCCCCAATCTGTTGCAAACTGCGGGATGCTATTACCTGGATAGCCGCCAATAAATTTTACTGAAAAACGACTAGGATCCACCGCACAACTTGCCAAGAATTTATTTAATTTCTCTTGCAACGAATCATGCATATGCTGCTTAACCATCTTCGCATACCAAACATCAGCAACATGCAATACTAAAAACTCAGCCTGTGGATATGCTTTATAGGCGAATTCAATTGCTTTTTTACTGGAGTCAGAAAAGTCAGTACCCACTAGAATGCGTGTATAAGCCTCCTCTGGGGGTTGGCGTACCACATTCACAGGAATGGAGGCTTGCTTAAGCACCGCCGCCGAATTCGTGCCTAAAATAAAATCATTTAAATAATAAGTTCCATGTGCGCCCATAAATACCATATCAATGGCGTTATCCTGAATAAACTTCAGGATTTCATCGGGAACACGCCCATCAAGTACAGTAAATTGCATTGGAAATGGAGAGACGAGAGGTTTTAACTCTTGCTCATGAGCCTCCTCTGCTTTGTGAACCCAATCCTGCTCTACCGCCTCACCTCCATCCATCCAGCCTTGATTGATTACGTGTACACAATGGAGTTCGGCCTGAAAAGAACGTGCAAATTGAACCGCACGTTGAATTGCATAGAGAGAATGTGTCGAGAAATCTGTAGTAACTAATATCCTTTTAAACACAGAAGTATCCTCAAAAAGAAGTCCTTACGTAAGAGTATAGAATAAATAGCGAATATATTATTTATACTATAATAAATAACAGGTCCTAGGCTTATTATCCCTGGAAGGAGCATCTTGTGAAACGATTTCGTAGTATTCTTTTTGTGAGTAATGGTATTAAAAATGAAACTGAAGCCTTAGCTGAAGCAATCCGATTAGCGGAGTATAATCAAGCCTGCTTAGGAATTCTTGTTGTTTGCCCTCCCTTTTCCTCTGCTTTTGAACAGTATAAAGACTCATATGAGGCCTTTTTAAAAGAAAAGGCTCAAAAAGCGATTGCCGAAGCCCAAGCAAACCTTGCAGCTCATAAAAAATCCATCCCCGTAGATATTGTTTGGGAAAAAAACCCCAGTATTGCAATTATTCAACACGTTTTACGCCACTCTCATGATTTAGTTATTAAAGCCGCTGAAGATGAGAGCGCTAAAGGATTTAAAGCCTTAGATATGGCGCTATTACGTAAATGCCCCTGCACTTTATTTTTGCACCGTCCATTAAAAAATCGGAAGGCAGTCCAAATCGCGGTAGCCATTTCCCCAGAGAATGCAGAAACCTCGGAGCGGGATTTAGCCTGTAATCTGTTAAAATTAGCTCAGCATTTGGCCAAATTTTATCCCGGAAAAGCGAGCATTCTGTCCTGCTGGGAATTCGCCTTAGAGGGATTTTTACGTAACAGTGCTTGGATTGATATGCCTGCGGACGCTATTGAGGAAATGGTGCAACAAGAAGGTAATAGCAATTATTTGGCCTTACATCAATTGATTAAGCAGGCCAAGCTGCAAGAAAGTCCGACGATTTATCATTTAAAAGGAGATCCCATAGAGGTCATTCCAACTTGGGTAACTGAAAAAGAGATCGATGTATTAGTGATGGGTACAGTAGCACGAACTGGAATTTCTGGATTCATCATTGGAAATACCGCAGAAAATATTTTACAACAGCTTGATTGCTCGTTATGGGCAATGAAACCCCAGGGCTTTGTTTCCCCGGTGAAAGCATATTAAAGAGAATTAACACGGGTGTATGCACAAGCTCCAGGTTTTACTGTGTAGCATTGAGTTCATATTGCGCAGGGCCTGCCCAAATGCCCTTTCAACTCGTTTTCTTTTTGAAGCGTACCCGCTAAAACACCAATAATAAGATAGACATTAACTAAATAATCTTGTAAAAATTTAAACGTCTACTCATTTAAAAAGGATACTTTCTCATGGGTTATCTTTCTTTTATCACTACCCCAATAACCCAAATTTATCAGGGGACGTTAAAATTGTTAGGCGAAGCATCAGTGCAAGTCGTCAATTTTGGCCGCTCTTATATTTTCGGTGACTTGCCAGAATTAATGTGGCATGGCTTTAACCGGGATTGGATCTTAGATGAATGTTATCAGCGGATGAAAAATACCCCTGAGCGAGTAGGCATGCTAGTGGTTGGTCCTTATCTTGCTCCCAACTATCAATTAGCCACCTTAGTTATGGCTCCGGTTCCGGTAATAGCCAGTTATGGAGAAAATCCCATAGACTCCCAAGCACGGGAACCATTTCAAGTCATGGAAGCAGCTATCAAGAAAAAAACCATTGTCAACTTGTCCAGCAATGAAGCCATTCATGAGCGCACAAAAATAAAATCACACTTAGGCGTCACCCATCGCATCCATACCGAGACCCTAAAATTGATTAAACAGCAATGTGCCAACTGGCAAGTTGATGTGGATATAGAAACCCAAATTAGCTTAGTTTGCACCAATATTATTGGCAGCACGGTCTTTGGTCTCAGTCCTGTCGGCCTTGCAGACATACCTATTCTAAAGTCCATGAGCGAAAAAATAGTACATAGTCAACCGGGTAAAGCCGATTTTGAACAAGCAAGTGCGGATTTACTCTCTCTATCAACCAAACTTATCACCACCTCGGCTCATCGCATTATTCAAAAAAAATTGTACATCTATGACCAAGTCATCCCTCAAACTCTAGAGGAGAAAATTTTTTTAAACTTGTCTCCAATGCAACAAAGACAAATCCTGCAAGAAACGCATGGGGGTGCCGCACTAATCGTAGAAAGTAATTTATCTGCTTTATGTACCATTGCTTTAGCAAAAATAAGTGAAAACCCACAGATAAAAGAGCGCTTAGTTAACGAAATAAATGCGCTGCCGGGGCTTGGCGATTTTAAAGCACTCGATAAATTACCGTATTTAGATGCAGTATATGCTGAGGCTTTACGTTTTGTCTCGCCAACCTCGGTCATTGCTCGTAGAACCGGAGGCAAGGCCCTATTAGAAAAGGTAGTCGGCAACGATAACATAGAACGTGATGTCCCGGTTCCTAAAGGCAGTTATCTATTTAGCGCCATAAGGCGAGAACATTTTGACACAGATTATTGGGCTAACCCTCATGAATTCAATCCTGAACGTTTTACCGATAAGGTACCTCATTTTAGCGGCCCGCATTTTTTCCCCTTTTCCTATGGCCCTCGCTCCTGCCCTGCCGGCGGACAGTTTGTTAATGTGGTATTTAAAACCCTAATTGCATTTGTCCTGAAAAATTATACGTTAACACTTGATAAAACAGTAGAGGATATCCCCGTCAATGCCTTGCATCCACGCTGGACAAATAAATATTATGTGACGCAACTGCAGGAAACTACAGCGGCAACATCCTCAATGAGCATGTTGGAGCGTTAGCTCAAGTCCGGATTCCACAAAATATGGCTTTACTATGATACGGAGTAAACAGTTACACTAAAATGGCAACGCTAATAAGGGGTTGATTGCATTAATTAATTTACCAAACATCCATTTAATATCTTGCATCGCCTCATAAGTTTTGGCCTCAAAACGCACGGTTAAATAAGGCCCTGTATTGGATGGGCGAATAAGCCCCCAAGCATTGGTTAAATTTGCTCTTAACCCATCAATATGCACTAATTCTCCTGATAAGTACTCCGGAGCTTGTTGTACCACTTGTTGCATAAACTGGGCTTTTAATCCCTCAGTAATACCAATTTTTAATTCATCAGTACTTAATGACTTGGGAAATTGTTCAAAAAATCGATGACTATCTTTGGTTTGCTCGCTCAACATTTCTAATACTCGTGCCGCAGCATAAAGTCCATCATCATGGGGTAACCACCGATCGCTAAAATAAAAATGCCCACAATATTCACCGCCAATAGCGGCCCGATGCTCACTCATTGTGGCCATAATGTGTGCCATACCTGTTTTTGCCATAATGGCACGACCATTATGGGCACTTAAATAATCCTGCAAATGACGGGTACATTTCACATCAAAAACAACTGCTGGTTTTGCAATTGTTTTTAGTAGTGCATCAGCAAATGCCAAAAGCAAATAATCCGCGGCAATAACACAACCGTTTTTATCTACAACGCTTAGACGATCACCATCCCCATCAAAAGCAAGCCCCAAATTAGCTCGTTGTGTTTGAACCGCCAGGCGTAGACCACTTAAGTTTTCCTCTGCGGATGATGCTGATTGCTCCTGCGCGTAATGGGGAATAACCTCACAACCCAAGGCTGTTAATAATTGAGGGGCTAAACGACATGCAACACCATTGCCCCCCCCAATAACGACTTTTAATGGCTTAATCGCTCTTAAACTTCCTTTAACCAAACGAATGTACTTATTAATTACTTGTTCTTCAGGATATTCCACTACTCGTCCTCGCCCCGTATCATCAAACAAATATCGTTGCTCCATCATGCGTTGATGCAATAAACGTAATCGTTCACCATGGTAATTTTGTTTACCTAAAATGATTTTCAATCCATTAGAAGCCACAGGGTTATGGCTCGCGGTTATCATTAATCCTGACTGGCATTGCAAGTCATGCATCGCAAAATACAATACGGGAGTAGGTAAACAACCAATATCAATGATATTTGTACCCGTAAATAGTAAGCCTTTGATCAAGGCATCCGCAAACATATTGCTACTAGGCCTACTGTCGCGGCATAGCAGCAGCGTATGTAACCCATATAATTCCTGTAATTCACTACCAATGGCAACACCTAAGGTATAATACGTATTTTCGTTCAAATCCTCGCCAATTGGATGACGAATATCATATTCTTTAAAAATAGTTATTGGGGGTTTTATTAGATAGGACTTACTCATAATTTAGCTCCACTAGCTTAGCTAAATTGTCATACATTCAAGGATTTACGACGACATCCTTATCTAAAAAATCGCTCTGTACGATGACAAATAGTTTCACAATCATAATTTATGTGGATTTATTTAAAGAAATCCACAAGACTGTAGCTTCAAAACAAAGTGCGCAATAATTAAACAGTTTAGACGATGGATAAATATAATGCTAATTCATTTTATGAATTTTTATTAAATGAAAGGAAAATTAAAAATCAAGCCTGGCCATGCTAATAGTAGGCCAGGTTTTTTGACGAAAAACGCAATTCAATTAGATTCCTATAGATTGTTGTACTTTAGACCCGTTCGACTCTGGCGAATAAGTTAAGAACTCAACATGCGGAGCTCCAGATTTAAAAAATTGATATTGTGTTAGGGAAGAGCTACTAGATGCCGTATAGCCATATTTATTTGCAATAGATAATAGCTCGGGAGCCTTTTGTCTTAGATAAGCTTGTAAAGAGAGATGTTGCGTTAAAACAGCAAAATGCCATGCTGTATTGCCTTGATGATCACTATCTTTCAATTGTTCCACACCATGTTTTTCAACTAAGGCTACCAATTCCTCAAAGTTGCCCAGTCTGGCAGCTATTAAGATAGGAGTTTCGCCATATTGATTTAGCTCGGAACTCCGTGGTGAATGAGCACTAACAGACGCGCCAACAACTAGCCCCTGATCTAAATAATTTTGAATTTTGTGACTCGCCTCTACAGCAAAGCAATTCAACTCTTGCTGTGCTTTGGGTGTGAAATTCATCGGATAGCGTTTTTGAAACCACTTTTCTATTTCTTCAATTGAATCCGCACCTAAGGGATAATGATCGGAAAATGAGCCGCCAAAATAAGCGTTATGTAATTCATTTTCTGACTTCGAATCCAAAAGTCGAGCCATAATTGCATAGAAATAAGCCTTATAAAGGTGCCCTTCCTTTAAGTATAAAATCTCTTGCCGCTCGCTCATATCGTGTATTGCTAGGGCACTATTTATTTTCAAGCACATGCAATGAAATGAAAAGCTAGAGGCTAATAAATAGCCCGGTGTACCATGATACCTTACCTCATCACGTATCAACTCTTCATACTGAGCTAAATCTTCAGCAGGAGCAATATTTTGATTCTGGTAAAGTGAGTGAATCAGTATCTGCGTTCCTAAATGAAGTGCATACAAAGAATGATATTTTTTCGCCAGTTCAAAAAATGTCGCATACGAGGGTAGCGTATCCTGTCCAATTAATTGATTAGCGAGGAGATATCCCATAAGAAAATCTAATGAAGAGACATATTTTTGCTTTTTAAATGAAAAACTGGGGATTCTTGCTTCTACTGGCAAATTTGACAGCTCCTTCTCCCAGTAAAGTTCATAACGTGCGTGTTTTAGCTCTTCGCGTAAAAACTCATTATGAGCAAGTAAATTAACTAAATCAATTAAGGTAAAACTATTAAGGTACTTAAGTAGTTTTTCCTCATCTGATACGTTACCACCACTATTTACATTGCGTAATAATACATCTAATTTACTCACATAACTTGCAACATCAGTCATACACTAATCCTAAGCAATGTTCAATTGTGTTTCAGGAACTGGGATATTCCCCACTGTTTCATCGGTATCCTCTACAACAGATTCTTGAGCTAAAGCGCGCTGTGCTAAGCCCCATACTTGTTGCTCATTAAAGAATAAATGGCGATTTGCTTGCACACTCTGCTCAAGAATGCCACGATAACGATTGGGTGTTGAAGCCACCTCCTCCTTAATGAGCATCACAGCGGGCTTTTTCTGCTCTTCTAAAACAAAGGCCTGCTGAAGATTTAAAACCCCATTTTGCAAAGTAAATTGTTCTTTTAACAACTTTTGCGCGGCAACAACCGTCTTATAGTTTATAGACTCAGTCAAATCATGCGCATAGAGCTGTTGGTTTTCTTCTCTTTTTACAATAGAGTCTAAAATATCATCTATAGGATGGCGAGCCATGGTTTCACGCTTATAACTTGAATGAGTTTTCTTTTTCTTATTCCAGACTTTGGCATTCTGGTGAAGACCATACTTGTTGTTACCTAAATCGACAGCATCACCATAGATACCTTTTTCATGATTTTTAACAGGGTGGGGGTAATACTCATAACCTGTAACGCTCCCCCATTTAGTATATATAACGCCCACATCTAAAACACTGATAATCGCAGAACCATTATTGCGCATGCCCATATCATCCATGCGGCAAACATATTTACTTCTCTTCTTCAATAGCTCAAGCTCATGAAGCTCACACCAAGGATGAATCTCAAGGTAAGGATTATGCATTTTCTCTACCCGTAATTCGAGCTCCGCTTTTGCTTTTTTCCAATAAGTTTGCTTTTGCTTGCTATCCATAGCCTCATAATCAATAAAAGGCTCTTGAGGTTCAGCCTGATATTTTTTTAAATTCTCCCAACCATAACGCTCAGCAAAAAGTTTCTCCATTAATTTCGTATCTTGAGGATCACCGCTAATAATAACAATCCCCTTAAAATTATGTAAGCCGCTATCTGCCCTTTTTTTGAGCTCAATGGCAATCTCCAAAGCTTCTTCAAACCCCTTTCCAGGTCTAATCGTACCAAAACTAAGAATATTAGGTTCTTTTTGAATCACCTGTGCTGGTGCCAATAATGAAGTACCACTCAGCACTTGCGATGCCACCGTGAGTCCTACCTTATCTTCTAGTTTATAAATAGTGATGGGCCAATAATGATTATTTTTATGTTCTTTGTCCAAATCCCCATTCCGGGCGGCGCCCACAGCATTATTTTTATCTTTTTCGTTAAAAAATAGTACGGAGTCGGCTTGATGCAATAAATCATGGATCATTTTTTGTAAAAAGCGTCGGGTATAATTTTGCTTGTATTCATGTACCGTAATGTTGACTTTAATCCCAGCTTGCTGAAATAAAGTGATATCATCAGGCATAATAAATGCACCGGTATCCGGTGTTCTAATGTGAATATCAACAGCTAATTTTCTGCCTTCCCCGACCCTTATCATGGTTTTTACTAATTGCCTAATAATATTTTTTCTATCTTCATCAGCTTTAGCAATTTCCAAGACTTTATAAAACTCTTGAACGGCATCAGGCTTTGTTATTGGGCGTTGGCCAACACTCTTCTGGCTAAAATCATAAAATGATTCACAAGTTCCCGATAATTGCTCTAAAGCAGTAACGAGGCGGCTATTATGATAACGCGGTGCGTCAAAAGCCTCTAGCAAATTAATTAGTAACAGCCTAGCCTCATGCATCTCATGAAGCTGATTTGCAAATTTCTCTGCTTTCTTCACTTCCAGGGTCCAAGCCTTGATAATAGCGGATAAATACACCAATGGCTTCGCACTGTGCTCAAAATCTTCTTTAGTTGTTGTAACCACTATTCCACTTTTTTGCGAGTGCTGAGCCATCTGTCCAAATAATTCAACTGCTTTTTCTTTATCCGTGAGTTGTTTGGACGTGCTTGAAGGTGAAGCAGGGGTGCTATTTTCGTTTATTGATTCCCCAAGCAGAGGTGCATTTGTATGAAGCTCCGTGCTATTTTTTTTAGTTGAAAATAAAAGATGGTAAATCTCGTTTTTATATTGACTAAGCTGCTCAATAATGTCTTTTACTTCCTGTACTGTTTTTCCAACATAGTTCGTCTTAAGTTCTGTCAACTGCGCAGACACTAACTCGAGGCGTTCAGCCACGGCCTTACGCTCAAAAATTATTTTTTCAGTACCGCTCATAAAACCAATACACAGTAACTTGTTATCAGGACCGAGTATAACCTGCGGGGTTCGTAGAGTAATTTTGCGATTAATACAACTAATTGCCTCATTTAGCGAATCTTTAGTCTCACAGTAATAACCACTCAATACCGTACGCTCATTGGCCACAGGTTGAAGTACAAAGACCGTAGGGATGGAGTTTGCAGGTATAGGCTGAAGTCCTGAGGGGGATGGAATAGAATAATGCCCATCCTTTTGTTTTAACCAAATACAGGGCGTTGAGGAATATTGAGAAAATCCTTGAACTAAAGTTTGTGCATATTGGCCATCGCCGGTACGCGCATCTTCATCAAAAGGGGCTGTTAATAGAAAAATCGTCTCCGGCGCTTTGATATCCAAAAGTGTTAAAGTTAGCTCTATATTTTCCCTAATATTCGTCAGCACAGGCCGCTGGGTCAAGTTCTCTGCATTACCAATAATAAATTCTGTTTGCTGCAGCAACAATTGCCGAACCTTGCATGGCACCCTCACAGACTCTTCAATAGCTGCTTTAAACTGGTTAAAACCTTCAAGAACGTCATACACGTTAGATTGCGGACTCGTCTCTTCAGCCTGCTCTAACTGATGCAACATGTTTAACAAGATCCTCGATAGACGAAATACTTTTTTCCTGTTCACAGCGGTCACTATAAATACAAAAAAGAAATAAATTATACAAATAAATTATTAAGAGAGCATTAAGAACTCAAGAAGTACTGCTATAAGTTGACGCTGTTTTGAGGCGTATTAGGCTTTTTCAGCACAGACTCGAAAAGACACCATAAGGAGTATATAATCAGCCAATTTTGCAAATTTTAGAGGCCAATAAAATGAATGCTTCGCTTCATGAGATAGCATGTTTAGTACAAGGGACCGTAATCGGCGATGATTCACTACGGATTTCCGCATTATCCCCTATTGATGATATTGCCCCCGGGACACTGGCTTTTGCTGACAGTACAGATAACCTGAAAATCGTAGAAGCATCTTCCGCTGCTGCAATTTTAGTGGCTCAAGGTATGGAAAGCTCTGAAAAACCAGTAATTCAAGTAGCACATCCACTTAAAGCATTTATTTCTCTTCTCCATCATTTTCATCCTGCCCCCAAAATTCAGTCAGGAATTCATCCTACAGCAGTTATTGGGGAGGATGTACAATTGGGAGCGAATGTCTATGTAGGTCCTTATGTAAACATTGAAGCCGGTAGTATTATTGGAGATCAATGCGTACTCAAAAGCCACATACATATTGGCCATGGCGTTACGATTGGTGCGAATACAACCATTCATCCGCATGTGACGGTGTACGATCACTGTCAAATCGGCTCACGAGTTATTATTCATGCATCCACCGTTATTGGTTCTGATGGCTTTGGCTATACCTTTGTTGATGGTAAGCACTTAAAAGTACCTCATATGGGTAAAGTGGTTATTCATGATGATGTGGAAATTGGTGCTAATACCGCTATAGATCGCGCAACCATGGGTGCTACCGTTATTGGTGAAGGAACAAAGATTGATAATCTAGTACAAGTTGCTCACTCAGTAAAATTAGGTAAACATAATATTCTTTGTGGTTTTACCGGCATTGCCGGTAGTTGTACCACGGGCAATCATGTGATATTTGCCGCGAACGTAGGCGTCAGTGATCACGTGACCATTGGCGATGGCGTTGTTTTAGGAGCTCGCTCCGGGGTGGCTCCTAAGAAGGAGCTCAAAGCAGGAGTGGTCTATTTTGGTAACCCTGCACGCCCCAAAGATATTGCCATAAAACATGAACTGGCAGTTAATCGCATTCCGTTAATACGTAAAAATATAAAAACTCTTTCGGAGCAAGTTGCCATTCTAAGCGCACAATTATCCAAGCTCGAGGTAGAGTAAATAATGAAGGCACGATTAATTCTCATCGATGGATCATCCTATTTTTTCCGCGCATTTCATGCGCTTCCCCCTTTAACTAACTCCAAAGGACAGCCCACAGGGGCAGTCTATGGGGTTGCAAACATGATTAAAAAACTAATTAAAGATTATCAGCCAGAAGAATTGGCGGTAGTGTTTGATGCAAAAGGAAAAACATTCCGCGATGAATGGTATCCGGAATATAAAGCCAATCGCCCTCCTATGCCTCATGAATTAAGCTCACAATTTCAGCCCTTAATTCAATTATTAGAAGCAATGGGCTTACCCCTGTTGATTGTTGAAGGGGTGGAAGCAGATGATGTAATTGGCACACTGGCACAACAAGCCACGAAGCAAGGAATTCCGGTAGTAATTTCCACCGGGGATAAAGACATGGCTCAATTGGTTAACGAGCATATTAGCCTGATTAATACCATGAGCAATTCCACCATGGACATTGTCGGGGTGAAAGAAAAGTTTGGCGTGGGACCAGAACAAATCATCGATTACCTTACTCTGGTTGGCGATACGTCAGATAATATTCCTGGCGTTACTAAATGTGGCCCCAAAACAGCGGTGAAATGGCTAACTGAATATCAAACTCTCGAAAATTTAGTAGAAAATGCGGAGCAAGTTACTGGAAAAATTGGTGAGTATTTACGCGCCAGTATTCCTCAACTGCCCTTATCAAAAAAATTGGTAACCATTAAAACCGATTTAGAATTACCCCTAAACATACATGAGTTAAAACCGCAACCGGTAGCTAAAGAATCGCTCGTTGCCCTCGTTCGTGATCTTGAGTTTAAAAACTGGCTAAAAGAACTTTTGGAGCCCCAAAAAAGCCATTCTGAGCAAGCAACAGAAACAAGTAGCATCAATGCAACTCATGAGCTTGTAACCACCAAGGAGCAGCTCGCTCCCTGGATGCAGCAACTGGAACAATGCCAAGAATTTTGCATCGATACCGAAACAACGGATATCGATATTATGAAAGCAGAAATTGTTGGTGTCTCGCTAGCAATTGAGCCACAAAAAGCCGCATACATCCCATTTACGCATACCGATGGCAGTCCACAATTAAACCGAGAAGAGATATTGACCCTATTAAAACCTATTTTGGAAAATCCCCAAATTAAGAAAATCGGGCAAAATATTAAGTATGATTACTCTGTATTAAAAAACCACGGTATTCACCTACAAGGCATTGCCTACGATACCATGCTTGAATCTTATGTGTTAAATAGCAGTGCCGGTCGTCATGATATGGATTCCTTATCCTTAAAATACCTAGGACATAAAACCATTACCTATGAAGAAATTGCTGGTAAAGGGGCAAAGCAATTACGTTTTGACCAAATCCCGGTTGATAAGGCTGGTATTTATGCGGCAGAAGATGCAGAGGTCACACTTCAGTTACACCATAAGTTATTCCCGATGATGGAAGCATCATTGCAAAAAGTATTCAATACCATTGAAATGCCGCTAGTAACGGTGCTTGCGGATATGGAATTACAAGGTGTATTGATTGATGCAGAGACTTTAGAACGCCACGGCACACGCCTCAAAGAACGCATTCAAGAGCTTGAAGCAGAAGCGTTGCGGCTGGCGGGAAGACCTTTTAATTTGAATTCACCCAAACAATTACAAGAAATCTTGTTTGATGAACAAAAGCTCCCAATAATTACGAAAACACCAACAGGCCAACCCTCAACCGCAGAATCAGTGTTGCAAGAGTTAGCTTTTGACTATCGTTTGGCTGCAGTTATTTTGGAATATCGTGGTTTAAGCAAATTGGTATCTACCTATATTGATGCCTTACCTAAAAAGATCAGCACCGGAACAGGCCGAGTACATACCTCATATAATCAAGCAGTGGCGGCAACTGGGCGTCTTTCTTCAAGTGAACCCAATTTGCAGAATATTCCCATACGTAATGAAGAGGGCCGCTTAATCCGTACGGCATTTATTGCGCCTCCTGAACATCTCATTTTGGCAGCAGATTACTCACAAATTGAGTTACGTATCATGGCGCATTTATCCGAAGATGATAGCTTGCTTACCGCCTTTGCTAATGGCTGGGATATTCATACGGCAACTGCTGCAGAAATTTTTCAAATACCCCGCGAGGAGGTAAGTTCAGAATATCGTCGTCGAGCCAAAGCGGTTAACTTTGGCTTGATTTATGGCATGTCCGCTTTTGGACTGGCCAAGCAAATTGGCGTAGAGCGTCAAGATGCGCAACGTTATATTGATACTTATTTTCATCGTTATCCCAAAGTATTAGAGTATATGAATCGTACCCGGCAACAGGCTCATCAAAATGGCTATGTGGAAACTCTATTCGGACGACGACTATATTTACCTGAAATTAATACACGTAATCTGATGCGCCAGAAGGCAGCTGAACGTACTGCGATTAATGCGCCAATGCAAGGCACTGCTGCGGATATTATTAAAAAAGCCATGATATCCATTGCCGACTGGCAAAACAGTCAAGTAAACCCGCCTGCCAGAATGATTATGCAGGTACATGACGAATTAGTGTTTGAAGTGGCAAAGCCGCACGTTGAAGCCTGTACGCAAAAGATTCGTCACCTGATGGAGCATGCCGCGCAACTCTCAGTTCCCTTGCTTGTTTCGATTGGCACGGGAAAGAACTGGGATGCAGCTCATTGAAAATCTTGACGAGGCAAACCAGAACGATACTAGGTTAAAGGCTCGATCCTGGGTTGCTTCACTTCGTTCGCAATAACGGCAACGTTTTATAAAGCAAAACCAATATAGCCGGTATTAGGATAGAATAATACCGGCTATGTGGGCGATTTAGAGAATGTTACAGGAAAAGAGCTGTTCGTCTAAATTTAGCCTCTCATAAGCTTTATGAAGTGCATAATTCCTGATCTCATAACTATTCTTTAAAAGCGTGTCTAGTAATCGTTTGTTTACTACTTCATGCTGATTAAAATAAATACGATAAACATTTTCTCGGTTTGAATCCGTCTGATCTGCCGCCTTTTCGCTTGTCAATGTTAAGTAACTCTCTCCATTAGCAAAAACTGAAACTACTTTTTTATTATTAAAAAACTTAAGTTGTACGGGTAAAGGATCTCGTTTTACACGTGTTACATCATGTATAAGATTTCTTTCTAAAAGATTTTCCCCCCAACCAAAATAAAGCAGACCTCAGCTTATCTGAACGGGGATGAGGGAAAAATTAGTCTGGGAGCAGTGCAAAAATAATGCTTCGAGCCCGTACGTCATGCTAATACGGGCTACAGCTCCCCAAACTATGAGGTTAGGTCTCGAGATCATGCGCGAGTAATCGTCTATTGGCGCGGAAATAAGTTATAGGGGAACACTCCAATAAATCAGATAATTTTTCCATATAGATGCAGGC
Source organism: Legionella rowbothamii (assembly GCF_900639985.1). Classification (GTDB taxonomy): domain Bacteria; phylum Pseudomonadota; class Gammaproteobacteria; order Legionellales; family Legionellaceae; genus Legionella; species Legionella rowbothamii. The sequence continues at coordinate 157,288 of NZ_CAAAIM010000003.1, read as the reverse complement.
GAAACGATCTACCTGATACGCAAAATAGCTTTCCTCAGCACCCGCACGGAATATTCGCTCCCATTTAGGATTGAAAAAAGCTTGCTGCTCTTTGATTAGTTTGGTCAGTTGCGCATCCACACGGCTAATTTGCGCCTGTAATTCCTGCAGTTCTTCCTGATATTTTGTCGATCCTTCATCAATACTTTGGGTATGTAAGTGCACGTAGTTCGACTCTAAATCTTTTTTCACTTCCATCATTTCACTAATTTGCCGCTCAATAGGCATAGCTCGTATTTGTGCGTCAATCTCTTCACCTAACTCCTCGACAACCAACGCGGTACGCCAATTACAATCTTTTTTCAGGCGAAGAATATCGCCATAGATATGATCCCCAATGTACAGGATCTCATCTCCACGTACCCGTAAATCCTCAGTAAATTTTTTAGCATTCCCTCCCTGGTAAATACCAGGAACAATAGGGCCGATGAGATTATGCATGGCACCATCAGCCGGATTTACGCCTAAAAAGCGCAAATTATCGTAAAAAAATCGTGGCTTATTGGCTAAGGTAATTACAAACTCAAATAAATCAGCCCAACGTTCCCCTTTGTTGAGGAATGGAGTGATTGCATAATCTAAAAGAAGTTTGGTATACGAATATTCAGAATTAGTTAGTATAAATATTCTTTTGCCATGATGAATGAAATGTTTTAAACCATCCACCAAAACACGATCTTTGATTACATAGGTAGATAAGTTTTTGCTGATAATCGATTTTAAGCTACCATCTGAATGTACCTTGTCCACACAAGCTTGCACATCTTGAGCTATTCCTGGATAGTTGGGCATACCATCGCCTAGGGTATCTTTAAGCTCCACTAATTGCCCATAGAGGACACAAAAGGCAATAGAAAATGAGGTATCGATTGCCATATAGTTTGGGTCGCCTAAATCCACATAGGTACTGCGATAAATTTTCTGCTGCTCAGCATAATCAATTAATTTAGTACCATGGAAACTTTGTCTAATAGCCCCATAGCGACTTAGCTTTAAAATATTACCGTTTTTACGATCAACCACTAAACCACGAATTGCATCATGGTAATTAAAATTTAACTTTTTAATTGCTTCCGGATAATGTTTTGTTGCTACTAATTGTTCTTTGACTAACTGGTACACGAGAGACTCAAAGTTCTCGGAGTGATAACGAATCAAGGTATGGTCCATGTCCAGACCAATTAATTTGATTTTTTTCATGTTGAGGATTCGATTTACAAATACTTTGCACTTACCCATGATTCTAAAACCTTAGTTAAATTGCTTGAAACTTATTTTTTTCATCCTTTCTTCCGCGCTAACAGCTGTCAACTTAGGGGATTATAGGCATGTGGGGGCCCATAACCCAACCTACATGCCTACATTCGGAGGAGAGCGTTTAACGATATTCAATTACCCTTTTAATTTCTTGATACCCTCGTGCGAAGCAACCAATATAACATCGGCTAAACGATGAGCAAATAACCCATTCTCAACCACGCCAGGAATTGTATTTAAGCGATCTTCCAACGCCTGCATATTATCAAAATTTAGATTAAACACATCGAGGATAATATTTCCATTATCAGTAACAAACCCATCTCGATATTCAGGATCCCCACCTAATTGCACTAAATGTCGAGCAACCATGCTCCGTGCCAGGGGAATCACTTCGATAGCCAGTGGAAATTGTCCTAACTGCCTGACGACCTTTGACTCATCCACAATACAGATAAACTTTTTGGCTACTTCAGCAACAATTTTCTCCCGAGTATGCGCCCCGCCACCGCCTTTAATCATTTCACCATGAATGACCACCTCATCGGCTCCATCAATATATACTGGCAACTCTTGCACTGAATTTAAATCTAGCACGGGAATGCCTTCAGCACGTAATCGCGCTTCAGTGGCTTTGGAACTGGCAACACAAGCATCGATTTTATGTTTGATTGTTGCGAGCTCTTTAATAAAAAAATTAACCGTAGACCCGGTGCCTATGCCAACTACTGTATCATTTTCAATATAATCTAAAGCAGCTTTTGCCGCTTTCATTTTTAAATCACTCATTAAAACCCTCTCCCTTTCCTTTGCCTTAGTACTTCATACAAAGAAACGCCAGTCGCTACCGATACATTCAAACTATCAACGCTGCCTAGCATGGGTAAAGAAAATAAGCCATCGCAATGTTCGCGGGTTAGGCGGCGTAAACCCTCACCTTCAGCCCCCATTACAATAGCCATCGCACCAGTGCAATCTGTTTGATATAGTGATTGCGTCGCCTCTCCAGCCGCGCCATAAATCCAGACCCCCTGCTCTTTCAACAACTCCATACTGCGCACTAAATTAGTAACTCGCACCAGCGGTACCGATTCAGCAGCACCACATGCAACCTTACTGACTACAGGAGTAATGCTGGCATTTTTGTCTTTAGGAATGACTACAAAATCAACACCGGTTGCATCGGCGCTACGTAAACAAGCCCCAAGATTATGCGGATCGGTAACGCCATCAAGAATTAAGATCAATGCCGGACTTTTGCTTGCTTCGAATAAGGCAAGAAGATGCGACTCATTATAGTCTGGCAATGCAGAGGCACTAGCCACTATCCCCTGATGGTTAAAATCAGCAAAACGCTGATTCATTTGTTGCGCACTTAGCTTTTCAATACTGACTTTTGCCTGTGAGGCTTTATCTAATAAATCCTGCACGCGTTTATCCATACGCTCCTGACTGATAAACAGCTTACGGATAACTCGATGTGGATTAGCTAATAAAGCAGAAACAGCGTGCACCCCATAAACAAATTGCTCACTCATGGCTTTTTGTGTCCTCTACAACTGGCTCAAAATCGATTTTACGTTCATCTAAATCAACTCGAGCAACTAAAACGGTCATTTTATCGCCCAAACGATATACTTGGCCGCCTCGGGTACCAATAAGTCGATGTTTTACAGAGTCAAAAGTATAATAATCATTCTTCAATGAAGTAACATGCACTAAACCTTCAACAAAAATTTCATCTAATTCAACAAAAATCCCAAAACTGGTTACAGCAGAAATACGTCCTTTAAAGACTTGCCCCAGCTTATCCTGCATATATTCACATTTAAGCCAACTCACCACTTCGCGAGTCGCATCATCTGCGCGTCGCTCTGTCATCGAGGAGTGTTTGCCTAAACGATTCATGTCATCATGCGAATAGTCAAACTCAGGAACTGGATGCTTATCCAAGAGATGTCCTATCGCGCGATGAATTAATAAATCCGGATAACGACGAATAGGCGAAGTAAAATGGGTATATGCCGAATAGGCAAGCCCAAAATGCCCCTCATTAGCCTCAACATAATGCGCTTGTTTTAAAGAGCGCAACATCACCGTCTCAATCAAATGCCTATCAGGTCTATCAACAATGGCATTCATAGTGCGCTGGAAATCTTTAGGTCCCGGCTTTTTACCCCCAGATAATTGTAATCCCAACTCCCCTAAAAATTGCCTTAAAGCTGTAATTTTATCTTCTTCCGGAGCCGCGTGTACCCGATATAAAGTAGGAATTTCTGCACGTTCAAGAAAACGAGCTGTCGCCACATTAGCTGCTAGCATGCATTCTTCAATTAATTTATGCGCATCGTTACGAATCACGGGGACAATGCATTTAATTTTTTTATTCTCATCAAATTCAATACGTGTTTCAGTCGTTTCAAAATCCATGGCGCCACGAATTTTACGCGTGGCTAATAAAACTTTATATAAATCATAAAGCCCGCTAATCATTGACCATAGCGGTGCATGTTTTTCATCACTAGCACCCTGCTCCAACCAATTACCGACCTGGGTATAGGTTAGCCGAGCATGAGAATGAATCACGGCACGATAAAAACGTGAGCGTGCAATTTTACCTTCTTTGCTAATTGCCATTTCAGCAACCATACATAAGCGATCGACATGGGGATTTAGTGAACATAAACCATTGGACAAAGCCTCAGGTAGCATCGGTACTACTTTACCCGGAAAATACACTGAGTTACCACGACGAGCAGCTTCTTTATCTAAAGCAGAGTTTGGTTGGACGTAGTTACTCACATCTGCAATGGCAACATAAAGCTGAAAACCGCCCTTGGGTTTTGCATAGCAATAAACGGCATCGTCAAAATCTTTAGCATCTTCACCATCGATGGTCACAAAAGGTAAAGAGCGTAAATCGGTGCGTCCTTTAATCTGATCTTCAGTTACTTGCTGCGGGATTTTTGCTACTTCGAGGCTGACATCATCAGGCCATTCAAAAGGAATGCCGTGAGCATGGATTGCAACTTGGATCTCCATGCCTGGAGCCATATGCTCTCCCAATACATGAATAATTTTACCAATAGCTTGCGCCCGTTTGCTGGGAAAAGCGATCACTTCAACCAAAACGATTTGGCCATTTTTAGCGCCATTAACAAACTCTTGCGGAATGGAAATATCTTGCGTTAAATGCTTGCTGTCCGGCAAAACAAAAGACACGCCATGCTCGGTAAAAAACCGCCCCACAATGGACGCATTAGCATGTTCTAAAACCTCATGAATTTTAGCATCTGGCCTTCCACGTCGATCGACCCCTACCTGATAGGCTAAAACAATATCGCCATGCATTACGGCGCGCATTTCCTTGGCGGAGAGAAACATATCATCCGAACCATCATCCGGTATGAAAAAACCAAAACCATCTGGGTGGCCTTGTACCGTCCCCCGGGATAAATTAATTTTTTGTAGAAGGCAAAAGCGTCCGCGACGATCTTGCATAATTTGCCCGTCACGCAACATGGCCTTGAGTCGAAATCCCAGTGTCTCTTGCTTATGCTCATCTAAATGTAGCTTTTCAAATAAATGGTTGCGCGACATCGGCTTGCCGTATTCATTAAGTACATCCATAATGAATTCACGACTAGGGATGGGATCGGCGTATTTTTCACTTTCCCGCTCATGAAAGGGATCTTTTGGTTTTTTACTCACTATTCACCACATTTATATTTATTGTCATAGTATAACTTAATCATAATTTGCTCTCTTCTACCACTTATCTTTATAAGTAGCAATGATTTATCCGTTAGTGAGGTAAGACATAACCTCGACCACCAACTGCAGCTTTTAATGCAGGTAAAGACATATTCTCTGCAGCCCAAAACGTTCCTTGCGCATTTTCAGGAAACTTCACTTTGTTCCATTTGCACACAGCAATGGTGCCTTCACAAGGAACTTGCTGCTCATGACCGGGTCTGGATTCAATACAAGTCAATGCAAAGGGACCTTTTTCTAAGGACAGTGCCGCCCATTTTCCGCCTTCTAAGCGGCTGGTCCAACCGGCACTCGCTCCGGGATTTTTCACCGGATGAGTCACCCACATATCAATAGCCGTAATATTATGGATAAAAACTAAAGCTTTTTTATCCGCTTGAATGGTTACCGCATTCCCCTGCACCATCACCGGCTGACAGCCAACGGGTAATTTAGATTCGGCCGCAATAACTGATGAAGACAGCGCCAATAATCCTAAAATTGCTATAACCTTCATGTTTGTTCTCCATAGATGCTTTATCACTTTATAATAAAAATTATATAATTACCCTGTACTGCTTACTAGTACCGTTTTCGAAATGGTACCCGCTTTAACTGTCAAAAAAGGAACAACCCAACATGCACATCTGGATAGATGCCGATGCCTGCCCCAAAGTCATTAAAGAAATTTTATTTCGTGCGGCAAATCGCACTAAAACATCAATGACTTTAGTCGCTAATTCCTTTATCAACTATCCGAACTCTCCCTTCATTCGTGCCGTGCAGGTAGAAAAGGGGTTTGATCGAGCCGATCATTATATTGTAACCCATGTTCAAGCACATGATCTGGTGATTACTGCAGATATTCCGCTGGCAGCAGAAGTAATTGCCAAACATGCCCTCGCTCTTAACCCACGGGGTGAACTTTATACTGCAAATAATATTAGGCAGCGTTTAAATATCCGTGATCTCAATGAACAACTACGTGCTAGCGGCCATAATATTGGAGGACCACCTACTTTAAGCATCAAGGAAAGAACTGCCTTTGCGAATGCACTCGATCGTTGTCTGGCCAAAAAATAATTGTAAAATCAAATAAGCTTTCGTGAGTTTGACACCAATCTCTTTGCAGCCTAAATTTAAAAATATATCCATCATGGATGCTTAGCATGAAGCTTATCACCTTTTTAGCATTTTTATTGGGAAATATTTTCGCATTTGGAGCTCAGGTTGAGGTTGGTGTTTTAAGATTTGTTCCACCATTTGCCTCAGAAGTTGGCCATACTGGGCAATTCTATGGTTTTTGCATCGAATTAATGAATGAAATCTGTAAACGTACTGGCAATACTTGCACTTATAAAGCCACTGATGTGGACAAGCAATTAGCTGCTTTGCGCATAGGCAATGTGGATATAGCATTCTTGCCCGCGCCCGTAGTATTGACCCCCAATGAGGATTACCTGTATAGCCTTCCCTATTTACCCAGCCAAAGTCAATTTATGATTTTAAACAGTAATACCACCATCCATTCCATAGATGATATCAAAGGCAAAAAAATCGGTGTGCTAAAATCAAATAACATCAAAAATACCGTGTTACGCAAATTTACAGCAGCAGATAACATCATTGAATATGATGGAATTAATGGATTAGTTTCTGGAATAACCTCTGGGCAAGTTGATGCTTTACTCCTCAACCCCAGCGTGAGTAAGTACGTTACCAATAATGTACAGAATCTAAAGATGATTGGAAAACCGATTGATATTGGCATGGGTTATGGCATCGTCGCCTTGAAAAAGAATGCCCAACTAATCAATAAAATTAATGCCGCATTATTACAAATGGAGGCGGATGGAACGTATGAAACCATTTACAAAAAATATTTTGGCTACTAAACGACCACTTTTCTATAGATCCCATTACTTTTTTTAGGGTACACTTCGTGTTTTTTATATTTGCAGGATAAAATATGTCGGAACAAATTCAGACATCAACCATTACTGAACTACATCACGCATGTATTAATCAATGGAAAGCCTCTGGAGTCTCATCTCAACATAATGGCTTCTATCGTCTAGTTGAAGAAAATCACGCTTTTAATTATCAACTCTGGCATGCGGAAGATCGCGCCCGTCGTGATGATATGGGCTCTGAATTTGTCTATCAGGCTAAACGGGAAATTGACCAATGCAATCAAGCACGCAATAACCGGATGGAAGCAATGGATACATGGCTTTTTAACCTTTTACAGCCTGCGACCCACGACCAATGCCCGGTTAACTCAGAATCGCCAGGAATGATCATTGATCGATTGTCTATTTTAGCGCTTAAGTCATACCATATGGCCCTACAAACCAAGCGTCAGGATGTAAACGATGAGCATCGTCGCACGTGTTACGACAAGTTAATAGTGATTCAGCAACAATTAGAACAATTGGCTTTTTGTTTAGATACTTTTTTGAATGAAATTTTAGCAAAAAAACGTACTTTTAGAGTTTATCATCAATTTAAAATGTATAACGATCCTACGTTAAACCCTGAACTTTATGCTCCCGCGGAGTAACTGTGGGTGATGGTGTCTCATTTGGTCTGAAAAAGTTGTAAATGTTTTGAAAGGAAAGAGTTCTTTTAAGGGAAGCAGGCGGAGAATTTTTAGAACTCTCGCTTGATTCCCCGGCGACCTTGGTTTTCGTTCCCTCATCCACTGTTTTTTCTACACTCAGACTTTCTTTATTTTTAGCCTTATTCTCTTTCCCTAATCCACGTGCTAAAGCCCGCAGCGATAAAACTGCTGAAAATACCGCCGCACTCGCGACAGTAAGCATGAGCATAGCCGATGGACCATGATCGTGGTCTTGAGGATCCGTCTGTAAGAACGCTAAGGCAATTAACGTGGCAAAATTATTTCCTTTGGAAATACCAGAAAAGAAGGAGCGAAAAACTTCCAGCCACTCTTGTGTTAACGACTTTTGAGTGTCTGCGGGCTTACGCACATCACTGAGCCATTGTTTTAATGTTTCAAATGAGGGTACTGTGCAATTGTCACAGGTTATATTATTCTGTAACTGGCTAAGCTGCTGGAGCGACTCATCAGCAACCGTATGCTTCTGGCTTTGCTCCTGCAAATATTGGTGATGAGCGTGCATCAAAAAAGCGGTAACACTGATAATTGATGCAATACCCGATGAAATAATAGCAATTAATAATGCAGGTGGGAAAAGGGCTGTACTTACGCTAAATACAGACGTAGCCATAAATAAAAAGCTGGTTAATACACCATAGGCGAATAAACCATTTTTGACCCCTAAAAAAAATACTGTGCCATAGCTTGGGGTCGTTTGTTCTTTTAATTCTTGTTGTAACAAAATAAATTGTGCAATTAAGCGGGATACGTCACTCTTCATATCTTGGGAATAGACATTGTCAGAGCGCACTAACTTTCCATACGTCGTTTCTAGTTCTTTAGCAACTAACGCAAGCTTACAACGCGTTTGAGTTGCCAATAGCTCTCGCTGCGCTTCATATCCTTCATAAATACGTGCAGCAACACAAGCCATGGAAAAAATGATTGTGAATCCCGACATAACGGCAAATAGTTGAGGTGTTAAGACGGCCAGACTAACTACGCCGGCATACAAATAAAGACTGTCAATCAAACCACCTAAGGCACGTGCAATCAAGTCCATTGCGCGTTCGCTCATCGTTTGATACTGGATTTTACTTGGGTCGTTTAAATAATCTTCATGCTCTTCTTTAGTTAAAAAAGGCATGCTTTTATCAGAGAGACGCTTTAACAGGTCTTTATTAGCATTCATTTTCTTTTTACGCTGCTCTTCCGTCGAACGCTGTAGAAAACGGTTAAGGGTCGCCACCAGCCCTAAGGCCAATCCAATAGGAATGATGAGAAACTTTAGATCTGCGGCATTTAAAATACCAATAATTTGAACTAAGCTTTTCCATCCCTTATATGCATTTTTCATCCCTTTCATCATGTCGCGAAAATAGGGCCAGGAATTGGCAATAAGATATTTCATCTCATCGCGTTTTCCGGATTCTTTGTTTTTTTCTTTTTCAAAATAACTTGCGAAAAAAGCAAAGCTAACTAAAAACAGGGCTTCGCCAATAAATAAGGACATTCCTTGGGGGGAACACAAGACTCGACGCATTAAATCAGGATCATTACTGCTGGAAATGCAAACTTCAAAAAAGAATTTGAACATGCTATAAGAAGAGCTGAGGGAGTCAAAGACGTTATAGACGTGGTGAATGGTACGATCTTTCTCCAGCTCTTGGGCTAGGAGAACAGTTTGCGCATCGATAAGATTGGCAATAGCCAACAAGAACACCAATTCTTTACGCTTTTTCGACGAATCTTCTTCATTCTTAAGAGACATGCGTCACACGGGCCATCAGTTAAGATTGAAAGACATTATATTCTTTACCATCCTTAATGTCAATTATAAATCCACACTGAATCAAAAAAATACAATCTCGCCGACCATCGTTAATGATAACACAATCTTCTCCGGACAAAAAATATTTAATGAAACCCATTTACAGACTGTGACTTAGAGTGCAAACCTGCTACGATATTGCTCCAACACGTTTGAAACCTCTATACCTTGATAATTTTTAAGGTATATACAACTCAGGAACGAGGATTAAATGAGAACAATATCTGCTCTCTTTATTTTTATGTCACTAATGACTGGACCCCTTATGGCAAAAGATGCAGTACACATTTATGGTTATGTTGAAAAAGTCTCATTCCCGGAGAAAGACTTAGTCTTATCTGCAAAATTAGATACCGGAGCTAAATCAGCATCATTAAATGCAACCAATATTTCAGAAGTCAACGTAAAAGGGGTACCCTATTTACGCTTTACCGTGCCCACTAAAAATGGAGACTACATTTTCGAAGGGGAATATAAAGGCCGTGTAAAAATTAAAGTCCGTGTAGGGGAAAATGGCTCCGGCTTATTACCTCATGAGCCCATTAAACGTCCTGTAGTATTACTTGCAATGCAGCTTGGAGATCAAGTTAGAACAATTAAAGTGAATTTAACTAACCGCAAACGTTTCAATTATCCTTTATTATTGGGTAGAGATGCCATTATTGCCTTTAATGGGGCAGTAGATCCTGCCTTAACTTTTACCGTTAAAACCCAGAGCAGTAAGAAATAATGAAAAACAATACGCGTCACGTTTATGGTCTTATCCTCACGTTATTTATTTTAGGAACGGGAATCTTTTTGTATCGGCATCTCGTACTGGACGTGCCGCTAACGGATACAGAAACAGTCAATAGTTGGATGGTAGAGTCTAACTTACGCTTTGTTGCTGACCCCAGCACCCCCATTAAAGCAAGTTTCAATATTCCCTACTTACCCCCGCACTTCGCCATTCTCGATGAGTATTTTGTGTCGCGAAACTATGGAGTGACCACTAACCTCAATGGGGATAACCGAGAAACAGTGTGGTCCATACGACGAGCACATGGCGCCCAGTCCTTGTATTATCGAGCAATATTCCGACAAGCTGAAGCCAATGATTCCCCCTTAGGCACTCCCACTGCAATTAAGTCACAGCCATTGAATGAAAGCCAGAAATCTGCAGTAGAAACAATTACCAATCAAGTAAGGCAAACTTCCGCAGATATTAAGACTTTCGCTCAAAGTACGGTTAAAGAATTAAATAAGCAAGATGGAAATGCCAAGCTATTGGTGGGTAACGAATTCTCTGATGAACAAATCATTAATGCCTCCATATTAATTTTGAATCAATCAAAAATTTCGGCAATGCCGGTAAAAGGTATTTACTTATCGCAGCAAAATAAAGCCGAGCTAAAATTCTTTTTAGCCGTGTTTAATGGTAAAAACTGGATTTACATTAATCCCAAAACAGGCGGCGCAGGCTTGCCCAAAGACTTTTTGATCTGGCAGTACGGCAATGAACCCGTATTTAATGTTACTGGTGGTAAAAAACCATTATTTAATATTACGGTATCACCAACCCCCATTAATGCCTTAAGCATTGCAAAATCCCGGGGTTTACAGTCCGATTCTCAACTATTACGTTTTTCGTTGCTGCAACTTCCCGTAAATGTACAAGCACTCTATAAAATCTTACTCACCGTCCCTATCGGTGCCTTTATTATCTTAATTCTCCGTAATTTTATCGGCATTAAGACGTTTGGGACCTTCATGCCGGTATTAATTGCCTTAGCTTTTAGAGAAACCCATGTCATTTGGGGTATCTGTCTGTTTGTAACGGTTGTGTCCTTTGGACTGCTAGCACGCTTTTATCTCGATCAGCTGCGGCTGCTTTTGGTACCGCGATTGGCTGCCATTCTTACGGTAGTCATCCTGCTCATGATCTTTATTAGTGTGGTCAGTCAAAACCTTGGATTGGATGCAGGTTTATCCGTAGCCCTCTTCCCCATGGTTATTTTAACCATGACTATTGAGCGTATGTGCATCACTTGGGATGAGCGCGGTGCGTCAGAGGCAATCAAATCAGGCGCTGGTAGTTTATTTGCTGCGGTAATTTCTTATTGGGCAATGAGCTATGAGCCTCTTCAGTATTTAATTTTTGCATTCCCCGAATTACTTTTAGTATTACTCGCGCTGATTTTATGGTTTGGCCAATATCGTGGCTATCGGTTGTTTGAGTTAAAACGCTTTAAAGCGCTTGCGAGAGAATAATGATTAATTTGTTTCGCCGTTTAAAAGATCATGGGATATTAAGCATCAATCAACGAAATACAGATTTTGTATTACGTTATAATCCAAGAAAATTGTTTCCCTTGGTTGATGATAAACTTAAGACTAAGAAATTAGCCCTGCAAGCCGGTATTGCCGTTCCCCCCCTATATGAAATCATCGAAACAGAGCAGCAAATTAAATCAATTGAAACCCTGTTTGCGCCCTACGATGATTTTGTCGTGAAGCCTGCTCGAGGTTCTGGGGGCGATGGCATTTTAGTATTTAAAGATAAAGTCTACGGACGTTATCGCCAAATTAATGGAAAGCTTACTACAGCCCAAGAGTTGAGCTACCATTTATCGTGCTTATTATCTGGTGCTTACAGTCTGGGTGGTTCTTCGGACTACGCTATTATCGAAAAACGCGTGGTAGTAGATCCCATCTTTGCCGAGGTAAGTTATGAAGGCATTCCTGATATTCGCATTATTTCATTATTAGGCTATCCCGCGATGGCAATGGTGAGACTTCCCACCCGTTTATCTGGCGGTAAAGCAAACCTGCACCAAGGTGCCATTGGCGTTGGCGTGGATTTAGCGTCAGGGAAAACATTAGGTGGGGTATTTCATAATGACACAATTGATTATCACCCGGACACCCTAAACCCTATTGTTGGAATCAAAGTTCCCTATTGGAATGAAATATTGGAGATCGCATCCAGTTGTTATGATTTAACTGGTTTAGGTTATCTTGGCGTGGATATTGTGCTCGATAAAGACCATGGTCCTTTAATGCTGGAACTGAATGCACGTCCGGGATTAAACATTCAAATTGCAAACCGGGAAGGTGGTCTTAAGCGTTATCGCACCATTGAAGCCCATCAAAAAGAACATCCTAATGAATCTGTAGCAGAAAAAGTGGCGTTTAGCCGTCGCACGTTTGCTCGTGGCGAGTAGGATAAATACTTCCTCGTGTTTATCCCTAGGCTGCGCTGCCAAGCCCAGCCTACATAAGACACAAACGGGTGTTTAATCCCCCAAACACCTCAACTTACACCGCGAGCGTGTTGAATAAACAAACGCTTAAGCGGCATAAAAGAATTACAAAAGTCCAAACCCAATCCCCGTAAAGTCACCATAGGGGTAAACGAATTACTAAATAATCGCTTGAATCCCTCCATCAGCGCGATCGTTTGCCATACGGCATATTTGCGTTCACGTTGATAGGAGCCCAAGGCCTTTTTAGACACTAAATGGCCTTGAGCAGCATCCAAACATTGCAACCAGGAATGAATGTCCGCTAGCCCTACATTTAAACCTAGACCGGCTAAAGGATGTATCGTATGAGCAGCATCTCCAAGCAGTAACCAACGAGCACCGGTATACTGCTTCACATGTCGCATTTGCAAAGGAAATTGATGACGAGTACTGATTAAATGAGCCGAACCCAACTTTTTAGCAAATGCCTTAGTTAACTCCTCATTAAATTGCTCATCCGTACATTCCATCAATTTTTTAGCACGTTCGGATTCGGTCGACCAAACAATAGAGCATTCATTAGAATTTGCCAACGGTAAAAAGGCTAAAGGGCCATCAGGATTAAATACTTGATATGCTGTATGCTGATGCGCTTTTTCTACAGCTACTGTCGCCACAATTGCCTGCTGCTGATAAGGCCAAGTGGTTAATGGAACCTTAAGTTTTTGCCGGGCCGGTGAATTAGCGCCATCGGCAACCATTAATAACTGTCCGTCCCAGCTCTGTTGCTGGCTACAGACCTTAATACCCTGAGACTCCTCATGCACTGCATCCACACAACAGCCTGGAAATAAATGAATTTCAGAATATTGGGCAGCTTGGTGTAATAATGCCTGCTTGAGTACGGATTCTTCAATAATCGTGCCCAAATGTGAACTGGCCACACAACGTGAATCAAAATCGATATGGGCACCATTTACTCCATCCCAAACATACATTTGGCTGTAGGGTGAAAGGCGAGATTGTTCTAACTGCTGCCATGCACCTAATTGCTGTAGCAAGGTCTGTGAGGCTTGATTAATCGCATAGACACGTAAATCGGTTTTACTCATATCAACCGTTAACGAACCGGCATCAATTACTGCGATAGTATAACCACGTTGTGCCATGGCAATCGCTGCAGTTAATCCAACAACCCCACCACCAATGATTAATACGTTAAACTGCAAACTCATTTTATTTACCTCTAGGCTTATGCGTCATGTTCGTTTAACGCAATCTCACAGACTAAATCGGGAACAACACCACCAAATCCACGAGCGTAGCGTGCTAAAAGACCTTTTAAGCTAGGAATATTATCAAGAGCGACTAAACCTAAGCCTCGAGCAATTCCTAAACCAGGTAAGCGACTGGTAAATAGGTTAATTAAACCATCGGTGAAGCGCGTAATGATACGTTGATCATGGACTCTTAGTTGCACATACTGCGACAACATTTCCGCATTTAAGCCATGCTTTGCAATACATTGTGCTAAAGTAGCTACATCTCTAAGCCCTAAATTAAATCCTTGGCCTGCAACCGGGTGTAAGGTATGTGCAGCATTTCCCACAAAAACCACAGATTCTTTAACTTGTTGCGGCATTAACACTTGCTGTAAAGGAAAAGAGGAACGCTTGCCGGTTTTAGTAAAACGGCCCAATCGGTATCCAAAAGTCTGTTGCAATTGACGTAAAAATTCATCATCAGATAATGCCAGCAATTGACTTGCTTCTTTAGCAGGCACCGCCCACACTAAAGACATTCTATTTTCTTGCATGGGCAATAACGCCAAAGGACCATGAGCAGTGAACCGTTCATAAGCACGTCCAGCATGTGGCTGGCTCAAGCCAATATTGGCAACAATCCCCTGTTGTCCATACAACTTCGTTTGTGAAGGCAAGCCGCAGAAACGTCGTACGGCAGAATGAGTTCCATCAGCCGCAACAATTAAACGGGCAGCAACATTTATTTGTCCAGCATCCGTATTAATCGTTACTGTCTTCTTACTGAGATCGAGGGACTCAACCGTAGCTGGGGCCAAAATCTGCTGAGGCTCCAACAGTTGATGCAGAGCACGGTTGATGTATTGCATTTCCACAACATGGCCTAAAGGCGCATCAACTTCACCATATAAACGCGATGCCCCAAAATGAGATTGATCTGAAACATGAATCATCTCGATGGGTGTTGCTTGCGTCTCTAAATGCTTCCAAACACCAAGCATGGTTAAAATACGCTGACTCGCGGGAGAAAGTGCCAAAGAACGAGCATCAAAATCAGGATTGATTTTATGCCCAAAAGCATGCGCATCCACTAACAAACAACTAAATCCAAGCCCTTGCAACGCCAACATTAACGTTGCTCCAGTTAGGCCCCCACCAATAATCAGAATATCTATTTCTTTACTAGTCACGCATTAATGCCTCAATGTCAGCCACATCAACAGGTAACGCCCCAGTCAATACTTCATGACCAGTAGCAGTTACTGCCACATCATCTTCGATACGTACCCCAATACCCCACCAACGCTTATCGACGCCCGGGATATTCGAGCTAATATATAGACCCGGCTCAACCGTTAATACCATTCCAGGTACTAGAGGACGCCAGTCACCGTCTATTTTATAAAGACCACTATCATGCACATCTAAGCCAAGCCAATGCCCCGAATTATGCATATAGAAAGGTCTATAGGCATCCTGCATAATTAACTCATCGACTTCGCCCTGCAAAATACCGAGCTCACATAAGCCTTCTGTTAAAACGCGAAGGATGGTTTGTTGTACTAAATTCCAGGGCGCACCTGGTTTTACCACCGCAATACCTGCTTTTTGTGATTTAAGTACGAGCTCATAAATACTTTTTTGTTCTGGACTGAACTTACCACTAATGGGGAACGTTCGGGTAATGTCTGCAGCATAATTTTCATATTCGCCACCGGCATCAATCAACACCAAGTCTCCAGAATTTAACGGATGGCTATTGTCAGTGTAATGCAATACACAAGCATTTTCACCACCACCCACAATCGGATCATAGGCCACGCTACGGCAACCCTGACGGCTGAATTCGTAAATCAATTCGGCCTCTAATTGGTATTCGGTACGCAGCTCTTTGCATTGACGCATGGCACGCAGATGAGCATCTACTGAAATACGCGCCGCCTGACGCATTAAATCCAATTCTGCCTCGCTTTTAATTAAGCGCATTTCACCTAAAATAGGCTCCAAATCGCAAAGGCAATGTGGCGCTTGAACCCCTCGACGCACCTGATCTTTGAGTACCGCCAGGGAATCCATAATCAATTGTTCCAACTCAGCATTACGGGCAAGGGAATAATAAACGGCTGATTTACCACTCAATAAGCCTGGGAGCTCTTCGGCGACTTCATCAATAGAAAACGCCAGTTGCATTCCTAACTCTTCTACAGCACCTTGTTGCCCTAAACGTCTACCTGTCCACTGTTCCGCAGCCGGATTCCGTGGGCGATTAAAGAGAATACTTTGACTTTCTTTGCCAGCAATCAGCACTAAGATGGCATCCGGCTCATTAAAGCCAGTTAAGTAATAAAAATTACTGTCTTGACGAAAACGATAATGGGCATCCCCATTGCGTAACTGTTCATGTGCCGCGATAATAATCGCAACACTGCCTTCGGGTAACTGCTGCGCTAATTTATTTCGTCTTGCCTGATATTCTTGCTGAGTAATCATACCAACATCCTTATTAATGGGTTACACCACGATTTCGTTCATTCATCATTAAATCACCGTGCAAACGAATTACCGCCATGCGTGCGTATTCGCTTACTTCCATCAATGCACGTTCATCTTCTTCGCCTACATCTAAAGTATCACAATCCAATTCGGCAAACTCAAGCATATGTTGTAAGGCATCTTGCGCCTCTTCCTCATTGAACTGATCAGCCCCAATTCCACATAAAGTTAATGCCTGGGTGAAGCCTTCACACCATTCACTAAATGCCAACGCGCGCTCCAACAAAGATTCTTGCTCATCAGGAAGCATCATTTGAAAATTAAAATCAAAATGAGTTATTTGTTGTTGGCTAATAGAAAAAACTGCGAATAAGGCTAACAAAGCACTACGGCTTTGCTCATCTTTTTTATTATTCAACAAGGCGCGCAAATACGATTCGCCTTGAGAATCCTCTCCGGCGCAAAGGTAGCCACACATCATTCCATGTAATGAACTGGCAGAAACCGGCAATGACAAAAAAGAAATCGCATCAACAAAATGATCGTAATCAGGTAAGGTCCAATGTTCATTTTCAGCAGACATAATTAACTCATCTATAAAAAAATGCCTCATGATAACCGATTTGGCGCAGCGGTTCACCTCAGTATTTGCTGCTTGCAAGCAAAATTGCTACTATTTACTCCATACCTCTAGCGATTCGAAGGCCTAATTATGACACAAACAAAATCATGCTCTATTAAATTACTAAATAAATCTTATGAAATTAAATGCCCAGAAGGTGAAGAGGCTAATTTAGTACTCGCAGCGCAAAAGCTTAATAATCAAATCATGCTTAATAAAAAGAAGACCAAACAACTGGATGATTTCCACACTTTATTGTTGGCCGCCCTGGATATTAGTCATGAGTTAGTAGTGTGCAAAAGCGAGCAAGCACAACAACACCATCAGGTCACCCAATTTATTACTTCTTTAGAACACAAAATTAATAAGATGGTAAATGGCGAGATTGAGCGCGCTCCAGAAATGGATTAATTGGGCCCCGGCTCAACGAGGTATCGAACCACACAGGAACTCAATGTTGGGCCATGGGTCCAACCTACAAGGCATAAAATAAAATCCTTAGGACGCCTGTAAATTAAAAGGAGTTAGCGATGAGACGCCAATGGTATCTCGGTTTTGGAATCATTTTATTAATCGCACTTGCGATATTTATCATGTTGAAAGATATCAGGTGGTTTCTGGTATTTCTCGCCCCCGTCATCATTCTGTGGATTTATGACGTAACCCAAAAAAAACACACGATTTTACGTAATTTTCCAGTCTTGGGGCATGTTCGCTACTTTCTAGAATTTATCCGTCCGGAAATTCAACAATATTTTATTGCAACAGATGAAAGTGAGCTCCCCTATAACCGGGAAACACGCTCTTTAATCTACGAACGAGCTAAAAATACCCGAGATACGATCCCTTTTGGCACCGAACGCGATATTTTAAGTGTAGGTTACACCTGGGCTTTGCATTCTCTGGCACCGAAACATGCATCGGAAGTCGAAGCCCGTATTATAGTCGGTGGCCCTGATTGCCTACAACCATATAAAGCTTCACGCCTTAATATTTCCGGCATGAGTTTTGGCGCATTATCAGGGAAAGCCATAATGACCATGAATAAGGGCGCGCTGATCGGAGGTTTTTACCAAAGCACAGGGGAAGGGGGTTTAAGTCCTTATCACCTACAAGGTGGTGATCTGGTTTTCCAAATTGGTACAGCCTATTTTGGTTGCCGCACTCCAGAGGGGGAATTTGATGAAAAGGAATTTGCCGTAGAAGCCAATCGTAACGAAGTAAAAATGATTGAGATCAAACTTTCTCAAGGTGCCAAACCGTCTCATGGTGGGATATTACCTGCGGCAAAACTTACTGAGGAAATAGCTAAAGCAAGAAAAGTCCCTATGGGCAAAGATGTCTTATCCCCTATTGCCCATACCGCATTTACAACCCCCGTTGGGTTAGTTCAATTTATTAAAAAATTACGCGATATATCAGGGGGCAAGCCCGTTGGCTTTAAATTATGCGTAGGTCGTAGAGATGAGTTTTTTGCGATTTGTAAGGCGATGTTAGAAACAAAAATTTTCCCTGACTTTATCACAGTTGATGGTGCAGAAGGTGGTACTGGAGCTGCTCCAGTAGAATATACCAACTTTATTGGCACGCCCTTAGAGGCGGGCTTAGTCTTTATACATAACGCCTTAGTGGGAATTAATGTTCGAGATAAAATCCGTATTATTTGCAGTGGAAAAGTAGCTAATGGCTTCGACATTCTCACCAATATTGCCCTTGGTGCCGATATGTGTAACGCGGCTAGAGCCATGATGCTCGCCACTGGATGTCTGCAAACCAAACAATGTAATGCCAATACCTGCCCTACCGGGATTACCACTCAAAATAAACGCTTGCAATATGGCTTGGTTGTTGACGAAAAAAAACATCGTGTCGCTAATTTTCATAAAAATACAGTCAAAAGCTTTTTAGAAATGGTAGGGGCATTAGGCTTGGACAATCCTAGTGATTTAAAACCTTCGCATATTATGAGACGTACGGGGGTGGATGAGGTTAAAAGCTTTGACCAGATTTATGAGTACTTAACACCAGGGCAATTGTTAGGTTCTGATATTCCTGAAAGCTACAAAAAGGATTGGGAAGTTGCTCATTCAGCACATTTCTAAAGGAAACCCGGTTGCTTGCAACCCGGTTTTCTTTATAGGCGATTAAACTAAGCCGCATCATAGCCACCAGCAACCGCGGTATATACTTGCACAATGCCATCAAGCAACTGCGCTTTTTCTTGAATTAAACTCAACTTACTGCGTTCTAGATTGATTTTGGCATTAATCACAGTGCGATAATCTTTCGCTCCTGATTTATATTGAGTTAAAGCCAGCTCATAAGATCGTTTAGCGGCCAAATATCCTTTTTGCGTTTGCAAATATGCTAGCTCATTTTTTTGCTCATTCGTCAAAGCATCATCGACATCAGCAAAAGCGCTACGTAGTGTTTCTAGATAATTGTAATAAGTTGCTTTAAACCCTGCTTTCGCTGAGTTAATGTTTTGATAGGCGCTCGGATTAAAAACTTTCATTGAAGCTATCGCCTGAGTCACCCACAAATTGGTACTTATTTTTAAAAGATTGGTTAAATCCACGGACGCCTTACCCACTAAACCAGTTAAACTAATTGTTGGGAAAAACTCTGCATAAGCAACGCCTATTTGCGCATAAGACATTTTGACATTATTGCTTGCAATCATAATATCAGGACGGTTTTTTAAAACAGAAGATGGCAACTGTTTTGGAATAATCTGATTTACATTCAGTGTTAGTAAACTACGCTGTGTCTTCACAGGCCCGGGGTTTTGATTCAATAAGAGCTGAATAGTATTTTCACTTTGAGCAATAATCCCCTCAATCTGAGGAATCTTAGTTTCTTCTTGCGCTAATTGTTGATCAATACTGGTCAGCGTTTCTAAATCACTAGCCCCCTTTCGGAAACGTACTTGCTCTAGTTGACGCAATTTTTTCAAATCACGACTCAATGCCCGTTCCACGGCCAACTGTTCGCGCTGACTCAAGAGCATAAAATAGGTACCACTCATTTGGCTGATGATACTCAATTTGGTTGACTGCGCCTGTGCTTGTTGTATCGCTAAAGCAGCTTTAGCAGATTTAATATTGCTGATATTGCTTAAGGCATTCAAGGTATAACTGGGTACAAAACCTGCATAATAGCCTCTAAATCGTGGTCTGGGGAAGTTGGCAAAAAATGAGTTATTAGCCAATTGGCTACTAGGAGTAACATGAGCATTCCAAGTGCCACCAGTAAAACCGCTCGCACTGGCATCAAAAGTTGGAATCCACGCATATTGGGCGGCTTTAAGCTGGGCTTGTGCTTGTTCAATGGTTGCGAAGGAGCCTTTAATACTGTTATTGGTTTTCAGCGCCTGAACAATAAGATGTGTCAATTGAGGATCATTTATTTTGCTCCACCAGGCAACTCGATTTAACTCCCCTCTATCCTGGACATATTTAACCCCACTACGGGTATTTTTGGGGTATGTCACTGGGTCATTGACCTTACAGTTTTTGCAACAACCTCCTAGCAAAATAATCAACAAGGTGCAGAAAATAATCATTTGTTTCATTAGGGTATGTCCTAAATTAAATAGTCCTTATCGACGACCGAATTACCAAAAATTGACCAGCTATACTGGATACCGTGGTCAAAGCCGCGGTAATACAGAAGTAGCGTGGCAAGTAAAACTTAAAGCTAATTGGAGGGCGTACTCCTCCACATTTTAATCAAGTTTTGTTCTAAATATTTTTCCTGTTAAGAAAACTAAAACCACCGCGATCAAGATAATTGGTAAAATATTGGGTACAATCTGGCCTATCGTATTGCCTTTCAATAAAATTCCCCGTGTTATCCGCGTAAAATAAGTCATGGGCATGCATCTTCCGATTCCTTGAGCCCATCCCGGCATGCCATAAAAAGAAAAAATATAACCAGACAAAAACATAGAGGGTAATTGATAAAAAACACTAAGCTGCATGGCTTGCATTGGCGTACTAGCTAGGGTGGAAAAAATCATGCCAACCATTAAGTTGGCGATAATAAAAGGGGCGGCGGCAATATAAAGCAATAAAACACTGCCTTCGGTGGGAATATCAATGAGTAACTTACCAAAAACTAAAATACTGGTTAATTGCAAATAACCTAAAACAATATAGGGTATCACTTTACCCACAATAATCTCGGTTGGTTTTAACGGGGTGCTTAACAGCATTTCCATCGTACCGGCTTCTTTTTCCGAGGTAATGGCAGTGGAGGTCAACATCACCATAGTTAGGGTAAGTAATACGCCGATAAGTCCAGGAACAATATTGTAAGAACTAATGTTGGCTTCATTATAGAGCCGATGGATAGTTAGATTCACACTTCTGGACGATTTTATAGGAGACGGTGAACCTAAACCTTGTTTATTAAAGGTATCTAATGTTTGATTTAATATAGGCAGCGCATTACCTAATGCACTGGCACTACTTCCCGGGTCGGAACCATCAATTTCCACCAATAATTGCGGGTTTTCATTACGAATATATTTACGCATAAAATTAGGGGGAATGGTAAAAGCCAAACTGATTTTACTATTTGCAAAATCTTGATCTTTTTCATACTCAGTGGATGCTTTAGTCTGCACGTTAAAATAACCCGAAGCCTCAAGCCCGCTCACGTAACTTCGCGTTAATGGCGTGTTGTCATAACTAATAATGGTAGTGGGTAAATGCTTAGGATCAAATTCAATAGCAAAACCAAAAAGAATGAGCAACATAATAGGTAAAATAACGAGCATGGCAATGGTGCCGCGATCACGGGTGATCAAAATAAACTCTTTCCGGATTAAGCCTGTAAGACGTGCTAGAGAAATAGCGTGAGCAGGGATCAACTTCATCGCATTAACCCAATAAAAACCTCTTCAAAAGAGGGCGTTACTTCTTTAAATGATACCTCAGCATGCTCCTCGATGAGTTTCTGCAAAGTCTCATGATTACGAGAGGAAATCCGTAACTCATTATTAACAATGGAAACCAAAACATTCGGATAGCTGCCATTAATTTGTTCCATTAATGAATTTTGCTCTTCTCGTGTTATCTCCGGCACATAGGTTTTAACATGGGATTGTGGAACCAAATCTTTGGTACGTCCCGCGTACAATAATTTCCCAATGTTGATGTAAGCCAAATCCGTACACTTTTCAGCCTCATCCATATAATGGGTGGTTACTAGAATAGTGGTACCATCACGGGAAGAGATCTTATACAAATAATCCCAAAATTCTTTTCGCGCCTTAGGATCAACTCCGGCAGTGGGTTCATCTAAAAAGAGCATTTTCGGTTGATGCAGTAAACTACAAGCCAAAGCCAAACGCTGCTTCCAACCACCAGATAAATTGCCGGCTTGTACTTTGCGATAACGCTCCAGCTCCAAATCATTGATCATTGCCTCAATGGCTTGCTTTGAATTTTTTACTTGGAAAATATCAGCAACAAAACGTAGGTTTTCATAGACCGTTAAACCGGTATAAAAACTGAATTTTTGCGGCATATAGCCGGTGTGTTTTTTGATCTCATCACTTTGCGTGCGAATGTCATAACCTAAGCAATAACCTGAGCCATCCGTAGGAGATAACAAACCGCAAATCATACGAATGGTAGTCGTCTTACCACTGCCATTAGAACCAAGAAAACCAAATATAGCGCCCTTTTCTACTTGTAGAGAAATATGGTCTACTGCCAGTTTTTTATCAAACTCTTTTGTTAAATTAGTTACATCAATCGCAAGATCACTCATCAGCTAATTCCAAAGTTACTGGCTGCCCAAGATGTATTTTTTCTAAATCGGGAGTATCAATCCTCGCCTCAACTCTAAAAACTAAGCGTTGACGTTCTTCACGGGAATAAATAATAGGTGGCGTGTATTCGGCAATGTTGGAAATATAGTAAATGTGCCCTGTCGCAAAACGCTCATTGGCATTAGTTTTAATATTAATTTTTTGATTAAGCCGGACGCGGTTTAATTGGGCCTCCGGAACGAAAAAAATCGCTTTGATATTATTTTTGGTAATCAACGAAAGGACCGGATAACCTGCTTGTACAAACTCGCCGCGGGTATAGTAAGTATCAAAGATAATTCCACGATCAGTAGCAAAATTTTCTTTGCGGGTAACTTGCCATTTCTTATCGGCCGTATCTACCTCACTGCTTTTAATTTTTGCATCAAGATCAGCCAATTGTTTCTTAGAAACAGTTAAATCTCTTTGCGCTGCGTCCAAATCATTTTGGCTTGCGGCATTTTGTTTGCGCATATCCACAATACGACGATAATTCACATCATTATAATGAATTTGGCTGAGGATTTGTTCGCGTTGAGCTTGCAGTGATTGTTTGGTTAACTCACTCCTATCTACGCTATAAAGCTCACTGGTTTGCTCCAGTTTAAAGAGAAATTGATCCTTGGGTACTAACTGACCTCTAAGCACCGCAAGCTCGGTAAGCCGCCCCCCAAAATCTGCGGACAAATAAACCAGGTCGGCATCGACATAACCGCTAAACAATTTATCTTCCTTCTTGCAAGCCGTTAGTGATAGAAAAATCAGCCCGAAGAACCACAACTTACGCATGTCACACCCATCCTGAGTTTTATTGCTTCGCCCCAAATTTTAAGCTTTCTATCATATGCTTAAGAGAATTTCATGTCAAAATTGGATGTACTCGTATTTGCATAGGCAAGTACCATAAGCTCCCGTATCACGACTATGTCTAATACGGGCTACACATTTTAGGCTTTCCACTTGATGTTGCATCCTATACTTGGCTTTTGCTCAGCTCTTACTGGTTTTCCAGCTAAAAGACAATCTAAAGCGGCTTGCAGGTGCTCCCCAGTAAGTGGCTTATTATTTCCGGGGGTTGAATCATCGAGACACCCACGATACACACACAACAAATCCTTATCAAACACATAAAAATCAGGAGTACACGCCGCCTGATACGCCTTCGCGACATCTTGGCTTTCATCATACAAATAAGGGAACGGATAAAGAGCATGCTCGGCTTCAAGACGCATTTTTTCCGGGCTATCATCGGGATATTTTTCCACATCGTTGGAACTAATCGCAATAAAGTTTATCCCTTTAGGTTGGTAGCGGTTTGCTAATTCAACCAATTTAGGTTGTACATGTTTTACATAAGGGCAATGATTACATAAAAACATAATTACTGTGGCAATAGCTGATTTACCTTCAGAAAGACTCAACATTTTGTTGTTGCGGGTGTCTAATAAATTAAAGTCGGGTGCTTTAGTACCTAAAGGTAGCATCGTCGATGGTGTTGCAGCCATAATAATTCCTCCTTAATTAGCGATAGGCTATAGTGCTCTTGTTTATTTATTAAGTAAAGACTATGAGCCCTTGACTTTATTCGAGCGAACAGTGTTATACTTAAATTAACCCGGTGGGGAGTGATTTTCGAACCAATGCTAACAGCATGGGAGACATCCTGCAGTCGGTGTTGTGCAAGCCCACCTTAGAGTGGGAAGCCTGAACCGATTCAATCGTCACCCACTTGAACCTCAGGGTTCAAAATCCATGCCTATCGGGCTACCTTTATATATTTCTGCACATGCTCGGCTTGATGCCGTGTTCTTCATAAGAACGATACACAAAGTTTTTAAAAAAAGTGTCGGCAGAAATGCCGTGACGATTAAATAAATACTTTTTCGGCAAGGTGTGCGCGTAATCCTCTCCAATATTAATAACTGATGCTTCCATTTTTCGGTTCCGCGCTTTTTCCTTTTCCTCGTATTTTGTCTTTTTTAACTCATTCAAGGTATTGGCATTAACCTGGTCTTCATTTTCACATTTAGTAATTTGTGTATCAATATTCCCTTTTATCTCTCTACGCTTATCTCTTAAGCCAAAATGCAGAGAACCTTCATGGGGTATAGACAGATCATCCTGACTATCTACACTACGCTCCGCTCTAGGAGTGCGTACCAGCATGTAATCACGAAACTCCCCAGGAATATCCTGAAACAGTTCAGCAATAGAAGCATACCAGGCTGAATTAAAAATGATAAGCGTACATAGAAGACTAAGTATCCCACCAAGAATAGGTATGCCCTCGACATGGCTCAAAACAAGCTTTAAGCTTGAAGCAAAAGACCGATCATTAAATAAATTAACCTTCTTACCCTGTCGATGAAAATACCAAGCCACACAAGTAGCAATCCCCCCACCAATAGATAAGCCATTTAAAGTAATATTTTCAGGTGAAACTCCCTGATCTAATACTCGCTGAACCTGGGCAATACCATCAATAATTAAATGACACATGAACTTAACCTGGCCTTGGCTTCGGCCAACATTACGATAGTTAAAACCAATGACATTCGTTTGCAAGTCACGTGCATTTTCTTGCATCTCAGCTAGAGATTGCTCATAAACTTTAAAATTGCAATTAAAGTTTATGATAAAGGTTTGATACTGAGGTTCTAGTTCTTGTTGAGCTCTATGTCTTATTTCCAAAGTATCAAGTTGGGCCTCATCAAAGGTCACTATCGTATGGCGTTCATGCCGCAAGACTTCATCATCAAACTGGCTCGGCTCCCCAATGAATAAGGAGCTAAAATCCTTAGTCTGGGAAGGTAGAGCATACCCGCCTAAAAAAGCATCGAGCCAACCTGGAGTCGCTGAGAAGTCAAATAAAGGATAGTGTTGATAGGGAAACGGTAATTTACTGGGTTCTGGGGCACGATAGAGCACGATAACAAACCTAAATCATGAAACGAGACAAGATTATTTCTATTTTATTTACCACTTGTCAAACTTTAGCTCATCTAATGATTAAGGAAATTTGACAATCACCTGTGGTTGGAGCCATGGCTCCACAGAAGATCGATACACTCCATAACGTCATGTTGGGCTATAGGCCCAACCTACAGCGTATAATTAAGTCGTACCACTCTTAATCAATTGCTCTTTCAGTAAAAGATACTGATCCCGTACCTTAGCCGCAGCCTCAAACTCCATATTTTTAGCATGCACATACATTTGCTTTTCTAAAGTATTAATATGTTTTACCAATTCTTGAGTAGACCAATGTAAATACTCAGGAGTCGGCTCAGCCACGGCCTCTTTGCGCTTACCAATATAAGCACCCTCCATAATATCCTTGATGGATTTATTAATTCCTTTGGGAGTAATCCCATGAGCGTCATTAAAGGCCTTTTGTTTGTCACGACGTCGACTCGTCTCATCCAACGCCCGCTGCATGGACCCAGTAATCTTATCTGCATAAAGAATCGCACGTCCCTTCACATTACGTGCAGCACGACCAATGGTTTGGATTAAAGAACGATCTGAACGTAAAAAGCCTTCTTTATCGGCGTCGAGGATGGCAACTAAAGCCACCTCAGGCATATCCAAGCCCTCGCGCAATAAGTTAATTCCAACCAACACATCAAAAACACCTAAACGTAAATCACGAATAATTTCCATACGCTCTACGGTATCTATATCCGCATGCAAATAACGAACTTTTATTCCATGTTCGTTTAAATAGTCGGTCAAATCTTCCGCCATACGCTTGGTCAGAGTAGTGACTAAAACCCGCGCTCCCGTCTGAATCACGTGACGTGCCTCAGACATTAAATCATCGACCTGAGTCCGTACCGGTCGAATTTCGACCTCTGGGTCAATTAATCCTGTAGGACGAACCACCTGTTCAGCTATATTATCAGAATGCTCTTTTTCATACGGACCCGGTGTTGCAGAAATATAAATCGTTTGTGGGGAACGTCCTTCAAATTCCTCGAAACGTAAGGGGCGATTATCCAGTGCCGAAGGCAGGCGGAAGCCATATTGCACCAAGGTTTCTTTACGCGAACGATCTCCGCGATACATCCCACCAATTTGCGGGACGGTCACATGGGATTCATCAATAATCAGCAAAGCCTCTGCAGGCAAATAATCAAACAGGGTTGGTGGGGGTTCTCCAGCATTACGTCCCGATAAATAACGGGAATAGTTTTCAATCCCCGAACAATACCCCAACTCCAACATCATCTCGACATCAAAGCAGGTGCGTTGCTCCAAGCGCTGCGCTTCCACTAACTTATTTTGCGCATTGTATTCAGCCAGCCGTTCTTGCAATTCGTCTTTCACCCAATCTACCGTTTGTAAAATACGCTCTCGCGGGGTGACGTAATGTGTTTTAGGGAAGATGGTAACCCGAGGTAACCGTTGTATCACCTCCCCGGTCAAGGGATCAAATTGGGCAATATTCTCGACTTCATCGTCAAATAATTCAACGCGAATAGCAATGCGGTCAGAATCAGCTGGAAAAATATCGATGACATCGCCATGCACTCGAAACTGCCCTCGTTCCAAGGCCATATTCGTGCGAGTATATTGCATTTCGGCAAGGCGTTTTAAAATTTTACGTTGTTCAGATTGTTCTCCACGGGAAAGATGTAATACCATACGCAAATAAGAATCAGGATCGCCCAAACCATAAATTGCAGACACCGTAGCAACAATAATTGCATCTTTACGCTCAATTAGTGCTTTCGTGGCAGAAAGGCGCATTTGTTCGATATGCTCATTAATGGAGGAGTCTTTTTCAATAAACGTATCAGAAGAAGGCACGTAGGCTTCAGGCTGATAATAATCATAGTAGGAAACAAAATATTCTACTGCATTATCAGGAAAGTATGCTTTAAACTCACCATAGAGCTGTGCGGCCAAAGTTTTATTTGGCGCCATAATTAAGGTTGGGCGTCGCATGGCCTGAATGACATGGGCAATGGTAAATGTTTTACCCGAGCCAGTAACCCCCAGAAGGGTTTGCTTGGCTAAACCGGATTTTAAGCCGTCAATTAACGAGGCAATGGCTGTTGGCTGATCACCAGCCGGCTCATAATTGGCATAAATTTTGAACAAATCTTTCATACGTATAAGTATATCTCATAGGAGTAGTAAATGGATATCGTATTAGCAAATCGCGTGCAAAAAGTGAAGCCTTCACCAACATTGGCTGTAGCTGCCAAAGCTACCCAATTACGTGCACAAGGATATGATGTGATTAATTTAGGCACTGGTGAGCCTGATTTTGACACACCCGCGTACATTAAGGAAGCCGCGATTAATGCGATTAACCAAGGGTTTACCAAATATACGGCCGTAGATGGTATTCCTGAGTTAAAAGAAGCCATTAAAAACAAGTTCAAAAAAGACAATGGCTTGGATTATCAAACAAACCAGATTTTGGTTTCTGTAGGTGGAAAACAAAGTTGCTATAATCTTTGCCAAGCTTTATTAAATCCTGGCGATGAAGTAATAATCCCTGCGCCTTATTGGGTTTCTTATCCAGATATGGTGTTATTAGCTGATGGTGTACCGGTAATTATTCCAACTACACCTGCGCAACGTTACAAAATTAATGCGCAACAATTAGCAGCAGCAATTACTCCCAAAACCCGTTTGTTGTTCTTAAACAGTCCATCGAATCCTTCAGGAGTTGCGTATACTTTAGATGAATTAAAGGCATTAGCAGAAGTACTGAAAAAGCATCCACAAATTATTATTGCTACTGACGATATGTACGAACATATTATTTGGAGCCAATCATTTGTAAACATCCTAAACGCATGCCCGGAATTGTATGAGCGCACCATAGTATTAAATGGCGTATCCAAAGCCTATGCAATGACCGGCTGGCGCATCGGCTATGCGGCAGGCCCCCTCCCCTTAATAAATGCCATGAAAACTATTCAATCCCAATCCACTTCCAACCCATGCTCTATTGCACAACGCGCTGCAGTAGCAGCCTTAACCGGTGGCAATGAAACAGTTTTATCGATGGTTGAAGCCTTCCGCCAACGCCATGATTATGTGGCAGACCGCTTACAAAAAATCCCAGGTGTTGAAGTCATTCCTGCCGATGGCACCTTCTATATATTCCCAAGCGTACAAGAAGTTATCAACAAACGCGGCTATGCCAATGATCTCGAGTTTTCGGAAAAATTATTAACTGAAGTAGGCGTTGCCTTAGTACCTGGTTCCGCATTTGGCAACGAAGGCTGCATCCGCCTCTCGTTTGCAACCAGCATGGAAATACTCAAAGACGCAATGGATAGACTAGAACGTTTTTGCAAATAATCCACACTGTCGTCATTACGAACGAAATGAATGAACCCAAAGCCGGGGGCTTTGGGTTCATTCATCACTAGGTTCTCAGATGACTGAGCTTTATTTTAGCGAACCCCTAGTCGCTGCGAGCGAAATTTATATGCCAATAGAAACCTTATGCCAATAACATCTTAGCGGCCAACCACCATCGTTTTATTTTGTTACCCGCACAGCAGAACGATTTTTTTCCTTTTTGAAAAACAAAAAAACAAAAATAAAAATATCCATAAAATTATTACAATATATGCTTGACCGATGCACAGAATCGTTTTAAGATTCGCACATATTCCCCGGTAGCTCAGTCGGTAGAGCGGATGACTGTTAATCATTAGGTCACAAGTTCGAGTCTTGTCCGGGGAGCCATTTAAGTCAAGTAGTTGCAAATCCTTCACCAAAAGAAAAAACTCCATATAAAAGCACCTGTGAAAAAATGAAGGATAATTTATTTCTTTGAATAGGTAAGTCCCAGTTTATTTCTTAATAATCTGTTTAAAATCAATTTAACTAATTGATAAAGGAAGGAGCAAAATGTATAAGGAAATTAAAACTAAGCCCATTTCGTTGGTGGAGCTTCTTATTTGCATATGGATTGTCTGTGGTACTTTTCTAATGCTGCTCTTAAATCAGCCGTATGCAGTTTTCCCTTCCCTCTATACTTTCTTCAGCCACAATCCAACCTTCCAAGTTCTCTATACCTTTATTCACTCGTTTTTGTTTAGATTCAACATTTGGGGAGGGTAAGGTTACTATGCTTTCCTTGGTAATTGCTTTGTGGTATGCATTCACGAACCTCTTATTAGGATTGGCCTGCCTGAAATTTTTTTCGCCTGCCAGCCTGAACAAACGAGCAATTTGTTCGACTTCTTTTATGATTGGGCAGTTCATTTTTGTCAATTTGTGGTTACTTTTGGGGTTGACATCTCATTTCGAAATTAACTTAATCCTAGGTTTATCTGTGCTTATTTTTATAACAAGTCTTTATTTTACCAAAGATTGTTATAAGTCTTTAATTCCTAATCTACAGAATAGATACCAGAACATTCTTACACTTGGTTTGTTTTGGAAAGTAATGCTTATTATCATACTTTGTGTATTGTGCCTGCTTGGTATGGCTTCTGTATCATATCCACCAGTTGGAGATGCCGAAGCCTTTTATATGGTTTTACCTAAGATCATGGCGGCCTCCCATCGCCTAAAACCAGTAAATAATTACTATGCTTTTTCACAAATTGGACTTTTTGGTGAGTTACATCACGCTGCGTTAATGGCGATAAGCAGTGAACAAGCTGCGAAGTTTTTTGTCTGGCTCACGGGCTTTGCGGTCATTGGTTTTATTTTAGCTCTTTGCACTGAAGCAGGTGTTCAAGCCAGAGGAAAAATTATTGCATTGATCCTGCTAATTACTTCCACTACTTACACCTTCTATCTTTATGATGGTAAAGTGGATATTTTTGCAACGGCTTTAGGACTAGGTGCTTGTTATTGGGCACTACAAACGAATAAAACCGCTGAGCTAATGCCTTACATTTTAACCGGATTATTCACGGGACTGGCCTGTACAGCTAAATTTTCATACATGCCCGTACTGTTAAGTGCTGTTTTTTTAATTTTACTCTGGAATCATTGGAAGTCTTTGTTCCAATTCAAAACATTGCGTTCTATTGGAATACTAGGCGCGATGATTTTTATAGCGGTTCTGCCCCATCTTATTAAAAATGCCGTTCTATTTAATGAACCCTTTGCTCCTTTTTATTTCTTTAAATCAGCAGGACATAATTGGACAGATCAGATTTGGTATACTCCTGAGGCGATACGCTATATTTTACTGACGTATCCCTTCGCTCTAACTTTTGGAAAATACTCTCTCCTTGGGGGAAATCTTTCACCACTGGTCCTCTTATTTATTCCATTGTTCCTTCTAGTAAAGAAAGAACAATGGAAATTACCAAAACAACTGATTCAGCTGATAGTCGTATCAATTAGCTGCTTGGTGATTTGGATGATTTGCCGACCCTCTGTACTTTGCCCAAGATGTATTCTACCGACCTTATTGCTTTTCATTCCAGTTTCTTCCTGGTGTACCGAGAAAGTACTACTTTCGAAGAATTATAATGTATTAAAAATAGCTATCTTTTTCAGCCTCATTATTGCTCTATACACGTGTCTACCCGCAGGGATTTTGCCGGTCGAGACTCTGGCATCTAAATTCTCTGGCTGCTTAAAAAGCAATTTTCATGACGTAAAATGTTCCAAATTATATCCTCCTCAGAGTGTGTCACAAGAGCTGGGAACCGGAATGCAATATGTCAATCAAATTGCAAAGAAGGGAGACCGAGTTTTTGTTATGGGGTGGTATACCTACCATTTACGTGAAGATTTATTACAGTGCATTAACGGCATTCAAGACTCAAGCGCCTACTCGGCTGATAAACGCTGGGTTCATTTATTCGAAAATGGTTTTAAATTTCTCGTGGTTCAAGATAATAACACTTTTGAAGTAGGTGAGGTTCCTTCGTGGTTGACAATAAATGAAGTGTACAAAGATCAGAGAACAAAGATATACACAATTATTGCAAAGGATTCTTTACACAAACCTAAATATGCAAGTCGCCTAAAAGATCATGGGCCAGAATGGGAGATAGTCCCATTAACGTAAAAAAAATACTGCCGTTCTCGGGTTTTGTGATAGCCCCATTATTTTTGTTCTATACCTGTTGGCATATGGATTGGAATGAATTTATCTCGGTTTTAAAGAACATAGAGACTAAGTGGGCCCTAGCAATGATGTTTGCTCTTTTGGCTTCCATGTTTTTAAGAAGCTTGCGTTGGCAAATCATCGCCGCATTACCATGGAGCGATACAGGCAAGGTTTGGAAAGCCTCTTGTGCAGGCTATTTTGGTTCTGCTATTTATCCAGCGAAGGCCGGCGAAGTTTTAAAAATTGTACGTATACAACAGCTTACAGGTATTAGGGGCGGTGAAGCCGTTGTAAGTGCGTTATTTGATAGAATCATTGATGCTATAACTCTTTTTCTCTTACTTGCAATATTAGTGAGCACAAAAAGTGGGTATTTTAATGTATCCTCTACCACAAAGATTGCCATCTGGGGTTTAATTGTACTCCTTACAGGGGTAACTTTCTACTGCATAGGTGAGCGCCGCTTAGAGCAGTTTTGGCTATGGATTGCCTCTAAAAACAAAATGGGTAAATGGCTATATACGATGTATCAAGAATTTTTAGCTGGCCTGCAATTGTTAAAGTTAAAGCGCTTCATAGCACCCTGCCTAATACTCCAACTTATAATCACATTTTTGGATGTTGCTGCTTGTTGGCTTCTTTTCTACGCGCTTGGTTGGACGGAGTTACCTATCATTGCAGCCGTAACTGTGTTGGTTTATTTAGCTGCCATCTTTTGCGTCCCAGCCACCCCAGGATACATCGGAGTTTATCAAATCGCGGCTATATTTGCCTTAGCTAGTTTTGGCATTAATAAATCGGAAGCAGTGGTCTATGGCACCGTGTTTCAAATCATCGCTTTTATTCTGGCTGTAGGAGTAGAAGTAGAGAGAAAGCTTAATCAGTTTTTACTTAAATTTTTTTAAATAAGGGATTGTAATGAAAGAACAATTAGCTGTATTTGGAGGAACGCCTGTGCGTGAAACCTTGCTTCCTTACGCACGTCAATCCATAGATGAAGCAGATAAAGAAGCCGTGAAAACGGTCTTAAATGGAGATTGGCTGACAACAGGCCCTATGGTAAAAAAATTTGAGGAAGCAGTTTGCACGTATACGGGCGCGCAAGAAGCAATTGCTGTTAACACCGGTACGGCAGCGCTACATGCGGCGGTATCTGCAGCGAGCATTGGCCCAGGAGATGAGGTAATTGTTCCAGCAATCTCATTTGTTGCTACCTCTAACTGTGTTTTATATGCGGGGGCTACTCCTGTTTTTGCTGATCTTTCACCTGACACACTCAATATCGATCCAGCGGATGTTGAAAGGAAAATTACATCAAAAACCAAAGCCATTATTGCCGTAGATTTTGCAGGCCATCCCTGTGATCATGATAGACTGCGCGCCATCGCTCAAAAAAATAACCTATTAATCATAGAGGATGCTGCACACTCCCTTGGAGCAATGTATAAAAATCAAAAAGTAGGAACGCTCCAAGATATGACCATACTTAGTTTCCATCCCGTCAAACATATTACGACAGGGGAAGGAGGCATGGTTTTGACACAAGATCCGTTGCTTGCAAAAGGCATGCGCTCCTTTCGGCATCATGGCATAGATTTAGATATTCACCACCGTAACACCAATCAGTCCTGGAAATATGATGTGATTAGCCTAGGATATAATTATAGAATTCCTGATATTAATTGCGCGTTAGGTGTTAGTCAGATACAAAAATTAGATCAGTGGCTAGAACGTCGACGTTTTATCGCAACTGTTTATCAGGAAGCGCTAGGAGACCTCACTGCATTAGAACTACCGTTCGAACGCCAGGATTGCCAATCAGCTTGGCATCTCTTTGTAATACGCCTGCGTCTTGAGCAACTACAGGCAAACAGAGAAGAAATTTTTACCGCATTACGCGCCGAAGGCATAGGAGTTAATGTTCATTATCTTCCCATTCCTTGGATGAGCTATTATACACAGCTGGGTTATAAGAGAGGCAACTGGCCAGTAGCTGAAGCAGAGTATGAACGAATAATAAGCCTACCCATATTCCCTGCCATGAGTAATCAAGATATGGAGGATACTATCCGCGCCGTGAGAAAAGTACTCTCTGCTTATCAAATATCTTAAGTATTTATTATGACAAAGCTTCCGATTAAAATGCGCCGCGCCAACAAGGAAGATAGTTCTGACTTATTGTGCTGGCGTAATGACCCACTGACCAGAATGATGTCACGCAATCAAGATAGAGTAGAGCCTGATGTACATGAGAGATGGTATCAAAAGGTATTAGCTGATTCTAAATGTCTTTTGTTAATTGGTGAGTTATCAAACCACTCTATAGGAATGGTGCGCTTCGATGGTATGCAGACAAAAAATTCTTGGGAAGTGAGCATTATGTTAGCTCCGATGCATAGAAAAAGAGGGCTCAGTAAGCCTCTATTATACGCAGCGATATGCCATCTTCGCCTATTAAAAGATAAACAACTAGTTAAAGAAAATGAATTAATTGATTTAATAGCAGAAATAAAACCGGATAATACAGCAAGCAAAAAATTATTTGAAAATATCGGATTTAAATGCATTTCAGATAAGACTGATATGCTTAAATATTTTTATTCAATAGCACCTTTAGATTAAGAGAAATTTATGGATGAAGTTAGCCCTCAACGGGTAGACAAGTATTTTAAAAATATCGGTTTTTTGTTTAAGGGCTTTTTAGGGTACCTTGCATATGTTGCGGTTATTCCGCCATGGCTTCCTGCCTGGCTCCATAAAAAACGTGGAGTTAATATAGACAAATACCGCACAGTTTACATTGCCCCGAATGTTCTCATTGACACTACATTTCCAGAGCATGTTTACATCGAAGATAATGTGTACATTACTCGCGGAGCCAAAGTAATATCACATACAAGTTTCTCCCCACCTACCCAACTAGAAACGGGGGTGGAATATACAGTGGGGGATGTTGTGATTGAATATGGTGCGTATATTGGGGTCAATGCTATAGTGCTGCCTAGCGTACGAATTGGTCGTTGTGCTATTGTTGGAGCCGGAGCGGTAGTTACAAAGGATGTTCCTCCTTACGCCATAGTCGGGGGAAATCCTGCGCGTCAGATAGGCGATGTACGACATATCAAAAACAAAAATAAAGGAGATTCTCGTGAATAAAAATAATGTTCTGGTCATTATTCCAGCTTATAACGAGGAAGAAAATTTAATATCTCTTTTACAGGAAATACAGAAGTTAGGGTATGATATGGTCGTCATTGACGACGCATCCCGTGATACAACAGCACAAGTTGCCAGACAACAAGGAGTCAAAGTGCTTTCCTTGTCAGCTAATCTGGGTATTGGTGGTGCCGTACAAACGGGCTTTAAATACGCGAGCAGGAAGGGTTACAGTATCGTTGTACAAATAGACGGTGATGGCCAACATAATCCTGCATGGATAGAATCAGTTATCAAGCCAATCTGTGATAACCAAGCAGATTGCGTTATTGGTTCTCGCTATGTTCCTAATCACCAAGATAAAGCCTATAAAACCTCTCTGCCAAGACGTATTGGCATGTATTTTTCAACAAGTATATTATACCTTGCCACTAGGCTCTATATTTCTGATACCACTTCTGGTTTCCGTGCATTAAGTCGCGAAGCCTTTGAGTATTTTGCTAAATGCTATCCAGTAGATCATCCAGAAGCAGAGGCTCTTTTCATGTTACAGCGAAAGGGCTTTAGAATACTCGAAATACCTATCACCATGCGGGGTCGTGTGCATGGCCAATCCTTATTTAATTTTACTAAGGCATTTTTGTATCCATTTCGTGTCCTCATTGGTTTTATGGGACTTTTTCTCAAGACGAAAAATGATTTTTAAATAAAGAGGTTTCTATGACAGCAGGTTTATTAGGCATAAGTTTAATTTTCTTTGTTTTTATATATACAGTTTCTCTGATTCGTTCAGGCAAGCTGAGTGCTCACATGGCTATAAGCTGGATAATTATTGAGCTGGCTTTTTTAATCATTATGATAAGTGACAATCTGCGTGGAGCTGTTCGCAGTTTCCTTGGCGAACAAAATGCACCCTACAGCCTATTTTTACTGGGCGCTATTGGGATGGTATTCCTCATGCTTGAAAGTCTTACCATCATTTCTTCGCTTACGTCAAAACTTAAGCAAGTTAATCAAGACCTAGCCCTAGCTACAGAGAGAATAGAATGCCTTGAAAAGAAACGTGACTCAACAACCGAACCTTGAGTCATCTAGAGAAAATAATAGGTGTAAATCGCCCCCCTAGCCTGAATATTGCTTGCTGTATCTTTAGAACTAATGCACAAGAATATAGGGGTGTTGGTTCTTATCAAGCCAACGGAGCATTCTTAATAAATGTTTTTTATCCAAAGCAATGCATCCCGATGTTGGTGTATTCGGTGAGCTCCATAAGTGTATAAAAATAGCGCTTCCAGCTCCAGGGATGGTTGGGTTCATATTGTAGTTTATAATGGCACCATAAGTATAAGGCTCCGTTAGCATTGCTTCATAACTTTTCGCATCCGTAGGTCCAGAAACCCACGAGTTATAGTCTTTATGATGGATATCATCAATAAATTTGTCATCCTTAGTGATGTATTTATAGTCCATTTTCAGCGCCATGGGATACGCTCCAAATGCTTCACCAATAGGATATAAGCCAGCGGGAGTTTTTAAATCACCTTCTTTTTTCTCTCCGGGTAAAGCGATCCCTTTTTTTCCAATAACCACCTTAAAGGAAGATATGAGTTTAGGCTCCCATAGAACGCCTTGCCGTTGGCATAATGTCATCTTAGCCTTAACACCTCCTAAAGATTTAATCACAATAATTTGTGACGAATGCGATAATGTTTTGTTTACCTGTTGAGAAGTGCTCAGTATTCGGCAAGCATTATTCGCCGTACTTGAAACCGCGCTGGTCCAGTTAAAGATAGAGAAAATTACGAAATATATCTGATATTTATAGTGCATTTACCACCACTCGACACTGCCCAATAAATTGACACATCGTTCATTTAAAGGTATCGTATGCCTCTTTTTATTATGTAGCAGAGTGTTATGAACTATAACATATTTGGTAAGCGACATTTAATGAAATTTATTTTTGCTCTATTATTATTTTTCGATTTTGCCGTATGCGTTGCAATGGAGGTCCCTATTTATGACTTTCCCATCACGACGTATTCTCAAAACGCAAATGACTATTTATCTCCAGATAGAGAGGACTATAATAAAGCCTTATTAAGCTCTGAATATCAAAATGCACAGTTAAAGCAATTTTATAACCACTATTACTCAACAGAGACTCAAGGATTATCGCCTTGGAGCAGGCAAATGGTAATGTCTTCCTTAGCCCTGATAAAAAAAGTTGAGTCCGAAATATTAGAAGATTTTAACAATCAAAACAAATCGAATGAAGGCAAACATTATGCTGAGAACTTCAAGGAGCACGATCACTCTTGGTGGCGAAAAATCAGAAACAACATGGATTTATATGCTCTAGCCTCAAGTGAGTTCAAAGAAGAAAATAGAGCCATTTCCGTTACAAATACTTATGCACGTGCCTTGCCTGATACGGCACCTGATTTTTTTCATGCCAGCCTGGCTGGTCAAGGATTTCCTTTTGATAACTTGCAAGAATCAGCAATCTGGGCAGGCACGCCACTCTATGTCGTTAGTGTGTCAAAGGACAAAGCCTGGTCGTTAGTTTTAACACCAGATAGTTATTTTTCCTGGGTTAAAAGTAATGATATTGCCTATGCGTCTCCAGAGTTCATTAAGCATTGGCAAGTCGCCGCACAACACCAGCTTATCGCAGTCACACAAACAGAAACAAGCATTGTTGATGAACAACAACAATTTCAATTCACCGGATATATTGGTGCGGTATTTCCCCTGATTGACCAGAATAGCCAACATGCGACTATTTTAATCCCTGTTAAAAATCAACATAATCAAGCCATGATAAAAACTGGCCTTATTAATACAAAGGCATCAAGTATAATGCCTTTAACCGCCACGCCCCGAAACCTAGTCAAAATCATTAACCAATTAAAAAACCGGCCTTATGGTTGGGGGGGAGCGTTCTTCTTTAATGATTGCTCTCAAGAGATAAAAAGTATATTCACCCCATTTGGGATTTGGCTACCCAGAAACTCAGCACAACAAGCGCGATTAAGTTCAACACTAGACTTATCAAAAAATGATAGTGATGAGCGTATCAGCTTGCTAAAAGAAAAAGGACATCCCCTGATGACCATTATTTATATTAATGGTCATGTGATGCTCTATATTGGCACTCAAGATATAAACGATAATAAAGCGACGGCCATTACCTACCAAAATATATGGGGCCTATCTCCTGAAAGCCATGATAAGCGCTATATTATTGGTCAATCGTTATTTTTCCCTCTGTTGAAGCAGTACCCAGAAACCCCTGATGCTAGCTCATTAGCGAGTAAGGCTAATTTTAAACTGATTTATCTTGATGAGCTTAATTTAAAGGCAAGCACCCCTCAGGATTTTGCGAATAATTTTTTAAAACAACGTACTATCCAAAATTAATCATGCAAGCTTATTGCAGTGACAGCATTTGGACCATCAGAATGACCTTGATAATGCCCGTATGCATAATCAAGGTCGTTGGTTAATAATGTAAACCCTATAAATAAACTACTTTGAACCGGAAGGAATCCAAATCTCTCCCTGTAAATACAATTGACTGTATCCCGCTAAAATAACTCTATCCTGATTTAACTCACACCACAGCTCCCCCTGGCGGTTCCCGCCTTGGTAAGCATGAATCTTTTTCTTATTAAGACGTGCACACCAATAGGGAGTAATAACACAATGAGCCGAGCCAGTCACCGGGTCTTCAGGAACATCACAACCAGGATAAAAACAACGTGAATACACATCAGCGTCAATTGTGGGAGCGGAGAAAATAATGCCTCGACAGGCCATATTTGCCAAAGCATTTAAATCAGGCTTTGCTTGTTTAACAAGCTCTGCATTATTAAAAATACATAAAATATCAAATGTGCTTTGATATATTTCATCAGGAACTATTTTTATCGCTTCTAGGAGTTCCACACTAGGCTCTATCTTCGCGAAAGGCAAGGCCGGAAAATCCATCTGCAATAGATTTCCATCTTTTCTTACTGTTAAGAGACCACTTTTGCTTTTAAAACGGATTTCTTGCCCTTGATATCCTAGCAACTCAAATAAAACAAAAGCACTAGCCAATGTAGCATGGCCACATAAATCAACTTCTGTATTGGGAGTAAACCAGCGTATTTGATAATGCCCATCATAAGGAACAATAAATGCGGTTTCAGACAGGTTGTTTTCTCTGGCAATAAGCTGCATTAGATTGTCATCTAACCAAGACTCTAATGGACAAACAGCGGCCGGATTTCCCATATATAGGGTGGAGGTAAACGCGTCTACCTGAAAAATTGGTTGCTTAATCATTACACGCCTCTTCTTTAGTAAATAACTAGATTAATTTTACATAGCTTGCTAATATATAGCAAGCTATTCAATTGTGAGAAAAAAAATGCATCCATCAACGCTAATAAAAAAAGCTAGCCGCCTATTAATTAAAAGAGCCAACGAACTGTTAAAACCCTATGGCCTTACTGATGCCTATACTTATTTTTTAATGGCGCTCTATCAACAAGATGGTTTAACTCAATCGGAACTGTATAAACAAATCGGCATTGAACAACCTACAGCGGTGAGAACACTTGATCGCATGGAACGTGATGGACTGATTAAAAGAACTGCAAGCACGACAGATAGGCGAGCAATTGAAATTAGATTGACCGAAAAGGGGCGAAATTGCCAACAAATTATTGAGCAATGCGCGGAAGAGCTAAATCAATTTGCTTTAAGTGGGTTTAAAGAAGATGAAAAACACACTATAAAACAGCTTTTAAAAAGATTAAATGATAATTTTTAAGGCTCTAACTTCAGCTTGCATGCCGCGACTGGTCCGTGAAACGTAGACACAAATTAGAGGGCACCAAATAAGCCCACAAGGACTCAAAAAATTCAAATAGACCCATTTTGCTCTTGCAACAGAAATGTCTAAATGATAGTCTGAAAGACCACTAGAAATACGTTAAAGATTTTAAATGACC
Source organism: Legionella rowbothamii (assembly GCF_900639985.1). Taxonomy (GTDB): domain Bacteria; phylum Pseudomonadota; class Gammaproteobacteria; order Legionellales; family Legionellaceae; genus Legionella; species Legionella rowbothamii. Next base: position 117,152 of record NZ_CAAAIM010000003.1, on the reverse strand, counting down.
AACTCGGCGTCCCATCATAACATCGCTGTTTTACCTTCTCAGGTAATTGGTCTTTTATTATCAATTTTTTTTGTGATTCTCTTCTGCGAGCCGTTCGCCTGGTAGGTATTTCATCTGCGCCCTTCCAGGCGTAGCTCCCTGTCAGATGAACAACTTACTCGTTTTAATTTTTGAGGATAGGATCATGAAAGAAAAAACCGAACAAAATACCCCCTTCGTGACAAAGATTGCTGAATCTCCCTGGGTAAAAGGACCTGTTTTAGGAGCGGGGGTAATGGCGCTGTTGACCCCTTTATTAAAGTGGACAAACCATGTATATAAAGGTGAAAAAATGCCCCGAGGAAATTATTTTTCCGGTTCTGGGGCGTATGCTTTATCGGCAGTCCCTGGGTATGCCACCACCTTTGCTTTTAAAGCCTTGTTGAATAAAAAACCCGGCGAAATCTCCCAATGGTATGAGTTAGTTAGCTCATTTGCTGCAGGTAGTCTATCTGGGCTTGTATGTACCCCGTTTGAAGCTTTAGCTCAAAATAAACAATTAGCCCATAGCTCATCCTTAAAAGAGACCGCCCACCAAATGCGTACCCATCATGGCTACAGTGCTTTTTTTCGCGGCGCAATGAGCGTGATGATGAGAGAGGGGCTTTGGTCAACTGTTTATATGACCGCAATTCCCATGGTGTCCTCATCATTACAAAAACAGGGCATGGAAAAACAATACGCCGAACCCTTGGCAATGTTGATGATTGCTGGGGCCTATGGCTTGTTTAGCTCACCCTTGAATCAATTGCGCTATCGCAAACAGGAAGGGTTAACAACACCTGGGAGCAACAAAAGTTACCTTGAGCATGCCAAAGATATCTTTAATCAAGATCTTAAGGCCAGCAACTTGGCTCGTATAGGATTTTTCTTTAAAGCAGCGGTTCCCCGGGCGATTACCACTACTGTAGCTGCGGGTTTAATGGTAAAAGGCTCGGAGTATTATAATCAAGCTGTTGATTCGTGCAAAAGGTAAAACGCACAGGAATCTGATTTGGTGGCACACGCCCTCTCCTCTCGAATCCCCGTGGCTTGACCATGGGGTTTATTTTAAATTTTAAAACTAAGTTGCATATCTTTATGAGGTATACCCGCATCCATATATTCATCACTACAGATTTCAAAGCCTAATTTTTCATAAAATGCAATCGCATAGGATTGAGCGCCTAACTTTGCTTTTTTAACTTGCGGATTCTTCCGAATGGTTTCAATTATAAAGTTCATCAACACATGCCCGAAACCCTGGCCTTGATAGGCATCTAAAATAGCTACGCGCTCAATTTTAACAACATCATCAATATAACGTACTCGGGCAGTGCCGGCAGGTTGTTGATTGAGAAATAAAAGATAATGCTCACTCGTTGCATCAAGTCCATCAACCTCTTCGTGAAGCGGTACATTTTGCCCTTCGACAAAAACCTGGTGCCGGATGGCATGACAAATTTTTATGTCGGCTACCTCAGAGATTTTCGTTACCAAAACATTCATCTGTGACTTCATTCGTTACATCTCCTGGAGTGTTGAGCCCTTTATTATATATCTCAGACAGAGACAAGCGTAGCCTTGGATTCAGCCATATTTATGATTCAAACTCCTCTGGCCAGCCAGTAATTTTAATATTTAAATGATTGAGCAATCCGATTACATCTGGGAAGGAAAAGCGAGCATCGGTTAAGGTATTGTTTTGAATATCAATATTGTAATTTATCGCATCTGTAAAATTAGCACGCTTTAAACTGGTATGCATAAATAAACTATTCTGTAAGTCTGTATTCACGAAACTTGCGTGATTTAAATTCGCCTCCCTAAAATCAACATCATGAGCTTTGCACTCCTCTATAATTAAATCCGCAAGCTCTAAGTCATAAAAACTGGAGTGGCTAATGTTGCTGGTGTAAAAATACAAAGGGCTTGCAAGCTTCACTAATGGCCAGCTTAACTCGGTCCAATTGATTCCCACAAGCTTCGAATCGTTAAATGTAACTTCTGAAAATTTACAGCCTGGAAATTTTGACAGAGAAAGATCACAGGAATCAAAATTGCAGTCAGTAAACTTTACTTTTATAAAAATAACCCCAGAAAATTTACATTTTTTGAATTGGCAATTTTGAAACTCAATATGCTCAAGTTCAGTCTCCTCTATACTGAGATTAGAAAATGTTTTATTAGTGTAGAGCTTAAGATCAAAAGCAGACATGATTCGCATATTCCCTTCAGTTAATAAGACTTAATTGTCTCATAAAATAGGATGGCTTAGGAAAAACTTGATTAGGTCTAGGGAACCGCAACGAACAACCGCTCCATTTTCAATCTTTATGTAGATGTGAAGCATCTTTTTCTTAATGCATCTTAAAGTAAGTTGGTGAAAAAATTGTTAATATCTATTAACTGGACCGAAAGTCCAATTTGATTAATCAAAGGTATAAAATATGTCTATTGATAAGATAATTTGTGTAGGGAAAAATTACCTTGAGCATGCCAAGGAACTTGGTGAAGTCATGCCCGATAAACCCGTTTTATTCTTAAAGCCAGCTAGTGTTTTGCAACAAGCCACACATTGGGGGGAGCAGTTAGTGCTTGATTTCCCTAATGAAGATAATGCGGTGCAGCCAGAGTGTGAAATAGTATTGCGCCTAGCCAATGATGGATACCGCATGAATACTGAAGAGGCCAAAAAAGCCATTTCCGCCCTGACTCTTGGCTTGGATATGACCTTAAGGACCCGCCAATCTGTGTTAAAAAAACACGGCCACCCCTGGACTACCTCAAAAGTATTTAAAGATGCGGCGATCATTGGTCCCTGGATTCCCTATCCACAATTTACTAATTATAGGGAAACAACTTTTCAGTTGAGCATTGATGGCTCGCTGCGGCAATGTGCTAAGGGAACCGAAATGATGATGTCTCCCGAGGATTTATTAGTTTATATTAGCCAGTTTTTTCCCTTAAAAGCAGGTGATATTATATATACAGGAACTCCAGCAGGAGTAACGTCGATATCACAAAACAGCGTAGCTGAACTAGAGTGGAGCGATTACTCCTACCGTGTAAAATGGGTATAGGCTAAGATATGTGGTACCAACAAGAAGAAAACTTGATCACCATTAATGTGTACGTCCAACCAGGGGCCAAACATAGCGACATTGTAGGCCTTCATGGAGAGGCATTGAAAATTCGCTTGCAAGCCCCACCACTAGAAGGCCGAGCAAATGAGGCTCTAATAAAATTTATTGCGCACCTTTTTGAGGTCCCTATCCGGCAAGTACTTTTAAAGCGGGGTGAAAAATCGCGACATAAAACTCTGCTCATCACGGGGAGTAAACGCGCACCCAACACGATATACAATCCCTCATAGCCATCCTCTGACAAAAAACCACCATTTAGAAATAATTTACGCGAATACTTCACTATTTATACAAGCTCATTATAATCAGATGTACTAATGCAAAAAAAACACAGGGTTATCTTTGCTAGAGGATTGAGGATGTAAGAAAATGCCGGGGGTAAAAAAACATTATGCGCAACAGGAGCAACATGTACCTACAGAGCCAGAGACTATTCCATTGATTCATATTAGTCCTACTGTACAGAGACGAACCTCTACTTCTTTCCTTCTAGATCCCCCCTCATCTCCTCATTTATTAGAGCCCAAATCATTAAAAAGGAGTTCATCAGCCCCTCCAGAGTCTGATGATATAGAGCGTCTAGAAGACCAAGAAAGCCCCTCTCTACCACCAATATTTTCTTGCTCATCTCAATATTCCCTTCAAGACTCATCCATTACAATGATGCGTAATACCGGGGAACAAAAAAAATTCTATTTACGCTCCACCTTATCCCCTCAAGAACAAATTGCGTTACACAATGCACATCCTTTATTAGCAAAAAGAATTTTAGGTCCTATTATGGACAAAGGCATGGCTCAAGTTCTTCCGCTAGGCCAAGGTACCTTTTCTTCTGTGCGCTTAGCGAACGATGAAGAAGGACGATTTTGGGCTGTGCGAACAATATTAAGCAAAGAAGAACTAATCCAAAACATACCAAATAAATCATTACCCCGGGGCAAAGTATTATTCGATACCATGACTGAACTAGAGGCCCATGCCCTATTAAAAACTCAAAACCTTCATAATTCCATTCTCATAACTGAAGATGTGGCCATACTCAAAACGCCTACGGGAATTCAACTTTATCAGTTTTTACCTCTTGCCGATCTAGGAAATGGCAACCACATAATCAATAAAATGAGTTTTTTTAATGATTCCGAAAAAAAGCTATTATTTTATTACTTCGGAGTCAAATTGCCGCAGGAATTAGAAGAAATTCATGCAAAAGAGGTGGCGATTAATGACATAAAACCGGCTAACATTTTATTTACCAGCACAGGAGCGGTTTATTTTTCAGATCTAGGAGCTGTGAGCTATATGGATGCGCAGCATAAACTAAAATGTGCCTCCCCCCTAAAAGACCTGCGCTATTTAGCTCCCTACCGCCCACTTGCAGAAAATGCTTCAGATAGTGAACACTTAAAGAGAAATCAGCGGGGAGATTTATGGTCTTTAGCCTTAACTTTATTGGAATTATGGGACCAACCCATGGTTACCACATTTATTGATCGAGTTTTAACGCGGCGTTATTGCGAATCGGCACCAGCGGCTAGTTCGGCTCAGGCCTCACCTCCTGGCGTAGGTTATTATGTGGCTGATACCCATATACAAACTGGAGCATTAACTAGTGTTACACTAGATCACGCCCACTCTACCCCCAAACCACCTGTCCCCAAAACACCAGAGGAACTACAACACATCTATCAAGAGGAGTTAGAGGCGTGCCTTTTTGCCTCAGCCTCATTCGCAGCGCTACCCTTGTCCTATCAAATATTATTTAAAGCCATGCTGAATTTAGATCCCGACCCCAATAATATGAACGTCACCCTAGCATCGCTACGCAAGGAACAACACTATTTATCAGTAGAAGCTGTCAATATAGCTCCCCTATTTGCCAAATTCTTAACCATTCCAGATGATAAATTTAATCCCGACCTGCTAAAACATATTATTCAAAAAATTGGTGAACTCTTAAGTAGATTTGAGGGGAACAACTTGGTTTGTAGCCAAATCATCACTAATTTAACTCTCCATGCTCCTGTTGATTTCGCAAAGTTTGTTTTACCTTTAATACAAAGCCTAAACTTCGAAATTATCGCACAACCCAACTCCAAGGTTCTGAATCGATTTTTTTCTCTACGCCCTGATACCTCTTCTTTCGAGGAACAAGGCACCATCAAAGAGTCCTTTATGAGTCTTGTAGATAAATTTTGTAAGGGAGACCTGCCTTATTATATCGTACTCAATAACTTAACAGACCTTCTGTATTCGTTGGAAAGCCAAAAGAATATAACACCATAAAAATGGTACCTGGTTGCAAGCAATCAGGTACAGACCATTTCTCACAAATTTTTAGGACTCTCAACCCCATCAAATAATGGCGCTTCATAACCACCACGTACCCCATGTTTGGATAAAACAACTTGCCATAATTGCATGGAGCGTGCACGAAAGGCCCCTGCGCAAGATAACAAATAATAACGCCACATACGGTAAAAACGCTCATCATATTGCGGTTGTAAAGAAGGCCAATGCTGTTCAAAATTATCGTGCCAAGCCATTAAAGTTTTATCATAATAGGCACCGAAATTAGCCCAATTTTCCATCACAAATAAGCCTTCAACTGCTTTGCTAATTTGGCGCATGGAAGGCAACATGCCATTAGGAAAAATATATTTATTGATCCAGGGATCACAAAAAGTGGTAGTTATATTATTGCCAATGGTATGCAATAAAAATAAACCGTCATCTTCTAAACAATCAGCGACCTTTTGCATGTAAGTGCGATAATTCAAATAGCCTACATGCTCAAACATACCTAAGGAAACAATTCGGTCAAATCGCTCGTTTAGGTCCCGATAATCCTGAAAACGAATTTCAACTGGAAGGCCAGCACAATTTTTTTGTGCATACTCCCGTTGTTCTTTAGAAATGGTGATGCCAACAACAGAGACTCCATAATTTTCTGCTGCATATTTAGCAAAAGAACCAAAGCCACAGCCAATGTCCAAAATCCGCATACCCGATTTAAGCTTTAATTTCTGGCAACTTAATTCCAATTTATTGCACTGCGCTATATCCAAACTCGAGGCATTATGCCAATAGCCGCAGGTATAGTTCATGCGGTTATCGAGCATGGCTTGGAACAAATCATTCCCCAAATCATAATGATGTTGGCCAACAATAAGCGCTCGTTTTTTCGATTGATAATTGAACAGTTTTAATAATAACAGCTTAGGCCATAACCACCGATTCAATTTCACTTTATTTTCAATATCAGCACTAATAATGCGATCAAAAAACTGATCCAATTGACGGCAATCCCACCATCCATCCATGTAGGATTCACCAAGCCCTAAGACCCCCTCGTTGAGGATTCGAATATAAAATTCTTCATTATGAATTTGCAGATCCCAGGGCTCCTTGCCATTGAGTTTAACTCCTGCAAAAAACAATAAATTATCAATAACTTTCTGAGCAGATTTAGAATTCATCAGTAGCCTCTTGCTACTATAGGTGCTAAAGATTATGGCTCATAAATTTGAAATAATGCAAGTCTAATCAAGGATACGCGATGAACAAATCACCGCTCTCCTTGATTAGCACCAGATGGGAGGACAGGCCTTAATTGGCCTCGTCTTTTTATAAGTGTTTTGCCTAGCAGTGGCCGAAACAACTAAAAATAGAAGATTTTGCTTCAGGATTTACCTTATCTTCTCTATTATTCTTGGCTAAGTTCTCTACCTCTTTAAATAAAGAGCATAATTCTGATAAATTATCAGCTTTAAATGCAATGTTGCTGGTGTCAGCACCATGTGCAATCAAATTAGTCTTTAGCTTTTCGATAAAAGCAGAAACCTCAGTTTGCTTCTCCACAGAAAGTCTCTTTAGCTTAATATCTTCTGCCGCGAAAACACCATGAACCATGAGCTGCGGTAATCGTATCCCCTGCTTTAGAGCGACCATCTCATCTCTTAGGTTTTTAAGTTCTTCTTTAGTATAAGGTTTTGTTTGTTGGGGTTCTTGCTTCGCATAGGTCATTTAAAACTCCTTAGTTAATCCGACGCGGATGATACCATAAAACACAAACAGACTCAAATTAAGTCTTTGAGGGCCCTTTGAAATCAATTCCTTATATTGCATCCATTTAGAAACAACGCTATTGTTTGATTGACTCATTGCCGGCGATTAAGGAGAGCAGATAATGACAGACGTATTAGGTAGCATCAGTGCTTTGGCTCTCAATCAACCTGGCGTACAAATTACCGAAGGACTGTTGGTTTTAGCCGCTGCAGCTGGTGTTGGTGGTTATTTTGCGGGAAAAAAGATTGTTGAAATTATACACCGAGATTGGCTCGCCTATGAAGAAAAAAAACATAAAGCTCAAATAGATGCCATCAATAAATTGCATAAGAAATATCTATCTAGCCTGAGTACCTCTACCGGCGCTCAAATTACGGCACTACCCCAAATTTTTCAATTTAAAACAGACCATAAAACCATCGAGTCGCTACATTATAATGCTGATGAGCTCGATGACCTTGGCACAGTTCCTCCAGAAGCCCCCACACCGCTTGCACTTTATGAACAGCATGTTCTCGATGCTATTTTGAAACTCAAAGCATATTACCATGACTTGTCCAGCAACGATGACATTACCGCGGGTGTCTTGTCCTATCTAATGAATATTTTGCAAAATAGATGCCTGAGCTTTGCGGGTTATGAATATGATATAAGCTATCTTAACGCGCTGATCAGTTTCATTAATAATTATGCTTCCATGAAGAACACAGAGAATGACACCCACTTCAATCGCTTAATGGATGTATATACCCCATTAAAATTCGCCGTACAAGAATTAGAAAAACACAAAGAATCCATGTCCTTAAAAGATATGGTAGAAGAAGTGCGCAAGGCTTGTCTGGATACCAATAACCAGCTAATACGCTTGATGGTACGAATTATTGTGCCTGAAAAATATGATTCACTCATTGAAACCGTAACTCATAAAGAATTGGAACAAGACATACTCCGCAAAAAATATGTGGATATTGAAAAATGGGGGATAATTTTTAAAAGCAAACATGAAATTGACTTACCCAACTCCATCTTTCATGATTGGATCATGGGATTATCTAACTATTTCTTAGAGGCACAAGACCCAACAAGTATTCTCCATGGTAAGTCATTTATGCAACCCGATGAACTGTTTTCCTTTATTAATTGGGCTCGTGATGTAGCAATTCACCCTGAACCTGAGAAACTGAACAACCCACACTATAAAGAACAAAAAGAACAGTATAATGAAGATAAGAAAAGGCTCCATGATGCATTAAACCTAATCCATAAAGTCTTCGTCCATGCACCTTGCTTTGTCAACAGTAAACTGCACAAATCAAAAACCAAAGAAGAGTTTATTGTCGTGGACAGTGATGAAGACTTACTTGCTGCTGCAGAATTCATTGCTCAATTTGGCCATTTAATTCATGGGCTTATCTCCTTACAAGGCCTTTGTACTGCCTTATCCTCCCAGATTCAGGAACTGGGTTTAAACTTTTTTAACAGTAAACAGAATTTTGAGCGAACATTCGCATCCTTTAATGAGCTTTATACCCTCGCCCAGCAAGCTCTGCATACGATGCAAACAAGACTGGTAGACATTGATGTAGCCAATGAAAATGTGATGCGTATTGCTTATAAAATTGAATTACAAAACCAGATGGATAAAGCATTAAAAAATGTAGCCGCCAGACTACTCATTCTTGCGGATAAAGTCCGCCACTATAAAAATAAATACCCGAAGACACAGGAGGAATCAACTGAGGAATTGCTTGCGGATGGTGAATTTTTTGCGAAAATGTATCGACAAACACCTCATCAAGAACCACCAACTCCTGACGGTGATGAAATGAGTTCGCTCCCTGAGCAGCCACTCCCAACGCCAGAACCAATACCCCCAACGCTTATCCAGATGAAAAATAGATTGGGACAATTGAGTAATCAATTATATACCGAGGTAGCTCATATCTCGGATGGCAGGAAAAAAGACCCGCACCAGCAAAAATATAACCCGATTTATGATGCGTTAAAAGATTTAGAATTAAAGGCCATCAATATGCTAGAAGAAATTGACAAACTGCAGGGCGAGCAAAAAGAAGCAGATCCTGATCGCGCGGACAAAGCACAAAAGCTCTATAAGTTTACAGTTTCCTTATATGAGTCGACTATTGAATTTCTAGCACAAGTGCCCGAGGAACGTAGCAAGAGTCTAGATGCCTTTACGCAAAAAATGCGGATACAATTAAAGGCTCCAGAAAACAATGCATTTATTAACCGACATTATAATGGTCTGTCTAAATGGATTAACGATCATGTCTGTTTCTTCCCCACAAATACTCGAAAAAAAGTAATCGCGTTGGAGCATGCATATGAAAACTTATCACTCTAGTTCATTATCTTCGTTAAATTTATGGTTAGTCCGACATGGCGAAAGCAGTATTAATGCCGGAACATGGAGTACCAATCCGGCTGATGCACGTCTAACCCCTTTGGGACAAGAACAGGCACAAGCAGCCGCAGTAAGCATTACTGAAACACCGGATTTAATTATTTGCTCCCCCTTTATTAGAGCACGAGAAAGTGCAGACTATATCAGCAAAATTTGGCCCACAGTTCCACTAAACATATGGCCAATTCAAGAATTAATCTATCTTTCCCCAACAAAAATGTTTCCTTTAAGCCTGGCTGAGCGAAAAACACGAATAGCAGATTATTGGCAAAAAGCTGAGCCTTACTACTGTGATGGCGACGATGCCGAGTCATTTGCCAACTTTTTAGAGCGCGTACGCCAGTTTCACTCGCAAATAATACAGCAACAAGGTTTTGTTGTGGTGGTAGGGCATGGGCTATTTTTCCAGGCATTTCAATTAGGATTGACTTATGGATTTGAACCAACTTCGGATTGGATACGTCTATTTCGTCACTACGAAACCAACCAACCAATAAAAAATAGCGAATGGTTAAAAATAATGCGTAATAGTGCGGGGGGCTTAGAGGTTATCGCCTCCAGCCCTATTGAGGATTAAACATCCGCACTTTCCCTAAGGAAATTCCGTCTTAAAAACTACCCCCTAATTCCCCGGCTTGACCGCGGCAATTCAGCCTAGGACGTTTTTCCTTAGCTTGAAGCTACAGCGAATTATCTAGCGTGTGCTTGACCACTTCAGTAAAGTTTTTTAACGCCTTTTCACTTTCCTGTTTAAAAAAAATAAATTTACTGTTTTGCGGAACATGATTGACCCTCATTTCCGATTCCTTCAACGTATTAATCAATAGGGTCTTCAAGGCTTTAGTGTCAGGCTCGTCACCCGATTTGGCCGTCTCAATAAGCTCATTAACCTGTTGCTCGAGTTGTTCGGCTTCCAAAACCAATAAGATCGTGTCAAACATCAAGGGGCGTAAAAATGAATGGCTTAATAATGCAGTTATGGGTTTTAAGATGATCGATAATGAAAACTTGGCAAAACCTGTTGTATGCTCTATTTGATAAATGGCCAAGCATTGTTTTAAAACAAGTAAGTGCTGTACTAAAGATAGCTTATCAACCAACCCATTAACCTCGTTTGCACTCAATCGTTTAAAATCATTGGCAGCGATTTGGATATCTTGTTGTGGATTTAATGAAGCGACTGAAGTAGCAATGATTTCCTCTGCATACTGAATTAATCGCTGTTTGCGCTGCTCAAAAATGGACGTCGGCGTTATGGCCGAAGTTAAATTACCTACAGCATTTGCCGCACTGGCAGCCAGTTCATTTACATAGTGCGGAGTAAAATGCCCCACAACCGTCTGCGTAAGCGAGCTTAGCATTCCCACCGCAAAACGTGCCACACTAATCACGGTACGTACCCCAGTAATACCCAATACTTTTTTCTTACTGATCGGAGGAATATATTCATTCAAAGCTAACCAGTACTCAGCAAAATCAGGATAATTATTTTTTAAACTATTAGGCTCGGTTAAATCATTAGGCAATAGAGTATCTTCATCTAATAATTCGATGAGTTTTTTATAAGCAGTAATCTCTCTTAATGTAGCCACCTTCCCTTCTAATAAATTGCCTATTTTGGTAAACAACATGTTGATGTCTTCATGCTCAACATCAAACTGCTCCACTATTTTTCCCGTGGTCTGTTCAAGTTGTTTCAGTAATTTGTCTACAACAGGTTCTGTAGCAAGCCATCGCTCTATTTGTTCTAGTATGTCTGCTCCCTGCAGTAAGGTTATTTCAGGCCACATTGCCTGAATTGCGACAATGTGTTCAGGAGCCAGACAATATTCGTCAATACGCTTTTTGAGTTCATTTGCAGCATATTGAACACTAGGTTGTTCTTTAAGAATCTGGGCTAAAACTAACGAACTACCTTGAGTAATTGATTGATAACGCAGTAAATGGTGATAATAAATGAGCGCAAACAGTAACGATTCAGGAGAACCAATGCTGGGTAAATGCATCCTTTTCCCGGCCACCTCATTATAAAAGGGGGCTCCTAATTTTTCTGCAGCAGCATTAATCTTGGCCGCATAGTGCAATCCCCAAAGCAAATTAGCTTCAATCTGAGCTCCTTCGGCAATCATAGCCCGTGCAGCAATCCATGATTCGGTCTGAGAATCACTAACTTTGGACGCTAATCCATCAAGATCTGTGGCCAATGCTAACCACCATTCTGTCAGATTCATTTTGCCTTCCTCACTTTAGGAAATTACCATCACGTTTTTAGTTAAACGGCAATCCCCCATGAATATACAAGTTCATCGCCACAAAATAAATAAGTATATACCAAGGTACAAATAAACAAATGGTCCCAAATAAATCAATACAGCATTCACAATACAGTGTTGTATCATTTACACCTAACCTATCCCACGGCTTACCCGTGGGATAGGTAGATAGAAAGTAACGAAGACACGAAAATAATGTGCTAACTCTGCTACTTATTAATAACGACTCGAAGCGCTTGCAACTGCAAAGTCGTACTGTCAATATAATGTTCACTGTCGTTAAGCTGCTGTTTGAAAAAGTCTATTTCATCCTGGCGAATTGCCGGATTAATCGCCTGTAGGGCTTCAAGCCGCTCTACTTCATAGCGAACACTTTTTCGCATCTGTACTTTTGCCTGCTCAACAACCTCAGTTAATTGTCCTTCAGCCACCAGTTTCGTCTTTGCCAAAATACTTTCCACCACTTCGTGTATTTGCGTAATGATTGGATAGCCTAAATGACGTTTAACCGATTGGCACATTTGATTCAATTGGGTGTGATCCAATACTTTCGACAGGTTTTTACCGGAAACATCCATAAATATTCTAATGGGCGTTAAGGGTAAGAAGCGGTCCAATTGCAAACTTTTAGGTGAAGCACAATTTACCGTATAGAAAGACTCTAAAAATACGGTACCTGGGGCAATACTTTTCACAGAAATAGTCGCTAGAGTAGCATTCCCCATTTCCGAATCCAGAATCATCTCCATGCTTTCACTGACCATAGGATGTTCCCAACTCAAGAATTCCATATCCTCACGTTGTAATGCCTTAGGCCGAGCATAAGTAACCGTTACCCCTTCTTCCTTTAAGCCTGGGAAATGACTGATTTTCATATGATCCGTCGGGTGCAAAACTTCGGTGCCCTCGGAATGATATTCATGATCAATACCGTATTCATGAAACACTTGCGCCATGTAGTTTTCCAACGCCAAGCAATTCTCTTCAGCTTCAATGTCAGCAATCAACGCTTGAGCGTGGGGAACATTACAGGAGTTCAGCTCCAATAAACGGTCACGTCCTGCATGCAAGGCTTGATTGATTTGTTCCGTACGCACTTGTGTATCGGCAATGAGCTGGTCAAGCAATGCATCATCGGTAGAGTTCATGGCCTGATCTAAAACAGGCAATAAACGTTCAGAAAACTCTTCATAAAGCGAAAAACCAACAGAACAGCTCTTGGCAAACAAATTAATTCCTTCATGATACCAACGGAACAGTTTTTCCTGGGCTGTATTCAGGAGGTATGGGACATGAATTTCAATGTCGTGCTGCTGACCTATGCGGTCCAAACGACCAATACGTTGTTCTAATAGATCGGGGTTTATTGGTAAATCGAATAGAACCAAATGATGAGCGAATTGAAAGTTTCGTCCTTCACTACCAATTTCCGAGCAAATCATTACCTGGGCGCCCTCTTCTTCTTCACCAAAATAGGCTGCAGCTCGATCACGCTCAATAATTGATAAGCCCTCATGAAAAGCGGTGCTGCGAATGCCTGCGCTTATTTTGAAGTGCTGTTCCAAAGCAATTGCGGTTTTCGCTTTAGCACAAATCACTAATACCTTTTTCGGGAAAAGCTCATTGATTTTATTAGCAAGCCAGCTAACGCGAGGATCACGTCCTAGCCAAAGCTCTTTATTCAGGAAGCTCTCTGGCGATAAATTGGTAATACCAGATTGACCAGCAAGGGAAGAATAAAGTTCTGGACGCTCCAAAGGATAAGCATGTACATGGCGCTGGGGGAAGCCTTGAATTGCAGCACGGGTATTACGAAACAGTACCCGCCCAGTGCCGTGACGATCCAATAGGTTTTTAATAGCCTCCTGAATATTTTCCCCTTTCATTGCTCCCAAGTATGCATCCAATTGTTGCATTAACTGCTGTGGCAATTGGCTTAATGAAGTATTGGCATCATGAGCTAATAATTCTTGAACCAGCTGATTAATTTGTTGATATCCCTCTTCTTCTTTCTTGAATTCAGAAAGATCATAAAATCGAGAAGGATCAAGCAAACGTAAACGAGCAAAATGACTCGCAATCCCTGCTTGCTCGGGAGTTGCGGTTAATAACAAGAGCCCCTTACTTTGAGCTGATAAGGCTTCAACACATTCGTATTCAGGACTCACATCCATTTCAGACCAATGCAAGTGATGTGCTTCATCAATAACTAACAAATCCCAACCACTCGCAATTGCTTGCTCACGAGCTTCATCGTGCTCCATTAGAAAATCAAGGCTGCACAAAACCAGGGTTTCGGTTTCAAAAGGATTAGCAGTATTTGGCTTTAAGTCTTCTTCATCCAATTCGTCATCATAGTCATAATCATCCTCGCCATAAGGATCATGCGACTCCTTATAACGGCTTGCATCTATGATTGAAAAATGCAAATTAAAACGGCGAATCATTTCCACAAGCCATTGATGAATTAATGATTGCGGGACCACAATCAATACCCGATTAGCACGTCCAGTAACCAACTGGTAGTGCAAGATCATGCCGGCTTCAATGGTTTTACCCAATCCCACTTCATCAGCGAGTAAAACGCGTGGTGCATGTCGTTGTGCCACGTCACTGGCAATATAAACCTGATGCGGCAAATGGCTGGTACGCGAGCCCAATAATCCACGAACTTTAGATTGCTGCAATCTACTGGCGTGGTTTAGGGTATCTATTCTTAAACGAAAGGAACTTTGCTTATCTAACAAACCACTAAAGAGTCTTTGTTGCGGTGTATTCAAGCTAATAAAGCAATTTAACAATACTTCACTAATGTGAATCTCGTCCCCTGATTCATCGATACCGCTATAGAAAAAGAGCCCCTGACGCTCCTCGATACGGGTCAATCGTATTTTTTGCTGTTTACTGGTAACAACTTCTTCGCCTTCTTTAAAAATAATGCGACTCAATGGTGCATTATCTGTTGAATAAATGCGTTCTTCACCCGCCGCAGGGAAGCTAATGCTCACTTGCCTACTACTTAAATCTGTAATAATTCCCAAACCCAATTGCGATTCGGTATTACTTATCCATCGTTGACCAATGCTAAATGTCATAAAAATACTACCTTTTCTTAAAAACTAGCTAGAATACACACAACAAATCAGTATATCTCTTTTTAGGACATCTGTCCTAAAAAGAGAGCACAAAATAATTAAAAAAGACAAAAAATAGGTCATTTAATCGGTAAGTTTGCTGCTTTTTTGAGAATAAATCGAAGAAATTATTGTAAAAACAAAGAATTATCCTCATAATGGCCGCCCTTATCATGGCAGCAATCACTAAAAGTGTCTTCTTTTTAAACCTAGTGCTTACATTGCTTATAATATATTGAATTTAAATGAAAATTAATTACTTGTTTTATCGTATTTTTTGGTTAAAAATAAGAATTACAGGGAAATTCTTAGTCAAAGGAACTGAATATGGCTACCAGAGAAGATGAAGTAATAATTAATGTACATGATGTAGAGCAGGAAGCACTTATCCATGTAGCAACAGCAAATACGTCTCCAATGAAGATTACCACCCATGACGCAGAGCACGAAGCGCTTACTGATATTGAATCGTTAATCAAAAGAGCGCAGGCCGATGAAAAAAATGATATAGAAAAATTGCTCATCACTGAAGATATTTTTAAAAAAATCAAAGAAAGCCTTATCGTTACCATCAAAAGTATGGAAAAAAACCCCAGCCTGTTCTCGCGTGCTGCAGATTTCTGGGGTGACTTGCCTCTATGGCAAAAAATTATGGGCGGCCTCACGGTGACGGTCCCCACGTTAATTTTAGGCTTGGTCGCGAATGTTGGGTTTTTACTCGCACTATGCGGGATAACCACGCTTGCTTATGCGGGCGGGGGAATTATTCTCGATGATCACCATAATCATACAGTAAGCATCATCGACAGTTTAACTAAAGGGGTTCTAGGCCTTGCTAACCTTTTAGAAGTGACCATTACTGCTTTAGATAAAATACGCCTAAAGCTCGCTGATGAAGTAGAAAAATTTAGCTCGGAAAATGCCATCCTTAAAAACAGCAACGAAAAGCTATCTGAAGAATTGGAATCACTTGGTCATGAAATTAAAGCCGCTGCCGAATTAACTGAGTCGCTCAAAAACACCAAGGAATCATTAGAAGCAGCAGCCGCCTCCCTGAAAGAGCAAATGCTAGAAAAAGCTGAGTTATTAGACCTTAATCAAAAAAAACTAGTACAAGTCACTGAAGATTATCATGCAAGCCAACAACATCTAGAAAATAAAATAGGCGAGTTTGCGTTGATAGAAAGTAAATTAGGACTAGAACTTGAAAAAACGAGAAAAACCGTGCTCACCCTACAAGACACTGTAGCTCAATTAGTGGATACGGTTATTGTTGGAGAAAGACAACAGCAAGAATTTAAAGAACGCATGGATTCATTTTTTGAAACTCAAGGAAATAAATTTAATTCTATTGCTGAGCGTATCGGTGAAACAGAACAAAAACTTGCGGTATCAGAAGTCAAATTGAAGCAAAACAATGTCGAATATCAATCACAACTCATTGAACTACGTGACCAAATAAAACGACTTACTGAACTTGGGGATAGACGCCAAAAACAAATAGAGAACGTTAGTTCTCTGCCAACAGACGTGTTAATTAACGCATTGCAGAAGAGAGGATTTTTTGCCATAAAAAATCATCAAGCAGAAACACTAAACGGTGCTTTCGAGGCCCAACCAAACAACCCCGTTGTAACTTATTAATCTAAAACACGGTAGCCTGGTTGCTTGCAAACAGGCTACCGTAAACAACCAATCCAATTACATAGCTTAGAGCTTGAACTATTATTCATCAAAGCTACAGACTAACACCATAACAAAAATGGGCAAGAGCCATAATACTCGCCCCAAAATACTTGCAGAGGAAGATAATGCCAAAATCAATCAAAGAGCGTACACAACAGCTTCAAAATACTGTAGTTCAGCTTGTTGATAGTCTAAATCGAGGTAACCTAGAACCAGGAGAATTACAACAAAAGCATGATGAGCTTCAAACATTACTTACCAAACTATCTCAACAAATTAATGAGGGGTACCAAGAATCTGAAAGTAACATGGACGCATTGTTTGGCGGTCAATCTTCAACTGTTCATATTACTGAAATAGAACAAAGACTTGTGAATACTGAAAATGAGTTGAAGCACACCAATGAGAAATGCCAAGCACTTCTCGATAAACAGTCTGAGCTAATAGAGAGATATTCCAAGATATCAGAAAAGCAAATTAACGCATTGAAAGAGAACGGTTTTTTTTCAAAAGCGAGTGTTCCTCCAGAAATCCCATACACCGCTCAAACTCCGCCGAACCAACCCGCAGTGCCTCATTGATAGATACACATCCTTCGGGACACGCCTGGTTGCTCCAATCAGGCGTGCTGACTATTGATTAGAAAAATACGTTTCATAAAGCTTGAGATAACTACTATCTTGTTCCATTTGCAGTAAGACTTTATTAATTTGGCTAATTAAATACTCGCTTCTAGGTGTCGCCATAATTGCAAACCCTTCGCCTAAGGTAACTACCGGCCCTATGGTTTTAAATGAATTACTGCCATTATGATTCCAATAATTGACATCCGAGCGGTATAAGAAAACTGCCGCAATGCTTTTATTGCTTAAGGCAGCAAACATATCTTCTACGGAATTATACTGATTAATCTTGAATACTCCCGGAAAGTTATTGGTGATGTATGAGTATAATACGCCCCCACTTAATTCATCTTTAATGATGCCTATCGCCGCTCCTTTCAACTCCGCCAAGGAATTAATATTACTTTGCTTTAACGTTAAGAACTGACCTTTGCTCAGCATATAGGGTAAGCTAAAAATGAAATCTTTTTTGCGTTCCGAGGAGATCGTAATGCCCGAAAGCGCCAAATCTACTTGACCATTTTTTAACGCCTCATAGATCTGCTGTGAATTTTTTAAAAACACAAACTGGCAATCAAGTTTCGTATGCTTACACAGCATATTCGCCAAATCAATATCAAAACCTTCATGTGGGGAGATAACGAAAGGAGGATCATAGGTTAAGAATGCAATTTTAGTATTACTATAACTGATGTTAGCAAAAAAAATACAACAGAATGCTATCGAGATAATCCTTACTCGCTTCATCGTTCACCCTCTTATATAGCCCTGAAGCCCTTAAAATTCGTCCAAGATTTAAAGTATAGCTCCCTTTTTTGGGCTATGCTAAATAGGATAAAAAGGAGAAATCATGAACAGGGCTAAAAAAGTCGCAATTCTAGGGAGCTCCCGTACCCCCTTTGTTAAATCCCAAACGCTTTATACGGGTAAGTCAAACCAAGATTTATTAGGTGCCGCAGTTGCAGGTCTTATCAAAAAGAGCAAAATTGAGGGAGAGCGTTTAGGCGATCTTATTGCTGGCGCCGTTATTAATCACCCTTTTGACTGGAACCTGTCTCGTGAAGTGGTTCTGGGAAGCAGTCTGTCTCCAGAAACACCTGGTCTCACCATCCAACGCGCATGTGGTACAGGACTGGAAGCCATCAATCTTGTAGCACTCAAAATTGCTAGCGGGCAAATGAGCAGCGGCATTGGGGGTGGTACCGATACCAATTCGGATATCCCGTTAATTGGCCAACGCCGGTTAACGCATTTTTTAATCGAATTCCAACAAGCGAAAGGGTGGAAAGCAAAATTACGAGCCTGTAAGAAGTTTCGCTTCAGCATGCTAAAGCCCTTGTTGCCCGAAGTACGTGAGCCGCGTACGGGCTTATCGATGGGGCAACATTGCGAACTCATGGTAAAAGAATGGAAAATCAGCCGCGAAGCTCAGGATGAACTCGCCTTTCGCTCACATCAAAATGCCGCTAAGGCTTATGATGAGGGTTTCTACGATGATTTAATTACCCCCCTGGATGACTTAACCCGAGATACGATTACTCGCAAAGAGACCACCCTGGAAAAATTAGCTAAATTAAAACCTGCCTTTGATAAGTCAGCCAATGGAAGTTTAACCGCAGGTAATTCTACTCCCTTAACAGACGGAGCCTCTGTCGTCTTATTAGGTTCTCTCGAATGGGCTCAAGCACATCAGTTGGAGGCATTAGCTTATTTTGTCGATTGTGAAGTAGCTGCCGTGGATTATGTTCATGGCGCAGGGCTCTTGATGGCACCAACGATTGCCGTCAGCCGCCTCTTAGAGCGTAATAACTTAACCCTACAAGACTTTGATTTTTATGAAATTCATGAAGCCTTTGCCGGCCAAGTCTTATGTACTCTAAAAGCTTGGGAATCTACCGAATACTGTCAAAAGGTACTGCACCGCGATAAGCCTTTAGGAAGCATTGACTTGCAAAAAATGAATGTTAAGGGTGGTAGTTTAGCGCTGGGACATCCTTTTGCTGCAACAGGTGGACGTATTGTCGGCGCTGCTGCCAAAATACTGGCTGAAGCAGGCAAAGGAAGGATTCTTATAAGTATTTGTACGGCAGGAGGAATGGGGGTCGTTGCTATATTGGAACGCTAGTGGCTTCCTTTTGGCGCAAGATTATCCAACCGATGTAGCCTGGTTGCAACCAATCAGGCTATTGTTAATAATTTTCACCCCTCATTCTCCACGAACTTCTTGCTTAATTTTGCAGTTTAGTTGATGATAATAAAAGATAAATGGACCTTCTTCCCAACAATAAACTAGGGTCAATCGATAAACAATAATAATAAAGATTGGATTTATGGACATTCATTCATTGATTTCGACCCAGCGTGATCGTTATAAAAAATTACCCCCTCGCCAGCAAAAAAAAGTACAAATCGCCGTAGCCCTTCTGTTAATAGTATTACTCATCTCATTTTACAGCCTGACACTGAGTAGTCACCACAAGAAACCGAGTCATGCGCCAATGCTCATTCGCGAAGGCGAGCTCATCAAAGTTCCTGAACATTCCCCGCTACGTTCGCAATTAAATGTCCAAACAGTCAAAGCATCTAATGCACCTCACATTATTAAGCTGACGGGAATAGTTGAAGCAGAACAAACGCGCAATATAAGCATCTTACCCCCCTTAACAGGACAGTTGGTTAGTTTAACTACACAACTTGGAGAAGAGGTAAAAAAAGGCCAAGTGTTAGCCGTTATGCAATCCCCCGCCATGGCTCAGGCCTACGCCGATAAGATTAAAGCTCAAAGTGCATTAAAACAAGCAACGGAAGCTTGGAATCGGGCACAAAAAGTTAACCGTGCCGGTGCAAATGCCATAAAGGATGTAGAACAAATAAAAAATACTTACCTGCAAGCACAAGCAGAGATGTTGCGCGCGCAAGCAACTTTGGCAGCCTTAGGGCAAAATAAAAAGAACTTATTACAAATCATGGCCCCCATTGACGGTAAGATCACCACCCTAAATTATGGTAGTGGCGCCTATATTAACGATCAGAGCACTCCTCTTTTCAATCTCTCGAATATTCATGCGGTATGGGTTACCGCCTGTGTTCCAGAACAGTCCATCCCCTGGGTCAAAAAAGGTCAACGAGTAAAAATTCATGTAGCGGCCTATCCACAGCAGCATTGGGATGGCACCATAACCTTTACCAATCACTTTCTGGATCCCGATACGCGTTGCAATAAATCACGTATAGCCCTGACTAACCCCGATGAACGTTTACAACCCAATATGTTTGCGACGATCAATACCGAGATACCTCAGGATACACAACCAATAGTCCCATTGTCCGCCCTACTCATGCATAATGACACGACCTCCGTTTTTATTGAAACAGCCCCCTGGACCTTTACCCAACGTGCTGTAGTACTCGGCGCTGAAGACAAAGAGCATGTTCGTATTCGCTCAGGACTCAAACCAGGAGATCGCATCGTAAGCGCAGGAGGGATACTTATCAATGATTGATAAGCTGATTGCGCTGTGCTTTCGACGTCGCCATATTGCCTGGGGCGCAGCCATTTTGATTGGTATTTATGGTTATATTTCCAGCACTCAAATGACCATTGAAGCCTATCCTGAACTCGATGACGTACGCGTTTCCATTGCCACCCAATTACCCGGATTAGCGGCCGAAGAAATCGAGCAGCAAGTGACTATTCCACTCGAACGCGAGCTGGTTAGCGTACCCTATTTATCTGAGTTACGCTCAAGTAGTACCTTTGCCCTCTCGTTAATCACCATGATTTTCAAGGATGAAGCAAGTGAGTATTTTGCTCGAGCCCGGGTATTAGAAGCTTTGAGTTCATTGAGTCTTCCCCCAGGCATTCAACCGATAATGGATCCATTAACCGGCTCTGGCAGTGAGATCTACCGCTATACATTAGAATCCAATACCAAAAATCTGATGGAGTTATCCGAAATACAACGTTGGATTGTCATGCCTGCCCTCAAACAGGTTTCAGGGATTGCCGAAGTTAATAATTTTGGTGGTTTAACCAAAGAATACCAACTCAGCCTGGACCCCATAAAATTACGCCGTTTTAATTTATCGTTGGCCGATGTAACCAATGCAATTAACAATAATTCTGCCTTCGCTGGAGGCGGTCGTGTTTCACGAGGAGAACAAAGCTACATAGTTCGTGGTATCGGGCAAATCCGCACTTTAGACGAGCTCGGCGCAGTAGTTGTTACTCAATATCAGGGAACACCCATACTCATTCGTGATTTAGGGCAGGTTGAATTTGGTCATAAAGAACGTGAAGGGATCCTGGGTAAAAACCATAATCCAGATACTATTCAAGGGATTGTCCTTATGCGTAAGGGACTAAATCCAGGAAAAATTCTGGAGGGCTTACACGCAAAAATTGACTCCTTACAAGAACGACTAAAGCCAATGGGTGTATCCATTGTCCCTTATATTGATCGAGATGATTTAGTCCATTTAACAATTCACAAAATAACCCATACGGTTATTGAAGGTATTGCCATTGTATGCATTGTGCTTATGCTATTTCTAGGAAGTTTCCGTAGCGCCATCGTCGTTACAGTTGCCATTCCTGCCGCTCTGGTATCCGTGTTCATTTTTATGAATTTAACGCAAATGCCCACCAACCTATTCTCTTTAGGTGCAATTGACTTCGGGGTTATCGTTGATGGAGCTATTGTGGTTATGGAAACTATTTTGCGCCGTCGAGAAGAACACCCTAATGTCCCATTGTCCGTAGACGATACCTTATCCGCAACCAACCAAGTAGCACGCCCTATTTTCTTCGCCACCCTGATTATTATTTCCGCCTATTTACCTCTCTTTGCTTTTGAACATGCGGAAGGAAAACTATTTAGACCGATGGCATATACGGTAAGTTTTGCACTTTTAGGCGCCTTGGTCTGTTCTTTCGTGCTCATTCCTGGATTAGCCTACACCGCCTTACGTAAGCCGCAAAAAATACACCATAATCGGATGCTCATCTGGTTAACCGTACGCTATCGCGAGCTCTTGCGTGATTTAATTAAGCGGCCAGGGATTGCCTATAGCTTAGGTATCATTATTTTAGCGTTGATTATTATGCTTGGCGCCACGGCAGGTCGGGAGTTTTTGCCCGAACTCGATGAAGGAGCGCTGTGGCTGCAAGCTGATTTGCCTGCTGGACTATCGCTGGAGAAAGGCAATCAAATGGCAAGCACTCTACGGGAAACCATATTAAAACATCCTGAAGTTTCTTTTGTTGTAACTCAACTGGGTAGAAATGATGACGGCACCGATCCATGGACACCCTCACATATTGAAGCTCCAGTGGGTTTAAAACCTTATGGCGAATGGCCTGGAGGGGAATCGAAACAACAATTTATCTCCAAGCTTGCGCAAGAGTTCTCTCAAATGCCCGGCTTTACAATTGGGATTAGCCAACCCATTATCGACAACGTCAATGATCTGGTAGGTGGCGCGCATAGTCCACTGGCATTGAGGATTTATGGCACCGACTTACATGAAGCCCGCCGCATTGGTAATGAAATCGTGGGCGTGTTAAAAAATATTAAAGGAACGGCATCGGCCTCCATATTCCAAGAACCTCCCATTCCGCAAATTACCATCAAAGTAGATCGCGACAAGATGGCGCGATATGGGATCAATGTTGCGGATGTTACCAACTTAATTCAAACCGGATTAGGGGGAGCTCCTATTACCATAATTTATGTAGAAAACCGTAACTATAATGCAACGGCGCGTTTTTCCAAAACAGAAAAAAACAGCATACAAGCCTTAGGTAATTTATTTGTTAACAGTGCTAATGAAGCCAAAATCCCTTTATCAGAACTCGCCACATTAGAATATCGCACCGGGGAAAGTAATATTGCGCATGAACAAGGTGAACGTCAAGTCACGGTTCGTATGGATAATCGTGGGCGCGATCTAACCTCCTACCTTAACGAAGCCAAAGAGAAAATTGCTGAAAAGGTACAGTTTGATAAAAAGCAATTCCGCTTAGAATGGGCTGGGCAATTTCAAAGCCAAGAACGCGCTGAAAAACGTTTAGTCTATATTCTGGGGCTCATGCTCGTACTTATGGGTTTGCTTTTGTTCTTCGAGTTCCAAAAGCTACATTTAGTATTTCTCATTCTTGGAGTCGTTCCCATGGCAACCTTAGGTGGTCTTGTTACTCTACATTTAACTGGAGAAACCATCAATGTTGCAACCGCAGTAGGCTTTATCGCCCTATTTGGTGTTTCCATACAAAATGCCATTATCATGGTTGCCAATATCCGCCGGGTGCGCAAACTAAATCCTTCACTTAATCGAGCAGTAATTGACGGGGCAGCGGAACGCCTGCGCCCAGTGCTCATGACTGCAACTGTTGCTTCTTTTGGTATGCTGCCCGCTGCCTTGGCTACTGGGGTGGGAACGGATGTACAGCGTGGTCTGGCAACGGTCATTGTTGGCGGTTTAGCGGTCTCTACCTTGTTAACCCTATTTATTTTACCCACGTATTATTATGCCTTAGTGCGTTTTCTTGAACACAAACGACCTAAAGCGCGTCTTTTGGGGAAAAACCATGATGCATAATCTAGTACGCATAGGATTGCTGCCACTTTTACTCAATAGTTGTGCCGTGGGGCCCAACTATAAAAGACCGGTGGACCCACTTCCTCAAAGTTATACCAAACCTGCCTCACTGACTAAAACCGCAGCGAGTAAAACACGATTTGGTGCAGCGCAATCTTTTGTTGCAAATCACAAGTTACCCGTCGAATGGTGGCGATTATTTAATTCTGAACCATTGAATGAGTTAGTAGCGGTAAGTTTGCAATATAATCCCACCCTCAGTGGTGCCCAAGATGCTCTTCGTTCGGCTTTAGAAAACGCCTATGCAGGGCGAGGAGCACTTCTGCCTGCAGTGGGCGTATCATTTAATCCTACCACGCAAAAAACTGCCGATATTCTCACCAGCGTACTGGCGAGTAACCAATATCACTATTCGCTATACACCGGGCAAGTGTTTGTGTCCTATACCGTTGACGTCTTTGGTGGAACCCGGCGACAATTGGAATCATTAATGGCGCAGGCCGAATTTCAACGCGTTCAATTAGAAGCCACTTATTTAACCTTAACGGCTAATGTAGTAAATGCCGCAATCCAAGAGGCTGCTTTGCGGGAGCAAATAACTACGACCGAAAAAATTATTAGCGAGCAAAAAAGAATCTTAGCGATTATGCAACACCAATTAAGACTGGGTGATACGGCGCTTGCTAATGTGGCAGTCCAACAAGCGGCCTTGGCCGCATCAATAGCAAGCCTGCCTCCATTGCAAAAGCAACTGGCTATCCAACGAGATTTATTAAATTCCCTAACTGGGCGTTTTCCTGATGATCAACGCACGCCGCAAATTTATTTGAGCTCCTTACAATTACCCACGCAATTGCCCATTTCAATCCCCTCAACCCTCATCGAACATCGCCCTGATATTCGTGCAGCCGAAGCACAGATGCATGCTGCAAATGCGCTAATTGGGGTAGCCATCGCCAATCGTCTCCCCAATTTTACAATTGATACCACCAATGCGGGTACGGCAGCAACTACTCTTGCCACCTTACTGCGACCGGATACTCGCTTTTGGGCTCTCGCAGGCATTATTACGCAGCCAATTTTTAACGGTGGAGCACTGCGTCATAGGCAGCGAGCCGCGGAAGCGACCTATAGACAAGCAGCAGCACAGTACCGCTCAACGGTAATCAATGCCTACCAAAATGTAGCCGATACATTAAAGGCCTTACAAGCAGATGCCCTGGCTTTAGATGCAGCCAATAAAGCAGAACAGGCGGCACGTACAAGCCTTAGAATTTATCAACGCCAATTAGTGCTAGGTGATACCAGCCAGGCGGCTTTACTCCTTAACCAGCAAAATTATCAACAAGCTAAATTGAATTTAATTCAAGCTCAAGCAAATCGCCTCTCGGATACGGTTGCTTTGTTTCAAGCTTTGGGTGGAGGGTGGCAACAAAAACTGGGAATGGAAAAATGAACTGCTTCCCTTTACGAATCAAACTAAGGATGGAGAAGGTTAGGCCCATGGGCCCAACCTACATTATTTAAACCTGAAGAGTAAGTAAGGCGTCTTCCTCACCATCTTGAATAGAGAATACCGTCTTTCTCGCTGCAGTAATCAATCTGCGATCACGGGCTTCTAATTCTTTTTTCGCAAAAAAATTACTTAATAAATACGCGCTCGAGCCACCTACGGCACTAGCAGTTACCACAACCGGTGGAGCAATAGGGGCTGGCCCATTTTCTTTAAAGAAAATTCCCGCGCCGGCAGTAATATTCGCAGCACCATTGAACGCCATATTTAGCAACAAAGTTACATTACCAATAAACGGTAAATCGACGACGATTTGTTGGGGGTCAAAGGAAACCACGAGGGGGTAAGTAGTAGTCTTCTGCGGCCCATGATAATAAACCCCCCGTGCGTACCTGGTTCCTTGAAGCGGATAGGTCAGGCTCAACGATGAATTCAATATATCAGAATAATAGGCAAAACAAATTGCAGTGTTATAGCTTAGCATGGCAATCGTAAGTGAGCTACTCAATGACGTTAACTGGGATTGCATAAATTCGCGGGCCGCTGGTCGTTCAATCTTGGTGCCATAATTTTGTTGAGTAAATTGATCATCATCGCGATATTGCTGAAATTTTTTAAGCGTACTCCCTAAACCTTTTAAAATAACCCCCGAGCTTAGAACCACTGAGCTAATCATGCAGATCATCCCAGGTTCAACATAATCCATGGTGTGATATAATTCCTCTCCATCCAATGATTTGCTAAGTTGCAGGGGCAACGTGTAGTTAATACCGAATAAGTGGTCTAAAGTCCCTGAAACGTCTAATCCTCCCCAGCCAACCGCTGAGCCAGAATATGATGCCTGAAAAGTTTTATCGATTGCTTGGGCCGCCGCAAAACCCATTCCTCCTACACTACACGCAATAGAGCCTGCGGTATCCAACACACTTCCTGCCGTATTGATTACAGCACTGACAATATTTCCCATCCATCCCATAGCATAAATCCTTGTACATACTATAAAGTCCATTGATTTGTCATTATCCAGAGACAAAGAGAAATCAAACCAAACCTAAAACGGTCAGTTGTATCAAATCATAACTAGTTCATGCCGTCAATGACGAGGCATTGGTCTATATAGATAAAAAAAGATCCCATAGCAAAAATTTTACGCCAAAAAAACGTATTATTGTTTTAAAAGTGTACTTATCTTATTGATCTGATTAGTAAAAATCCAAGAAATGCCTCTATTCAATTCACGATATAAGCTGTTTTTCGACTCAACAAAACCCACTCCAACCACTTGCTGCGCAGAAAATAACCGATGTGCAAATTTATTGCTAATCAATACATAATGCCCTAGTAGTCCTCCATAATGCTTACTAAGACTTAAATCACAAAAATCGCCCACATTGTTATGCACGGCAACGAGCAATAGAGCCTTCTTAGGCACCTGATATAGGCAGTGAAAGCATTCGTCTTTTAAACTAAGCAAGTGATAATCCTTTACTGGAGTCAGTTCGTGCAAAACAGCTAACAAAGCTTCTTCATTGTACAATGGCACTTTTAATTCGATAAATAAATGCACTTTCCCACCAAATTCAGCAACAACTTCTGCAAGGGTTGGTATTTGCGGCACTTGAGCTCGTAAATCAGCAAAAGATGCTTCGGCAATAGTTAGATCTCGTCCCCAGAGGCGTTTTAATGTAGGGTCATGATTCACTACAAGCACCTGATCTGCAGTTGCATGCACATCCAACTCAATCCCCCAGCATCCAGCTTTTGCTGCCAAACGAAATGCAGTGAGCGTATTTTCCATCACCCCATGAGCATGATCATGAGCCCCGCGATGAGCGATTAAACGTGCAGCGGATATCTGCTCAGGTTTTGGTGTTTTTCTAGGTAGCAAAGCAAAATAACTATCGAGTATTTTTTCCAAAAGTATAAGTGACATGAACTGACCTCAAATTGTTGATCATTCATTCTATGCAGGGCATTTTAAAAAGGCAAAAAGAGCGGATAATAATGAGAATTTTCATGAAAACTATTCCATTAATAGGCCTAATTGTGTAAAAATAATTAGTTTTTTAAATCTACACGCGAGGGTAGATTACTACTGAGACCTGGATATGCCTTTAATTACCACTGATGTCGATCTCGCCATACGCGATTTACAAGCGGGGAACCCCGTTGCCATACCTACAGAAACAGTCTATGGTTTAGCTGCTCCTATTAATAACGAACAAGCTATTAGAGCCGTTTTTGCAATGAAAGAGCGGCCATTAAATCATCCATTGATCGTCCACGTAGCTCCAAATTGGGATTTATCCTCGCTGATTGAGCATATTCCAGATTATGCAAAACAACTTATTAACGCATTTTGGCCTGGACCATTAACTTTAGTATTACCTTGTACGCCAGAGAAGATAAACCCGATTATTACGGGAGGGCAATCTACCGTAGCCATTCGATGTCCGGCTCACCCCCTTGCTCAAGAACTCTTAAGCAAATTACAGGTCCCTGTTGTTGCCCCTTCAGCAAACCCCTTCGGCAAGGTAAGTCCAACAACGGCCCTACATGTAAAAGAATCGTTTCCTGAAAAAGAATTAACAATATTGGATGGTGGTCGCTGTACTGTAGGGATAGAATCAACCATTATAGATGCCAGCAACCCAGAAACCTATCAAATTTTGCGTCATGGACTTATTGATGAACACGCCATTGCCAGGGTTGTTACAACACTATCAAGTAACCAGCAAAGTACTCTTCGTGTCCCCGGCAAATTAGATAGCCATTATCAACCGCATAAAACATTATATTATTTCACCGACTACGCACAACTTGCGCAATTTTGTCAGCAAAGCAATAACTCAATCTATGCGATTGCCAGCAAACAACCCACAACCATTACCGCACAGCATTATCATCAACTAGCGGATAATCCAGAACAAGCGGCCTTTGATTTATACTATCAGCTAAGACAAGCAGACGCCTCAACAGTACAATGCATCGTCATCGAGTTACCGCCGGCAACAGGTATGTGGCAAGGAGTTCGAGAGAGGATTTTGAAAGCTGGAAGGCCTTATTCACCAGCATAAGGCCCAGAACTGTAGTCCGAATTGATATAGGGTAATCCGGACTACGTTCCCAGTTCTACGAAAATGAGCGGTTACATTTATACTAAAAACCATTGACAGTATCGAAAAATATGAGTAACTTAGCCGCGAATGCCGAGGTGGTGGAATTGGTAGACACGCTAGCTTCAGGTGCTAGTGGGGGTAACCCCGTGGAGGTTCGAGTCCTCTTCTCGGTACCATTTAAACAAAATTTAAAAGCACATTCTTAGATTAATCTTCTCTATTTAAACTCATAGGCTTGTGCCAAAGTCGTGATTAGTCTGCCTCAAAACGACCTTATTTTAATAGTTAAGACTCTCCCATCCTTTAATTCTCTTCATTAGTGGCCATCAACCACATAATACAATACACTTTTGAAGATACTAACTACTCAAGGATTGTGTGATGACGGTGCAATTGCTCTCACTTAATGACGTTAAGCAAAGTATTAATATGCTCCAGGCGATTGAGGCAATGGAGCGTGCTTTTATTCAATTGGCAAAAAATCAAGTTAAATTACCTTTACGAACAGGAATCACTATTGAGGAAGAGCAGGCGCTCACACTTACCATGCCTGCTTATCTTTCCGCCGATAAAGCTTTAGGCTTAAAAGTCGTTTCCATTTTTCCCAATAACTCCACACGAAATAAACCCTCCATTACTGGTTTTATTATGTTACTTGATGCTCAAACGGGAGAGCCGAAAGCCTTAATGGACGCGGGCTATTTAACCGCTCTGCGAACAGGAGCCGTCTCTGGGTTAGCTACAAAATATTTTGCCTGTGAGAATGCCTCCCATGCGGCTATTATTGGCTCCGGAGTGCAGGCAGAAACCCAATTAGAGGCAGTAGCCACCGTTCGTAATATCACAAACGTGTCAGTATGGTCCCGTGACCTGAAAAAAGCACAGAAATTTGCTGCTAAATTTGCAGATCGTTATGAGATTAAGGCTTATGAATCAATATCATTAGCGATTCAACATGCTGATATTATTTGTACTGCAACGAGCAGTAACGAGCCATTGATTCACCTTGAAGATCTTCAAGCTCACGCACACATTAATGCGATTGGCTCACATACCGTAAATATGAAAGAAATCGATAATGAAATACTAGGAAAGGCTCTGGTTATTGCCGATCAACTGAGTGCTGTTTTGGCGGAGTCTGGGGAAATTATAAGTGCGATTGCGCAGAAACAACTTCAGCCCGAATCAATTCTTGAGCTTGGGGCTTGGCTGCTGCACAAAAATATGGAGGATAAAAACCGTCTTACGGTATTTAAATCCGTGGGTCTATCCATTCAGGATGTTAGTGTGGCTTCTGTAGTGTATCAAAATGCCCTGAAGAAAAACCTGGGAACTTCTTTTGCATTGAGTTAAGAACTAAATCGTAGGCTGGGCTGGAAAGCCCAGCAAACAGAGGTGGTGCGACTCCTGATGCTGGACTTATCAGGCCCAGCTTACAGAACAAGAGCTAACTAACTAATACTCCCCATAGCCTCTCCAAAGCGAATCGCACTTCCAGCCTTTAAATTATCATTCCATTGGACTTTATTACCATCTGAAAATAATAAAATTACCGTAGAGCCCAGTTTAAAATAGCCAACCTCACTGCCCTTATGCATGTGCTTAGTCATCATCAAATCCTGGCGATAGTCAAACGAGGCGATTTGTTTGCAGCGTACAATATCACCATGCCAACTCGTACCAATAGCCCCGACAATAGTTGCACCAACCAGAACCATCTTCATCGGACCTACGGTCGTTGCAAAAGAAATGACTAAACGCTCGTTCCGTGCGAATAATTTAGGAACCACACGTGCGGTGGTAGGTTGAACTGAAAATAAGGCCCCCGGCACATACGTCATCGAAAGTAACTCCGCCTCCAAAGGCAAATGTACACGATGATAATCTTTAGGGGATAAATATAAGGTCGCAAAGCGACCGCTTTCAAATTGTTGTGCTTCCTCATCAGAGCAGGCAAGAAGTTCAGCCACAGAATACTCTCGCCCTTTTGCCTGAATAAGTTGTCCTTGATGGATAGCTCCAATCTCGCTAACACAACCATCAACCGGCGAGATAATTTCTGCTTGCGCCAACGGCCGGCATCCTGGCTTTAAATGACGAATAAAGAATTCGTTAAAATTGATATAAGCAGTCGGATCTTCAATTAATGCCTCACTCATGTTCACATTATATTTTTTAATAAAACGCTGAATGATAAAATTCTTAACTTTGGGCTCTTTAACTTCAGCCAAACAACCAGCTAAAGTGGTGAGCCCATGTTTCGGAAGGACATATTGAGGAAAGGTTTTTAATAAATCTAAAGACATGCAAGGAACCCGCCGTATTATAAAAGCAGAATCATACCCCATCCTGTATCCGGCCACAATTTATGCTTCTACATGGTTACTTCAGTAGAACACTTTTTTTCTGGAAGCATTCTGACCAAAGAATGCTTCGATTGCAAATATTGTAAATAAAAATCCTTATGTTCCATTTCATTAAACAGCGCAATCAATGCATACCCCGGATGTTCCTTTAATTTCACATTCTTTTTAATATCTTCTTGTATCTGTTGTATTATATCTAAAAATAATTGCGAGCTGGCTGTTGATGTAGGCTCTCCCTTCATAAAGGTCATAGCCAAAGCAGTAGGAGCATTATAATCACGAAAATAGTCATTAATCTCTTTTTTCCGCGATGAGTTGCCCCAAAAGAACGAACCTACTTTCGATAATCCATTTTCATATTTACCTAATGCAGAATTTTTTACGCGACGTAATCGCTCACTATCACTCTTGGAAATTTGTTCCACCCAGTTATACACCGTATTATAGACCAGAGAAACCCCTTCCATATTTTGTAAATGAACAAAAGCACTGCTATGTTTCGCACAACTGACAGCCGCTTTAGTAAAAACATTAATATTGGCTTCGAAACCACCATTTCGCAAAGCAGTTGAAACACTAGCAATGTAATTTGTTTGTAGCATAACAGGGGTAAGTTCACGAATAATGCAGGTATTTAATGCACCATCCTCTGTCTTTCCGGCACTTAATATATAAGCAAGTTTATTATGATTACTTTCTGTACTTTTCTCTAAATAGTCTTTAGTGGGCTTTGCGCGTACCCGTGTGAATTCAATGCTCTGGCTGTATTTTGTATCAATGATTTCATGCATGTAGAGCTTGAATGTGTCCGGGGACAGGGTATCTACCCATGCAAATAATTTTTCGTTAAATTCTTCAATAACCTGAGGATGCGTCAGTGGCAGTACCTCTCTTTTAATGGTTGGAGGTAATTTTAACATTTCCTCATCGGTTGCATGCAAATGCGTGCTAAATCTGGCTTGTAAAGCAAATTGTTCTAACTCATTTATAATAGGGCCGAATTTATCTTTGGCATAACTTGTAGTATGGGCCAAAGCATCTTTGATTTTATCAGAATATTCCAAGCAAAGTTTAAGTATGTTTTGCGTAAACTCCTTATTGTCGGTATCAAGTAAAACATCCCCTTTCTTTCCATAATATTGGGTGATAATATTTTGCAGCTCATTAGTAAATTGAACCAGTAGATCGAGCGCCTTATTCAAGGAGGCGCCATTGCCATTATTAGGAGTGGTATTACCATGCTCAGAATCTTTTTTTACCTTAATCGCGATGTTCTTTAATGTTCCAAATAACTGCCAAACATCGGTTAAGTCACTATCGGTCACTTCTAGAGCATCTGCAGTCTCAACGATCACCACATCATCTTTTTCAGCAACCAGTTTAGCTAATGATTTAGTTAAATTCCGAGTATCGCGTAATAGAGCTCTTAATCGAAGTGCATAAGCATCACGCCAAACCTGGTGATAGCGTTGGTGTAACTCATCTAAATTATATTTTTCTGTGGAATCCGTAATCGTCTCATTTTGTTTTGCCATCCATTCTTGGATATTCTTATAAATAGAGGGCTTGCGAAACAGTTCTTCATTGGTCGCTAAAAGTGGAACACCAAAACCATTATCTTCACAACCCATATAGAAAACGACCACTCGATACAAATTATCGTAATGCTCTTGATACATCTTCATCATGAAATTGACAAAAGATTTCCTATTGTTTTTTTCATTACAGAATTGAGGAAAAGTCTGCTCATATTTGACCCGCAACGCTTGACCTAAAGAAGTATAATTGAAGGGCATTGTTGTGGGGATTGGCTTATCTTCTGGACTTGCTCCCGTTTCGGAGATATTTTCATCAGAATGCTCGGCCCATTTGACTAAACTTCCGTATTTCTTTATTAGACGTTGATAGTCACTTTCATCTAGGGATTCAAATTCATCAAATAAGCGTTTACATAGAACTTCCGGCTGAAACGTTAAGATAATTTTTAATGCCGCGGCAACTTTTTGTGCTTGCGCCTCAGGGGTTGCTGCCAAACGCGCAAATTGCTCTGGCTCAGCATAAACTTTAGGTAAAGTACTGGGGAGAACCGTTGTTTGCACCATTTCAGGTACAGGAATTGTAATACTGCCTTGACCGGGGTGAGTATATGTTGGTGAATGATAAGGCTTTGAATCAACGCAACATGGAAAACGCTCATAATCACGAACAGTTAAATTGACTCGCGTTTTAGGTAATTCTATTCCAGTACGAGCGCCTTTAATAAAAATGACAAACCAATACCAAAACATGTCATAGTCGATCCCCCCCTTTAAACTCAGATTATGTGGATGCGGATCATCATCACCAAAAGCCCAGCGCCCCAACAAGATTTCCATCATGTTTTCAAGAATTAATGTCTCCGTAGAAGGGATAACCTGTTCTTTTTCCGTAGTATCACTAGGAATAGCCTCACCTTTTATATTAAAGGGCTTAAATCCTTCCAGTTTCAACGAGAAAATACCTAATACTTGACCTTGATCATTGTAAACTAAATGCTCTTCTGCGGTGCGCTCTTGAGATAATTTCAAAATAGTTGATGTAGCAACGCTACTTTTGGCAAGCAACTCAGGAAAATTTCTTTCCGGTTCAAGCTCCTTGAAAAAACCCTCTTTTAACGCCCCATCTTCAATATATTTAGCATGATAGACCTTATGAGAGCCATCACCAACTCGATTACCTAAAATCAATTTTCCTAGAGCGAGTTCCTCCTCTGGCTTTAGCCCCGATCCTAAATTTAGTGCTTTTTTTGGAATACTTACCATGTCTCGTCCATTAGATCGCAATAATCCTTAAAGAATAGTTCATATTAAGCAGAAATATTGAATAAGTTCAAGAATCTTTGGAACTGTTTAGCACAATATTAGACAAATTTTCGCAGCAAGGTAGAGGGGGTTGGACTATATAGTCCAACCAATTAATAAGGTGAAAAAATAAGGGGCAGATGATACCTTAAGGTTTAGGGGGCCAGTATCGCTCCCTCAGGATCTAAAGAGTTAATCATCTCTTTACTGAACATGCGTACAGCCTCGCCAGAACGAGTTTGAGTGAAAAACCAATAATTACCGGTGGCATTTCCTTTAAGGTAATTAAATATACCCGCGCCAAGTAAACTAATAACCGCATTGGCGATATAAATGAGGGCCTCCGAAAGGAAAAGAAGTAGCTTGGACGTTTCTGGGCTGGGAGCAGGATCAACCGTAGCTAGCATCTGTAGCTCCACATTTTGTATTTGTCTTTTTGCTTCTTCAAAAGCTGCCTGAGCATTGCGTCCCGAACTCATTAATGCATTATAAGCTATGCCGTATAAGCTTTTTCGATACTTCCCTTCATCTTTTTCCCACTGTTCGCCCATCTCAAAATAGAAGTAGGACTTAGACAAGCGCGAAGAAATTTTCTTACATTCATCTTCGATACATAAAATAATTTTGCGGAAGCACTCAGCTTTTTTATCATGTTCCCGAGCCGCAAAAGTAATCATGTCAACATCAAATTCTAAATCTTGTAATTGGGTTACACAGATGGAGCGTTCACATAATTTTTTCGCCACTGACCGGTGTTCCTGATTTTTGATCTTAAGAACCACATCTCCTTGTATGGGAATATTATACTTTACCCCAGCATAAAGAACATCGACCAGCACCCGGCGTTGCTCGCTATCCTTAATTGCTGCAAGCGATGGTAAAAGAGTACGCAATCTCGTCCCTTCCTTATCGGCACCTAATACCATACGATAAGCAGCTTGATCCTCAACCGCTGCACTGCGCAAAACTTGCAATGCCTCACTCACCGTTTCCAATTTGTCCAATGCCATCGCATTTAATCTTTTTGCATATTGCGATTCTGAGGTGGCGAAAAAGAAATGATCGATGATTGATTGTTTTAAATGCAGAGCCGGCGTTAATGCCAATCGCCTCAACCCATCAAAACCACCAGGAGTAGTGCCTTTTCTGGCCAAAGTAACTAACGTCGACGCCATTAAAGGGTACCTATTCGTCGCCTCCACAATTTCCTTGTAACCCTCTATGGTTAAAGAGTTTGTAGCCCATATTATTAAACAGAGATCTTTAGCATGCACATCCGCAATACTATTGATAAATTCTAAGGCATTTAATTTTTCTGGCTCTTGGAAAAATTGAGGGACATGTTGAGTAAATCCAATTCCTGGCTTTACTGACTTTACTGGGGTTAGCTGTACTAAACGGTTTATTGATTGAAAATAAAAGTCTTGTGATAAGATTTGCTGAATCAGCTCTTTAGGGTACTTTCTTTGCCACAAAATTGGCAGCAAAGTTATTTGCTCCCTATCCCACATAAAGCCACTATAATCTTTTATAAACCCCGGATCGAGCAAATGCCGATTCTTAGTTAAAGCACCTTCTTTTTTATTGATAAATTCTTCTTCATAAAGAACTGCAATCATACTCAATATATTACGGCTAATACTATCATTGCTACTCAGGGTGGCATTCTCCAATTCAAAGCGTAATTGGCTATTGTCTGCTAGACAGTCTTGCAACATCGCCATCGAGAAAGGTACATCATATTTCATAATCAAGTCTAATGCAGGATTGTCCGCAAAGAGTCGTGATAAATTAATTTTGGATAAATCGACCGGATCGGCAATTGTCGCCTTTTTTTCATTGATTTTCAGGAAACGTAATAGAAGGCGAATACGCTCGAAACGAGGATTAATTTCCTCATTTTCTGCATTAAATGCCAACTGCAACAATTCAGACGGAGCTGCCGCATTAAGCTGTGCCAGAAACTGATTCTTTGTTGTTGGCTCAGAGCTCGAAGCCAGCTCAAATTTAGCATCTTTAATGTGTGCGTTTAAATCAAAACTTGAAAAAAGGATTACCGGTCTAGTTCTTGGGTTCATATGTGCTTTGCGGGTAAAACCTATCATCCATTGTCCGGGCTCATCACGTCGATACATTATCATCATACCGCAATTTTCTTTATTATCATCAATATAAGCTAAAGGTTGGCAGACAAAGTTACGTTTGTATTCTTCGTCACTTTCCTCGTTGTTTTTGAATGGATGAGGGTCTAAAAGAATCTTTAGAATTTCAGCTGACTGATCACCTAGTGAATAATACTTAGCAGCAGTATCCTGGCTCCATATATTGAGATGCTGATTTGCTTGGGTTTCGTTACCTAAAAAAGGAGTTCGCAGTAAATCTTCAACAATCGCATTATCTTGCCTCCCAGTTTGCATAACAAACTGCGGGCAGCCAAAAGCGGAGAAAAGTTGTAGTGCATTTCCTTTTACCAAATAAGGCATAATTCAATTCCCAAAATGACAATTTGTGGCTATTATAACCAATAATGCAGGCAAAGGGTGATAGATTTTTGAAAAATCTGCATTATAAATGCGTTTTTTTGCAACAAAAGATAAAAAGGTTGTAATATTATGAGATGTAACATAATTGGTGCTGGTCGTTTAGGTAAAAACTTAGCGCGAGCATTAAATTCCGCGCAACTTATCTCCACTCTTACTGTGTGCAATCGCAGCCTAGAAAGCGCCAAACACGCCTGTGAGCATATTGGTTCAGGATTGGCTGTATCCCAAGTTAAACAACTTCCCGAAGCAGACATTACCTGGTTATGTTGTAATGATGATGCGATTCCCCAGGTAGTCGCAGAGCTCCTTCAGGAAGCCAATTTAAAACCGGGGAATTTTATCGTTCATAGTAGTGGAGTCTTAAACTCTTCGCTGCTAGCCCCCTTAAAACACTTAGGGTGCTCCATTGCCAGCTTTCATCCATTAAAAGCATTCAAGATTGGTTCTATAGATGCCGCCGCCTTTCACCAGGTTGATTGTGTCCTAGAAGGAGATACTGCTGTATGTAACTGGTTAAAAAAGTCATTTAGCCAACTAGGTGCCTATGTATCAAACTTGCATCCAGAAAATAAAGCTTTGTATCATGCCGCTGCATGCATCGCCTCGAATTATTTAGTCACTCTTATTGCCTATAGCGAGGAATTACTACTAAAGGCAGGTTTGTCTCTAGAACAGGCACGAAGAATGCTGATTAATTTAGCGCAAAGTAATATCCATAACATACAGCAAGTAACTGCCATTAATGAAGCACTCACCGGCCCGCTGGCACGAGGCGATATTAATACCATTAATTTGCATTTAGAGGCGCTAAAAAATCCCCAGCTACGCCAATTATATCAGGCCGCAGGCCAAGCTACGCTGGCGTTAACGACATTACCTGCGGAGCAAAAGGAACAAATTGGGGCCTTGCTGGACAAATAGGCTATTGTTTCACGGGAAACATCGATAAAGGGCCTGGTTGCTTACAGCGAATAGCTCTTACTTAAATATGCTTGGCGAGGGTGTGTGGCAGACCCGCATTACCGCGGCTAGACCGCGGTATCCAGGTTTTAACTTAAGTCTCACTCCGAACTAATGGACAGAATTAAGAGTGTCCAGGCCGGTTCCCAACAACCTCCTGTTGCTGCTCTTCTTGCCTAAGTCTCTCACCAATTTTTTTGATATCACCCAAAGCATCCCTAAAATCAGTTGAATGTTTTTGTAATGACTCTGTCCGTGGGGGTTCAAGATTGCCATTCGTAGCGCGCACCCCTTCCTTACGCCATTTGACCGGTTCAGGACTACCCTCTAAAACTTTTTTATTTTCCCCTTCCACAACAAATGTCGGCTCATCCTCAGGCGTATCATCGATCATACTGTGTGCTTCCTGACTCATACTTACTATTTCAACAAGCGCTTCTTGCTTAACCTGGAGCTTTTCTTGCTGGATGTCGACAGCGTTTTGAACATAATCCTTTTGCGCATCGAGCAACCGCCCCATAAAAGCATCATGTTGCTCTTTTACTTCGCTTTTATATTGAAAATAGCTCGGTGCAGCAAAGCCAAGCAGTGCTCCAAGTGTTCCCAACACCCCACCCCATTTTTCACGAGCGAAGGCAAAATAGCCTTGAGCTTGAGGCCCATCCCAAGCATTTGTTGATTCTTTAGTCAAGCTTTTATGAGCCTGCATTTTGCCGGCTTTGCCTTGGTGTAAATGCTCCAGAGTAGATTCTTCAGCATAGTTACGATTGAAAAGACCTGCAAAACCTCTTTTCGCATTAACTTTCGCCGCAGCACCCTGGTCTACAGCACTAATAATGGAAGCGCCAGATTGTAAATGATTGTCGTATGTCGAATCCAAGGCTTGCTTTAGATTTGCTGTAGCTTTAGTGACTTCTTTAGATGTTTTTGCCTGAGCGACCGCATTAATTGCCAGAACAATGGGATCATCTTTTTGAGGGGCAACACTATCTAAAACTGCAACCCGTCCATTAATCGCCTGAGCACGCTCATTACCACTCTTACATCCTGAAATTGATGCCTGTTCTACAAAGATGCTCATGGCTTGGAACAACTTCGCATGCTCATGGGATTGATGTAAGTTATTAGCCATCATCGCTTTCATCGCTAATTTTGCTGACTCAACCGTTTGCTCTGCTGTACTCAATTGATCGTCAACAACACCGCGCTCTGCAATTTGTGCCCATCCGGCTTTCACCTTTTCAATTGCACTTCTAGCGTCTTTAGCTTGGGGTGATTGGGAAAAGTAAGGCGCGCGATTACTGGAGGTTAAATAGGTCTTATAGGCATTAAACGCATCTTCTACAGCGGATCTTTGGGGGTCATCTTTAGCAACCAAGTTATACATCATTGACATTTCTGTCATTAAGGTTGCTTCATTCCTTAAGGCGTTCCAGCCATATCCTAAACTGTTACCAAAACCATTAACTGAAATATTTTGCACCAAACAAAAAACTGGTGGTTCTTTGCCTAATTGCGCCTGATTGTAATTATGTGCGCCCGTTAATATGTATTGAGCGCCTTGGGATTGCTTATTTTTACCCCCCTCAAAACTGTCATTAAGCGCTGTATGCAAATTATAAGTAAAGGCTTTAATCTCTGTAGGTTCCTCATCAATCTTAATCTTGATAGGTCCCACATCAACGCTCTCAGCAATATTGTATTTATCACGAATATGATTCAATTTTACTTCAACATCGCTAATCGCATCTTGAGGTTTAATTTTTTCTTTCACATCCAATGAAGGAACCCGAATCTGGATTCTTGGCTGGCCTTGATTCGCCTCATCATGACCAATAGTAATCAAGCGTCGATCAGCAAGATGCTCTGCCCCCTCCCCTCGGTCATGGGCTGTCACTTTAGATCCGGCGATGAGGGTAGTTTGCCTCATATCTTGGTCTATATGCACTACATCGTTAAGCGTTGCCGTTGTAATCTCGGCGTGATGCTTTAAGTGAAGATCTTTAATTTCTTTTTTGGTTAAAATAACGCCTGTAGCTCGAGTGATTTCTTCAACCAAAATTCTATGTGCGTCAGTAGAAATACTTTTACGTGCTTTATCAAGTGCCTGCACTAATTTTACATCATCAACTTCACCATTTTTGGTAGCCTTTTCGAAGGCATCCTTAACTGCTTGGGTAATTAACCCTTGAACACGAACCATAGCAGCTGCATGAGCCTGTTCCATTTGCTCTTCGGTAAAACGGCCTGCAGAAGCATAGCTTCGCGCTGCTAAAGCTAAATGGAAATGATATTCTTGTTGTAAAGGAATAATACTGCCTCGAACTCCCATGAGTGCTTGTTCTTGCTTCTCTTTTACATTTTCATTGTCAGTTAAACCATCATGAGCTAAATCATATTGCGCGCGATATTCTTGTTTTAGGCCATCAAAGTCCGAAGAGCGACTACCAAGAACATCCAAGCTTACGGTAGTTACGGGGGTAGGAGTATGTCCAAGATTGTTGAATTCTGCCAACTCTTCCCTGGTTAAGCTGACATTAATCAATACACGGCCCTGAGGGTCAAAGAGTAACGCACCTTTGCTGGGATCAGCCAATCTATTTAACGCTTCTTGTTGTGCTCGCTCCGTCAGCAATTTAATATAGCGTCTTTGTTGTGCTTGCTGCTCTTTCAACATATATTTCCCCAGATTGCCTTCATAACTATGATTTTAGCAGAATTTGTAATCAAACTAAATAACTTTAGCCCACAAATGAGCAAATAAAAGCTCGTTTGAGCGAAAAAATCTCATGCGGCTGGGCTGCAAAGCCAGGATAGGGGAATCACGTGAACTATGTTTGCTGGGCTTTTCAGCCCAGCAAACAAAATATGCCCATTAAGTTATAGTTTTTAAAGGCTGCGGGCTTCTTTTGGCAGCCTTTTTCTCCTGTCGCCGTTCCTGCCATGTTTGTAACATCACATAAAACGCAGGCACAAATACCACCGCTAGACAAGTGGAAGCCATCATTCCACTGCAGACCGCAATCCCAATAGAACGTCGTGCATTAGCCCCAGCGCCAGTAGCGAATACCAAAGGCATAACTCCTAAAATAAAGGCAAACGAGGTCATCAAAATAGGACGAAAACGAGTCTTGGCACCAATTACAGCAGCCTCCATGATCGATTTTTTATGAATTAGTCGTTGTTCACGCGCCACCTCGACAATTAAAATCGCATTCTTAGCCGCCAAGGCAATTAACAGCAATATACCAATTTGGGTATACATATTATTCGCCAGGCCCAGAGCGGATAAAGCCAATACGGTACCAATCAACGCTAAAGGCACACTTAATAGAATAGCCAGCGGAGTCACCCAATTCTCATATTGACCCGCCAAAATTAAGTAGATCAAGATGAGGGATAAAAGAAAAATGTAATAACTCATATTACCTGAAATTTTTTCTTGATAGGCAGTACTCGTCCATTCAAAAGCAATTCCCGCCGGTAAGACTTGC
Source organism: Legionella rowbothamii (assembly GCF_900639985.1). Taxonomy (GTDB): domain Bacteria; phylum Pseudomonadota; class Gammaproteobacteria; order Legionellales; family Legionellaceae; genus Legionella; species Legionella rowbothamii. The sequence continues at coordinate 76,347 of NZ_CAAAIM010000003.1, read as the reverse complement.
TTTGCCACGCGTTCCATTGCCGCCATCGCCTGTCCCGAACTATAACCAAGAGCCGCAGATCCATAAATATTGCTGGAAGGATATAAGTTATATAGGGAAATCAAGGAGGGGCCTACGGTTGGGCCAATATCCGTTAACGTACCTAAAGGAACCATAGAGCCTGACTCATTTTTAACATAATAATTACGTACATCTTCAACGCTCATCCGATAGGGTGCATCCGCCTGCACATAAACCTGGAACACTTGCCCAAATTTAGTAAACAAATTCACATAAGAAGAACCCAGATAAGTTTGCAAAGTATCGGAGGCATCGCCTATTTTTACTCCCAGTGATTCAGCCTTAGTGCGGTTAATAGGCGCAGCTACCTGAGGAACAGAGGCTCGAAACGAGGTCATTAGTCGTTGTAATTCGGGTTGCTGACTGGCATAGCGAATTAGTTGATCTGTTGCTGCCTGTAATTTGCGATAATCAAAGGAGCCATCCTGCAATTCCAGCTGCATTTGGAAACCACCTGACATACCTAGCCCTTGGATTGGTGGGGGCACCATCACCAACACTTTAGCGTCTAAAGTTTTCTCGGCAATATCATTAAGCTTATTATAGAGAGGCAATAAGCCCTCCTCCTTACCGCGAACACTCCAATCCTTAAACATAATATACAAGACACCGCCATTGGCTAAACTGGAACTGTTATCCAATAAGGAAATCCCATCAATAGCAATCACATCAGCGACACCTCCTACTTTGGAAACCTGATCACTTAAGCGATGCAATAATGCTTCCGTTCTCCCCAAGCTAGCGCCATCCGGCAGCTGTACGTTCATCATCATATAGCCCTGATCTTCGACTGGGATAAATCCTGTTGGAATACGGCTTAAACCGAGTATCGCCAGTAAAACAAGTATAATTCCTAAGGCACAAGCAAACTTATAACGATGAACTAAACGATCCATAAAACCAATGTAGTTGGCTTCAACAGGGTTATACAATTTATCAAAAAAACGAAACACTACATTTTTTTCTTTTTGGGGGTCCACAGGTTTAAGCCACAAGGCGCACTGGGTCGGCTTTAAGGTCATGGCATTGATTGCACTGATAAATGCGGTGGCGGCAATTACTAAAGCAAATTGTGCGTACATCGCCCCAGTTAAGCCTGGCATAAACCCAGCCGGTACGAATACCGCCATTAATACTAGAGTGATACCAATAATGGGGCCGAGCAATTCCGTCATCGCCTTAATAGCCGATTCTTTAGGAGGGCTGCCATGCTCAATATGCTGGCTAACCCCTTCAACAATAACAATCGCATCGTCAACCACAATACCAATCGCTAAAACCAGAGCAAATAAAGTCAATAGGTTAATCGAGTAACTTAGTAAAAGCAGGGCAAAAAACGCACCAATGATGGTTACCGGTACGGTTGTCGCCGGTACTAAAGTGGCTCGGAAATTTTGTAAGAACACGAGAATGACGATAAGTACTAAAATACCCGCTTCGTATAGAGTCTTATATACCTCATCAACAGAGGCCTTCACAAAAATGGTGGTATCGAAAGGAATTGAATACTTCATCCCAGGAGGAAATTTTTTCGCCATATTTGCAACAGCAACCCGCACCGAATCCGCAACTTGTAAGGCATTCGCTCCGGGTAACTGATAAATTCCAATCGCTGCAGTTGGTTGATTATTCAGTTTAGCTAGCTGACTGTAACTAGAAGAACCTAACTCCACTCGCCCCACATCGCGAATACGCACAATCTTGGCACTACTACTACCATTGGCATTTTCATTGGGTTGGGTGGCCACTGTTTTCACAATGATGTTGGCAAATTGGTCTTGATCGGCAAGCTGCCCCGGCACATTCACTGTAAACTGATAAGGCTGTGACCCTTGGGTTGGTGGTGCCCCAATTTGTCCGGCAGAAACCTCTTGGTTCTGACGGCTAATAGCATTTAACACATCACTAGGGTTTAACGCATAAGAAAGCATTTTTTGGGGGTCAAGCCATATACGCATGGCATAGTTTCCCGTACCAAAAATAAGTACGTTACCCACTCCAGGCAAACGCGCCAATTCATTTTGCATGTTAATCGTCGCGTAATTATTCAAAAAGAGTCCATCGTACTCGCCATGTTCTGAGGTCAGGGTAATAAATTGCAAAATAGCAGTCGACTTTTGCTGGACAACAACCCCTTGCTTTTGAACTGCTTCTGGGAGCTGCGCCATTGCGGCTTGCACCCGGTTTTGCACCAAAACTTGCGCAAAGTTCAAATCCGTACCGATTGCAAAGGTAACAATGAGTGTGTATGTTCCACTGTTGGTGCTGGTCGATTGCATATACAGCATTTTTTCCACCCCATTGACTTGTTGCTCAATAGGAAGACCTACGGTATTGATGAGGGTTTTAGCATCCGCCCCAGGATAGCTCGTCGTTACCTGAATCGTGGGTGGCACAATCGAAGGGTACTGCGTGACCGGTAAAGCCATAATGGCTACCAACCCCAATAAGACCAACAGAAGTGCAATAACGTTCGCTAAAATAGGTCGTTCAATAAAAAATTTGGAAATCATTTGGCTTTGCTCTCACTGGATGAGTCTGCTTGCTTTTGAGGCTGCACTTTGCTACCTGGAGTCGCATTTTGCACTCCTTCAACAATAACATTATCTTGTGCATCTATCCCCTTAACAATTCCCCGAACTCCTTGTTTGGCACTACCAAGTGTGACTCGTTTTAAAACAACCTTATTTTCTTTATCAACAGCGAATACATATGGGCCAATTTGATCATAGAGAATAGCGGTATCAGGTACTGTCAGCTGCTGTTCTGGCTTAGTCACAGCAATACGAACTTGTACAAAAAGACCGGGGAGGAATAAATGATCTTTGTTAGGTAATTTGGCGCGTAACTCCATCGTTCCTGTGGCAGCATTCAAGCCGGTATTTACGAAATCCAATGTCGCTTTATATTCCTTATTGGGATCATTTTGTAAACTAACGTAAACCGGAACCTGATTAAAATCTTTAGGAGTAATCCCCATTTCTTTTGCCGCAGCTCTTAACTTAAGTAGATCTAATTCATTCAAGTTAAAATACACATAGAGTGGGTCTATTTGCTCCACGGTTGCTAAATTAGTTGCCTGTCCGTTACCGACTAAATTGCCAATATCCACTAAATGCCGGCCAATACGACCATCAAAGGGAGACAAAACGTGGGTATAACTATAGGTGATTTCTGCATTAACGGCTTCGGCAGTGGATTTATCAATTTCAGCCCCAACTTCCTGAGTTTTAGCCAACCATTTTTCCACTTCATTTTTGGAAGTAGCATTTTGCTTGAACATCCGTTGTTGACGCTCATATTCGGTTTTGTTGTAAGCATTTGCTGCCTTTTGCGCAAGAACTGTGGCTTGAGCCGCTTTTAATTGCTCCATATAAGGTTGGGGCTGAATGACAAATAACTCTTGTCCTTTTTTTACAAAAGTCCCATCAACAAACTCTATTTTTTCCAGATAGCCGGCAACCCGAGCCACCAAGTTAACTGAGTTAAATGCAACCGTAGAACCCGTTTGAGTCACAAACTCAATCATTTCTTGGCGTATGGGCTTTTGTATAACCACGGAGGGTGGGGGTATTTCCACAATTTTAGGCTTAGAAAATAAATGCACGATCAAGTAGATAAAAAATAAAGCAACTACGGCAATCCCTGCATATTTGACTGATTTTGAATTTTTATTAAAGTTCATACTGGCTACCATTTTGGCAAATAAAGTTCTTTAATTTTCTGTTTTCTCGTGGCTGGTGGCTGATGGTTTTGTTGCTTTAACAAAGTACCCCAATTGGTACGTGCCGCCATTTCCGTTTTAATTTGTTGCGACACCACATCATCACATCCACGAATATCCCAGCCCCCACCAAGCGCTCGATACAAAGCTACTAAAGCCTGGGGAATGCTCCCTTGAGCATTAACAAGTGAGGTCTGCACACTAAGTTGTTGCTGTTCTGCATTGAGCACAGGGGTAAAATCTGTTTCCCCTTCTTTGTAGCGAATCAAGGCTAATTGTAAGGATTTAGTCGCAGAGACATTCGCTTTGGCTAAGTAACGCTCCGCCTTTTTGGCTTCGATGTATGCGGTAATATTATCTTGTACTTCTTGCTGAGCTTTTAATACTACATTGACATAATTTAATAAGGATTGCTGGAATGCCGCATCCTGTGCCCGCACGGAGTTGGTAATCTGTCCATAATTTAATATGGGCCAAGTAAAACTAGGTCCGGCGGAAATATTGCGATTCGACCAGTGGAATAAATCCCCAACGGACGATTGACCAATACTGTTAGAAGAAAAGGCAAATGCACCATTTAATGAAAGTGACGGGAATAAATTTGCTTTTTCAGCTCCAATTGCGGCGGATTGGCCTATCGCATCTAAACGTGCTTGTTGCACATCCGGACGTCTAGCCATCGTTTCTTTAGGAATACCTACCGCAATAGAGCGAGGAGCGTTGGGAATACCCTTGCTTTTTTGAATGACCACATCAATATTATTGGGAATGGTTCCCAACAATACTGCAAGCGCATCTTTTTGTTGCTGTAAATTTGTCACGATTGACGGAAGGCTAGCTTCGGTTTGTCCTAACTCGGTCATCGCTTGTTCCACATCCACAAGGCTTGCTTGTCCCGCAGTAAAACGAGCGCGCGCAATATTTAATCCCATTTTTTGTACAACAATATTCGCTTTAGTGATTTTGATTTGTGACTCGTACGTACGGATTTTAATGTAGGTAGTCGCCACATCCGCGGTCAGTGTAGTCAATGCATTATCATATGCCGCCAGGGAGCTTAAAAAGGCCGCATCTTTAGCTTGAATTGCGCGACGGTATTTCCCCCAAAAATCAATCTCCCAATTCGCGGAAAACCCCATTAAGGCAGTATCAAATGATTGCGGTAAAATTTGTTGGAGGGAAGTCCCACCAATTCGGTTGTAGGTGTAATTTCCCAACATCGCTTGCTGTTGCGGATATAATTGCCCCACACTCTGCGCCAATTGTGCCCTGGTTTGTAATACTTTCACGCCTGCCGCTTGTAAGGATAGATTGCTATGATAGCCTTGGTAAATAATTGCGGTTAGAACCGGGTCGTGGAATTCTTGCCACCATTTAGTGTCTTTAAACGGCTTCTCTTTAACAGAGGCATTTTTTTTTGCCCAATGCTCCGCAACTTGTTTATTCGGCTCTTTATAATTAGGGCCGACCATACAAGAACAAAGGAACAAACAAACTACAACAATAAAAGTCTTCAACATGGAGCTAGTATTTCCCTATTGCCACTGTTTCCTTTATGCCACGTGATACGTCATCTTAAACGCAGTGATTTTTTAAGGTCAAGAACGAGTACCGTGGGGGTGGCGGTTACCATATATGTAGCATATACAAGACTTTATCATCACTATTTCTAATTTGATAGTGAATTTTGAAGAAGGATCTCAATAACGTGTAGGTTGGGATATAGCCCAACCTACAATTTATATAAATACCATCCTCAGTGAAGATGCTCACCTAGCCAGCCTCAGTCACCTGGAGATTAGTTACATTCTGCAACCCTCGCGGCAAGCGATTACCTCGACGTCCCCGTTCGCCTAAATAATGCTCTAAATCCGCTCCTTTCAGGGTGAAATGACGTTTTCCCGCATGGACTGTGAGTGAATCATGCTTAGTGAGTACTTGCACATCAATAACATATTCTTCACGTGATGCGGCCTTAGCCGAAGGAATGCTTATTAACTTATTGCCTTTACCACGAGACAATTCGGGCAATTCTTGAATAGGGAATACCAATAACCGTCCCACACTAGTTGCACAAGCAACTAACAACTCGTCATGGCTCGGCACGATTCGCGGTGGCAAAATGAGGCTAGCTTCGGGTAATTTAATACAGGCTTTCCCATTACGATTTTTCACATAAAGATCGCCAATAGTAGCAATAAATCCATAACCCGCATCGCTTGCTAATAAAACCTTTTGTTCAGCTTCACCACCAATAACAGTTTCAAACAAAGCACCTTCAGCTGGGTTTAATTTTCCTGTAAGTGGCTCACCTTGGCCACGGGCGGAAGGTAGCGAGTGTCCAGGCAAGGAATAGACCTTCCCTTCACTATCAAAGAAAATGATTTGCTGATTTGAACGCCCAGGAGCTTGTGCCTTAAACTCATCTCCTGCCTTATAGCTCAGTTCGGTACCATTGACGTCATGACCTTTCGCGGCACGTACCCAACCATTTTTGGAGAGAACTACGGTGATTGGCTCATTAGGCAGTATATCTTCTTCTTTTAAGGCTTGGGACTCTTGGCGCGCAATAATAGGCGAACGTCGTACATCGCCGAACTCATCCCGATCGCGAATAATTTCTTCTTTAACTAAGTTTCTTAACTTGGTTTCGCTAGCTAAGATACTTTGTAATTGATCGCGCTCAGCAGATAAATCATCCAATTCACCACGTATTTTAATTTCTTCCAATTTCGCCAAATGGCGCAATTTCATTTCTAAAATAGCCTCGGCCTGTCGTTCGCTTAAATTAAAACGTGCAATGAGCCCTTCTTTAGGATTGTCGTGCTCGCGAATAATGGCGATCACTTCATCGATATTTAAGTATGCGATGAGTAAGCCTTCTAACACATGAATGCGTTCAAGAACTTTTGCCAAACGATATTCTAAACGGCGAGTTACTACCCCAATACGATAAACTAACCATTCATTAAGAATAGTTAATAGATTTTTTACTTTAGGCTTGCCATCAAGGCCGATCATATTGAAGTTCACGCGATAGCTGCGTTCTAAATCGGTGGTAGCAAATAAATGCGACATCAAGCCATCCGCATCCACACGATTAGAACGTGGAATAATGACCAGGCGCGTAGGATGTTCATGATCCGACTCATCACGAAGATCTTCAACCATGGGCAATTTCTTTTGTTGCATTTGTAATGCAATTTGCTCCATCACTTTCGCACCAGATACTTGATAAGGTAATGCGGTGATGACGATGTTCTGTTTTTCCAAGCTGTAAATAGCACGCATTTTAATGGAGCCATTACCCGTCTCATACAGAGTTGAAATCATTTCCGGTGGCGTGATAATTTCTGCGGCTGTGGGGAAGTCTGGGCCTTTTATATGTTGATTAATTGCCGCTAAATCCGCTTGTGGATTTTCCAATAAGTGCACACAAGCATTCGCTACTTCAGTTAAATTATGCGGTAAAATATCCGAAGCCATACCCACCGCAATCCCAGTTGCACCGTTTAACAGGATGTTGGGTAAACGTGCTGGAAGTAGTGCGGGTTCTTGCAAAGTGCCATCAAAATTATCTACCCAATCAACCGTTCCCTGTTGTAGCTCAGAAAGCAATACTTCTGCATAAGCAGACAAACGTGCTTCAGTATAACGCATGGCCGCAAATGATTTTGGATCATCCGGAGATCCCCAGTTTCCTTGGCCATCAACAAAGGGATAACGATAGGAGAAAGGCTGTGCCATTAAGACCATAGCCTCATAACAAGCACTGTCGCCATGAGGATGGAATTTACCTAAAACATCCCCCACGGTACGCGCAGATTTTTTATGTTTGGCTGTAGCCTTTAAACCTAATTCAGACATCGCATAAACAATACGGCGTTGTACTGGTTTGAGTCCGTCAGCAATATGCGGTAATGCTCTATCGAGAATAACGTACATAGAGTAATCAAGATAGGCTTTTTCTGTAAATTCGGTGAGTTCTTTTCGTTCTGTAACATCGTTCATAATTTTGTTTTCATCGTTATCTATTAGGGCTATTTAACCATTGCTATGGGCTCTTGCATAGCTATTTTACCAGAGGAACGGGAGTGTTAGATATATATACAGCCTGCAAATTGTGAATAACTTTACCTTTTTTTTCGTGCACAGCAATTATACCAGCCTAACCTATTGATTTACAAATAATTTTATTGACTTTGTCATTGATGCCCTATGAATAACCTGTGGATAACCATGTGTATGAAGCTGGAATAAGTTCGTTAAGTTATTGTAAGTTAGGGTTTTATGATGAGAGGGATTTTATAACTGAGTCGTCGTTAAAAATCTCTTATGTTCGATTTGCAAGCCAGGTACCTCACATACCTTTCCAAGGAAAAGCCGAATTACCGTTGTCCAGCCACGGTAATTCGGGTTATTTTTACCAAATACCACTCGAAGGATGTCTGCAGCGGTTACATCCGCAAGATATCCTCAGCTGTTAAATGAGAGCGATGAATACTATTCTCGGTGATGGTCTCTAACTGCTGCTCATTAATTATATCGAAATAATTAATGACTTCATTGCAGTAATTTAAAGCATCCTCACTGGTACACCTTCGCTCAAGATCGGCATTCATCATTGCATTGACTAAAGTAACAATGCTCTGATCATAAACACTGAAATCAGATTTATTTAATGAAAATTTAAGTTTTTTATTTTCAAAAGAAACGCTATAAAGTTCTGGAAATAAATGCATGGTGACAATACCCATAGCATATAGATCAACACACAGTAGATCACCAGTAACACTAGGATCCAAATATTCGCTGGTCCAACCAAATGATTTAAAAGACCCCTTTTTATGCGACGTACCAAAATCAATAAGCCTCATAGATACATTATCTAAATTTAAAACAAAATTTTGACACTTAACATCACCATGTTTACGATGGTGCTGGTGTAGGGTATTCAAGTCTTTTAAGGCTGTGCTAAGGCAGAGTAATCGTGCTTTCATGGGTACTCGGCACAGTTCCTCTTTACTGTAATGATGCAAACCCTTACCCTGCTGCCATTCTGAAACCACACTCGTTATATTATCTCTTACAAAATATGTGGCATTGCGACCCAATAAACGATTGTATTTAACTTCACGAGCAGCCTCTTCTTGCACATGAACATGTGGCTTTAACTTCTTAATAGCATAACGTGGCTCTAGAGATTCAGCAGAAGCGTAGCCCTTTTTAACAGAACCACAGCCGCCCTCTTCCGGGCTACCATGCTCAATAAAAAAACGATAGTCATTATCTAATAGAAATTCTGAGCGTTGTGTGCCGGTATCTTTCCTACTGTGCTTGCTTATTGTGGATGACACTACTAGTGGAAACTTTTCCGCGACTCGCTCAAGAGCCCTTAGCAACGAATGTTGATTCAATAGCTTGCTGTATTTTAAATCTTCTAATAAGTTATTGAGCCGTTTAATGTTGCTGCTAGATAGAGAAAAGATCGTTTGCAATTGGGCTTTGCTTAAGTTCAAATCATTTTGCTCAAGGAGATCCAATAGACCACAAACCACTCGTTTATTTACTACGAATTCAACGCATGAATTGAGTGTATTTTGATCCAATAAATCTATTTTTTTTAAATAATTAATCGCTTTGTAAAGAGCAGAACTATCAAGCTTACGATCCATCAATTGATTAATTAACTCTTGATTTTCCTGTACTAATAACTTCTCTGATAAAACTTCTAGCACTCGCGTCAATGAGTAAACTTCATTGCTACATACGTAAGAAAATGTTCCCTCATCAAGTAAATCGTGCTGCTGAAGCAGTACTAATATCCTTGTTTTTTCTACGAAAAAGTCATAATCCTTTTTTAAAAGTAGAGCAAGGGTTGCACTATTTAAAATAGTCTTTTTACAACGGAGTAAGACTGATAATAATTTATCAAAGTAAAATAAGTTACTCGTGTTACTTGTGCAAAGTGACTTAATCAATTCATTGTTAAGAGGGATTTTTGCTTTATTAATTTGTGTGAGTAGACCTGCTAACAAATCAAAATAAGTTACGCTCGAAATCAACTCTAAACATTCCTCGTTTAAACAGCCCGCCTTATGCAGTTCTTGCAGTATATTAAACAAGTGATATACGTCTTTTATTCGGGTGTGCAGCAGATTAAGTGCGATTGGCCTCAGGAAATTTTTGTTATATAAAAACCTAAATGTTTGTTCTATTACCTCTTCCGAAAGCCCTATTTGTGGGGCAATCACTAATACAGTGTTAAACACCTCTTCGTTTAAAGGAATTCTTGCCTGCCTTAAATCGCTGCAAAATAAACGTTGCAAAAACAAATGGATATGAGCTGGTAGCTCATAAATAACCACGAAATTTTTTACGCTAATTAATTTTAAATTAGATAAGGCCACATAAATTTCAAAAAAGTACTCATTAGCGAGCTTCATTCTTATGATTTGAATCAATTCTAAATTACTATTTGTCTCCGCAATTTCAGGAACATCTCTGAGTAGCTTAAATACATCATATGCGCTTAGATGATAATCATCGGACTGATATTTGAGCCTTTGCACGAATGTTCTAAGTCGTTTAGCACGGTCGTGATCACCGATAAAATATTTGCGGAGGTAGAATGTTTCTTCATATTCTTTTAAGTAGTGGCGTAACTCCTGTAATTTCATATTAAGTCCGTTTAAAACAGGGATGAGCCCCATGCTATCACAAGCAATAAAAACGAACAAAACGTAGCATGTATTGGACGAGAGAAAGTGTAAATCCCTTATTATTACTGCGTTAATTAAAAAAATATACCCAGAACAATGAATTAATTATATAGAAATGAAATTTGAAAATCGCGGAAGACGCCGAGATAAAGCATTTGCTTTACCCGGCATAAAGAGTTACTTAATTGCTTTTCTGACTTTTTGAATAGCACGGATTTGGGCAACCGCACGTGCCAACTCAGCAGCAGCGACGGAGTAATCCATCTCACCACTTTTGTTCGCCATATCAGCTTCTGCTTGTGCTTTTGCAGCTAGAGCAGCAGCTTCATCAAGATGCTCTGCGCGCTCAACCACATCGGCCAGAACGGTGACACAGTTTGGTTGTACTTCAAGCATACCGCCCTGAACATAATAAATATCTTGAGCACCACCAGGTAAAGTCAATCTGACTTCGCCTGGTTTCAAGACAGTTAGTAAAGGGGCGTGACCTGCGGTAATACCCACTTCACCTAATTCTCCAGTAGCAACAACCATCTCTACTAAGCCAGAGAATATTTCCTGTTCAGCACTAACGATATCCAAGTGCGTTGTTATAGTCATATCATCTTGCCTCATAAGGTTTTCGCTTTAGCAACTGCTTCCTCAATGCTACCAACCATATAGAATGCTTGCTCAGGCAAATCATCGTACTCACCAGCAAGAATACCTTGGAAGCCTTTAATAGTATCTTTTAAAGATACGTATTTACCTGGAGAACCAGTGAAGACTTCAGCAACGAAGAATGGTTGTGACAAGAATCGTTGAATCTTACGAGCACGAGTTACTACGCGCTTGTCTTCTTCTGATAATTCGTCCATACCCAGAATTGCGATAATATCTTTCAATTCTTTGTAACGTTGTAAAGTTTGTTGTACACGACGAGCAGTATCATAGTGTTCTTGACCAACAACTAATGGATCTAACTGACGGGAAGTCGAGTCTAATGGATCCACCGCTGGGTAAATACCTAATTCAGCAATTTGACGTGACAATACAACGGTCGCATCCAAGTGCGCGAAGGTAGTAGCTGGTGATGGGTCAGTCAAGTCATCCGCAGGTACGTATACAGCTTGGATTGACGTAATAGAACCAGTCTTAGTAGAAGTAATACGCTCTTGGAGCATACCCATTTCTTCTGCTAATGTAGGCTGGTAACCCACCGCTGAAGGCATACGACCTAAGAGAGCCGATACTTCAACCCCTGCTAAGGTATAACGATAAATGTTATCTACGAATAATAATACGTCACGGCCTTCGTCACGGAATTTTTCCGCCATAGTCAAACCCGTTAATGCGACACGTAAACGGTTCCCTGGTGGCTCGTTCATCTGACCGTATACTAGAGATACTTTATCTAGTACGTTTGAATCTTTCATTTCATGATAGAAGTCGTTTCCTTCACGAGTACGCTCTCCCACACCAGCGAATACTGAGTAACCACTGTGCTCAATCGCGATGTTACGGATTAATTCCATCATGTTAACGGTTTTACCCACACCGGCACCACCGAACAGACCAACTTTACCACCCTTAGCAAATGGGCAAAGTAAGTCAATAACTTTAATACCAGTTTCTAATAACTCTTGGCTACCTGCTTGCTCTTCGTAGCTTGGTGCCTTACGGTGAATCGCCCAGTGCTCATCAGCGCCGATTGGTCCCGCATCGTCTACTGGACGGCCTAAAACGTCCATAATACGACCTAGAGTCTTTTTACCTACTGGAACTTGAATTGGGTGACCAGTATTTTCAACTTTTAAACCACGCTTCATACCATCAGTGGTTCCCATAGCGATAGTACGCACAACACCATCACCTAGCTGTTGCTGTACTTCGAAAACTAACTCGCCATCAACTTGTTTCAACGCATCATTGATTTTGGGAACGCTATCACGTGGGAATTCAACGTCCACAACCGCACCAATAATTTCTACGATTGTTCCGATATTTCTTACTGCTACTGTATCTACGCTGCTCATTATATACCCTCTTATAAAGCGGCTGCGCCACCGACAATCTCTGCCAATTCTTGAGTAATTGCAGCTTGTCGAGCTTTGTTATAAGCCAATTGAAATTCTTTAATCAAATCACCAGCGTTGTCGGTTGCGCTTTTCATTGCAATCATTTTTGCCGCTTGTTCACAGGCGATGTTTTCCACAACAGCCTGATACACTTGCAATTCGATATAACGTTCTAAAAGATTATCCAACAAGTCTTTAGCATCTGGTTCATAAATGTAGTCCCAGTGATGTCCCATTGTCTTGCTGTCATCTTCTGATTTTGGCAATGGTAGTAATTGTTTCACCAATGGCTTTTGCGTCATGGTGTTAACAAATTCATTGTACACGATATGTAAAGCATCAATCTTACCAGTGTAAAAGGCATCTAACATGACTTTTACGATACCAATTAAATCATTAATGCTTGGTGTATCGCCTAAATGGTCTTTTGATCCAAGTACATTGCTACCAACACGCTTAAAGAATGCTTGTCCTTTACGGCCAATAACCGCAATATCAACTTCCTTACCATTGGATTTCCAATCACGAATAGTACGTACGGTTTCACGCAATAGATTTGCGTTTAAGCCGCCACATAAACCGCGATCTGAAGTAACTACAATAAGACCTATGCGATTAACCTCGCGCTGCCCCATGAATGGATGATTGTATTCAGAGTGTGCGCGAGCAATGTGTTTTACCACATTATAAATTTTATTGGCATAGGGCTTGGATGCGCGCATTCTGTCTTGTGTTTTGCGCATTTTACTTGCAGCCACCATTTCCATTGCACGAGTAATCTTTCGAGTCTTATTGATACTCGAAATCTTAGAACGGATTTCTTTTGCTCCAGCCATATCTTATCTCGCCTTAAATTGACTACCAACTAGCTGTACGTTTAAAGTCTTCAACAGCTTTCTTCAATTGTGCTTCAATATCATTATCGTAAGCACCTGCTTCATTGATTGATTGCATCAATGCAGCGTGAGTAGTACGCATGTAGTCATGTAAAGAACCTAAGAATGATGAAATTTCATTTAATGGAACATCATCTAAATAACCCTTTTCAACAACAAACAATGCAACACCCATATCTGCTACAGAATAAGGAGCGTATTGTTTTTGCTTCATGAGTTCAGTAATACGTTGACCGCGCTCTAACTGCTTACGAGTTGCATCATCAAGATCAGAAGCAAACTGAGAGAAAGCTTCTAATTCACGGAACTGAGCTAATGCCAAACGAGTACCACCACCAAGCTTTTTCATAATCTTAGTCTGTGCCGCACCACCTACACGCGATACTGACAAACCTGAGTTAATTGCAGGTCGAACACCTGAGTTGAATAAGTCAACATCAAGGAAAATCTGACCGTCAGTGATCGAAATAACGTTTGTAGGTACGAATGCCGATACGTCGCCCGCTTGCGTCTCAATAATTGGTAACGCAGTCAATGAACCTGTTTTACCTTTTACTTCGCCTTTAGTTAATTTTTCTACTTCATCAGCATTAATACGTGCAGCTCTTTCTAGGAGACGTGAGTGTAAGTAGAAGATATCCCCTGGATACGCTTCACGACCTGGTGGTCGACGTAATAACAAAGAAATTTGGCGGTATGCCCAAGCTTGCTTGGTTAAATCATCATAAACGATTAATGCATCTTCGCCGCGCTCCATGAAGTATTCACCCATGGTGCATCCTGCGTAAGGAGCAATAAACTGTAATGCTGCAGTATCAGAAGCACCCGCAACCACAACAATAGTGTGCTCTAATGCGCCGTGTTCCTCTAATTTACGTACAATCGCCGCAACTGAAGAAGCCTTCTGGCCAACCGCTACGTACACGCACTTAACACCAGTACCTTTTTGGTTAATGATGGCATCGATAGCAATCGCTGTTTTACCAGTTTGACGGTCACCAATGATCAGCTCGCGCTGTCCACGACCAACTGGAACCATAGCGTCAATCGCGATTAATCCAGTTTGTACTGGTTGGTCTACTGATTTACGAGCAATAACCCCAGGAGCTACTTTCTCGATTGGCGCCATTGCAGTTGCTTCAATTGGACCTTTACCATCTATTGGTGTACCTAAAGCGTCAACTACACGACCTAAAAGTGCATTACCAACTGGTACTTCAAGAATACGACCAGTACATTTAACTTTTTGACCTTCAGCTAAAGACGAAGCATCACCAAGGATTACCGCACCTACTGCATCGCGCTCCAAGTTTAAAGCAAGACCATATACCCCGCCTGGGAACTCAATCATTTCCCCAGCCATTACATCTTTAAGACCATGAATTGTAGCTACGTTGTCTTTAAAGCTTACAACAGTACCTTCGTCGTTTGCTTCAGATACTACATTGAACTGTTCTATTTTCTTTCTGATTAATTCACTGATTTCAGAAGGATTTAATGCTACTTGTTCTGACATGAAAATTATCCTCTAATTTAAGCGGCTAAGTTGGTGTGAAGCTTTCTCAGCTTGCCCCGAACTGAACCATCGATAACTAAATCGCCTGCTCGAATAACAGCTCCACCAAGCAGGGTAGGATCAATACTGATTTTTAATGTAACTGTACGCTGTAAGCGCTTACTTAAAGATTCTATTAATCGCTCTTTTTGTGATGCAGATAAGTCAGAGAAACTGCTTACATCCACATCCAGAGTTTTTTCTTGCTCTGCACGAAGAGCTTCGTAGTGAGCACAAATCTCAGGCAACAGCATTAAACGTTTGTTTGTAGCCAGCAAGGCAACCAGATTATTTATTGATTCGCTCTTTTTTGACCCAGCATTGACTATGCCTTGCAGCAACTCAATTTGTTGAGCAACAGTTGAGGCAGGATTTTCAATAAACTGTACTGCTTCAGGATACATCACAGCCTGGGCAAGCGTTGTCAAATGAGCTGACCACTCGGCTAATTGATTCTCTGCTAACGCTGATTCAAAAATAGCTTTGGCATAAGGTCTGGCAATAGTGGTGCTATCAGACATTTTAAATCTCTTCTATCAAGTTATCTAACAGTGCAGCATTCGCTTTCGCGTCCACTTCACGCATTAAAATCTTTTCAGCGCCAGTAACAGCTAAGGTAGCAACTTGCTTGCGCAGCTCTTCTTTAGCATGATTTACTTGCTGCGTTAGTTGCTCTTGCGCTTGCTTAAATTGCATTTGCGCTTCGTGCTTCGCAGCTTCTTTTGCTTCTTCAATGATTTGAGCAGCACGCTTGTTTGCTTTCTCAATGATGTCAGCTGATTGAACTTTAGCTTGCTTTAACTCATCTTTAACGCGATGCTGCGCTAATTCAAGTTCTTTACGACCACGTTCAGCGGCAGATAGACCATCAGCAATTTTGTCTTGTCTTTCTTCCAAAGCTTTCGCTAATGGAGGCCAAACTAGTTTCATGGTAAATAAAACAAAAGCTGCGAACACCAGCATTTGTACTATTAATGTTAAGTTAATATCCACCGTAATTATCTCCTGCAACAATCAGGGCGCTTAAGCGCCCCAATCATTTGTTATCAAGAACCCAGGTTGTTTAGGAAAGGGTTTGCGAAAGTGAAGAACAATGCGATACCCACTCCAATCATTGTTACCGCGTCAAGAAGACCTGCAACGATGAACATTTTAACTTGTAACATTGGAACCATTTCTGGTTGACGAGCAGAACCTTCTAAGAATTTGCCGCCCAGCAGACCAAATCCTATAGCGGTACCTAACGCACCCAAACCAATCAATAAAGCAACCGCAACAACGGTCATACTTTGAACTTGTGCTATTAGACTAGCAGCTTGCATATTTAATCCCCTTTAAATGGATGATGAAAATAAATCGATTAATGTTCTTCGTGTGCCAAACTAAGGTAAACAATAGTTAACACCATGAAAATAAATGCCTGCAAGGTAATTACCAGGATATGGAATATTGACCAGCCAAGCGCCAATATGAATTGGGCCAAGCCTAGAGTCGCAGTACCGACAGGTGATGACATTGAAGCATTTAAGGTTAGCAAGGCAATTAAAATAAAGATTAATTCGCCGGCGTATAAATTTCCAAATAACCGCAGTGCTAAAGAGATAGGTTTAGCAATCAAACCTACTAATTCAAGCAACAGGTTAAAAGGTATAAATCCAGGATGATTAAAAGGTTGTAACGTTAATTCTTTAATGAACGTTTTGGGCCCTTTAATTTTAATACTGTAAAAAATGATCAGAAGGAATACGGTAATTGACAATGCAAAGGTCAAGTTTAAGTCATTCGTTGGTACAACTTTAAGGTAATGTATACCGCCTGCCTGCGCCATTAAAGGCAATACATCTACAGGGAAAATATCCATGAAATTCATCATGAAAACCCATAAGAAGATAGTCAGCGCCAAAGGACCGATTAATTTATTTTTGCCATGAAAGCAATCTTTAACCTGGTTGTCAGCGAATTGCAGCATTAATTCCGCAAAATTCTGTAATTTCCCAGGAACACCAGTGGTTACCTTGCGGGCACCAAAATACATGAGGCCACATACAATAATTCCCATAGTAATCGAGAAAAATAATGTATCAAGGTTTAATGTCCAGAAACCACCGCCTGGTCCCATTTTCATATCACTAACGTTGTATGTCAGGTACGTTAGATGATGTTTGATATAGTTTGTGCTAGATACCATTTCAGTCACTTTCAGGCCTATTCTGTTTATTAACAATAATCAATGGAGCAAACCAGTGCGTCATTAGAATCATGATGTACGATGCAAAAAAAGCCAGCGGGGTAATCTTAACCCACACAAACACGGCAGTGAAAAGCATAATCGATAAAATTATTTTTATCGCTTCGCCCTTATAAAAACTATTCACTATCTTTTTTGCTGATCGCGCGCCTTGATACTTAAATAACTTTCTTGCGAAATACGCATTAGGGATAAGGCAGACCATGCCACCGAGCAATGCAGAAGTCGCTGCATTCACACCATAGGCTAGCGCACATATGGCCGCTAAGGCCAATGTAATGCCTAACTGCACCAACCATAATCGCACAATTCCGCGTTTACTCAGCTGTTTGTTCACATATTCACCTACGTTTCACCGCGCGGATTATAAAGCAACCAAATTAAATGATCAACGATCCCAGTGGTTTTAATCCATTTTATTGGTAAATTTTCTATCAATTGAGTTGATTGAATTTTCCATACCTTTAAATGCGATGCTACGATTCTTTCATCCATTAATTGGTCGGCATGCCGGGAACGGATAAAAAAAAGTAACCTCGTGTTTGTTATAAAACATATTCGTCATGTAGGAATTCGGAATTGCCTGGAATTGTTTGATTACGGATAAATCGATTTCGCCCTGTAGTTTAATGGTGAAAATCATTTTTTTTGCTTTGCCTGAGGCAATCCACTTCATAATGAGCGTGTAAGCTCTTTCTGGATAACACGCAATATCAGATAAAACCCAATCAAAACATTCGGTGAAGGTTGCAGGCTCAATGGCAAATGCACTTTGCTGCAGGCAAGCTATTCGCGGTAGTTTTGCAATTTTGGGATCTAAAGGTGCTTTATCAACTGCAGTTACCTGCGCGCCTAAGGACTGCATTACATAAGTCCAGCCACCCGGAGATGCGCCTAAATCCAAGGCTGTCTCCCCTGATTTAGGATAATCCTCTAATAAGGTTAAAGCTTCCCACAATTTTAAATAGGCGCGATTGGGTGGATTAATTTTATCTTCAATAAAATAACAATTCCCCTGCGGCCATTTTTTTAAACGTTTCGCACTAAAAACCAAGGTATTTTTGTCTAAAAGGCTAAAAACACCCAGTGGTGGAATAGCCTCGCTCAAGGGAAAATGCTGCGTTAATGGCGAGTACTGACGTAATTGTTCTTCAATTAAACGGGAGCGCCTCACATTCTCAATAGGATGCAAATACCAGTATTTTCCTGATTGTCGGAGAATTTTCACTGCTTCAGAGATCGACTGGAAGCTGACAATTTGTGGTTCTAACCATATATCAAGAGCAAAACAAACGTCGACTTTTTTATAAGGAGAAAAAACCAAGTCCGCAACTACCTGAGAGATTTCGCCTAGTTCATTACAAAGCTCTGTACGAAATTCTGGTTTTACCACATAAATTGCAGCGAGTTTTTTTTCGGTTTCCATGAAGCTAACTTAAAATAGGATTGATACAATTGCCTATAGCATATCATTGTGACTGTATTTAATACAGAGCAGAACACAGTCACTGATTGGTGAGTCGTATGATGTCACGCGCATACTCAATACTTTCTAAGTACGCATTAATTAAATTTTTATTCCCATATGAGGAGTATTCTAGTTGGCTAAAATTACCTTCCTCATAATTAATCGTATCTTTTAGTATTTCCCCAAGCTGCCCTTGTCGGTGGAGTAACGCCTCATTTAGCGCCTCGCTTAACTGGATTTTGCTTAAAATCGATGCCATGGGCTCATTAAGAAAAGCATCTAAAGAAGAAAAGATGCCCATGGTAAATGCTTGGTGTGGGTTGACCTCGTTGGAAGATAATTTCGCTAAACATTCACACATTTTGGCACGGATTAATGTTCGCTCAACCAGATCAGATGTTAAATCATTCTGATTTGCTAGTAAAAAAAGACGCAACCAATTGCGCACCTGATTTAAACCTAAACGTTTCAGTGCATCAATTACTAAATCAATTTTTCGGCCGTTATAAGCTGCCGCAGAATTAGCCAAGCGTAATAAGCGATAACTTAATTTGGGAATTTGTAAAATAAATTCTTCTACGCGCTCTAAAGCTATATCTTCGTTATTTAACTCCGCCAACACTCTTAGAAGGTTTGCCTTGCTCTCGGTAATTTGATGTCCTTTCAAGGGTCGGGGTTTATTGAGAAAAAAACCTTGAAAATAATCAAAGCCTAGGTCAATACAGTCTTTAAACTGGTTATGATTCTCCACTTTTTCTGCTAAAAACTTACCGTTAAAATGCTTTAATTGCCGCAATTGCTGGGCAATTTGTCGTTTGTTAAGGTTGAGTACATCAATTTTAATAATATCAGCCAGGTCGATCAGGATGGAGTTTTTTTCACTCGGAATAAAATCATCCAGAGCAATACAATAACCTTGTTCCCGTAGCGACATTAAACTGTCAATTAATTGCTTATCAACAATTACCGATTCTAAGACTTCAATAACGATGCGTTCTTTGGGTAATAAAGTAGGGACTTTCTGAACAAGATGGTTATGAGTAAAATTAATGTAGGCTAATTTGTCACCAATAATGTTCTCGATATCCATACTAGCAAATAATTGGGTAATGACTAGGGAGGTGGCTTTATCGCCCAATTCACCGCTGTCTAGATTCGCATTAGCAAGTCCAGAATTACGATACAGTAGCTCATAAGCATAAACAGAACCTTCTCGGGTGTAGATTCCTTGTCTTGCCAATAATGTGGGTAGCTGAGAGTTCAATTCATCGCGCATCTTTAAGACTATATGAACTTATTATAGGCTATAGCTCGCGGGTTTATGATCATTTTTTCTCATGTACTCCAACGAAATATAATTTCAGTGCTACAATGTAGGGGTTGAGTTGAGTTGTATGAGCTTTTTTTTTCATATTTTTTACTTAAATTCATGCAGTTAAATGGGAGTAGGCGCACATGAAAAAATATTCTCTGATTTTGTTCTTGTTAATTTGGATGTTTAACTACAAAAGTTTTGCAGATAATAAATTCACACTTGAAAGCTCTGCATTTAAATTAAATTCAATGATTCCAGCAGAATTCACTTGCAGTGGAATCGATCAATCTCCCCCACTCACCTGGCACCATACTCCTGCAAAAACTCAATCATTTGTGTTGATCGTGGAAGATCCAGATGCACCTAGTGGTACCTGGACCCATTGGCTCATATTTAATATTCCACCCAATGTAACTAAGTTAGGTGCTGGGGCCTCAACTCCAGAGGGAGCGACAAATGGAGCAAACAGCTGGGGCGGAAAAGGTTACCGCGGTCCGTGTCCACCGCCAGGAGCCCATCGTTATGTCTTTAAATTGTATGCCATTGATAAAGAACTCGACGTAGGTGAAGGCGCTACCCGCGATGTAATTCTGCAAGCGATAACCAGCCATGTTCTGGGCACTGCTGAATTAGTAGGCCTTTATCAAAAATTCTAGATAGGTATAGCTTGCTTATACAGTACCTGAGAAATATTACGTACGAATTACCACGGCTTGCCCACGGTAATTCGTATGAGTTATTTGTAAGGGTCTTTAGTTGGAACCAAGTTCCACTATTTACATAACTGGCTCGCATGAAAGCGTAAATGCTCATCAATGAAGCTGGCAATAAAATAATAACTATGATCATAACCCTGTTGAAAGCGCAGATTCAGCTTAACGCCTGCTTGCGCACAAGCCGCTTGTAGTAGCTCTGGCTTTAACTGTTCGTGTAAAAAGTTATCTGCCCCCCCCTGATCCACTAGAATATCTTGATATGGCCAACCGCGAGAACGAATCAGCTCACAGGCATCATATTGATTCCACAACTGTTTATCTGTACCCAAATAGCCGGTGAGCGCCTTCTTCCCCCAAGCACACTGGCTTGGAGCACAGATCGGGGCAAAAGCAGAAACTGAGCGATATTGTTTAGGATTTTTTAATGCTAGGGTTAATGCTCCATGGCCACCCATCGAATGCCCAAAAATACCGCAGGCCTGGGTATCTAAAGGCACATACGAGGCTAAAAGAGCGGGCAATTCATCTTGAATGTAGGTAGCCATACGATAATGTTTTGCCCAAGGCATTTGAGTTGCATCCACGTAAAAGCCTGCTCCGAGCCCAAAATCATAACTATCATTATCCCCTGGCAAAGCAACCCCGCGCGGACTGGTATCTGGCACAACCAACGCTAAGCCTAACTCCGCAGCGACTCGTTGTGCTCCTGCCTTGCTAATAAAATTTTGTTCAGTACAGGTTAATCCTGAAAGCCAATAGAGAACAGGAACATTCTTCTGTTGGGCTTGAGGCGGTAAAAAAAGGCCAAAACGCATGGCGCACTGAGTTGCTAACGATTGATGCTCGTATACACGCTGTACTCCACCAAAACAGGAGTGTTCTTCAATAAGCTCCATAGCTTTGCTCCTAATTCGTTAAAAGGTCACTACCGAACGAATTGATTCACCCTTATGCATTAAAGCAAAGGCTTCATTAATTTGTTCAATGGGCATCACATGGGTAATTAAATCATCAATATTAATTTTTCCATCCATGTACCAATCAACAATCTTAGGTACATCGGTACGCCCGCGGGCACCACCGAAGGCAGAGCCTTTCCATACTCGTCCGGTTACTAATTGAAAAGGTCGGGTAGAAATTTCCTGTCCTGCTCCGGCCACTCCAATAATCGTCGATACTCCCCAGCCCTTATGACAACACTCTAAGGCCTGACGCATTAAAGTTACATTACCCACGCATTCAAAGCTGTAATCCGCCCCCCCTTTAGTCAACTCCACCAAATGCGCCACTAAATCACCCCCGACCTCTTTAGGATTAACAAAATCGGTCATTCCCATTTTTTGCGCTAAGGCTTGGCGTGCAGGGTTGATATCGACCCCAATAATTTGCTCTGCACCAACCATACGCGCACCTTGAATCACATTAAGGCCAATGCCCCCTAGGCCAAATACCACTACTTTAGCCCCGGGGGTAACTTTTGCAGTATAAATTACGGCACCAATACCGGTAGTAACGCCACAACCGATGTAGCACACTTTTTCAAATGGCGCATCTTGGCGAATTTTGGCAAGCGCGATTTCAGGCAATACGGTGTAGTTTGCAAAGGTCGAGGTTCCCATGTAATGAAATACAGGCTTACCATTTAAACGAAAACGGCTACTCCCATCAGGCATTAGCCCCTGCCCTTGGGTAGAACGAATGGCTTGGCAAAGATTGGTTTTTTGTGAAAGACAGTATTCGCATTGACGGCATTCAGGCGTATATAAAGGAATAACGTGATCACCAGGTTTTAGCGAAGTAACTCCAGGCCCCACTTCCACAACAACGCCCGCCCCTTCGTGACCCAAAATCGCCGGAAAAATTCCTTCCGGATCATCGCCCGAAAGCGTAAATGCATCAGTATGGCAAACACCCGTTGCTTTAATTTCTATCAAGACCTCACCCAGTCTAGGTCCTTCTAATTCCACCATTTCAATAGCTAATGGTTTTCCTGCTGCATACGCTACCGCTGCTTTTACCTGCATGAGCATCTCTCCATAAAGTTAGGGCATTCCTGTGGGCTTATTGTATTGAAAAAAATAATAAAATTCACGAACTATGCATCCGTAGAAAGGTTTTATTTTAAATAAATTAGCTCAGATGGACTTAATAAAAATGATTGAATTTTGCACTTGAATCACTCTGGACGATTAATTTCAAGATAACGGAAAATGAATCAATATCACTTTCTCTCCAGAGTTAAACACCATATTAGCACTACATCAAACCCAACCGAGAATTAATCAAACCCGCTTTTTTTCCTCTGAATACACGGCAGCTGATATGAGAAAATAATCACGTAGAGAATTCGGTTTAAGGAATAGTCAGGGACTCGAAGAAAGCCGTAGGTTGGGGCCACCGCCCAACATTGAACTCTTGGTTTGGTTCAATGACTTGTTGGGCCATGGGCCCAACCTACACGTCACTATAGAGCACCACCTCACATAAGGGATTACCTTTTTTCATTTTCCAATACGTCCACCGCTGTAAATCGCTAAGCCAATAAACCTTTATTCTAAAAAAAATCATGTGCTTATTTTTTGGTCTATAATCACTAAATAAATACTATTTAGCCACATTATGGACGCTAGGGTTATGAAAGAAGATAAATCAACCGACGCAATCAATAAACAATTAGGAAGCTCTTTTGAGGCAAACGACCCCATTTTATCCTCGATGTCTCGAAATGCTCGCCTTAGCAAAGGCGCCATGAATTATTCAGATACCATGGAGCAAGGCGCCCAAATTAATAATGAGCTTGTCATTCTTCAACAATTTAACCTAGTGGCATACCTTATAGTAATGAAAGAATTCCAGGAAATTAATCGTATTTTTAATAATGATGACCATTTATCTAATCGATTAAGTATTCTTCTTGAAATGGAACGAGAACTTGAAGCCAAGCAACAACAAACTCAATATTTATATGCAGAACAAGAACGTCAACGGTTATCAAAAAACCAAGAGCAAGTAAATCAGCGCTCACATGATCAGGATGCCAAACACAGACAGCTCATGAATGATTTAGAGATGCTGCACCAGCTTCAGCAAGAATTACAGCATTTACGCGAAACTTATTATACCCGACAAAACGTACTGTATGATGAACTTGCTACTCTTCGCGAAGAGCAAATGGATGAAATGTTAAAAATTGCTCGTCAGTCTGATGATATTTCACCCAAGCAGCTTACAGATTTAGAACAAATACATAAGGAAGATCAGGACCTTAAAAAAAGCATTGATAAAATGCCCACCACCGACCGCATGGGTAAATACGATTGGCGGCTTGCTCAGCGGAAAATGGAGGCCCAGGAAGAGCATCATGAGAACATCTCAAGAAAATTAAAGGCTTGGGCACATGAAAACCGTCATATTAAGGGCATTTCACCTTGTTTCGGCCAATATCAGGATAAGATAGAAGAAAAAGAAAAAATTATCGCAAACGAGAAGCGCGAGTTTAAAACTCAAGAAAGGAGCTTACAAGAGAAAATTGAAACCAAACAAAATGCAATTCAAGGAGTAAAACAAATTTCTGAATGCATTAAACTTATTGAGCAAATAGATAAATCTAAATTAAATCATCAAGAAAGAGCTACTATTGAAGCAGCATCGAACCAATTAGAAAAATATAAAGATGATTTAGCGTCAGCTCATTCGTTAAAAGCTCAACAACGTATATTAGCCTCCTGTGTCAGCAACCTTAAAGAAATCGATGAAATTATTAAGCCAAGCACTTCAGGGTCAGAACCTTATAAAGCATTCAAAAGCTCTATGAGTAATTTAGAAAAAAGAGTATTGACTCATACAGATAAAACGTTTGACCAGACAATGGATAAAATCCAAGTAGGCAAGCAAGCCCCTGGTGTAAACGATATTTCGGCACCAAACATTAAAAATCACTCAGAGCCATCTAGCCCTCATGGTTTTACGCAGTTTAAATCAACATATAAAGAATTAGTTTCGGAAAATTCAGTAAACAACGACCAATTAAACCAACTAAAGCAAATCATCAATGACGAGTTTCTATCCATAGTCGAAGACGCAGGAATTGAAGATGAGGATGCGGAAATGATACAAGCATTACAGAATAACCTATCAAAAGTACTTTCATGTGATGATATTTCAAAGCTTGATTCTGAACTACTTCAAGAAATAATCAATCCTGCTGAGAGTTTAGGTGATAAATACACCCTAATAGAAGATAGCTTAAAAAGAATTAGCGACTTATGCACTAACATAGAACAAAATCATCAATCACAAATGAGTGATGAAATTACCCATACAAATCACTACCGGATATAATTTTTATGATTAATTCGCACTGATTTTAGTGTTTTTTATGCTCAAATTTTGATAGGATAGCTCGTTTTAAAATTTTTATGGAGAAAACAATGTCTAAAATCGCCGAATTTTGGGATGCCTTCGCAACCAAAGAGAACGATAAACTTGTTAAATTAATTAAAGAAAATCCAGAACTTGCTAATGAAATACAACCCACAAATAAAAATTCGTTTCTCTTCCGCTCACTCATCAGCAAAAGACCTCAGGAATTGCTCGAATGCATTGTTACCTCAACCGCGCTTAATTTCGATTATGAACAAGGAGTCGATAAAACTACGACTCGTAAAGTGTTAATAGAATCAGCACAAACCAATTTAATTGGGCTAGTTTTGGATAACCCTAATTTCTTATTTTCTAAAAATGAACTAGCTTACTCCTTGGCGATTCAAGCACACAAAAAATTCTCAGACTCTTATGAAGAAAGGTCAAAAAAAGATCCAAATACTCCCACGGCCTTAGATCACAAAGAAAAAAGAGACAATTTAGCGACCATCATCCCCATACTTCGTAAAGCAACAATTGAATATGCGACTCAAAAAAAAGATGATGTGTTATTGGAACGTCTGGCTGATCTAGAAAAAAGTCCTTCACAACCCGTAGGACTCAATCCAAACAATCTATTCGCAAAAAACAAAAAACCAAAACTAACAATAGAAGAGATCGCGGAAAAAGAGCTTGCAGATTTGCAAAAACAATTAGATAAATTACGTGCTGATCATACAAAAAAACAAAGCCAGCATTATGATGAAATAAATAAAGAGCGGGAAGCATTGTACCAAGAGGTCCAAACTATAACGAGTAAGAGACACTAAGGTAAAGGTACTATCGCGATAAATCTTCTCATTTTTTAAACAAAATCCCAAAGTGCCGTGGCTTGTCCGCGGCATCTTACACCTCTCCCCTCCATCTCGAAAAACAAACTATACTTCCTTAAATAGCATAAAATTCCATGGAGGTGCCTATGAAAACTGCTTTGATTACTGGAGCTAATAGAGGTATTGGTTTGGAGTTTGTTCGTCAATTAAAGAAGAAAGGATATTATATTATTGGTTGTTGTCGTAATCCGGCCGAGGCGCAGGAGCTCAATGCATTGGCTGATAAAGTGATTCGATTAGAGGTTACTAGTGATAATGATATTGCCGCGTTGCAGCAAACACTAAATCATCGGCCAATTGATTTATTGATCCATAATGCCGGGATTACTGGCGCGCAAGGGGTGACCGTTGGTAATGTGGACCGAGACAATTTTCTTGAAGTGCTTAATGTTAATTGTGTGAGTGTGGTTAAATTAAGTGATGCCTTATTGCCTAATATCCAAGCCAGCCAGGAAAAAAATATTTTAGTCATTAGCTCACAAATGGGGAGTATTTCCGATAATGACAGTGGCCGCTCTTATGCCTACCGTACCAGTAAAGCTGCAGTTAATTGCGCTATGCGTAGCTTTGCGATAGATGTGAAGGATATGGGAGTTCATGTCATGTTGATTCATCCAGGGTGGGTGAAAACCGATTTAGGTGGGGAGAATGCCTTAATGGATACGCATACTAGTGTTGCGGGGATGTTGAAGCAGGTAGAACAACATATCGCTCACAGTCATGCAGAAAAACTTTATCGTTTTGATGGAGGGATAACTGCTTGGTAATCTATTTAAGGTAGCCTGGTTGCTCACAGCCAGGCTACGTTTATGATTATTAGAGTATGTTATTTTGGTTGCTTAGCCGGCACTTTTTCAGGAACAAAATCAATATTTTTTACAAAACATTTTGTTTCACCGCTCCAAGGTAAGGTGTAGGCATCGCAATGGTAGGTTACAATAACATGCTTATTATTTTCCATTGCATAATCAGCTTTTTTCACTAAATCCGATTTAAATTGCCCTAGGGTAAAATAAAATGCACGCCCACTCACGCCGCTGGCATTTTCAAGTCCACCTAAAACCATTTCTCCTTCATAGGTGCCCCAAAACTTACCTTCCTTTGCTACTTTAACAATAATTCCTGATTTCTGTCCTTTTTGCACGCTCCAACAACCGGTTAAACACGCACTTAAGAACAGTAAAAAAGCCATCGATATTATTTTTTTCATTTTATTCATTCCTTGCTATAAATCGGTTGTAATAATATATCCTTGTATGATCTAGCTAGCAAATAAACTTAAATACTCTAATGTTGCAACCCAAACTGATTCTCCTCTCCTAAGTCAGGCGCTGTAGGTTTAGATTGTGCTTTATCCATGCTCAATTTAAGTTTTACTAAAGCCCCTTTTGCCTTAACTAATTCGGCCTCATACACTAGCATTCGTGCAGTACTTGCTGGATCGACCCCACTGGAGGCGCTTGCGCTGCTTCCCGATGACTCCAACTTCATAAGTCGCTCATAAATTACCACCTTCCCTTCCAATGCGGTCAGGGATTCCATGCTTTTATAAACAGCTAAGGCCTGAGTTAGACAAGTTTTTGCTAAATCAATATTTACAGCATCACTAGAAGCTCTTAATAAATCACTGACCAAGTCGTCACACTTAGCATTGGCTTCTTCTACCTTTCCTGCCTTTTGCAATTTGGCAATATCTGCTTTGTATTTGCTTCTCATGCATTGAACAAATACATTCTGAACTTTAGGTATCATATCAACAACATTATGCGTTTTGCTCAATGCCAGTGCCTCAGCGGCCCAGGCAACCCCTTTGTCGAACTCACCAAGCTGGTAACTTATTCTAGCTAAATTCGATGAGATTCGGACCTCTTGGGCTCTTTTTTCCGCCCCCTCTGGTTGTCGTTTATTAGCATCTAAAGCCGCAAGGTAGAGTTTTTCTGCCTCGTTTAAAGTACGCGTGAATAAAATTTCTTCATTTTTTTTCCGCCCAGGCTGTAATGCATAGGCTAACTTCTCATCAGCGGTGTGTTTTATTATCCCAGCTAAATCCTTAAGCCCTGAGATAATGGTAACTTTCGCTGCTTCATTAGCGGTTGTCTCCGCTTTATCATATGCCAGACAATATTTATTACAAGCAACGAGTACATCGGTATTCTTCAAGGCCATTTTCTTAGGTTCATACTCTCGTGCAACTGCTTTTTCGTGAGGTTCAGTAATGCGACGTACATATAAGTCATAGCCTTCTTTTTCAACGATTAAAGTTCCCTTGCTAGGGCTAAAGTGAGTCATCGCCATTAAGTCATTCGCACATTCAATACCATTACGCACGCCAGTCCCTAATCGATATTCAGGACTCATATGGGCATCACCACATAAAACTATAGGGAAGGGGTACGCAGTAGTATTGACAGGATTACGGACAATTTTGGGATCCACATCAAAAGACAGAAAACGCCCACGACCTTCTTCCGCAACAAAGGCAATATTTTCTCCTGTCTTTAATTTTAATAAAGCACCTAAGTAAGCTTCTTGAGCAGTTCGGGATGCGCCATGTAATCCATCTGGTATTTCAAAATAAAAACAAAACCGCTTCCTACCACCTCCAAGCTCCCAAGAAGCGGGGGTCACTTGCGGTAAGGCATGATGTTCCCAACCATGGATTTTACGTAGCTCCTCCATATTTATCGCAAAGGATAATGGATCGAGTTCTTGAGCCAGCAGTAACTTACATTTAGCGGCATTCTCCGCATCCATCTTCACGTATGCCACAAAATGTTTTTTTATTGGATTATCAGAAATTGGATCTATCGTGAAAGTCCCTGGTTTTTCTGCATTCACTTGTGTTGCTACGACTCTTCGTTCCCCGCTGCAATCAAGAAGCAAATCACAATATAGGCTTTTAGTGACAGCACGCCCCTCAGCCCCTTTTGAAGTAACCACTACATTATGCCCTTCGGCGCGAGTAAAGCTCGCTTGTTCCAACTTAACACCAAGATCTTTAGCATCTACTAGCAAAGCACCTTGCAACTCTTTAATAAAAACGGAATTAGGCGGGTAACCTCCCGACTCCGGGACTATAATAGGTTTAATTCCTACAGCACTCAAAGATTTATTAATGGTCTCCACGGCCATTTGGGCAATAATCCCAGGCCGATCATAGGAATCTAGATAGGGATCAATCACAACCACATTGACTTCAGGCCCATATTCCTTTTTTAGCCGGATTGCCGCATACAATCCGACTGGCCCTGCACCTGCTATAACGATATTTTTCATAAGGCGCTTCCATTAATTAAATGCCCACAAAAAACTTAGCTAATATTCTTTAATTATAGTTGATTCAGGATAGAGCGTTTGAAGGTGCCACGTCAGGAAAATAATCGTCAATTAAGATAAATTCTCCCGTTTTATTCACGATTACCTCAGTGCCATATTTAATGTTATGAAAATAGTTATGTAGCAAATCAGCCGTTTGTGATACCAAACGATGAGATGACATCACTGATAAGTGGCCGTGCCTGTCTAAAGCGCTTAGTGAATCTGGATAAGTGGCGACATACTCTTCAATATACCCAGAAGCTCCCGGTACAATGGCATCTTCTGTGGCAATAAAAAAATGATAGTGACTGGATGAGTTTTTTATTATTTGCTCTTTAAGGTGCAAAAGAAACTCACTATTAATTTCCATTTCTCTTACTGAATCGGAAAACCAAGATAATGGTTTCATTGCAAGATAAGAACCATTAAAGGGAGTGCCCACAGTAATAACCCAGGGAACCTTAACCCCTGCATCTCCTGCCAAAAACTCGGCAAAATAAGAAGCAACCAATCCTCCTCGAGAATGGGCCATCAGAATGACTCGTTGATGTTGGTTGGTTTTTATTTTGTCTCTTAGTTGTTCAGCAAAAAACTCGATACTTCGTCCCTGATATCGTTGATCAAATGCAATTAAATTCAAGGACGAAATCTCTTCCGAAAGTCCAACTTGCAGTAGACGTTCGGCTACTCGTTCAAAGGCCGAAGAGTGATCCGCTGTACCATGAATAAAATAAATAGCTGTATCTAGTTCTAGATTTGGCTCTTTTTTTTGATAGGAAGGATTTTGATAAAATTTATCACCGGAGGAAGATGTTAACCAATAATAGCTGTGCGCAAAAACTCCGGTGAGTGCAACTGGCTGTTTTGTCTTTGCTGTATCAATAACACTCTTTAGCATAGTAAACTCCCTTTTAAATTTAATAATATTCCTTATGGTTCATTCACTAAATAAAAATCCATTAAAGCAAACGTAGCCCGTATTACGCGGGTTAATACGGGCTACGAAGTTCGGGTGCATCGTAACATCCCTGATCTACTCTAACTCATAATTGACACCTTCGTCTCTGTTCTGGACTTAGGTACCAGGCTATAAAGTTCCCCTAATTGTTAGAATTGCTACTGCTCGCAACAGAATTAGCTGGTGATACATCTTTTTCCATTGAAGGAGCAATAATGAGTAAAAAGGTTTTGTAAAAACGAGCTAGGGATGGGCTTACCTTTGCAGAAAACAAGCTCATATAAGGTTCAAGAGTCGCATATTCAGCCTTGCCTAACAGCACCCTCTCCAAAGCACGTGCAGCCTCGGCCTTTTTAGGATCAACTTTCTTTACCCAAAGACTCTTACCCGTTTCCTTTCCATATCGTAGGCATTCAAACAGACAGGCCAACATGGTATTGCCACTCTTTTTAGCATAATACTCCGGTAATTTGCCCTCATTATTACGTACGTTAGTATTGGCATTGGCGTTTAACAAAGACAATACCCCGCCTACATTTCCTGCACCAACGGCAAGATGTAAGGCCGTATCGCCATGGATATCAGGAATATTTACGCTAATAACACGAGACACTAATTGAGCAAGGCAGCTTGGATCTTTGCTAGTTGCCGCAAGATGCAAGCAATGAACTGGCACATGTTGTGTTGGAGGCAAAATAGATAATAGCCCCTGCACTACTTCATAGCGCTCTTCTTTTAATGCTAATGCTAATGGTATATCTCCGTTATCAGCTCTTGCGGTTAGCTCAGCAATGATTTGCGCTTTGAAGAGCTGGATTACATTCATATTGCCGTATCTAATTACCATATGGCTAAGATGCAAACCTTCACGTGTTGGTTTTATGTGACTCAGATCGCCTATGTTCTGCAAAAGATATTCAATGAGCTCAGCATTATTACTCGCGATTGCACAATGCAGTGCCGTCCAGCCTTTATCATTAGCTAATAAACAATTTGAAAGTCTAGACAAAACCAGAAGTTTTACTAAGTCTAAATTACCTCTAAGGCATGCTATGTGTAAGAGAGTTGTACCATCCTCATCTGGCGTATCAATATCAAAATAAGGATCGCTGGCAAGCAATTTCTTTACGATTGGCAAACTTAAACACTGGACGGCAATATGAAACCGAGTTGTTTTTCTTTCTCGCAGATCAAGATCGATGCTTGTATATAAAAACTTTTTTAAATTAAGAGGATTGGCTTGAAAAGCCACTAATAAGGATACTGCCCTCCAGTTACCTAGTTGCGCCGCTACTTGCAAAGGGGTTAAACCCGCCCTATTTTTTTGTTCTAAGCACGCTACTAAACTCGGGTCCTCTTGAGTTCTAGCTAATAAATATTCTAACCACCTTGGATTTAAGCTTCGTGCGGCAAAATGCAAGCTATTTTCACCTCTAGTATTCAAAAGAGGAATCATTTTCATGATATCGACAGAATAAATTATTTTTAAAAACTGTTGTGGTGATTGGGCACATCGAATGGCTAATTGTAAAATATTCGTTTGGTATCTTGGATCAAAAACCCCATTCCGAAATTCCCCCAAACCAGCATTAAGATACATAAATCTTAAGGCTTCATTATAGAATATATCCAATAATTCTTGGTTTCCCGTGATTTGTGCCCAATCAACAGCAGATAAATGATTTCGATCTAAATTATTTAATAACCAAAGTACATTAAGGCTAGTCAATTTAGCGGTAATTTCCTTGAGTCTGGGCATATTCCCTGTCTTAATCCATAAGAAAAGTAGATCAAGCTCAGGCAATATTGCGAGAACATTTTTGCGTAAATCAGAGTATTGTTTGTGCTCTGCTCCCGAAGCATTCTGTTCTATTTTCGCAAAATTACGATAAAGAGGCCCCAGGTCATAGTGTTGTAATTCTAACAAAGAGGGCATAATCGACGCTGGTAGCAATGAGTTAGGGCTTTCCTTTGTTAAGATGATATCAATTTCGCTAATTTTCTTTTGAGCGAAAGTTAGATCTTCTGGTTGCTGGGTAGCATGAACTGCTTGGGTCGTTGCGGGGAAGTGTCTGTTAATCCATACTAAGATAGCATCTTTTTGTCCCAGAGTAGCGAATTGTTTACAGACCTGTCTAAAATCAGCTAAATGTACAGCGGAAAGCTTTTGAGTAATTCGTGCAAATAGCTCATTAGGTAAATTAAGCAATGGAGAATTAGTCTGTGGCGGCGAGGTATTATGGCGAGGCATTCATAGGTCCTTAAAAATACAAAGGACAAATTTTACACAAAAACAATTGAGCTGTACATTTCTATTCCATAACTCCTTATAAAACAGTACCTCATGTCGGACTCTCTGGTTGTAAGCCACCAGAACTCCGTAGGGTATTTTTAATCAAAAATACAAAACATAGCATTTTGTATCAAAATGCTATATTATTCGTTTTTTTGGAGAAAAATATGGGCATTGTAAAAATTTCCGCTGAATTACATGAGGCCACTAAGCTCATGGCACGAGCGATGAGTCGTTCAATTAATTCGCAAGCAGAATATTGGATAAGAATAGGAAAACTGGCAGAAGAAAATCCAGCGATTACTTATCCTGAAATTCTCAAAATGTTAATAACTCAAGCATCCCTAGGTGAAATAAACGATGTTAGTGAAGACTGCTGAAGCAATAGAAAAAATGCGGGTTGCCGGTAAATTAGCGGCCTCCGTACTGCATATGATAGAGCCTTTTGTTGTTGCTGGTGTAAGCACTAATAAGCTCGAGCAATTATGTCGCCAATATATTATTGAGGACTTAGAAGCTATTCCTTCTACCTTGAATCATTATGGGTTTCCTGCCTGCATTTGTACCTCCATCAATCATGTGGTTTGTCATGGTATCCCTTCCGATAAACCGCTTAAGGAGGGTGATATTATTAACATTGACGTTACGGTGCAAAAAGATGGGTACATCAGTGATACCAGCAAAATGTTTCTGGTGGGCACGGTCAAACCCTTTGCTAAAAGACTGGTGGAAGTTAGCCAAGAATGCTTGTATAAAGCTATTGACCTTGTGCGTCCAGGAACCCGGGTTGGTGATATCGGCAGTATTATCCAAAAACATGCGGAGCGAAACGGGTATTCAGTGGTACGGGAATATGGCGGGCATGGAATTGGCAGGTCCATGTGGGAAGAGCCTGAAGTAATGCATTATGGTAAAGCGAACACTGGGCTTGAATTACAAGCAGGAATGACCTTCACCATTGAACCGATGCTTAATCTGGGGCGTAAAGAAATCAAAACATTAGGGGATGGTTGGACAGTTGTCACAAAGGATCATAAATTGTCGGCGCAATGGGAGCATACCATTTTGGTGACAGAGAGTGGATATGAAGTGCTAAGCTTAAGGCCTGAAGAGTGTTTGTAATTTAGCAGGTTGTCGCTTCTTTCGATGAACTCCTGGTTGCAATCAACCAGGCGGCATCCGATTTTAGGGTTTGTTTAAAATAAAGGAGCGGCATCGATCCTCTGCTGTTAGCCCATCCTCAGCTTCAAGTGTACGAAGGGGATCGTTATGCCCTATACCAAAGAGGGTGTTTCTAGACCGTACTAAATGGGTTACGTCTTGATCTTGAATTTTATAGCGTAAGGATATCTCTAAAGGAATAACACCATCCGGAATATTTCGCTCATCGCCCTCGAGAGAGTCCTCGTTAATAGTAATATAATCTTTGTACTCATCCGGGATTTCATCATAAAATTTTGCTACCTCAATTTCGAAATTGGCGAGCTGCAAACTCATTTTTTTCATCCACGCGTTAAAATCACTACTACCGCTATTCTTTTCCTGAAGATAAGATAATGAGGCAAAATTTGCGAAAGAACGGCCATTAAATATTCTAATGGGTGTTCCTTCCTTATAATAAGTATATGCTGTTAGGGTGGCAAAAGCGGCTCCCAATGAATGTCCCACCAGGCAAATGTTGCTAGGATCTACACCATCAGCTATTAACCGCTCTATTTGAGAAATCACATCATTAATTAAATCCAGCTCATTGCGAACTTTACCATGACTTTTAATGACATTTTTTAAATTAAAGGCAACAAAATTGCGTTGGGTTGTAGTACACATATCGTATATTTCGTTATATAAATCCTGCATACACATTCCATTGCCACAAAGATAAATAACGTATTCCTGTTCCGCTTTGGGCTTATCAATTTGCTCATTGTGAGTTAATTCCATTGTTTCTAATGAGGCGCCATCGAAACAGTCTAAAGTGTGAAAATCTATCTGTAACATTGAATTTTTATTAACTTTACTTATGAACCATGCCTCTTGAGTTAACGTATCATGTAAAAAGCTTTGATCTGTGGATAAAACCTGCGCAGGCAACACAACTTTACTAATTGAGGAACCAAAAAAATAGCTAAATGCTGCTTTTGGCCAGTTTAGTGGATTCAACAATGAGCCTGTGCCAAAAATTTTTTCCGCCCTTTTATGCGCGGTGCTTTTTGGTATTTGAAATAACATAAGCAAATGCATCCTTATTTAAGATTTAGTCTTTATTTATTACAGCATATGGTTACATTGATTTTGTTGGTGTCTGCTCTTCCTTTTCAACGCTTCGCTCATTTTGTTTATTAAAATTATCTCGCGTTTGTACGATTTGTTCTTTATATATTTGCGATGCGCTTTTTAGCTTTGTAAGATGCTCTAGCGCTCGCTCTTCTTTGTTTTCAGATAATTTCTTTTCCGCGCGGTTAATGCGAGCCGTGTCACGAAAGTAATGGTATATATCAGACAATGATTTGATGGGCTTGGCAGATTTCATCTCTTTTGCCTCATCAATTAAACGTTGAGTTACTGTCGTCTTAGAAAAATCACGTTCATGTAAAAAAGTATCGGTCTTAAGAGCATGTAGTAAATCCCTACTTTCGACCAAAGTTTGATGATCGTCCCTGTCTTGCAAAGCGCGAGCATCTGAAATAAAACCCGCTTTTTTATTTAATATAGCTTGGTTATTTACTTTAGATTCACCTTTAATTTCTACAGTTCGTGAATGCGCCGCTTCAGACTCCTCCAAAGTTTGCCCTTTTTTGTTAATAACTTGCCCTTTGAGATCATCAGATAACGAATTAAATGAGTTTTTGGATTGTGTATCTCGATATAAGAAAGCGAACTCTTTAGGCATACTTTTCGAGTCAAAGGAACGCAGTTGTGAATCAAATGTATATTTTCTCAGTGACGACTCTTGAGCATCCAGTAAGGCAAATGAATCCATATTAGATAAATGGAATAGATGATCCAAGGTAAAACGTGAACAACTATTATTATCGTATTGGATGCCTTGAACTTTATGAGATGCTATATCGGCATGTCTTAGCCAAGCAAATTTAAATTGATCTGATTTTTCTGAATCTGGATATTTATCTGCAAGTTTGTGAAACATGGTTTCCGCCGCGCTAATCCCCGACTCATCCCCCATAGCATCCACATTTAACACTTTAGCTCCGCTGTTCGTTACCTCTACATCTACAGCAGTCCAATGCGCCTTATTTACTTTTACTGCAACTTGGAATCGAATCTTTTCGCCATCATCTAATGCTTGAGCTTGTTTATAAACTGAATCAGCAAAAGTATCTAGGGCCTCTGTATTCAAGCGTTCATCTTTGTCATCACGTGCGGCAATATCTAAGGAATAACAATTTAATACGAGCCCTCTTGCAGCACGTTTTTCGACTTTCGCAGCAATCACTGCATTCACCGATGTTTGAGACCATATGCCTTCTTCTAAGCCATCATCTTTACTTTGCATCTCAAGTGCCTATAAAACATCACCCATATTGAATGATTATAGGACATTTTGGAAGAATATTTTAGCGCAGAATGCTGTGAACAAACGGTAGCCCGTCCAAATACGGGCTAGCTATTTAAGTACATTACATTAAATTACATCGGGGCTTTTCATCATCTTGTTTAGATGTTGTTGGGGAGTGTATATCGGAACGTGGCTCTATTGTTTTAAAAATACTGCATGAAGTTACAGAAAACTTTTGTGAATCAAATGATTCAGTAGACTCTATTTTTATTAAAGCAGCCTGAGTGGTTCGTGCTGCAGAATCACTTTGACGATATGCATTAATTAAGGTTTCATCAGGGGAATCCAACTGACTAGTTACCAAGCGGCTTTTATTAATTACGGCCTGGCGTATTTTTTCTAATGAAATTTCTTCTCCGAAATCATCATAAATTTCGCCCGTTCCGGTTAAAATAAGATAATACTGGTTAACTGGTATATCCATGGTTTGCGCGTGCTTCATAGCCATCAACAATGTTTGATCATCAAAGAGAACGGTTTTTAAATCAGAAGCTTGCTGCTGTTTTTCAATTTTTCCTATCATAACGTTCAACCTCACTAGTTAAATAACGCGCTTATTGTATCATATAAATACAACCCATATATCCTATTTCTCTCTCTTTTAGAAAAATTTATACTCATCCTGGATATGAAAATCTCATTAACCTAATGAGCTCAATATGCGGCTACACGCTTCGTTCTAATCAATACGCAGGGAATTTTCCTCTGTTTTTTTGAGCATTAACATCCTCCAACTCCATTGCGGCTCTAATAAGACTATAAATTTTGTTGGCGTTATTCTGAGCGGCAACAATGATGTTTGTACCTGCTGCATCCCCTGCCTTATAAGCATTTTTTAAATTATACTGGTCAATCGCTGCAACTAAGGGAGACTTATCTCCTCCTTCAAAGCCTAAGGCACAGATAATGAGATCAATATCTTGGAGCATTTTTAATTGACTGCCTTCTGGGTCTATAGGTTTAAGCTCTCGTGGCAAGGCATCAAAAAGTGATACTAAATGGCTGTCATTTTGTATTTGTTCTGCGTATCTAAATTTAGATTCTTTAACTTGCAAATCTAATTTTCCATTGTGCGGGTTCATACTAATTTTTACGGGCTCAACCAAAAATAATTCAGTACCATGAACAAATTCAACCTCTGTTTTTTTAAGTAGATTCTCATCACTAAGTGCCGCTGAAGGCATAGGATAGCTGTTGAGTATAGGGTGTTGAGGTGGCAATGGGCCACGTACTAAAATATTTAATTCGCCCAATGTGTTTTGTGCTTGATTGAAATAACGAGCTAACCAGCGAATCACATCTTGCGCAGTATCTCCGCCACCAATTACCACAATCTTTTTATTCCGTGGGTCCATGTGCGCTAAATGTTTTTTTATTAACGCTTCTTTTTCATCCAGGCCAATCTTAGGTTTCTCGATTAAGATCGATGCAATATGGTTAGCCGCCTTGAGAAAATCCGTTGCTTGCACTAATTTGGTATGTTGCGTCCGAGGAAGCTGCGAAATGACCGCAGAGTCTAACTGTCTAGGCTGTCCTGCACCAATACAAGCGGCAATAAATTGGTGCTCATTATGGCTGCTCGCGATACGTTGTCCACTGCCCTTAATGCGAAAATCACCCGTCGCATGCTCATAAAAAACTTCACTATTTAAATACAGTTCCAACCCCATATTCTGTAAGTATTTAAAATCTTCCGCCAGGTAAACTTTATCAAATTTATGCGCGGGAATACCATCAACAAGCAATCCACCCGCTTTATCCGATTTTTCATACATGCGCACATGCACCCCATCCAGCAAGGCTTTATAAGCCATTTGCATGGCCGCAGGGCCAGAACCAATAATAATTAGCTCGCGATTCTTTTTCCTAACATGTTTGGGAATGCAAAATGGGGGGGTAAAAGTCCCCATTAATTGGTCATACTCATATTTTTCATCCCAACCATCTGAAATTCCGCCACCAAAAATTAAGGCAACTTCTTCTTTTGCCCATATTTTTTTACCATCAAACCATCCTAAAGCACGGCCAAGCTGATAAAGCGCATATTCGATATCTTTTATGTATACCGGCTCTCCTGTCAATTTTCCACCACGCTTGCTGTTTGCAGGCCCTGGATTCGGGATGGTTTCAGTACATGCATCTTGACATGGAGCGGGGCAAGCTGCACCAGTATAAGAAATAAAGGGGGATTCTTGTATTTGCACCGCAAAAGCCTGGCGTAAATAATTCCATTGTGCCGTGCTCAACGTCCCCTGCTCATTAACCGGTGCGATTCTTTTTAATAGGGTATTAATAGTATTAATGCCTTTACCACTAGGACATCCGCTCGCGATTTGTTCATTCCCAGAACAAGATTGAGCACGACAACCGGAGCACCCCTGAGCATTTTTCGTCAATTCGCCAACATAAGTCAGAATGTCTTTTAAAGGTTTTAAAAGCAGATAATCCAAAGATCCACGAATGTCACGTAAACGTATTTCGACTGGATTTAATTGTTTAATCGCTGTTTTTTGTAATGCCGATATGGGAACAACATATTCAACATCGGATTTTAGTGGGCTAAGCCGGTGTAAAAACAGTTTAGCTTCTGATGTAAACACAGTATGGTTATTTTGATGCAGTAGGCTTTGCAGCTCATTAAGTTCCACACTTGTTGCCTGAGGAAGGCTGCGTATTTTTTCGATGAGCCAAACCTGCATGCCTTGGGTCAAAGTGGTATCTCTTAGATAGTAAGTTTGGATTACATCTAATACTTGTCGCCAACTTTGGATTTTATCCATTTCGCAGGGGATTAACACCTTAAAATGAGCTAATTTAAACTGCTCGATTATTTGTTTAGCAATAGCCGAATCCGTTTTCTCACAATGCTGCTTAAGCAGTGCCAAAATGACCTTTTTATAAGCGCTGCGCTCTTTGGACGACGTAATGCGTACGGAGGTAGATGGGTTTAAGTCATTATTTGGATCATAGGCAAAGATAACGCCTCCTGAAGCCCCCGTTCCCAGACCTTTGCCAACGCGTCCTAAAATCATTCCGGTGCCAGAGGTCATGTATTCGAAAGCGAAATCGCCAACTCCTTCAACCACCACTTCTGCACCTTTAAGTAAAATAGCAAAGCGATGCCCTGCGTCACCATTAACATAAATTTTTCCACCACTGGCGCCATAAAGCATGGCATTACCTGCGATGCTATTTTGGCTGGCTTCATACGTATTTATTTGTGCAGGACTGCAAAGAATTAATTCGCCCCCGGTCATACTTTTGCCGCAACCATCCTGAACAGAACCAATATGCTTTAAATGAATCGCATTAAGAAATCCATAACTTTGCCCCGCATTGCCAATGGTATTTATGCATATTTTTTGCTGTGGATTTTCTTGTAAATAGGGGGTAAGCACGCCCATAATTCGTGCTCCAAAGCTGCGGTTTTGAGTGGTGAGCGCAATGGGTTCGGAAACAAATTCATCATTAGATTGCCTCAACTGATGAATTATACGGCTGATTAATTCGTCCTCTTGGGGACGAAACGATTTTTGCTGTATTAAAGCATTAATTGACTCGCGCTTGGCTAAAATAGGAGGAAGATCGGCTCGATAAAGCAAAACCGAAAAATCATAAGGTTCGACGGACTCGGGGGAAATAAATTGTAACAAGTCCGTTCTATCTCGGAGCTCGCGCAGATGATGAAATCCCAATTCTAGTAAACGCTGTTGAATGGATGCCGCAAGGTTTACAAAATAACGTTCCGTATTTATTTGATCGCCTTTAAATAAATGCCCATCAGTTGCCACCCCTGGCTGGCAACTCAGATTACAAGTACGTTGCATTTTGCAACCCAGCGTAAGCATTGCCGTAGTGCCAAATTCAAATAGATCCGCACCTAAAATCGCTGCAATTAGCACATCATCTGCCGTTTTAAAGCCACCGCTAACCCGCAGCTGCACCAAGTCGCGCTGCTGGGTTTGGCGTAACGCCCGATTCACCTCGGCCAGACCCAACTCAGAAGGAAACCCGGCGTGTTTGATACTGGATTGTTGCGCGGCTCCCGTGCCACCAGAATTTCCGGCAATATTAATAATATCAGCCCCTGCTTTAGCAACGCCGATGGCAATAGCACCAATTCCTTGTGAAGCGACTAACTTAACAGCCACTTTGAGATCCCTTTTTACCGACTTTAAGTCATAAATAAGTTGTTCTAAATCTTCGATGGAGTAAATGTCATGGTGTGGCGGTGGGCTAATAAAACTTAAGTGGGGAAGCCCGCCTCGCTGCGCGGCAAACCTTATTGAGACTTTAGTTCCAGGTAATTCGCCTCCTTCTCCAGGTTTAGCGCCCTGTGCAATTTTAATTTCTATTTCTTCAGCGCTCAGTATTTGTGCGGCACTAACGCCAAAACGGCCTGAAGCAAACTGTTTACTACGCGTCGAAGTTAAGGCGTGGCACAGCTCATGAGGCGCCTCACCACCCTCACCTGATGCAGATTTCGCCCCCACCGCATTCATGCCCCGGGTTAGGGTTTCATGCGCACCTAGCTTATGTGGTTTTTGCGGATTAGCAACCGTTAAGGCCCCCTGACTCATGCTGCCCGCATACAACAAATTACGAATGTCTTGTTGGCTTTGTATTGGCTGCTCATTGTCTTGCGCTTTATCATTTTTGCCGACTTTAATTTTAAAATAATCGCGCAATGAAGTAGGGTTTTCATGTTGGTACGCTTCCACAGCTTGGGTGAATTTTTTAAATGCGGCAGAGGGTTTAAATTGTTCAAGATAATCAGCAGGATAAAATCCTTCTTTATTTTTAAACCGTGGATCAAGAAAACCTGCGCTTACAGAAAAGGCCGACACATCAGAAATAAAATCAGGATATCCTTTTTGATGCAGGCTTAAATGCATTTGATACAGGCTAGCCGATTGGTTTTCTTCATTCATCCATGCAGTAAACGCATTGACGATCTGCGGACCAAATCCATGTTTTACGCCATTTTTTTCTGGCATGTAATAACCTGAGCGCGGCAAAAGAATAAACTCATGATCGGGATTACTGGCTTGTTGATGCCTAATTAAAACCCCATGGGCAATCTGCTCGAGACTTACGCCTTTTAGCGGTGAATAAATTTTGGTAAAAATGGTAGATAAGCTTAAAGAGTCGCTTAATTCATTGGCCAGTGGACTCAAATCAAGACCTAAAGCAGCAACTAGTGAACCATTGATGTAATTATTAACATCGGTGATGCCCATTTTACCCATAGTTTTGAGCAAACATTTTTGCAGTGCTTCGCGATAATTAGCGCAATATACATAAGGATTATCAGGAAAAAGGGCATGTATTTTGGCATAAGCACCGCGTGGATAAACTGCTTTGGCGCCAAGAGCTAATAAGGTAGAGGCTTGGTGAGGGCCGGCGATTTGATAGGAGTCAATAGTAATTGATACCTTAAAATCCAAATGTTTTTTCTCGAGAAACTTTCTTACTACTGCCACTGCAATCAAGTCAGGAATGACGGCTCGCTGAGGGTCCGCATGACGATCACTTAAGATTAAATTCGTTATTTTTTGCTCATAAACTGCCTGTTCTACATGCTGTAAAACAGTTTG
The DNA here is from genome assembly GCF_900639985.1 of Legionella rowbothamii. Classification (GTDB taxonomy): domain Bacteria; phylum Pseudomonadota; class Gammaproteobacteria; order Legionellales; family Legionellaceae; genus Legionella; species Legionella rowbothamii. Next base: position 34,588 of record NZ_CAAAIM010000003.1, on the reverse strand, counting down.
AATAGCTGTACTTAAAAGTTCATTAGCCTGCTCTATAGTGAATGAGGTTTGCCCAAAATAAACCGCAAAGCTAGTATCGATAACTTGCGAGTGAACCTGGGGGTGATATTCTATATGAGCCAATTCTTCCACGGTTAAGATAGGAGAAGCAAGTTCGATGAATTGAGGTGGCACTGTGGTATCCCCCCCACCGCCAATAAAGGTATTCAGTGAAAAACGCGACCGCTCTTTAATAGAATCTAAGGGTGGGGCGGACACTTGCGCAAATAATTGATGAAAAAAATAAGCGATGTGTGGGGGTAAGGTATGGGTATATAAGATATTAGTATCATCCCCCATTGCTGCGGTACGCTCACAACCCGTTTCCGCCATAACCCGTACCACTTGATCTTCAGCTTCATAATCCCAACCTGCCGCGTATAAAATACGCTCTAAATCTGAGCCAGTAGGCGTTTTTAAGTAATGTTCTATTGCAGCAGTTTGGTCCCTTTGCGGTAGGGAAAATACTATTTTTTGCACTTGTTGCTGAAAATAATCAAGGTGATTTTGGTGGTAACGTGCCGCTATATATTCGAGAATTTCCTCGGTTTGTAATAATTGACCTTCACAGGTTAATAATAACATGCCCCCTGGCTCAAGGTGCCCTTTTTTAAGTAGAACCCCGTCTTCTACGTTAATAAAATCATCTGAGGCTGCATACAGACGACGACGGCCTTGCTGGTCTTCAACTAAAGCCCAACGCGAAGGCCGAAGCCCCATGCTATCTAGTTTTGCTATAAAGTTTCCTGCAAAACCGGCAACGATAAAGGCAGGCCCATTGTAGGAGGTTCGCTCTAAAGACCAATATTTTAGCATGGCGTTAATTTCATCGGGAAAGTCGCCTTGATCCGGTGCTAAAAGCCGGACTACTGCCTCATCCAAAGAGAGTTGTTTCATAACGATTTGATTTGCCAGATCGGCATCTAATTGCATCGAGTCAGACAGTGCTTCGTTTGGATAAATCCCTTGGAACTGTTGCGAATTTAACTCATAAGTCATTTGTTTAGCATTACTAAATGCAGAATTTAACTCACCATTATGTGAAGTAAAATTAGGGCAAGGCTGCGCATTGGACCATTGAGGACTAGTATTCGTGGCAAACCGCGCATGCACATCACAAGCATAGGCGGTAAAATCCGGATCACGTAAATCGTGATAAACCTCTGCCAATAAAGGTGAAGGTATCATTCCTTTATAAACAACTTTTTCGCTACTCAAGCTGACAATATTGAGGGAAATTTGTTGTTCACGCGCATGATAGTAAATCGCTTGGTTCAACTCAATTAGCGTAAATTCGTTCAACTCTGAAGGCATTGAGGTATTTGTTACGAGAATGATTTGCCAAATAGCTGGCTTTTTGGTTCGGGCACGCTCAGATAATACATTGAGATTCATTGCCTTATCTAAATTTCGCCAACCAATAATTTTAAGGCCCTTGTTTTTAGCACAAAGCGTAATAAGCCTGGTTGCCTTGGTGAATTGATGTGGCTCCTGAGGTAGAAAAAACTGTCCTATGGCATAATATTTATCGTTTAAATTTAATGATAAATTGTTTGCATTTGCTACCGAAAAATCTCCATTTTTCAGTAGCTTATTAAAAAAAAGAGACGACAACCCATAAAACCTGATTCCCGAACCATCACTTTCTTGCGTTGCTATGTTATAGCCTGAGCGGTAGCTAAAACTGGTTAATACCTCTAGACCCTCTTTAACTAAGTCATGACTATTAATAGATGAGCCATCTTTTGAAAAATGAACAATTAGACTTACTCCGCACGCTGAAGAGTCATTTCGACATGATGGACTGGTACAATCCTTTGGTTTTTTTGTGACCATAAATCTCTCTTGCTCACTAAAATAGTGTTATAAATCAGCGAGAATATTGTGATTTTTAATTTCTAATCTATACATAAGAGTGGCCCTAATAAAATAGGTAATTTAAGTATAGAACTAAATGATCACCGATGGTCAAAATCTCACGAGATTAGACTTGATTTTCTAGTTACAGTGTTTTCAGCAAAGCTTCTAATCATGATATAGCCTCCTAACCTTGAGAATAAAGACCAAGTCACTGGCTTAAACATATATTGCTCGTTACTGGAGTATAAAAAAGGAGCTCGCTCGTCCTTTATACTCCAGCAGTGAATGTCATCCTGCGCAACACACCTTGAGTAATTAAAATCCCTGTACCGAGCAATGCTCATCAAAACCCAATCTAATTTAGCCTGGATGCAACGCAGTGAAATCCGGGAACTATGAGCCAGCGAATTCATTGAACATTTGATCAATGTCCTCATTGATTCATTTTTAACACTATAAGGTGATGGTTTCACATTCGAGGTCATTTAAGAGAAAACGTTATGCAATTGCTTGGGGATTATTTTTTTTATTATAGGTTAAGATATTATTTTTATTGGTTAAACAAGACTGTGCTTTCCGTTGTTTGCACTAAATAATTAAGCAACAAAGATGGATCGCTGTTTACTATGGGTATTGCCGTTTGTTTCGCATTCATGAACCCATTCGTTTCGCAGTCATCTATAAAATTGAATAACTTTTGAAAATAATTATCAATATTCAAAAATCCTATTTTTTTATCAAGCTCACCTATTTTGATGGCATTCCATGTTTCAATCGCTTCTTCCAAAGTGCCTAAGCCTCCAGGCATCGCTATAAATGCATCAGCTAACTCTTGAAGCATTTTTTTTCGTTCCTGCATTGAGTCGACTACATGTAGTTGATCCAACGTTGTCAAAGGTTTTTCTTTATCTAGAAGATGAGTAGTAATAACCCCGATTGCTTTGCCACCTAGCTCTTTCATCGTGGTTGCCAAAAGCCCCATCATCCCTAAACTTGAACCACCATAAATCAAGGTAAGATCCCTGATAACCAGCTCATGTGCAAGTTTTATAGCGGCCTGTGCAAATGATTTATTATTGCCCATGTTTGCACCAAGATAAACACAAATTGTTTTCATAACAACCTCACCCCGCCAATTTTTGCATGATAATAAAGCAAAAAAAGGTTATGGCAAGAAAAAAAATTGATTATGCTAAGCTGCATCAGGACTACGTATATACGGAGAAAAAATATCTGGATAAAAGAACAAGATAAGGCATTTCAGCCTTATCTATCTTAGAAAAACTAAAAATCCTTATCAATCTCAATTTTGAGTCTATTGTGAATGAGACATGAAATTACTTTTCTCCAGTATAAAAACCAGTAATTAAAGTAGTAAATTCAGGGGCAGAAAAATCTGGCCAATGCTCTTTGTCAAAACCAGGGGCATTTTTTAATTGTTGCTTATCCACATTCAGAATAAAGTGATCATCCTGATTATCATATAAAAACAATTGCCAAGGAATCGCAAAATATTTATTTCCGAATCCTAAGAGGCCGCCAAAGTCTAAGACTAAATAACTTACTTCACCAGATTGTTTATCAATAACTACTTCTGCAATTTCACCTAAATTTTCATTTGCTGGATTCGTTACTTTTGCTCCTGTAATTTCACCAGATTTGACAATTCCTCTATTTTCCATGATGACTCTCCTTGCTCTAGAAACTAAAGGGTTACTCATCTTAAATAATAGTAATCAGCGGATGAGAAATCAAAAAATCACTCCCCTAGAAAGTATAAAAATAACGCAAATTATTCGCTTTTCTGAACAAATAAAATACAACACCTCTGATTTAAGTCTAAACTTAAAAAGATGGAGTTTTAAAAAGGGAGTTTATGATGAATTTAATTTTATTAATTGTTTTAATCTTATTGATATTAGCATTGCTTCCTGCCTGGCCCTACAGTGTAGGCTGGGGATATTATCCTAGCGGTGGTGTTGGATTAATCCTTCTTATTTTGCTTCTTGTGGTACTTTTACGTGGTAGGCCTTAGTAAAACAACAGCTTTTCCAATGAGATAAAAACGCTACAAAACCTATAATAATACTAATAAGGAGAGGCTCAAAACCAATTAACAATTGAGTCTAATTAATGAAACTGAACATTGTTTCAGTTTCATTAGTACCACTCTATCCAGACGGTTATTAATTGAATTCCACTTCTGAAGAAGGCTGTAATCTAATATTTTAAATAGTTCCATCGTTACTTTGATCTTAGAATATTAACCCCATGTTTAAGTAATTGCTCCAACCCACTCAACTCATCTAAGCACTGTTGTACTTTTCCTGTAATTGCATAAGGCTCAGGGCTGGCAGAGGTTAAATACAATAAATCACCAAGAGTTAAATACTGAGGGCTATGAACCTCAGTAATAGTACAATACATTACCGTTTCGGTAGTTGCAGAATGGCTAACCACAAGCTGATAGATATGAACAGCAGCAGTACTTTCCTCCGTGTTCATCTTTAACTTAGCAAACTCAGGTAATTCAGTAACACCTAAAAAAGAATCTTTTTTGGTTAAAGAGAACCCCTCTTCTTTAATGGTTTGGCCAATGGAGCCCCCCTTATAAATTTTATTATGGGTCTCTTGAAGCCAATCCGGAATTGATGAAGAAAAGTGGACTATGGCACAGGTTCGCATTACCCCATGGGAATTTAAATTGGTCACACGCAAATCACCTTCTTGCAACACAATCTCCACATCATAATGACCAAATAATAAGTGAATCCGCTTACTATTAAGTAAATCCTGTAATTTGCTAAGTTGATCTAGGTCTTTAGAAGGTAGGTGTTGGTTAATTTCACTATGCTTGAATTTAAAAAAAATGTCCGGAGGTACTACTGGAAATTTTGAATACATTTATAAATAATCATTTAAAACTAAATTAGATGCATTTTAAATTTACATGATTTGTATGTAAACATTTTGGCAAAAATAGGATTGATTACTATTAAGTAAATTAATAATAAACAACCCTGCTTCTTCAGCCCGTTTGAATATCTTTAAAAAGTCAATGTCCGGGAACATCTAACACCCAACAGTTCACTTTTAATATCAATGCATTGCTCACTATTGCCACCTGAAGCAAAGCATTCGGACCAAGCATTGTCACTCGGGTTGCCTGCTTGTTCAGTAGAACTCCAATGATCTCCAACTAAGCACTTCGAGCCAATGCAGTTATCGATGAGTATAGGCAAATTATCAACCATGTTTTGTAGCGCAGGAGAGGGGCAAATCATTGCACCTGAGTCTGGGCCCATGTCGCAAATAGGAGGTAAATACCAATCTGAATACCCATTAATCACTTGTTTACAACGGCCTGCTGCATAACTTGACAAGGGAGGGATGGAAGTGGCGAAATTACTGTAATAAATATAAATGTTATTAGAATTGCACGAGCCATCTACTTTACCATTGCAATTGGATTGTCCAGGATATAATGCCGCCGGTGGGCTAGAGCTTGCATTAGGGCTTGGCGCATTAGTGGTTGACTCCTCATCAATCCCCCAAATACTTACGCCATCATCATAATTACCGGAACTATCTGCACTCCAGAGGATGCCTGTTGTTGGCGAAACCTGGTCGCTAAGGGCGGTAACTTTACCCCCAATACTTCCTGAGCTTATGGTTGTATCGTCAATAGCATACACATACCCTCCTTGATAAATACAGCCATAACTAAGTACTGCTATTTTAACGTTACTTTCGTTCGTATTACTGCCCCTTATGGTGATGATGGCATCAGCGGGCACGGTACCCGTGGTGCAAGCAGAACTTGCTGTAGTACCGGGCGTAACGGTTATGCTACACGAGCTCGCAGGTTCTAATGTTCCACTACAAGTTGATGAAGTAATGGCGGTTCCGAACGGTAGCCCAGATGATGTAACTGACACATTGGTAGCGGTCATTAGCCCATTGTTAGTAACCGTTATTTGTCTTGATTGACCTGTTAATGCCTCGTTTACATAGACACAGCCACTTGCCCCTGTTGAGCACTTAACGGAAAGTGCTAAAGAAGGATTATTTGATATTAACGTTGTTTGATTCACAGTATTAGTCAGCATAATGTTTATAGGCAATGTATTGCTGACTGAAAATAAACAATATCCATTATTATAGGGGGTGCATCCGCTCAATGAGTAGCCAGGTGTATTAATCTTTATACCTGCGGCGGGATATACGTGATTGAATATTGTTGTGCTGATGCGTAAGTTTAAAGCAGAAACCACATAATTTTGGCACGATAATGGTCCTTTGCCATTAAGACATAGGGTTATACTCACCTGAGATGCGGGACCAGTCGCAGAAACGTTAAAAAAATGTCCGCTTCGCGCCGCTGCTGTTTGATTTACCACCAATGCCAATAGAGCACTAAATGAAATAAAAGTACGTCTTAAGGCATTGTGTCTACCTAATCCTAAAAATAGCATGTGATATCCTTATCATTTTTAAATATTATGGAAGCAAGCGACCGTTTGTTTCTCCACCTCATAATTATCGTTTTAAATTCAAAACTCAAGGCTTATTTGCTAGACGGCGACCTACCAAAAATACGTTTATCGCAGTATTATGCACTATTTTTGTGGACTACATTCTGATCAGTTACCAATAATGGAGATAATGAATTGGCAATGCTAATGAGATTTTCACTGAAAGCTCCCATGGAAGCCTGGGCTCAGTTTTTTTTAATTGGAACTCTTCTATTCTTTCCGATGAGCTCTTCAGCGAAAAGTATTTGCCTAACCTTGTCTCTGGGAACCATAATTTTTTCACCCGGTTTTCGCTCGGATTTTATACGCCTTTTTTCTACTCACTGGTGTAAGGCAGCTTTTTTACTGTTTGGAATGGCAGTGATTTTTTGTTTATGGAGTCCTGCAAATAGTTCTCAACAGCACGTGGTGGTTGAGAAGTACAGCAAATTGCTTTATTTACCTATTCTAGTAGTTGGATTTCAAAACAGCACAACCAGACAACTTTGTTTCCATGCATTTTTATTGGCTATGCTCATTACCTGTGGCTTATCCATACTTAAATTCCAAGGCTATTTATCATCTTTTGCCTCGACTCCAGATAATGTTTTTCGTAACCATATCATGACCAGTTATATGGTTGCCTTTGCTGCATATTTATCCTTTTTATTTTGCTTTCGCCAACAAAAATATGCACGAATTGGCTATGGATTACTTGCCCTGCTATTTACGTACCAAATTCTCTTTATAAATGGGAGTCGTACTGGTTATATTATTTATTTATTACTCATGTTCCTTTTGGTGCTACAGATATGTACTTGGCGCCAAGCAATACTAGGGATAATAGCGATTAGTTCCTTGTTTACTACATGTTATTTTATCAGTCCAGTCATGAAAATGCGCGTTGATGATGTTGTCCGACAAATTAAAGGGTATCAGCATAATGAACGTAATACGGATGTAGGCATTCGCTTACAATTTCATGATTATGCTCATCAACTATTTAACCACCACCCCATAGTAGGGAATGGTACAGCTAGTTTCGCTTATTATTATGATAAAGAAAGGCCTGTCGATTTTTCCATCTGGAAAACAAAAACCTTATTAGAGCCACATAGTCAATATTGGTTAATAGCGGCTGAGTTTGGTTTATTAGGTATTGCAGCCCTGTCGTACTTTTTTTTCTCATTACTTCAGGCAAGCTGGCGATTACATAAGATGAAATTTATGGCCTGTGCAATGCTGGTTCCATTTGCGATAGGAAATTTATCAGATTCGTTACTCTTTTATTCCGGCTCTGGTTATTTTTTTATTCTATTCATGGCGATGTTCCTTGGAGAAGAGTTTGAATACAATAAAAGAGACGTTGCGGACGGGCAAATTGCCACGGCTTATGTATAGCGAAAAGAGATAGGTAACCGTTACGAGAAATTTTAAGATAGTGTATATCTTGAGGTTCAGCCACTAATTGAGCATTTTTATGCATCCCTTGGTCAAACCACAGGAATTCGGAAGTAGTGTGCTTTGCCATGTAAAACTTAAGATTAATTGAAAGACTTGCCTTCGGATATGTAAATTTCACAATGACGGTATTTTTATATAGAAGTAAGCAATTACATACCTCATGAGCGCTTACCAATTATATTAAAACTCCCGACCAATCTTATTCATTCCCCCCAAATTTCTCTGCGGTTATGCTTCCCTCACTTGTAATACCCTCTCGTATCAAAACTTTTTTAACGGTTAAAAGTAGAATTTTTACATCCAGCCATAAAGAATGATTATCTACATACCAAACATCCAAATCAAACTTCTCGTTCCATGCTAAAGCATTACGGCCATTGATTTGAGTCAAACCAGTAATGCCGGGTTTGAGTTCATGCCGCCTTTTCTGTGTTTCGTTATAGAGAGGAAGATATTCAACTAGTAAAGGTCTGGGCCCCACTAAACTCATATCCCCCTTAATGACATTCCATAGCTCCGGAAGCTCATCTAAACTGCATGATCGTAAAAACTTACCCAATTGCGTGATACGACAGGCATCCCCCATTATTTCACCATTGCTATCAGTTATCTCTAGCATGGTTCTAAACTTAATCATCTGGAAAATTTCCCCATGTAATCCAGGGCGATTCTGGCGAAAAAAAATAGGGCTCCCCAAGTTGCAACGAACTAACAAGGCGACTAAAAAAATGATGGGCGACAGTACGATGAGTAGCATGCAAGCAATGACAATATCAAAAATACGTTTAATCAATGGGTCCTCTCCCTTCATAGCCCCAAGAATTATATATTTGTGCCAACAAGGTAGCTATATAATTTTTTATAAATAATGGACAGTAACATTCAAAACACTACTACAAAAAAATTCAAAAGACATCGCCTGGGAAACCTGAAAAACTCTTTACAAGAATGAAGGTTTTATGAGCTAATACGCCCCAATCAGGCTCACTGCCATTAAGTTAAGGATTGGTCATCTCCGCCAGAGGGAATCTATCCCTAAAATAGCAGTGCCTCGCGGGTTCTCCCCTTGTTTGCACGTATACTATGGATAATTACAGCATGTCGAAACTAAAAATCTGTTACATACTTTCAACAACTGAAGGCGGTACTTGGGCTTTTGAACAATTGCGCGAGCTACGTAATATTTATGATTGTGACGTTTCAGTGGTATTGAGTGGAGACTCCGGCACATTGGTCGACCGTTTCAAAGCAGAAGCTATTCCAGTTCACTCTGCTGATTTTAATTTTATGCGACCTTCTGATATTTTTCATTTACCAGGTAAAATTCTAAAATTAGTCAGATTTTTACGTAAAAACCGATTTGATGTAATTCAGACGCATCTTTTTCCTTCAATGGTTATTGGTCGTATCGCCGGTTGGCTTGCTGATGTGCCGATACGGCTTTCCATGATTGCCGGCCCATTTCATTTAGAAGCCCATACTCCTCGCTGGGTAGATAAGGCCACGGCCTGGATGGATACCGCGATCATTCCTTCTTGTGAATACTCGCGGCAGCTTTATTTGAAAATGGGCGTATCCGAGAAGCGCTTAGCCGTAGTTTATTATGGCCCTGATGAACAATTTTTTGACCCTGCTAAAACCTTGCCTGCTGGTTTACGGGAAGAATTTGGTTGGCCTGCAGATACTCCATTAATTGGGATGGTTGCTTACTTTTATCCTAAGTTGGGAGCCAACCGTTGGACTCCAGAATACCTCCATGGCAAGGCAATTAAAGGCCATGAAGATTTAATTCGAGCAGCGCCCACCGTACTTCGTGAGTTTCCTAATGCAAAATTCCTTTTAATTGGAAGCGGCTGGGGAGAAATGGGAGAGGAAGTAAGGCAGTCGATGCAATCCTTAGTCGCTGAGCTCGGATTAGAAGAAAATATTATTTTTACGGGGCACCGAACTGATGTTCCGCGAATCTATCGCGATCTCAATGCTTCTGTTCAAGCGTCATTAAATGAAAATTTAGGCGGTACAATCGAGGCGCTGTTAATGGAATGCCCCACCGTGGTAACTAAAGTAGGCGGGTTAGTGGATACCGTGCTTGATGGCAAGACTGGCGTACAGGTAAATCCTGCAGATCCTGAGGATCTTGCAACTGGAATTTTACGATTAATACGTGATCCTGAGGCTGCCAACTTATTAGGAAAAGCTGGGCGTAAATGGATGCTGGAGCGATTTACTCTCGCATCAACCGTGAAGGATCTTCATAACTTGTATCAAGGTTTTTTAAAAACTGCTGCCAAAGGTTATCGATTATCCACCACTTTGGCTCGTTTCTTCCTTGCAGGTATATTGGGCTTTTTTGTAGTAGCACGATTTTTCTTTTTAGATATATGGTTTCTTCCTCGTTGGACACAAGGTTTTTGGCATCCAAGAATGTTACGCTCTCGTTTCTATTCATTTGCTGGACGTATACTGGCTCGAATAAGCTGGCGTTCTCGTTTCCATTCCATGGTTGGACTAATATTGGCCCGAGTAGATTGGCGTCCCTGGAAAAAATAAATCTGTTGGTGTGACGACGGCAGGCTTAATGAATCGTGGATAACATGGAATTACAATATCGCAAAGACATTGATGGAATAAGGGCTGTAGCAGTACTGTCTGTTATGTTTTTCCATGCTTTTCCAAAGCTTATTCCAGGCGGCTTTATTGGAGTCGATGTTTTTTTTGTTATTTCTGGATTTGTGATTTCCAATCTTATTATCCACCAAATGGCTCATAGCCAATTTTGCTGGACCACTTTTTATATCAAGAGAATCAACAGAATATTCCCAGCACTCATCATAATATTATTGAGTGCCTTAGTGGGCGGCTACTTTTTGCTGTTCTCAGATGAATACCAAAATTTAAGTAAGCATATACTAGGAAGCACCTTCTTTCTTAATAATTTTATACTCTGGAATGAGGCTGGTTATTTTGATACTAGCAGTGATTTTAAGCCTCTTTTACATTTATGGTCTTTAGGTATAGAAGAACAGTTTTATTTAATTTGCCCGCTCATTTTATTTTTGATTTGGAAAAAAAGGATTAAACCCATCTTTGCGAGTTTAATAATTTTTATTTCCCTGTTTATTAATCTACTGGGAGCAACACATTATAATATCGCGACATTTTATCTGCCTCCATCTCGATTTTGGGAGCTTGGCTTAGGTGGAGCAATCGCCTATGTACGCTTTTTCCATTTAAAGCATCGGCAAAAGACAACGACCTCCACTCATATTAATCTATTAAATTTATTAGGTATTTTAAGTTTTTCTGCTCTATTATTTAGTATTTTTTATTTTAACAACAGCCTTATATATCCCGGATGGGCTGTATTATTGCCCACTCTTTGCACTGGAATTTTGCTATGCACAACCACCAGCTGGGTTAACCGCACTTTATTAGCGACACCTTTTTTAACCCTCATTGGCATCATCAGTTACCCTCTATATTTGTGGCATTGGGAATTACTTTCATTCGCTCGTATTATTTTGTCTGAAGCACTCTCTTACCGTTTAGCCAGCGCCTTGCTCCTTATCAGCTTCGGTTTGGCCTGGCTGACCTACCAATTTATTGAAAAACCCATTCGTTTTTCCATAAAAGGAAAAATGTATGCTTCTTCCATTGCTAAAATATTGGGATTATTTTTAGTAAGTACCGGAGTAATTGCCTTTATGGTTTATAACCAGCAGGGATTGGAATCAAGATCTGTGGCGCAAATCAAAAAATCATTTACTAACGATATAACAAATTTCGAACGCTATAGAACGAATATGCAGCAGTGCAATACCACCAATCAACGGGCAAAAAACCTGGAATGGTGTTTGCAAACACGTCAAGGTACCCCTAATAAAGTTGTTTGGGGTGATAGTCATGCGGATCATCTTTTCCCTGGATTGTTAAAATATGCTCCGCAAGAAAACTGGCTATTACTCGGGCAATCATCCTGCCCTCCCGTGTTAGGCGTTCAAGGTTTTTGGGTTGGGTTGAAAGATACCTGTGCATTAACCAATAAGATAGCATTGCAAATTATTTTAGAAAATCCCTCAATTGATACGGTGGTACTTGCTTCCCTAGGTCCTTTTTATGTAAGTAACCAAGGTTATGCAGCCCAACACTTAGGGAAATATGCTCCTTCCGGCTTTATATTACGCTCAGAAAAAGAAAGTACTCCTCTCGAGGATAAGGCCAAGGTCTTCTATAAAGGCCTTGCGCTAACAATAAATAAACTCCAACAAGCCGGGAAAAAAGTCATTTTATTTCAAGATATTCCAGAAATTCCCTTTATGCCTACTCGCTGCCTTCATCGCCCTTTAGCGCCGTACAAGTCGTGCCATATTCTTAAGAATGGTGTTTTAAAAAGACAATATATATATAAAGCCGTACTAACTAAATTAAAAAAAGAATATCCAGAAACTCTTATTTTTAACTCTGTTGATTTGATGTGTAAGCAGAATTGCCAGCTAACCTACAAGAACCATTTGATTTACCGCGACAGCCATCATTTAAGTACTGCAGGCAGTCATTTTATTGGTAAAAAACTAATAAGCTGGATGAAACAGCAACCTACAAAAGGATAAATAATAAGATGAACACATGCTCAAACACAATTGCAATATCTTGCCAGCAAGACTAAGCCCCTATAAAGTACGTTTTTGCCGGAATCTACCCTGGACTATCCAAGTTGTGAGGTAATTTATTTTGAATAAGAGCACCACTATCCATGATGAGCTTAAAGCAATTTTCATCGATTGGCCTATATGGTTTATGTTAGGAACACAAGATATAAAATTAAGGTATCGATGCTCATCAATTGGCCCTCTATGGATCAGCATCAATATGGCCATTACTGTCTGTTGCATGGGGTTTTTATATGGCCACTTATTTAAGATAAATATAGGGGAATATTTTCCTTATTTAACCTCCGGTATTATTGGATGGTCATTTATCTCAACCCTTATCTTAGAGAGTAATAATGCCTTTATTGAGTCCGAAAGCTATATAAAAAATCAGGATTCGTTTATTTCATTATTTATGATGAGATTATTCTTAAGAAATATAATTATCTTTGCGCATAACTTATTGGTCTTTATCCCCATTATTTTCATCTGCAATATCGGCGTGAGTTTTAAAATTTTATTACTCATTCCTGGGCTGTTTATTATTGGTTTTAATGTAATAACCTGGGGAACTTTATTATCGATTATAACCACCCGTTATAGAGACTTTAATCAAATAATTGGCAGTTTTATACAAATTATCTTCTTTTTAACGCCGATTATGTGGATGCCCAATTTGTTACCGGAAAGGCTACAATGGGTAGTCGCCTATAACCCTTTCCACCAGTTTCTTAATTTAATTAGGGACCCCTTACTAAATAATATGATAAGCACTCAGACCTTGGTAATGGTGAGTCTGATTTCGATTTTAGGTTTTATGCTATACACCCATTTCTTGAGTAAATTTAAATACCGCATTGTGTTTTGGTTATAATGGAGTAAAAACATGTCTTCAATAAAATTAAACAATGTATCCTTGGACTACATTATTAAAAATGGCTCTAACTCCATTAAAAAATCAGCTATTCATTTGCTTAATAATTGTTTTAGAAAATCCCCTAATACACAATTTGCCGTTAAAAACTCAACCTATAGAGCACTTGATAATATTAACTTAGAAATTAATAAGGGCGATCGTATTGGTTTATTAGGCAGAAATGGTGCAGGAAAAAGCACGCTGCTTAGAGTGCTTGCCAAGGTTTATCAGACCAATATAGGTAAAATTGAAATCAATGGAAAAATATGCAGTTTATTTGATGTAAGTTCCGGTATGAACACTGAATCAACGGGATATGAAAACATTGTTAATTTAGCAACCATGCGAAGAATTTCAAAAAAGAAACTCCCTGAGTTAATAAAAGATGTTGAAACATTTACGGAGTTAGGTGATTTTTTAAATAGTCCCGTTAAAGTTTACTCTGCTGGAATGCTGTTGAAACTTGCCTTTGCAGTTGCCACAGCCATCCCGCCAGAAATTATGTTAATCGATGAAATTATTGGGGTTGGCGATATCCATTTTATGGAGAAAGCAACCAAACGTCTTGAAGACATAATTGAACAAAGCCATATCCTGGTTCTTGCAAGCCATTCGAATGAGATTATTAAACGATTTTGTAACAAGGTTATTGTCTTGGAACGTGGCCAAATTCAGTTTTTTGGCGATGTAGAACAAGGTATTGATTTTTATACATCTCAATCATGAACTTGTGCATCGATCTGATGCTAAAAAATTAAAGGGATGGTATTATGAGCGAATTTACTTCATTTAAATCATTAAAAACTATTATTTTTAATTTTAAATGAATGCCGCATAAACGGAATATGCGAGCTTTGGGTCAAGGAGACTAACTTATTTTGATCAAGATGGTCTAAATGGAAACAAATCCTAATCATTTAAAAATAATAGGCTGTGGTGGCCACGGCAAAGTGGTAATCGACGCGCTTTCCCTATGTGATCACTCCTTTCATCAAGTCTCCCTATGTGATAATAATAAAGCCTTATTAGGAACAGAGCTTTATGGGCTTTTAATTGATTCAACCATGGAATCATTAACCCATTTTAAAGGTTTTGCCCATGTAGCTATAGGCGATAATCAAGTAAGACAAGCAGTTTTTAAATTACTAAATAAAGAAACCACTTTAGTAACTATTATCCATCCAGCAGCGTTAATTTCTAAATATGCACGTATAGAACCAGGAGCATTTATAGCTGCTAAAGCCCTCCTTGCGCCTGAAAGTTCTATAGGTGAGGGTTGCATTATTAATCATGGAGCAATAATAGATCATGAAGTAACCATAGGCGCATGTACTCACATCGCGCCAAATTGTACTTTAGGTGGAAATGTAACGATTGGAAAAGAAGTGTTGGTAGGGGCTGGAGCAACAATATTACCAGGCGTGGTTGTTGGTGATAAAGCGATTATTGCTGCTGGCGCTGTCGTGATTAATGATGTCAAAGCAAATACCCTGGTTAAGGGAGTACCTGCTGTATAAATGGAATAAAATGATGTTTATCAATAAGTTATTTATAAATAAAAGTTTTAGCTTAAAAGAAGTATTAAGCAAGTTACAGGAAACGCAGCAAGAGGTTTTATTATTGGTCGATGCTGAAGAACGTTTGCTAAGAACAATCACCGAGAGTGATGTTAAACAATTCTTATCAGCAGATTACACGCTCGACTCAGATCTAAATGATTTGCCAGAACACACTGGAAAAACGTTGCCCGCATCAGCGACGGTCCAAGATGCTTATTATTTAATGAAACAGCATGAATTAGACCATGTTTTGCTCGTAGATAATAAAGACCGGCCTGTTCAATTGATTCAGCAAAAAGACTTATCCCCGAGTATTATTCTTTCATCGGCCCACATTGGTGAATATGAGCAACACTATGTTCAACAGGCCTTTGATACCAATTGGGTCACTCCACTAGGTCCAAATGTTGATTCTTTTGAAAAAGAAATTGCAAGTTACCTTAACATTAAATCAGCAGTGGCTTTAAGCTCAGGGACCGCGGCATTACATCTGGCTTTAGTTTTATTAGATGTGAAAGCAGGTGATGTAGTTTTTGCTCCCAGTTTTACATTTATTGCTACAGTAAATCCTATATTGTATCAAAGCGCCACGCCCGTATTTATAGACTCCGATTTAGACTCCTGGAATATGTCTCCTATTGCCTTGGAACGCGCCTTAGCAGAGGCGAAAGCCACTAACAAATTACCCAAGGCAGTAATGATTGCGAACCTTTATGGACAAAGTGCTAATTATGATGCTTTATGCCAAATCTGCGAACATTATGGTGTACCGATCATAGAAGATGCTGCAGAATCATTTGGTGCAACATACAACAACAAACGCAGTGGTACTTTTGGAAAATTCGGGGTAATTTCCTTTAATGGAAATAAAATTATTACAACCTCGGGCGGTGGAATGTTAGTTTCCGAAGATGAGGATTTAATAAAAAGAGCCCAATTTTTAGCAACTCAGGCTCGTGATCCCGCACCACATTATGAACATTCTGTGGTTGGATACAACTATCGAATGAGCAATATTCTTGCAGGTATCGGTAGAGGGCAATTAAAGGTTTTGGACAGCCGTGTCGACTCAAGACGTGCTATTTTTTATCGATATAAAGAAGCATTTAAAAAATATAACTTTTTGGAAATGATGCCCGAAATTAAAAACGGCTTTTCTACGTGCTGGTTATCAACCATGTTGATAAAGCCTGAATATTCTACCTTGAAACCAGAACAAGTGATTGAGCACTTGCAACGACACAATATAGAAGCAAGAAGAACATGGAAACCCATGCATAGACAACCCTTATTTGCCGGAGCAACATACTATCCGCATTCCGAGAATTTTAGTGTGTCCGATTATTTATTTAATCAAGCCTTGTGTTTACCATCCAGTTCGAATTTGAGTCCATATGATATTGAGCGAGTAATTGATTGTTTGAATGATATATTTAACCGTAGCTCGCAAAAGATGGCGGCTCTAGCTTAATAAGACTAGGGCACAGGAAAATTGCCCCGTTAATTGATGTTGGATCCATAGAACATTCAACTTCTCTCAACAACACCTCCAACTGATTGCTAACGCAAACGGGGGAGGGCTTGCTCTCATAAAATGAACGCTAATGAAAAAATACTTTATAAAAATGTGGATTTTTAACAAGCATGCCCATCATATACCCATAGCACTTAGCTCTCATCCGATGGCCGCGGATATCAAAAAGTAAATGCTTCAACAATATTTGCTCATTAACGGACCAAGGCTTATTTTCTTCAACAACCTCCCACCCTAAGCGAGAATAATGTTTGGAAAGATGCACAGGCGCCTCACAAACCAAATAATCTAAATGATTCTTAATAGAGTATTGAGTAACATAATTAAACAACATAAAAACTACATTGGCTTGCGTACGATATTTTTTATCCACCACTAACCGCCCCACCTCAGCGACCTTGTAGTCATCATGGACAAAAGGCTTTAGTTTGCAAATACTTGATTCTTCAATTTCTAAAAAGTGATTTTTTTTGCTGTTACGGATAATTAAACGTATGGTACCAATACATTCTTTTTCATTATAGACAGCAAAAATCACAGAATGTTTGTCATATTTACATGGTTTTAAAGAAGGAATACCATCAATGTACTCAACTAGCTCAGAATGCTCATTTAAATAAATCGTAAACGTTTGATACCTTAATCGACATACATCCAAATATTCACGGCTATCCACCGATAATTCTTTACCCAAATATCTATTATCCATATCAACATCAATACGAAGTAAGATACGTTAACTATAGACTGCTAAAAAAATGAAAAAGGAGTTTTAGTGTAAAAATTAAGCAAATAAATTATACTCTTTCCTAATGCAGGACTCGATTCATTCCTTGCTGCTTACCCCGGTGTTTACTATAAAACAACATCTGCGCATACTGATCTAATTTCATTGAAATAATATCGATAACACCACATAATGTCCCTCCTTAAAACAAAGTTCGCAGGCAAGGTACATTATGCCCAAAAATAACATTCAACAACAAAGCTCAAAAACCAGTTCTCATCCAATGAACCAAAATTTATTTGTCTTTAAATTTACTCCCTTACCCCAAAATTTGGATAATGATCCATCAGTAATGAGACATCAGTTCCATTTAAATATTGATAAAGAGGGGAAGTTGGGCGACCCTGAGCCTGTATATAAATCATCCAAGAAACGTTCATCGCCGTCCAAATCCGCAAGGTCAACTACAAGGCAATCTAGTTGTGACACCAACCATGAACCTACGGACACGCCTACATCTGAGATCCCACCTAGCCTCTATAATAATGGGAGCTCGCCAACATTCTTTACCACTTTATCGCCACAAACAACCAATAGCGCAACAGCAGCTCCGAGAAATAAGATCTCTCCTGTAATTGCGGAGAAAATCAAAATTTCCTATTTGGTTAATAATAAAATGGTCGATGAGAAAGAATTAGACTTATCAACTATTCAGGTCTTAGCTGAAACATTTAAGGCATCAGCGACACCACTAGAATCTGAATTGTCCCGGCCAAAACTCTGGTAAATATATATTGGGAGGCAGACCTTGGATTTAGCAGCCCATGAAGATGGGTAGTAAATTCAAGGCAGGCCCGCATTATGATGCAGGATACCTAGGTTACTGAATTATCCTTTCAATGCAGCAATTTCTTCGTCATTAAAGACACGAGAACGAGTTAAAAAACGTATGCCTTCAGGCGCTTCTAGGGAAAAGCCAGAACCTCGTCCTGGAACCACATCAATAATTAATTGAGTGTGTTGCCAATAAGAAAATTGCGAGGCACTCATATAAACTGGAGTCCCCTTAACATCTCCCAAACACACATCACTAGCACCTATTTTAAACTCATCTCGCAAATAACACATAGGGGCACTGCCATCACAACAGCCGCCTGATTGGTGTAATAATAACGCACCATGCTCTTGAGTTAATTTGCCGAGCCATTCCTCTGCTAATGGAGTGGCTATTACCCGAGCAGGTGCCTTCATGATTAAAAGAATCCTAAGGGTTTGGCCGCATAACTAACCAATAAATTCTTAGTCTGTTGGTAATGATCCAACATCATCCGATGATTTTCTCGGCCAATACCCGATTGTTTGTACCCCCCAAAGGCCGCATGGGCGGGGTATAAATGATAACAATTAGTCCACACACGCCCTGCTTGTATCGCATGCCCGACTCTGAAGGCTCTATTCTGATCACGGGTCCACAAGCCAGCCCCTAAACCATATAAAGTATCATTGGCAATTTCAATAGCCTCATTCTCATCATTAAATGAAGTCACACAAAGTACAGGACCAAAAATTTCCTCTTGGAAAACGCGCATCTTATTATGACCTTCAATAATTGTTGGCTGAATATAAAAACCATCATTTAAATCTGCAGACATATGAGCAACTTCGCCCCCAGTAAGAATGACTCCGCCTTCTTCTTTTGCCAAGGCAATATACGATAAGATTTTTTCTTTTTGATCATTCGATGCTTGAGCACCGATCATGGTTTCGGTATCCAAAGGATTACCTTGTTTAATTAATCTAACTCGATCAATAGCATGAGGTAAAAATTCTTTATAAATTTTCTTATCAATCAAAGCTCTAGATGGGCAAGTACACACCTCGCCCTGATTCAACGCAAACATGCTGAATCCTTCCAATGTTTTTTGAAAGAAGTCATCTGATTCAGTCATGACGTCTGCAAAAAATAAATTAGGTGATTTCCCACCCAGTTCTAACGTTACGGGAATTAGGTTTTCTGAAGCATATTGCATAATGAGACGACCCGTAGTGGTTTCTCCCGTAAACGCGATTTTCGCGATCCGTTTATTGCTGGCCAAAGGTTTACCAGCTTCCACGCCGAAACCATTAACAATATTTAAAACCCCTGGAGGCAATAAGTCTTGTATCAACTCGGCAACAACTAAAATACTGGCAGGCGTTTGTTCAGCAGGTTTCATGACCACACAATTTCCCGCAGCTAACGCCGGTGCTAATTTCCAAGCAGCCATCAAGATAGGGAAATTCCAAGGAATAATCTGTCCAACGACCCCTAAAGGTTCATGAAAATGATAGGCAACGGTTTGCTCATCTATCTGGGAAAGCGTGCCTTCTTGAGCCCGGATACACCCAGCGAAATAACGAAAATGATCAATGGCTAAAGGAATGTCCGCCGCTAAGGTTTCGCGAATGGGTTTTCCATTATCCCAAGTTTCTGCAACTGCTAACATTTCTAAATTGGCTTCAAGACGGTCCGCAATACGATTTAAAATAAGGGCCCGTTGAGCAGCAGGCGTTTTCGCCCAACCCACTTTGGCTTGATGAGCCGCATCCAAAGCTAACTCAATATCTTCTGCAGTTGAACGCGGAATCTCACAGAACTTTTGACCATTAACCGGACTAATGTTATCAAAATAATTCCCACGCTGCGGAGGAATCCATTCGCCATTAATGAAATTATGGTAACGTGATTTAAAATTGACTTTGGCACCGGCTTGATTAGGATTGCTATATTTCATGTTATTTCCCATGTAATAAATTTAAGGATCCATCCACAACAATCTATTCAATACATTGCGCGATTCGTGTGTAAAAAATAGAACTTATAAGGTCATATCTATTGCTCTGAACGCACAGCGCATGTCTGCGTCAATAACTGAACAACTGCAGAAAAATTTAATCTCTCTCTCTAAATCGCAGCCGATAGCTGTCGCCTCGATGTGCCGCTTTACTTTGCGAGAAAAATGACTGAAACATGACCAATTATTTTTGCTCCTAACATAAAGCAATAGACTGAAATGAAGGCTTCGTCAAGTTACGTTCAATTAACTCAGAGCCCATTTACGCGTGTCGACTAAGACGAGGTACGCGAACAAAACTTATGAGGAGCATTTGTATTCAAAAATCAATTCATCTATATGAGTGTTTCAAAAACAGATGGATCATATTTACCAGAAAACGGCGTCAAGAAAGAGTTCATTTTATCAAGAGCATGCTTCTAGAAAGCAATATGATCGTACAGATCTTTAACATTCCCCGTTTCAAGTATTGCCACACTCCAAATTCAATCCCCTTCATTATTCTCTCTGGGAAGTAACCGATCGATGAAGTTAGATGGCCGTTCCACTTCCCCCTTAGGCTCTACACCTTCCTATCTAATTTCTACCGCGGGATACTCTTCAGTGTAACTTTCACCCGTAACACCATAATAAATAACTTTTCGTTCTAAAAAATCGACATCATAACCAACAACACCCGACTCCCATGCATGCATTAAAAACTCTGGAAAACTGCTTCTACCCTCTTGATCGGCTCGAATGGCCTTTATTAATGCATCGCGATTAAACATAAGAAATTCAAATGTACCTGTGACTAAGGGATTCCCTTGCTGAGCAACAACACCTTCATTCAGTATATAAACTGATTGACATGAAGGTAGCGTCCAACGATTCATAATAACTCCACATTGGCGAAGTATTTCTGCTAGCACTGGAAAACCTCCAACCTTGGGGCGGATAGACATAGCGTATTTTTGTGCTTCCGTTAATTTTTCTACTAATTTTAACATGAGTATCTCCTTGCTGATTATTTAACCGGGTTAGAGTGGAGTTTGTGATGATCGGTGAGTTTTTTTAGTATTTTGATAAGAGTGACTTTTTCGTTATCGGAAAGAACACCAAAAAACGATTCATCATTTTGATCGGCGGAATCAGCAAGACTTGGTACAAGCTCAATTGCTTTAGAAGTTAATTTAATTTCTTGAAATCGACGATCATTTGAGGATTCAGTGCGAGTCACTAGACCTTTATTCAAAAGACGTTCAATTAATTTAGAAACAGCACCACGAGTAAGTCCTACCATTTCTGCGACATTACTAGGGGAAGTAGATTTTTTTGTTTCATACATTTCGCGTAAAATGACCCATTCTGCGACAGCGACATCATATTTCCGTAGCTTTTTAGCAAATGCTTGTGAAACTTCATTTGAAACTACTCTCATATGATATCCAATATGACTCTTTAAAGTACTTACATTTCTTTTTTCCATAGACCCAACCTTATTAATTCACATTAGTTTAATATGAAACAGTTTCCAAGTAAACTATGTATGTGAGTTTACCCTTATTCAACATGTATTAAGTAGGCTCTAGATTTAGAGACGCACATAGTTCAATCTCAGGCATCATAACAAGTTTGTTTTGAACCACCACGTTCCCCAAACAGTCGCAGCGACCGCCCCCATTGTTCCGATGATGCACTGGCGGCTAAAAAATTAGCTTTAAACGCTTTAGAGATAATAAAAAATAGTGTTTATTAGTGAAAATGGGCTCGTCCTTGAACACTGAGCTTAGCTTTTTTTACTGTGGTGCATGCCGAAACTTAATTGCGATACAGACTCCAGTATAATACAGGCTCGGCAAGTTGCCGACGAAGTCGCTTGTGCACCATAAGCCTCCTGATACGATTGCTACAAAAGAAGGAGGCACATGAGCAATGGTATCAGGATAGAAGGAAAAGTTTTATTTAGTTGATATTAACATCTTTCTGCAACATGACTGAATCCTGATTATTGCATACCGAATTTATATAATAGGTAAATTTTCCAGGAGTTCCGGGTAAAGATCGGTCGGTCCAGTTTATTGATGAGCCTTGCCAAAGTACTCGCTTTAGCCAGTCACGAACTTGATAACTGGTTACAGGTAGACTTTGGGTTGGAGCGGACCAACTAAGACTGATGAGTTTTTTATCGCTACTATAATTTGCATTGATGTTGGTTGGAGGGAGGCACTGAGGAGTATCAGGAATGATTACATCAAACTGTACATCTTGAGAGACACTATTGCTGCAAACCGAGCTCAGGAAATAGGTAAATTTTCCTGCTGTACCTGGGAGAGAGGTATCTGTCCAATTTAGTTTACTATCTTTCCATAATACTCTTTTTTGCCAATCCTTAACTTGATAGGAAACTACAGCCCCACTGTTGGCTGGGGAATTCCAGGACAAATTAATATGTTTCTTATCAAGGGTATAGGATGAGGAAAAATCTATCGGTGGGTTACACTGATCAGTGGGAGTAGAACCTATCTGGTAAACTTTCACACTGTTCACTTTCATACTCGCAGATTGCATTTGTGGGTTAGGTGCCCCAGCATAGGGTCCTCCGACTGCAAGATTAACGATAAGATAATAACCACCATTGGGGTCATTAAACCCTCGTTGTAATGCATTAGCACCATCAGCAGGTAGCGCATCTGTTTTTAATGGTCCCCAGGTTTTCACATTATCAATATAGCCCGTAAGGATATACCCGCCATTCTGACTGTTTGGATCTTGTTCCCATTCAAATCCCCAAGTGTGCGGGTTTGCATAGGCTAATTGAGGAAACTGATGTGAATCAAGGGAATAGCCCCAGCCACGACAATCTCCGCCGCCACATTGAGAGGAGTTTCCATTAAAATGCAGCGCGCCTGTAGTTATGTTAAAAGCTGTATTTTTAGGATAGGCCTCCATAATATCAATTTCACCATTTTGAGGCCAATTAGAATCATAGGTAGGCATCATCCAAATTGCAGGCCATAATCCTTGATTGTAGGCGCTTGGATTTTTATTTTGCTGACATAAGCCATCAATACTTTTGGTACAAACAGGTAAGTTGATGTTAACTTCCAGATATCCATGTTTTGCTTCTTTCGTAGTCCATACTTCTGATGGTACGGGGGAGTTAAATGGCGGGGAGTTAAGGTTAGCTCGAGTCATTATTTCTCCGCTTTTCCAAAACCCAGTATTAATCAAATCTGCGAGTAGCGTTAATTTTCCGTCCGTACTCTTAATTACTTTTGATGTATCATAGACATTAATTTCGCCGGATATGCGGTGATCATAATTGGTTGAGGCATAATAATTGAGCCCACTGCTTGCTTTATCTTGCAAAATATCGGTAATTAATTGACATGATTTTAATGGGTCAAAGGCGCATGGAGCGGAAAAAGCTAGAGTACATGAAAAAAAAGATGGCAAGACAAACAGCAAGTTTTTATTAGTTATCATTCGTTTTCGTCCTTATTTAGGTGGTATCTTTTCCTGTTAAAATTTATAAGAGCTTGATTATTAAAATAATCAATTTAGATTGTAATAAAATAACTGTCTGTTTGGCAAAATTATTAAATAAAAATTTCCGATGCCACCAGCACATCGACAACGGTCCGGTTACTCACCGTAAGGTGGACTTGACCTTATTTTATATCAATATCGCCTTCAATTATTGAAGAATTAGTTCCCATTATAATTTGAGTGAAAGCACCTATGGCGCAAATCCACATTTGATTGCTATTTATTAGTTTGCTCCAGGCAATAGATAAATTAGGTTACTCCTCAAATGTTGAAGAAATAGTCTAAAATTCAAGAGTTATACTTATTGGACAATTCATCATGGTTAATCATAAGCACATTGTTATATTGATTATTATTTTAATTTCTATTGCTCTATTTATTTTTAATTAAAGAAGCTATCTGTCAGCTTTAGTTTGAACGCATTGAATGTGGGATGGGTTATGCATTGGTATGCAACTATACCTCTTCTATATCCATAAGGCGTACTTCAAATGGATTCGTGTATTTCTCAAATTAATCCCAATGAAGTCAAAAATTTTATTATTGATTATAAAATTTCAAATTAATAGAATGCCATTAATCTGATTAACTTATTGAATTTAACATGCGCTTACTTCTCGCTATTTTTTTACCTTTTACGGTGTTTTTCACTATCGGGCGACCATTAGCAGGAATTATCTGCCTAATATTACAAATAACGCTTATAGGATGGATACCAGCCGCCCTATGGGCGGTATATTCTCTTTCCCAATTTAACACTGATAGAAAAATACGCGAGTTTAAGAATCGATAAATAAATCTTATAAAGAAATGAACAACTCTTAACCATAGGCGATACGATGAATCCATATACCGTAATACAACTAGGAAATCCTTCGCTTAGAATGATATCGGAACCAATTACAGACGATCTTTTTGGTTCTGAGGAGTTAAAGGAGATGGAGTCCATTCTTTTTAAAACCTTAGAAAAAGAACAAGGGCTAGGGCTAGCTGCCCCACAAATTGCTATCCAAAAACGTGCCATTGTATTTGGTATGAAACAGCATCCCGTACGCACTGATTTACCATCTATTCCATTTACTGTTTTATTTAATCCATCATTTGAGCCCCTTTCTGAAGTTATAGAAGAGGCGTATGAAGGTTGTTTAAGCGTGGGCCAGCTAAGAGGAAAGGTTCCTCGTTACAAATCAATTGCTTATCGCGGCTATGATGCCAGTGGAAATTTAATTGAACGAGAGGCATCAGACCTGCACGCGCGCGTGGTACAACATGAGTACGACCATTTAGATGGAATTATCTTTCTGGATAGAGTTACAGATTATAACTCGCTGGGTTTCCATGAGGAGTTAGTACGCTCTGGGGCTCTGCAAGCCAAGAAGATTGATTAATGCTTACAGTATCAAAAAAAACTCTTCGGTGGTGCCATTGGTAATGTTCTTGAAATGTATGATATCTCATCTGAGGTTTGTTCTCCGTTTATCTTTCTAAAGCATTTCTAGCACCTAGCGCCGAATTATCTGATATCTTTTTTCCTATATTTTGCGTCCTCTTGACAGTTTAATTAGACGAATACTCGCCGAGCAGCTACCTTACGCAAGTAATTTCCCAGGCTTGATTCTGGTCCTGGTTGCAGGTATTAATATTTTATTCATGGGATTTTATTTAAAAAGGATTTAAATACCCCCTAATTTATTTATACTAAAGGCTAATGAATAAGTATTCATTTTAATATCCATTCATAGCCTTTAGTATCTAACCTGACACTACTTAAGCCATCCTCGTTAATCTTACATAAGAGAGCACCTACTCTTCCGTTCATCGTCCGGTGAATTTTTCCGCGCAGATGAAAATAAACTTAGCTGCCCTAAAAGGCTACTATATACGTCCGTCAATGGGTTATTTTTTTCTCTTTGCAATTGCGCCCGGAGTTCTTTTGTAGTTTCAGACAAAGATAGACATTCACTCTCCAATTCAATAAAACGAACGGTCTCTTCGTTTTTTGTTTTAAGCTGGCTGATGAGTTGCTTATCCAATTCGCCACTAAAGAATCTCAACTCTTGAGCCATGATTATAGTATCTCCATTCACACACGCGATTGCACCATAACCTTCAGGAATATTTATGCGACCTATATTCTGATCCTTAAGTTGTATTGCTAATTGCGCCGCAAGCATCGGCGCTTTTAAGAGATTCTTTTTAACTTTAGGATTTTGCATTACGGCAGCAAAGTTGAATCCCTCACCTCTAGCTATCCCCTCAAAGAAAAGGTCTGCTCCACGCCTGGTTCTATCCATGCTTGCGCTTGTCGAGTGATGCAAAACAAATTGATTATCCATTTTTCTTCTGGCAACAACCGCATTACAGGGAGAAAAATCTGTTGAGAATACATTAAGGCCAACTCGTGTACCTGATATTTCGGCTTCATTCCCACGATTACCGGTATCTCGTAATAATTTAATAATCTTATTCAGATAATATAACTCACTACTCGTGGCTTTACCCTCTGGACTCACATCTAACTCATCAATTAAATCAAGATACGCCTCACAAACAAAAGGAATAGGGATACGAGAAACTAATGTTTTGTCTTCAATGAAATAAATTTCTCTTTGTTCACCAGTGCCTATTAACAGGATTGCATGCTCGTCACATTGCCTAATTGCATCTATTTTGACCGAAAATTCCTCTTCATTTTCAAAGATATAAAGTGCATAATCTTTATAAGCTAACTTCTGCTCCACAATCAGTACAGGAACAAAAATACAAGCAAGAGATTTACCATGATCAAGTAATGGTAATAACTTCCCGTTGTTGTCCGTGCACTGAACTTTCCCATTAGATCCTATTGAAAGAATGATTAATGAAGGAATAGTATTTTCTTGCATCATAGGCAATCCCCTCTTACGTCCTGGATAAATAAAAACTAAAATCTGCCGTTCATCTTTATTATCAAATTTGAAATGAAAGCAGATGTTGAATCGAGTATAGCACAATATCTGAGCACAAAGTTTCGTTTTAAACCACGACGAATTTTACCTGGCATGCATTTTTTCGATTGTTTAAAATTAGTTTTTGACAGCTAAAGTTTGTCCTTATCGATTCCGAGCATTGACTACTTCTAAGCATGTAGCAGAAATAAATACTCTCCAGATACCATCGCCGGTTCCTTAAATATTTAGCACGACATTCTACTCTAATGAAGCAGAGTCCGACCCCGCAATTAAGCCCCCTTAACTTGAGGAACTCATTGTCTTATCGATTAGTTATGGTTGGGTAACGATTTCCAATGTAGATACAGAATCGATGGAACCAGAACCTTCATCCCTATGGGCCCCAAAAGATATACTCCCAAAAGGGATCCATTCCGATCCAGAAGTTAGATCATTTCCGATTAAGTAGAGTTAGTGAACAAGTACTAACGAAGCTCCTGAAAATGCTATCCGTCATGATCTTGCCATGTTGAACTATTAATATTTTAAAACTAGACAGATCAACCCTCTCAATGTTATTTATGTAGTTTTTAGCCTGCGCTTTGACCCAAACATGCTCATTCTGCAAGTTATTGTCCGTTCTCTAAAAGTGATGCATTCAGATGAAAAAAAATATTTTTATAATGAGTTTGTGGATTGGTTTATGCAATTTATTTTCTTTAAATAGCGAGGCAGCAATACCAGTATTTGAAATAAAAGCCGTAACAAAAGCTCCTCAACAATTATTAGCGAATCGTATTCTAACGATGCAATATACCGTAAAAAATAACAGTAAAAAAATGCGTACATTGACCTTAAAACCTATGCCCGGAATAGAAGAGGTCTCTGGGGCAACTCTTTGTCACAGCCCATTTAACCTAGCACCAGGCCAATCGTGTTTTTTAAATTTGAAACTTAACACCGCACAAATGGGTGCGGGAATTCACGCCGGTCCAGTGATCTGTCAGGCTAAAGGCACCACTAATATTCCGAATCCTTTGCAATGTTATGGTCCATCCTTAGCAGACCAGTTGAATATCAAGATTATTCCTTGTGCGAACAACAACTGCCTCAATAAAACGACTGAGCGTTTATTGCGTAATGTTACCCATAGTTATCAACAACAATATAATATTCCGGGAGTCTTGGCGGGAATCTGGGTGCCAGGGCAAGGACAATTAATTATTGAAGATGGGGTCGCCGATATCAGTACCAACAGGCCTATTAGTGCATTGGATCACGTTCGGATAGCCAGCCTCACGAAATCGTTTACGACAACGGTGATTTTGCAATTAATTGAGCAAGGATTAATAAATTTAAGTACGCCGATTAGTAGCTTAGGTTTTACGATCCAAAATAATGGTGCAACCATTGCGCAATTAGCCAATATGCGTAGTGGAATTTTTAATTACAGTGCAGATCCTAACTTTCTTCAAAACTTGATTGATGACTTTTTAAGAAAATGGTCGCCGCAAGAGCTAGTTACGATTGCTAATGGCAATAATACTTATTTCGCGCCGGGGGCTGATTGGCATTATTCAAATACGAATACTATTATCTTGGGAATGATTGTTGAACAATTAACTGGAAATTTCATTGGTAAAGAAATTTACCATCGAATAATTAGTCCCTTGGGCCTGAATGAAACCAGCTATCCTACAACGCCTGAGATGCCAGTTCCTTTTGCAAAGGGGTATGCCGGCACTGATTTGGAAGACGTAACGCGTGTAGATCCGTCTTTTTCAGGAGCGGCCGGAGGAATGATTTCCACGCTTGGGGATTTAAAAATCTGGGTTGAATCTCTGGCTACAGGCAGCCTTTTATCCACTGCAATGCAACAAGAGCGTGTCAATAGTCTTTTACCGATTAGTTTTGATCCCTGTGCTGATAATGATCCTTCACGCCCACATCCAACATGCCCAGAATACGATAATTATGGCTATGGCATGGGCTCAATTAATGGTTGGAGAGGGCATACCGGAGATTATTTTGGCTATTTATTATTAATGATGCATGAACCCAATAGCAAAGCAACGATTGTAATTGTAGTTAATCTATCTGGGGTAGGAGCCCATATTCCCACCAATTTATTTAGGGAATATCTGAATATTATTAACCTTTAATCCGTCTCTTTTATTTCTCACTATTTGGAGTACTTCTCTTCCTGTTATCACGAAGGCGCCCATTCATATAACCTGGTGCCAATAAAGCATCATTGATGAATAGGGTGGATCGATGTGCTGTCATTAATTTAATAGTTATGCTGATGATTTTTAATATCAAAAACTATCTCTTAAAACGCAAGCCAGCCCCCATGAATAATGATATTCGAAGCTTGTTTATTTTGCTGTTCAATGCTATCAATAATGGCTTGTAACACCGAAAAATGGTACTGCTATGGACAGTAAAATAGAAAAACAACCATTAACATTGACCCTGCTCGGCACCAATACAGAGTATTATCCAGAGCTAAAGAAAATAGCAAAAAGAACTCCCTACACTAAAGGTGCAACGGTATGCGATTACCCTAAAGGTGAAACCCTCAGCATCATCTCTTCATTAATAAAAGCCTCGACAGCGAAACTATGCACTAAGGGGGATACTAAAAATCCCTATGCTTTGCAGGCAGACGAAATTACAGTAATTAATGGCCCCAAAACCGATGGCTCCAATGTCGGTGAAAAAATTGCCTATGGATTAGCAGCCATATTAAACGCCTTGAGTCGCGGGCAAACAAAAATCAATCTATTGGCCCACAGCAGAGGGGCAATCGAAGCTATTTTAATCGCTCATGAATTAGAAAGTATCCGCGCTATAATAGGCAGCTGCGTCTGCTTTAACGAGGTATTAAAAAATCTAAGCGAACAGCAAAATAAAAGACGTAAGGGCCCACCAGCCAACAATACCCCTGATATCATTGAACCCTTAAAAGCACAAATCAACCTAATCGCTCAAACCGAGCAGGAATCCTGGTTTAACAGCTTAAAAAACAACGTGGATAAGATATCTTTAAGCTTATTCGCCATCGACCCAGTTCCTGGCGATTGTTTTCCAATTACCTGGTATGACGAACGATTTTTTGTCCTTCCAGCACTCATCGAGCATAGCGAATTCATCTATTATAGCAATGAACATTCAGACAGAGGATTTACGCCAGTATTCCCAAGTTTAGCCGCGGCAGAAAAGCAGCGTTTTTCTTTTTATTCAATGCCCGGACACCATGGCACCGGCTCCAGTGGAAATAATGGCTCGCAACAAGATATCATCGTGGCACCACAGGGCTACAAAACTACCCACGTCCAAAAATTAATGCTTTACAAAATAATTCACTTTTTAACCCAACACGGAGTGAGTTTTAATGATGGCAAACAAATATTCTATCAGCATAGCGCCTTGGGCAGTAGCTACCTAGATGCCAAAGACGATGCACAAAGCATCAATTTAGCCAATCTCGATTTCCCTGCCATTTTGCGCAGGCTATATAATAAAATACAAGAAAATCAGCTAGGCTATGAAGCCTATAATTCCACCCATTATTCCTTCATGGGCCATAACAAACAACGCATGATGCTTCACCAAGGTCATCTCTATGCACTCTTTGATGATTATTTTTCAACCTACACCGGCTATGTCAACGAAGAACATGCACTACTAATACAAGCCTATTTTTTTAACTTATTTGGTCTTGATAATAACAAAACAAATCTAATTGAAATGCTTAATACCGCAGGAACGGTTTTAGAAAAAAACATCCTAAATATCGTCAATGACGAACCGTCCATTTTGCAATCAGAACTGACTCGAGACAAGATATTGGAAACCTTTGGCATCGTAATCCAATTAGTGAGCCAACAATATTTAACCCACCACTGGGTTGCCGACCGCCAACAAGAAAAAAAGGCACTCTATGAGGCTCTACTGGCTATTCTCAATAAATTCGCCACACTACCCACTGCGAATCATCTAATCATGCAACAATTTTGCACAGCATTAATGAATTTGTGCTTTATCAACATCAACAGTACTTTAGTTTTACATGCTCAAGAATTAGAAAAAGAATTTAATTGCCTACAAGAATCAGTAGACGATAGACTCCAGCATTTCTTTGCTGCAATTTTAACCCAAATAAATCATCTGGAAAGCAGCCCCCAAGCAATGCTCGATGAAATAACCCATACCGCAGCCTACAAACAACTACCCAATTCCCCGATAACACCCAAGTTAAGCTATATTTATCAAAACCTCCTCGGTAAAGGATTAGAACAATACAGCATAGAGCAACTGAGCAAAAACTATGCGGAGCAATTTAACCATAGTTTAGAGGAGTTCAGTAAGCTTCATTTGCGCTTGCAAACTCTAATTGAAGACTTAGCCTGTTTAAGGAGTATGATTCCTACCGCTTATATTGAAGTAGAGGAACTTTCTCTACTCAATAAAATACAAGCCTTAATGGCCACTGCTGCCGAACGATATTATAAAGACCCTCAAGCACTACCACCGAAAGCAGCTAAAGATTCTTTTCCCTATCTAGCCGAACACTATGCAATAAATCATTTTAATTTAGTGGATCGCTATCTAGAACCAACGCCGCCCCCAGTGGAAAATAAGGGAGCCAATAGCAGTCTATGGAACAAAATGTTTTCCTTTTTCAGCAGCACAAAAAGCTCAGCAACGCCGTCCTCATCGACTAGTGAAGAAGGACTTAATTCCATGGAGTTAAAAACATTCCACCCCGACCCAAGTTAAGTGCATATGAATATATCTATAAGGTGACGTGGTCAGATCTGACGTAATAGTATGGACCCTGCCACTTTAACAAGGCTTCATAATGAGCCAGAATGAGATTGTCGATTCATTCAAAAAAGTGGCAGGGTCCATACTGAAATTTTCTTGAAATTAATCTTATCTAACCTTGGTCAATATAATAATCAATAGTTAATGGTAATCCATGTTGTATTCCAAGACCGATTTCACCAAACCACGGTGCTGCTCGGTTTGTTTTTACATTAGCTAATGGTTTTATAACTTCGTACTCACTATAGGGCCTTTTTAGGTTCGTACCTTAGGAAAAAATCTCATTAAGAATGCTTGAAGGGTCAAGCCTTGCTTTTTGCGCACTTGCTAAATTTACAATACAACTCACATGCAATGCGCAAAAAGAAAAACTTGGGCCCATGGTTTCTATGCTTTGAAACAGAACAGGGCTTTGAATTTAATCCCTAATAGCTACATTCATTTTATTTGATAATTTACAGCTCAAGGCTTGCTCTCATGATTGTACCTATTCCTTAGAATTTGATAAGTCTTTTTAGGATCCTTTATATATGCATGTATATCAGCAATAGTTAAATCAATAAACCCATAAAGATGACTATACACATCCTCATTAAAAATATATTTATCTTTATCTCGGATAAATACCAAAGGATAAGTATACTTAAGACGTGGTAATTGGCTACATGAGCCAATAACACTCACATCTCTGACACCATCCTCATTCATATCATGGAAAGATACTGCATTAATATGACAAATGCCTAACCATAACAAATCAGAAGGTTTAGGAAACTCAATAATATGAAAAGGAGCACTCAATTTATAATACCCATACCACATAGCCTCATCTTCAAAATTATCATCGTGGTTTTCTCTAGCATAATCTAATTGAGATTTATTTACGTAAAATGCAAAAAAACAGGCCTTATCTTTATCAATCAAAAAGGGATACACTGAGTTTTTTACAACTTTATAACCACTAATCTTTGTTGAGCAATCGTCTTTATGTGCGAAAGACGATAATGATTGCAATAAAATAAATACTGTCAGAATAAAATTTTTCATATTAATCATAGCCACTATCTTGTTAACGTATTTTTATTATTAAGAATAGAGAAATAAACTTGAGGAACAGCGGTATATGCCCGTATATCGGAGATACTTAAACCAATAAATCCAAATAAATTACTATACACTTTTTCATCCAAAAGATAGCTATTTCCTTGGCGAATAAATACAAAAGGATAAGTGTAATTAATTGCATTTTGTTTATTACAAGCACCAATAACGGTTATGTCAGCCTTACCATCGCCATTCATATCATAAAAAGAAACAGCACTGATACTACAAACACCCCCCCATAATTTATCCAATGGCTTAGGAAATTCATAGATTTTAGAGGGATCATTTATTTTATAATATCCATACCATATAGCATATCCAGGATTATCCCCCTTTATTGACCCATCTTTTGTGCCAGGATTAGCTGTATAAAATGCAAAAAAACATGCTTTCTCTTTATCAAAAGAAAATGGATATAACGAATTACGTACTAAATGATACCCTTTAACTTTTGTGGTGCATGTACCTGAAAAAGTTATAACTGGATATATAAGGAAAAAAACATATAAAAATAATCTCATCGTGTTTTCACCATTTTTCATTTATTATCAAACAGCTGAAAATATTTATTATATGACGCAGCTCGTTTATTTATGTTAGATAATCCTGCATTAATAGAATATACAACAGCTCTAAAATATTTATCCCGAACAATTGATGCCGATGGAATAAAAATTTGCCCACTAAGCTTATCAACTTGCCCATTTAATCCCCTCTGCTGCCAATAATCTATCGCCACCTTCACATTAGTTGATGGTGCTAATAGTAAATCGGGATTCCTCACAAAATCTTTGCCACCTAATTTGAAATAATTTTCTTTTCCTGTAAGGTGAAACAATCCGCGCCCTCGAAAACGAAACCCATCACCGGAAGCTTCATTCCCGTTTCCGAGCATATTAGCATAAATAACATTGGCAAACCTTTCCCCTGAACCTAGTTCCGTAATGTATTTAAGATTTTCAGCATGGCTCATTGTCGCATTGTTACCTTTATCTTTTCGTAAATGATGAAAGTAATTATATGCACGCTGAGGGTCTCTATATTTAAAATCATTTTCAACAAATGTCGTCATCCCACCTGTTTCTTCATTTACAGTTGCAAAAAAATATGCCAGCCGTTTTGAACTATCAATTCCTGCTTCAGGTAACTGACGATTAAACTCTAACAAGTATTGATCTAGCAATTTTTTTTCTGCCTGAGGGAACATTGTATATAATTGTTCCTCAGAAATTAAATTTTTTTGCTCTGTCAATGACATAGAAAAACATACATCTCTTAATAAGCGGCTCTTAAGATCGTTCATTTGATCTGCAAATATTCCCGCATCAGAATTGAGAGCAGGACTATAGTTATAAAAATCATTATTAGATACTACCGCCCCAGAAACATTGCTTAAATTTGGCTGAAAATCATACTGAAGCGGCTCCACTATTGAACGGTTTCGATAAAATGGGATATAGGAAGAATGTTGTTCTTCTGCACCATTTGTATTAATCACTTGCTTTAAATCATTTTTAAAATCTTCTATACGATCATCCCAATTATTTAACTTTTTGTAGTTTTCCCAATCGGTCAATAAATCATCAATCTCAAGTCCTTTGATATTCTCTTTAGCAATATCGTTACCTATTTCCTCTAATCCAGACCATGCAAATGCCCCATCACAGCATTTCCAATTGTACTGCCAAAATTGTCTCCTAAAACTTGCAGTGCGTCAAAATGAGTGCCTGTGGTGAGTGATTGAGCGCCGGCTCCTGCTAGAGTTTGTAGCTCAGCGCATAGCATGCCGGTGTGGTTATCTAGGTTTTCGAGTTTTTTGCTGAGGTTTTCTCCTGCTTTTGAGCCCATTAGACCTCCGGTTACGGTGGCTACTCCTAACTCAGTCCAGTCGAAGTGTTGATGGCGTCTTATGGTGGTGTTAAATGCTTGGCTTGCTGCGTTTTGTTCCATCATTTCAAAGGCACTGGAGGGGCTAAAGTATTTATAGTCATACCTGCCTATACTATTTGATAGGTTTTTAAGAGTCCCTATAGTTTTTAAGCCATAGCCTATGCCTGCGGTAGCGGCTGTGGCCAGACCGGATATCAATGCCCC
>NZ_CAAAIM010000002.1:0-357500 GCF_900639985.1 Legionella rowbothamii | reverse complement strand
TTTCACCTGGGCTAATCCAACCTAAGTCGCCACCTTTTACCGCACTGCCTGTATCTAAAGAGTATTGTTTTGCCATGGTCGCAAAATCTTTACCCGCTATTAATTGTTGATAAATATTATTTACCTGTTTCTTGGCATCTTCAGGAAGCATGCTGGCATCGGTCTTTAACAAAATATGACGTGCATGAGTTAAAGTAACCACATGGTGTTGCTTTGCCGCATCAGCGCCACCAACACTGACTAGCTTAATTAACTGCAAACCATTACCCGCACGTAGAGGACCAACAACCTGGCCAACTTTCATATTAATTACTTCTTTGGCAAAAAGTTCGGGAAGCTCTCCAAGATGTCGTTCTCCTAAATCACTTCCTTCTAAAGAAAAACTGCTCATAGAACTGTCAAAAGGCAGGCGACTAAAGTCTGCTCCTTTTCTAATGCTCGCGAATACACGTTCAGCGGTCTTTTGTGCTTTTTGCACTTCAGCAGCACTAGGTACATCACTTAATGGAATTACTATATTTTGTAAGTGATAAGTGAGGTTAGTGCGATCTACAGGAAGATCACCCTCTGTTTTTAAAAACTGCTCTACTTGCTCATTGGTAATGCGTACGTCACGACCTACAGCTTTTTGCTGTAAATTAGACAAAACTATTTCTTTACGAATACTCTCGCGGTATTCATTCCATCCCATACCCTGGCGTGTTATTTCTTCACGTAATTGTGCCGTCGTAGCATGATTAGCTGTAGCAATTCGCTCAATCGCTTGATTCAACTCAGTATCATCAACAGTTATACCATTCTGTTTTGCCATTTGCATTTGCAAATCAACATCAATTAAATGCTGTAATACTTGTTTACGTAGTACGTTATCTGGAGGAAGTTGCATTCTTTGTGCAAGTAGCTGTTTTTTAGTTAAAGACACTTGCTTATCCAACTCACTTGAAGTAATCACTCCATTATTTACGACAGCAACGACCTTATCTAATAATTGCTTTGCCTGAGTTGTACTGACTACTGCAAACAGCATAAAAATAAGCGCTATTTTTTTACACATACAAAAATCCTTCCTTATTTAACCTTTTTCGAGCAATTTGGATGCGTTCCTTGCACTAACTCGAAAATATTAAAATTATCGTCACACTAAGTTATTTTTAATCAAAATACAAGCAGCCCTGCCTAATTTTTTACCATCACCGGCGAAATGGATCATTATACCCTGGAATGTAAGTATTTAAGATCCTACTTGGATCGCTTGTAGCTACAGATCCTAAGCCTTTTAATAGTATTTGCAAGTACACGTTGTTATTGTACTGTGGTTGATACGATTCATTTAAATTTTTAAAGGTTCGTCCACCTAAAATACGAACAGCCCAACAACAATTATCATACTGCATACCCAGTAAAGACATCATACTGTAATCTTTACTAATATTATGGCTATAAGCGCCTATAGTGCTCCACTTTGCATTTAAAGGCAAAGAAAACGCAACTAGGGCCTGATGTAATGCATTATCACTTTTGGCATTATTTCGTACTGAAGTAACATCGCCATTTACCAGATAGGTATAACCAAAGTTAAGAATAGCATTAGGCGCAGGTTGATAATGCAGATTTAAATCGCCGTTATTCGTAGCCGAGGTAGCAGTATCCCAGACATAATCACCAGTGATGCTCCAAACTGGATTAAAATGATATACCGCGCGTGAGGCAATCGGAGATGTATCCGCAAAAGGTGACAATTGCCCTATTTCTAAGGGATTTGCAATACAAGGACCAGTCAGGCTTCGACATAATTGCACATTTCTATTCGTAAAATATTTAATTTGACCCACAGAGAAATTAGCGCGCTCAAACCCGGTTTCCTCAGATAACCAGCGTGTAGTCACAGCATAAGATAATTGATTCGCATCCCCAATACGATCAAAGCCCGAAAAGCGATTTGTTCTAAATAATTGATCTACATTAAAGATCATGTTGGCCGTATCATATATAGGGATAGCACTTTGATCTTGGTAAGGCACATATAAATAATACAGGCTAGGCTCTAATGTTTGAGTGTATCCCTTGCCAAACCAATTAAAATCGCGTTCAAAAAACAATCCTCCACGCACATCATAACGAGGTATAAAACGATTGTAGTCTGTATGTTTAGGCCCCCAGTTATTACTTACTTCATAATAATTCTCTACAAACTCGACAGAAGGAGTAATGTATCCCCAGGCTTTACGCTGCGGTAACATAAGAACAGGATTAAAATGCAATCTGGGACCACGAGGCACGCCTATTTGAGCCCCCTCCCACTTCGTTCCAGGCCAGAAGAATTGATCATATTGTCCTACGATGTTTAAATTTGCATGCATTGGCAAATCATAATAATAACCGCGTGCCGCAATTTGCGGTAAACGTTCATACTGATCAGCAATTGGTGTCTCATTAACTGGATGTAAGGTTTGGTAGCTTTGGGCCATACCTCTAAAAATCCAATTCTCAGTCGTATAAGTTAAATCCGCTTGTCGCAATAATTGCCTTTGCGTAATGAAGGCCAAATTGGTACTGAAATCTTGAAAATAATAATCATCCGAAACTTGTTGCACATTTGCATTAAAACGCAAATTAGGGGCCAATAGTGTGGATTCTAATACCCCTAAAGACCAACGATTCGTTGAGTTGTGCTTTAACCTAGGGAACTCCCATTCATGATCGTGCAAAAAGTTACGGAAGGCGGCATCTTGAGGTAAAAAAGTACCGCTAATAATGCCACTACTTTTTTCCGTTAAATACCGATAATCAGCTCCCAACATCACCCCACGTTCGGTATATAAATGTGGAGTTAGAGTCAAATCATAATTGGGCGCCATGTTCCAGTAATACGGAATGCCAAAGTCAAATCCACCGACATTAGAGTATCCTGCAACAGGCATGAGGAAGCCTGATTTACGCTCTTTACTCGTGGGAAAACTTAAATAGGGAAGATAAAACACCGGCCACTCCCGAATGCGTAATTTTACATCCCGAGCCACACCGACTTGCTTCTTCTCATCAATTTTTATTGATTTAGCCTCCAGCATCCACGCTTTATCTCGAGGCGCGCAAGTGGTATAGGTTGCCTGATTTAATAAATAATCAGAATTAGCAAAACGTTGCATTAAACTCGCACGCCCCCAGGCGGGCAATATCGCATGACCTCTATTGGTATTAAAACGATAGATAACATCTTCGGTTTGCCCGGATTTATCTTGAGGGTTAATACTCGCTTTACGCGCGATCATTAACTTATCAGGTTCTAAATAATGCACATTACCTAAAAACTCTATGCGTGTAATTTGATTAGTTTTGGCATCTCGATATACATGCGCTGTTTCTGCGTTAACAACACGCTGTGTTTGTCGAATTTCTACATTTCCGGATAAAGTTGAGGGCTTATCTTGGAAAAACGATACCCTATCCGCCATGATGCGTAGCTCATCTGGTGAGGCAAGAGGAGTTACTGTAATAGGGCTATACGTGCCTAAACAAACAGGAGAGCTGCTGTCATTTTGCCAACCTAAACATTGAGCTAATTTGCTTCTTACTGCATTGGTTAAATCAACATCGCGTGCGACCACACAGGCTTGTATTGGTTCATAAGTCAGGGAGTCCGCATGGGCCAAAGAGTGATGAATCACCATCAGCGTAGTCAGGGTGATTGTTCCCCCTCCCATCAAGAACCATTTAACTGAAATCTTGTTCACAGGTAATAAAATGCCTTATTATGCACACAAAAACTATATACTGCGTGCTAACACAGTTAAAAATCAAGTAACAATTCGCTCTAAGAGCAAGGTGAATCGTTACATGCCAAAAATAATGTCGGGAAGTATATCATGCATGAAAGAGAAAACGCACTGAAAGAGTGGCTTACGCAAGTGCTTGAACAACAAGATTTTGTTTTGATCCCTTTAGCTGGAGATGCCAGTTTTAGACGCTATTTCCGCGTACTTCATAATGGGTTGACTCAGGTAGTTATGGACGCACCTCCAGGTAAAGAAGATCTACACCCGTTCATGCATGTTGCGCAAACATTAGAGCAAGCAGGAGTATGCACCCCGAAAATTATTGCCAGCGATACACGACAAGGCTTTTTATTATTGAGTGATTTGGGTGATCAATTACTTTTAAATGTGCTTAATCCAGAAACCGTTCAACATTACTATCATCAAGCGATACAAGCCCTATTTAAAATTCAAACCTGTACGATTAATGATCCGATGCTTGCACCATTCGATTATCACTTCATGGTTAGAGAAATGAGCCTCTGTCCTGAATGGTTTCTCAACGCCTATCTTTCTCTAGAACTGAATGATGCGGAAACAGCGTTATTACAAGGCTCCATTGACTGGATTGCTTCTGAAGTTGCGAAACAACCGTTAACATTTATTCATCGAGATTATCACTCGCGTAATTTAATGTTGGTAACGGATAGCGGTGAAACTCAATTAGGAGTTATTGATTTTCAAGATGCCATGCGCGGCCCATTTACTTATGATTTAGTATCATTACTGAAAGACTGCTATATTTCTTGGCCCCGAGAGCAAGTTCTTGAATGGGTGGAGCTGTTTTATAAGCAAAATGTCTTAGCCAGCCAATATTCTCTTGCTGAATTTATTCGTGCTTTCGACTTGTGTGGGCTACAAAGGCATTTAAAAGTATTAGGTGTGTTCTCCCGCTTACATCTACGTGATAATAAACCAGGTTATTTAAAAAACCTTCCTCTTACTTTAAATTATGTCCTTGAATGTACAGAAATTTACCCGGAACTTCACCCCTTGCTGCACTTTTTCCAAATGAGAGTTTATTTACCATGAATACGGCCATGATACTCGCTGCGGGACGTGGGGAACGCCTAAAACCCTTAACCGAGATAAAACCTAAAGCTTTATGTGTTGTCAAAGGAAAACCATTAATTGAACACCATGTTATCAATCTAGCGAAGGCTGGATATGAAAAAATAGTAATTAATCATGCCTATCTTGGTGGACAAATTCGTCAGTTTTTGGGTAATGGTGAACGTTGGGGAGTTCAAATTATTTACTCCGCCGAGCCTCCTGGTGGCTTGGAAACTGGCGGGGGCATTGTCAATGCCTTATCTTTATTAGGTAATCAACCTTTTATTACGGTGAATGCAGATATTTATACCGACTTTGATTATAGCTTATTGCCAACCCCCGAGCTCAACTCCATCCATGTCATGTTGGTTAATAAAAACCCGACGTTAAATCATCATGGAGATTTTGGTCTGATTAATCAACAGCAATTAACAAATGCGAACCGCGAATATACTCTAGCAGGTATTTGTTGCTATCACCCACAAGTATTTTCAGAATGCAAACAAGGAAGGTATTCTGTTGCTCCGTTGATTAGGCGTTATACCGATTTGGCTAAGGTAACAGCTGAGGTTTATAGTGGCCTTTGGTTTGATATTGGTTCGTTGGATCGCTTATATGCAGCGAATAATACCTAATATTTGCGTATGATTTTCCGTAATCTGATTTAGTTGCCGTTTAAAGAGGTCCTGGTTGCAAGCAACCAGGCTACATAATTTATATGTATAGTTAGTGAGCAGAAACTCCAGGGCCAGTTTCAACTTCCGGACCTTCCAGACCTTCGTCTTTATTCACCTTAGCAACAGTCTCAACTGCACGCTCAGCACCTTTTGTAATTTCTGCAGCTTTTTCCTCTCCAGGATAGTTACGTTCTCTAGTTTGAATATTAATCCCTTTATTAGCCATGTACTCCTCTAACCCCCCCTCATCCATCAGCTTTTTAATCGTCTCTGGACCAACGCGGGTCTTTTCGTTTTGTACCTGATCATTAGCATGATAAATGAAGCCACCTTTGATGACATAATCTTTAGATGCCAGCCATGCATTAAACACCTTATCAAGATTACTTACTGTCTCTGGCTCTACTGCGCCATCACTAGCGGAATAACCACGAACATAATGCCCATCGGCACTAATGGCATAATCGACTTTGACATCCGAAACCTTGCCAGCCATTTGTTTCACAGCAGCTTCAGCAAGATTATTCTGCATATTTTTCAAATCTGAAGTTTCTATTTCCTGACCAGACCAGGGTTGACCATTTACCGTCAGTTTAAAGCGGACATAATCAACAAACTTATCTACTGCAGCAATGATGTTTTCTTTTAACTCCGGATTCTTCGCTAGGAACTTAGATTTAGTTGCTAACTCTCTCACACGCGAAGCGAGATACTCCGCACCTTCAATTGTAGCTCCTGCCGTTTCCATTGAAGACTTAATTTCTTGAGTAGTTGGAAATCGCTTCTCGCCCATAATTCGAATCTCACACTAAATTTATTAACGCATGCCCTAAGTATAGCAAATTAGATGTCAACAAATTGACATCTAATTTTGCATTTGGTGTTAAGCGTTTGTAAAAAATTAAATGAATGGTGATTTAACATAATCGATTACTGAATTAAACGTACCTTGTTTCATCGATTCAAAAGTAAACTCATCCACTAAGATAGCATCCCAACGTGCCGCTTCTACGGCCAACAATTGCTCCATCTCTTCTTGAGTAATTTCTTTCTTTTCGAGCTTTTTCTCTAGCTTAGCTTTTAAATGCCCAAACTTAGCCCGCTTCACATCACCTACTTTCTTAGATAATTCATCAGCATTGATGATTAATTGTAACGCAT
Source organism: Legionella rowbothamii (assembly GCF_900639985.1). GTDB lineage: Bacteria > Pseudomonadota > Gammaproteobacteria > Legionellales > Legionellaceae > Legionella > Legionella rowbothamii. The sequence goes on along the minus strand of NZ_CAAAIM010000002.1, from coordinate 350,797 downwards.
GTTCCATACGGTCCACTGGCTGTTTTGGATCTCCTGATAAATAAAGAAGAGACTTCAAGCGATTACGAAAATGGTTATTTCCGGTCATTAATGCGGCCAGATTTCTATCTAATTTATCACTGGGATAACGCATGGTTTGCCCCAAGGGAAATGCCACAAAACGCATGATGAAACCCAATAACCGAGATGGGAAGTTTCGACATAAAGCAAGGAGGGACTTTTGTGCGTGATAGTAGCAATAAGCTACTGCCCATTGCGCATGCAACTGCTCATCTTTATCATCTCCATTTAACTGCACACTACGTAAGGCAGCCATCGCCATATATAAGTAAGAAAGTCCATCAGCCAGACGCGCTGATAAACGCTCTTTACGTTTTAAGTCACCGCCTAAATAGATAAGTGATAAATCAGCCAGCCAAGCAAATGCGTAGCTTAAACGAGTTAAGCGTTGATATTCTCGTTTCATGGACGACTTAGGAACACTAATCAATAATCCACCAGTCCATGCAGTACACATCGCTTTGGCAAAATTTTGCATAAAATATTGAATGTGCTTCCAAATCACTTCTCTAAATGCCGCCTTATCTTCGTTAGCCACCGCATAAAATTCTTCGCGGATAAACGGATGGCATGCCATAGAACCTTGACCAAAGATCAGCAAGTTGCGCGACATAACATTCGCACCTTCAACGGTGATGGAGATAGGAATTCCTTGATAGAAACTCGTTAAATAGTTACGTGGACCAACCACAACAGCACGTCCGGCATGTACATCCATTGCATTGTTAATCGTGGCACGGGCTAATTCCGTATTGAAGTATTTTGTAATCGCAGAAGCTACGGAGGGCTTTTTATGCTCATTAACCGCAGCTACCGTAAGTAAACGGGTGGCGCTGGTTAAATAAGTTAAACCAGCAATTTCTGCAAGCTTTTCTTCAATCCCTTCAAACTGCGCAATTTCAACATTGAACTGACGACGAATCCGAGCGAATGCACCTGAAGTCAGATAGCAAATAGCAGAAGAACCTGCCCCCATTGCGGGCAGGGAAATAGAACGACCAATAGACAAACATTCAACCAACATTTGCCATCCGCCACCCACGCGTTTTTGCCCACCAATAACCGCAGTAATTGGTACAAAGATGTCTTTACCTCGAACAGTTCCATTCATAAAGGGTTGTTCTGCAGGCAAATGCCGATTACCCACTTCTAAATTTGGCGTATCCCGCGGAACGAGTACACAAGTAATTCCTTCAACGCCTTCACCTTGTAATAAGCCTTCAGGATCGCGAACATTAACGGCCAGACCAATCAAGGTTGCAATTGGTGCTAAAGTAATCCAACGCTTATCTATAGTAATGGATAAGCCAAGCACAGTTTTACCATCCACTTGTTTTTGCATCACGATCGCATCAGATTGAATGGAGGTAGCATCACTACCTGCACCTGGCTCAGTTAGTGCAAAGCAGGGAATATCGATACCTTTTGCCAATCGAGGCAAATAATGAGCCTTCTGCTCATCAGTCCCATAATAATTAATTAGCTCACCTGGGCCTAATGAATTAGGAACCATCACCGTTACCCCAGCAACTCCTGAACGGGTAGCAATTTTTTGTACCACATCCGAATGTGCTCGAGCCGAAAACCCTTTCCCCCCATATTCTTTAGGAATAACCAGGCCAAAAAAGCCATTTTCTTTAAGATAAGCCCAAACATTTTCTGGCAAGTCATGCTCTTGGCTAATTTGCCATTCATTAATCATACCGCATAAAATATGTGTTTCATTATCAAGAAATGCTTGCTCTTCCGCAGAAAGCTCGGTAGCTACTTTAGATAAGCGATCCCAATCAGGGGCTCCGCGAAAAATGTCTTCTTCAAGCCAAGTATCACCGGCATTTAAGGCTTCTTCTTCAGTCTTTGAAAGTTTGGGAACAGATTTACCTGCAGTTTTATAGAGAAAATCACCGAGCCATGCCCGCAAAGGCTCCATATAGACTACGAGCAAAGCAACAATAATAACAGCCCATAATACAAACCCAACAATCCACGGGAGACCGATGGCGAAAGTAGCGACCAATAAATAAAATACGCTGCCTAATTCCCAAACCAGCGGATTCATTGCTCGATAAAGAACGATAAGCGTAAAGACTAAATAAACTAAGAAAAATAGAATAGCCATAAAAATACCTTCCCTTGCTCTTTTTTATTATTGCAGGACGAGCATATAGTATATACTCTTTTTATAACAATAACATATGGCCTGCTGGAGTATGAATCAACGATTGATTTGGAATTTTGAATTTACCCCGCAAACGACAAGCTTGCCCTCAGAACTTCTTATTAAACGCGAGCCCGAAGAGGTAAAATGGGAAATCCGTTTCTTTTGGCCTAATGATGAAATCATTGTGCTGAATACCCTTGATAGCTCATTATTAGACATAACAAATTACCAACAAAAGCTTAGAGAGGATTATTATTACCTACTCGCGGACAGCAATTACAACATCAAGCGACGCCGTAATGAGTTATTATATAAACCGCTATTGAAGCAAACCCCTCAAGCGATGGCTTTTGGCTCCAAAGTAAATATCGGCGACCATAATGAGCCTGCTGATCCGCTGTTTAAAAAAATCGCTCAGCAAATCGCGCAACAAGGCGTAGAGGTCTACGTTAAAAAAGTGGCTTTTATCTACCAATTTGCGACTAAACCTAAAGTCAAACTCGAATTGGCCCGGCTGGAGGTTCACAATCAAACCTATCTAAGTGCATGTATTGAAGGAAAATCATTATTTTTAGTAGAGCACATCGCTGAACACTTGCTGGGGAAACATAATTCCTGCGAATATGTAACATTCCTAAAAAGTATATTGCACCTATGATCAAAACATTATTAGACATTATCTTCAGTTTCGGCAAAATTGGATTAATTTCTCTAGGTGGTGGTAATTCCATGCTTAAGCTCCTGGAGTATGAGGCCGTTAATTACCGCCAGTGGATTGGACAAGAAGAGTTCATCAATATGGTGGGTTCAAGCTTCGTTTTTCCAGGATTAACCGCGGTCAAACTATCGGCTCTCATTGGTTATAAGGCGGCTGGATTAACTGGTTTAGTACTCGCCGTTCTCTGTCTGAATTTACCTGGCTTAATTATGACCATTGTTGGTTATCAATGGCTAACAAGCCATGATAGCCCTGCAACGCGCAAAATGATGATTGGCGTTCAATATGGAGCGCTAGCTTTATTAGCAGCTGCTAGTTATTCCGTTGCTCAAGGTGTAGTGGGGATGTACTTTTCTATTCCTATTGCTCTGTGTTGTATTGTGTTTTTTTTAGCATTAACTTTTTGGAACTTATCACCTTTTTACGGTTTTTTAGGCTTTATCGCCGTTTGTTTTTTTCTGGTGCGTTGAGTAATAATTAAAAGATAAAAATTATTAAAATGGAGTTTCCTTTTGGATACAGTGTTGGATAATCCTGAGTATTATATTAACCGAGAATTTTCGGCCATTGCCTTTAACCAACGCGTCCTTGCTTTGGCAAATGATGAGCGAGTTCCCTTATTAGAACGAATGCGCTTTCTTAGTATTTGCAGCAGCAACCTGGATGAGTTTTTTGAAATACGGGTTGCTGGTCTTAAAGAAAAAATGGCCTTATCGACAGGGAAGCTCACTATTGATGGCTTGCGCCCTGATGAAGCCTTTAGTTACATCAGTCAAAAAACCCATGTATTAATCGATCAATTATACGCAACATTTAATAAACAATTGCTTCCGGCCTTACGTAAGGAAAACATTCATTTTCTTGAATTAGAAGAGTGGACTGATGATATTCATCTATGGGCCAAGCATTATTTTAAACATGAAATACAACCCGTTATGAGCCCCATCGCTTTGGACTTGGCTCATCCCCTACCACAGTTGATCAACAAAAGTTTGAATTTTATTATTTCATTAAGCGGTAAAGATGCATTTAATCGTAATATTAATTATGCAGTAGTACATGCACCGCGCTCCATTCCCCGCGTAATTCACCTTCCTTCAGAGCTCTGTGGCGGAGCTGATTATTTTGTTTATTTGTCATCAATTATAAATACCCACGTCAATAGCCTATTCCCGGGAATGGAGATCAGTGGCTGCTACTCATTTCGCCTCACGCGAAATAGTGATTTATTCTTACGCGAAGAAGAAATTGATGACTTAGCCAAGGCCGTGCAACGAGAAATTTTTTCTCGACATTACGGGAATGTGGTTCGTTTGGAAATTGAAAAAAATTGCCCCGAAAAGATCGTTGATTTCTTATTACAAAAATACCACTTACGTCATGAGGATACATTTTATTGTGATGGTCCAGTAAATATTCAACGCTATCTGACCGCGATTAATAATTTAGATAGACCTGATTTAAATTATCCTGCATATACCGCACAATACCCCCAGTTTCCCAAATCAGAGCGTAATTTATTTAATGTTATTGATGAACAGGACATTTTGTTGCATCACCCTTATCAAAGTTTTGAAGTAGTTATCGATTTTCTCAGGCAGGCGGCAGCAGATCCTCATGTATTGGCAATTAACCAAACACTTTATCGCACTCACTCCGAATCAGCCATGGTTGACGCATTAGTGGATGCTGCTCACTCAGGAAAAGAAGTAACTGCAGTTATTGAGCTTCGCGCTCGTTTTGATGAAGAATCCAACTTAAAATTGGCAAACCGCTTACATGCCGCAGGCGTATTGGTGCTCTATGGAGTGGTCGGTTATAAAACACATGCTAAGATGACTTTGGTAGTACGCCGAACTCATGGCAAATTAAAACGCTATGTACACTTAAGTACCGGTAACTACCATGAAAAAACCGCCCAGCGCTATACGGATTTAGGGCTTTTAACCTGCGAACCAACCATTACAGCCGATACACAAATTATTTTCCAACAGTTAACGGGATTAGGTAAGGTTGTTAAACTGAAGGCATTAAGCCATTCTCCATTTACCTTACAAAAAACATTGCTGCAATATATCGAACAGTGTGCTACTGCGGCGCAATCGGGAGTGGAAACAGAAATTTTACTTAAAGTAAATGGCTTAACCGATAAGACGATGATTCAACATCTATACAAAGCATCTCAAGCTGGTGTAAAAATTAATTTACTCGTCCGTGGTGTCTGTTGTTTAAAACCTGGTTTACCTGGTGTTTCCGAAAATATTCGTGTTCTTTCCTATATTGGGCGTTTTTTAGAGCATCATCGCATTTTTTACTTTCGTATTGATAATGAAGAACATTATTTTTGTGCCAGCGCAGATATGATGGAGCGGAACCTGTATCATCGAATTGAAATTATGTTCCCCATTCTTGATGAACACTGCAAGAAACGCATCAAGCAAGAAATTATTAAGAATTATCTCAAAGACAATAGCAATACGTGGGAAATGCTAAGCGATGGCAGTTATAAACCAATGACACAGGGAAGTACATCGGCCCAGGAAAAATTAATTACTCTTTATAAAGATGAGAGTAATGATATTTAAAAGTGAGTGCTCCCTCGGCTGGTCCACTGAAGGTAGACAGGGCTGAAAGGCTGCATTGGGAGCGGTATGACCTTGCTTTGCTGGGCTTTTCAGCCCAGCGCTTGCCTTGCGATATGATTTTTTAGTATTCTTAGCGGGGACAAGTTAAGTGAATTTCTTTACCTAAATGTAATTCGGTTCGTGTTGCAAAAGGAATAGGAAAATTTGTTAGCCCATGGCCAATGCCGTCCATCTGCACTACAGGAATAGTGCTTTCATCTGCAAAACGCTGTAATACTGGTTGAATTAGTGAGGTGCCGTTGGGTTCTTCACCACCGAGAAAATCAGCGAAAAGCACCGCGGCAGCGCTCTTGAAAATATTCGCTTGTCGCAGATGTTCTAACATTCGATCAACACGATAACCGCGTTCATTTATTTCTTCTAATAAAATAATTTTGCCGCGACCATCTAATTGCCAATTGGTCCCGATACTAGCTTGAATCAAGGTTAAATTACCCCCCGTTACGCTGGATTCAATGATACGATTTTCTTGGGCCAGGCTATTTAGTGGTCTTAATCCATAAAAATCAACTGATTCACGCTCTGCAAACAGTATTGATTTCAAGGCGGCAATAGATTCTGCTGAAAATTTATCTGGTGTTGCTCCACCATGAATCGTTGGCCACCCCCAATGCTGTTGTAAATATAAATGCAATGAAGTTATGTCACTCATCCCTACAAAAATTTTGGGTTTGGCAGGTGGTTGTAGACTTGCTAATCTAGGAACTAAACGCATCGCGCCATAACCACCACGCACGCAAATCAGCGCTTTAGCCTCCGAATCGAGCAATGCATTTTTTAAATGTTGGAAACGCAGTTCATCACTATTGGCGCAGAATAAATCCTCAGCAAAAATATCTTCCTTAACAAGGCAATTTAACTGCCAAGAACTAACAAGTTCTTTTAGTTCGGCTAATTGTCGATCAGTGCAACGGGAGGCTGGGGCGATCAACTCAACTAAATCGCCAGACTTGAGTACCGGTAATGTATTCATTTTTTATCTTTGCTAGAAAGTCGTCATACTATATTAAAAGGGTTTTGCTTAACTTACCAGGTTCCTCACAAACCAAACGCGGCAATAAATATCCTGGGACTAGTTGTTGCAATTGTTGGTATATTAATTGGGCTTTAGTAAAAGGCATATCAAAATGAGCAGCACCTTTTACTTTATCTAAGGTGTGTAAATAATAAGGAATCACCGCATAGTTAAATAAGGACTGGCTTAATGAGGCCAAAATCTGCGCATCATCATTAACTCCTGCCAACAACACCGACTGATTCAATAAATGACATCCTGATTGCCGCAAGTCGTGAAGTACCTGCCCTACCACCTCATCCTGTAATTCCTGAGGATGATTACAATGTAATACGATTACTTTTTTAAGCCGAGTCGTTGTAAGTAAACTTAAAAAGTCTGCATCAATACGTTCTGGAAATACAACAGGAATACGCGTATGAAAACGCAGAGTGTGCACATGAGGAATTTGCTCTAACTGTTGCAAAAGATCAGCGATAACGGCATCAGCAGCTAAAAGTGGATCGCCCCCACTTAAAATTACTTCGGTAATGCTTGGATCCATCGCAATGTACTTACAAATTTCTTTAAAGCCTTGACGTCCGGGATTATTTTCCTGATACGGAAAGTGGCGTCGAAAACAAAACCGGCAATTAACTGCGCATACTCCCGTTAGTGTGAGGAGAACTCGCCCATGATATTTATGAATTAAGCCTTTTAAGGGATTACTAACTCGCTCTTGCAAAGGGTCAACACCATAGCCTTCGGGGGAGCTCATTTCTTGGGTTGTTGCTAAAACTTGCAACAGTAATGGATCTTGAGGATTCCCCTTTTGCATCCGCTGTGCAAATCCCAAAGGAATGCGACTGGCAAATTGCTCTTCGGCGAATAAGCTTCCAGTAGATAAGGGTAATTCCAGGTAGGCTAATAAATCGGCTACAGAGGAAAAACCTTGTGCTAATTTTTTTTGCCAACTTAAAGAGGTCTCTCGCATTAATTACACAGACTTGATAAACTGTGCGAACTTTAACTAAAACCAGAAAAAATCTCAATACTGTGGAGTCCTAATGGCAATTTATAGTACCAATGAATTTAAAAATGGCCTAAAAGTAATGGTCGATGATGCTCCATGCACCATCCTTGATTGTGAATTTGTAAAACCAGGAAAAGGCCAAGCCTTTACGCGTATTAAAATTCGTAATCTGAAAACAGGTAGAGTAGTAGAGCGTACCTTCAAATCAAACGAGACCTTACCTTCTGCTGATGTTGTTGATATGGAAATGCAATACCTTTATGCAGATGGCGAGCACTGGCATTTCATGGTTCCAGATAACTTTGAACAATATGCACTAACCAAAGAAACGCTAGCTGACGCCGCACTGTGGCTAAAAGAACAAGATATTTGCATCGTTACCCTATGGAACAATGAGCCTATTCAGGTACTGCCGCCTACATTCGTTATTCTTGCAATCACCGAAACCGATCCTGGACTAAAAGGTGATACTTCTGGTGGCGGTGGAAAACCAGCCATTTTGGAAACAGGCGCCGTAGTACGTGTACCTTTATTCGTACAAACAGGCGAATTAATTAAGGTAGATACGCGTAAGGGCGAATACGTTTCTCGCGCGAAAGAGTAAACCTTACGCGAATTACATCGATATATCGATATCGCACATCTATGTACCCGCGGTCAAGCCGCGGGGGCTCGAGAGCTTTAAGTCGTAGCCATTCCTGGTCGCTTACTCAGTATGATGTACTAGCTTAAGTAAAGATATCTAGACTCTAATAAACATTATAAGAGTCATACATACCCCAGTACCCCACATCACCTAAGTCATCATAACCATAGTAATAAGCATCATTCCAATATGGTCCACCATAATAACCCACCGTATAAACAGTACGCGTAGGGTATGCACGAGTATAGTAAACCGTTTCTGTAGTAACACAACTGGTTACTAAGAGCATTGGTGCTACGATAACTAAAGCAAGGATTAATTTTTTCATGGTTCCATCCTATTTTCTATGATTCTAAAACTAATTAATACTAGTAACGATGATGGCGGTGGTGATAATGCCATCGATCCCAATGCCTGTGATGTCTGTGGTCCCAATGCCTATGATGTCCATAACGATATCCATGGTTATGATGCCAATAAGCGTAATTAGTACCCACTTTAGCTACGTTATTGTACTTAACCGCAGTCATAGTGTCTGAGCGCGATTCTGGATTATGAATAAAGGAACTAGACCCGGCAAACCCTGGAACAATAAACAGGAGTAATGAACTAATTACAGAAGAGAAAATAAACTTTTTCATGATAACCTCCGAGTTAATTAGCACTCCCTCTTTATGTATTATTATTATACAACTAGATTACATGTTTAGCAAAACAAGGTTACTTTTATTCTGGAGTATGAACACAGATAGGGAGGAAAAAAACGTAATTACAAAAGCTTTTCATGGAATAATATAATATAGGTAACGACTTACCGAATCCTGAGCCGCTACTGAATGCACTTTGGAGGTTTATGCTGAGCTTAAGGCGTCCTACTATGGCTCATGTAGGCTGGCACACCACCCATCAAACTATCCTCCCTATCTGAAAATATTTAATGGTTCAGTTAGGTTCAGTCATCACCCATATGTTTAATAATAGACCAATAACGGGATTGTTGTAAATTATTTGACCAGATATTGATGAGCACTACCCGTATTAGGCTGCATTAATACGGGATACGTTGGAGTTTATTCTGGATGTCTATATAGGTGATTCGCTGATGCTTGTACCGTTGGCATGATAATCATTTGTTCTATATCAACATGTTGTGGTCGTGTAATACAATAGAGGATTGCATCAGCAATATCTTCAGCTACCAAAGGATGGAAGCTACTATAAAATTCTTTGGCCCTTTGCTTATCATTCCAGCGTACTTCACTAAATTCAGTTTCCACTGCTCCTGGAGCGATTTCCGTAACCCGAATTGGACTTCCTAATAAATCCAGGCGCATTGATTTTGAAATAGCGTGTACGGCATGTTTGGTTGCAGCATAAACATTACCATTAGGATAACATTCATGACCTGCAATGGAGCCTATATTGACTATATGCCCTCTGCCACGAGCCATCATCACGGGAATAATGGCACGACTGACATAAAGTAATCCTTTAATATTCGTATCAATCATCGTATCCCAATGCTCTTCGATTCCTTGTTGTAATGGCAAAGTATCTAGCGCTAAGCCGGCATTATTGATCAATACATCAATTGCTTTCCATTTGCTGGGTAAAGAGGATAGTTGTTGGGTTACTTGTGCATGAGCACTTACGTCTAAAGTTAAGACATAATGTTCTTTACCTGATTCTTGTGTTAATTGCTGTGCTAATGCATCTAAACGCTCTGTGCGACGAGCAGCCAATATCAATTGAGCCCCTTGCCCTGCACAATAATGGGCACAGGCTTGACCAATGCCACTCGATGCCCCGGTGATTAAAATAATTTTATTCTCTAATAAATTCATTGTTTATGATCCTCAACAGCATGTTTTGAAATTTCTATGAGCTTTTTATTGCAGTTCTTAGTGGGTAGAACTTAATGTAGTCATCAAATGCATGACCTCCTCATCGGAGGTCTGGCTAAAATCATCATACCATAACCCAACAGTATACAAATTAGCTGGCTGTAATGGGCAAATGATTTTATTAACCAGGCTTGCCATCTCCGCACAAGTAGACCTCGCTGCAACAGGAACTGCCACAATAAGTTCCGCTGGATTTTTTTGTTTTACTGCAACAATCGCTGCGCGCATGGTATAACCCGTAGCAATCCCATCATCAACGAGAATTACGTTTTTTCCTGTAAGTTGCAGAGGAGATTTATTCCCTAGATAAACCTTATCACGACGTTCTAATTCCTGTTCTTCTTTCTGTAATACTTCATTAATTGCTGTGCTGTTGATGTGCAGTCCATGAACCAGCTCCTCATTAAAAAAGATAACACCTCCGGATGCAATAGCGCCCAAGGCATATTCCTCATGTTCAGGAACACCTAATTTACGCACAATAAAAATATCCATGGGTAAGGAAAGTTTGATTGCAATTTCATAGGCAACGGGTACCCCTCCTCGAGGTAATGCCAAAATAAGGCTGTTCTCTTTTAATGCATAATCATCCCACAACAAATCAGCGAGAACCTGTCCAGCTTGCTGTCTATTCGCATAGTTCACCATCTGGCTCCTTGAAATGAGTCCTTAATTTAAAGTTTAGTATATGCCTACATTGAAATAATCAATGAGGCTGCATGCCTCATCCCGAAGGCCATAATGAATATCTTCAGGATGAAATTGGCGAACACTGCCCCATGCTATGCTATATTTGATCAATGGATTGCAAGCAAGGAAGGGAGCAAACTATGAACATCACGGAAAAGATCATTCATGCCCATCTGCTGAATGGGAAAATGGAGGCAGGTAAAGAAATTGCTTTAAAAATAGATCAAACCTTGTGCCAAGATGCAACGGGCACTCTGGTTATGCTTGAATTAGAAGCTATAGGCCTAGAGCGCACTAAAGCAGAAGTTTCCGTACAATATGTGGATCACAATTTGATTCAAGAAGATAATAAAAATCCTGATGATCATCTTTTCCTTGAAAGTGCTGCCAGACGTTATGGTCTTTACTTTAGCCGGCCCGGAAATGGAATCAGCCATGCGGTACACATGCAAAACTTCGGCCTGCCTGGGAAAACCTTAACCGGCTCTGACAGTCATACCTGTGCAGCAGGTTCCATGGCTATGTTAGCCATCGGTTCAGGAGGTCTGGAAGTCGCTATGGCCATTGCAGGCTACCCTCTTTACATCAAAATGCCGAAGGTCCTTGGCGTTAAATTAACAGGTAAACTACCGGACTGGGTCAGTGCCAAAGACGTAATTCTGGAGATGCTACGCCGCTATGATGTTAAAGGTGGCGTTGGTTATGTTATTGAGTACTATGGTGAAGGGGTCAAACATCTTAGCGCCATGGACAGACATGTGATTGCCAATATGGGGGCCGAACTGGGGGCAACATCAACCTTGTTTCCATCCGATGCAATAACTAAAGAATTTTTAAAAAGCCAAGGACGCGAACGGGATTGGACTGAGTTAAAAGCGGATGAGGATGCCACTTATGATAAAGACGATGAAATAGATTTATCGTCTCTAGTCCCCCTCATTGCCAAACCAACCAGCCCAGGCAATGTAGTCCCAGTTTCAGAAATTGCTGGCGAAGAAATTTATCAATCCTACATTGGCTCCTCAGCCAATCCCGGCTATCGCGACTTTGCCATTGCCGCACAAATAGTTAAAGGAAAAACATTAAAACCAAATATTTCCCTAGATATTAATCCCAGTTCTCGCACTATTTTAGAAGAATTAGTGCAAGAAGGGCTTTTAGGAAGCTTAATTCATGCGGGTGCCCGTATTCACCAGGCGGGATGTAATGGCTGTATTGGTATGGGGCAAGCCCCTGCTACCGATAAAAACAGTTTACGTACCGTTCCTCGTAATTTTCCAGGCCGTTCTGGAACCATGGAGGATAAGGTCTTTCTCTGTAGTCCCGAGACGGCCGCCGCTTCAGCATTAATGGGCGTCATTACCGACCCAAGTACCTTAGACATGCCTTATCCTAAAGTATACTTACCCCATAAAACCGTGGTAAACCGTGCCTGTATTGAAGAACCATTACCCTTATCAGAGGCCCAAAAGACTAAATTGCTCAAAGGACCCAATATTGTGTCCTTACCCGAATTGGCTCCCTTGCCAAACTCATTAAAAATCCCGGTGTTGTTGATTGTGGGAGATAATATTTCTACCGATGAAATTTCACCGGCAGGCGCCAAAGTACTGCCTTATCGCAGTAACATTCCTAAAATTAGCGAATTTACTTACCGTCATGTCGATTCCGACTATGTAGAGCGAACTAAAAAGCACAAGAAAGGGCATGTGATTATTGGTGGTGAAAACTATGGCCAGGGTTCCAGTAGAGAGCATGCGGCTTTAGCGCCGCGTTATTTAGGCTTACATGCCGTGATTGCAAAGAGCTTTGCACGGATTCATTGGCAAAATTTAATTAATTTTGGCATTTTGCCTTTAGTATTTAAAAATCCTAAGGATTATGACGCAATTAAATTAGATGATGAGGTAGAAATTAATGGTCTTCCTGACCTTCTGGATAAAAAGCAATTCACCATAAAAATTAATGGGAAAGAGATCGAAGTACAGCAAAGTATTTCTGCTCGGCAAAAGGAGATATTGGAATTAGGCGGCTTGATTAATTGGGTGAAACTGGATTTGAAAAAACCATAGCTCGCGTGAAGTCCGTGCAGGCTACTCCCCAAAACCACCATTAATGATGGTGGGCAGCGCGTCCCTGATTCTACAACAGCAACCCGCTCTTATTAATCAAATGGCAATTTAGGCCCTAAAGGAACTATTTGCGTTGGGTTGATAGTTTTATGGCTGTAATAGTAGTGCTGCTTAATTTGTAAAAAATTAACCGTTTCACGTACACCTGGATGATGATACAAACGTTCCAGATACGATTGAATGGCTGTGTAATCACTAATGCGTTGTTTATTGGTTTTAAAATGACTGTAATATACGGCATCAAAACGGATCAGAGTGGTAAAAAAGCGCCAGTCGGCTTCGGTTAATTGATTACCAATCAAATAGGGGTGTTTCGCTAAATGCAGTTCAAGTTCATCGAGCAAGCTAAATAATTCATGATAGGCAAGCTCATAAGCCTCTTGAGTAGTCGCAAACCCACATTTATAAACCCCATTATTAATTCCATTATAAATGCGGTCATTCAACGTATCAATTTCTCCACGTAGCGACATGGGGTAAAAATCCTGGGTGTCTCCAGTAAGCGGGTTAAAGACCTCGTTAAATTGGCGAATAATTTCTGCTGATTCATTATTTATAATCGTTTGCTCTTTTTTATCCCATAATACTGGAACCGTAACCCGTCCAGTGTAATCAGGATGGGCTTTAAGATAAATCTCATATAAATAACGCAATCCATAAAGCTTGTCTCCTGTAGCATCCATTCCGGTTTTAAACTCCCATCCATTTTCCAGCATGTGAGGATGGACGATAGAAACCTCAATATACTCATCGAGTTTTTTGAGTTTTCTGAAAATTAAGGTGCGATGAGCCCAAGGACAAGCTAAAGACACATACAAATGATAACGTCCCTTTTCGGCAGGAAAACGGGCATTGGACTCAGGACTAATTGCTGAACGAAACTGGGTAGGCTCACGTTTAAATGCACCTTTAGTTTTATCGGTATCATACCAAACATCTTGCCATTTCCCCTCAACCAAAAGTCCCATGATTCATTCCTTATACAGTCCGTAGAATAATATTTAGTTATTATAGTTTGATTTCATTGACTTAGTTAGTCTGCTATTGCTCATTTGCCAAGACTGCTGCTAATATCATTATTTCCGCAGATATTATTCACTAAAATACGACAACAATTTCACTTTCTGTTGCAAAAGCATAGTGCAAACACACCTAACTAAGGATAGATAGATGAATAAGACTTCTTTCAAAAAATTAATGTTAATAGCTCTGATTTTTGCCACCACCACCAAAGCTTGGGCACAAGAACTAGCTGAAATATCAATTGATGCAATTAGCATTAACAATGGCACTATTTCCAGCCGCCCATGTCCCCACAAGATACAAGGTAATTGCCCTGCCGGCGTCCCCAGTTCATGTATGATGGTCTTCACCCCATTAGCATTTGCCGGAACCTTAACGATTACCAATAACTCAAGCAAGACCGCCTTAAATGTCACAACAAATCAGGCATTTATTAGCTCTTATGACATTTTCCAATCCCCAGACACCGGCCTTGCCAGCATTGCGCCACATTCTTCGGGTACCTTAACCTTTTATGCAAGTGGTTTACCGATAAATCCACCAATAGAAGTCGAAGTTAAAGGCAGTAATACGTCATCAGCATGCTTTAGTATTCAAGTACTCTCTTAATTGTTATATCACCTAGCCTCCAGTTCTCTATGAACTGGAGACTGGCTCTTTAAATTAAATGCAGAATGAATTCTTCCTGAGGCCATACAACTACCGATTGTAGCGGTACGCCGCTCTGAACTATGAATACAACCAGGCTCTTTAACGGTATAGTGCATGTCCACGGGATTACCAATAATGGCCCGGATAACTCGCGGCCCCACTCCCGGCATCCCTGCATGCATCACTTTGCGGTTATCGATCAACATAATATCGCCTTTGTTCCATAAACATGAAGAATAATTAGTTCTCATCGATTCGGCGAGCTCTTTAACTTCCTGCGTATTAAAACAACTCCCTACCTTTATTTCATCAAAAGGGGGTAAGTTGGTTTTTCTTTTGGCCATAAACTCCACCGCTTTATTTTTCACAATCTGATAGGAATTCCTAGGCGACTTGGCTAATGCAATTGCCCCCATAGCAACAGATTCTATTGCATTAAAAACAGGACGAGGTAATTTCCAAAAAAATCGGTGCCAAAGCCAGGCTTTGCCTTGATAATCACTCATAAAACACTTTCGCAATTCATCGTTAAGGGTTGGCAGTTCAAACAGATTAATTTGCATGGCTTTTTCTTTGGTGAGTGGATGTTCAAACACACTGGGTTTATACATTAAGACAAAACGCTCTTCTCCTTCACCAACCACAGGAAGTTCGAAATAAGCACAAATTTCCTCTACTTTGTCTGTCGTAATATGATAGCGTTCGGCAACCTCCGAGACTAACCATTTAGAAACAAAATAGGCATGATCTTCCAATTTATTTTTTAATTCATCAGACAACTGACGGTAAATTTTTTCTGTATTGATGATACCGGTTTCCCCACCTAAAGCAGAAGGCTCCATGCAAAAAAAACCAATATAGCTAGGAACATCTGCAGAGTAATAATTTTCTGTGTGGAAACCACCAAGATATAAGGTTCCTCCAGTTTTATAAACTGAATTCGTATGCAAAACATATTTGAGTTCGCCCACATGCGTGCGACCATTTTCTGACATAAAGGCTTCGCTTATCCCATGAAAATCAGGAATACTCATCATTGCTTTTTCAAATTGTTGTTCTGAGTTAATATCAAAACCGCGAAAGAGCACTGCCCCATACTTTGCGATGTCAGTCACTAATTGATTCGCATTAGCAGCCAAGAATTGATGTAAAAACACAGCACTTTTTATGCTCTGCGCTTCAATCACTAGTGGCATTTCCTTCTCATCTGATAAAATAAAACGCTCATCATCTCGAAGAAATCGAGTACATACACCTGGATATTCATACATTCCCGCCCCCTATCCTTATACTTATAAAAAAATATAGCACAAAAATAGAAGCTAACTTTTTGAAAAATAGCAGCTAAAACCTTATGGGGCGTATCCCTAAAAAAAATACGTTCTAACGAATAAGGAAAATCGAGGGTTGATTTATCAAAAAATTTAGAGGATCCTTATCTCCCAACTTCCGTCAATATGGTTTGGAGAAAACAATGACTCAAGCTATTCCTAATGGATTTCACACCATTACACCTTCTTTTATGTTTAAAAGCAGCAAAGCAGCCATTGAGTTTTATCAAAAGGCCTTTAATGCAGAAACAATAAGCTTTATGCCCAGTCTTGATGGCAAACGTACGATGCACGCTCAACTTAAGATTGGCAACTCTATGATCATGATGGGCGATGAAATGCCTGGCAATGAACAGTGCGCTAGAAGCGCGGAAACACTTGGCCACTCCCCCATTAGTATGTATGTTTATGTGGATGATGTAGATAGTGCATTTCAACAAGCAGTCGAGGCTGGTGCTCAGGTAACTATGCCTATAGCAGATATGTTTTGGGGCGATCGCGTAGGTCAAGTTAAAGATCCCTTTGGATACAGTTGGATGATAGCGACCCATTCTGTGGATCTAAACAATGACCAAATTAAGCAACGTGCTGAAGAGTTTTTCGCCGCTTGGCAAAATAAGAAATAGAGTAACAATGAACTACACTGATTATGGCTATAGAATAAATCAAATTACCGCAGGTTCAGGGCCTAACTGGCTTTTTTTGCCAGGTGGTCCTGGCTTAGGCTCAGAATATTTGACCGAATTTTGTAACAAGTTACAACTGCCTGGAGCTATTTTTGTTCTAGACTTCCCTCAAGATGGAACCAATACTGCCCATGGTGAGCTGGACCTAGAAAGTTGGAAGGCGGGACTTAGAGACCTTCTTCATTCGTTTACTAATCCCATACTGGTTACTCATAGTTTTTCAGGGATGCTCGTCATGATGATGCCTGAGCTAGAAGAACTACTATCAGGTTTAGTGCTCATGAATACCACTACTGAAAATACATTTTTCCCACAAATTAGTGCAATGCAAGAAAAGCACAACCTACCTGATCTTGTGCCTGCAGCGGGCCAGTATCATTTAGCTCCATCAAATGAAACATATAAAGAGTTCTGGCATAGCTACAAACATTATTGCTTTACTGCAGAAGAGCTCCCTGAAGGCGAAAAAATGATCCCTCTTTTTGCATTCAATAATGCAGCCTATTACTATGCAGTGGAACATTTTTATACGAATTATGCATGCAAGTGGAGTCCTAAAAGTATTCCCACCATGACTATTGCTAGTGAACAAGATTATATTTGTCCCCCACAAATTTTTCTTAATGATGAGCGATTTCAAAGCCCCAACATTATAAACAAGCTTATCCCCAATGCGGGCCATTGCCCCTGGGTTATTTATTTTGAGCAGGTTCAGCAATGTTTTAATGATTTTGTTACCATCCTTGAACCATTAAGTGCATAGAAAACAAAACCTGATAAGCCCATGACATAGATTATAGAGAACCGATTTACCGTGGCTTGACCACGGTATCCAAATTTTATCTTGTATCTCACTTCGTACTTGTGGATACCGCGACCAAGCGGCGGTAATTCGGGCGTATTATTTTCTTAATACATAGGATTGATAAACAGGCTCCCAGATACTGGCGGCAAGCTCTTGTTCAAATTCAGCATCATTAATACGGGCTAACCCCTCGGCAATAGCTTGCATACCTACTGCTTTTGCTACAGCATAGCTAATAGAGCGCAATTCTGATAAGGGAGGCAAGAGATTTGCCGTCTTATCCTTCCTTGCTGGAGAACACTCTGCAAGTGCCAATGCTGCCGCCTTAATCATGCCATCAGAAACATGTTTTGCCTGTGACGATATAATTCCCAAAGCTAAACCAGGAAAAACATAGGAATTATTCGTCTGGTCAATATGATACTCCTTACCCTTGAACGTAACAGGTGCAAAAGGACTTCCGGTACCAATTAACGCTCGACCATCCGTCCAATGCAACAAATCCTCTGGAGTTGCTTCACAATGCGACGTAGGATTGGACAGTGGGAAAATAACTGGACGCTCCGTATTTTGCGCCATGGTTCTCACAATTTCTTCAGTAAATGCTCCATACTGCGTAGAAACGCCAATCAAGGCGGTTGGCTTCACATTGCGAATCACATCCAGCAATCCGATTTCATCGCGATTAGAGAGCTGCCATCCAGCAATTTCCGAGCGTTTACGTACAAAGTACTCTTGAGAAGGACTCTGACCTTTACCTCCTTCTACCAACAGGCCATAACGATCAACTGCGTAAATACGCTCACTTGCCTCTTGTTCCGTTAAGCCTGCATCAACCATTGCCGCACGAATCAATTGCGCAATACCCTGCCCAGTTCCACCAAAACCGAAGAAGACAACACGTTGCTCATGTAGGGGTATGCCTGTGACATTAATCGCCGCCAATAATGTGCCTGTTGTCATTGCTGCAGTACCTTGAATGTCGTCATTGAAAGTACACAGCTGATTACGATAGTGGGCTAAAAATTTCGCCGCATTTGCACCCGCAAAATCCTCCCATTGCAGCAAAATATGTGGCCAACGACGTTTTACTGCAGAAACAAAGGTATCAACAAATTCGTCATACTCTGCACCCCGAATCCGCTTGCTTCGCCAACCGATATACAAGGGATCATTAAGTCGCTCTTCATTATCAGTTCCTACATCAAGTAAAATAGGTAAACAATACTTTGGATGAATGCCAGCTAAAGCGGTGTACAAGGCCATCTTGCCAATAGGAATGCCCATCCCGCCGGCTCCTTGATCGCCAAGCCCTAGAATGCGCTCCCCATCACTAACTACAATGCACTTAATGGAATCATAACGTGGATGTTCAAAAATTTGGTCAATCTTATCTCTATTGGGGTAACTAATAAAAAGCCCACGGGGTTTACGGTATACCTCACTAAACTTTTGACAGCCCTCCCCAACCGTCGGGGTATAAACAATAGGAAGCATTTCCTCGATATGATGAGCCATTAAAGAATAGAATAAAGTTTCATTTGTATCTTGAAGATCACGTAGAAAACTGTACTTTTCCAATGGGGTAGACAACTCGGAAAGTACAGCATAACGGCGATGCTCTTGAGCCCCCAAAGAACCAATATGGGGAGGCAACAAGCCATTTAGAGAAAATAAATCTCGTTCTTCCTGGGTAAAAGCAGTACCTTTGTTTAACAGCGAATTATTTAATAAATCATATGCGGTTAATGTTGTTTCAATGCAGTCTCCCTTTGGGGATTGTCGTTCTTGATCTGGAGTGCTCATGTATAAAGTCCTTTTATAGGTAATCTTTTAACAAAAAATTATTACTCATTCCTGAATAAGCATAGATCAAATTTTATCCTCTTCCACACTATGGATTTGCTCAAAACATTATGGATGACTTTTGAGCACAGCAATCTCTGCTGCTGTTTTGCACAGCTACTAATATATCTTGTACAACAATGGCAGAAACAAACTGATTTAAAATTGAACAATCCAAAACCCCTTCTATACTTAAAGTTAAGTGAATCACTAAATTAAAGGTGGTTACCTTTAGGGGAATTGCATGACTGATGAAAAAACCGAGAATAATAATAATTTAGGGCAACGAACAGATAAAAAGCCATCAGGAAAAGCTCATAGTAGTTTACGCTCGGCACGTGGTCATTCCTATACCTTAATGGGGACCTTACTGGAGGATGAATACAAGCATTTTGCTCAGCAAGAAAGCATAAAAAAAGAAGGAGAGGCCATCAATAAAATTGTCTTAGGGAAGGGGGCTTTCAGCACAGTACGCCTGGCTCGAGATGAAACCACAGGTTTATTCCTGGGAGTAAAAAAAATAAAACCATCGAAAGCAAAAGCAAAACTAACCCCGGCAGATTTGGATAAATTGGAGATAGAACAAGAAATACATGACGCTATTCAACAACACCATATTAAAGGAACGTTGAGTGCCATTGATATGATTCGCACTGTAAGCAGTAAAAATGAAGAAACTATATACCAAATTTTTCCTCTGGCTAGCCGAGGAGATGGCAGTAACTTCATTGAAAAAATTGCATTTAATTCTGGGGACAAAAATAAAGAACTGGTGCCCCATCTCCTCTTAATACTGGCCAAAACCTTCGCAGATCTACATGAACACCATATCTATCACCGTGATTTAAAACCTGAAAACATACTCATAACCTCTCAATTTGAAGTGACTGTAGCTGATTTTGGCTCTGCGGTAATCTTCGGTGCTCAGGGTAAAGTCCAAGCCTATCCAAATGGCGATATAATGCATAATCCCCCTGAGTTTATAAAACGTTCTCCTAAGGATCCTAGCTATACTCCGATTCCTGTTAGTTATACCGAAGAAGATCGTATTAAGCTCATCGATTCATGGAAACTTGGTTTTGCTGTGGCACCATTTATTCATCCAGATATTTATGAGGCAACAAAAAAATTACTCCTCTTGCCCCTGATGGATTCAATTCCCTATGCAACACGATTACAGGAATATGAAAGCTTTCATGCCGAATTAAGTGATAAACTGGATGAGCTTGGATATTCTGATGAAGTTACAGAGGCCTTATTAGGTTTGTTAAATCTGGATTATACCAAACGTCTAACCCCTACCGAAGTAGTAACACTGCTGTGTTCCCAAAACCTTTCGCAAGACCGAGAAGCCATTGTAAGTAATTCACTTAAACAATTAAGTCAATTATTGGCAGAAGCCTTTACCTATGCGGAGATGGCCAATAATAAACCGAAGGTTTCGTCCTCATCTTTATTTAGCTCCTCAACCACTTCGGACGAACCCATTACAAATACAACCAGGCTGGATGGATATGAGAACGATGAGTGGGCCGATTTAGGGGCAGGACCTAACAAACCGAATCCGAGTGGGTCATAACTATAGAGTGATGTGAATAAATACGTTGAGAAATTTCCTCTTTACATTGTCGGGGGCAACCAAAGATCAGACCAAGGTCCTGCTTCAGGGACAAACGGCAGGACATAGAAAAGAGTAAGATAAGCGGTATTTCACCCAAGCTAAGATTTCATAAAATGGTCATAAATGGCTCTGCTTGCTAAAGCAATTGCACGACTTCTAGGGTAATCACTTGCAGATTGAGATTTCACATACACCGCGATTGCGATATGCCCTTTATTGTGAGGTAATGTGATAATCCCCACATCACTCACAAAACGAAATAGTTTCTTAGACCCTGAATAATTTAAATATTTAGGCTCGTAAATAGACCATGTGCCTGTTTTATGTGCCACTTTAACCCCCGGGGGTAGCAAGCCTTTTATACGACTCCTCCCGGTTCGACATTGTTCCATAATTTTCATAAGCAATTGAGTACTGGTCTCTGATAATGCTTGGTTTTTATAAACTTTGACCAAGAGCTTAGCCATATCATTTGGAGTTGTGGTATCACGAGGGTCGTTTTGAAAACGCTGCCAAGCCTTCTGTTTGTCTTTAAGGGAAACACGATCAAATGCTCGTTCCCAAGTTAACACAGGTGGACGTTTTTTTAATAAAGCATGGTCGACATGATTGGTATCTACGAACATTTCCAGGATGGAACGATTAACATGGATGTCTTTAAAGCCCAGGGCCGCCATCCGTTTTTTTACGGCCTCAGGCCCCTTAGCTGCTTTTAAAAGTGAATCACTTGCACTGTTATCGCTGTTGATTAGCGTGTATTTAAGTATTTGTTGTAACGAGATATTAATTTGTTTCTTTTCAAACATATGATGTAAATATCCTGAGCCTGGAACCGAGTTTTTTGAGCTCAGCTTAATAATACGACTTAATGATTCCTTTTTTTCATCCACGAGATGCAAAAAAGCTACAGCGATGGGTAATTTAATCGTACTTGCCATAAAAAAACGTTGATTACTATTATGCGTAATCATTCGATTTTTTTCGATATGAATGGCCGTAATCCCCATTACTATATGAGATTTCTTCTCAATTTCCCTAATTTTTTTAGCCAGCGCCGCTTCTGCATTTACCGCCCAGCAATTTGCTGAAAATAACAGCGCACAAAGTCCATATAAGCTATTCTTTAGCTTTAAAATCTCAAATAATTTGATTTTCATACATTAGTTAGTCCATTGGCCATTATTTAATTATTTTTACTCTCTATTCATGCATATTTAAGGATTTTACACAAGAGCCTGTTTCTATTTCTGCGCTTTTAACAGCTGCAATATACTCTTGTATTTTTATTGCAAATTGCGGAGAATAACGCGCCTTTTTGGCTAATGTTTTATACATGTATTAAGAACCATTTAGGCTTTAAGTTACTTGATTACAGGGTATTTTGGCAATTCATTTTCTTAGCCCTGCTATTCTTGCCAATAGTTTTAAGATGTACTTTTTAATTAATAGGATGTTGTTATGAAAGAACAAGTAATTCTTACGCAGCTAGATGAAATTCAAAAAAAATTAGATGCAATCAACGAGTTTAAAAAGACGCTAGAACCTCGATTTTGGGACAATTCGGAAGTATGCGAAGATGTTAACGGCGTTCCCCTTTCTAAAGAAAATATTTCAAAAGCAGTTGAACAACTGGCAGATCAATTAATAGAAAAACATCCTGATGCATTCCCCATCTTAGTAGGCTTAATGGATGGAGCGCACCCGTTTTTTGCCGCCTTATATAACGAATTGACCAAACGTCATTACCGTTTCCAATACTCAACCATGCAAACTACCAGCTATGAGGGAATGGAGTCTGGGGCATTACGTTTTACAGAGCCTAAGGGTATTTTAACTAACCGCTTAATCATTGTGGTTGATGATGTTTGCGATACGGGTAAAACAGCTGATGCAATAAAGAAACATTTTGAAAATATTGAATATGCGAAACAAGTGCAACTCATGGTTCTTGTTGATAAGAAACAAAAACGAGACATAGATCCTGACTTCGTTGGATTTACGGTTTCTAAAGATGCGTTTATTATCGGCTATGGGTTAGATTTCGATGGTTTAGTACGTAATACGGATTGTATTAAAACAATGAATAAATCCATGTTACCCACGAAACAAGAGTCTGAATTCTTAGAAGAAGAGAAGCAGCTGAGCGCCCAATTTAAAGCACTGCATAAGCAATTAAAAGCTCTGCGCGAGGAAAACAACACCGCGTCCTCTTCCAAAGCAAGCACGTCAACTTTCTTTGCTCCAGATGCTCCGATACATACGCCTACTAATAATCCGGTAATCGAGCAAACCACACTCTCAGTATAAAAACAACCTCTATACCGGATTATAGCCTCAGCCATAATCCGGCATCCAAGTAGTTTCCACTTATAATGCAAATACTTTATTGATCGACAAAGCCACCGCTTGGCTAACAAGGCTTTGGCGGCTATGAAAACTCAATGTACCCGAATTAAATCCTTGGTTCATTTCTGGCACAAAGGAAGCGGTTTTATTTAGTGCATAATTACCGGTGAACGCACAGGTATAATTTAATTTAAAGAACCAAACAGCATTAACATAATAGGCCATACCCGCCTGGACCGCCCCTCCCCATATCCATTTACTTTTAGAAATGCCATCCATAGTGCCAATATAATAGGCGGACTCAGCATCGTTAATTGCGGCGATTTTTTGTTGGGTATTAAATAATGCAGGCCCAACACCAACATAAATAAAACTGTTTTTATAGGAGCGACCAAGAAAGGCAGGCAACATTAAGGTATCATTCACTTTAGCGTCTATAGCACCAAAGCTAAGGGTGTCCGTCGTACTTACCGCAGGATCGGTTACATCAATTGCACGCACAAATCCCGGCGCTCTAATTTTTAAATTAGTGTATTGGTATAAAAATTCAAGCCCCCACAACCATTCACTAGCGGGGAAATGTTTAAAATAACCTGCTTGGGCTTCAAGAGAAAAATCTTGCGCGCGATTATGGAACGACGCCCTACGGCCCGCAAAAATTCCCAGGGGTGGCAAACCACCGGTTACATTAAGCGTACCTAATAGATTTGAATTCAGACGAACAGAATTATAGCTGCCACCGAGCCCCATAAACAGCCCCGTTTGATTATCGGCTACCGAAGAAATCTCGCCTAAAGTACCCGCAAACGCTAATGAACTCATGAGTCCCCAAACAAATACAAATAACTTGAGTTGCTTCACATTAATCTCCAGAAAAACCACCACAATCTGCGGTGATTTCATTTATATAAATTTAGAAATAACAATTATTGCCATTATTATTCGGGCAATTACATTTGCCAGAAAAAGTAATTTGCTGTGCTGCATTAATCGATTGCACCGTACTGGTACACGAGGGATTACCTCTAATGGTGATTTTTGCACCAGGAAATACTAAATACTCAGGCCATGGGGCATCAGCCAAAGGACCTTGATTGCCAGTACTGGTCATAACCATGTTGGCATTTTTACCAGTAACTGGATTTTTTTGCGTGATAATCAGGGTATAAGGATTGCCAAAACCAACTATTGTAAGCAACGCTCCGCCAGAAAAGCCTTTGCAGCCGGTATCAGCAACCATCACATTATTTGGAACTAAGCCTGCTGCCTTTTGATTACAGTTAGTATCAAAAAGACCATAATTTCCTTCCGCAGAACTTACTCCTTTAACCGGCTCATCATAGGCTTCAAATGCCAAAACTCCAATTGGATATCCTGAATTGGCGACAAAATTAGTACTCGCCTGTTGATAAAGAGCTTGATAATAAGTAACTGCATTAGCAACAGATGGAGCACAAGGACCAGGGCTATTGCATGCATAAATGGACGTGCTTCCCTGCGTTGCCCACCCGGTCTCAGCAGATAGAAGTGTACGTCCCAAAGGAGTATAAAAAGGCTGTGTAGGGGCGGTTGGGTTTGCCGGCGGATTTGTTGAACCAACAACACGTAGGTAATCCCAAGCTAATGAATTATTTAACTGGGTTGTCGTTAAGGGTTGGATCCAGACCGCAGAGGCAGGCGTTACGCCCCATTGAAAAGGATAGGGATCAAAAGACAAAGGAGCTGCGGCGGAATAGCTATTAACTAAAGTGACCATGTCTTGCGAAATCGCAGAGCTGGGGGTAGTCAAATTGCCACTTACCAAAGCAGAGCCTACAGGAGTAGTGAGCCCCGCGGCGGTAAGCGTACTTTGCAACGCACTTATAGCTGAAGTAAGGTAGCTCACATTTGAGGTAGTAGGATTATTGCAAGGTGCGGTTATATTCCCTGCCTCACAATAGTTTTCATGTCCAGCAAATACCAGAATCACGGTATTTTGGAATACTTGAGCTCCAACGGTATTAATTACCGAATTAAGAACGGTTTGGGCACAAGGAATATAGTTTTGCGCAGCAGGAGCAGTAGGACATCCACCAGTGTATGCTGAATCCGCAGGCTGTTGTGGAATCACCGCTTCATAGATAACCTTCATACCTAAGGCGTTGGCCTGGTTGATAATATCTACCCAAGAGTAATCTGTTGTTTGATAGGAGCGAACGGTGGTAAACCCTGCCGCTTTTAATTGGGACAGTTCCGCATAGACGTTGGTAATTGCTTTACCCGCCGTATTAGTACCAACATAAAATACATCATGGTAATTAAGGAGGTTTCCATTGGGATAATGATTTGGTTGGTAATCCACACCGACTAAGCCAGAAAATGATGTGGCAGAGGCATAAGTTACAGCAGAAATAAGCGATACATAGAGTAATGCCTTTTTACACAAATGCAGCATGTTGTTCGTCCTTGTTGTAGCCTGGTTGTTATAACCAGGATTCTTCGTTAATCGAAAACCTGGTTATAACAACCAGGCTACATAACAGCTTGTAATTTGATTTACCATTTTACAATAATATGTAAGCGATTGATAACAATATTCATTTGCATGAATGAGCACAAAAATATTACATCCATGTTAAAATAAAAAAAGAATCACTATTTTTCGCACATCATGTTAGATGAATTTATTTCCGGTTTGTTACGAGCAGCCATTAAAGTTTGTGGATGGATTGCTAATTATTTTTTATTTGAGCAGATTATTGACCCAATAATATACTCAATAGGAAAAGGTACGCTGCGAATCATTAGCCTAGGACAATGCAAACTAGATAACCCGTCTAACTTCATCAATGCCCTCATTTATATTACAGGAGGGATAACCCTCATTGGCGGTTTCTGGCTGATATTTCGCTCATTGCCTTAATTACATAGGCTTGAAATTAATGCTTATTTAATTAATTCTTTATAGTGCTCTTCATCAAAACCCAAGGCAATTATTTCGCCATTTTTTTCCAAAACGGGTCGTTTGATCAATGAGACATTAGCGATGATAAACGCGATTTTTCCCTCTAAGTTCAGAGCCTCGTAATCGTCTTTATATTTCCGGTATGTGGTCCCTCGTTTATTGACAGGAAGCTCCCCGGCAAAAGTGCTCCATTGTTTTATTTGCGCTGGCGTAGGCGGTGTTTTTTTGAAATCGATAAACTCATAAGCAACTTTATTTTTCTCGAGAAAGCTACGTGCTTTTTTTACCGTATCACAATTAGGAATTGCAAACATGGAAATCATTTTATTTAAATCCCGCTATTTTTATATGCACTAATCTTATAACGTTGAGCTAACTTCTTCTAGAACAATTTATTCCGCCATAATCTCAATTAATTGCAAATAAAAAACAGCGCGTTTCAAACGCTCGATATAAATTATTTATCATCCAACCTCTTCCTGTGTTACTTAGTAACAAATTTACACGAAGTTCGGTGCCTATTTTTTGCTCCACCAGTAGAGAGCTTAAAAGATATTCTGCCTAATGGTTTAAAAAACGAATTGATAATAATAAACTTAATCTTATTGCAAGATTAGGGTATCACGCATATACCAAGGTTGAAGCAGCTTTCTAGTTAGAAAGGCCTGAATAAATCAATGGATTAAAGAGAATGACCGAAAATTTTTCAGACACTGACTATGTTCCTATCGAACTAAATAATCAAATACATCCAAGAATCAAAGTTTGTCCCAAATATTATGAATTAGGATTTAGTAGGGTCCCTTATATTTATGGACGTGGGGCTGTGGTGCAACGGATAATGAATGTGCTGGAGCAGCTTCCTGCTGAATATGGTCTGCTTATCTGGGATGTGTATCGACCAAGAGAAGTTCAACGTACCTTATTTGATTGGATGAGAGATGAAGTGAGGAAAAAAAATCCTGCATTGACTAATGAAGAAAACTATAGCGAAACCCAAAAATATATGTCGCCTCCATCACAACTTGGCGATTCCTACTGCCCTCCTCATTTAAGTGGTGGTGCAATAGACCTGACATTATATCAGGTATCTAACGGTGTGGAATTAGATATGGGAACACCGTTTGACGACTGTAGTGAAAAAGCTAATCGAGATTATTTTAACCAGAAAATAAATTTATCTACTGAAGAAATAAAGATCAAAAAACAGCGAAATCTCTTGAGAGGTTTAATGGAGGATGCGGGATTTACTTCATATCAACATGAATGGTGGCATTTTGATATTGGAACTATTTTTTGGAGTAAGGAAACAGGAAATACTCCTGTTTTTGGGCCGTTGTTTGGCGATGAGGAATGGCCTAAGCATGTAGCCTATTAGTATCCGCTCTCCACACACGCTACCAATCTATATTTCCTCATTGCTGAGGTAAACGACTAGGGCTATCTTGCTGTTCTATTCCTAAATAATAAGCTTTGGTTTTTTTTATTTTTCATTTATTGCTGCAATTTAATAACCATCGTTCTTGATGATCTATTTATCCATTAAGTTTACTCTATCAATTAAACCTTGACGCATGCCTTTGATGACTGAACAATAGCCTATATAATCTTGTTACTAACTCAACCCTAGCGAGGCTAAAGGATACACATGTTTCAATCAGCTCTCATAATTTTATTAATGACGTTTAGCATCATTACTCAAGCAGCCTTGCCTGCAGATCCAATCCAGCGTTGTTTGGATGTTAGACGGTTCGCAGACTTTACCACTCGCCAGAAAATGGCCGCCAAGGAACCAGGGGTGTTGCGCTTTAAGTTTCATAAAATTTCCGCCTCGGAACTTCCATTAGATAATCCTGTGGGCAATATGAATGAAATTATTGATGCGTTAAATCATCAAATTGCTAACTGTACTAAAAACCGTGGCGAATATCAGACGGTGACTATTGCAGGCCACCGATTTACTCGCCAGGAATGGTGCATCAATACTAATAAAAAGCTCCTTGCTTTTGCCAAAGCTGCCCGTGGCGATTTTCAAAAATATTTAGCTAACCTCAAAACTGAATTTGACTGGTATAAAAGCGATGGCTGGCCAGAAAATCATGCTGGATTTAAAAAAGGTGAGTTTCAATTTACCGCTTATTACGCGCCAGCCGCGGTTGAAGCACGCAGCAAACGTGGCGGTGCATTTTTATATCCGCTCTATGGTAATCCAGGCATTGTCAATGCAGCTGCCGAAAGTAGAAGACTTAAATTAAAAGGGCCTCTTTGTGGCGTCGATCCACTGACAAAAACACCGCGTGGATTTTGTATGAAAAATGCCAATGGCACCTACTCGGTTATACCCGACCGCGAAGAAATTGAGCATGGCGCTTTAAACCCCAAACACATCATTGGCTATGTAAAAGATCCAAACGATCCAGCTTTTTTAATGCTTGAAGGTTCTGGTTCATTAATACTTGATGGTAAGTTATTCCATATCAATTACGATGGCTCCAATGGCAGACCGCGCACGATGTTAGGCCGTATAGTTCAATGCGCCCAAGACCCAACCTGTGGTGGTAACCTGGATAACATAGAGCGTTGTGCTAAAGATCCTAAATGTCATGATGAGGCCAAATTACGTTGTAATGTGTCTAAAGAAATTAGACAAAGTGCTGCATCAGAAAAACAAATTCGCCAGTATCTGGATAATCCTCTTAATCGCGCTAAAGCAGATAACCTGCGAAATCGAGATCAAAGCTATGTATTTTTTGCTAAAGAAGATGGGGGACCTTATGGATCGGAAAATATTTCGCTAACCGCTCATGCTTCATGTGCCACAGATCATAAAGTCATTCCTATTGGCATGAATTTTATTTATAACTGCAAAAAATCCACGTCCTGGTGTGTAGCCCAAGACGCCGGTGGCGCCATTATGGGGGCTCATGTTGACGTCTATAAAGGTGAAGGTGACCGAGCTGGTGTGGAAGCAAATGAGTTGAATCACACAGGCTCATTGTATGTGGCATTGCCAAAACGTAAATAAACCGAGGTAAAAGAAGAAGCATCGTTAGCACCCTGATAGGCTGGGCTTCGCAGCCCAGCCTATATAATTAATTAGAAATGAATCAAAATTTGTGCTCGTACTACTGTAGCAGAAACAACGTAAGCCTCAATTTCCTAAAAAAGACGAGTGAAGCATATCTAAAATAAATCGCTGACAACGCTGCAGCTGTTCTAATGCAACAAACTCATCTGCGCGATGTGCTTGTTCGATACTCCCAGGGCCACAAACAATAGTAGGTATATGAGCTTGTTGAAATAATCCAGCCTCAGTCGCATAAGCAACCTTTAATAATTCTGAGCTATTACTTACTGCTTGAGCCGCACGCACAAGGGGTTCTGTAGGCGGAGTATTTAAGCCTGGAGCATTAGCAATGGTATCAAGCACAACCTCAGCCGCTGAGTGCTCTTCATGCATAGCCGGTTCTAACTGCTCTGCGATGTATGCCAAAATAGTATTATGAAGTGCATCAGGATTATCTTGTACCAAATTCCTAAACTCAAAAATAAACTCACATAAACTAGGAATAGTATTATAAGCATTCCCACCTTTGACCAAATTAGTCGTCAAGGTGGTATAAGGCACATCATAGGCATGATCCTGAGTTCCTTCGGTTTTAAAGTGCTGGGCCATGGAACGAAGATAGCTAATAAAACTCGTCGCATGCTCAATCGCATTACATCCGTGAGCAGTCAGTGACGAGTGAGCGGCAACGCCATGAACTTGGCAACGATAAACGCGTATTCCCTTATGACCGATAACTGGCAACATGAGCGTTGGTTCCCCGACAATACAGGCTTTGGGTTGGTAATTAAGAGCGACCATTTTGTCAATTAAATGCGGCGCCCCCAGACAACCTATTTCCTCATCGTAAGAAAACGCAAGATGAATAGGAAATGTAAAGTTTAGGGCTTGTAATTCAGGGATAAGTGACATAACTACTGCGATAAAGCCTTTCATATCACACGTGCCACGTCCATATACTTTATCGTCAATTACGGTAGCATTGAAAGGATCAGTAGCCCACTCCTGCCCATCGACAGGAACCACATCCGTATGGCCCGAGAGGATAATTCCCCCCTCACGACAACCATTTTTTCCCGGCAATGTAGCCAATAAATTTGCTTTAGGCTCCTTTGCATCGTGAATCAAAATTGGCTTAAGATTCATATCATCAAAGGCATTGGCTACATAATCAATTAGCGGCATATTGGAATTACGGGAAGTTGTATCAAATGCAATGAGTTTCATTAACCATTCAAGTGTTGTCATAATAACTCTTTGTTTTGGGAATATACAAAGCAGCAACCAAGCTTAGACCTGATTGCATGTTCCAAATTACAGGAATCAGTAGAAACTCATCTTAAAGTAATAAAGCATGGAAATGCAATTACATTGGCGATGATGAGACTAGTAACCAAACCACCTCTTCTCTATTGATTCGATATCTTTTATCCTCTTGATATATTTTTACAATTCGCCAACTATGGTAGAGTGTAGGCGCGTATTACCTAACTAATGGACTGGTATTAATTTTATGACTCAATTAAATGATTTGATAAAACCAACTTGGAGTGCAGAGAGAGCCTTAAACAAAGCATGGTCAGTACTCACTGCTGAGGAAAAGGAAACCATCCAGAATCGCATTGATAAGATATTTTATAATGAAATACCCTTTCAACTTGAGCATGATAAGCTTATCTACATTCATTTATTTTCATTATTTGCCCAATTAGAAACGATTGGTTTAAGAGGTCTAATAAAATCGCTTGAGAAACTTCAGGGTACTGATTTGTATCAACAAATGCGCCAACAAATTACGGACGAGATTTTCCATGCAACGCTGTTTACCAAACTTGCATTTCAGTTATCTGCGCCTTATGCATTACCCCTAGGACATCAAAAAAGCATTAATCATTTTATCTCCTCTCTTGAGAGCGAAGATGATTTAGCCACCTCGTTAACTTTAGTAAATCTAGTTGGTGAAGGTTGGGTAGAGGAATTATGTACGGCCATGACAGAAAAAAACATTGCTGTTAGTGTTTTTGAAGCTGTCCTTGCTGATGAGAGTCGGCATATGGATGAATATGATTTATACCGCCAGATTGGATTGCCCAATAAAGAATATTTAAAGAAAAAATTAGCCATTTTTGAAGATGAATTAATTAATACCGTATTTGCTCATGAACAATACGTTACGACCCTTGGCATCCTTTTAGGCAAGGAAGGTTCATTAAAGCTGATGAACAATATTAATCAGAAACAACATTCCATGCTGAAACAAATAGGCATCACCCCCTCTGCCCATTGGCAGTTATTTATGGAGAGCATGCCCTTATTGCTGAAAAACCTTTCTCATGATTATGAAAAAGATACTCCTGTTGAACTGACCAATGTTCGCAAGTTATTGTCTGCGTTATGGAATGATCCTGAGTTACCTACTGAGTCTGCCATTTTTAGCATTAATGTTAGCCCTGTTTGTTTTTTTGAGAAAAAATTTAAACCTGAAACCATTACGTGCCTGATGTTGCAGGCTCTAAGTAAAGCCTGTTTTGATAACCCTCAGGCGAGAAATTACATTTTCAATCATAAACTCTATAACTCACACGACAGCCATGTGGCGCTTGCAGTAAAGATTCCAGGCAGTGACCAGTTAGGTGCGATTGAGTTTAAAAATTGCCATGAAATGACCATGGCTGAATTAGCACAGCATATTCATCATGATATGAGCATCATGGCTTATTGTTATAAAAAAACTCAAGCCTTACAAAAAGAACACCCCTATTTAAATGAGGTAGTTAACCGTCTTCTTACTCCTCGACATGAGCGAGTCTATCGTGATTTCTTATTTGCAAGACCGGCTATATCATTAAGTAACATTGGCCATTGGGGCTATCAGGCAGCCATTTCCCCCTTATTTCCCAGTGAGACCTTTAAATTAACCTTAACCGAAATTGAAAAGAAACAGGTTTGGAATAAAACAACGAAGCAATTTGAAGCACAAGATATATTGCCTGTAGGCTTAAGTGTGGACCACCGTGTTTTTGATGGCAACATTCCCCTACCACATTACATGCAAGATGCTTTTGATCAAATGTTTGCAGATATGGAGCAAGCCACACCCAAACCAGTATCACGACCCTTTTCGAACCTAGAGAAATTTATCAAGTACAGTAATACACTCCTAGAAAATGATTTGGAGTTTGGCTTCCTGTATTTATTTTCGCTCATGCATGTATGGAAAAACTATATTTCCTATGATGAATTGGCAAAAAGCATCGAGGACAGTTATCGTAAGATAAGAAAGAGTCTACCGCAAAGTGAAGGTCAAGTTGGTTAACCTTTATGCAGCCGTTTTCTTTTTATTATCAGCACTTAGAACGAGTAAGTAGAAGTTTTAGTTTCTGTATTAGCCAATTAACTTCTCCAGCAAAAGAATGGGTTGCATTAAGTTATTTGTTTTTGCGTATTGTCGATAGTATTGAGGATGCAAACTGGCAAGAAATGCAGGCACAAAATAACTCATTTGCCGTATTCAAATCATTTCTAATAGAACAGCCATCTAATGAGCAATTCATTAAATGGCTTGATAATTTTCCAGCGCAATTACCATCGGAAGAGAAACGGTTACTTTGCGATCTGCCGCTCTTATTAGAAGATAAAAATGAATTACCTGCTCCTATAAAAAATGCAATGATAAAGACGATTGGGCAAATGATGGATGGAATGCAACATTTTCTTCATCATTATACGGTTGAAGACAAAATTATATTTCCGTCTCTAGTGACCACCAATCAATATTGCTTTTTTGTTGCGGGAATAGTTGGCAAATTACTATCGCAAATTTTTACTTACGTAATCGCTGATTTTAAATGGACAACCAAGCTATTAAATCAATCTTTACATTTTGGCTTTTTTTTACAAAAAGTTAATATCTTAAAAGATAAGATGGATGATGAAGCTAACGGTCGTTATTTTGTTTCGCCAGGAACAAATTTGCATGAGAGTTTAGTCCTTAATGCCTATCATTCTTTAGCTTATATAAAAAGCATCCCGATCATTGCCGGACGTCCATACCGTTTATTCTGCGCTTGGTCTATGTTTATTGGTTTAGCATCTTTACGGTGGCTTGATCAACATGGGCGAGGAAGCAAAATTAAACCTCGAGAAACCTATTATTTAGTGAATCAAGTTACCCTACTCATTGACGATAATCAGGCTTTAGAAAAATTATTTTATAACTATTTGCCACGACAGGGAGACCAGAGTTCAAGTTCTGCATCTACGACACAAATGCCCTCCTGGTTTACGAATATTTATGATGAGGGGCAAGAATCTATATCTTGGTTTGAGCTTGGTGTTTTAGCCTAAGCGTATATACCGCATTTTAGTAGGGCTGGGCTGCAAAGCCCAGCCTACAATAAGATAAGAACCCTGTTTAAGCATGCCGACAGCCTTTCTGTACCTCATTCGTTGTTCGGAGTAGATGCCGAAGCTAAATGCTTGCGTCGTACGAAAAGACCTAAGGCTACAATTGCAATAATTAAAATAGGTACAATTAAAAGAAAAATATGTGTTTCCATCCACGCAACACTTATTGCGAATAAACCAAGCACAATTCCTATAAAAAGAAAAGTTGACTCAATATAAATACCCGCTAAAAAAACCGCTTGGGCAATTAGGGTGACTACTCCTAATGTTCCAAGAAACGGACTTATAATGCCTATATCGACGTAAATTGACATGATATAAACTGAACCAAGTAGTCCTAACCAATGCAAAATTTCATGCCAAATAAGGGCGGGCGTTGAGATAGCCTTCGTATGCTTAAGATAAAAACTCAAACCCAATGCGAGTAACGCAATGATAACCGTTGTGATTTGCCAAAATTGCCACGCGCCCGAAGCCTTCATGTTGGTCAAAATCAATCCAACAAACGTTAGCAAAAGTATGATTATTCCCACGACAAATCGAGCGGTCCAAGGATGTAGCGAACTATTATTTTCCATTACAGAACTCCTCCTAAAAGTATTAACCTATAGTATTAAAAGGAGAAATAGAAAGCGTTAACCAACTATTCCATCCTGAAGCCCTAGCCTGTGCATTAAACTCTTTATAACCTTTGAGATTAAGCAAAACTTGTACCTGTTTAAATACTTCTAAGCTAGCTTTTTGCTAAGTTCAGCAACATGGCGTCCTTGGGCTCTGGCTATTTTCTTTTCGATTTCTAAGGGTGCGCGACTACCATCTGCGCCAGCAATAGTACCCGCCCCATAAGGTGAGCTTCCACGCATTTCACTCAGCTCAAACAAACTAGACTCACTATAAGGGACCCCGGTGATAAGCATTCCATGATGGGCAAGCGTATGCCAAAAAGAGGTAATGGTTGTTTCATTTCCACCCCCGGTACCGGTAGACACAAAAACGCTTCCTATTTTTCCAATTAATTTTCCTTGCACCCATAAACTGCCCGTTTGATCAAGAAAGTTACGCATTTGTGCAGCCATATTACCGAAGCGAGTAGGTGTACCAAAAATAATGGCGTCATAATCGGCTAACTCTAATGGGCTTGCGATCGGAGCTTTCTGATCAAGTTTTACTCCTGCTTTTTTGGCGATATCGTCTGGCATTGTTTCAGGTACACGTTTAACCATCACGTCAACACCGGCAACTTCTTTTGCCCCCTCTGCCACCGCATAGGCCATTGTTTCAACATGTCCGTAGCTTGAATAATATAATACTAATACTTTACTCATATTAAATTCCTTTTACTGAGATGAAATACAGTTAGCAGAATAGCGGATACTTACTGTGATGTCTTCTAAGAATTATTATTTTTTTCCGTAAATTTTAGTCCCTGTGTTTTACTATCAATCATAATTTGTTTAATTAGGTTTAGCTTTAAGCTAATGCTCGTTCCACTCGCACGACATTCAAAAATAGCAGATAATCACCACATATTTTTAATTTTTATTGAGGATTAAGGAAAACTCCATGCGATAGTTATAGGTCCTTTTCAATAAAAAATGCTACGGTTTTAATGCCATTGCCAATTTTGGTTCCCAATTTGCAATTATACGGTCAGTTTGAATAAAATAAAACCGCCTTTAACCATTTGGTATTTACATCTGACTACAGATAATGGTTTTTATCACCATTCAAAGCTTATTCCTGGATATCTCCTCCTGTGATTCTAAATTATCCTCGGAGGGTTCCATTAAAAGCTTGTATTCTTGTTTAAGTCGACGCTTGGTAAAAAATATTCCTGGAGTAGCAGGAGATTTTTTCACGTTTATTTCAACTTCCGATCCAACTATAGGATATAGTTTTATCGATAATTTTTCTGCAATGAAAGATATTACAAATATTTTGGAAAGAATGGCTCGATGACCGAAATCCTTTAGAAGAATACTCCCAATACCTGTAAAAAAATGATCGTCAACTAAAGGTATAAAATCACCGCTGCTTTCTTTGGGCAGATATCTTTTTATAATCGGATTGCCAGTAAGTCCATTAAACTCATCATATTTGAAAATAGAATCTTCTGTTTCACACAGTAACAATATTAAGCGAGCCCAGGATCTTTCTCGTTCAAACTCTGAAAGTTGAGCTTTAATTTGAATTAGTAATTGTTCTGTACTGTAACTAGTTTGATTAATTAAAATAACGCGTCGTCCCCCTTGATCATGAGCATAATTGAGCACCCGAATTAATTGCGCCATGGAAGTGTCATCAATTTTTTTTCCAGAGAAATAAGTGTGATATTCTCTCATTTCAAGAGCTATTGTTTTATATGGGGTTTTTTTAAACTTTTGTGGATTTGCAGTTAGGTAAGGTTCCACATAATGCGAACATCCGTTAACAAATTCATATTCCCCACCCGCCTCATCAACACGGAGCCATTGCTGTTGTACAGGACGTAATTTATCATAAGTAGGGCAATCCACTGATCCTGTTTTACGCAATGATTGACGAATAGGAGCTAATTCCTCAGCTTCGTCAAAAGCCGGAATTAGCTCCAACAGCCCTAAGCGATTCTCATTGGCTTTCCAGGACAAATCACTTACGATTGCTCCGATAGATTGCCCATCCCGCTTGAAGCGAAGACTTGCACCAGCTAAATCCGTTTTGCATTGCCAATTTATATATTGAGAAGAATTGTAGTCATTAAATGGAGGATAATAATATTTCCTATCCAACTTATACCCATAGCAATTCTGAAATCCAATAGGTTCATTAGAGGTAATAAACAATCCTTTTCCTGGATTATTCACATACCAAGAATATATTTTTTCCAATAATAAATTACCGCTGAAACCAGCTAAATTATCGTCATCCAGAAATACTGCATCAGGATCTTTAGCTAATAAGATATCTATTTCCCTTTCACAATCATCAAGATCAGCAATGCTTTTAGCTTGGTCTGCCCATCCATTGACCATTACCTCTGAAATCCAAACTACGCTCTTTCCTCGGGCTGTTAATTCTTTGGCCGCACATACCGCTGATGCCGTTTTACCAACGCCAGCTTTTCCCGTTAATATAAGCAGCTTAGATTCTCCAACCAGGACGCTTTGGCAAAATTGCTTGCTCATTATCATTAATTCTTTCTGTTGTACACAATCCTCTTTAAATCTTGAAAAGTCCATAGATACTCTATTTTCAAATGGAATCACATCAAGTAATTCAATAGGTATAATGGAATAATCAATAGGTTGAGGTATGTAATCAATGGAGTCAGGTTGTATCGTATTTTCCATGCGTTGCAGCCAAATTGAAAATTTATGTACATCGAAGGTAAGTTCCGATGCGGGGCTTTGTTCCACCTGGGAAAACTCGTATTCCGTGAGCGTTTTATCATGTAATTTTTCAGCTGCTTCAATTAATTGGCCATAAGTTTGGAATAATTTAGGATGAAATTCTTCTGGGGTTTTCGCATACAAAGCTAAACGCTCAATATCATAGGATTTCCTGCCCTCATTAAATACCTCACGTAGTAATTTCAATACACTGGCTTCGGTGATTCCCTGAGTGCTTTCTAAGTGCGGGTCAAAAATATAATATTGATTGTCAATTACAATGCAATTCTCGCCCCCATAATTGCCTCCAGGATGTTTTAATGGGTATAAAGGACTATTCGCAAGATGCTTCACTGTGACAGAGGGACTTGTTACCATCCATTTTTTTGATAAAAATGAGTAGAGCGGATTTCCCGAGAAAGGTTTGTTACTTTCCTCAATACTATTGTAGACACACTGAGTTATAAAAAATGGTGTACGTCCAAAACATTGATTAAACAGCTCATTACCGAGCATGTATCGAATACCGAACCACAAACTTAATTGAGTAAACATGCCACAATCTATAACTGTGGGTCCTTTTACTAAATCATCTAATGCTTGGGCGGGTTGCTGTCCCTTATAAATAAGGGTGATAAAACTATCCTGTAAAATAGAATCCCATTCCGATGGGGCAAGCGTTGTTATTTCTGCAGCCGTAATAGATTGGTGAGGATGCTCGGTACTCCATAATTTTGCTAAATCATTATTATAATGCAGACCTGAATAAATAGTTCCATATAATGATTCTCTCCCTTTCCCAAGAGGATTACAGTTTGCTAATTCAATAAATCGCTTTACGCCTTCCACAAAATTTTCATTATTAACTAGTTTAGGCTCAACAAAGTCTGATAATAACCTGTCTAATTGAGGTGTAAAGGAGTGCCAGTGTAGCTGCCTAAAGTATTCGATTGCAGGATGAATTTTTGGTTGTTTAGAAAATAGTTGATGCAACATAAATCAGAGCTATTAATTATATGTGAGCGTAATTTTACCTCATTTTGGTTGATTGATATAATCAACTAATCCACGGATCACCAAATTCTTAAATAAGTATCTCTGGGTAAGACTCTGCCCCATGATAAGCGAGCCGATTAAAATGCAAAACAAGACGTGCAGTCATAGGATTATGGACGCTTACATTTCATAATCTATGCCCATTTCATCTTCTGACGCAGGGGTTTCTGGGCATTGGCTCAACACATAATTCAGTGATTCCTCAAACTCAGCCTCGTCAGATTCAAATCGCTCACATAAATTCTTGCTGGCATTCAAGGATAATTCCAAAAGATTTTTTAAATCCTCTATCGTCGTACAAGAATAACGGTTGATGTCTATGGATAATTGTCTTGCCAATTTCAGCTTCTCTTGGCGCAGTGGCTCACAAAAGAAAAGAAGACTGCCGACAGCGTATATTAGAGATTTTTCTCGTTTAGTATTTAAACGAATATATCCCTCTACATAATTGATTGCCAAATTTTTTAAGCGTTGAAACTCAGCTGAAACATAGGTGGAATGAGAAGTACTCGGGGCGTAGATAAAAGTATTTATAGTTTCTTCATGTGCTGCTACAGCTTGTGTTAATAAGCTTAATTGCTCCTCATGTGTAGTCAAGGATCGTTGATAAATCATCGCGATGTCTCTGCCTCGAATAGAGTTTTGTTGTCCCATCCGAACTCTCAACTGGCCATTGCCATCATCTAGTGATTCTTGTTCAGAATTTGTAAGTGCGCTTTTTCTAAATTGTAGTAATTGCTGTTGTAACAATCGGATTTGTACCTCTTGCCGCTCTAATTGTGCCTGTAACAATCCCACCTGTACTTGCAACTCCTGCTCATCATTTTGTGGCACTTGCTCTTCCATTTCCATATTAGCTTCATTGGAAATCGCCTCATTTAAATCAAATTCTTCGCCATCAGAAAGCTCGAGAGCATTCAGCTTTGTAACCTCATCATGATCCGTTAAACAAAAACCATAGGTTCTATAATCACAATCAGGTGTTGTGTAATATTGCTTTTTCCCCTGCGTAATCGTGTATAAGCCCGGCTTATTAAACAGATCGCCTAAAGCCCAAGCCCGATGTTGTTTATTAACAACTTGGTTCATTCCCAACACACTCGCCAATTTAGCTTGAACTTCCTGGGGGAACGTTAATGAACGTGTAATGCATTGCAATAATTGATTCTTTAAATTATTAGGATCTTTAAAATCATTGTTAAATACCGCATTAACGATACGAGCTATGGCAAAATGGGCCATGGTAGCAGCATAACGTTCCTCTGCCGTTTTAAAGACGATCTCACCTAACTTTTGTTTTATTTTGTGCGTTAAAACCTGTTGTTGGTAAGCAAACTGTTCTTCGGGAGCTAATAACTCTGTGATTTGTTGCTGATAGCGCAGTGTCAGCATTAAAGCAAGTTGCTGGCCTAGTTGGTTAAATTCATTTAAAGTCCCTAGGCGTGCAAAATTTGCAGCAAGCGCTTGTTTTTGCTTTTCACCAAGTTTATCTATACCACTTGCAATTATCCCAACAATACCTCCAATTATAGGTATGGGGATGGCCTTGATTGCTATTTTTAAAGCGCCGGAACCTAATTGCTCGGGTAAACTTGAAGCAGGTTTAATTAATTGAGTCCCTGATGCTTTTAAAGCAATGATCAATGCTTCAAAATCAATAACAAAGGTATTAAAGAACAATTTCAGGTTAGGATGAGCTTGGATTGATTTTAATTGCTGTTGTTGTATTTGATCTCTAGCGAATAATGCCTCCATCGTTTGTATTTGCTGTGCTTGGAGTGGATTAAGTACTAGATTTTGTTGACTTACTTGCTGTAACTGTTGCTCCAAAGTTTTTAAGTGTTCTGTTTGTAGGTTATAAAGTTCAGTTAAATGATCTTTACTTGCATTAAATGCTCTAAGCGCTTCTTGTAGGGTCGTTGTCTCTTCTTCTGCTTGACGCTGCTGTGCTTCTTGCTCACGAGCACGTCGCTTAAGCTCATCTTCTACCATATTACGCTCAATATAGGAGTTAATCCGATCGATTTGTATTTGTTGTTCTTGTTTAGGCTGAGCGAGAGGATGATCCGATTCAGGCAGGAAATTTAGAGCAGTTAGAGTAGTATTAAATTCCAAAATATCCGCGAATAATTTTAAGATAATAGCGTGTGAGTCGCTTAACCTTTCTCCGACAATAAGTGTTCGAATTGTTGTATTCGTTTTTAATAATTCTGATTGAGTTAGAGGATATAAATATCCTACGCCTAAAGTATGGAGGGTTGTATTCGTTTTTAACGAATCAAGAGTTTTTAAAGGCCAATAATAATTTGCATTTAAGGTATGGATGGTCGTATTTGTTTGTAAGATCTCAGCCAACCCGTTAACGAGGGGAGTTGACTCTCGTCTATTCCACAGCGTAGAACGTAAATCCAGCATTTCAATGGTTTTATTTTCTTGTAATGCCTCAAGGAATATTTGGGTCTCTTTATTATCTAAAAACGTAAGACGCAATTGTAATGAACGAATGGTTTTATTCGTTTTTAACAACGGAGCAAAAGCCCTCATGCCCCTGGTAAACACATTGTCCAAGATCAAGTCTGCATACCTTAGTTGAATGTTTAACGTATGAACTGCCGTATTATGCGCCAATGCAGCAACTAACTCTTTGGTGGCTGAACCATCAAGCTCGTTTTGAGCATCATCTACAATTTGCAACGATTGATCATTTTGTCTTAAGCGACGAAGAAGTTCTTTGGCTAAAGGCATCCGGTACCTACAAATAAAGGCTAGCAAATGCGTGTATAATAACAGATCAGCTGGTCTTTATGAACACAATTAGCATTTTATTGCTCCGGCCAGATTAAGGAGTTTATTTGCTTCGTCAAGGTATACATCATTTACATACCCTAAAATCAGGTCTTACATTATGAATTTAAAGATCTTTTGAAGATAAAAATTCAATGTTCAAGGCTTGCTTCTTAAGAGCCTCCCTTTTCTTCAAGCTCACCACAGAACAATTCTCTTTACTTTCGGTATGGATGATACAATTAATGGCGCCAGCCTTGAGGATGATATCCAATTCATTTGACGCATGATGCCCCTCTGTCGACCCTATCGGCTATAAAATAAAAATCAAATTATAAAAATTGAAATGTCGATCATGCTAGCAATATTCACATAATTTGTCTTACATAAAAGAGCATTTCTTCTTCTTTTCGACTTCAGGTAATTTTTCATGGATAGTGGGGAAGAAACCTAACTGCCCTAAAAGATTGCTGTATACCTCCTTCATCCCAGAGCCATTTTTTTCTATTTGAAACTGCTTCCTGAGTTCTTTTTCAGTTTCAGGTAAAGAAAGACTTTCATTATCTAATTCAATAAAACGAACGGCATCTCTGTTTTTTGTTTTCAACTGACCTATGAGTTTTTGTTTATCCAATTCATTCTTAAAAAACTCCAGCTCCTGGGCCATGATTATGGTATCACCATTAACACATGCGATTGCCCCATACCCCTCAGGAATATTGATCCGGTCTATATTCTGATCATTAAGTTGTATTGCCAATTGCGCTGCAAGCATCGGTGCTTTTAAATAATTTTTTTTAACTTTAGGATTTTGCATCACTGCTGCAAAAGTAAATCCCTCACCTTTTATTATCCCATCCAAAAAAAGCCCTACTCCGGGTTTCGTTTCATCCATGCTAGCACTTGTCGAGTGATGTAGAACAAAGTGATTATCTATTTTTCTTTGGGCAACAATGGCATTACATGGAGAAAAATCTCTTGAAAATACATTAACACCTATTCGTGTACCAGATATCCCAGCTTCATTTCCACGATTGCCAATTTGACGCAATAATTTAATAAACGTGTCGAGGTAATATAATTCTTCACTTGTTGCCTTGCCCTCTGAGTTGATATTTATCTTATGAAGAAAATCACGATACACCTCACAATCAATATATGTAGGTGTGCAAGAAACTAATCTATTATCTTCCATAAAATAAATTTCGCGTCGCTCGTTAGCACCGATTAACAAAATGGCATGCTGTTCATGTTGCTTAATTTTATTAATTTTAATTGATAGATCATCGGCGTTTTTAAAAGCATAAAGAGCATAATCTTTATAAGCCAGCTGCTGCTCCACCATTAGTATTGGCACAAAAAGACAGGCCAGAGATTTGCCATGATCGAGCAATGATAGTGGCTCGCCATTTTCCTGCAGGCATTGAACTTTTCCATTAGAGTCTGTTGAAAGAACGATTAAGGAAGGAAAATTATTGTGTTGCGCCATTAGCGATACCCTCATTCATCATGGATGGATAGATAATAAAATGAAATAATAATTTCGTTTGTATTATCACTTCTAAATTTGTAAACAGAGGACGAAGCGATTATGACCAGTTCCCTCTTGCTCCTTTATCCAATGGCCTATCAATTTATCAACCAATGTGTTCCATGCTTAAATAAACTAAGTTAGCTCCGTGTTTTGGCCAACTTCTCTAAATCGTCACCAGCCCTAGTATTTTTAATAAACCTCATTACGACTAACCTATAATCAACCCGAGTGATTTTTTATAGGTCACAAAATAACCAATGGGCCTTCAATATCGATAATACTATTATTGATGCTACCCCTCTGGATGAAATCCAATTCATTGGAGAAAGCAAGCAATGGCGCCAAAGAATTGAAGCGTCACAAGGAGAATGCAATTATTTTATTAATTCCCGTACGGGTTACTGCGAAAGTTACTGATGAGCCAGATAGTACCCTTGATTTCCTCTTAACTGAGATGGGAAATCTTTTGTGCTGTAAAGAGCAACGTGGGCAAGCCTATAAATCAACTCGCCCCAAAGATCAGTATACTGTAATACCCCATCTTCATGACAAATAGTTCATGAAGCTTGTAATAATGCAGATTCTCGCTTCAATCGCAATTATATGTCGGGCCACCAGCCCGACCTACGCTTATTTTTACGAAATACGCCATGTAATTGTGCCTGGTAGGCCTGATAAATAACTGCCTGCTTGAGTGTAATAA
The DNA here is from genome assembly GCF_900639985.1 of Legionella rowbothamii. GTDB lineage: Bacteria > Pseudomonadota > Gammaproteobacteria > Legionellales > Legionellaceae > Legionella > Legionella rowbothamii. The sequence continues at coordinate 307,643 of NZ_CAAAIM010000002.1, read as the reverse complement.
TCAAGATTTAAAGTGGTTGAATCTTGAGGTTGTCCTCCAAGATCTCCTGCAGCAGGAAAACCACAATAATCTTGCCAAGAATAAAACTTCACAATTTCATTATCGCACATGTAAGTGAGAAGAACTCCTACACCTATATTATTTTGGCTGGCTCTAATAATAGGGCTGGATTGACCAGCGGGGATGTTCATAGCAATATTTTCGCTTGGTAAAGTCCCATAATAGATTACTTTATTTTTAAAAGTACAATTGTGGGTACTGTTATTGATAATCTTTATATTTAAGTCTCCACAGCTAGCATGAAGAGCAGAAGAGATTAATAGTAAACTCAATACGAGCAGTTTCATTTTTTTCCTTGTTAAGGGTAAATAGAGGAAGAGCGAATTATATAATAATTATTTTTTATTACTACACATTGTCTCACAAATTAACGAATAGGTGGGGTTATAATCGAAACATATTTATTTTTGGATAAAGCGATAGAAGCTTAAGATTTCAGACCTTATACAATCTATGGATGAGCCAGTTATTTCATTATAGTAATAAAGATTGGAGCATTTAAAACTACAAATAGAAGTCATGATTTATCATAAATGAACGGATTGAAGTTTTCGGGCCAGAGCCCCACCTCCGCTTGCTTATTCTTAGCTAGCCAATTAATACAACTACATTCTTACGATGTATTATTGTCCTTCTTATATACTTAGATTAAGAGTATCCAGGCATATGTAAGTGCTTGTTTTTTGATAGCAGCGCCTCACCAATAAAGAGATATAAAAATGTGATTCTTTGGTTAATAAGTTTTCAATTTTTTATAACCTTATAAATAATAACTCATTGTAATTATAATTAATCTTCGATTTTGGCCCTACATTTCATTGCATAGGGGGCTTTACTCAGTCGTAACAAATTAAGATTTTTGGGTTTCACTCTCTGTATCGATTTTGCTTCTTAGAAGTAAAATGATGCATTAAGAGACGAGGCCAGGCTTATAGAAAGCCTGGCCTCGTGAAAGCTATTGGTTGTTAATATCATATTGAACTTCCCCCATTTTACGATTTTTTTCTATAGCATAATCGCCTTGAGGTAAGTTATCAGTGTGTTCACAGAAACCAACTTTATTTTCTAAAGTATACTTAATTTTCACGGTTTTTCTGGGTAAAGAAATGGTATGAAGAGTAAACTCTCCAGTCATTGGTAAATCTTGATTACTGCGATTAATTGTAAATACTTGCTTAATATACCATTAAACTTAGAAAATTTACCCAAGGGTCTAATGTTTGGAAAAACTCTTTGGAAGAAATTAAATAAAATTAATTAGTTATGGTGGGCGGCGGCTATTTAATTGATTAATCAATGTGTTGTATTTACAGGGCTATTTTTATATGGAATAAAAATATACCTCCAAGTGTACCCCCATCAGGATATTGTTGCTCTATTTTTTAATCCTCTAAAAAGGAATGTTTTATATTGCAGGCCCATTCATAACTCAGCGTAGTCTAAAATAATAATATTAGTGCATAAACTATGTATGGAACGGTAGGGATTAAAATGGACCTGGACAAATATTGCACAACAATTTTAGAATTACTTTTTGATCGGCATGCAAACTCCTCAAGCCAAAAAAATATTTCTTTAGGAATTAACGAAATTAAACAAGAGATAAAACCAAAATTAGGTAGAGAGTATAAGGTGCAGAATTTTACTCACGCCTTAGATTATTTGCTACAAAATGAATTGATCGTTAAAGTACATGATTTATTTTCAACTCCCAAAGGAGTGGAAAAGGAAACAAATATAAAATATAAAATTTCAGCTGTTGGTATTGCGAACAAGGAAAAACCAGAGCTGTTTCTGCCAAATCCAGGCTATGCTAGCAGCATTAATATTTCCTCAGTAGAGAACGTAACAATTATTGGAAAACATAATAAAGTAATTATTCATAATAAATATAAAGAGCTAGGCGAAAAAATTGAAGAACTTATTGATTTGGTTCAAAACAATGCGAGCATTCCCAAAAAAGACAAAACAGATATTTTGGCTTTAATACAAGCTTTAGAAAGTCATTTAATATCTGAAACACCAAATATTGAATTGGTTAAAGAAACTAATATAGATCTAACGTCAAAATTAAAAAAATGGTCGGCTACTTTGGGGGGTAATGTACTGGCTAATGGTATTACCAACTTAATTACGTCCTACTTCGGTATGTAGCAATTAGGAGAGTTGCCCAATAAAGATCGTTTAATCCCTGCAATAATGAATTATGGATAGTAGTACTTTAAAGAGAAAAAACCTCTTGAATTGCAGATTTATAATATTCAGCATGCCCTGATTTAATTATCAGATTATCAGAAAGTTTTATAGTTACTGCTGTATGAGTATGACCACATAAAACTAAAAACTGAATATCAGCATGTTTTTTAACAAATTTCATAATCACATCGCCAGTTGCTTTTGAAGCAAAATAAGGCAGCCAATTTTCATCGCTTGGTTTATCTTTGTGCCAACTGCTTTCAGGAAATGGTGGAATATGAGTGGCAATAATTACTTTTTTAATATCAGTGTCAATTGCATCACACAATGTCTCGTGTAGGACTGCGGCATCTGTGTCAGCCAATTTTTGCATTTCTCTTTTTAAGGCTGACTTATTTAATAAAAAAGCTTGGTACAACTCAGCAATCAAACGGCTATCATTTAAATTTACCAAGCTATGATCAAAATCCCCATAACGTGCATCAGCCCAGCCATCATGCCCAACTAATACAATACCATCAGCTAATGCTAAAGTTTTAGGCTCTCCAAGCCAAATGAGGTTTTTATTATGAGCACACAAAGTGCGAACTTTTTCACGTACATTATTAACACTACTGAAGTAGTAGTCGTGGTTACCTAGTACAAAATAAATCAGCTTATTTGTGTATATGCTAAATTCTTGTAGAATTTCACACACATCTTTTGCTTCAGCTATATCGCCAGTAATCAAAATCTGATCTGCGCCAGTTTCAATTACCTGTTGGTAAAATTTTTTTCTTGCTTCAACCTTTAAGAAGTTGAGGTGGATATCAGTTAGCCAAGCGATATTCATTATTTCACCACATCAATAATGGCATTTATCCGTGTTTCAACGATTTTCTTTCGACTTTCAGCTTCTAGTGAATAGTTTAAATGCCCGGGTAATGCTTGGAGAAACTGATCATTACTCATTAATACTCCAAATTCAGATGAAAGATATTGCTTTAAATTATCTGATACCAATAAAACATCGCTAGCGATTTCCGGCCGACCATCAATTACTGAAATAATATCTTCTAAGTCATGACTTAATAAAAAATCCTGCTTTCCACGATCCTTAAATGCCTCTAACTTGGTTGCTAGAAAATAAGGTGCTGAAATAACCTTTATATTTATATCGTCAGAAATCCTATGTTTGATAGAATTTTCTTGGGCGTCTTTATACCATTTATTAGAAAACCCCAAGACACTTTTATCTATAGGCATGACATCAATTAAAATGCCATCGCAATCCCAACGGCATATAGGATGATCACCAGAAATTAGCTCCTTAAATCCTTTTTGTCGTAATTTCTCAGCAATAGTATAATAACTCGGTCTAGTAATAGCGTTGACTATACAATCTACATCCACAGTAAAACGTACATCAGGAGCCGCTTTATCTGTTATTAATAAACCTGTGATACAACCCCCGACAAAAGTTACTTCATTACATAAATCCCCAAGCCGATGCGCGATTAAACCAAGAGATTCGATATTCCTCTGAGCTGAACTTCTATTCATTTGATACCAACTTTTTTGGTTTTAATAATGCCAATATTTTTTGTGAAGCAATTTGTCTTTCTCTTACACGCCCAGAACGAATAGCATCTATTAGCGTCAATAGGTCATAAAACAGCGGATCTGGATGCTTTGCTACAGATTCAGGCACTGAAGAATATAATGGCTTTAGGGCAAGGCCACGCTCCTCCCCTTCGCCATATGGCCATACAGGGATAGGATCATTACCAGCAACAATCTGATCATTTAAACATGGAGCAGCATAGCTTGTGGGAATGCCACGGACTAGCTCGCCTAATTTAGCAGGAAAAACATACTTTAATCCATGAACAAAAAACTCTTCACAAGCCTGAATAATAGGCTGAGGTTTGTTTGGTGGATGGTATGGTGTAATTAATCCTACCGCAACTAATCGCTTAAATGCACTATTGATCTGAGAAGGGCTCAAACACAATTCAAATGCAATACTATTTTGAGACCAATTTTTATCTGTTTGGTAAGCTAACAGTTTGGCCAGAACTACGATGTCTTGCGATTTAATCATTGAGAATCACCCTTTATTCCATATTCTAGAATTTAGAATAAAGAATGACTTTAGTCAACTATACAGTAGTCATATCTAACATTAATGTCTCTCTCAAAAGAAGTTTTTGCGTGTGTAAGATATTTTTCCTCTGTAACGAGTCTTTAATTTTACAACTAATCGGCAAGGCACTTGTGTAGTCAAGCTGCATTATATTCTGGAATGGTCCTATATTTTTAATAGTACCTCTACTTCCCAATTACTGGAGTAACCTTTTTCACTTAGAGTCAGATCAGATTAGGTAACAAAACAATTGCGGTGCAATCCCCTACTTAGAATAGATGTGAGATGCAATGACTGTTATAGAGTGCGTGTTAAGGTGCTCTGCGGGTGATTAAGGTGCCCGCGTAATTGGGAAAGACCCTTTAATTATTATAAATCAATGAGTTAATTGGTGGAGGCGGCGGGAATCGAACCCGCGTCCGCAAGTCCTCTGCCTTCAGCTCTACATGCGTAGCCGTGTCTTTTAATTTAACTGTGCATTCTCCGACGGGCAGGATTCTACACAGCGATTCCCTGAGTTTCGTAATCTTAATCCGGGAGAGATTAAGACACTAGCTTATCTTCTATGACCGTTGATTCGATACCAATAAGCGAGCTCGGTCAACGGGATACCGGGTTTATAGGCCAGTACACAGTGGCTAACTATAACTACGGATTAGGCAGCGATAGCTTCACCAGCAAAGTTTTCATCGTTTGCATTTATATTTATTTGAGCCTGATTTACGAGAGATCTCATTCTCGGCATGCACCTCTGGTTTTGCAACCCACGTCGAAGCCAGGTCGCCCCCAATTTGTACACTTTAAGTATAACATAAAATATCGAGCGATTGGCATGATCTTTTAAAACTGTGAAAAAAATTGTTTCTTTTGAGGATTGGGAGTGCTGTGAAGGTTAGTAGAAGGAATTTTTTTCTTATTTACTGTTTACCATAATGAACTCGCTGCGCTTATGCTTCCTCGATTGCACTGCGTTGCATCCAGGCTCCATTGGATTTGGCCTGGATGCATGAGTTGATTAACCTTGAATGCCTTTATGTCGTAGTAAAGCATCAACAGTGGCTGGGCGGCCGCGGAAGTCTTGGAAGGCTTCTGCTGCTTTTTTGGATCCCCCTACTTCTAAAATAGCATGAAGGAAATCATGGCCTGTTTGAGGGTTTAGTACTCCTTCTTCTTCGAAACGGGAGAACGCGTCACTAGATAATACTTCTGCCCAGATGTAGCTGTAATAACCTGCCGCATAGCCGCCGCCAAAAATATGGCTGAAACTATGTTGGAAGCGGCCGTAGGGAACTACGGGTACAATGCAGGCTTTAGAGCGTACATCCGCTAAGACATCACTGACAAAGGACGCTTTATTAGGTTGGTATTCTTGGTGGATACGAAAATCAAATAGGCTAAACTCCATTTGTCGTAAGGTGGCCATCGCGGATTGAAAGTTCTTGGCGGCAATTAGGCGCTCATAAAGTGTTTCAGGTAACGGTTCTTGGGTATCAACATGAGCGGTGAGAATGTCTAAAGCACTCTTTTCCCAGCACCAGTTTTCAAAGAATTGGCTAGGTAACTCCACTGCGTCCCATTCCACGCCATTAATTCCCGAAGCGCCAAGATAATCTACTTGCGTCAACATATGATGCAAACAGTGGCCAAACTCATGGAATAAGGTTTCTACTTCATCATGGGATAGCATTGCCGGTTTATTCGCTGATGCTTTTGCGAAATTACAAGTTAAGGTGGCGATGGGTAATTGGATACTGCCATCTTCTAATTTTCTTCGGCTTTGTAAGGAATCCATCCATGCGCCGCTATGTTTGTTGGGTCGTGCAAATAGATCGGTATAGACATAACCCCGGACTTGTCCATGGTCATCCACGACACAGTAGCATTGTACGTCTTTATGCCATACGTCAACTCCTTTAATTTCCTGCACCGTCATCCCATAAAGGATTTTCAGTATATCAAATAGCCCTTGCATCACTTTCGGTTGTGGAAAATAAGGACGTAAATCTTCTTGAGATAAGGTAAATAAGTCTTGTCTTCTTTTTTCCGATAGATAACTTATATCCCAAGGTTGCAAAGCCCCCAAATCCCATTTGCTTGCCGCAAAATCTTTGAGGGCAGCAAGATCGCCTTCAGCCTGATGATGCGCACGTTTGACCAAGTCATTCATAAAATCCATGACTTGCCCTGGGGAATCAGCCATTTTGGTGGCTAATGATAATTCTGCATAATTATTAAACCCTAAAAGCTTCGCTTGCTCATGGCGTAAAGCAAGAATTTCATTCATGTTGGCTGTATTATCGAAAGTTCCCGCATTCGGACCTTGATCTGAAGCCCTGGTTACGTAAGCCTGATATATTTCTTCACGTAAAGCGCGGTCTTCAGCATGGGTAATAATGGCTTGATAGCTTGGAGCTTCTAAAGTGAAGATATAACCATCAAAACCTTTTTCTGTAGCTAATTCTCTAGCGGTATTTAATGCATGCTCAGGAATTCCCACGAGACGTTGGGGATCAGTAATCTGTATCGTAAAGGCTTGGGAAGCATCCAAAATATTATGTTCAAATTGGTTGGATAACTCATCCAAACGCGTTTGAATTTCTTCAAAACGCTTTTTATGTTGTGCCTCAAGAGCCACCCCGGACAACTCGAAACCAAGTAAGCTGTCTGCAATTAATTTTTTCTGGGTAGCATTTAAAGCATGCGTATCAATCGATTTAATTGCCATATACAAATCATGATTCTGCCCCATCGCCGCTTCATATGCGGAAAGCAAAGGTAAGCATTCATCGTAACAATCACGTAATACTGGAGAATCCATCACTGAATGAAGGTGAGAGAAGGGCGACCAAAAACGTTCCAACTCATCATCCATATCCTCTAGGGGATACATTAAGTTATCCCAAGTATAGTAATGGTTGTTTTTGATGAGCAGATCAACTTGTTCTAAATGGTTCTTTAACATTCCTTCAAGATGAGTCTTAAATCGGTCTGTATCAATGTGGCTAAATTGTGGTAATCCAACTGGCGCTGACATGCTTTACCTTTAAAATTAGTGTAAGTAACAAAAGCATAGCATTCAATTGATAAAGGCTCTATAGCTGAGGACGGTAATCAACCGTATTCACTTCTTGGACTAGCAAATCAGATGGTTCCTCTTTCTTAGCGAAAAAGCCAAGTTTCTTTATACCACCTTCAGGTACTTCAACAATATCCCTAGGTCTTTGTTGGTTAAAAACCGGTACTAAAGCAAAGTTGATTAAACAAATTACCACCAGGCAAATTGCCCCCACTAAAGCTATAGCGGGAGTTGTTGCAAAGAAGGGAGCTCCACAGCCCATGGCCAAAAAAATGGCGGTAGTGGTAGCTACATGTGAACTAAAGCGCAATAATTCAAAATTTATTTGTTGCTCTAAAACCCTTAACTGTTGGTTTATTTGTTCTCGTTCTTCTTTATTTTCAGTGCCATCTAACATTTTTTGGTATTGGCAACGCATCTCATACACACGATTGAGCTCTATGTAAGCACGTATCGCGGCTAAAGCTACGTCATAACCAAAAAAAGCAATGGACAAATAAGCCGCAACGGGAGCATAAGCCCCTGTTAAAAGGTAGCCATTCACATAGCCCAAGCCAACCCAGGCAATGTCGTTACCTAACTCAAACCAACGCCGCAATAATTGCCCCTGTAAACGTACCTGCCATCCTAAATCCTTTTCTGATTGCTCCATCCAAAATCCAGGCAGTAGATGTTTCATTAGTAAGCTAAAATTGACCGCTAAACGTGGCGCATAAAAGAGGAAGGCTAAATGAGGTAAGAATGGATCAGTGCAACGCCCTACATCCCGCATGATATGGCGATACCAGTCTGCGCTGCAATCTAATGCCGCAATTAAATCCAGAGCGCGTTTAGAACGCACCAATAATAGTCGATATAAGTTAACATCGAGAGTTCGCTGGCGAACTTGTTGAGAAAAAGACCTGCCTATGTCAATTTCCTTGCTCTCGCCAACCAGGGCCGGAGGAGGATGCTTAAGTTCGATTAAAATTTCACCATAAAGCTTTTTCTGAGTGCGCAAACGCTGGACTTCTCGTGGAACTATTAGATAATTTTTATAAACCTCTTCTAATAATTCTGCTAAAAAAATAGCCGAAATCAACTGCTCAACCAATTGTTGTTCGGAAACCAGTTGCTCGCCTGATAAATTAATGCGAATCTGCTGCCCAAGCAGACTGTACTCCATATTTAAGATAAGATGAGAGGGAATAATTTCGCGATAAAAATCAACCCCAAGTTCCTGAATTGACTTAGAGAAGGTCCAATTCTCAGGGTTGGGATGGTCAATCCCAAGTGAGTAATTAGCAAACAATGTATTTTGTAATCGTCTAATAACTGGATTCATGATGTCCGAGATAACTTAATGGATATCAAATAACTACATAATTATGATGCATAAAACAAATAAGCAAGATAAAAATGTGTTCCGATTGTATCAAAAATTACACAATAAGTAAAATTAACATGTCTACAAATACACTCCCCTGTCTCTAAAATTGTCATTTGTACTTACAGTTAACACTTATATCCTAAATCTCGGTATAAGTTCAACCATTCTTTTTAGGGTATTATTCTCTAGAAAACACCGGGCGAGCCATAAAAGAATGATTTAAAATGAGCTTGTATTCTTGCTGATTCATGTCTTCTGAGCGACAATAGCGCACCACACTCAGCGCATTAAGAGAGCACATGAACTTGTCACAAGAATTAGCAAATGCCATCCGCATTTTAAGTATAGACGCCGTTGAGCAAGCCCAATCAGGACATCCTGGAATGCCTTTAGGTATGGCTGATATTGCCACGGTATTGTGGAAAAAGTTTTTACGATATAACCCTAAAAATCCACATTGGTTTAACCGCGATCGTTTTGTCTTGTCTAATGGCCATGGCTCGATGTTGCTTTATTCATTGTTACATTTAACAGGCTATAATCTATCTATCGACGAACTTAAAAACTTTCGTCAGTTAGACTCTAAAACTCCGGGACATCCAGAATTGGGGCATACTCCAGGAGTAGAAACCACAACCGGCCCGTTAGGGCAAGGTTTAGCAAACGCAGTAGGCATGGCACTCGCAGAAAAAGCCTTAGCCAGTCATTATAATCAAGATGAATATGACCTGGTTGACCATTATACCTATGTTTTCTTAGGTGATGGTTGTTTAATGGAAGGGATATCTCATGAATCCTGTTCTTTAGCTGGAACTCTAGGACTGGGTAAACTTATTGCGTTTTATGACAATAATGGTATCTCCATCGACGGTAAGGTCGAATCTTGGTTTACTGATGATACTGCTGCTCGCTTTAAAGCCTATAATTGGCAAGTAATTGAAGCCATTGATGGCCATGATATGCCGGCAATAGAGCAAGCAATTATCCAAGCGCGTGCCAATACCAGCCAACCTACACTAATTATTTGCAATACCATTATTGGTCTGGGCTCCTCGGTTGCCGGTAGTGAAAAATCACATGGCTCGCCCTTAGGTGCCAAAGACATTGAAAAAACCCGTGAATTCTTTCATTGGCATCATGCTCCCTTCGTAATTCCCGAAACCATCTATCAACAATGGAACCACGTAGAGCAAGGCGAACATGACGAACAAGAATGGTTAAGTCTGTTACATGACTACCAACAAAAGCATCCGCTAGAACACCGTGAATTTTTACGCCGCATTAATGGTGATCTTCCCGATGATTGGCATAGCCATAGCCAAGCATTTTTAACACAATGCCTGCAAAATGAAAAAGCGATTGCCACACGTAAATCATCACAACAATGCATTGAGCACTTCGCTAGCTTATTACCGGAAATGTTAGGTGGCTCTGCTGATTTAACTGGATCCAATAATACCGATTGGTCAGGCAGCAAAGCCATCAGCCATGAAGATTTTACCGGTAATTATTTGTATTATGGAGTACGCGAATTTGCTATGGCCGCCATCATGAATGGGATAGCCGTTCATGGTGGGTTTATTCCTTATGCAGGAACCTTCCTGGTTTTTGCTGATTATGCCCGTAATGCCATACGCTTAAGTGCCCTAATGAAACAGCGTGTTATTTACGTATTCACCCATGACTCTATTGGTCTTGGTGAGGATGGCCCAACCCATCAACCTGTTGAACATGCGGCAATGTTGCGTATGACTCCAGATATGACCGTGTGGCGCCCAGCAGACTTAATGGAAACAGCTGTAGCTTGGCAAACAGCCTTAGAGCATCATAATGGCCCAACATCATTATTGCTTTCTAGGCAAAATTTACCTGCCTTGCCTCATCAGGAAAACGCAGCGGAATTAATTAAAAAAGGCGGCTACATCCTTGTCGAGAGTGATGGCCATCCTGATGCAATTTTGATTGCTACCGGTTCTGAGGTGCAATTGGCTCTTGCCGCAGCAGAGCAAGTAAAATCTCGAGGGTTAAAAATTCGCGTTGTTTCCATGCCTTGTGCGGAGCGCTTCTTAGCCCAAGATGTTGGTTACAGAAACCAAGTGTTACCTAAAGATGTTGAAACACGCATTGCAATTGAAGCAGCAAGCTCTGCTTATTGGTATCAATTCGTCGGATTAAATGGTGCAGTCATTGGCCTCGATCGTTTCGGTGTCTCTGCTCCAGCAGCACAAGCTTATCATGCGCTGGGGATTACCGTGGAACGAATCGTTAAAACATTAGAAACATTAACTGCCACCTCAAACTAATTATAATGTAAACCGCTGCGCTATAAGAGCAGCAAAGGAGAAGTAGTATGACTATACGTGTCGCGATTAATGGCTATGGCCGCATTGGTCGTTGTATCCTTAGATCTATTTTTGAATACAACCGACAAAATGACTTTGAAGTCGTTGCGATCAATGATTTATCAGGGATTGAAATAACCTCCCATTTAACCCGCCATGATACAACCCATGGTCGTTTTCCTTGTGAGGTAACTACTGAAGGCAATATGCTGCTTATTGATGGCCATGCAATTCAGATTACTGCTGAACGCAACCCGTTAGAACTACCGTGGAAAGAATTAAATATTGATCTGGTTTTTGAATGTACTGGATATTTCACGGATCGCGAATCAGCAATGAAGCACATTACCGCAGGAGCTAAAAAGGTATTAATTTCTGCTCCAGGCAAAAATGTTGATGCCACAATTGTATATGGCGTTAACGACCACCAACTTAAAGCAAGCGACCTTGTGGTTTCTAATGCGTCCTGTACCACAAACTGTTTAGCTCCAGTAGTTAAACCATTAAATGATGCACTAGGAATTGAACATGGTTTATTAAATACAGTACATGCCTACACCAATGACCAAGTGCTTTTAGATGGTAGTCATAAAGACTTGCACCGTGCACGTGCTGCAGCGCATAATATTATTCCTACAAAAACAGGTGCTGCGGCAGCGGTAGGATTAGTTTTACCCGAATTAGCAGGAAAACTAGATGGTTTTGCAATGCGTGTACCCGTAATTAACGTTTCGGTAATTGACCTAACATTCACGGCTAATCGTGAAACGACTGTTGATGAAGTAAATGCTATTGTGAGTAAAGCACAAAGTCATGTATTGAAAATCAATGATGAGCCTTTAGTTTCTTCTGATTTCAATCATAATCCTGCCTCAGCTATTTTTGATACCACGCAAACTAAAGTATTTGGTAAGTTGGTAAAAATAGTTGCTTGGTATGATAACGAATGGGGGTTTTCCAATCGTATGTTAGATACAGCGCATAAGATGATGAACTGCTAAACCCCTTGCGGAGATAATAATGAATCTGATCCAAATGAGCGATATAGAACTTTCTGGTAAGAGGGTACTAATTCGTGAAGATTTGAACGTGCCAATCAAAGACGGGATAATTACAAGCGACCAACGCTTGCAAGCAGCCTTACCAACCCTGGAGGCTGCTTTAGCCGCTGGGGCTGCTGTAATGGTCTTATCGCATCTTGGCCGACCAGAAGAAGGCAAATTTGAAAAACGCTTTTCTTTAGCCCCTGTTGCTGAATACTTAAAGCAAAACTTAAATTACCCAGTCCATTTTGTTACTGATTACCTCAATGGCGTAGACGCTCGTCCTGGTGAACTAGTGATTTGTGAAAATGTCCGCTTTAATCCCGGCGAAAAAAGCAATGATGAGCAACTGGCAAGAAAACTGGCTAGCCTTTGTGATGTATTCATCATGGATGCCTTTGGTACCGCACATCGAGCCCAAGCCTCAACCTATGGAGTAGCTAAATTTGCTCCAGTTGCGGTTGCTGGACCGCTATTAGTTAAAGAACTCGAGGCGCTGAAAAAAGTCCTGAAAGCCCCCCAAAAACCGATCGTGGCTATTGTTGGTGGTGCTAAAGTGTCCTCCAAACTGACCTTATTAAGACAATTAGTAGGAATGGTCGATTACCTGATTCCCGGAGGCGGTATTGCAAATACCTTCTTGAAAGCCCAAGGCTTTGAAATTGGGGTATCGCTTTATGAAGAAAACTTACTAGATGAAGCACGCGCCATCCTTAAGTTGGCAGAGGAAAAAGGTTGCCGAATTCCTTTACCTACCGATGTTGTAGTTGGCAAAACCTTCAGTGAAACCTGCCCTGCGTATAACAAATCACTGCAGAATGTAGCTTCTGACGATATGATTCTCGATATTGGACCTGTGACTGTCAGCGACTATGTAGATATTATTAATGAAGCCAAAACTATCATCTGGAATGGGCCTGTAGGTGTTTTTGAGTTTGCCCAATTTGCTTACGGCACACGCGCCTTAGCAATTGCCATTGCGGAAAGCGATGCATTTTCAATCGCTGGCGGTGGTGATACTTTAGCTGCGATTGATTTGTATGATCTGAATCAGCAAATATCTTATATTTCCACAGGGGGTGGGGCATTTCTGGAGTGTTTAGAAGGCAAAACACTACCCGCCGTTGCTATTTTGCAGGAGCGCGCTCAACATGTTACGTCAAACTAAAATCGTTGCCACTTTAGGGCCAGCTAGTAATGACCCTGTAACACTTCGTGCCATGTTAATCGCTGGGGTTGACGTGGTACGCATCAATTTTTCGCATGCAGATGCTTCTGCCATAGAGTTAATCGCTTTAGTGCGGCAAATTGCCGAAGAATTAGAACGCCCCCTAGCGGTGATGGCCGATTTACAAGGCCCTAAAATACGCATAGGCCGCTTTAAAGATAAATCCATTACCCTTCGTGAGGGGCAAGATTTTACTTTGGATTGTGAGGATACCAATGAGTTAGGAGATGAACACTGGGTTTCAGTCGCTTATCCTAATTTAAATAAAGAATTAGCACCAGGTGATTTGTTGCTTATTAACGATGGTTTAATTGAATTACAAGTAACGCAAATTTACGGTTCAAAAATTCATTGTACCGTTATTGAGGGTGGTGTCTTAACCAATCTGAAAGGCTTAAATAGAAAAGGCGGGGGATTAGCGGCCCGCACCTTAACTGAAAAAGATAAAAAGGATCTACGTACAGCACTGGCTGCACAGGTAGATTACATCAGCCTATCCTTTGTAAAGGATGCCGAGGACATTCGCAACGCTCGTGCGTTAATGCGAGAGTATGGTGGCCTCCCTACCCCAATCATAGCCAAAATTGAGCGTAGTGAAGCTTTAGCCCGTTTAACAGAAATCATTCAAGAATCCGATGCCATTATGGTTGCACGCGGCGATTTGGGGGTTGAGGTAGGGGCTGCAGAAGTGCCTGCGATTCAAAAACAGATTATTGGCCAGGCGCGTCGTTTGGATAAAGTAGTGATTACTGCAACCCAAATGATGGAGTCGATGATTAGTAATCCCCAACCGACTCGTGCTGAAGTTTCCGATGTTGCTAACGCCATCTTAGATGGAACCGATGCGGTAATGCTCTCAGCAGAAACGGCTAGTGGACAGTTTCCAGTAAAAGTACTGACTATGGTTAATAAGATTTGTTTAAGTGCGGAGAAGCATGCGAGCTTTTATTATGATAGTACTTCTGAAGCTTGTCATTACCAACGTGCTGACCAAGCAATAGCGATGGCGACCATGCACGCGGCAAATCATTTTCCGATTAAAGCGATTGTGACCCTTACTGAATCTGGAGATACAGCCGTATGGATTTCCAGACAACAAAGTACCGTACCGATTATTGCGATTTCCGCAAATAAGCGCACTATTGGTCGTCTGAGTTTGGTGCAGAATGTAGTGCCGGTATTTATGGATTATCATCGCTTTGCGGTAGAAAATTTAAACCAACAAGTCATTAATGAATTACTTGCGGCTCAGCATATTGAGAAGAAAGGATTTATTTTGTTGACGCGTGGTAGTGCTATTGGTACTCCAGGAGGAACTAATAGTATGGAAATTATTAAACTATAGGTCGAGGATACCTAATTTCATTTTTAGGACCCAATTACCGCGGCTTGACCGCGGTAATTCGGAGGTATTATTTGGAAAAAATCTTAAATAAGTGCCACTATCTACGCTACGCTGAATTTAATTGGTTCTTATTATCGCATTCCAATAACTTAAACTCATTGTCATTAGAATTTTTTATGAATGAAATATCGCTTTTAGAAACAAAATCTCCCCTTTAAGTAAAACTGATCACGCTTTGGACATCTGAATTAAAGGGCATGATCCCGTATTATGCTGCACTAATACCGGCTACCTTAGCTGTATTTTTACGCCAGGCAATTTGCAGCATAACCAAGAGAACGCCTACAAACATTCCCGAAACTAAAGACACCATTAGCATTAATCTTTTCCGGGGTGAGATGGGATCAACTGGGATTGCCAGAACACCATCCTGATGAAATACCGCAACCTTATCTATATCAATTTTAAATGACTGGTAATAAGCGAGTTTAGCTTGCAAGTCACGTAGATTAGGAATAAAGGCATCATCCGATGTACGCTTTGATAAATTTTTTATTTCCGCCTGCATCATTTCCATAGTAAATGGCGATTCATTGGCGTCATTCATTATGGCCTCATCATCCCAAAAGGTACGTGCGCTGGCCAACTGCAGCGTATGTACTTTCTCTTTTAACTGGGTAATGCGGTCTATCCGTTTAGCTCGGGCTGTTTTGCGCGCAATGTCTATTTGATGGCGTAAATTATTAACCAATACACTATTCTGTTGCTGCATGTCTTTTAGTAACGTGTTTAGGGATTGCGACTTCACAACACTAATAAATTGGGTTAGCCATGTCGTGGTCAGCTTGGCATCTAAACCCCGAATTGCAACCGTATATTTTAAAAAACGATCATTCGTTTGTTTCGGATTAGGTACAACGGAAAAAATATGAGTAAAAGCAGTATAAAGTTGGGTTGTAGTACGCCCTTTTTTTGCGCTTTCGGGCAAGCCAGGGAGATAATAATGTTCAAAAAAATAATGTTTTGCTTCTTCCGATAACAAAACATCATTAAATACACTATTAACATCCTTAACTGTGAGCGGTTGTAGTGGTGAATTATCCCAGGAGCGTCCTTGATTAAGCTCCGCAATCTCCCCTTCACTTGCAGAAACAAGTCTAATTTTAGCCTCATAGACTGGAGTACTAAAATAAATAGCGGCACAACCTAAGATGAATCCCAACAAGGTGCATAAACTAATCAATACTTTGTTCTGATAAAAAGCACGGAGCATGTCCATCATACTGATATCAGGGTTATCGCCAATACCTTCTGTTTGCATCGTCAACTACTCCAGTCGTGGATTAACTTAAAAGATGTAGGCTGGATACTAAATAGTAATGCCTCCTTTGTCAAAGAATAGGCTTTCGAGGTTGTTGACAGAAAATAAAAATTACGTATTATCATTCCTTAATGCAGGCAGTATGTAATCGACTTTTCGCAAGCCAGGATCGAAGTGAGTTTTAAAAAAAATCTTATTGCTAATTATGCCAGTCAGATTTATATGACGTTGGCCGGCATCCTCATCTTACCCCTATACCTCAAATACATGGGGGCAGAGGCTTATGGCCTGGTTGGTTTTTTTACCGCCTTACAAAGCTGGTTTAATATTCTTGATTTAGGCTTAAGTCCCAGTATTTCGCGCGAAACCGCACGAATGCGTGCTGGCGCACTAAGCGCACGAAATTACCGCGAATTATTACGGGTGCTGCAGTTACTGTTTTTCATTATTATGTTCCTTGGTACGGGGGCCTTGTTTTTATTGGCGCCGTATATCTCTCATTCTTGGCTGCAGGCGCAAACCATTCCAGCACATGAAATCCAAGTTGCCTTACAGTTAATGGCCGCCAGTATCGGACTGCGCTGGATGTGCGGTTTATACCGCTATACCGTAATCGGTGCAGAGCGTTTTGTTTGGTTAAGTTATTACACTTGGGTCTTTACTACCTTACGGTACGTAGGCGTCTTATTGGTTTTAATCTATATTGGCACCACACCCTTTTTATTCTTTTTATACCAAATCATTATTTCTCTTTTTGAGTTAGTCTTTCTTGCCAGCAAGGCCATTCGCGAATTCCCAAGCCTTCCTCAGGAACAAAAACTCTCATGGAGGCTTGCTGATCTAGTAGCCAGCATCAAACCCATCCTCCCCTTTGCACTAAGCATTGCCGTAACCTCCTCCATTTGGATAGTCATCACGCAAACAGATAAATTGATTCTTTCCAAATTATTATCCCTTACTGAGTACGGTTACTTTACCTTAGGAGTGCTAGCTGCAAGTGGGGTTATGCTATTTAGTGCACCATTTAGTATGGTACTACAGCCACGTTTGGCTAAATTGAAAGCTGAAGACAAAGATAAGGAACTCCTTACTTTATATCGGCAAGCAACACAGTTTGTTGCCTCAATTACTATCCCTGCCAGTATTGTTTTAGCTTTTTTTCCAGAACAGGTATTGTGGTTATGGACCAATAACCTTAGTGTTGCAACGGCAACAGCCCCCGTCTTGCGTTTGTATGCCCTTGGCAATGCGGCCTTGGCATTTACAACCTTTCCCTATTACTTGCAGTATGCGAATGGCACAATGCGTTTACATTTGATTGGTAATACCTGTTTTGCTCTGGTACTTATTCCATCAATCATCTGGGCAACACTGCATTTTGGGATGATTGGTGCCGCTAAGGTATGGTTTTTAGCAAATATTAGTTTCTTTCTCATCTGGACTGCCTTTGTGCACCGTCGCTTTATAAAGAATACTCATCTGCGTTGGTTGTGTGTGGATTTGCTGCCTATTGTATTACTTTCCTTGCTGACGGTTGCGACAATGAATGGCTTGCTTGCAACACCTGATAATAAGTTAGCTTGGATTTTGAAGATTGGTTTTATTTCTCTGTGTTGTGTGTCGTTGAATCTATTGTTGGTTAAGTTTTCTTTGGTGGCAGGCCTGTTACGGAAGTTTTTTGATGCACGACTGAAAGTTAAAAGGCACTCTTCTTCAACTTTTTCTTAGTTCAATTTTCTCATGCTGGGCCATAAAGCCAGCATCGCAAGCAGCACAAATTATGTTTGCTGAGCCGCCCTCTCTTTCAATTTAGTTGCCGTTTAAAGAAATCCTGATTGGAAGCAACCAGGCTATAGTGTTGTATTTGTCGAGAGACTGGCTTAAATCTTGGAGGAACACCCTATTCGCAGGAAAGAGCTATTGTGCCTGCCACCAAGCTTGAAACATTAAGATATTCCATAACAATGCAGAGAAGTTTCCTTTTCCATGCAAGTGTTGATGCCACATTAAGCGTATTGCTGCGGAATTAAAAATCCCTTCTTTTTGTAGGCGCTGTTCATTGAGTAGCGTCTCTGCCCAATCACGCAAAGGCCCCCGTAACCACTCGGCTAAAGGAATAGAAAAACCCATTTTGGGGCGTTCGATTAAAGAACGAGGGACGTAGCGATCTAACAATTGACGCAAAGGCCATTTACTTTGGCCATCACGTAACTTCATCGATAAAGGAAGAGTCCAAGCAAAGGCGATTAAACGATGATCTAAAAATGGCACGCGGGTCTCCAACGACACCCCCATTGCCGCACGGTCTACTTTGACAAGAATATCGTCGGGCAAATAAGAAACAAAATCCATTGCCATCATCCGATTGACATCATCAAGCTGGGACAAGTCAGCATGGTGCTGGTCCATAAAGACACTAGGCTCAACCCCCTCAGAGACCAGTAAGGAGTAAGGTTTATCATGATGAGAAACCAATCGACGATAGGCTTCATTTACCGTAGCACTGGCCAAAACATAAGCCCCTTTGTGCACTTTACTTCCTACTTGTGAGTAATGCTTCAAAACTGGGAGGACGGAAGAAATCCGATCCCAGGTTCTGGGTGAAATCTGTCGCATTACGGTTGCAGCTCCCCTGCGTATGGGCAGAGGTACTTTATTAATTTTATTCCATAGTTTTGAGGTCATCGTATAACGATTATAACCACAAAATAATTCATCACCCGCATCACCACTTAAGGCTACAGTGACTTGTTGTTTCGCCAATTCAGAAACTAAAAAAGTAGGTATTTGCGATGAATCAGAAAAAGGCTCATCATATAAGGTGGATAATTTTGGAATTACCGCTAAGGCATCTTCAATCGTCACATAAAGCTCTGTATGCTGGGTTCCTAAATGATCAGCAACCGCTTTAGCATATTTGGCCTCATTATAATTCGTCTCATGAAAGCCAATCGAAAAAGTACGCACTGGGCGTGAGGATTGTGCTTGCATTAATGCCACCACCGTTGAGGAATCAATACCTCCAGAAAGAAATGCACCTAATGGCACATCTGCCATCATTTGCTGGGCAATCGCATCTTTTGCCAAACGTTCTAGTTCATCAATTGCTTCATTAGCATCTCCCTTAAATGGAGAGGAAAAACCTGTCAAAGCCGTCTGGGTTGCGGACCAATAATTTTTCACTACCGGCTGTGGATTTTTTAAAGAAAGCTGTAAGAACGATCCCGGCGCTAATTTGTGGATATTTTTATAAATTGAATGAGGCGCAGGAATATAGTTATGACGCAAAAAAAGAGCTAGGGCATCGGGATTAAGTTCTTTTTTAAAATCAGGATGTACCTTTAGCGCTTTTAATTCCGAGCCAAAAAGAAAAGCTTCATTCTGCCAACCATAGTACAGTGGTTTTTCGCCCGCTCTATCTCGTCCTAAAGTTAACGTCTGCGATTGTTTATCCCATAGAGCAAACGCAAACATACCTATACTGCGTTCAATCGTCTGTTCAATGCCCCAGGCTTCAAAGCCTGCCAACAAGGTTTCTGTATCCGAATGGCCGCGCCAAGTCTGTAAAGCTAATTCCTCTCTCAATTGTAAATGGTTATAAATTTCCCCATTAAAAACAATCATGTAACGACCAGTAACTGAGGCCATCGGTTGGTGTCCTGCTGGAGATAAATCCACAATAGCAAGGCGTGTATGGGCTAATCCGATACCGACTTGAGCATCAAACCAGATTCCTTGATCATCAGGACCTCGATGTGCAATAGACTGACACATAGCAAACAACAGTTTCTCTGCCCCTGATGTCCAATCCGTTCGAGATAAAATACCTGAAAATCCACACATTAATGAGATAACTCCGCAATATCCCGATACAACGCATAAAAGCGTTCCCGAGCTCTGTCTATAGAAAACTGATCACGTACGCGAATGGCTGCCTTTTCACCTAAAATTCGGCGTTGCTCGGCGGGCATACAAATGACCTTAGTTAATCCAGCCGCCAAGGCCATTGGATCATCAGCGGCAACGATTACCGCAGTATCGCCGGCCAACACCTTGGCATCACCTACATGAGTGGCAACGCAAGGCAAGCCCATTGACATGGCCTCACCTAAACCGTTAGGAAAGCCTTCGGTACGTGATGGCATGCAAAATACATCCATGGCGGCCAAACATTCGGGAATATCATGACGCTCGCCAAGCAAAAGAAATGATGGGGTTAAACCAAAAGAATCCAATTGTTTTAACAATTCCGTATTATTGTAATCACAACCACGCCCAACTAATAAAAAACGAACCTTCTGATTATGAACTCGTTCTAAAAAAGCGACCGCATTAATAAAAACATCTTGCCCCTTATCCAAATGTAAGCGGCCAACACAACCGACTACAAAATCATCCGCCCCCAGACCAAGCTCATGTCGTACCTTGGTTGCGTCAATTTGTCGTGGATCAAAACGAGCAAAATCAAAACCATTGTGGATAACTTGCATTTTTTTTGCACTATAACCATAAGATGCATGAGTGCTTTTAGCCGCTTCTGCGACACAAATAATTTTCTTAGGAACCATATAAGAAAGCAGCGCACAAAAACGCATCAAGACATAAGTCATCCGACTATTTCGAGGCACAAAGGTATTACGAATACCCCAAATTACATTGCGGCAACCCGCCATACGAGCAGCCAAACCACCAAAAAAATCGGCATGGTACATCCAGGTTTGAATTATTGCCGGTTTATGCGCTTTTAATAACTTTACCAAAGCCCAAAAGTTGGCAGGAATCGCCGATAAACGATTAAAATTAAATGCTTGAACATTGAATCCTTGTGCTTGCAAAGTCTTACCGATAGCACCCAAACCACTAAGTGAAATAACTAATACATTGTCTATTGAATGAGGATCTGACAGTAAAAGGCGTTTGAGCATCTGCTCTGCTCCTCCTACCCCTAAGCCCGTGATAATATGGATGATCTTATTTGGATTAGTCATTGGTATTCCTATTCGCATTCATATAATTTAACTAGTCAGAGCAGATGACTGCGGACGTAGTTGTTTTGGGTTATATCGAACACGCTCGTAGCTAAGGAAAATTAAATACACTACAATGAAAGGCAATTTATAGCGAACGATGGTACCCACATTGCTAACGATTAAACCATACATGCACATACCAGAAAGGAAAAAGCAAAACCACATCAGCGTCTGCTTTGGAAGTGCTTGATAAGAGCGCCAAGTAAATACGGCGAGCACTCCGATAACTGCAAGATTTTCCAACGATTGTAATAGCTGCAACTTAGTCTTCGCCATCCAAGGCAATGGGTAAAATAAAGCCCGAAACAATCCCAATGCTACCTGCCATATGCAATCGCCCAAACCAACAATGGCATGGTAATCAGCCAGCTGACCGCCATCCTCTAAGTACATGCTTAGTCTGTAATATTCAATTTTATTAACAAGAAAGGGAAATGCTAAATAAAACAAAGTGCCAAAGATGGCAAACAACACTAACATTTGTTTCTTCGTATAATGCAGATTGCTGTACTTATCAAAAAGATACACGGCCGAAAAGAGTACCACTAATAATGCGTTTTGCATTTTTATCTGCACCAGCAAAATAAGGCAAATAACCGTAAATAAATACCATCCACGCATTAGGGTCCATAACGCCATCATCATGACCGTGCAAATCAACATATCACGCAAGCCTAAGGAGCTGTATAGGATTAAGCTAGGATAAAATAATAAAAACCATAAAATCCACCCACGTAGTTTTAATACAGCAGAAGCCCAAATAAATACCGAAATCATTAAAAACTTATTAAAAAATCCCAGGCTATTTACCGTTTCCACAAAAGGTAATGGGAAAAGAGCATACATATAAGCAGCTTCGGTGACTCGTGAATTATAGAAATTAGAGTTGTAATGGAAGTCTCTTATGGAGCTTAGCATACGCCAATAAGTATACTGATCGGGCATATAGTGGGGATCAAATAATACCCCATTTAAACAATAGGGGGCAAAACTGATGAGCGCCAAACAAAGTGCGTGCGAGGCCTTAATTTTACCTAATAAGTACGCGGCAAAAATAATCATCAGGCATACTAATAAATTAGGCAAATCCCAGATCATGAACTACATCCTCGAGTTAATAAATAGAGCTCTTTGTAGATATTAAGATGAGCATCAACGATACGTTCTATAGCAAACTCTCGCTCAGCCAATACCCGCCCGGCATTACCTAATTGTTGGCGATAAGCATGATCTTCAATTAATTGTTTCATTGTCAATGCCAGCGCTTGACTGTCACGAGCTGGCACTAATAAACCCGTTTGATTGGGCTCAATTGCATCACGGCAACCAGGAACATCGGTTGTAATCACCGCCCGCCCACATGCTGCGGCTTCAATCAATACCTTGGGCAAACCCTCTCTATAAGAAGGTAATACAACCAGATTCACTTGTTCTATTAATTGGGCGATGTCATCACGAAAACCCAGCAGCTCAATATGCTCTTCATTACGCCATTGTACTAGTAGCTCTTTGTCGATGCAGGCTGGATTTCCTGAATCAATATCCCCAATTAACAAAAACTGAGCCGCCACACCCTCAGCTTTAAGCGCCTTTGCTGCGGCCACATATTCCAGCACACCTTTATCTTTTAATAGGCGCGAAATCATGGCCACTACAATTTTATCAGTGCGTTCTGGAGAGGCTTTATAAATATTTAAGTCCACACCTGAGCCGCGAATCAATATCGTTTGATCAACAGTGCAGGTTGCATTTTGCAAAAAAACTTGCCGGTCATCAGGGTTTTGAAATATTACCTTGAGATAAGCATGACCTAGGGCAAGTTTGTATAATTGGCTCACTCCCTGACGCAAAAATTTAGTCTTAGCTTGCTGCGAGGTAAATAAATAGCCGAGCCCGGGAACTGCAACCACAACCGCGGGGACCTTTAGCATACGAGCTACTAAGCCGCCATATAAAATCGGCTTAATCGTGACCAAATGTATCAAGTCTGGTTTTACTGCTCGCATCAAGCGATAAAAAGCAAATAAGCTTTTTAATTCCACGAAAGGATTTTTACCACTGCGAGATAACGGAATCGCATGAAAAATTAATCCGGCATCTTTAATCTTTGCGCTAGCGTGAGCTTCAGGAGTAGCGACATGTACCTCAAATCCATTTTCCTTAGCTGCAATAGCCAAAGGTAAACGATGAGAGATAAAAAATGCTGCATCATTAACTATGAACAACAATCGTCGCTCGCTCATCTTGCTCCTATAAACGTAAATCGCTGCGGTCAGCGCGGAATAAATATTTCAAATCATAAAGCACATGCTGCGCTTTACCAAAGGAACGAATCGCAGTGATGCCCATGTCTTTAAACTGCTGGTGAGCAACGGCAATGACAATCCCATCATATGCTTGTTGTTCCGGTTGTTCAAGCAGGCTTAAGTTATATTCATGAGCTACATCTTCCGCTGCAGCCCAAGGGTCACATACATCAACCGCAACATTATATTCTTTGAGTTCATTGATAATATCAATAACACGCGTATTACGAATATCTGGGCAGTTTTCTTTAAAAGTTAACCCCATTACTAAGACCCGAGCACCTTGAACATGAATACGTTTTTTAACCATGGATTTAATCAGTTGAGAAACAACGTAAGCCCCCATACTGTCATTTAAACGTCGCCCAGCCAAAATGATTTCTGGATGATAACCTATTGCCTGTGCCTTATGCGTTAAATAATAAGGATCTACACCAATGCAGTGTCCCCCGACTAATCCTGGACGAAAAGGTAAAAAATTCCATTTAGTCTCAGCAGCTTTTAGCACTGCCTCAGTATCAATGCCTAATTTATTGAAAATAATAGCTAACTCGTTAATCAGCGCAATATTCAAATCGCGCTGTGTATTTTCAATAACTTTTGCGGCCTCAGCGATCTTAATACTCTCAACCTTATGGGTTCCTGCCACAATAATTTGCTTATAAAGCTCATCAACGATCTCTGCAACTTCAGGTGTAGAGCCTGAGGTTACTTTCATAATTTTAGTAAGCCGGTGTTGTTTATCTCCAGGATTGACACGCTCTGGGCTATAACCCGCAAAAAAATCACGGTTAAATTTCAAACCAGACATTCGTTCAAGAACAGGTACGCAGACCTCCTCAATAGCACCAGGATAAACCGTAGATTCATAAACGATAATCGCTCCAGATTGCACTATAGCCCCCACCAGCTCACTGGCCTTAATTAAAGGGGTAAAGTCTGGACGTTTATGTTCATCTATGGGGGTAGGCACGGTGATAATGTAGGTATCACAAAAAGCAATTTCCTGGACATTAGCCGTTAGATATAAATGACGTGCTTCGAGTAATTCCGCGCGAGTGACTTCTAAGGTACTGTCATGCCCTTGCTTTAATTCATTTATACGATTTTCATTAATATCAAAACCCATGACTGAGCGTACTTTGCCAAATTCAACTGCTAATGGCAAACCTACATAGCCTAAACCGATTAGCGCAAGTTTTCGTTCATCAACCGATGTTAACATCAAAATTTCATCCATTCTTTATGGGTCGCCCCTAATTCATCATACTTCTATGTTGACTTGTTGTTTTATATTTTGACTCTTAGATACAGCATAATAATCAAGATACCACGCGACAAAATGCTTTATACCTACTTCCACTGGAGTTCCTGGTTTATAACCAACATCCTGCATTAACGCATCAACATCGGCATAAGTATCAGGCACATCACCAGGCTGCATAGGCAATAAATTCATTTTGGCCTTTTTACCTAAACATTCTTCCAAAACCTCAATATAGCGAAGCAAAGGTACAGGACTGCTGTTACCAATATTGTAAACTCGCCAAGGTGCAGCACTGGTTCCTGGATCAGGAGACTCCCCAGACCACTCTAGATTTGTTTGGGCCACTCGATCGTGGACGCGGATTATACCCTCAACAATATCATTTATATAGGTAAAATCGCGACGATGATTACCAAAATTAAAGACATCGATTGGCTCATCATTAAGAATTTTACGTGTAAAATTAAAAATGGCCATGTCCGGTCTACCCCAAGGACCATAAACAGTGAAAAAACGCAGTCCTGTTGTTGGTAATTGGTAGAGATGGCTGTAAGTATGTGCCATTAATTCATTTGCTTTTTTAGTTGCAGCATACAAACTTAAAGGATGGTCCACATTATCATGAACCGAAAAGGGTAAGGTTTTATTCGCGCCATAAACTGAGCTTGAAGACGCATAGGACAAATGTTCAATATGATGATGTCGACAGCCTTCAAGAATATTCATAAAGCCAACGAGATTACTGTCAATATAAGCATGTGGATTTTCTAGCGAATAACGCACACCAGCTTGCGCTCCCAAATGGATCACACGTTGGAATTCGTGCTCAGCAAATAACTGCGCAATAAGCTCTCTGTCAGCAAGCTCCATACGAATAAATTTAAACTGGGGGTAAGCAGCTAGTTTTTGTAACCGTGCCTTTTTAAGGTTCACGTCATAATAGTCATTAAGATTATCAATGCCAATAACCTCATCCCCTCGCTCACATAATTTTTGTACTACATGAAACCCAATAAAACCGGCGGCCCCAGTTACCAAAACCTTCATTCAACCATCCTTAACCTATTCATATTCTCAAGCCCCACGTGCGAAAGACTACGGGAAAAGAGTAACTACGTTAAAATGCGATTATCATAGCATAAGGAGGTCATGTATTTCATACAGATTAAACGTGAAGATGCGTGTTTTATTTACTTTTTTTTTAGGTACTCGGATTGTAAGCAATTAATAGCACGTACTTAAGTATTATATGCCATATAGAAGACGACATTACCACAATTTGACCGCGGTACTGTGAGCCTTTACTCAGCAAGATAAACTTAATAAAGAGAGTTGCAAGCAACGAGGCCCCATCTATGAAATTATTGGCACCAGTTGTGGTTTGAGTGCGGCAAATAAATACCTTGAACCCACTTCGGATAAATGATTGTCATCGCTATAATAAGGTTCCCCTTGAGCACTTAAAGAATGGCAAATTGTCTCAGTACAAAATACCGAATAAGGATCGAAGAAATAGGTTTGAGGATTATGTTGAGCAAAATATCTGAGAACCTTATTGATATTAAGCGCTTTAATATTTGAGTTGGCACGAGTGTTAATTTTTGCAAGACAATTAGTTTTAGATAAACTAGGTCGTGTTAAGCATGCAAAAGGGTCTTTAATGCCAGCCCCAGGAACATCACCCAAGATAATTAACTTTCTATCCCCAATTAATTGTCGCAATTGGCCAAGCTTCTCCAATAAGGGCTGATAGTCTTTTCTCTGGCTACTCATTAAATCAATATGCCATGATTGTTGATTGCTTAAATCTTTAGCCATTAAAATTTGGAATAACCAGTATTGAGAAACAATTAAAATTGAATCTGGCTTTTTCTGTAATTGAGCCAAACCTTGTTTTAATACATTAGGGCAGATCTTATTCCAATCATCACCTGGAGTAGTACGTGATAAATCAGGCAGGATCAAACAGCTTGAACCGGCCATATATACGGATTTGTTATAGGGTTTTGCGATTTCATTTGCTAATCCATACTGCAGCATTTGCGCATGACTATCTCCTAGTAAAACAATGTCTGGCGCATCATGCTCTGCTTTATAGGTCCAGCCAAAGGGGTAGGCAAAGCCTTGGCCACCAAAATGAGCTTTATGATAGTCCAAAGCAATTTGTCTAGGACTAAATTGCGGGCCATCAAGAGAGGGAATCCGCCACAATAAGCCATGACTTAAATACAAAGCAAAGCCACAACTGGCGGTTAACGCAATGCCAGGAATCCATTTCAGAATCAAAATACGTTGTGCTTTTGTATCTTTTGTTGGTGTATTTCTAAATGGCTGCTCAATGAAATAATAACTAAACAGGGCCACCAATAATGAGCAAAGAGCAAGGGATAGCTGTACCCCAATAGTGCTAATTTCTGCGGCACTAACATAGGAATAAAAGACCAGTATTGGCCAATGGACTAAATACAGTGAATAGCTGATTAACCCGAAAGCTATAGCAATCTTGTTGCTAAAAAGCCTCCCCATATACTTGGCATTTCCCCCATAAATAACTAAGGCGGCACCCAAGGTTGGAATTAATGCATTATATGAAGGAAACAAGGTATCTTTATTAAAAGTAAGCACTGCATATAGCATCATTCCCAGGCCGAGAAAACAAGCTAGCTCACCGAAAAACAACTGCTTAGGTTTGTACTTAATGAGCCAAACCATCAGCGCGCCAATACAAAACTCAAAAAAGCGAAAAGGCATCAGATAAAACAGTGCCGTAAGATAACTCTTTTGAAATAGTAAATTTAAACCCAAGCTAATGAGGCCTAAAACACTAATCGTCAAAGGTAAAAAACGTTTGTTTAACTTAGTTGCCACAATAAATAAAATAAAGGGCCAAATAAAATAAAACTGTTCCTCAACGCCTAAGGACCAGGTATGTAATAAAGGTTTATAAATAGCGGTTGCATTAAAATAGCCACTTTCAAATAAAAACAGGCAGTTAGAAACTGAAAACGCGGCAGCAGCTATAGAGTGCCCCAAGGCCCGCAGATGGCTTGGTGCTAATAAAATAAGTCCGGCCACGAAGCTGCAGAATAAGGTAAAAAAGAGTGCAGGAAAAATACGCTTTATTCTGCGGCAATAAAAGTTGGTGAAATTAAATGTGCTTGTTTGCTCAACTTCATTAACAATTAGACGCGTAATTAAAAAGCCGCTAATGACAAAGAAAATATCTACCCCAACATAACCGCCGGAGATGTGAGAAACGTTCAGGTGAAATAATATGACGGCAATAACTGCAAAAGCTCTAAGTCCATCAATATAGCTTATGTATTTATTTTTATTCTTTTGTAACATAATTAATCCATAATAAGAGACGTGCCGAATTGAGCGTAACGCATCCGGAAATCTAGTCGAAAATCATGGCTTCGACTGATTATTACGCTACACTAATACGGTTACATTTTTGATGCTCTATCAGGGCCAACTACTCCTGGCTTAAATGTGTTCTACGCTCATGCATTGTTTCCACACTATTAATCACCGTCTGGCGACAAATTTCCTGCATTACAGGGATATCTTCTAATGCTACGCCATCATGAATGGAGTAAGCGATAAGAAAACTATCTCGCCATATTTTTTCATTCAGGCGCTCTTTGGATTTCATCCATAATGCAATCCAGAGAAAATGAAACTGCCATTTATCTCGATGATGCTCCATTTCTTCGGAAAATACTTCTGATATTGCCTTTTCTAAACTGCAAACACGGATGCCATCGACAAAGCTACTGTTGTGATTCACTATTTTATCGATTAAAGGATTTTCTATATACCAGGACTCCGTAAACGCTTTACTTTTTAACCAAGACTTTGAGCGCTGTAAAGATTCGGCAATTGCCTCTGGAGTAAATGGCGTTATTTGCACACTAAGCTGTTCAAACAAATCATCTAAATCCAATTTATGTGGACGTAAACGTAAACCTAACAGCTCTTGAATTTCTAAAAAATGCACGTGAGGAATATCATCATGCGCAATTGTTTCGGCCAAAAAATGCTCAACCATCATAATGAAATAGGGTAAATCAACATCACGTAAAGTGACATTTTCATCAAAAGCCTGGCCGTAATAATCCTTAACTTCTTTCGCACTAACAACCGGCGTTATCCACGCATCTTTAATGCCTACATTGTACTTGAGTAATAATCCACACAGTCGGTTTTTTCTATTTTTGCGTGCATGAATAAAAATACCTTGAGCTCCGGTGCCATCGACTTCCGTAGCTTTAATGCCCACGGTTGCTTTTTCACTCTCCGGAGCAAACACCACACCTTTTTTACGTTGAATTTTTATCCAGCTATTAAATAGCTGATGATAACGCTCAGGGTACCAATACATTATATTTTGCAATCGCGACAATGAAGCGGAAGAAAAAGTGACCTGATCGATAATTTGACCCAAGGTTGTAATCGCAATATCCCTCACATCGGCTTTTGGATGCAACAAGGTAAATAACGCGATATCGGCTCCCTCTTCAATACTGTATAGGTCGATGATTAAGTCAGTGAAAAAATCCGCGGGCATTGCATAGCTTTGTGCGAAAAAATTTTCTGCTATTTCAAAAACGCTGAGATCAGATAACTCGTGAATTAAATCGCGAATTGCATCTAAGTGCGAAGGTGGCTCTTCCCCGTTAAGTAATTCATCCTCAATGTGATCTTCTTCTTGATTTGCTAAATCAAAATAAGCATTTTTTAATTCTTCACTTAGTTCAACATGAGCTTCGTAGAAGGAATTTAAAATGGGCAGCCAAAAGCTTAAGCTATGCTTTTGAGAATAGATAAGTTCAGCCAAATGGTCCATCAAATTAACTAAGGCCTTTGCACTTAATTTATTATTGGCCTCAGCAGCCCCCTGCAGCTGAGCGACACAAATATCTAAGGCAAAAACGCAGGCTGAATAAACAGCAAGCCCCTCATCCAAGCTTTCATCAAGATTATTAATGATATCAACAAGCTTAAAAGATAGTTCAGGTTGTTGAAAAAACAGCATATATAATTGAGGGTCGGGGTCAGACTTTTGCTCAATTAATGTTGCCATTTCTGTAAGTAAACGTTGCAATTCTACCGAATCATTCGTCATATTATTTTAGGCACCGGTCGTGATTTACCATGTTCGTCAATAGCGACAAAAATAAAAACACCTTCAGTCACTTGATAGGGTTCGCTTTGCGTTGCCGGCAAGGCCCACACCTCTACATTCATGGTCATGGAGGTGTTGCCCTGTTTGACCAGGGTAACATAGCAACTGATTAGATCGCCGACATGAACAGATTTTAAGAACGACATTGAATGAATAGAAACGGTTGCTACCCGCCCAGCAGCAAGTTTTTTTGCCAAAACCCCTGCGGCCAAATCCATTTGCGATACAATCCAACCACCAAATATATCACCGTTTGCATTGGTGTTGGCAGGCATTGCCAAGGTTTGGATGGTTAATTCGCCTTTTGGGGAATATGTCATTAGGTTCCACCACTATTAGTTATGTAGGTCGGGTTGACACATAAACCCATATTAGCTGCGCTCATATGGGTTTATGTTCTGGTTTTAATTACGCTTTAACTTAGCTAATGCATCCGCCATAGCAGTGTTAAACACCGTCTTTTTAACAGGCTCAGCCTTTTTAGCCATTTCAGGCTTCCTACGATGTTCTGCTCTAGCTCCCTCGGCTTGTTTCTTCGTCTCAGGGGTCTTGGCCTTTTTCTTAACAACAGGCGCAGTAGATTCTTCTTCCAAACGCATGCTTAAACCAATACGCTTGCGCTCTTTGTCCACTTCGACCACTTTGACCGTAACGATATCCCCGGCCTTAACTACGGTGCGTGGATCCGTAATAAATTTATTGGTCATCGCGGAAATATGGACCAAGCCATCTTGATGAACCCCAATATCAACAAACGCACCAAAATTAGTAACATTACTTACCACACCTTCCAGAATCATTCCTTCATGTAAATGCGCAATATCTTCAACACCTTCTTTAAATTGTGCTGTTTTAAATTCGGGTCGAGGATCCCGGCCTGGTTTTTCCAATTCGCGCAAAACGTCTCGAATTGTTGGTAAACCATATTGCTCATCAACGAATTGTGCCGCATTCACACTGTTTAAGGCATCTTTATTGCCAATAATCTCTAAAATCGCGACCTTTTTATCCGCAATAATTTTTTCGACTAAAGGATAAGCTTCTGGGTGAACACAAGATGCATCCAAAGGATTATCGCCATTCATAATACGTAAGAATCCGGCTGCTTGTTGAAATGCCTTTTCCCCCATACGACTAACATTCTTCAATTGCATGCGGTTACTAAAGGCACCATGCTCATCTCGATATTGAACAATATTCTTCGCTAAAGTCTCGTTTAAGCCAGAGATATGCGATAACAGAGCTGCAGAAGCAGTATTAACATCCACACCAACTGCGTTCACACAATCCTCAACAACCCCTTCGAGGGTGCGCGCCAAACGGGCTTGGTTTACATCATGTTGATACTGGCCAACCCCAATAGACTTCGCTTCAATTTTTACTAATTCCGCCAAAGGATCTTGTAAACGGCGAGCAATAGAAACTGCCCCACGCAACGTAACATCCAAATCGGGGAATTCTTTTGCCGCAACTTCTGAAGCGGAATAAACAGAAGCTCCAGCCTCACTGACTACGATTTTGGTCAGTTTTAAGTCTGGATACATTTTCATTAAATCAGCAACTAAACGTTCTGTTTCGCGAGAACCAGTTCCATTACCAATACTAATTAAATTTACTTGATGCTTGGCAGCAAGCTTAGCTAGATCAGTAATTGATTGATGCCATTCGTTTTGTGGGGCAAATGGATAAATAACAGAAAAGTCTAAAAGCTTTCCAGTCGCGTTAACCACAACTACTTTAACCCCAGTTCTGATTCCCGGATCAAGGCCAATGGTGATTTGCGGACCGGCAGGAGCAGCAAGAAGTAAATCACGCAAGTTTCTAGAAAATACTTTGATGGCTTCTTCATCGGCCATTTCACGTAAACGAGTTAATAATTCCAACTCAAGTTTGGTGAATAACTTCACTTTCCATGTTAAACGAACGGTTTCTAATAACCACGGATCCGCGGCTCTTTGTTGATCGGTGATCTTAAAGTGAGTGGCAACTTTAGTTTCACCATAAGCCACATCCGTCTCCGGCAACGTCAGGCTAACTTGTAATACACTTTCTCGACGGCCACGGAATAAAGCCAAAGCACGATGAGAAGGGATTTTCTTAATGGGTTCTTGGTATTCAAAGTAATCTGCAAATTTATTCACAGTTTCTTTTTTCTTTGAGCTACCTACGGACTTCACAACAGCATGCTGCCATAAGTATTCGCGTAACTCATTAATTAAATCCGCGTCCTCGGCAAAATGCTCCATTAATATGTGGCGCGCACCTTCAAGAGCAGCCTTAGAATCATCGATGCCAAGCTCAACATTAATAAACTGCGCCGCATGTGTTTCAGGATCCAAAGAAGGATCATTCCATAATGCATCCGCTAAAGGTTGTAAACCAGCCTCCACGGCGATTTGCGCTTTAGTGCGGCGTTTCGGTCTATAAGGCAGATATAAATCTTCAAGACGAGTTTTAGTGTCTGCAGCAAGAATACTTTTCTCCAACTCTGGAGTTAATTTTTCTTGTTCACGAATGGACTGCAAGACCACTTCACGACGTTCATCCAATTCACGCAAATACAGTAAACGTTCAGCAAGAAAACGCAATTGCGAATCGTCCAATCCTTCAGTAGCCTCTTTCCGATAACGTGCAATAAAAGGTACTGTTGCTCCCTCATCCAGCAAACGAATCGCTGTTTCAGCCTGCGCAACTTTAATCTTAAGTTCTTGCGCAATAATTGACGCTGACGTCAACATCTCTTGAATCATTTACATCCCCGAATACATGATAAAAATTCGCGACATTATTACTCAACAGTTACCGATTTGGCAAGGTTACGTGGTTGATCCACATCCGTACCTTTGGCAACAGCAACATGATAAGCTAATAACTGCAACGGAATTGTGTACACTATAGGTGCAATCCAAGAACCACAAGGAGAAACCTTAATTAAACGTGCTCCATTTGCCTTCCAAGTATGCGCTCCATCTACAAAAACAAACAACTGACCACCCCGCGCGCTCACCTCATGTAAATTAGATTTCAGCTTATCTAAAAGCTCATCATTAGGTGCCACCGCAATAACGGGCATGTTTTCATCAACCAAAGCTAAAGGACCATGCTTTAATTCTCCAGAAGGATAGGCTTCGGCATGAATGTATGAAATTTCTTTGAGTTTTAGCGCACCTTCCAAGGCGACAGGATATTGCACACCACGTCCTAAAAATAGAGTATGGGCTTTATTAACAAACAAGGCCGCTAACCCTTCAATTTCATCATTCATTTGCAATACCTGCTCACAGCATCGTGGCAATTCTTGCAACTGCGCAAGTACTTCTTCTGCTCGCTGATCATGGCAAAGAGCGGCTGACAGCATCAAAAATGCCGCTAATTGGGTAGTAAACGCTTTGGTAGACGCAACCCCAATCTCAAGGCCAGCCCGAGTTAAAAAGACACAATCGGCTTCTCGCACTAAAGTACTGGTTGCCACATTACAAATGGCCAGACTAGCAAGATAATTTAAGGATTTTGCCTTAGTCAAGGCTGCGAGGGTATCTGCGGTTTCCCCTGACTGAGATACGGTAATAAATAGTGTATCCCTAGGGACAACCACATCGCGATAACGGTATTCACTAGCAATTTCAACTTGCGTTGGTAAGCCGGCTAAGGACTCCAGCCAATATTTAGCAACCAAGCCTGCATGATAACTGGTTCCACAAGCAACGATATGGATTTGTTTTACTAAAGGAAATACATGAGAAGCACGTTCTCCAAAGCTGGATCGGAGTACCTCAAGGCTATTCACTCGCCCTTCAACAGTATCGGTTAACACTTTGGACTGCTCAAAAATTTCTTTGAGCATGAAATGGCGATATTGCCCTTTAGTCGCGATTTCTGCATCATTGCTTAACAGATGAGTTGGGCGTTCTACTGGGGCTCTAGATGCATTGTAAATGGTCACTTTCTTAGCAGTAATAAAAGCACTATCACCTTCTTCGAGATATAAGACCGATTGAGCAAAAGATTTTAATGCCAAACCATCTGAGGCAATAAAATTCTCGCCAATACCTAAGCCAATAACTAAAGGGCTACCCTTACGCACAGCAACTAACTCAAAGGGGCGGTGCTGGTGGATTACTCCTAAAGCAAAAGCGCCATGCATTTCAGCGGCCGCAGTTTGTACTGCTTCTAATAAATTTTCAGATTTAAGATAGTAATAATGAACTAAATGCGCTGCAACTTCAGTATCAGTTTCAGAAGTAAACACATAGCCTTTAGCGATTAATTCCTGACGTAAATGATCATGGTTTTCAATAATACCATTATGAACAAGGGCGATTTCACCATGCGATAAATGCGGATGAGCATTCAGCTCCGAAGGTTTGCCATGCGTCGCCCATCGTGTATGCGCAATTCCCGTATGCCCCGAAACGGCGGTTTCCAACATGGCATCAGCCAAGTTTTGTACCTTTCCTTGAATTCTGACGCGCTTCAAATGTGAATCATCATCAATTACCGCGATTCCTGCCGAGTCATAACCACGGTATTCCAAACGCCGCAAACCTTCCAACAAGACCTTACTGATATCCCTTTCAGAAACAGCACCCATAATTCCGCACATCACCAGCTCCTCGTGTTAATACTCAATACTCCCAAAGATTTTTATCGCGCGATTGTGTTTTACGCCTAAAGCGAAAAGCAGTCTACACCAAACCAAGCATTGTAAAGTATCTTGGGGATAAGTAGAAAAAAGACCAGAATTATGCCACAAACATCTCCAAAAAGAACTAAGCCTATTTATGTCATAAGGGTAATTTTAGAACAGAATGAGAATTAATCCACAAAAAAGCAAAGTTTTTGAAAGCTATTGCAACATATAACCCAGGTTAAGGTACATTTTCCCCTAACCTGAGCGACCCAACTCAATTAATCAAGAGGGTTTTTACAAGTTACACCATAACCGTGATACTTCATTTCCTTACATACTTCAAAGGCAAGAAAAGCATGTGCACGAGTACTTGGGTGAATCTCATCCCAGAATAAATAGCTTTCCGGTTTATCACACACAGTGTAGTTCTTTTCACCAGCCGCAAAACTGCTGTCTCTATATTTCAGGACTTGTACGTAACGTAAAACAAAGTTATTAGCAAAAGGTGAATTATTGAATGCATGATACATTGGCAACTTCACATCAATACATGCATCAGTTGTGTTGGTAAACCCATAAGTTTCTGGCTCATTTAACGCACGTTGCATGTATTCACTCATATCCACAAACAGGAAGTCACTTTCCGGATACAGTTTTTGCCATTCTTGAATACGGGTGCGTAAGCGCTCATTGTGTTGATCAACAGCAGCATTTAACACTTCGCGATCAGTAGTTTTCACCATACGTGGCGTATCCCCAATATGTGGAACGCCCATGATAACAAAGCGACGTGCACCAGCTTGCATTAATTTATTCACGGAAGAACCTAAACCAGACAGAACATTATCAACATAAGTGCTCATTACCGTCGTGTTGTAATTATCTTCGAAGAATAAAACGTTAATGTAATCATTACTTCCAGAAAAAAGGAAGAATATAGTTTCATCGCTAAGCTTTTGGTGTTCCATTAAATAGGCTTGTACAGTCAGACCAAGACTTGGAGGTACTAGCTTGCCTACAATCAAGTTTTTAATCGTGCCGATTGGATGACGAATTAAGTTCCAAACCGTTAATTGATAGTCATAAGTTACAGCCCAGCTTCCCCCAAAAGATCGATTCAAATAAACATCTTCGTCATTTTGATTTACGGAAATCATCTTCGCTAAATATTCATTCCACACTTTACCGTTAGAGAATCGGGAATTCCAATAAGGCTGACCAGGTAATATAGGCACCAGTCTAATTTTACTAACTAAATTAGCGATATAAGGTGCTAGTTCCTTGTCAAAAAACTCAGTAACTACGGCCATACCAGACTCTAAAACCATTTGCGGGACATAGTATTCGTCTGCAAACTCAACCATTTTGTTTAGAACGAAAATTTTAAATGGTGCAACTAGGAAGGCAGGATCATCTTCCTGGCGTAGACTTTTAAGTAAGTGAGTGGTGTTGCCTATATCCGACATGCTATCACCAAAAAGCACTATAGACTTTACAGGCTTGGCGGCAGCAAAACTAACGAGGGGAATGCACAATATTAGTGCGAAAAACCAACGAAAAACGCGGGCATAATTAACCATATTATCTCCTTATAAAATCTGTACACCACGAATACAGACGTCCCTTGATAACTTCTCCGTGGCATGACCAATGCCACCATCCAATTTATTTGAGAAGTTATTTGCCTTTGTCTATAACAGTATGATCTCTGGTTAGTTTTTGTCAACGCATTTGGTCAACTTTTAATTAGCTCCGGTGAAACAATAAATATTTTGTGTTAATTCATTAGTAATTCATAAAATTTCCGCGTGAGGAGAGCATGAAAAATGGTGTTTGCTGTATGTGTTTTATTCATGCCTATTGATTAAATTGTGATTAAATGTTAGTTTCCGACGATTATTTTTGTTACCTCTCGGGTAGTCCAGTGCAAGAAATAATTATCGCCTCATTTTATAAATTTGTTCCTATCGGCGATTATGAATCACTGCGTGAGACATTATTAGCGCAAATGCTCGCACATCACATTAAAGGAACCATTATATTAGCCGCTGAAGGAGTTAATGGCAGCTTTGGTGGTTTTCGTGAAGATATGGACCGGTTTTATCAATGCATGCGTCAAGATGCACGTTTAACCGATTTACGCTTCAAAGAGACCATTGATAAAGAAAATCCTTTTGAAAAGACTAAAGTAAAGTTGCGCAAAGAGATTGTTACTATGGGCATCTACAATGTTGATCCGCTGAAAACGGTGGGCACATACCTTTCTCCAGAAGAGTGGAATGAATTAATCCAAGATCCTGAAGTCATTCTTATTGATACACGCAATGATTATGAATATGACTTGGGCACCTTCAAAAATGCCATTAACCCCAATACGGAAAATTTTAGAAATTTCCCAGAGTATGTAGAACAGCATTTACTTGATAAAAAAGATAAGAAAATCGCCATGTTCTGTACTGGCGGGATCCGTTGTGAAAAATCAACCGCTTATTTAAAAGATTTAGGTTTCCCTGAGGTTTACCATTTACAAGACGGGATTTTGCATTATATTGAAGCCATGCCCAAAGAAAAATCGCTTTGGGAAGGGCAATGTTTCGTATTCGATAATCGCATAGCAGTTGACGAGAATTTGGCACGCGTTTATCCTCAATTACCATTGGAATACAAATATGAATACAAGAAAAATAAGGAATAGTACGGGCCCTTAAATATGACCAGTAAAAAACAACCCGATTCAACGATTGTAATGAATCGCAAAGCAGGTTTTGATTATTTCATTCAAGAACAGTTCGAAGCAGGACTTGCTCTTGAAGGTTGGGAGGTCAAAAGCTTGCGTGCGGGCAAAATTAATTTGTCTGATGCTCATGTGATTATCAAATATGGAGAAGCCTTTTTACTCGGCGCTCAAATTCAACCCTTGCTAACAGCCTCAACCCATTCAATTCCAGACCCAACACGTACGCGCAAGCTTTTGTTAAATAGAAAAGAATTGAATACATTGATTGGCAGCGTCGAACGCCAAGGTTTTACGATTATCCCCTTATCGATGTATTGGAAAAGGAATAAGATTAAACTCAAAATTGCCTTGGCCAAAGGTAAAAAAGAGCATGATAAACGAGATACTATCAAAGACCGCGAGTGGAACCGAGACCGTTCGCGCATTATGAAAAAGACAGG
The DNA here is from genome assembly GCF_900639985.1 of Legionella rowbothamii. Classification (GTDB taxonomy): domain Bacteria; phylum Pseudomonadota; class Gammaproteobacteria; order Legionellales; family Legionellaceae; genus Legionella; species Legionella rowbothamii. The sequence continues at coordinate 269,937 of NZ_CAAAIM010000002.1, read as the reverse complement.
GAGAGAGTAATGAATATAGGTGATTCTGTAGCAAATTTTGCATTTAGTGCAACCTCTGGCCTACAGGCCCATCTCAACGATTATAAAGGACAATACGTTGTCCTTTATTTTTATCCAAAAGACTCGACCCCAGGCTGCACTACAGAAGGCCAAGACTTCCGTGATGCCTACCCCCAATTTCAAGCCTTAAATACCCAAATCTTTGGTATTTCTCGCGACAGCATAAAATCTCATGAAAACTTTAAAGCCAAACAAAATTTTCCTTTTGAATTAATCAGTGATACAGATGAGCAATTATGCCAGCTCTTTGATGTCATCAAGATGAAATCCATGTATGGCAAACAAGTGCGTGGTATTGAACGTAGTACTTTTATCATTGATCCTGAAGGCAAATTAACCCATGAATGGCGTAAAGTAAGTGTGAAAGGGCATGTTGATGAAGTATTGCGCGCATTAAATCCATAGCCACCTTCTGAATCCCCAGTATAGACTAAGTTTCTGCATAAAACGGCTTTAAAAATAAAAATATTGTTCTTGACTCAAGTACTTAGCCTCAGCACAATTAGAGTTAAGACAAAAGAAATTTTGTTATTATGCTGTAGTGCTGTTATAAAAAACAGTTTTGTTTGATAACTGAGGTGAATCATGGATACTAGCAACATACAAAAAAAACTGTTTGTACTTGATACTAACATTTTAATGCACGATCCAACCGCCATTTATCATTTTGAAGAACATGATATTTATTTACCCATGGTTGTTCTAGAAGAATTAGACAGTCATAAAACCGGTACCTCTGAAGTCGCACGTAACGTAAGGCAAACAAACCGCATGTTGGTTGAGCTGATGAGTAATGCTTCACATGCCCAAATTGTCTCCGGCTTACCCATTCCTAGCTACATTAATTCTGACAAGAAATCCAGCAGTGGTAAACTCTATTTCCAAACAGATGAGTTTGACATGGTGGTTCCAACTACCCTACCCGGCCATAAAGTAGATAATACCATTTTGGCAACTGCATTAGGATTGCAAAAAAAATACAGTGGCAGCAAACAAGTAATTATTGTCTCTAAGGATATTAACTTACGTATTAAAGCCGGAATCTTGGGTATTCCAGCTGAAGACTATTACAATGACCAAGTGCTTCATGATGTTAATTTATTACATCGAGGCTTACACATTTTAGACAATGATTTCTGGGATACCCATGCAAAAGACATGGGCTCCTGGCAAGAAAGCGGCAAAACCTTTTATAAAGTAGCGGGCCCATTGATTAGTCAATGGAATCCTAATGACTGCCTTAGCACGGAAGACAACCAATTCCAGGCTATAGTAAAAAAGTTGGATAAAGATCAAGCGATTATTCAATTAGTTCGCGATTACACCCAGGCTAAACATTCTGTCTGGGGAATTAATGCCAAAAATAGAGAACAAAACTTTACGCTGAACTTGTTGCTGGATCCCGATATTGATTTTGTTACCTTGCAAGGTCCTGCGGGTACTGGAAAAACCTTATTAACCATTGCCGCAGGTCTGACCCAGGTTTTAGATCAAAATCGCTACAGTGAAATCCTCATGACGCGAGTCACCATTCCTGTGGGCGAAGACATCGGCTTCCTACCCGGAACCGAGGAAGAAAAGATGACTCCCTGGATGGGCGCATTAATGGATAACTTGGAAGTGCTGCATAGTTCGCAAGTAGGTGGCAGTTTTGGACGTGGGGCGACGCAGGATTTATTACAAAGTAAAATTAAAATACGCTCTCTCAATTTCATGCGCGGACGAACATTCTTGAATCGTTACCTCATCATTGATGAAGCGCAAAATCTAACTTCCAAACAAATTAAAACGCTAGTTACTCGTGCGGGACCTGGAACCAAAATCATTTGCCTAGGCGATATTAAGCAAATTGATACGCCCTATTTAAGTGAAACCACCTCCGGTCTAACCTTTGCAGTAGACCGCTTTAAACATTGGGAACATAGTGCACATATGAGTTTAACTCGAGGAGAACGTTCAAGACTTGCATTTTATGCCGCAGAGCATTTATAGTATACGTTTTACGAGGATGTATCATGACTGATCAAGCCATCACTTTCGATGATGTTCTACTTGTTCCTTCTTATAACCACCACGAGTCCAGGCGCGTGGTGGACACCACCAGCACCGACCGCTTAGCCAAGCTTAGCTTAGAACTTCCAGTAATCAGCTCCAACATGGACACCATTACTGAAAGTAATATGGCTAATTTTATGTCCGCCAAGGGGGCAATGGGTGCGCTCCACCGCTTTATGAGTGTGGAAGACAACATTAAAGAATTCCAAAAATGCACTGGAAAGGTTTTTGTTTCCATTGGCTGTACTGCGGCTGAATTGGAACGAGCCGAAGCATTGCGTGACGCGGGTGCTGATTATTTCTGTGTGGATGTTGCGCATGCCCATGCAAAATATGTAGGTAAGACGCTGAAAAGCTTAAGACAAATACTCCAAGATCGCTGCATTATGGCTGGAAACGTCGCCACCTATGCTGGTGCGGACTATTTAGCATCCTGCGGTGCAGACATTATTAAGGCCGGTATTGGCGGTGGTTCGGTTTGTAGTACGCGTATTAAAACCGGTTTTGGTGTGCCCATGCTTACCTGTATTCAAGATTGTTCGCGTTCAGACCGCTCAATTGTTGCTGACGGGGGTATTAAAACTTCTGGTGATATCGTTAAAGCTCTAGCGTTTGGTGCTGATTTTGTCATGATTGGTGGCATGTTAGCGGGTACCTCCCCTACTCCAGGCCAAGTCATCGAAAAAGAAGATGGCACCAAAGTAAAACGTTACCGTGGCATGGCATCCAAAGAGGCCCAAGAAAACTTCTTAGGACAAATGCACGAGTGGAAAACAGCAGAGGGCGTTGCCACTGAAGTACCCTACAAAGAAAATGCCGATGTCATTATTGGTGACATTGTAGGTGGTTTAAGATCTGGCTTGACTTATGCTGGAGCAGATACGATTAGTGAATTACAGCGTAAATTAAATTATGTTGTGGTTACCCAAGCTGGGCGCATCGAGAGCTTGCCGCATAAGTTATTTGAGGTATAAATCCATCCTATATTAAAGGGGGTATCCCCCCCTTGACTCCATAAGCTTCTTGTTTTGTTCGATTTTTTAATTAAGCCATCAAGCCAGGGCGAAGCCGCTTACAAAGAATAAAGCAGGTATTCGCATGCAGCAAATCGCAATTTATACTTCAGGGATCCATTTATTTGCCAAATGGGCCTTACAAGAGAAAAAATATATTCTACACTTATATTAATGATAATAATACTTAAAATAAGTACTGTTATTGGGAAGGAAATTAAGATGGCAAATCCAAAAATAGAGCAGATAAATAAGGCAGATCCTAATGATCCCCGTGCGATGTTAGGTGTAGGTCCAGATGCCGATCTCGCGGCCGTAAACAAAGCCTGGAGAGAGATATCGCGTGAAATACATCCAGATCGAAATCTAGATGAGCATCAACAAGCTACCGAAGCAACGCAAAAGCTTAATAATGCACGAGATTCTATAAAGACAGAATTGGAAAAATTAGAAAAAGCGAATCCAGGCCCCCTTGAAAACACTTCATCTGCGCCCCTAGCAATTACTGATGGGCCAATGGAGAAGCCTGAAGCAGTCCAGGAGGCGACTCTAACCCCTCAAGACCAGTATGATCAAGTGATAAAAAAATTAAAAGATAAGTTTGCCGCAGATGAGTCTGCAACACTTACCAGTGATGAGTTCGATGAAGCGACTAAAGCGCATAATGCGGCAAATACGTTTGCTGCCGAGGTGCTTGACGAAAAATATGCTCAGCTAGATCAACAATATAAAGAAGCTCAGGGTAAATATGAGAGTAAACGAGACGAACTTGAGACAAATTATAACGCAAAAATAGAGGAATTGCAGCAGCGGTGGGCTGGTGAAGAGGACATGACGTACGATGAATACAAGGCCGAACATGAAAAAATCAGCACTCAATACACCAATGATAGCACAGCGAATTCTGAAGAATTCCAGAAAAGCCAAAGTGAAAATTCTGCGGCTAAGGATAAAGCCTATAATGACTATGTGCAGACGTGCCAAGCAAATGACCAAAAACATTTAGAGCTTTCTCAACAATGGGATAAACAAATTGCCGCAGAGAAGGCCGCAGGAGCGAAGGACGATAAAGAAGAAAAAAAAGGTAATGCAAATACAGAAGAGCGTATTGGCCCGCCAAAAGAGGAAGATAAAGATAAGAAGAAAAATAGAAAAGATCCATTAATGGAATTGGTTGATGAGCTTAATGATTTTGTCAAACAGACTAATCAACAAATTACCGATTTTTTCAAAGATAAAGCTAATGATGCTTGGGATAAGCTAAAAAATACCGGCCCGATGAAAACATTAGCTGGTGCTCTTGATGAGGCAAAGCAATTTACTAAGGATAAAGCAGGTGAGGCTTGGGATAAATTAAGTGATTCAGAGGCAGCAAACGCATTAAGCTCAGCAAAAGACAAAGTTTCAGCACTGAAAGAAAAAATTGGTGATGCTTTTTCACAAGCGATGAATTCAGCAGCCAATGCTATTGCTTCTGGTGTACATAATGCAGTAACGCCAAAAACGAAAAAAGAAACAGCCCCACCTGAACTACAGGCACCCTCAGATGGAGCAACAACCAATCTTGTTGCCGAATCAAGAATAAATAATGCAGATCCCAAGGGAAGCATTGTTCAGAATAACATGCTAACAGCACCTGGCCCATCACCAGATGCACCAAATGTACACACAGGCCCCACTAAATCCTAGGGGGCTTTGTTGCGTATCCCACATACATTACGCTGTACGGAGGCATTTTATTAACTACCCTCATAACTTCTTTTGAAAAGTCAGGCTCCTCGTAGACATCGAATTAACCACATAATATAAAAGGGGATAGAATATCCCCTTAGCTTAAACTTGTTTTGCGCGATTTTTAGTTAAAACAAACCATTACATCGCATTTGACAAACCTGAGGAAACTTCTTCGGTCAAATCAGAATCTAGCTCTGGAGCAGCATTGCTATCTGCACCCTTCATATCACCCATTGAGTCAGATAATGCTTTCATAGGCTCATCAGTTGTACTGGTTAATGAGTCCCCTGGGGTGCTCATATCTGCGCTCGCATCGGCGTCATTAAACATTTTGCCTACAGCTTCTAACGTCTCATTATCTTCAACTTCGGCTTCAGCGTCATTAAACATTTTTCCGACGGCCTCTAAAATAGCGTCGTCTTCATCCGCAAGTTCAGGTTCAGCATTTACCTCATCTAGTTCGTCAATACCATCGTTAGCAAAAGTATCATCTGCCGTATCCTCTGGCGCTTGTGCTTGAGGAGAGGGCTCCGGATCAGTGGATGGATTCGGAGAAGTAGATGGACCTGAGGAGGTCATACCCTTAACTGCGCTCGCAATGGAGTTTGCAGCCATGTTCATCAATTGGGAAAAAGCACTATTAACTGTATCTTGCAGGCCTTTAACGAAATCCTTTGCATCATTTACTTCTTTGGAATCAGCGATCTTATCCACTTGCTCACCAACTTTATCCTTGGCAAACTGGCCTAATTCGCTCATTGCACCATTCAAGGTTTTCATAGGCTCGGTGTCATTCAATTTATCCCATGCCTCTTTACCTTTGTCTTTAACAAAATCAGTAATCTGTGCATTCACCGATGCAACAAAATTATTCAGCTCATCTACGAGCTCCATCATCGGGTCTTTATGCTTTTTCTTTTTGTCATCATCTGCCGCAGGCTTAGGAACGGGGGAGTCTTCGTTGGTGGCAGCCTGTTCTTCATCTTCTCCAGAATCTTCAACCGGAGCATTTCTCTCAGCCTCTTCGGCTGTTTCTTTAGCCGCCGCCTCTTCTTCAGCCTGCTCAAACATATTCGCTACAGCTTCAAGATTGGCATCATCTTCTTCTTGTGCTGCCTTTTCCGCTGCTTCTTTTTCTGCTTGTTCAAACATATTGTTCATGGCTTCGAAGGTTTCATTTTCCTCAACCTCTGCCTCAGCTTCCTCAAACATCTGACGTGCAGATTCTAGAGCTTCATCCTCTTTTTTCGAAATTTCGTCTTTACCAATACCCATCTCATCCACCCTCGGTAAACCGCCTTAATATAAAGATAGCACACACTGCGCAACAATGTATCAGCCACCTATAAGATATAGCTTTTCCTCTTTCATTTTTGACTACTATTAATATTGTAGATAATATCAATATTAGCCGTTTGATAAATTCTTCAGACCTATTTTTACATTAATTTTGCAATGAAGGCTCTATGAATAAAAACGATTTTCGCTATTTTCGCCAGGGGAAACAAGTAGATGATTTAAAAGAAGAAGATTTTTCTCTTATTAAATCAGTATATCATCACAGCGAGCAAAAGGAACGAGCCCTTCTGCTCTTGCATGGATTTTCATCAACTCCAGCAGTATATAGACTGCTCATCCCCCAATTAAAAAATTATGATGCGGTTATGTGTCCACTCCTTCCTGGCCATGGCAAAAGTATTGAGGCATTTTCCAAAATAACCTCGGCGGATTGGATTGCGGAAGCAACGAGTGCCTGTGAAGAATTATTCAAAACCTACAAAAAAGTTGATGTAATGGGATTCTCTCTCGGTGGTTTACTTGCATGCAAGTTAAGTGAACGATTCACCTTTAATCATATGTTTCTTTTGGCTCCGGCCTTAAAACTTAAGATGAATGTAAGTTCTAATCTAAAACTAGCCGCTTTCTTACAAAGTTTAGGCTTTAAAGAATTGCGGGGTGCTGCAGGTAATCTACTTAGCAACGCCCAGGCTGAAATCTCTTATAAACGGTTGCCGCTTGCGGCTATTGAAGAAATGTTTAATTTGGTTTTGCAACATCAATGGACCCCGCCCACCACCCCTGTAGATCTTTTTTTAGGCGCTCATGACGCGGTTGTGCCTTCGGAAGCAATAGAACGTTTATTTCAGGATTTGCCTAATGTTTCCATACATTGGCTGGCAAATTCGGCACATGTGTTACCCTTGGATAATGATCTTAGGGAAATCGTTGCCTGTGTTAATGAGAAATAACGACCGTCCTTAAGGGGCGCCAATATGCCATGCCTCTTATTAGAGCCTTCGAATTTCCGTGAGACCCCACAATATCTTGCTTGAAACTCCGAGCTTATCGATACCGCGGTCAAACCGCGGTATTTTGAGAATATTGAGAGGGTAATAGTTATGGGAATTGTTTGTTATAGCGATCAAAGTCACGTAGATTCACCCGATCCCATTCACGCATATCTAATACGGAACCATCGTATGCCATGAAGTCTTCGCGAGTATTAGGCAAATTATAGTAAAAAATATCACTTGCGTCAGTTGCTAGAGTACTCTGGTGATTCACGGAAGAAACTTCTGCAATCGAATGACCATGCGTTCTTACAAAACTACGCTGCGCGCGCAAATAACGCCCTTTGAAATGTGCCCTACCCCATAGCTCAACATCTAAACGATTCGCAGTCCCTGCTAATTGGATGCGAGCTCTGTCTTTGGCACGAATGGTCAAACTATCACTCTTAAGCCAGTACATGCTGAACCACGCCTGGCTTTTCATGTTTAGAGTAGTGATATTTGCCACGCCGGATAATTGAACTTTGGGTGAACCTTCTAAGAAGGTAATCTTTACATCGGAACTATTAACACCACTAATTTCGGTGAAACCATTACCTGCTACCACTAGCTGATGCAACCCTATAGAGCCTCCTAGTCTTGTGGTCCCGGTATTAGCGATAAAAAGATCCAATGAGCCAGTGCGTAATTGACTGCCAGTAATTGTTCCCTCTCCTTTAAAACTAAAACGAGCTAGATAGGGTCCTTGAATATCGGCGTGTACAGTCCCATGATGTGGGAATCCTTTGCCTAAAACTACGTGAAGTGTATTGAATGATACAAATACCTTTACCTGCTCTAAATCACGAGGATCCCCTCTTAAAACAACTTGAGGTTTCCGATAGCCCGTATGCAAGGTTATATTGATTTGCCCTTGAGCTTCAACCTGAGAAAAACCAGGTACCGGCTTATATTGGGTTGTACTCTTATAAATAGTTGGCTGAACAGCCACCGGGGTTCTTTTAACACCATGATGGGCACAAGCTGCCAATAAAAAAGTCATTAAAATCAATGAACCATACTGCTTTAACATAATCATCATTCCTGGATTTATAATCCCTCTACATTAGAGGAAGTTCTCTCAATGTGCAAGGCGGTAAATTCGCTTAAGTCCAGAATTTTGTTACTGTTTTTTCTTGTAACAGATAGTTAATATAAGCCATGTTAATCGCCATACCGCGGGAATGGCGGATACCTAAAGCGCTAAGCTATATTCATGCTTTTTTCACCTGTCAAAGACAGGAAAGTGCCTTTGGTGAAATCAGAAATTTTTACGTTTGCAGGACAAGAATCATGGTAATGAGAATTCGGTGCTTTATCAATTAGCGACTCTAAAGGTTCATCTACAGGAATTAATGCAGGAAGTTCAATATAAACATCGACTAATATCCCTCGCTTACATCCTAAATAGACTTTCCCTGCGTTTTTACGTCCCAAGACATCATCAAGTATTTTGCGTAAGGATACCCGACTTACGGTTTTACCGGAATTTTCGGTTATATAGCTTCCAAAGGCAGATTGATCCATCTCCGTAGCCAATCGCATAGCAAGGGCAAAGTATTGATCCGCGGCTAAAGCCTGGCAGCTTCCATGCTTATTCCACTCATGGCGTTCCAAACAACTCCCATATTTATAACTAGGCATCAATGTTTGTAATTTTTCAGCTACGTCAGTAGATAAATCAAGTGGCTCATAATCGCAATGATTGTTGTGTTGAGAAACGCCACAAAAACCATAACTTTGTCCGCAAGCATTCTGATTCGGCCATAGGCCGTGTAAGGTAAGATGACGTGCTTGATAAGAACCTTTAGATAAATGCGTACATTCCGGCTTGCCAGCTTCATAACCATAGGTTTGACAAAAACCAGGTTGAGAACTAAGTGCTAAAACATTGGAATCAGAAAGCCCGGCACTCATATCGCAACTACCCGAGGCATTCACGCTCAAGGAAACAAAAAACAAGCAGAAAAGGCTAGATTTTATCATTGCTTACCCTCCGAAAGAGCTTGATGCAACAATTATACATAAGACTTTTCTGAAATCCAGCCTTTATTAATTCCAGTTAAGCATATGATTATTAATGATAAAATTTTAGGCAAGAGGCGTGAAATATTGACATCTAGAGTTAAAAAATTTGGCAATGCTCTTTAGGTAGGTTGGGCCCATGGCCCAACATTGAGTTCTGGTGTGGTCTAGCTGCTTGGCGCAGAGGCCAACCTCCAACTTCTAGATTAGAGCACAGGGCGAATTTCCCCTTCAAAAAAAGCATCATCTTTAGCGGTTAACGATTGAGGCTCATGCTTTAAAGCAGTCCCTTTACTTTTAAAAAATGCATGATAATCCTTAGATGACTTATCATCCTGAAGAAGGTGACAGAATTCATCATATTCTTTTAAATCAAAAGGTTGTACATCCAACATTTTCTCATCTGGGGTAAATGAGGCATTAATTAACAAATTAGAGGCCATCGCCAAAGCAAGCCCCCCTGCAAGCGCACCTAAACCAATCCCCAGTGGCATAAATACCAGACAAGAAAAAATTGCTGCGGGTATAAATGCTTCGAGTGTGATGGAACGAATTAAATGTGCTATCTGCAAGCTAACCGTTTGTTGTTGGTGCTCTGTTTTTGCATCCAGTCGTTTTATTTCCAAAAACAATAATTTCTTTGCATTATCAGGCAATTGTGGTTTTTTAAGAAATACTTGTTTCTTCAATAAATCTACCTGTGCCATAAAATCGTCTTCATTATCCTGTAAAGCAGACTTAGTTTTATGGATTTCGATACCACTTTGAATGGCATTGTTTATAACCGTCATTGCAAAACAAACTACTGCGCCAACCACGCCCAGTGTAGAAGCCAAACCAGCAGCAATAGGTACAAAAGGCATCGTCATCACCACAAAAGCAGCCATTAAACCCGCAGCATAAGCAATATTGGTGTATAAACCTATTTTTTGCAGCGTCCAATTAGTAATGCATTGTTTGTTCTCACGCTCCAAAGCATTTTTTTGCATTTCCAATTTTAATTTTTGGGCTTTACTTTCTTCATCATCGCCAGTTAATGCGTTTATTTCTGTGTTTAATTGCTTTATATCATGTTCATATTGTTGGATTTGTGCCTTATGTAAAGATTGCTGCTCTGAAAAATCCCAAAGAGCTACGCTCGTATCGAATAATAACAAGGCAACAGTTAACGCATCTCCCGCAGTTCCCAATATGCCTTTGCCAGTCAACCAAAAGAAGCACAGTAAATTCGCAGTTGCCCAAAGCGAGTCATTCAATAAAGTAAATTTACGTTGCGTCCATTGAGTGCTAAAACGATTAAACCAACCCTCATCAATTTCGTCTTGGCTCATCCATGGATGCTGAACCGTATGTTTAAGTAATAAGAAGAAATTCATTGAGAAACGGAAATAATATAAGCCCCAACTTAAGCAGCCCGTATAAGGATCAGGAATTTTAACTATATCTCCAGCTTGCTCTGCATTACGAAAACCTTCTGGCACCAAACTCAGCATGGTTTTTAAAAATGATGAGCCCCATACCCAGTACAAACGCTTGCCGTTTAAAGCCCCTACATATTCTCTAATCGTTTTGCATTTTCCAGAATCCACTAATTGCTGAGCAAATTCCTCACCCAGAGCAATACCTAAGTATTTGATGGGCTTGCCATCAGTAAAATATGCTTGCTCAGGTGCTTTATCGATGCACTCTTGCCAAGATGGATTGAGTTTATCCAACATCTTTTCACATCGTTTGATCTTATCGTTATAATCGGCTTTATTTTCGGTTTTTTGATGCAATAACTCATACTCTTTTTGTGCGAGTAACAATAAATAAGCTATTTGCAAATCATAGGTTCGCTGAGCTTTTTGCTCGGGGCTCATGTACAAAATCAAAATTTCATCAGTATCCGCTAAAATACCAGCATGAAAATTTAAGGGGGTAAGAAAACCACCATCGACAGAAGAGAGGTTCTTTTTAAGTAATTCTTCTTTATGACGTTTCAGCAATTCTTCATGGCGTAGCTTAGTCTTCGCATTAAGCGAATCGATAAGATAAGATTGAAGAATTCCGCTGCTTGTTGTCATAATGTCACCTCTAGAGTTGAGAAATTACTGGCGACTCATTCTTTCTTTTAATAATAATAGTAGGAAAAAAAATAAGTATGCTCTTTTTTATAACATAGCAATCATTTTGGTAACAAGCGAATCTTACGTCGATTTACACATTTGATACCAAAATTTGCGATATCTTTCATAGATTAGGGATAAAACCGGCAAAGCCGTCAGAAAAGTCAACCGATTTTTGTGAATTATGGTAAAATTACTGGCAATTACTCAATCTGTTCGAGAATGCTTAATTATGAAAAAAGCGGTTGTACTATTATCAGGTGGCTTGGATTCTACCACTTGCCTTGCCCTGGCCAAATCCCAATCTTTTGAATGTCATGCCCTGAGTTTTTCCTATGGACAAAGACATACCGCTGAACTGCTCGCTGCAGCGCGTATCGCACAACATTATCAAGTGGCAAGCCATAAAATTGTTAACTTAGACACGCAATTATTTCGTAATTCCGCCTTAACCGATTCCTCGCTCGAGGTTCCCGACTTTCAAGAAAGTTCAGAAATTCCGGTTACCTATGTCCCAGCGCGCAATACTATTTTCTTGTCAATGGCTTTAGGCTTTGCCGAGTCAATTGGCGCTCGAGATATTTACATTGGCGCAAGCTCCATAGACTATTCTCATTATCCCGATTGCCGACCTGAATTTATCGCCGGTTTTCAAGCTTTAGCTAATTTAGCAACTAAAGCTGGGATAAGCGGTGACCCATTTACTATCCACGCACCCTTACAACATTTAAGTAAAATTAAAACTATTGAGTTAGGCTTGGGATTAGGTGTGGATTACAGTTTGACAGTTTCCTGTTATCAAGCAGATGATGACGGTAAGGCCTGTGGGAGTTGCGATAGTTGCACGTTTAGAAAACGGGGTTTTGCTGGAGCCAGTGTCAGTGATCCGACACTGTATCAATAAGCTCTAGCCGTATCGGTAGTACACACGCCAATACGAGCTAGGACTGACACTGCATTTACACTTTTGTTACAACAAATTGAACATTTTTGATTCACGCCATTACGAATCATTGTTATGATTTGTGGTGATTTATAACTATCATGGAGTGAGTATATGGGACGTTTAAGAGACTTTGCCATTGGCGCGGTAGAACTTCCAGGAACTATTTTATTTGGTATAGCTAAGTTGGTTTTTGGCTCTACTGAAAAATATAAAGACGGTAAAGTAAAAAAAGACAAAGAAGGGAATCCAATCGTATTTCCAGGGCTTTTAGGCTTGGTTTTAAAGGGTGTCGGTGCATTGGGTAGAGGAATCTCTAGCTTTGTTAACGATCATAAAGCAGCCATATCTACTGCTTTTTGGGCCTCGTTAGCTATTGGTGGTGCCGTTGGTTTAACTTTATACTTATGGCCTGCAGCTCTAACGTTCGTAGCTGATTATGCCATTTATAGTTATTCCATCGCAGGTATAGTGGGTGCCGATCCCCTACTGCAAATGGGCTTTGCGGCGGGGCTGGCTTTTACTGCGACCTCAGTAGCTAGTTATACCGTAGCATCCGTGGTTAATTTGATTTCTGCGATTAAAAATGCATGTAATCCGCAACCTGAAGAGCCAGAAGAGGACCCTCAAGCAGAACAACAAAGCACTCTAGTAGATAGTCCTAGAAGGTTAATGAGTGGTTTAAGTGCTCAGCCACCTGTAAGCAAGCAAGACATGTCCGAAAAACCTGTACATATTAGTTCACTGCATAAAAAAGCAAAAGATGAAGCAGAGGAACTAGGTCTAAATTTGGGGAGTACAATGGAAGTTGTCTAAGATGTACAACAAAATAATCCCTTAAAACGCGGCTGTAGCCGCGTTTTTTATTCTCATCATGTTTACTTGCAGCATTTAATCCCTATTTGCGTTATAATCGGGCGCTTTTATACCTAGGACATACTATGGGTGATGAGGAGTCATTGAACATGTCAATAAACCATACAGAACGTAAAATGTTAGTCACTAGTGCCCTTCCCTATGCGAATGGACATCTGCATTTAGGCCATTTGGTAGAACACATTCAAACCGATGTCTGGGTGCGTACTCACAAAATGTTAGGGATTCAATGCATTAGTGTGTGTGGAGATGATGCGCATGGCACCCCCATTATGTTAAAAGCGGAACAAATGGGTATTACTCCTGAAGCCTTAACCGCAGAAATTAAATTAAGCCACGAGCATGACTTTAAGCAATTTGCCATTGACTACGACTGCTATCATACGACCCACTCCCCTGAAAATCAGGCATTAGCCTCTGCTATCTATGAAAAACTACAAGCAAATAACTACATCGTTAAAAAAACCATTCGCCAGGCCTTTGACCCAGAAAAACAAATGTTCCTACCTGACCGATATGTGAAAGGGACTTGTCCTAAATGTGGTGCGAAGGATCAATATGGTGATAACTGTGAAGTCTGTGGTTCCACGTATTCACCAACTGATCTTATTGATGCGGTATCGGCAATCTCTGGTGCCAAACCCATAGAAAAGGATTCAGAACATTATTTCTTTGATTTGCCTCGTTTTGAAAGCTTATTAAAAGAGTGGACCCGCAATGGACATCTACAAAATGAGGTAGCGAATAAGCTTGATGAGTGGTTTGCTGCAGGTCTAAAACAATGGGACATTTCTCGGGATGCCCCTTATTTTGGCTTCCCTATCCCCGGAACCACCGATAAATATTTTTATGTTTGGCTGGATGCCCCTATAGGCTATATGGCCAGTTTCAAAAAGTACTGTGATGAGCAAGGAGCATCCTTTGCCGAATTCTGGGATAAAGATTCTAAAACCGAATTATACCATTTCGTAGGTAAGGATATTGTTTATTTCCATGCCTTATTCTGGCCTGCAATGCTTGCTGCTAGCGATCATCGCCTGCCTACTGCAGTATATACCCACGGCTTTTTAACAGTTGATGGGCAAAAGATGTCTAAATCTCGAGGAACCTTCCTTGAAGCACGTACCTATCTGGAGCACCTACACCCTGAATATTTACGTTACTATTTTGCGGCAAAACTCAATGGACGTGTTGATGATTTGGATTTGAATTTTGAAGATTTTACCAACCGTATAAATGCTGATTTAGTGGGTAAAGTAGTAAATATCGCTAGCCGTTGTGCCGGTTTTATTAATAAACGCTTTGAAAACCGTTTAAGTAACACCCTAAGTGAACCGCAATTGTATGCGGAATTAGTAGAAATGCGCCCAGCGGTTATTGATGCCTATGTAACTCGTGATTATGCACGGGCCATTCGCCTCATTATGGAGTGCGCAGATAAAGTAAACCAATACATTGATACTCATAAGCCCTGGGTGCTGGCTAAAGAAGAAGGACGCTTGGCAGAAGTTCAAGATATTTGCACTATGGGTATTAATTTATTCCGCGTGCTAATGACTTATTTAAAACCCGTATTACCCCTGATGGCGCAAGCGGCAGAGCAATTTTTAAATTGTGAACCATTAACTTGGGCAGCAATTGATGCTCCCTTGTTAAACCATCAGCTTAATCCATTCCAACCCTTAATAACTCGTGTTGAAAAAGAAAAAATAGACGCCATGCTCGAGCAATCAAAACAGGTGACTAATGCCCTCAGTTAAAGAAATCGATGCGCTCTTGCCACAAACTCAATGTGGCGAGTGCAATTATTCAGGATGCTTGCCTTATGCCGAAGCCTTAGCACAAGGCAGCGCCACAATTAATAAATGCCCTCCTGGCGGGGTGAAAACTGTTAAAGCGCTAGCGGCCTTGCTCAAGCTTGATGCAACTCCGTATCTTGATGAAGCCATGGCTAATACCCGAGCACCATCGGTGGCAGTGATACGTGAAGAAGATTGTATTGGTTGTACCAAATGCATTAAGGCTTGTCCTGTAGATGCCATTATTGGTAGCGGTAAATTAATGCATGCCATCATTAGTCATGAGTGCACGGGCTGTGGTTTATGCATAACACCCTGCCCCGTTGATTGCATTGAAATGGTCACGTTATCGGAGCCTGACTATGATAAGGATTTGGCACGCCAGCGCTTTAATGACAAACAAACACGCTTATTACGGGACGAACATCAAAAGCAGCAGGCTTATCGAGAAAAACGGCTATTGACGAAAAACTCGGCTAATCATTCGCAAGACATTCAAGCCAAACAAGATTATATTCAACAAGCCCTGGCTCGCGTTAAGGCAAAGAAGACGCATGAATAAACAAAAGATTCGGGATATTTTTACACGTTTTCGTGAACAAAATCCTCATCCAACTACCGAGTTAGTTTATCACTCACCCTTTGAGTTATTAATTGCAGTTATTCTTTCAGCGCAAGCAACGGACATCGGCGTCAATAAAGCTACCGCAAAATTATTTCCGGTAGCTAATACACCACAAGGCATTTTAGATTTAGGTTTGGAGCAATTAAAAGAATATGTTAAATCTATTGGCCTTTATAATAGTAAAGCGCAAAATATCATCAAGACTTGTGCTTTATTAATTGAACATCACCATGGAGAGGTTCCCAGACAACGTGAGGCGCTCGAAGCCTTGCCAGGTGTTGGGCGTAAAACGGCGAATGTGGTATTAAATACGGCTTTTGGCGAACCAACTATGGCTGTAGATACCCATATATTTCGTGTCGCCAACCGAACAGGAATTGCTAAAGGCAAAACACCCTTGGCTGTTGAGCTCGGACTACTTAAGAAGGTACCTGCAGAATTTTTGCAAGATGCCCATCACTGGTTAATTTTGCATGGACGTTATGTCTGTACTGCGCGCGCTCCTAAGTGTGCTACCTGCATTATCCAAGATCTCTGTGAATTTAACGATAAAAACCTTCCCTAACACTTAGAAACCATACAAAACGGAAACATTTTGTCACTCTGGTCGTGAAATTTCCGCACTATGTAAAAATGATTGTTTCAGGGTATAGCATTCCGCAATTTTTGCCCCTAGAATAAAATCTCGATGTTTCAGGGAGAAAGATTATGGGATGGTGGAATACAATCGTAGATGGAGCACAAATTGCAAAGGATGCTGTTACTGATACTGTAAAATGGGTTTGGGATTGGACCTACACCCCAGCGGTCAAAATCTCTACGTTTGCAGTAAATATGATGTTTTCGACATTAGAGCAGGTACAGGCTTTAAAAACATCACTTCCAGCACTACGTTCAGAACAATCGTATAAAATAGTTAAAGCAGCAACTAATATCGCGGTCTACCAAATTGCGCCATTAATCCTAATTAATATGGCCAATGCGTCCTTGCAAACAGCGGTTAGAACCGGGCGCGAAAATGAAGAGGAAGCCACTCTTGTATACAACGCCATGGTAATTCCTGCAGCCACTGCCATTGATTGGATAGTTTGGGGATGGACGACCCAACGCTCATCTCATATGCTCGCTCAGACCTTAGCTATTGATACCATGGGTGCTGCCGCATTTAATACAACTAAGCCAAAACCTAAAATTAAAGAACTCACGCCTTGTGAACTAGAGCATTGTAATTTTAAACGTAAGGTTAAAGGCTCACTTCGTGAATTTTTCATATTATTTTTAAATGACTTATTAACTGGGGGAGTAAGTTACTTACCCTATACTGGTGAAATAGTCGCTTTAATATTAAAAGCAGGTTTTTCTGGTGATCTAATTACCCGTGGCGCAAATTTAGACCGTTGCGAACGCCACCGAGCTTCGGCGGAGCGCTCCAAAATATGGTCGTTGGGTTTCGCTTATGTAGTCTCGGAAATGCTTTTAGACAAAGCATTACAATCTACTGTTGGCATACCGTCTTATGCCGTTCATAGAACCATGCGCCACATGTTAATGCTATTTTTTATTAATAATGCAACCCATATGAAAATCGACTATGTTCCCCCAGGAAAGTATGATTTATTAGACCCCCTCGTCGCCTATGGCAAAACCAGTGGTTTTTTAGCTGATATTATTATTTCTGGTTCTAAAGCAGAAATTGCCAGACTATTTCAACCACAACTTAATAAAAAACCAATTATTTCCGTGCCCGATATTTTAAGACGACTAACTGAAGTACTAAATAGTGATTTGGAACGATTAAACAGACCGAAACCTAGTCATTTAAAAATAGTAGCCAAAAAAATTGCTCCCAGTATTTATTATGACTCTAAAGCAGCAATCAATGATCCGGTATTTCGCATTTTTTGGCCAGATATGCATGAACTCGGACTCGATATTATCGATATTGTAAAAATTGCAGGAATCCCTGTAGCAAATCTTACGCGCTCACATGTCCCCTTAGTTGCAGCAGCCATAAGAAATGCCGTACCCGAACTGCTGTACCAACGCTATGGCATCTCGCCCAAGGTCACCGGTTTTCTTATAAATCTATGCTCTGATGAGGATTTTTGGAAATTTGTGCAAGCATTGCAACAATGGTTGCAACGCCATGACTTACGTGAAGCCCCCCCATTGGCAATAGCCAGTGATTCGCAGCTGTCTGCATTACATGAATCCCGTGAAACCAACCCAGAGATAACGGAAGAAAGCCGCCCACTACGGATTCTAACTACAGAAACCCCGCCACTGGTCGATTTAAAAGTAGGTATAGAGCAAAAACAACGAGAATTAAACATCCATTCGTTTCATCGAAGACCAAATCCAAGAAGAGATATAGCACAAGAACCATCTACGTCAACGTCTTTGGGGAAAGCCCTAC
The DNA here is from genome assembly GCF_900639985.1 of Legionella rowbothamii. Taxonomy (GTDB): domain Bacteria; phylum Pseudomonadota; class Gammaproteobacteria; order Legionellales; family Legionellaceae; genus Legionella; species Legionella rowbothamii. Next base: position 251,953 of record NZ_CAAAIM010000002.1, on the reverse strand, counting down.
AGAACAATTATTTTTAAGTAATTAGTTCCAGTTAATTTTGGATAAGTTGTAACGTCAAACATAGAATGATGTGTTTGCCTCCTCCTGTGCTGGGCCTGATAGCCCAGCCTACATCAAGATGAACAAAGATCAGGAGTCCTGGCAAACTCTCAGCATCACCTGGCTGAATTATTACACCTTGCTATTTAAAGCGCTCTAGTGCTATATTTGCGCGCGGATTAGTTCATTAAAATACACTTTTTCAATTTAACCGAAATATGAATCGAATATTGTCCACCCCCAAAGCCCCAGGATTTCTCTGTGTGACTATAGTCATAGTTACCCTCCTGACCTTGCTCATTAATGTTTCATTCAAAATCGTGGTGGCGAAGGGATTGATATTTTCTATTCATGCAATTCTTTGCCCAATAATCGCGGGTTTTTATCTTATCACATTGCGTAAATGCACGCTGAAAGAGCAACGACACGTGCTGAATATTTCACTCATGTCTTTATATGCCTTTTGTCTTGGCGTATATGTATTGATTAACCTACCAACCGTAGGGCATATGCGGGAAAATCCTGTTTATCAAATTGTGTTTGATGATCTCCCCAAAAAATTCTTCGCCGTAACCATTTCCTTTATACTTAGCTTTTATGTGCCCCATCTCTTATGCGGCGCAAGGACTCCGAAAATTTTCTTTTCATCAAAACACTGCATGCTTTTAGCGTTATTTGGTGGTTTGAGCTTTTTTATTTTGAATTTTTTCCTTTTATTTGTAGGCGAGCATCTTCACAACTTCAATCAAATTATGCTCGATTCACTACTAATTGCTTCCTTCTTGCTGTTAGTTATAGGAGTCATTTACCTCACGATTTGTCTAAACTATCTGCAGGCTCCGTTTACTTTGCAACGCGATAATGAACCGTTCCCCCTGTGCTATTATTTGAGTGGCATTGCCCTGGTGATTATGTTAATTTGCCTGGCCTGTGAATATCGTATTGTCACCCTGGTTAATCGGCACTGGATTTTAGCTGCCAGCGCTTTATTCTTTCCGGTTACTTTAGCGATTAGTACCTTGATTGGCGAATTATGGGGCTATAAAGCGAATTTAAAATTAAGCGTGATTATCATTGCGACTCAAGTAATTTTTGATATTTTATTATCCGCCATTGTTATTCTTCCCTCACCTTGCTTTTGTAATTCAGACTCATTTTACCAATATATTATGATGCGAAGATTGCCGGCAACGTTTCTAACGCTATCCGCAACCTTTATAAGTAATGCCTTGTTACTACATTATCTAAAGTGTCACGCAGTACAACGCCCTTTACGTATCTTGATTGCAAATGTTTGCGCGAATTCATTATTGTGTTTGATTGACTACAGCTTATTGTTTGGTGGGATTTATTCTTACGATCAAATTATTAATTTAGTCGTCAATGTTTGGCAATATAAATTGTTCATTACGATATTATTGCTACCAATGATCCTTAAGTTTTGCAACCAAATTGAAAAGAGTGTCAGTAAAACCATAGCCCGTATTAGCGCAGGGTAATACGGGCTACATCTTAATTAAAATCAATCTTTTTTCACTGGACGCTTCCAACCATAAATGGTTTTCTGCTTTGATTCCGTTAGGGTCAATTCACCAGGTGGGACATTCTTACGAATGGTACTACCGGCACCTACCGTAGCATGAGCACCAACCGTTACCGGTGCTACTAATTGGGTATCTGAACCAATAAAAGCCCCATCTTCGATCACCGTCTTATGCTTATTCCTCCCATCGTAATTACACGTAATGGTACCGGCTCCTACATTAACTTTTTTCCCTAATTGTACATCCCCTAAATAACTCAAATGGCTGGCCTTACTACCCTCATCAAAGAGCGCATTCTTGGTCTCTACAAAATTACCAATTTTACACTTTGCCGCCAATTGCGTCCCGGTGCGTAAACGTGCGAAAGGCCCTATCGCGCACTCCTCACCAATAGTACACCCCTCCAATACACTGTTGGCAAAAATTTCTGTGCCCGCTCCAAGCGTTACATTAGTCAACATGCAGTTAGGTCCAACAACACAACCATCTCCCAAAATTATCTTCCCATTGAAAACACAGTTCACATCAATGAAAACGTCTTTACCACAAATTAATTCACCCCGTAGATCAAAGCGCTGAGCATCGGCAATAGCGACCCCTTGTAGCATCAATCGTTCTGCCTCACGACGTTGCCAAATACGTTCTAATTGCTGTAACTGTAAACGATTATTAACCCCGTTAATCTCCGACACATCCTTAGTTTTTAAAGTAGCAATAATTGCCTCATCCGCCACCGCTAAGGCAATAATATCGGTTAGATAATACTCCTGTTGTGCGTTTTTATTGCTTAACCGGGGCAACCAATGCGCTAAATTTTCTGCTTTTGCGCAACAAATCCCCGTATAAATTTCTTTAATATTCTTTTCTTGCTCATTTGCATCTTTTTCTTCTACAATGGCATAAACTTTGCCTTGAATATCTCGAATTATACGGCCCAAACCAAAAGGGTTTTCCAGGTGGGCAACTAAAAGTGCCAAAACGGATTGATGAATATCAGCTGGTTTGCTACATTCAACTAAAGATCGAAGGATATCTGCTTGAATAAGTGGGACATCAGCAGATAAAACAAGAACTTGTGCTTGTGGTGGAATATGAGGTAGCGCTTGCATTAATGCATGCCCAGTACCTAATTGTTCTGCCTGATGAACCCAATGCACAGGTAAGTCAGGGAGTGAGTTCTTAATTTGTTCACCACCATGACCATAGATAACATGGATTGCATCAGGGTTTAGTTGCTGTGCAGTTTCCACTACCCGAACTAACATAGGCTTTCCCGCAATCTGGTGAAGCACCTTAGGAGTATTGGAATACATTCTTTTGCCCTGTCCTGCAGCTAATATTACGACGTGTAGATTCATGAGATTTGTTATTCCCTAGGTTAAAAACAATAATAGGCATGCAATGAAGCAATTTTTACGTTATCAGTAGATTAAGTTTTGTTTATGATAAACAAATTGTATTTAAAGGAGTAGAGCAATGACGATATTTGTTAAAGCAGCTAAAGATCTAATTAATAGAGTTTTACTTAAGTCGATTGAAGACTCCATCGCCGAAGATAAAAAAGCTTTATTAAGTTGGTTTAGAGATAAGGATCTTTCTGAAAAACAACGGGAACTAACCCGCGCCTTACAAAAAGAGATTGACGCATTTAACAGTCTGGACTCCGATGAAAAAAGTCTCGCGGCTTTAAAAAAATTGATTACGGATACTGATCTTATTGTACAAGAGCAGAGAAAACTCAAACAATGGGCTCGGGGTCACCTTAATGACACATTGACCAACATCAATTCAACATTAGACCGATTCTATAATATGATTTCCACTCAGACATTCAAACTGATTGATCTGGAAGACAATACCGAACCATTCAATATTCTTTGTTTTTATGCGGCTTATTATTTAGGTGAAAATATTATGTGCCCGGTCGAAGAGGGTGTTTTTACCAAAGCTATGGATACAATTGCAAGCAAGGTGTCGGTGTGCACCATCGAGATTAGAGCTCAAAAAGAGGAATGTTTAATTAAAAATCTTATCGACTGTAAGAAAAAACTCGTTGGTTTAGACACCGAACGAGATGAATATGCGGATCTTTGCCTAACCTTTGTTACTGACGCAATAAAAGCCATTACGCGAGAAAATGCAGAGATTTGTGAAGAATCAAAGCCTGTGGCCTCATTACCAATCGTATCGTTCTCAGGTCTTGGCCTCAATGTTAAAGCATCACCGATAAAACCCAGCCGAGGGCGTTTAAGAGTGGCGATGGACAATGCAAATGATGATATTAAAGATTTGTGTGCGGAAAACAAACCCAAAGCCGCCCTAAACATGTAATAAAGGGGGGGATGCACCATCTCGAAATTTTTTAATAAAACCCCAACCCCTTACTGCCAGAAATGTAGCGAGGGAACAAGCCAGGAGTTAGAACCCACGAGCCCTGGCTTGACTCCCTTGTTTACAATGACGGCGACAACATATCACGGCATTAATTCACCACATAGATTCATTTCCATCATGGTTTTTATCTGGGGGATATCCAATTTTTTACTCAATAAATAGAGTAGTTTACAATGTGCTGCCTCAGGAGTCATATCATGACCACTAATAATCCCAGCCTGTTTTAAGGTATGTCCTGTTGCATATTGATCCATTTCCACTCGACCTTCTTGGCATTGAGTGCAATTAATAATAATGACCCCACGCGCACAGGCATCGTTGAGCAAACTCAAAAAACGTGGATCATTATTTTGCGCATTCCCCGCACCATAAGTTTCCAAAATTAAACCGCATAAAGGCTGATTTAAAATATACGCTAAAACATCTGAAGCAAAGCCAGGAAAGAGCCGGAAATTAGCGATAAATTGGGGTTCAACCATTTGCAAGCGAAATGGATTGGCGCACGGTTGCAATAAAAGCTCATGATGAACTTTTATATCGATTCCTATGGTCGCTAAATGCGGATAATTGGGCGAGCCAAAAGCATTAAATCCTTGCGCACTAATCTTTTGCGTACGATTACCGCGCAATAAATGCTGATTGAAATAAATGCATACTTCATTAATTGGTTGATGCGCACAAAGCCATAACGACGTAACAATGTTATCAATAGCATCATTGCGCACCTCAGATAATGGAATCTGGGAGCCGGTGATAATGACCGGCTTAGCTAAATTTTCCAACATAAACGATAAAGCTGAAGCCGTGTAAGCCATCGTATCTGTTCCGTGAAAAACAATAAAGCCATCAAATGCATCATAATGATCCGCAATATCCTTAGCGATGCGATTCCAATCGCCTACGGTCATATTCGATGAATCCAGCAAAGGATGATATTCCTTGATCGTATATTCGGGTAAGTCCTGATGTTTTAATAGTGGAATTTGCTTTAAAGCCGAGGCAACATATCCCAGCGCAGGTTCATATCCATTTTCAGTTTTAATACAACTGATCGTTCCACCGGTGTTAATAATTAAAATATGTTTATTCATCAGACTTTAAATTCGAGTATTTGTCATAATTATATATCTAAGATGGAGAAGGTTAAAGCAAAGTGCTCCCTTGTTTTATTACTCCACATAGCTTAGCTGTGCGTTAATTAGCTCCATTCATTCCAGATTTTAGCAATAGTTATATTTTTTTTAATAATAATTACGGATTTAATTGCCAAGTTCTTGCAGTTTATGGAAAAATCAAGGTATTAGCGATTTAGTCGAAACAGTGACATCATGGTGATTGATCGTGCCGGTTATCGGTTGAATGTAGGTATTATCCTAGTCAACGACCAAAACAGAGTATTTTGGGGAAGAAGAAGTGGTCATGATGCCTGGCAATTTCCACAAGGTGGACTAGCTGCTGGGGAAACATCAATACAAGCCATGTTCAGAGAGTTGCATGAAGAAATAGGATTAGATAAAGAAGATGTTGATGTGATCGGTTCTACTAAGCGTTGGCTTAAGTACAGACTTCCGAAACAATATCTGCGTCATGGTAGTGAGCCCTTAGTAATCGGCCAAAAACAAAAATGGTTTTTACTAAAACTTGTTGCCAGTGAACAAAAAGTAAAGCTGGATCTGAGCGATTCGCCAGAATTTGATAGCTGGCGTTGGATAGATTTTCATGAACCAGAAGGGCAGGTTATCTTTTTTAAGCGCCAAGTTTATTCTCAAGCCTTAAAAGAGTTGGAACCTTTATTAAAAAAAAATCGTCGTACTCCTTACGGTATGAAACGGAAAAAGAGGTAATCATTGGCGTAGATGCTTAAGGTACTGAAACGAATAGTTCAAGAAGTCACCGCAGCCCAACAGCTCTCTGAGGCTCTTGGCATTTTGGTGCAACAAATTAATAAAGCCATTAATGCCGAGGCCGTATCCGTTTACCTTATTGATACCAAACATGCTGAGTACGTGCTCATCGCGACTGAGGGCTTAAATAAACAAGCCGAGTCTAGAGTCCGTGTCGCCCTCGACAGTGGCTTGATTGGTCAAGTAGGTCGACGAGAAGAACCTATTAATCTGGAAGATGCGCCCTCCCACCCTGATTTTTATCATCATTCCTTATTAGGTGAGGAACGCTTTAAAGCGTTTCTTGGGGTTCCCATCATTCAACATCGTAAACTCTACGGTGTTTTAATTATTCAGCAAACTGAACAACGCTGTTTTGATGATACCGAAGAATCCTTCTTAATTACGCTGGCCGCTCAGCTGGGGGTATTATCGCCCATGCAGAAGCCACTGGTGAATTAGCTGAGCTTACCCAGCCCAAGCCCATCGGGGGAGTGGAAAAAATTGAATCCACATCCACCGCTTTGGCCGGGATTGGTTCTGTTCCAGGTATCGGTATTGGTACCGCAGTTGTGGTATATCCTCCAGCAGATATTGATGCAGTTCCTCGTCATCCGGTAGAAACATTGGATGAAGAAATCAGCACCTTTTATGAAGCCTTAGAAGCGACTCGAGATGACATGCTGCGCTTAGGGCGACGCATGAAAGCCGTGGTTGCCGAAGAAGAACATGCCTTATTTGATGTTTATTTACGTATCCTGGATAAAGACAGCTTAGGGGCGGAAGTCGTCCAGGTCATTCGCGAAGAAAAAATCAGTGCGCAAGCAGCTTTAGCCACAGTAATCAAAAAGCATGTGGCGCAGTTTGAAAGCATGGAAGACTCCTACCTGCGTGAACGGGCTAGTGATTTTCGTGATCTGGGCCGACGTGTTTTGGCGGCATTGCAATGGTCACAACATGAAGAATTAGTTTATCCGAACCGCACCATCTTGATTGGCGATGAAGTAACCGCAGCAGCGCTTGCGGAAGTCCCCGAAGGTTGCCTGGCGGGTGTTGTTTCTGCCAAGGGCTCGAATAACTCCCATGTCGCTATTTTAGCGCGAGCCTTGGGCGTGCCCACTGTGATGGGAGTTCGTGGTTTAAAACTAGAATATGTTAACCGACGGGCCATTATTGTCGATGGTTATTTTGGACAGGTCCATGTTTCGCCCTCAAAAGCAGTATTAAGTGAATTTAAGCTCTTAGAACAAGAAGAACAAGCGCTAAATCAAAGTTTGGTCAGTCTTCGCGATAAACCTGCAGAAACCACAGACTGCTACAAAATTTCCTTACAAGTTAATACAGGACTTGCCATGGATGCTGGTCTATCCATGAGTGTGGGCGCTGAAGGGGTTGGTTTATACCGTTCTGAAGTTCCATTTATGAGTCGGGATCAATTCCCCTCCGAAGATGAACAAACCATTATTTATCGTCAAACCCTCAAAGCATTCGCCCCACGCCCTGTGACCATGCGTACCTTAGACATTGGTGGCGATAAAGTTTTACCCTATTTCCCGGTGGAAGAAGATAATCCCTACCTGGGTTGGCGCGGTATACGGGTTACCCTCGATCATCCTGATGTATTCCTTATGCAAGTACGGGCTATGATGCGTGCCAGTGAAGAATTAAATAACTTGCGTATTATGCTGCCAATGGTAACCACTCTGAGCGAGGTCGAAGAGGCAACTTATCTGATTGACCAAGCTTATGCTGAATTGCTGGAAGAAGGCTGTAACATCGCCAAACCCAAATTAGGGGTGATGATTGAAGTACCTGCCGCCGCTTATCTTGCGCGCGAAATCGCCAAACGTGTCGATTTTATTTCCGTAGGTAGTAACGATTTAACCCAATACTTTTTAGCGGTAGATAGAAATAATGCGCGTGTAGCTAGTCTCTATGACTCCATGCATCCTGCCATGTTACGCGTTTTACTTAAAGTTGTTGAGGGAGGTCATGCGGCCGGGGTTGAAGTGAGTATCTGCGGTGAAATGGCCAGCGATCCTTTAGCCGTAATTTTATTAATTGCGATGGGCTTTGATACCTTAAGTATGAACTCGGCTAGCTTACCCCGGGTAAAATATGTGATTCGTAATTTAGCGATTGCTAATGCACGTAAAATTCTTGCTGAAGTACTTGAATTTGAGCATCCCGCAGAAATTCGTCTCCATTTAGAAAAAGCATTGGAGGCAGAGGGCTTGGGCGGATTAATTAGGGCCGGGAAGCCTATATAGTGACGATGGCAATTCTTAATGGAGTCATTTACTTATTAATTGGCGCCTTTGCAGGAATTATTGCTGGTTTATTTGGAATTGGGGGTGGTTTAGTTGTTATTCCCAGCTTAGTCTTTGTCTTTCAGCAAATGGAGGTTATTCCTCCTGATATGCTCATGCATGTTGCCGTTGGTACTTCTTTGGCTATCATGATTATTACCTCTCTTTCAGCGGTCAGATCGCACCACAATGTGGGCAATATCCAGTGGTCAGTACTGCAGAAATTATGGCCTGGCCTCATTGCAGGGACGATATCAGGCTCTGTTCTTGCTGCAGTAATACCTAATGCTTGGTTAAAAACATTTTTTGGTATTTTTTTGCTTTTTGTTGCCCTCAAAATGCTGGTCGATAAGCGCAACGAACATTCGGAGTCATTCCCTAAACAATGGATAATCGTTCTTATTTGCTTTTCTATCGGCCTTATTGCCGGGCTGCTCGGAGTTGGAGGGGGAATTTTAATCGTTCCCTTCATGACTTACTGTGGCATCCCCGCACGCAAAATTGCAGGCATATCCAATTCCTGTGCGTTTACTATCGCCCTAATTGGTACCATAACCTTTATTATCACCGGCTTCCATGAAACAGCGACTATCCCTTATACCCTGGGCTATGTTTACTGGCCCGCTATTCTCCTCGTTGGCGCGACCAGCAGTATGTTCGCCCCCATAGGTACTAATTTGCACTACAAATTACCAATCCATCAATTAAGGTATGGCTTTATCGTATTGCTTATTTTAACCTCATTAAAAATGCTTCTTTAAAGGAATTTATCGCTTATGCTCCACTACCCCTACATTAATCCAGTTGCATTTTCCCTAGGCCCCATCCAAGTACATTGGTATGGCTTAATGTACCTCATTGGTTTTGTGAGTGCCTGGCTTCTCGCTCATTGGCGCATGAAACACTATAAATTAGATTGGAATTCAGACCAAATTAGTGATTTGATTTTTTATGCCGCACTGGGCGTCATCATCGGCGGTCGTGTTGGCTACATGCTCTTTTATGATTTCCCTGTATTAATCCATACTCCTTTATCATTATTTAAAATCTGGGAAGGAGGAATGTCATTCCATGGAGGGTTATTAGGCGTTATTGGCGCTTTATGGCTGTTTGCGCGCAAATACAAACGCCCCTTCTGGGAAGTCGGAGATTTTATTGCACCTTTAGTCCCTATAGGTCTGGGGGCGGGCCGTGTTGGTAATTTCATCAATGGCGAATTATGGGGTCGAGTAACTGATGTTCCTTGGGGCATGATCTACAGCCATGTTGACGAGCAACCTCGCCACCCATCAGAAATCTATGAGTTTGGTTTAGAAGGTATTGGTTTGTTTATCTTAGTATGGTGCTACGCCAATAAGCGTCGCCCTGTTGGCCGCGTATCCGCTGTATTTCTTATAGGTTATGCAGTATGCCGAATTATTGCGGAATTTTTCCGCCAACCAGACCCACAATTAGGTTATCTTGCATTTGGATGGCTAACTATGGGTCAAATTTTATCCGTTCCTATGATACTATTGGGACTTTGGTTATGGTGGCGAGCTGAACGATGAAAACATACTTGCAATTATTAAAACATATTTTACAACACGGAACTGAAAAAACAGACCGCACAGGTACTGGAACCTTATCCGTATTTGGCCATCAAATGCGTTTTGATTTACGCCAAGGTTTTCCTTTAGTCACCACGAAAAAGCTACACATGCGCAGCATCGTACATGAGCTACTGTGGTTTTTAAAAGGCGACACCAATATTGCCTACCTCAAAGAAAATGGCGTCTCCATTTGGGATGAATGGGCCGATAGCAATGGCGATTTAGGCCCTGTCTATGGCAAACAATGGCGTAGCTGGCCCACTACTGACGGTCGTCATATTGATCAGCTCAGTGAGGTGCTCGAGCAAATCAAAAAGAATCCCGATTCCCGCCGCTTAATTGTCAGTGCCTGGAATGTAGGGGAGCTGGATCAAATGGCATTAATGCCTTGTCATGCTCTGTTTCAATTTTATGTAGCCAATAACACCCTGTCATGCCAATTGTATCAGCGTTCTGCGGATGTTTTTTTAGGTGTGCCATTTAACATTGCTTCTTATGCCCTGCTGACACACATGGTGGCAGAACAATGTGGACTAGAAGCAGGTGAGTTTATTTGGACGGGTGGCGATTGTCATTTATATTTAAATCATTTGGAACAAGCACGTACCCAATTAGATAGGGAGCCATATCCTTTGGCTCAGTTGCATATCAAACGGAAAGCAAATTCCTTATTTGACTATGTTTATGAAGATTTTGAATTTTTGAATTATCAAGCTCATCCGACGATTAAAGCCCCAATTGCGGTGTAATATCTTCATCATCGTCGTCTAAATCTGAAGAAAAGCCTGGAGAGGAAGGCATACTCCCACCGCTTCTCGTTGGCGAATAGTTTGGGGTGTACACTCCGAAAGAGAAGCCTGGAGAAGGATGGGCACTACCACTTTTAATGGGCGAATGATTAGGTGTGTGAACTCCTAAAGAGAAGCCCGGGGAAGGATGAGTACTGCCACTTTTAGTTGACGAATGCTCTGGTGTGTAAACGCCTAAAGATAAACCTGGAGAAGGATGAGTACTGCCGCCTTTAACTGACCGCTTAGGGGTGTGAACACCTGAAGAGAGGCCAGGAGAAGGTGGCGTACTTGGGGTTGAGGAGGACGGCTCACCATCAAAAAACGCTGACGAAGAAGGCGTACGACGATGTTGCGAACGAGATTGAGTCGGGATATTTACGCCCAAAGAAAGGCCAGGAGAAGGTGGAGTGCTAGCAGTTCCTACCAATTTTTTAGCTGGTGTTCTTGGAGCGTAATCATTCTCCTCAACCCCTACCCCCTCAGTTCCAGTGGTAATTATACCCGCATTGCCTATATAGATATAAGCATCCTGATTAGAAATGCCGTTGCCTGAATCAGCGGCAGACAAAATGGGTTGTTCCTCTGGGCAAACAGTCGAACTACCACAGCAAAAAATTTTTTTTAGTATTTCAAATATAGTCATAAAAAATAATCCTCTAAAATGAACAGGCGGCGTAGCGCAAAAGAACTACGTTACCCTTAGCGATTTATCAAATTGCTGGTCAATATCATTCACACTATTTTGGCCTTGAGTCGAATTATAAAAACCATGCCCGCGAACTAAAAAGGACACAACTATCGCGGCTAGGCCTATGCCAGTTAGCGCAATCGCTATATTAGCCAGGATCACTTTCGAATAATGACGGTGAGTAGACAATAAATCATCTTGAGAATGTAACTTACGATGAAAATCAGTTTTAAAAGTTTCCTTATTTTGCTCCTCGGGCAAAGCTGAATAATAATCTTTTAAATCATGCGTCAATTCTATAGCTAACCGCATGGCCGCATTTGCTTTTTGAGGACAGGCTGATTTTAAGCGCCAACCATAAGTATGCATGGCTTTAATACTTGCCCGTAAAGATGCTAATTCTGCAGGACCTTGCCATGCATTAAAATCATAATTATCCAATTCTTGTGGAACAGTTTGGGGCTCAACGAGTGGAGTCGCTGAAGTAGAATCCCCACTTACTGAGTATTGCTGTTCCTGTCCGTCAACGAGCAATGAAGCATCTGTAGATGACTCTTGTTGTTCTTGAATATTAGAATTACTCATTACCTGACTGGGCTCGGGAACAACCCATGCCGTTAAATCCGCCTCAGGAATAGCTTTTTGCAATGCCGCAACTGCTACCCTGGTAAAAATCCCCCATTGAGCAAATGAATTATTCTCGGGAGCAACGGGCGAACCACTAATACTGAATTTTATAACATTATTTTGATACGGGAAACGGAATAAACTCGCATCATTAGTTCCCAATGCCTTCATTAACACACAATAAATGGTAATACGAGGATCAGAGTGCGCCACTCGTGTCGCCTCATTCGCGTCGAATTCCAGCAGTGGAAAATCTTGTTGATCTAACTGATCGAGGTACGTAGTAAATTCGCGGTAAATTTGCTTCGCAGCCTCTCTGCGACTGCCATCTTTCGTGCGCTGCAAAACGCTTCCGTATGCATTTTTAACAAACCGAGAAACCGCGGCAACAGCAGGATCATCCGCTACAACTTGAGTCTGGACATCGGAAGCAAAGTTAACTTTCTTTTCTTTTTTCACTTTTTTTTCTTTTTTTGGTGGCATAAATTCAACAATAGCGTTAATTAAAAACGCGGAGTGTACTTTATGTGTCGCTCAATTAGAAGCACAAAGGAAAAAATATAGGCACAAATAATTAGTGTAAATTCAATATGTTTATAAATAGTCAAAGTTGAACTTTACGAGCTCATCTCTCACAGACAACAAGCGAATCTAGGATAGAAAGGGACCCGCATGCCATTCCCCTCTCCTTTTATTTACACTTTCAATATATGCTTGATTTAATCAGCGACAACCTCGGAGCAAATGCTCTTCATCAACGAAATGTCGAAATGACAGTCGTTTTTTAAGTAGATGCTATACTGAATTTATTAACGAATATTCTATAATAGACTATGAAAATACAATTCTTAGGTGCAACGCAAACTGTAACTGGTTCAAAATATTTAATCCAAATGAACCAGATAAAAATACTTGTTGATTGCGGTCTTTTCCAAGGTTACAAAGAATTACGCTTAAGAAATTGGTCACCGATACCCATCAACCCAACAGAAATTAATTATATTTTATTAACGCATGCTCACATTGATCATAGTGGTTATATTCCGTTAATTGTAAAAAATGGCTTTCGGGGGAAAATAATATGCACCAAAGCTACTTGTGAATTATCCAAAATATTATTACCAGACAGTGGCTATCTACAAGAAGAAGAGGCCCATTATGCAAATAAAAAAGGCTATTCAAAACATCATCCTGCAATTCCTCTTTATACCAAGGAAGATGCTGAACTTGCATTAAGCTATTTTCAAACCATAAATTTAAATGAGCGCGTTGAGCTTGGTAAAAACCTTTATGCCACTTTTTATTATGCCGGTCATATTTTAGGTGCATCTTCAATTAAATTAGAAGATCAACAAACCTCCATCCTTTTTTCAGGCGACCTAGGGCGTCCTAATGACCCGATTATGAAGTCACCTGAACCTCCCCCCCAAGCGGATTATTTGGTTATTGAATCCACTTATGGGGACCGTTTACATGAAACGGTGGATCCTGAAATACAACTGGGTGAGATAATAAACCGTACGGTGAAACGAGGAGGGATGGTCTTAATTCCTGCGTTTGCAGTCGGTCGCACTCAAATGCTGCTTTATTATATTCAACAATTAAAAGCAAAAAATAAAATTCCAGATCTTCCTATTTTTGTGGATAGCCCCATGGCGACAAATGCCACCGAAATTTTTTCACGGCATGCGCTAGAAAATCGCTTAACTCCTGCACAATGTGCTGCTGTATGTAATGTAGCTCAATACATCCGTACTGTAGATGAATCAATAGCAATTGCCACAAAAAAAATGCCCATGATTTTAATCTCTGCTAGTGGCATGGCAACCGGAGGACGAGTGGTTCATCATATTCGCACTTTTGCTCCTAATTACAAAAATACAATTTTATTCACCGGATTCCAAGCAGGTGGTACTCGGGGTGATCGAATTATTCGTGGAGAAAAGGAAGTTAAAATGTTTGGGCAATTAGTTCCCATTCAAGCGGAAGTAGCGCAGATGGGAAATCTATCCGCTCATGTAGATTATGTAGAAATGCTCGATTGGTTATCTCGCCTGCCTAATGCACCCAAAACAATTTTTATTACTCATGGAGAAAAAGGAGCCGCTCAAGCACTAAAAGAAAAAATTGAGCACAAGTTTCACTGGAACTGTGTGATTCCAGATTATTTGGATCAGCACATGCTATAGCGAGTACTAATGAATGAGTACCAAATTTAATCAATTAAAGTTAGTCAAATTAGGTATTGATACCTTACAAGAATTTATTATTTATATGCGCTCCGACTGCTTTATTTGCAAATCAGAAGGCTTTGAATCTCTATCCCAAGTGGTTGTTACGTTAAATAATCAATCCATTGTAGCTACATTGAATATCGTTCACTCAAACATCCTTAAAGAAAATGAGGCCAGCTTGTCAGAAAGTGCCTGGCAACGCCTTGGTGCTCAAATAGGGGATTTAATCAATATAATACATTTACCCCCTGTAACCTCCATAAGCCATGTGAGAGCAAAAATTCATGGAAATACATTAAATGCAGCAGAGTTTTATGAAATCATTAGTGATATTGTTGCTGGCAAATATTCCAACATCCACTTATCAAGTTTTATCACTGCCTGCAGCAATAATTTAAGCATAGAAGAAATTACGTACATAACTCAAGCAATGGTTGACACTGGTGAGCGAATATATTGGCCTCATGCTATGATACTTGATAAGCATAGTGTGGGAGGAATCCCCGGCAATAGAACAACTCCTATTGTGGTGCCTATTGTTGCAGCAGCAGGACTGATCATCCCGAAAACCTCGTCACGAGCAATTACTTCACCTGCAGGTACCGTCGATACCGTAGAAACAATGACTACCGTAGACCTCACTGTGGATAAAATACAACATGTAGTTGAAGCTGAGGGGGGATGTATGGCTTGGGGAGGGGCTCTAGGCTTAAGTCCCGCCGATGATATATTGATTCGCGTCGAGCGTGTTTTAGATTTGGATCCCCTGGGACAAATGATTGCATCCGTGCTTTCTAAGAAAATTGCCGTGGGCGCCACTCATGTGTTAATTGATTTACCTGTAGGCCCTACAGCAAAAATCCGTTCTGATGGGGAATTCGCTGAGTATCAGAATTATTTCTTTTTAGTGGGCAAAGCACTGGGCATTCATGTACAAGCCTTAAAAACAACTGGAACTCAACCTTTAGGAATAGGAATCGGCCCAGCCCTGGAGGCAAAAGATATATTGGCTGTTTTACATAATGAACACCAAGCACCAATCGATCTAAAAAATAAGGCTATTGAGTTAGCTGGAATTTTATTAGAATTTGGTGGAAAAGCTCCAGCAGGTCAAGGTAGCTATTTGGCAAAACAAATACTGGAAAGCGGTGTAGCCTTAAAAAAATTTTTAGCCATTTGTAACGCTCAAGGGGGATTCAAAGAGCCCAAAACAGCGTCATTAACCCGAGAAATCCTTGCTTCAGGCAATGGAATAGTCACTGAAATTGATAATCGAAATCTGGCTAAAGTCGCTAAATTAGCAGGTGCGCCCCATGATCCTGCTGCAGGCATTGAGTTTTTTGCTAAATTAGGTACCCGAGTTATAAAAGGACAGCCCTTATATACGATTCATGCCGAATCTCAAGGAGAATTGGATTATTCCTGCACATATGCCTTATCTATGCCCAATATCATTAAAATTGAACCTAACTAAAAGGCGAGGAATATGGAAAGGAAAATTATTTTTTCATTGCCAGGAAACCAAGAGCTGACGCAATCACTTGCGCAAAAACTTAAGATCGAGCAAGGAGAAGCTGAAATTCGTTCCTTTCCAGATGGAGAATCCTATATCCGTATTCATTCGGAAGTAAAAAATAAAACCGCAATTTTGATTTGCACCCTTAATCATCCAAACGCCAAAATATTACCTTTAATTTTTATGGCACGCACGCTTAAAGAATTAGGAACTAAAAAATTATGTCTGATATGTCCTTATCTTCCTTATATGAGGCAAGATAAACAATTTCATACGGGAGAAGCGATTAGTGCCGTCCTTTTTGCGCAATTAATATCGAATTATTTTGATTATATGATAACCATGGAGCCGCATTTACATCGTATTCATGAGCTATCAGAAATTTATACGCTATCTAAAGTATTAACCGTACATGCAACAAGAAAAATTTCGCAATGGGTTGCAAATCATATAAAACAGCCACTCCTGATAGGGCCGGATGCAGAAAGTAGGCTGTGGGTATCGGCAATAGCTGACGAGCAAAACCTACCATTTATCATAGGAGAAAAACAACGCCTGGGAGATCGAAAAGTAATTATAACTCTACCAGAAATCAAAAATTTAGGACAAACCCCGGTATTAGTCGATGATGTGATTTCTACGGGAGTAAGCATGCTTGCGGTACTTAAACAGGTGCAATTCTTAGGATTTAAAGAAGCTATATGTATTGGGGTACATGCTTTGTTTGATCAAAAAACAGAACATAGGCTTTTTAGTGCTGGAGCTGCGCAAATTATTTCATGTAATACTATTATTCATAAAAGCAATGAAATCGATATTTCCGATCTTCTTGCCCAAGGAGTTGTCTCATTAGGTTAGATACCCCCTCTTCCTTCATCATATCACCGGTTTTCTAGGCACCAGGATAACATGATACGTTAAAGCGATACGCTCAATTCCGAAGCGGCATCCTTGCATTCAGAAAACTTCTATTTCATAATATTTTCCCTATAATTGGTAAAGGGTCGAAGGATGGCCTAATCTCAAAAGCAGGCTTTATGCCCACTTTAAGATTACAGGTGATTTATGCAAAGTGGCCAATGTAGCAGTTGCAGGCCAGCCGAGAATAATCGGCGCCACAACGGTCATTTCTTTAGGAACTCCTAACTCTTCTTTCCATTCAGGTAAATTTAATGCAGGGAGTGAAAACCCGATGACACAGGAACCAAGACCAAAAGTAAGAGCTGAAAGCATTAGATTCTCAGCAGCCAACCAACAATCCGCACTAACAAACTCGCCCTTAAACGTACTGCAGATGGCGATTAAAGTTGGGGCATTGTAGAAAACATTGAACTCTTTTTGTTGCACGACTTGCAAAATGTGTTCTTCCTGTAGGTTTTTATATTCCTTTGTGGTTGTTAGCAACTTCGCACTATCTGAGATACGATCTAATAAGGATTTATCTTGAACAACCACAAATGCTCTAGATTCTTCATGAAGTGCGGAAGGAGCATGAATTGCTGCATCTAAGAGCTGATTAATAATTTCTGCATCGACTTGCTGAGGTAAATAATTACGCACAGCTCTACGATTATATATAGCATCTATAACATCAATTTTACTACACTTTAATGATTCCGCCTTTTCCATAATCGGCTCCTTGGCTTTTTCTAGATTATAGCATATCGACAAGAGAACAATGTTTAACGTGTTAATTTAGGAATAGTCTCGGCAACAAATTTAAAATTATTTTCCTCCTGCTTTTTTACATAGTACATTACCCTATCTGCTTTCTCAATGAGTGATGTATTACCATCTTTGGGATATAGAGCCCCCTATACTCAATGTAATTCGATAAGCCTTGTTTTCAATTAAAAATTCTTTTGAGAACGACTCGACTATCTTTTGATTACTTTAATACCTCTAAGTCTTTGCCTATAGTGACCTCATCAGAAACTCTACGAGTGCGGCGAGTTGGGCTTGCGCTTCCTCCATTTTTACGTGTTGTTATATTGTGTTTAATTGCAACACAATACCTAAGTTCACCATGCTAACCCAAATAATGAAATACGCTTATCTATGCAACATCAATAATAACCTTTAATGCATTTGTTTTTGCTGCTTGCTCAAAAGTATCATAAGCATCAAGAATATTTTCAAACTTAAAATGATGGCTGATTAACAATTGCGGATCAATTTTATGAGCGCATACCGTTTTTAATAACATTGACGTAGACACCGTATCGACTAGCCGCGTAGTAATGGTAATATTTTGTGACCATAAACGTTCTAAATGAAGATCCGCTTTAGTTCCGTGTACTCCTATATTAGCAATAGTGCCACCCGCAGCAACAATATCTTCCGTAAGAACAAAGGTAGAGGGAATACCAACCGCCTCTATAGCCGTATCTACTCCACGTCCATGGGTCATATCCATAACTTTATTCGCGGCCTTGCCATCCTGATTATTTACAATCTGTGTCGCGCCTAAGCGCTTCGCCATCTCTAAACGATGCTCATCTACGTCGATAACGATAATTTCAGCAGGTGAGTAAAATTGTGCGGTAAGTAATGTAGCTAAGCCAATTGGACCGGCGCCAACTATAGCTATTGAATTTCCTGGCTGTACTTTGCCATTTAATACGCCGCACTCAAACCCAGTAGGTAAAATATCACTAAGCAAAACGAGGGCCTCATCATTAACTCCACCAGGAATTTTATATAAGCTTGTATCTGCTTGCGGAATAAGAACGTACTCAGCCTGCGTGCCATCGATCCTATTTCCAAGAATCCATCCCCCATAAATACAATGAGAATACATCCCTTTACGACAAGGCTCACACTTACTGCAAGAAGTAATGCATGAAATAATTACTTTATCTCCAGGAGACATTTCGGTTACCCCCGAGCCAACACTATCCACAATTCCAATTCCCTCATGCCCCAAAATACGACCTGCTGTACATGTAGCAACATCACCCTTTAAAATATGCAGATCTGTTCCACAAATCGTAGTTTTTTTGATTTTTACCACGGCATCTGAAGGTTTTTTAATTACAGGTTTATGTCGCTCTTCTACAGTTATCTTCCCAGGTCCTTGATAAATTAATGCTTTCATAGACACATCCTTTCGTCAGAGGATTGCTTATTTATTAAGCCGGATTATTAAAGTTTGAGCAAAGCAAATAATTTGTCAAGTTGCTAGATAACGAAGATAAACATTTATAGGGATGAACCTGGGTTAACTTTACAACCTAAGCCAGCTCTAATAAGATGAATCACAAATATAGCAATGGAGTTGAACTGAACATGTCGTTTTCAATGTATGATATAACTATCCCTGTGATGCTACGCAATTTAGGTATTCTTTCTGAATATATGGATAAAGCAGCAGCTTACGCGATTGAAAAGAATATTGACCCGTCCGTATTAATTAATGCCCGTCTTGCACCGGACATGCTCCCCTTATCAGGACAAATTCAACGCTTTAGTGATAATTGTAAAGGTGGGGTTGCCAAGCTAGCCGGAATACCCACTCCACGTTTTCCAGATATCGAATCAACTTTTGACGAATTAAAAGAACGCCTTACGAAAACGGGTGTTTTTTTGCAAGATATTAAGCCAGAACTAGTTAATGGCGATGACAATCGCCTGATTGAAATTAAAGTGCGCCAGGATAGTATATCCCTCAGTGCTCGTACTTACCTATTGTCTATGTTGCTTCCGAATCTATTTTTTCATCTCACCACCACACACAATATATTGCGCCATTATGGGATGAATATTGGAAAAATGGATTATTTAGGATACTCAAATTAGCGTTCCATTCCACCCACGGAATACTGGGCTTTGCAGCACAGCCCAGTCTCCATCAAAATATGCGTAAATGTGGTTATTTGCCTTTCTCAAAAGAAGCACGAATACTATCCGGTAATGGCACGGATTTATTTTTAGTATAATCAACCCAAACGACCTTACAGCTACCCTGGGCCATTAAGACCTCATCCTGATACAAATCATGATCCATCATCATGCTGGAATTACCCATATTATAGACCCTGGAGCGTAAAGTTACGGTCGCAGGATACACTACAGGTTTTAGATACGTACAAGCAACATGAATAACCACCGGCCCCATTTGTTCCGTCATTTTAATATTAAGCTCGCGCAGCCACTCAATACGAGCTTCCTGAAAATAGTCAAAATAGCGTGCATTATTTACATGCCCTAAAGCATCCATATCACCCCAAGCAATGGAGAAGGTTTTTTCGTGTACGGTAATTTTATTTTCAGTCATGATAAGTCCACAGGATCAACATCCACATTCCAGCGAATGCCATTAGTTAATCTATTCATTGTTAACCACTCTCGCAATTGTGTCAAAGAGCTCTTTAATACTTTTCGAGACGGTGACTTAATTAATAATTGCATACGGTATTGATTTGCTTTGCGCGGTAAAGGCGCAGGCGCTGGACCCATGATGGTCAAAGGGTGCTTGAGCATTTGCTCCTTCATCGCGCGCAAAAAGTTTAATACACTGTTTGAAATTTTCCCTTGAGCGCGAATCACAGCAAGATAATGATAAGGAGGTAGCTGCGCTTGCTGGCGGGTAGTAAGTAAGGCATCGGCAAAGGGCTCATAGCCTTGCTGAATCAACACATTCAATAAAGGATGATCCGGTAAATGCGTCTGGATAATTACCTGCCCAGCCTGCTCGGCCCGCCCAGCTCGCCCAGACACCTGAGTAAGTAGCTGGCCTAATTGCTCTAAGGCGCGAAAATCCTGATTATATAATCCCGAATCAGCATCCAGTACCACCACCAAAGAAAGGCGTGGAAAATGATGTCCCTTTGCTAGCATTTGCGTGCCGACAATAAGCTGCGCCTCACCCCGTTGGATCATGTCCAAATGGTCATCTAAAGCGTGCTTTTTACGCACCGCATCACGGTCGATACGTACGACTTGTGTATCTGGAAAATGGGCGCTTAAAAATTCATGCACTCTTTGTGTCCCCGCCCCCACAGGAATCAACTCATTACTTTGACAACTGCGGCAATGGTCTGGGGTGCGTTGAGTCAGCCCACAATGATGGCAAATCATTTGCCCAACCTGCTTATGCAAAGTTAAATGGCTATCACAGGCACGACAATCCGCCATCCACCCGCATTGATGGCATAATAAAACAGGAGCAAAACCCCGGCGATTGATAAACACTAAAACCTGATTTTGCTTTTGTAAATGCTCTTTAATCACATGCAGCGTCGGAGTAGCTAAACCATGCTGTAACGTTTGTGCCCGCAAGTCAATCAGCTGATAATGCAATGGCGTGGTAGACAAAGCCTTGTGAGTCAAACGTAAACGTTGATATTTATTCTGTTTGCAGTTGTATAAACTTTCCAAACTCGGGGTTGCAGAGCCTAAAATAATCGGGATATTGGCCAGATGTGCACGCATTAGTGCGGTATCACGCGCCGAATAACGTACACCTTCCATTTGTTTTAATGACGCATCATGCTCTTCATCAATGACAATTAAACCTAAATTAGGCATGGGAGTAAAAATAGCTGCACGCGTACCAATAACCATCTGCACTTTATTTTCTTTAGCTAATTGCCATGCTACTTGCCGTTCGGATTCATTTAAATTGGAATGAATTACTGAAATAGGCTCGTTAAAACGTGCGGTAAAGCGAGCAAGTAACTGCGGGGTTAAGCCAATTTCAGGTACTAATACTAAAACTTGTTTCCCAAGCGCAAGAACCTGGGCAATTACCTGTAAATACACTTCCGTCTTACCACTGCCAGTCACTCCCTGTAATAAAAAACATTGATACTGGTGTAACTGTTCACTTATGGCGGCAACGGCAATGGCCTGCTCAGGATTCAATGGTAAAGGATGAGATGGTGTCGTACTTGCCGGGGCAGGCAAAATAACCTGTTGCGATAAAGTCACCACTCCTGCAGCTAATAAGTTAAGTAGCTGGGTGGAAGTAAAACCCTGTTGCACCAACAATTGCTTACTTACTGGCTGCGTTTGGGTTGCCAAAAATTCGACTAACTCTAATTGCTTACGCGCTCGTGCTGGCACTATTTTTTTTACCTCATCAGTGGGCAATGCCAACTGGTAAAAATCACCTTGAGGTAATTGGCAGGCCTGCCCTAGACGATATTTTTTAGGTAAGGCTAAAGGCAACACTTCCGATAAGGCGGATTGGTAATAAGTTCCTATCCAGGTACATAAAGCCAATAAATCATCGTGGATTAACGGCTCACTATCGATTACTTCACTAATGCTTTTGAGTTGCGTCGTTACTTCTGTTTGTTCAAGTTTGCCTACCACAATACCCAAGCGTGTCTGCTTGCGAAAAGGCACCCATACCCGCCCGCCAATACATGGACTAAGTCCTGCCTCGGCTTCATAATCAAAAAAATCACGGCTGGTATGAGGAATACAAACCTGATAAACCGTTTTCATGCCGGTCTTTGCCATTCATGGCTTGCAGATTGTCCAGGAGCCGAAAATACCTTCACCACCACTTTATCAATGCGATGACGGTCTAATTCTTCCGTTTCTTTAATTAACTCATTCACAAACCAGCGTGATAATTCTTCTACCGTAATATTGGTTACGGGCATCAGGGTCACATCTTCTTTTAAAAAAGGAATCTTTTTATGATTAAAAGTAAAATAGTAATACTCTTCATCTTCAGCATATTCTAAAAAGGGAGAATATTGCGGCATTAAAAAAGTTTGATTCAAATGACTGCATAAGTGATGAATGCGCTTTTTGTAATAACGATAATCAAAGGTCATACCATTTTCTTCAACCCAAGTTGTTAAGGCCAGGTAAACGCCGTACATATGACCATGTAAAGGCTCTCGCTCAGTAGCAGAAAAAATAGTGGTATGCCCTGCCGAAAACTTCATTGATTCTTTCTGTAACTCGACCGTAGTCAGGTATTTTTGTATCATCATAAACTCACTCGTTTATCTAATAGTTGAAACCCAATTAAATCGATGTCCATATCTTTATTTAAAGCGATTACTTTAAATAACTCGCCCATCTCACTAGGTAAGGTCAGCTGTTTTATTGCTTGTTTTGCTTTGACTTGTTCTACTTCATCATCCAGCGTATTAATTAAGCCTAGCAAACCGTTTGCCAGCAAAAAAGAAGCTTGGTTAGTATAACCTGCAACATGAAAACCCGCTTGTTGTGCCGCTTCCGCCACATGCGTAAAGTCTACGTGAGCGGTAATATCCTGCGCACCTGGATGCAACAACGGCTCCGGATGACTTTGGTGTTGGTAATGACACATCAAGGTTCCTTGACGGCGATCTGCATGATAATACTCATGACGAGGAAAACCATAGTCGATTAATAACACCGTCCCTTGCTTCAAACTGCGATAAATATTTAAGATCCAATCATCAATAAACAGATTCACCTCAGAGAGATAAGGCAACGTTTCTATATTCAATCGTTGCAAAATGTAATCCTGTAGTGGTGAATTGTCGCAGGGTTTAAAGATTTCTTTTAATTGCTGCTGCTCGTCTAGGATAACATAACTTTCGAAAATGCCTTCTTCGTTTAGCATAAAACGATGCACAGGCATGGCATCCAAAACTTCATTCGCCAAAACAACACCATTAAATGGGGTTTCCGGCCATTGTTCTAACCAAATTACCTTATGAGCCAAATGAGGAATTTTTTGTTGAACTAATTCTGCCTGTCGATGGCGTAAATTGGCACTCACTTCCAAAATATAATAATATTCAGGTAAACAATTAAGCGTTTCCAGATGGGCCAGTAAAGCCACACTCAACGCACCACTTCCGGCCCCAAACTCTAGAATATGGGGAGCGTCTAAAACCGATATAATTTGCTGGCATTGATTCGCTAGGGTTTGTCCAAAAAGCGGGGTTAACTCAGGTGCCGTAATAAAGTCACCGTGCTTACCTAATTTTTGCAAACCAGAACTGTAATACCCTTCTCCAGGCGCATATAAAGCCAGTTGCATGAACTCCACAAAAGGAAGCGCCTGCCCGTCACTAAGCCGTGCTTGTAATGTTTGTTGTATACTCATAACTTATAAATAATGTCGTTAAATAGTGCCATTGATCCTTGGCATTTTATCTAGAGTGGGGAACATACATTGAATCTAATAAACAAACAAGCGGCAAAAGTGGCTTTAGTCACTGGAGGAGCCCGACGTATTGGGGCCGCCATTGTGAAAAAACTCCATAGCTCAGGATACAACGTTGCAATTCATTGCCGTTATACCTTCGCTGAAGCGCAAGAGCTTGCGGACCAATTAAATGAACAACGCCCAGAGAGTGCCCTTGTTTTACAAAAAGAATTAAATGAGGCTCATGCCGCACAAGATATTATCTCAGCAATTAATGAGTGGGCAGGGCAATTGGATTTGCTGGTAAATAATGCCTCAGCTTTTATACGCAGCGATTGTCAGCAGGTCGAAGACCACAATAATTGGGATCTCCTTTTTAATACCAATGTGAAAGCTCCCTTTTTACTAAGCCTCGCAGCCCGTCCACTGCTCGCGAAGAACTCCGGGCTTATTATCAATATCACTGACATTCATGCAGAAAAACCACTTTCAGGATATTCGGTTTATTGCCAAACAAAGGCGGCACTGGAGATGCAAACCAAAAGCTTGGCGCGTGAACTTGCCCCGGAAATTCGAGTCAATGCGATTGCCCCGGGCTCGATTGCTTGGCCGGAAAATGAAAATAGTTTGAACCAAGAAATACAGCAAAAAATTATTGCGGAAACTCCTTTAAAACGACATGGGAATCCCGAATTTATTGCACAAGCCGTATTATCTTTGGCGGAAAATCCGTTTATTACGGGGCAAATTATACAGGTTGATGGGGGTCGAAGTTTGAACTAATTCAATGTGGTTTGTGGGGCCATTGCGGTATTTTTTCCTTTTTTCATCCTCGCAAACATTGTAGGTTGGGCCATGGGCCAACCTACAATTTATAAAGCTACATTCCCGATAAACGCCTCAACATCCTTTAAAGAATGCAACTGATAAAACTGTGTCAACCAAGAAGCATCCAGATTTTTCCCAAAATAATACCGCACTAAAGACTTACTCTGTAAAATAGCTTTATACTCATCTTCCAAAACCGCCAAATCCTGTAAATGCGTCATAAATAAATTAGCTTTTTCCGCTCCACTTACATTAATTGTGCGCTGTTCCAATAATTCCTGATACAACCAAGGACACCCACTACCCGCACGGGCAATCATAAATGCATCACAAGTACTAAATTCCACTGCCTGCTGCAAACTAGCTATGGAGCCTATATCACCATTAGCAATTACCGGAATATTCAGCGCCTGCTTGATTCGCGCAATTTGTCGAAAATTAACGGCCACATCATAATCATCAATCCAGCGCCGACCATGCACGATTAACGCATCTGCCCCTGCTGCTTCAATTTTTTGTGCTAAAACCACATCGTCTTGGGTATCTTGAATACGAATTTTAACCGTGAGTGGAATCGTAATTGCTGCACGCACAGCCTTTACTATGCCCTCTAAAAGCTCCGGCGTTTCCAATAAAGCACTGCCAGCCCCCTTCTTACGAATCTTAGGCTTGGGGCAGCCGCAGTTAATGTCAATTAGGTCCGCACCATAAGCCTGTAATCGCTCCGCAGCCTGAGCCAAAACCATAGGTTCGGTTCCAGATAGTTGATATGCCAAGCGTTGTTCTTGAGGTGAGCGATATATATAACGGGAATTTAGTGGATGACGATGCACCACATCCAACGCTGAGCTCATCTCTGTAACACAATATGCTGGAGCGGCATATCGATTAAATAAAGTTCTGAACGGCGCGCAACTGAACCCGGCCAATGGCCCCTGAATTAAACGATGAGGTAGAGTAAGGGAACCTATTTTCAAAGGACTATTAATAAAAGCGTGCATCAAATTAATTCAAAGCTATAATGACACCAATTTTAACATTATTCTGCAAAAAATCGAACTAACCAGGAACATGCATTAACTATGGACAAACATTATTTATCCCCTTTGGAATTACTTAATATTGCAACCCAACATGCTTATGCAGCGGATAATCTATTACAACAGCTAGACTATGAAGCCATCGGTTCACATAAAGCCTTATTCGCGCTCACTCCAATTACTTCCTTGATGTATCATGCTTTTCAATTAACCTTAAAAGCATATTGCTTGCACGAACAACGTCCCATTAAAGAATATAAAAAACTAATGGAGTTGGTGGAATTAAATAACCATCTAGGCTTTTCCCTCCAAGAAATTGATCTACTAAAAACGCTATCCCGGCAACAAGCCTTTCACAAAGGCTCAGAATATGACCTCTGGGAAAATCAGCAACAACTGCATGTTTTTTGCGAAAAAATTATTTCTTTGTACCAACGATTACAACTGATGATGCCATTGGAATTGCATCCTGATTATCAATAGCACTTTTCCTGTCATTGCTATAAGGCGATGACAGGCTCTGAAGCCCTGCACAAAAACCAAGTATTGATCAAAATGAACACCTAAAACAAGAACTAGCAAATATCAACGCATCATGTACAGAGCGGCAAAAAAAATACAGTATCAATTTATGCCCTCTCAAAATACATCCTTATTTGCCTTAGACAAAACAACTCTTCTACCGTGTCTACCCAATCAAGCACAATTATTTAATGACTTAACCCGAATTACCACAGAGCATGCACAAAACTTAGGCTTTTGGGCTGAAAAAAACTGATAAAACAATTAGAAGAATCGCTTCAGCCGACATTTAAAAACAATTAGTCTCCAACGCTTAGTACCACCGCCGTTAAGTTAAGACGTCATCCTGAACTTAATGACATTCCCCCTTGGCATCACGTGAATTTCACGTTAGGATAAGTTTTTTTAAAACCTAGTAGGTATCGCCATGGAGCAAATAAAAGACCATACAGTTGTCGATTCAGTACAACAACAAATAGCCCAGCTACGCCAACATCTTAATACACAAATTTTGGGGCAAGAAGGCTTAATTTCTCGTTTGTTGATTGCCTTGCTTGCTGATGGTCATTTATTGGTAGAAGGAGCACCGGGCTTAGCAAAAACCCGTGCAGTTAAAGAACTGTCTGATGGGGTTGAAGGTGATTTTCACCGCATCCAGTTTACTCCTGATTTATTGCCTGGCGATTTGACCGGAACTGATGTCTATCATCCTCAAAATGGCTCCTTCGTATTTCAACCCGGTCCGATATTTCATCACCTCCTGCTGGCCGATGAAATCAACCGTGCCCCTGCTAAAGTGCAATCGGCCTTACTTGAAGCGATGGCCGAACGCCAAGTAACTATTGGTGGTAAAACCTATCCTTTGCCGGAGTTGTTTCTGGTGATGGCAACACAAAACCCTATTGAGCAAGAAGGAACCTACCCCTTGCCTGAAGCCCAATTAGACCGCTTCCTGATGTATGTAAAAATTGGCTATCCAGATGCTAAAATAGAACAAGATATTTTAGCCCTATCACGTCGAGAGGCGTTAGGTGCCGCGATGGCAACGCCAAAAACAGCATTCGCAAAATTACCACAAACCACTCTATTTGAGGCCCGCAAGCAAGTACTCAAGGTACATACCAGTGAAGCATTAGAGAATTATCTAGTACAGTTGGTGGTCGCAACCCGTAACCCCGGACTATACAATGAAGAATTAGGTCGTTGGTTACGTTTTGGCGCAAGCCCACGCGCGACTATTGCTCTGGACCGCTGTTCTAAAGCGCATGCCTGGCTTGCGGGTCGTGATTACGTTACGCCCGATGATATTCATGTAATTGCACATGATGTGTTGCGACATCGCATTTTATTAAGTTTTGAAGCAGAAGCGGAAGGAATCAGTAGTGACGACTTTATTGATTCTCTATTACGGTTAGTCGCTGTTCCGTAACATGAGGTTTTTATGGCTGATGGAGTTATTGCAGAATTAAATGAATTGATCGACTTGCGTCGTTATGCGCAATCAATTCGCTACCAACCCGAAGGGCGAGCTATTCGTTCTGGAAATCATCTGTCCAAATTACGTGGGCGCGGCATGGACTTTGCCGAGGTGCGCAATTATCAAGCCGGAGATGAAATTCGTCACATGGAATGGCGAGTTACCGCACGTACCGGCAGACCCCATGTTAAAATTTATCAAGAGGAACGCGAACGGCCAGTAGTGATTCTTGCAGATTTTAATCCCTCGATGATTTTCGGTACGCGAGTTGCCTTCAAATCAGTAGTTGCCGCCCGCTTAGCAGCTATGTTGGCCTGGACGGTGATTAAACAAGGTGATCGGGTGGGCGGAGTGTTCTTCTCAGCCACGGAACACAATGAATTTATTCCTCGTGGACGCGATTCCGGAGTTCTTCCGATGCTAGCTGCCCTCAGCCAGTATACTGAACAAACAGACGCACAACGCGAGGCCGCCCCCACTCTTTTAAGTGATGCACTATTACGTTTACGTCGCGTTGTTCGACCAGGTAGTATTTTGGTGTTGATCAGCGACTTTTATACAATGGATGCGGAATGTGAAAAGCATTTGAATCGCTTACGCAATCATAATGATATTATTGCCTACCACATTTGTGACCAAGTGGAGTTAGCGCCTCCTAAACCGCAACAATATGCCATCACCGATGGGAAGCAAGAATTACTCCTTGATACGCGGACACGCTCCGTAAATTTGGCGTACGAACAGTATTGCCAACAAAGAATATATCAGCTGCAAGAACAATTTAAACGCGTGCACATTCAATATGTTCAAACCACTGCGGATGTTGATTTAACTCAACTAGTACGCCGTACTTTTCCCAGGAGGTCTCGTGGCTAATCAGACCGATCCTTTAGTCCAGCTTAAAGACATTCATTTGCCTGATGCAATCGGCTGGTGGCCGCTTGCCCCAGGCTGGTATGCCCTAATTACTCTGATCATTGTGTTAATTTTAGTATTAGCTACTTATGCCTATCGCCGACACCGTTATGCCTTAGCCAAAAAGCAAGCATTGATGTTGTTGTCAAATTATCAAGAAGACTATGAAAAAGAACATAATACGCCAGCAAGCAGCGCGCAAATTTCTGAGTTATTACGCAGGGTCGCCTTGGTCTATTATCCACGCACCGAAGTTGCCAGCTTGCACGGCGATGCCTGGTTGCAGTTTTTAAATCAAACTAGTAAAGGCATAGACTTCAATGCAGTACGCCCGCTCCTATTAGATGCACCCTTTAAATCAGCCGATAGCAGCATTGATCTAAGCCCATTGTTCACCCATGCCAAGCTTTGGATTAAACAAAGGGGAGTACCATGTTCACATTAGCCAATCCCTGGGTTTTATTGCTCTTTCCCTTACCTTTATTATTCTGGCTTATCATGCCCAAAGCCAAACTTCATCTACCTACGGCCTTAAACGTCCCATTTTTTAAGGCAATGGCAGGAATTGCCAACCAAGAACAACGTTCGCTTAGTGCGCAATCCTCTTTATTACTCCCAGCATTAATCTGGTTATTACTCGTTTTTTCTTTAGCAGGCCCGCGTTGGATTGGGGAACCTAAACCAATAGAACGTGAAGGGTATAACATTATGATGGCCTTAGATTTATCGGGCAGCATGGAAATACCGGATATGATGTTGAATGGACGCCCAGCCAGTCGCCTTAGTGTAGTTAAAAACGCGGGAGAACAATTTATCCAAGCACGGGCAGGAGATAAGATAGGGCTAATCTTATTTGGCAGTAACGCCTATCTACAAACCCCCTTAACCTACGATCGACAAACCGTTTTACTTCGCCTCATCGATGCAACCGTTGGTTTAGCAGGAAAAACGACGTCCATTGGAGATGCCATCGGTTTAGCTGTCAAACGCTTGAAACGTGTGCCACAACAAGGGAGAATTCTTATTCTTTTAACCGATGGTGCGAATAATTCAGGAGTCATTGAACCACTTAAAGCAGCCGAACTGGCAAAAGATGAAGGAATAAAAATATATACCATTGGTTTAGGGGCCGCGGCAGATCCACGAGCAGTAACCAATGCATTCCTAATGCAAAATGCCTCCGCGGATCTGGATGAGGATACCTTAAAAGCCATTGCCAAGATGACCGATGGACGCTATTTTCGTGCCACCGATATGGAAACCTTATACACAATTTATGAAACCATAAATAAATTAGAAAAAGTAAATCAAGAGCAAGCAACCATCCGTCCACAAAAAGACTACTATCCCTGGTTTGTTGGCTTAGCTCTCTTGCTGTGTCTTTATTGGCTGGCAAGTAAAGCCGATCTGCGAGTCAAAGCACCTGCAATTGCGGCAAATCCGGAGGCCCTCAAATCATGATCACTGATATTCATTTCTTAAGACCATGGTGGTTGCTCATGATTATTCCCTTGTTAGGACTCGCCTTTGCCAGCTGGCGACGTCGTCCTAAGCTACATGCATGGGCAGAAATTTGTGATCCTCATTTGCTCAACCATTTGCTACAAAAAAAAGAGCAAAAACAACGAATTGGCGCAATTTCTTGTTTATTATTCAGCATGTTCTTTATGATTGTCAGTATTGCTGGCCCCGTGTGGCATAAATTACCCGTGGCAACTTATAAGCCTATACAACCCCGCGTGTTGGTATTGGATATGTCGGATAATATGATGGTATCCGATCTAAGTCCCAATCGCCTAAGCCGCGCCAAATTTAAGTTACGGGATTTATTTGCTCGTAAAGACATTGGTCAATTTGGCTTGGTTGCGTTTACTAGTGAACCATTTGTTGTCTCTCCTCTTACAGATGATGGCCAAACCATTAGCTCATTATTATCCTCATTAACTCCAAACATCATGCCAGTGACAGGTCATAATTTAGAAAGCGCCGTAGCCGAGGCCGCTTTATTAATTAAACAAGCCGGCTATAATCATGGGCAAATTCTTGTATTAACAGCGGACTCGCCCTCTGCAGATGCCATCGAGGAAGTAAAAAAATTAGCCACATTAGGAATCTTCACATCCATTATGCCTATTAAGGCCGATACCAATTTAAACCCATTATTTCAACGTTTTGCTGACGCAGGAGATGGGCAATTATTAAGGTACACATCGGATGCTAGTAATTTGGATCAATGGATCGATGCGAGCAGGCAAAAGCAATTTGCCTTAAGTAAAGATGACGATATTCCCTTATGGCGTGATGAAGGGCGTTGGTTTTTAATCCCTGCTTTATTATTACTGCTTCCGGTATTTCAACGTGGCTGGCTGCAAAGGATCGTTGTATGATGCGTTATTTAATCCTCTTATTTACTTCATTCCTGTCGTTACCTGTCCAAGCCTGGCAATGGCAAGACCTGTGGTCTACCCCTGATCAGCAAGGGCAAGAATTAATGAGCAAACAGCAATATAAAGAAGCTGGTGCTCTCTTTAACCGTGACGACTGGGCAGCCGCAGCAGCTTATCGGGCTGGAGATTATCAAAAAGCCAGTGAACTCTACCAAAAGCAACAAGATGAACAAGGCTATTATAATAAAGGCAATGCTTTAGCCCACTTGGGTAAATATAAAGAGGCGATAGCCGCTTACGATAAAGCCTTAGCCAAAAATCCTAAAAATCAAGATGCCATTGAGAATCGTAAGTTGCTTGAAAAGCTTTTACAGCAAAAAGAACAAAAGCAAGACCAGCAAAAGCAGGACCAGCAAAAGCAGGACCAGCAAAAGCAGGACCAGCAAAAGCAGGACCAGCAAAAGCAAGACCAGCAAAAGCAAGACCAGCAAAAGCAAGACCAGCAAAAGCAAGACCAGCAAAAGCAAGACCAGCAAAAGCAGGACCAGCAAAAGCAGGACCAGCAAAAGCAAGACCAGCAAAAGCAAGACCAGCAAAAGCAAGACCAGCAAAAGCAGGACCAGCAAAAGCAGGACCAGCAAAAGCAGGACCAGCAAAAGCAGGACCAGCAAAAGCAGGACCAGCAAAAGCAGGCGAATAAAGACAGTAAGGCAGATCAAGAAAAGCAACAGGCACAAGAGCAGTGGTTGCGCTTAATTCCTGATGATCCTGGCGGCTTACTACGAGAAAAGTTTTTACGTGACCACTTAAGAAGAGAACGTGGATGGTATCAATGAAAAAATTAATAATAATTAGCTTTTTTTATTTACTTAATGCCTTGGCCCATGCCGAAGTACAAATCCAAGTGGATCCCTCGGAGATCAGCCAAGGTGAGCCATTTCGCATATTATTAACCCAGCCTAGCCTGCAATCTGCCAATGGTATTCCTGATTTAACGCCACTTCGCAAAGATTTTATGATTTTGGGCACCGAGCGTAGTGTTAATTACTCGGTTATCAATGGGCAAACCCAGGCCTCCAGTACCTGGATTATCACCCTAAAGGCGCGAAAAATCGGCCCAGTAACCATTCCACCTATAAAAATGGGAGCGGATCAGAGCACTCCCTTAACAATTAATATCTCGGCACAAGACCCATCCATACAAAGCACCAGCGATAATCAGCAACTACAAGATATCTTTTTAACTACGGAAGTTAATGAAAAGAAGCCTTATCTCAATCAACAAATTACCTACAAAGTTCGCTTATATAATTCCAAACAGCTCTTGGATGCGAGCTATCAGGGGCCTAAGGTCGACAATGCTTTGCTTATTCCTTTGGGCAATGACAAACGCTATCAAACCCAAAAGAATAATGTGACTTACCTAGTTGAGGAGCAAAGTTATGCTATTTTTCCACAAAAAAGCGGCCCATTGACCATTACCTCACCCGCTTTTACTGCTCTTGTTTATGGTTTTGATCCACAGCGCATTAAAGCAACCTCCAAAGACATAACACTGAATGTGCAGCCTATTCCCTCGCAATTTAATGGACAAACCTGGACTCCTGCGAAACAAATCAAATTGAGGGATGCCTATGAAAACCTTAAACAAACGATAGATCAAGGCAACACATTAGTACGTACCATTACTCTAGAAGGAATTGGTATTCCGGCACAATTGCTACCGGCCCTTCATTTTGCAGATTCAGATGCGTTTAATGTCTACCCAGAAAAAGGCAAAGAAAGAAATCAAGTGAATCAAGGTGAAATCGTTAGCCGCTCAGAAATTAAGGTCACTTATTTATTTAATAAAAGCGGTAAAGTAACCATCCCTGAGTTAAAACTTCCTTGGTTTAATACCACAACAGGTAAAGAAGAGATTGCAGTTTTAGGGCCACGCACTATTGAAGTCACACCGTCGAAGACAGCGGCTGCCAATGCATCCAACCCCATACAAGGTACGGCACTGGTGCCACAAACCAATCCGGAAACCAAAGAAACCCCATCTTTTACCCCAGTAGCTAATAATTGGGCCTGGATGATTGCCGCTTTATTCGCGCTAGCTTGGCTGCTTACTTTAGGCTTGTGGGCTTGGCAAAAACGCAGCCGCGCCCCGGGAAGAGGAGCCTATAAGCGCGCCTTGCAAGCACTTCATGACGCGTGCCAACAAAATAACCCACAGCGCTGTCGTGATGCATTATTGAAATGGGCTAGTTTACATTGGCCTGATGCATCAATATTAAATTTGGCAGATTTAATGCGCCTCTCAACCGATATGCTGTTTAAAAAACAAGTGCGGATTTTATCGCAAGCCTTATATCAAGAGAGTGAAAAGACTCCATGGCACGGAGATGAACTATGGCGCAGCGTCCGTAATTTAAAGCAGACTTATGCCTCGCCCCAAAATAAAGCCTCAAGTTTGCCCCCGATGAATCCGACTTAAAGCTGGGTTTATAAAATGTTACATGCTTATAAAAAACTGAATTACCGGGGCTTGACCACGGTAATTCGTAAAGTAGAACAATTTATTTTAAATGCCATTAAAACGCCCAACCTCAAATTGCGACTACCGCAGAAACGCCACGATAATTTGTGCGAGAAAGAAAATTAGAATAATCGCAGGAATCAAAAAGGTGCTGCCTCGGTTAATTGGTTTTTCCCCAGCATTAACATTCACACTAATATCCCCAAAGGTTTTGCTGTCATAAAAAGTATCTTTATCAACAACAATAGCCTGTGGTGGCAATTGCTCCGAATCGGTTTTAATGCGAGTAGTTTTCTTAACCGCCGTACCAATAGCTAAAAACTCAATTAAACCATTACCTAACTGGTAAACATAGGTCTTAACACCCACCACATCATCTGCCCCAATAGCTCTAGCCTCCTCATTAATAAGAGCTAAAGCATTCTCACGTGCGGCATAAATCATCCGCGTTAATTCATTAATTTCCCCTCTAAAAATTGATTTCAATGCAGAGGTAATACCACCCACCACGCCCAGAGAATAAACGGAAGTTCCCAGTAAAAGTTTCATGGGTGCATAGCCCATACGCGCCATATTCCACATTTCGATGTTGGTCATATCACTGGTTACTACATCATTATTAGCGTCATGCTGTAACTCCGGATTATGAGACGCGGTACCAAGCATCAGCATTTCACTAACCCCACCAAAGGGCAAAACTGTGGTCTTGATCCCCAATACGGCATTGGCCTGGCGTTTTCTGGCATGAGCAATGATACGATTTAAAGCCAAGTGTCTGGTTTTATTAAAAATATCAGAATACTCCTTAATTTCCCCCCGACCTAAAGTTTTTAACCCGCCTAAAAGTCCACGGCCCACCCCCATGGAATAAGCCACATTACCAAATGCAAAACAAATAGGCCGATACCCAGCATCAAGCTGTGCATATAATTCTTGCCCATCTGCAGAAGTAGTAAATTTTGCTTTATCTGCATCATTGCGCGCATGAATCACCGAACCTATAGATAAAAACTCGACATTAGCACCGTGAAAAATAAGTTGACTGGTGACTCCTGTGATCCCGGTTGCTTGATTAGCCTCAGCCTCCTGCACCATACGTTGAAAAGCAGTTTCTCGCCCCTCTTCGATCAAAGAGGTAATTTGTTGCAACTCACCACCTAACATGGCCTTAAAGCCCGAACCAATACTCCCAACAAAGCCTAATGAATGGACGCTGTTACCCACAACGATTGAGCCAGGTGCATAATTTTTAAGATCAAGACAAAATATTTCATTGCCTGACAACCCGGTAGTAATTGCCATAAGACCGATCCCTGAATAGTATTATTTATATTAAGTGTAGCTTGATATTAATCATTTGATTTTCACATTAATTACCCTGGCACAATCGCGCAGATAGACACCTAGACCTAAATAATTAAAAGGAATTTAACTCCCTCATTCGCAACTAATACGAAATACAGGCTACGTTTTATTGTAAAAAAAGTGTATAATTGCTCATTTTGTTACACAATTAATGACCAGATTATGAATCTTGAAAAATTATATGATGTTATTGTCGTAGGCGGTGGCCATGCAGGCACAGAAGCAGCTCTGGCTGCAGCACGGATGGGGGCACAAACCTTATTACTAACCCATAATATGGATTTATTGGGACAAATGTCTTGCAACCCCGCAATTGGTGGTATTGGTAAAGGACACTTGGTGAAAGAAATTGATGCACTCGATGGCGCGATGGCTAAAGCAGCAGACCGAGCCGGTATCCAATTTCGTATTTTAAATGCGTCTAAAGGCCCTGCCGTACGTGCAACTCGTGCACAGGCAGACCGAGTTTTATATCGCCAGGCCATTCGCGAGCAATTGCAATTACAACCTAATCTGACTCTATTTCAACAAGCCGTTGATGATTTGGTTATTGAAGGTGGCCGAGTAACTGGGGTAGTAACTCAAATGGGCTATACCTTGCGTGCACGTGCCGTCGTACTTACGGTTGGTACATTCCTAGGTGGAAAAATCCACGTCGGGATGAGCCAATATGCAGGTGGTCGTGCCGGAGATCCTCCAGCAATCGCCCTGGCACACAGTTTACGCGATCTAAATTTGCCTGTAGGCCGTTTAAAAACGGGAACCCCGCCGCGCATCGACCGACGCTCTCTAGATTACAGTCAGATGACAGAGCAACCAGGTGATACCCCACTTCCAGTATTTTCTTATATGGGCAGCCTTAGCGATCATCCCCAGCAGATTTCTTGCCATATTACGCATACAACTGAAGCAACTCACGAAATTATTCGTAACAATTTACACCAATCGCCGATGTATGCCGGAGTGATTGAAGGTGTTGGCCCACGTTATTGCCCCTCAATTGAAGATAAAGTGGTACGTTTTGCCGATAAATTATCGCATCAAATTTTCGTTGAGCCTGAAGGCTTAACTACCGAAGAAATTTATCCTAATGGCATTTCCACCAGCCTTCCCTTTGATGTGCAAGTGCAATTTGTACGCACCATCAAGGGCTTCGAGAATGCTCATATTACTCGCCCTGGTTATGCGATTGAATACGACTATTTTGACCCACGAGGCTTAACCTCATTTTTGCAAACCAAGCCCATTGCCAATTTGTTCTTTGCCGGACAAATTAATGGCACTACGGGCTATGAAGAAGCGGCAGCGCAAGGAATCATCGCCGGCATGAATGCCGCCCTACTCATACAAGAAAAAGAATTATGGTGTCCACGCCGCGATGAAGCATACATAGGGGTGTTAATTGATGATTTAATTACCTGTGGAACTCAAGAACCCTATCGCATGTTTACTTCGCGCGCAGAATATCGCTTACTCCTGCGAGAAGATAATGCTGATTTGCGTTTAACGGCTAAGGGGCGAGAATTAGGTATGGTAGGTGATACTCGTTGGCAACATTTTTCTGCCAAACGCGAAGCCATCGAATCAACTCAAGCACTGCTACATAATTCATGGGTGCGCGTGGCTCATAACGACCGGTTTAAAGATCTGCTACAAAATCCGATGCAACATGATAATCGTGCGTCTGAATTTATTAAGCGCCCAGAAATTACTTATCAGCATTTATTAATGCTTGAAGATCTAGCCCTGCCAGAATTACCTCCCGAAGTCAGTGAGCAAATAGAAATTCAAAATAAGTATGCAGGCTACATTGAAAGGCAGCAGCAAGATATTGAAAAAATGCGCAAGCATGAAAATACCGTTTTGCCTGAATCACTTGATTACACTGAAGTAGTAGGATTGTCGACGGAAGTTATTCAAAAATTATCGAAGATAAAACCAACTTCACTAGCACAGGCTGGCCGTATTTCTGGAGTAACTCCTGCAGCCTTATCTCTGCTGCTCGTTCATTTAAAGAAACAACGGATTGAGGCATGAGCGAAGAATTAACAATTAAACACTTGCTTGAGCAAGGGCTGAAACAATTTGGCCTGGAGACAATTAGCGGCCCATTATTGGATTATTTATTCTTACTAAAAAAGTGGAATTTAGCGTATAATTTGACCGCAGTACGGGATCTGGAATCCATGGTCAATAAACATCTCTTAGATAGTTTGGCTATTTTACCTTGGGTACACGGTGAGCACATTATCGATGTGGGTACCGGTCCCGGCTTGCCTGGAATTCCGCTGGCCATTGCGCAACCAGGAAAAAGCTTTGTTTTACTGGACTCTAATGGGAAAAAAACCCGCTTCCTTAACGAAGTAAAACGGCAACTTGATTTAAAAAACCTGGAAATTGTACAAATTCGAGTCGAAAACTACCACCCGACTCAAGGTTTTGATACAGTTATAAGTCGGGCATTTAGCAGCCTTGCGCAAATGATTCATTGGACGGAGCATCTCGTAGCCAAAGATGGAATATGGTTGGCGATGAAAGGGCGTTATCCAGATGCCGAACTGCAAGAAATAGAGCAAAACTGCAAAGTAGAACACTATACTGTTGAAGGTGTTGAGGGTGAACGCTGCTGCGTGCTTATCGAAAACACAAAATCAAGGAACTAATATCATGGCGAAAGTGATAGCCATTGCCAATCAAAAAGGTGGTGTAGGCAAAACTACTACTGCCATTAATTTATCTGCCTCCCTGGCTGCAAATCGTCAACAGGTTTTATTGATCGATTTAGACCCGCAAGGAAATGCTACCATGGGCAGTGGTGTTGATAAAAACCAATTGGTTCACACCACCAATGATGTCTTGCTCCATGACTGTCTAGCAGAACAAGCTTGCCTGACAACTGCCTGTGGCTATGATCTGATCCCTGGCAATGACGATTTAACCGTCGCCGAAGTCAGCCTCATGGAGCGTAATCATCGCGAGACTTTTCTGTATAAAGCCTTACAGCCATTACAAAGCAGTTATGATTATATACTCATTGACTGCCCTCCTGCCTTGAATACCCTAACCATTAATGCCTTCGTTGCTGCGGATTCAGTACTCATTCCCATGCAATGCGAATATTATGCATTAGAGGGTTTAGCAGCACTTTTATCGACTATTGAACAGGTTAAAGCCTCGGTGAATCCTCGATTGCATCTCGAGGGAGTGCTAAGAACCATGTATGATGCGCGTAATCGCCTGTGTTCCGACGTATCCAAACAATTAATAGAACATTTTCCCACCAAGGTCTACCGAACTGTAGTGCCACGCAATGTGCGGTTGGCAGAAGCACCCAGCCACGGCATGCCTGCATTACACTACGATAAAACATCACCCGGAGCAGCCGCCTATATGGTACTTGCTTCTGAGTTGATTAATAAACAGACCGTAACAGGGTAATTGGGGTAATTTATGACAGTGAAACGTAGTGGTTTAGGGCGTAACCTATCAGCCTTACTAAGCCAATCCAGCGGTAATCTTTTAAATGAAAAACCACAGGCTGATGGCCTTAAGCTGGCAGTAGATTGCTTGCAACCTGGAAAATATCAACCTCGTGGCGAAATGGAAGAAGCGGCCCTAACTGAATTGGCTGAATCCATCAAAAAGCAAGGCCTTTTACAACCGTTGGTCGTACGTGAACTCAGCGATGGCCGCTATGAAATCATTGCTGGTGAACGTCGCTGGCGCGCAAGTCAGCTTGCAGGATTGACGGAAGTTCCTGTCGTTTTAAGGCAAGTAGATGATGAAACCGCGATGGCTATTGCCTTGGTCGAAAATTTACAACGTGAAGATTTAAATGCGATGGATCAAGCACGTGCAATGCACCGCCTTACCAATGAGTTTTCGCTTACGCATCAACAAGTTGCGGATCTGCTCTGCAAATCACGTACTGCAGTCAGCAATTATTTACGCCTCCTGGCTTTATCAACGGCGGTAAAAAAATTACTGGAGCATGGTGATATCGATATGGGCCATGCACGTGCCCTACTCATGCTTGAGGAAGAGCAACAAAATCAAGTTGCCCAGTTGATTGTAGCAAAAAACCTATCTGTCCGTGAAACCGAGAAATTAGTGGAACGGGTTAAAGCAGGCAAAGCAGCAACAGAAAGCGTACCAAGTAATGAGCCAATCGCCTTTCAATATCAGGAACAAGTCAATAATTTGGCGCGGCAATTGCAAACCTCGATCAAGCTAAAACCAGGAAAAGCAGGGAAGGGCTCGTTGGTTATTCAATATGATGGCGTGCACGATTTACAAAAAATTATGGAACAGTTATTAGGTTAGCTGCGAGGGCAGAAAACACGTCATCCTTAGGATGACGTATAACCTCTTTTCTTATAAGTGGTTATTGCTTCTCATCCTTTTTCCTTTTCGAGTAGGAAGCTCCCCTTCCCCAGCGACATACTGACAGAAAATTCAAGCGCCTCTTTAAACCGCGCATATTCTTCAAAAAATTTGCAAGAAAAAAATCCAAACTCACCCTTATTTGAACTAGACTATAAATATGACTTGTGATCATTTTGTTCCGCACAAAATCATGGAGATTGATGTGTTGATTCAGCCTGTAGAGCCCGTTTTTATAATGATAAAATTGGATCAGGAAGATTATATGGGGCAAATGCTCAGCCTATCTGATTGTGAATTAGAGTTAAAATGCAGCCATTATTTTGAGAAAGAGACTCATGTTTCATTTCATGGCAAATATTTCCGTGGACATGCAAGCATTCAAGGAATTACCCATTCTAAACTCCATTTCATTTATCAAATGAACATTGAGGAGATTCAATTCCAGCCTGGTTTAGTAATTAATACGCGCTTGTAACGTAAATCCCAACCATCTTGCATTCATTAATCCACTAAAACAGGATAAAGTTACGCTTTATAGTATTTATAACGCGTAGGAAAAATAATCAATGAATGAAGCCATAGCAAACCACTCCAATTTAGGCTGGCTTAAAAACTTGTTGCCGCTTACTCTGGGCGGCTTGTGTATTGGTATGACTGAGTATTTGATGATGGGGGTTTTGCCTGATGTCGCAAACTCACTATCTATATCTATCCCTACAGCAGGCTATCTTATTGCAATTTATGCCTTGGGCGTGGTGGTTGGGGCGCCCCTCATGATTGCACTGGCCAAAAACTATCCCCCCAAAAAAATTTTAGTAACACTGATGCTCCTATTTGTTGTGTTTAATGTCTTATTTTCGATCGCGCCAAATTTTTCCCTGCTTTTAATCGCGCGCTTTATGGCTGGTTTACCACATGGTGCATTTTTTGGTGTCGGTGCCGTCGTTGCCACCCAATTAGCAAAGCCAGGGAAAGGGGCAAGCGCGGTTGCGATTATGTTTACCGTCCTTACCTTAGCCAATATTTTTGGCGTGCCCCTCGGTACCTTTATTGGCCATCATTGCAGTTGGCGTGTCGCCTACTTTATTGTGGCTTCATTTGGCTTAATAACCTTCTTTTCTATTATCAAATGGCTGCCAAATTTAGTTTTAGAAAAACCCTTTGATTTTCGCCAAAGCTTAGCGATCTTTAAGGACTTGGAAATATGGCTCATTATTGGTATTTCCGCTATTGGCACTGGAGGCTTATTCGCCTGGATTAGTTATATTGCGCCACTAATGACCGATGTTACTTTATTTTCCGATGATATGGTCACCTTCATCATGATGCTCGCAGGCATGGGTATGGCTGTTGGTAATATCTTGGGGGGACGCCTTGCCGACCGATTATCACCCTTAATGGTCGTAGGAATAATGCTCTCGCTCATGATGCTATGCTTGCTAACCGTTGCATTGCTTGCTGAACATAAGCTAGCCGCGCTAATTATGACCTTTGTTACCGGTACTATTGCATTTGCCGTAGTGCCGGCGATGCAAATGCTGATGATTCAGGCGGCTCGAGGTGCGGAAATGCTAGCCTCATCAATGGTGCAGGCTAGTGCGAATATGGGCAACACTTTAGGTGCCTATTTAGGTGGTTTACCAATAGCAGCCGGTTTTGGATACACTTCGCCCGAGTATGTAGGCATGGGTTTGGTTTTTGTTGGATTAGTGTTGTGCGGACAGATTTGGGTGCTGCGGATGGAGGCAGACGTCGTACCAGGGCAATCTTGATTACGATAATAATCTATATCTGCTCTTGTATACATTATTTTGGTCCCCTTTGATTTTTAAGCTCCGTTCCGGTGGATGGATAATGCTGCGCATTTAGACCCTGCCTATCAATCGTTTTGGGATGCACACGATTAACATTCCCTTGATGATCATAACTTTCACTCCAAGTACGCACTGCCCTGTTTTGGGATTATATTCGGTCGCATAAGTCGCACCCCTCGTTGGTCCAGGGGTTCTTGAGGGGCGTTCTGCTTGATAATATCTAATTCTACCATCGCTAAAATATAGAGTGCAGGATTACATCTTTGCCTGCGCCGCTTTTTTAATTTCTTCTTCGCCGTCATGGACACTTGCCTTAGCACTTTGCACATTGGCAGCGTTTCTTCCCTAGGGCGGCCTGGGTATCTACAAAAATAGCCAGGGTATTCATTAAAATTTGGATATTCGTTATTCCGCGTTCACTTTGTATTATTTGCTGATGGCGAGCTTTAATGGCGTTTAACGCAACTGTTGCTTGTGCTTTATGGAAGCCTGTAACCTGCATTCCCCGAATTTCTTTAATATCTTGCGTCTGCTTTGCGTTTTTGCATCCGGTTATAATACTGAATACAAAGCATGTGCGGGCTTCTTGCCTTGTTCATCGTAATATACCTGGCTGCTTAGAAAGGCTCAAAGCACTTCAACATAGTCAGATTTAATGGTTTTGCTAAGATTCGCTTTCAACGTAGAAAGTTCTACACTAGCAGCGGCGTTACAGGTGTCAAAATGATTAATTTGCAGTAGCACCTGTTCTATTTGTTGTATGCATGTACTGGAGCAGCCTCATCATTTTATTGCCTGAGTATTTGAGGTAATTTTACGTGTCCAAGAAATAGCTTGCTTATGCAGTTGCGATAAACTATCCATATCAGAACTAGTTAGAGAAGAAGAGGAAGAAGCGATTGGCTCATTTGGCTGCGTTTGCAGAATGCTGCTACTAGCTTCCGTTTTCTCTTTTTTTACGTGAAAAAAAAGAAATACCACTTTTTTTATCTTTACGACCATGCCCCATTAATATACTCCATTAGCTACTGGAGCATAACTTAGCATGAGTTGCTCATAAAACCCAATTAGGTTTATGAGCAACCGGTATCAAGCATTTATAACCAATAAACGAAGATAAATAAGAATAACCATACCACGTCAACAAAGTGCCAGTACCAAGCCACGCCTTCAAAGGCGAAATGGCGCTCTGGTGTAAAATGGCCGCGCTTGCAACGGACGGCGATTACGATCAGCATGATGGTACCCAAAGTCACATGCAAACCGTGGAAGCCAGTTAGCATAAAGAATGTGGTTCCATAAATACCTGAGGCTAAAGTTAGACCCATCTCCGTATACGCTTCATGATACTCATAAGCTTGGCAGATTAAGAACAGAATACCTAAGGCAATCGTTAAGGACATGCCCCATAATAATTGCTTACGCTTGTTTAATTTTAAAGCCCAATGAGCCCAAGTAATAGTCACACCTGAAGTTAAAAGAATCAGCGTGTTAATTGCAGCTAAACCCCATGCTCCCATGGCTTCATGAGCACCAGCAAATACTTGATTATCTGGGTTTTGCAGTAAGGGCCATGCCGCTGAAAAATCAGGCCATAAGGTATAATTGGTTATGGGATGTATTTCTCCACCAAGTAATGGAACAATCCACATACGCGCATAAAATAGTGCACCGAAAAATGCCCCGAAAAAACATACTTCCGAGAAAATAAACCAGCACATCCCCCAACGATAGGATTTATCAACCTGCAGGTCATAGACTCCTTTACCATTTTCATAAATAACTTGGCCGAACCAACCAAACAGCATGCTGATAATAATCGCCAGTCCTAAGGTAAAGATGTATGGACCATACCAGTCATGATGAAGCCAGGATGCTGCCCCCACCAAAAAGGTGGTTAATCCGCATGATCCAACCAAAGGCCAGTGACTGGGCTTGGGGACATAATAAGTACCGTGTGCTCCCATTCTATCTACGTCTCCTGTATCAATAATTCGTTATAACTAGTGTGCATTTCAATAGCACAACACTACTTAGTTCGTCATTGCGAGCCTTGGTGAAGCACCCCAGAACGCACCTTCGTTAAAACGCAGTACTGGGTTGCTTTACTTAGTGTGCAATGACGACCGTTTTTTTATCTTAATTCCATGGATACCTACTTTCTATCAGTCACGTCAAATAAAGTATATGACAACGTAACCGTATTTATCTTTTCGGGTAAATCTATATCCAGGTGAAATAACAAGGGCATATTCATCGCCTCATGTCCATTTAACGTCTGTCGAGCAAAGCAAAAACACTCGGTTTTTTTCAAATATTTCGCAGCAATTCCTGGAGTAACACTCGGTATTGCCTGCACGGTCATTGGATGATCCGTTTTGTTTTCTGCATAAAAGTCCAGCCTTGCAATTTCCCCGGGATGCACTTTT
The DNA here is from genome assembly GCF_900639985.1 of Legionella rowbothamii. Lineage (GTDB taxonomy): Bacteria > Pseudomonadota > Gammaproteobacteria > Legionellales > Legionellaceae > Legionella > Legionella rowbothamii. The sequence continues at coordinate 208,545 of NZ_CAAAIM010000002.1, read as the reverse complement.
ATTTTCCGCGTCTTGGGATAAAAAGCCCATGGAACGGCACTATTATTAGTTGCGACAAACTCGACTAAAACTTCACGATCTTTAGAAATTTTAGCAGTTGCCGCATCATATGCTACTGCTTCTGATTTGATTTTACCATTGATCCCTAAGGTCTGGCACAGGCTATTGTATATAGGCACAAGTGCAAAACCAAAAGCAAACATGCCTAATACAATACCGGTTAAAATCATCAGTAACTTACGATGATTACGCTCATTACTCATACAACATATACTCTAAAAAACTATACATTCAACTCAGGTGGAGTAGTAAATGTATGGTATGGTGGAGGCGAAGGTAAGGTCCACTCTAAGCCTTGTGCTCCTTCCCAAACTTGAGAAGTAGCCAGATCCTTCTTAGTTCCTTTCTTTCTTACTGTTGCAATGATGTTATATAAAAACAGTAATTGCGAGAATCCAAAAATAAAAGCGCCCACAGTTGCCATCATATTAAAGTTGGTGAACTGTAATGCGTAATCAGGGATCCTGCGTGGCATACCCGCTAAACCTAAGAAGTGCATCGGGAAGAATGCCAAATTAACTGAAATTACCGACAACCAAAAATGCCATTTACCAATACACTCGTTGTACATATGACCGGTCCACTTGGGTAACCAATAATAGGTTGCCGCAACCAGAGAAAAGATAGCCCCTGGTACAAGTACGTAATGGAAATGCGCTACAACGAAATAGCTGTCCTGATATTGGTAATCCGCCGGCACTAATGCCAACATCAAACCGGTAAACCCACCAATGGTGAACAAGAACACAAATGCTAAGGCAAACAACATCGGGGTTTCAAAAGTCATCGCACCTTTAAACATGGTACTTACCCAGTTAAATACTTTAATACCGGTTGGTACTGCAATTAACATAGTGGTATACATGAAAAACAGTTCGGCTCCCAAAGGAATCCCTGAGGTAAACATATGGTGTGCCCAAACAATAAACGACAATATTGCAATACTTACTGTTGCATAAACCATGAAGTGATAACCAAATAGTGGCTTACGACTGAAGGTAGGAATAATTTCAGAAATAACGCCAAAAGCAGGTAATATCAATACATATACTTCAGGATGTCCAAAGAACCAGAAAACGTGCTGGAATAATATAGGATCTCCGCCCCCTGCAGCACTAAAGAAGCTAGTACCGAAGTGACGATCCGCCAGCATCATTGTTACCGCACCCGCTAAAACAGGCATAATAGCGATCAATAAGAATGCAGTGATCAACCAAGTCCATACGAACATTGGCATCTTCATCATAGTCATGCCAGGAGCCCGAAGATTTAATATAGTCGCAATGATATTAATCGAACCCATAATCGATGATAGACCCATCATATGGATGGAGAAAATCATAAAGTCCGTACTGGGTGGAGCATATTTAGTGGACAAAGGTGCATACATGGTCCAACCGAAGTTCGGTCCCCCGCCGCTATGAAACATAGTTGAAAACAACAACGCGAAGGCAAAAGGTAAAATCCAGAAGCTCCAGTTGTTCAACCGTGGCAAAGCCATATCAGGAGCGCCAATCATCATAGGAATTTGCCAGTTTGCCATCCCGGTGAATGCAGGCATTACCACACCAAATAACATGACTAAACCATGTAAAGTAGTCATTTGGTTAAAGAAGTTTGGATCAACAAAACGGTGGCCAGGTTGAAAGAGCTCAGCACGAATTACCAAAGCCATAGCACCAGCAACGAAAAAGCTGAATAACGCTAACCACAGATAAAGAGTACCAATATCTTTATGGTTGGTAGTAAAAAGCCAACGCTTTATAAATCCCGAAACACCTTTACCTTGCTCAGGGCCATGATCATCGTGATGATCATCGTCATGCGCTATCGTATAACTCATTTTAAACCTCCAGCGTTAACTTTATTCACCATGGTTGGTTGTTTATTCGCATTCTGCCGCTCTGCAGCCACATCTGCAGGTTGGATAAGATCGTTCGTATTATTAGCCCAAGCATTACGCTCGTAAGTCGCGATCGCAGCAACTTCATCATCACTTAATTGATCTTTATAGGCTTGCATTGCCGAACCAGGTATACCATTTAAAATAATATCAATGTGGCGTGAAATAGGATTACCTACAGCAACCGAACTGCCTTTAAGTGCTGGATACATTGGTGGTAAGCCTTTTCCATCAACACGGTGGCAGGCAGCGCATAGTTGATCATACTTATGTTTTCCTAAAGTCATGAGTTCACTACGTTGCATTACTTTTTGAGCCGCTGGTTGTGCTTCTTCGCTTGCATACTTATCTTGTTTTAAGGTTTGGGCAGCAACCCACTTATCAAAATCGGCTTGGCTTACGGCTTCAACAACAATTGGCATAAAGCCATGATTAATCCCGCAAAGCTCGGCACATTGCCCGCGATATACACCTGGCTTTTCAATGGTTGCCCATGCTTCATACATAAATCCGGGGATTGCATCACGTTTAATTCCTAAATCAGGAACCCACCAAGAATGGATAACATCATTTGAGGTCACCAAGAAACGAATTTTTTTATGTACAGGCACAACTAATGGTTTATCTACTTCTAAAAGGTACCACTCGCTCTTAGCCTGTTTGTTCTGGATTTGAGATAAAGGAGTCGATAAGGTACTGAAGTAACTAATGCCTTGATCTAAATACTCATATTGCCAGCGCCATTGGTAACCAACAATTTTCACGGTGAGTTCTGATTGTTTGGTGTCATCCATCCGAATTAAAACTCGTGTAGCAGGTACCGCTAATCCTACGAGGATTAAAAAAGGAATAATCGACCAAATAAGCTCCAGCCGGGGGTTATCATGGAATGAGGCAGCCTTATAACCCTTGGATTTTCGGTGATGAATTAACGAATAGATCATTACGCCAAAAACAACAACCCCAATAATGGTACAAACCGCCATACATACCATATGTAGGTTGTAAACATCCCGACTAATAGGGGTCACACCCTGACTCATATTCAACTGCCAATTGTTTGCAGCATCGGCGGCAAAAACTGGCTGACCAACTATCAATGCCCCAAGCATTGCTATTAATCTACAGATAGGTAACCTGTTTAACATCCCAATTCCTCATCTTATCAAGAAGCCAAGCAAGCCTGGCGATTTAATACCTACTTCGGTAATGTACTAACTGCTGTTAAGTTAATGGCGCCTACTTAGGAAGTAGCCTGGATATCAGGCTACGACGGCAGTAAGCCCCTTTCAAGGTTTCATTTCTACCACAACGAATAATTACCTTCAGTTTTAGATTTACTGATCATGTACTTGATGGCTTCAATTACTTCACCACCTGAACATTGTTTACAACCACCATTTTTAGGATGATTTTTCCCATTCATGGTATTTCCAATCAATACATCCATATTTTTAGCGATCAACGGCTTCCACGCTTCTTTATCACCAATTTTAGGAGCTCCACCCTTACCTTCTTTATGGCAAGTAGCACAGTTTTCATTGTAAATATCCTTTCCATTGGCAGGATATTTCGCAGCGCCCCCAGATTTAAGATCGACCAATTCAGCACGTGTCAATGATTCATTAAGAATATAATCCACTGCAGAAATAACATCATTATCCGAACAAGTAACACAAGCCCCTTTAACTGGCATGGAGTTATACCCATGAATTGCACGACGATACAAGCCAGTTAAACCACTCAGCTTCAAACGTGAATACCAGTTTACGGCATCACCAAGAAGTGGCGCACTCATTTCTCCATTCTGATGACAAATCACACAAGCAGTGAAATAGACTTTCTTACCACGATCCAAAGTTGGAGCAGCGTTAGAGGGTGGTACCCCTAATGGGTCTTTCGTGTCTACGGTTTTAAGGTAGGTCGCAACCGACATTAAATCAGCATCAGTCAGATACATCATACTGTTATGATTTACTTCAGCCATAGGGCCTGCAACTGGGCCGGCGTTATTAATCAACTGATTCTTTTTAAATACATCAACCACTTCTTCATGGCTCGCTGACTCCAAACCGAATTTAGTAATATTCGGAGCCCAAAAACCATCAATGAACGCACCGGTTAAATAATATTTATTCTTAGGAGCGCCGAATGGATTCAATGGAGTATGACACATGCTGCAGTGACCTAAACCATCAACAATGTATCGACCTCGGTTCCATTCTGGAGACTGAGTTTTATCATAGACAAACTCGCGAGTTTCGGGATAAAAGAACAATAAGTTCCATCCCCACAAACTAAGACGGGCGCCAGGTACATTAAAAGGAAATGGCAAGGACTTATTCTTTTGATTCACTGCGGGCAAGCTCATAAAGTATGCATATAATGCACGAGCATCCTCCTCAGTAACTAAAGAAAAATAGTAGTATGGGAAAACCGGGAAGAAATTTTCACCCTGAGGATTATGCCCATCTTTCAACGCGTGAATAAAATCCTGTTCGGTCCACTTGCCAATACCAGTTTCTTTGTCTGGGGTGATGTTAGGACTATAGAAGGTTCCAAAGGGAGTCTCTATAGGCAAGCCACCGGCGTAAGCAGGAGTTCCTGCGTGCACATCAGTATGGCAGGAAATACAATCGCCCATTTTAGAAAGGTATTCCCCTTTCTTAATTAATTCTTGTTGCGCACCTTCAGCTGGAGCAGTAGGTGGATAAGCAGGGTAATAACCATCGATAACCGATAACTTCTGCGATGCAGTCGCAGTTTCAGCTTGTAATAATTGCCCCATCATGCCTAACACTGCCGCAGTTGCAACAACAGTTAGCTTTCTTAGTAACAAAGAGCCCACGCTCCCTCCTATTTGTTCTTATTTTGCACGCTTCTCATAAGGAGATAGAATAACCGACGCATTTTATACTCTACAACGGATAAGTTGCAATGTTATAATCGCGATCTTCCTGTTTATTTAATTTGTTGCTATGTTTGTTTATCTTAATGGTCTACTTTTGGGCTTATCGCTAATCATTGCATTGGGACCACAGAATGTTTTTCTAATCAAACAAGGGGTCCGTAAAAACCATGCTCTGCTTTCAGCGGTCATTTGTTTTATCTGCGACTTAATTCTCATCTGCGCCAGTATTACTGGATTGCATGAATTGCTTGCGCTACGCCCGATGCTGCAAGTTTGGATGATGTTCTTTGGTTGTGCTTTCTTACTATTTTACGCACTAAAAGCACTAAAAAATGCATTTATTGAAGCAGAAATGACAACGGAGCATACACTGCAGCCGCAAAATAAAACCCAAATCATCCTCCTGGCATTAGGCTTTAGTTTGTTAAATCCCCATGCAATTATCGACTCTTTAGTAATAATTGGCGGTGGTAGCAGTGAATATCCTGACCAAGAACTTTATTTCTTAATGGGAGTAATAACATCCAGTTTCATCTGGTTTAGCTCATTGACCTTTACCGCTCGATATTTTTCCGACGTTTTAGCACGCGATACGGTATGGAAAGGAATTGAATTAATCAGTGGTTTATTGATGATGACGATTGGCTTTAAATTAGGTGCTGATGGGATGAATCTGATTTTGGAATTATTAGAACGACAGTAAAGTAGAAAGGGCCAATCAGTGTGTCGCCAATTGACCCAGTGGAATGACACATAGCAAGTCCAACCTCGCAGAGTGAATATCTCATAAGCACCGATTAGTGTCAACTTATTTACCAAGAAAAATTATTTATTGTCTAGGGTGTCAAAGAACCTCATCATTCAAAGGCTCCCTCAGCATTATCTGGCCCAAGTCCTCCATAAACAATCATTGTTGTTCTGATTTTATTCCGTTACACTCGTTCTTTTCATAACGATTTAAAGCATCATGTTTTACGGCGATACCATTCAAGAAACCCGACAAATGTTTTTTAACAGTTGGGAAAAATATCAACAGAAAAAGCCTTTGACTCCTTTAGAGAATGAAATTGTTCAGGTTATATTGGCACATCCTGAATATCATAAGACCATTGAAAATCAGAATAAGTTTCAGCAACAATCTTATTATCCTGAGCTGGGGGAAACCAATCCCTTTTTGCATATGGGCTTACATCTAGGAATTCGCGAACAAATTGCGACCGACCGCCCTGTGGGAATTAGTGCTATTTATCAGCTCTTATTGAAAAAATATGCGGATCCTTTAGAAGTAGAACATTTAATGATGGAACAATTAGCTGAATGTTTATGGCGTTCGCAGAAGAATAATTTACCGCCGGATGAACAAGACTATTTAGCGACCTTATCTGCTTTATAAGGAAAAGAATGTGGCGCGAATATCCGTATCATGACGCCGTCTCATACGAGCTCTTCAGGATTATCGTCCACGCGTATGTAAATTTTTTCATTGAAAGAAATATAGAAACAAAGCAACTCAGGAGATCGAAGTTCCGAACCCTGGGTTGCTTCAATTCGTTCGCAACGACGGCATTTTTAATTGAATTGTAAAGAAATAAGATATACCGCCAACGCATAGTAACGAGGTCCTACTCTAACGACCCCGCCTCCAAAAACATCACATCCAAAAAATCTCTTCGATTTAATCCGTGTAACATGCTTAGGTATATCAAAGAGCCATCTGGTTGATGGTATGTTAGCAGCGTCCATATTTATCCTCGAAACGTACGATGTCATCTTCTCCTAAATAATTGCCGCATTGAACTTCAATCAATACGAGTGGTTCATCATAAGGATTAGACAATTGATGCTTGTAACCAATAGGTACGTAACATGATTGGTTGGCATTGACATTCACCTCTTTATCCCCCAAATGGATGATGCCTTTGCCTTTCACAACAACCCAATGTTCACTACGTTGATAATGCATCTGTAAACTCAAACAGGATTTAGGATTAACCTCGATATGTTTAATTTTAAAACCTTCTCCTTTATCCAATACGGTATAGGAACCCCATGGACGGTAGGTGATTCGATGATCGGTACAGGTTTCATTCTTTTCTTTTTTTAATTCCTGATATAGAAGCTTTACTTCTTGAGCGCGTTCTTTCGCTGCAACTAATAACGCATCGGGGGTATCGATAATCATTAAGTTATCAAGTCCCATGGCTGCGATCAGACGATCGTGTCCTCTGATATAGCAGTTAGATACACTTCTTAGTAAAACATCCGCTTCAATTTGGTTGCCATGTTCATCCAGGGGAAGCAGATTGGCCATTGCATCCCAAGAACCCAGATCGCACCAATTAATGTCGCAAAGTACCGCAGCTAGATTCTGTGATTTTTCTAAAATGGCATAGTCAATGCTGTTCTCAGGAACATGCTTAAAGGTTTCATCGTGTAAGGTTATTTTAAAATAATCTTCAGAGTTAGCTTGCGGAGCAGCTTCGAAACAATGCTTTATTGTCTTATAAATTTCCGGACAATGCATTTGAGCTTCCTCGAGTAGTGTGACCGCTTTGAAACAAAACATACCTGAATTCCAAAAGAAAGTCCCGGCGTTTACATAACTTTCTGCTCGTTCCTGATTAGGTTTTTCAACAAAACGCGCGACTCGAAAACCATCAACTTCAATGTAACCATATTCCGTTGCAGGTTTATGGGGTTTGATACCAAAGGTGACTAATTTATTATCTAAAGCTAAGCTCAGTGCATCATTGACTGCATTTTTAAAGGCTTGAGGGTTACTTACCAAATGATCCGCAGGTAATACCAGCATCACTGCCTGCTCACCATATTTTTGCGCAATGTACAATGCGGCAGAAATTACCGCAGAAGCGGTATTACGGGCATAAGGTTCCAAAATAAAAGACAAGGCAACGTTTTGCGCGTTCAGCTCCGAATAATTATCTAAAGTCTTAAACAACAACTCTTTATTGGTTACGGTTACAATTTCGTTGATATCACTTAACTCTTGAGCTTTTAAAAAATTTTTTTGCAGCAAAGAATGTCCGTCATTAAGTTTGATAAAGGGTTTGGGATGATGCAAGCGAGAAACAGGCCATAATCTAGAGCCTTCACCACCTGATAAAATAACGGGTATTAATTCCATAATGCAGCTCCCTAATTTATGGGTGTTGGTACGGCCAGCGTTTTTAACACCCATTTGTTCTAATTCAACGTCTTGCTCACACCATGAGTGGTTTTTTCCCAATGGCTAGGATTAAACAGCAGTTGGTATAAAGCCCGATAAGACGCAACGGACATCATAAGCCAATACAGCGGTGAAGTAAGCGCGCATAAAATAAAGCGTACATTTTTGGGATCTTTTTTTATCACCGCAAAGATATTAAGCAGAATCATCAATACCGCACCTACAAAGAAATTAATGCGCGCAAAAAAGAGGGTGTTCCCAGGAAATAAAAAAGAAAGATCGCTAAAAAAGCTCATGATAAAGATTATCCACAACAATATATTAGCAAGGTTAGTTAAGATAGTGCCACCAATAAACAAATGAAAACCAATAAACCCTCGCGCGCCCAAGGAGCGTAATAATTGCACTGGTGTATGCATATGTACTAGATAAGTTTGCATGTATCCTTTAATCCATCGCGTTCTTTGTTTGATCCAACTATAGCCATGGCAAGTTGCTTCTTCATAAGTAGTTGATGGCGCTACCGTGCTATGATACCCCAATCGTGTTAATCGCACGCCCAGATCTGCATCTTCGGCTACATTAAAGGGATCCCAAGCATTCACCACCCGTAGAAAATCTGTTCTAAAATGATTACTGGTGCCCCCTAATGGTATAGGTGTTCCCAAATACTCTAAGCCTGGAAGTAACAGATCAAACCAATAAATGTACTCTATTGCAAAGACGGTCGTGAGCCAATTATCATTGGCATTATAAAAATTTAAGCGGCACTGAACACAAGCCAGCTTATCATTTCCCTTGGCGAATTCATTTAATACGATTTTGAGTTGTAGCGGGTCCGGCCTATCTTCTGCATCATATAAAGTCAAATATTTACCACGAGCAAATTGCAGCCCATAATTACACGCCTTTGCTTTGGTTCGTGGCTCTGATGCTGGCACATAAACAAAATTAATGTACCTTGGTAACTGAAAGTTTTTTAACACCTTAATGGTAATGTCATCATCTTGTTCCAATAAAATTTTAATATCCAATTTATGTTTAGGATAATCCAACTTCTCAAGATTGATGCATAAGTTTCGCAAAGTGACCTCGTTCTCCTTATATAAGGGAACCAAGATAGTATAAATCGGTAACTCCTCCACTGCACTACTGACTACTTCGGGTAATTTCACATGCGAATGAATGCTCGCGGCAATTAACGAGAGGATAAATTTATAAAGAAGAATCCCGACAATAGACACCATAAAAAAGCAATTCAACGCCAAGAGAAACTGTTTGGGCTCTTGAACAGCCCAACTAACGATAGCAATAAGTCCGAAGAAAAAGAAAAGACGTTGCCAAGTGGAGATGGTACGTTTCGAACTAAGGTGATAATTGGCTGAGGCAAGTTGATCAATAGAAGTTGTCAGGTAGGCGTGTTTGTAATGTCGTTGCAATACTTCCAACACATCGTATTTGGAAGTGCCTAAAATAACAGTGTTCTTCCCCCAATGCTCTTTAATTGAAGCAAAGTTTTCTTCGGTTAAATCTGAAGTTGCCACGGTATAACACTTATTGGCATAACTTACGGGGATGGCTTCATGATCTAAATAAAAATCTTTCTCTGTCTCAGTCAGCAAATTGTCATCAATAGGGTATTTTAAAAGTTGAACAAAAATGAGTTTGAAATGAGCGGAAAGAGAGCGGTAATAATCTTGTGCCCTCATTGAGGTCGTTGACAGCAAAATATCTCCAAGCTTTCCACCCTTGAGCTTCTGCTCTTCCAGTGCCCGCTGCAATTCTTCTTCAGTAATCAGCTGCTGGCTGATGAGGTATTCGCCAAGTTTCACATTCTGTCCTTAGAGATAAAGCCATAGTGCCGCAAATGGCCCAATACCCTCGCCTACGTTTTGTCCGTAAAAGTCCTGTGTTAACCCCAACTGCAAACCAATCTTTTTAGTGGGCCAATACACAATACTTGGCGCGATCGTAAATAAATTATAAGACCCATTTTGGGGAGTTGCCAACCCAATGGTATTCCAGTTTTGAATGAATATCCAAAAACGGTCTTGGAAGAATTTTAACCCTCCCTCAAAAATTACTTGAGCCTGATCTCCAGGACCATAGCGTTGGATCACGCCCACAGAAGTATCAAAAAACCAATTCATTTTTTTACTTTTTGAGGAGCCACCGGTACCTATTAATAGCGCCTCTCCTGTATTCAAGCGACTATTTTGGGGTGGAATATTAAGATTGGCCCCATGGCCTAGAGCATCAATATAAAATTGGGTAGAAATAACGGCATAGTCATTTTTCCAAAGTAAGTAACGCCCTAAAAGTAAATTATCGTTCCCGCCCCCCTGAGTTCCATTGGCTTGCGTATGACTTTTTAGGCCTGAAAAATATCCACCAAAGGTGAATTTATCAGTAAAGCCGTACTCAAAATAATCACTGCCATAGCCTTTTTTATAAATCGGGCTAGAGCGCAAATGGCCTCCAGTAGTCCAAAAGTTCGTACTCTGATAGTATTGCCCAGTGGCAATGTTAAGAAATTCACCCTTACTGCGAACCCAAGCGCCAGCATGAGCACTTTGGTACGTCAATAAACCGAGTAAAAGACACATCCATAACTGCTTTTTAACCATTTATGCTACTTAGTCCTTTCAATCGTTCCATTTAATGGCTAAAGAATACCCTGATTTTTTAAAATAAAACAGCTCAGCCATAACACTTCTTTTTTCATAGTCTATGGCTCTATGTGAGCACTGGATAAGAGCGGCAGGCAATTAAACACAACGAATTTATTCTTACCAACACTGGGTATCTTGCTAAAGATCAGTTAACATGTAGCCTTTCTTAATAACCCCATCCTATTTATGAGCGATCAAAAGAAAACTACACATTTCGGCTATACCTCGGTAGGCTGGGATGACAAAGAAAAGAAAGTCGCGGAAGTCTTTCATTCGGTAGCGAAAAACTACGACGTAATGAATGATCTGATGTCTTTAGGTATTCATCATTTATGGAAACGCTACACCATAGAATTAAGTCATGTCCGTCCTGGGCAAGTAGCGCTCGATTTAGCTGGCGGTAGCGGCGATCTCACCCGCTTATTATGTAAAAAAGTTGGCGATACTGGCCGGGTCGTTTTGGCCGATATTAACTCAGCGATGCTCAATGTTGGGCGCGATCGCCTGCTGGATGAAGGACTATATAAAAATATCGATTTTGTCCAAGCCAATGCCCAGTGCCTTCCTTTTGTAGACAATAATTTCCATTGCATTACGATGGGTTTCGGCTTGCGCAATGTAACGGATAAAGACGAAGCCCTGCGCTCTATGTATCGCGTCTGCAAGCCCGGTGGAAAGGTGATGATTTTAGAGTTTTCTACACCAACCTTTCCAGGTTTAAAGCCTGTTTATGACTGGTATTCATTTAACATTTTACCGAAAATAGGCAAACTCTTCGCGCAAGATGAAGCCAGCTACCAATATCTTGCTGAATCGATTCGTATGCATCCTAATCAGCAAACCTTAAAAAAGATGATTGAAGACGCTGGATTTGAAGATTGTACCTATCATAATCTAAGCGGTGGAATCGTGGCCCTACACATTGCTTATAAGTATTGAGTTGATTATGTTAAAAAAATATTCATTAAAAGCCTTACAAAAAGCAATAAATGCAGCCATCTCATTAGATGAGCACATGCCCTCCAAACTACAGGCACTAAATGGCAAAACTCTAGAAATGATTATTGCTCCATTAAATGTCCATTTTTTTATTCAGTTTACCCAGGGCACAGTCGAATTATTAGATCATTATGAAGGCCTAGCAGATACGATAATTCATAGCAGCCCTCTTGGTTTAATCCGCCTTAGTCTATTGCCAGCCTCCAAGGCACGCTCTCTATTTAACGATAAAATTCGGATGTCCGGTAATATGGAGCTTGGACAACAAGTAAAGAAATTATTTGATGAAATGGATATCGATTGGGAAGGTCATTTAGCCCATTTTACCGGTGATGTGGTTGCCCACCAGCTTGGTTCTTTTATGCGCAAAGGCTTATCCTTTACCAAACGAATTGATGAATCAATGCGTCAGAATATGTCTGAATACCTCCAAGAGGAACTACGCATTCTGCCATCTAAAAATGAACTAGAAGACTTCTATAAGGAAGTCGATGAATTGTCGTTAAGCGTTGAACGCTTACAAGCCCATGTAAATCATTTAATAAGCCGCCATGAAATCGATTAAACAACTCTTTCGTATACTACACATCAATTACATCTTAGCCAAAAATGGACTCGATAATGTCGTGGTCTCACTAAGACTTTTTGCTCCTTTTCGCTTTATCGTTTATTTAAATCCATGGAATTGGTTTCGTAAAGAGCACCTAACGCATGGCCAGGCATTGCGTAAATCATTGGAAGAACTGGGGCCTATCTTTATTAAATTTGGCCAAGCCTTATCTACCCGTCCAGACATTTTGCCCCCGGAAATCGCGCAGGAGCTAACCAAGCTGCAAGACAGCGTTCCCCCCTTTTCCAGTGAAAAAGCCATGCAAATTATTGAACAAGCCTATGGTCAATCACCCTATGATGTCTTTGCGCAATTTGACCCGGTGGCACTGGCCTCAGCATCTATGGCCCAAGTGCACGCAGCAACCCTAAAGTCAGGTAAAGAAGTCATTGTTAAAGTACTCCGACCAAATATGCGGCGATTGATTGAGAATGATTTAAGTATTATGCACACCATTGCCAAATGGGCCGATCGCTATTGGCCGGAAAGCCGACGCTTAAAGCCACGCGAAATCGTTAAAGAATTTGAATATACCCTGCTTGATGAACTCGATTTATCTCGGGAAGCAGCTAATGCCGCACAATTACGTCGCAACTTTGAAGGCTCGCACATTTTGTATATCCCAGAAATCTATTGGGATTATACCCGCAATAATGTTCTGGTTATGGAACGCATTCGTGGTATTCCAGTTTCCGATTTAAATACACTGACAGCCCAAGGCGTGGATGTGAAAAAGCTCGCAGAACGCGGCGTAGAAATCTTTTTTACCCAAGTTTTCCGCGATTGTTTTTTTCATGCGGACATGCACCCGGGTAATATTTTCGTTTCTTATGAGCATCCTAAAGACCCCAAATATATTTGCATCGATTTTGGGATCATGGGTACCCTAAATGACAACGACAAACGCTATCTTGCGGAAAACTTACTCGCCTTCTTTAATCGTGATTATCGACGCGTTGCACAATTACACGTTGAATCAGGATGGGTAGCTCGTGATACTCGCGTAGACGAATTTGAAAGCGCCATTCGTACTGTCTGTGAACCCATATTTGAACGTTCATTAAAAGATATTTCCTTTGCTCAAGTAGTATTGCGCCTGTTCCAAGTTGCTCGACGCTTTCAAATGGAAGTACAACCCCAATTGGTTTTACTGCAGAAAACCTTGCTGGCGATCGAAGGTTTAGGCCGCCAACTCTATCCGGAACTGGATCTATGGACTACGGCCAAACCATTCCTAGAACAATGGGTAAAAGATCAGATTGGACCAAAAGCCTTTCTCCAACAATTAAAACAAAACTTGCCATTTTTTGCGGAACAATTACCGCATATGCCGCGCTTAATTTTTGATGTGCTTGAACTGAAAAAAGAACAACTGATTGCAGAGAAGGAAATGGCTAGCACGAAGCAAGAGAAAGAACCATCATCCCTTACTGGAAGTAATATTGCCGTAGGGGCCAGCATGGCTTTTTTGTTAGTTGGTCTACTCGATTACCTGCATCTACTTCATCACAAGCAACTTACTGTAATCACCCTAGGTGGTTTTGTAATTAGCGGATTATTTGCTCTATTTAACCGTAACATGAGGAATTGACATGGGACTCAGTGGTATTAGCCCCCTTTCTTTATTATTAATATTAATCATTATCATTGCCCTATTTGGCACCTCCAAGTTAAAAACCATCGGTTCTGATCTGGGTGAAGCCATTAAGAACTTTCGCAAAGCATTGAATGATGATTCTATAAAAGACCGTTCGAAAGAAGATAATAAATCATTATGAGTATGGAACTTCTGGTAATTTTTATTGTTGCTCTAATCGTATTTGGCCCCCAAAAATTACCCATGTTAGCAACTCATTTAGGCCTGTTAATGCGCCAGTTACAGCAATGGAAAACACAGGCACAGGCATTTTGGCAGCAACAACTCAGCGAGTATCAATTACAGGAAAATCAACGCAAGGCTGAAGAGGCTGATAAGCATTATAAAGAATCGCAATGAGTTTATGAGATAAAATTATGTTTTGGACTAAATTTGGTGAAGGGCAGTAAAGGCGAAAGTCGCCACAGTTTAGCGCGAACCGTATATCATGGTCGCCGAGGTGAAATTTATGAAAAATATCGAGAAGAACAAGAGGATCAACTCAACGTACTTGGATTAGCTACCAATGCGATAGTGTTGTGGAATACAGTTTACATACAGTCTGCGTTAGATTACTTGCGTGCGCAAGGTGAAGTAATAAAAGAGGAAAATGAAGCACGTTTATCACCATTGGGACGGAAGCATATTAATTTTTTTTGGCATTTTTCATTTATGTTGCCAAAAGTCGTGGCAGATGGACAACTAAGACCGCTAAATGTCGCTGAAGAGCTAGCCTAGGGATATTTTGCTTTGAGTACCTTTTCGTTCCAATGCTTGTCACACCCCTATTTTAATTCCGTTTGTATTCAATGGAAAGACCCCATATCTATTCAAATGCCCACCAGGATAGGGTGATCCTCCCTCATTTCTTTATTAACTTATTTGTGAAGCACCAAGCAAAGTTACCAATTAATAATATAAATAAAATAACATAGAAGAAACTCGATCTAGAAAAAAACGCACCCGGGTAATAAATAGACATTATACTAAGAACAAATAATATGATGATTAAAATTTTAGAAAATACCAATGTGTATTTTGTATGTTCGTCCAATATCATTGCCCCAAGTGCAAATAAAAGAGCGAATACAAAACCTATTATAAATATATAATAAAGAATTAATGGCCACCAACCTAATACATCACTATTTTTATATTGAGTTAATATGAATAATAAATGAGAAAACACAAAACATGTATTTATGATGAATAAATCTCGATTGAATGCTTCTCGCTTTGATAGACCGTTTTTTTTTAAAATAAAAGTTGACCTAAGTTGAATTAACCATTCAGTTGTATATAAAAATTGAGCCCATCAATTCGACGTATCATGGCCACGCGTTGTTTTTTGGAGACCGATTAACCTATCAATTGGATGTACTCCTTTGATATTTTTTAATTTTCTTGCGCAGCAGCTATCCCTGCTTTTATACCTTCTCGAAAAGAAGTACTACCAATAGGTGTAATAGGTTCTATAGGACATATTGGAACGATTACCATATCTCCTTTCACTGTCTTGTAACCCTCACTAAATCCATCGCAAAACGCAGAAGCATAAACGGAACCATTAAAACATAAAAATATTATTAGGGATAAGAAAAAGTGTCTCATATTATCATTCCAAAATATCCTTATTAACTAAATTATAGACTAGAAGTACTGTTAATGTAGGTATGCGGATTATGACCTTAAAGACTTACCTATGATAATGCAACTCAGCTCAATAAAACGTTTCGTTGCTATAAATTATACAATATTTAATTGAAACACTTTTTTAAACCGATAAAACCCACTAAAGATCAATTTTAATACAAAAATTAATGCGTTCATTAACACGGTGGTTTATCTATACTTTTTGTCGCAAAGAAGATTTAGGTTTAAATCATTAACAGATAAAATAATTACTAAAATCTATTACCATTCAATTCAAGTGCTATACTTAATTACAGCCAGCAGTACAAAATGTTTGAACCGATAAGCTTTTTATGGAGAGCGTTCTGTTGTCAGCGTTGTGCTATATCACTTTAATTGTGGGAAGCCTGAACTGACACGTTTGCCCCCCACCTAAACCCTAGGGTTCAAAGTTTTGTTCTGCTGGATTCTCTTATTCCTATCTATTACCTTCTTATTTATAAAGTCGATTTTAATGATCCTATGCACATTTATATGAATGTATTTTTTATAAAATTGATTCCCAATTAATAACTTATTGGACATATGATATTTAGAGGATGGTGTTCTTACTTCCTTCGCATCCAAATCAGTTTTATCGAAATCAATAATATTTTCCAGTATGTTATGGCCAGAGAGTTGATTAAACTGTTCTTGTAATTGTATCGCTTCCTCAGAATTACTGTCAGTTTTATATGCGATAATCAAATCGTGTACCAGAAAAACTCCGTTGATCTGTGGAGTCTTCGGGCTGCTTTCGATTGCCTTCGCCCGCCTTGAGATAGATGAGGGTGATTTGGGAGGGTTTGTGAAAGATAATAATGGAAATTCTTTCCATAGCATTGCTTCGCGGTATTTTTTATGGTGCTTTTCTGATATGTTCGATTGAATCGGTACTACTACATCCCAAAGAGATGTAGTAGTACAAATATCTTAAATTTAAAGGGCTGTTATACTCTGTGCCTGAGGGCCTTTAGCACCCTGTGTTACAACGAATTGCACTCGCTGACCTTCTGTAAGGGTTTTAAAACCAGAACTTACAATCTCTTTAAAGTGGGCAAATACATCCGGGCCAGATTCTTGCTCGATAAAACCAAAACCCTTCGCTTCGTTAAACCATTTGACAATCCCATTTACTGCTTTAGACATATGTATATCCTTAAATTTTAATTTAAATACCTTTAATAGGCGAAAATAGCCGAAACTGGTCAGAAATTAAAAACTACAGTACGAGGGATTAAATGATTAAAACGACGATTTGGAGAATGTAAAAAAGACATTTTCTAGCTGTGTTTATACTACAGCTATTTGTGTTAATAAGCTAGTTTTATTCTTCATGATAATTTAAGTTCGTTTAATGAACGCGGTTAAATTGAGATTCATCTGAATTTGCTATATACATTACAGTGGCATCGTCAAGTTATTGGAGAGCAAGCGATCATATTGTCAAAGCCGTTTTTCTAGCGGTTATGAATCCAGTGTTTCTAAATGTCGAGAAATTGCTGCCGCGGCAAAAGAGCGCTATTATTGCGAGATGGATGAAGAGACTTCTCTGTCGCTAAAATAGTATGTCCTCTTGGGGTGAATGTGGGCTGGGCTGACAAGTCCAGCATCGGGAGTAGCACAAGCCCTGATTGTTGGGGGTTTTTAAGCCCCGCCTACGCATTATAGACTACAATTTTCTTAGGTTTAAATCTGCCCATAAACATTCAGCAATCGGCCCATGAGCTGGCTTTTGTAAGCGTATGGCGCCCATGACAACCAGGCGTTGGTCAAAATGGGTTCCTTGTAAATAATGCAAACGTCCATCAGCAAGCTCTTGAGTGATTAAATGAAGCGGTAATCGCCCCCAGCCAAGGCCTGCAACAATAATATCTTTCTTGGCCATCACATCCCGAACAGTCCAGTGGTGGCCATGCTCAAGGACGCCAAAAGAAAAATCAGATTGAGATGAATCGCGCAGAATTACTTGCATGCATTCAGAAAGCGTATCCAAATCATCTAATTGTTTACGATAACGCTCAATAAATTCTGGTGCTGCTACGGCGACCAACGGTTCGGTGCGTAATGGGATGACCTCTACTGCCTTCTTCATAATTAAATTTTCACTGATAATTAAATCAGCCTGATTCCTCAATAAGCGTTCGCAGGCCCCACCCAAGGACTCTGAAAGAAAGTGAAATTGCGTACCTGGGAACCGATTAATCCAGCCTTGTAAGAGGTTTTTAAGGCTAGCCAGCGGGAAAAATACATCGATGGCAATGGTAATATCGCTTTCTTGTTGTGCCTGCAATTGTTCTGCGAATTGACTGACATTATGCCAATGTCCAATAAGTGATTGTGCACGTTGATGTAATTTTATTCCCTCCTCAGTGAGCGCTGGGCGATATTGATTGCGATCGAAAAGTAGCATCCCAAGCTGCTCTTCCAACTTTTTCACCGCCGCGGTAATTGCCGGTTGGCTTTTAAATAAGGCTTGAGCCGCGGCATTAAATCCACCACGCTCCACAACTAAGACAAAAACGCGCAAAGCATCAAAATCAATATCCATCAGATTTATTTATTAAGTTTATAAAAACTTAATATTATCAAATTATTAAGATTTTCTCTAATCTGAAATTAACTAACACAAGGAGAAAATTATGTCTGTTATTGAAGAAACGACGCAACAGCTGCTCAGTCTAATCATGAACCAACGACGTATTAGTGAAGATGCTGAAAAAACATGCCAAGGCGTTGAATGCCCCCTATGCAGCCGGCATCCAAAAGCCAAAATTCAGCAAGCAATTCGCGATGAGCGCATATTAACCTTAATTCTTCCTGCCTTTCCGGCAAAGTCAGCAAACAGGCAAAAAACTTTATCAGCCAAGCCCGATCGCGGCGAAATTATAGGTTTAACTCAACTCAATCAGTTATGCCAAAACATGCAAAAAATTCATCAACCAGGCGTGAAATTAATTATTTGTTCTGATGGTCGGGTATTTAATGATTTGGTATTGGTCAATGATGCCGATGTGGATTTATATCAGCAGGGTATTCAAAACATTATAAGCGAATATAGGCTGAATCATATAACCACCTTTAACTTAGATGAGGTATATATCGGCCATAATTATCAAAGCATGCGTGAATTACTCATGCTGGAATTTGGTCAATCTTTAGCAAACCTAAAACAACAGATTCTCGAAGAACCGCAGTGGCGCTATCAGTTCAATGGTATCCATCGCTTTATTATTGAAGATCAATTAGTACTAAAACCTGAGCGAAGCAAAAATAAAGTGCGGCAACAAGCTAAGGAAACTGCCTATGAAGTAATGCGTCGTTCGAATGCCTGGTCCGCATTACTGACTCAGTATTTTTCCCAATCCATACGCCTGTCTATTCACCCACAACCCTGCGGTTCTAACAAAATGGGCATTCAATTTATCCCTTCTAGTAACCGCTGGAGCACGCCTTGGCATAATGTTTTGCTAAAAGATGCTCAAGGCTGGCAATTAATCAAGCGCGAAGAAGCTGAGCGTTTAGGAGCTACCTTAGATGAAGATCACTACGTTTTGGAGGCAAGCTAATGCAGCCCTACATTATTCAAACCAAAGAACCACGGTGTTTAACCATGCTTTCTCTCGAAGCTATTCTCAACCAAGTAACAGAGCATAAGATTATACTGTTACGTGGCTTCCATCATTTAGAGCGCGATGTCTTAGTAAATTACTGTCAAAGTCAAGCTCGCTTGCTTTCTTGGGATTTTGGCCCGGTCATGGAAATGAAAGTAGACTCAGCCCCCAGAAACTATCTCTTTACCGAAGGGGATGTGCCTTTGCATTGGGATGGTGCCTTTCATCAAGAACCTCGTTTCTTGTTTTTTAACTGTCTGCACGCTCCCGAAATAGGTAGCGGGGGTGAAACCGTATTTATTAATACGGAAGCAGCTTGGCAAGCGGCTAGTGCTGCTCAACAAACAGAATGGCGCCATTATGCCTTAAACTTTCATACCGAAAAACTTGCCCATTATGGCGGTTCTATTACACGTGACTTAATTAATTACCATCCAGACACGCAACGTATTATTTTACGCTTTGCCGAACCCGTAGGTGAAGACTATTTAAACCCAGTAACGGTGCGAGTCAATGGCAAAAGCGACACGGAATCGCAACAAATTCTAAGTTCTTTAAGCCAGCACCTACGGCAGCCACAATTTATGTATCAACATCAATGGCAAGCCGGTGATTTTTTGATTGCCGATAATTTTTCTTTGCTTCATGGGCGCAATGCCTTTCAGTGCCATAGCCCACGACATTTACGAAGGATCCAAATATTATGACCGCCTATACCTTAATGCAATTAAAGCAGAACTCAACTCCAGAACAATTCAGTACTCATGTACGGGAAATGGGAGACCTTTTTTGGTGGGCCCCTGGAAATTTCTGGGTTATTAGCTCCTATCAGTTAGCAAAACAGGTGTTGATGAGTGAAGATTTTAGCTGTGACCGCAGCCCATTCTTTATTTCACGTATGCCTGAAATGAATTTGTCCTTGATTACTGACTTTTTTAAGGTGGTCAGTAAAATGATGGTGATGAGTGATGCACCAGAACATACCGATAGAAGACGGATTTGTTATCATGGGTTTAGCTCTAATTTTCTCGAACAATTGCAGCCGTTGATTCAAGACACCATTGACCACTGTCTGACGGAATTTAAAGGGCAACAAGCTTTTGATTTTGTCAGCCAGCTGGCACAACAAATCCCATCGGTCACATTAGCGGAGCTTTTTGCTATCCCTGATGCGGAGCGTATGGATTTTTATCATTGGTCGAATAACATGACTCAATTTTTTGGTGGCTCGACCAGTTATCTTGATGCTGATGGGATTAAAGTAAATCACAGTGCTCAATGCTTGTATGATTATTTTGCTCAATTAATTAGCGACAGACGCCACAAACCGGGTAATGATTTTTTGAGTATCCTATTAGAACACCAAGCACATTTTGGTTTAAATGATGAAGAGATTATTTCTCAAGCCATTATGATGTTGGTTGCAGGACAAGTCACCACCACTGATCAACTGTGTAATAACCTTTTTATCCTATTAAGCATCCCAGGCTTATGGAGTGAAGTCCGACAAAATATGCACGCTCTTGATGCTTATATTGAAGAATGTAATCGCCTTGATCCTGCGGTAACCTTTATTTTCCGGGTGACCAAAAACAATACCATGCTCGGTGATCAATTAATTGAGCAAGGTAAAGTTATTTTCATTTCAACCCATGCGATTAATCGTGATCCTCATTATTTTAATCAACCTGATGGCATTAACCTTGCGGAGAGAAAAGCGCAACATTTTAGTTATGGTTATGGCAGTCATTTTTGTTTAGGTGCGAAATTAGCGCGTATTGAAATGCATCATATTTTTAAAACCTTACTGGAACGCTATCCTAATTTGAGTTTGGATGCTGAAAAGTCGGCATTGAGAAAACATCATAGTTTATCGTTTTCAGGATTTGAACATCTTTATTTACGAGCTTAACATAAGACAGCAAAGGAAAACTTGATTGCGCATAATTAAGCATCACTAGGCTAAGAGCATTGCCTATAGTGTAGAAAAAACCGAGTTACCCCGGCTTAACCACGTTAATCTGAGCATCTTATTTAGCAAGAAAACCTTAAGTACCTACCGCTTAATTACAACCACGGGCTACATTATATTAGAGCTAGCCCGATGGGGGCTGCTTAGGGAAATATCCTTCAAATCATTAATCAGTGCTCGAAGTTCATCGATTAATGTAATGGTTGTTGTTCGCAGACGTGTAGCGCAACCGATATTGCTCATAAATGAATTAAAATAGAGGGTGGTTGCATTCTGCCCTAATGAGAAAATAGCTTTATAATGGAGGTATTTATTTTGCTGCAGATCGAAATCATGAATAATCTTTTTAATTGCGCTTAAGTCCGTTGCATTTTGAATATCCGTTACAAAATCTAACAGCATTTGCCCTTTATTAGAGACACGAAGGCTTGTGCCAAAAAAAGAGTGATTGCGAGGATCTCTTTTTAGGAAATTCGCATAATCCTCTATCTTTTTTAGAACCGAAGTTAATTTCTCATCACGATAAAGCTCCTGTCTTTCTTTTGGGACAGAAGAGCTTACTGTCTCACGAACCGTCCTTGATGAAGGTATTGTTAGCGAAATTAATGAAGGTTCTTTTGCTTGTATTAATTTCACCGTTTCAATTACACAGGTTAAGTGCTCATGTACCTGAGCCCTCCTTTGTAGTTTATCTTTCTTTGTGCTGCCAAGATATTTCTCCGCTCCCGCAAGAGCCGCTAAATAGCGATAACAACCATCTGCATTTAAACTCTTATCATATAAATTATGCAGCATAACGATCTCGGCTCGTTCAAGAGCAGAAAGAACATCTACCCATTGGTTATAAGCAGGTATATCAGCATGCAATTTATAGAAACTTGTCTTGTTAATCGTTTGCACATAATTTTTGTATAATTTAGTAGCAGTATCTGCCTCATAACTCTTCACTATTTGCGACTCTACTAGTGGCTGAGGAAGCACGAACTCTTTTAATTCTGCTACATTCTTCTGGTAAGGAGTAAACCATTCAAGGAGGGAAGAGAAATGTTTATCCAATAAAAGTCTACGCTCAGCTGAATGCTTATTGAATGCTTTTGCATCTTTGAGCTCAAGATATTTCTCGGCAATTAAAATGGTCAATAAGTACCGATAAAAATAATTATATACTTGAAGGCTAAATATATTCTGATGTTGATAAATATTTTTTGTTTTGCTTTCACATTCCGTTAATACTCCAAGTATTTTTTCCCAATTAACCTGGGGATTCGGTGTATAGTCCTTGATTTGCAATCTCTCTTTTCCTAGGAATGACACCAGTTGGACCATCAATGCAAAAGCAGCATGTTTACGATAATGCGACATAATTAATCCGCCCCCAAAGCAAAGGGAAAAAAATTATCAGGGGGCAGAATGAAAGTCAAGATAGCTTCGGAGGTATACTGCGGGATTTAGCGCGGAAAGGAAAGCCCGGGTTGCAGGCCAGTTTTTTCTTCGCATTTTCTTCAGCATCTAATTGAGCGCTCATCGATAAGAAAACCTCATCATCCTGTTTCTTCGTTTTCATCGTAGTTTTATTAGAGGTTTCTTTGGGCTCTAGCATAACTATGCTTAGATTACCTACATAAGGTTAATTATATCCAATTTTTTACATTGATGGAGAGGCTAATAAATTGGTTTATGAGAAGCGATCTACGGGTTGATGACAATAAGGACTCTTATGATGTTTGGTATAATAATCTTGATGATAATCTTCTGCCTGCCAAAATGTTTTTGCGGGTAATAGACGTGTTGCCACTTGATAGCCACGCTTTTGTAGCATTTGGATCAGGAGCTCGGCATCCTCTAATTGTTCTTGATTATAATAAAACACTGCACTCTGATACTGCTGCCCAATATCAGGGCCTTGTCCCGATTTCTGGGTTGGATCATGAATTTCAAAAAACCGTTTTAACACCTGGTGATAGTCTGTTTTCGCTTTATCATAAACCACACGTACGGCTTCATAATGGCCGGTATTGCCTTGACAGATTTGCTCATAACTTGGGTCTAAGGTCACACCACCAGTATAACCTGACTCAACCTTCAGTACCCCTGGAATCAGCTTTAAAAAATGTTCGACACCCCAAAAGCAACCACCAGCAACAATGGCCTCTTCGGTATCTAAAACCGTGCTATCGGCAACAAAATCAATAGAGGCTGAATTCACACAATGACGTAAATTGTTTTGGGTAAAGTACTCACCAGTAAACACATGCCCCAAATGAGCATCACAGCGATCACAAAGAATCTCTATGCGCCTGCCATCGCTATCAGGGACTTGTCTCACCGCCTGCACAATATTGGCATCAAAACTAGGCCAACCGCAGCCAGAGCTAAATTGACTTGAGCCACGAAAGAGCGCCAAACCACAGCGCCGACATAAATAGGTACCTTGAGTAACTACGTGATTATAAGCTCCCGTGTGCGGATATTCTGTGGCTTTCTCACAGATTACCCGCTGCGCTAAGGGAGTTAAACTGGCTATTTTATCAAGATAGTCACTCATAGTATTTTATCGTGGTTGTGCTTGGCAGATTTTATCTGCTAAGTAACCTACGGCTCCTGCATAATAGATAGAGTTATTATAGTGCAAAATCATCTTATAGTTAGGAAAGGCCATAAAGGCTGGGCCACCATAAGGCTCAACAATACTTGCGTTTAGGTTTTGATGCGGTAATGGTTTGCCATCTTCTGTAAGTATACCTAAAGAAGCCCATTCACTTACTGGTTTAATCGTAGTTTTACCTTCCAACGCACGATCAAAATTCTTAGGTAACTTAACTTGAATCGCCCAAGGCTCGCCTGTTTGCCAGCCATTTTGTTTCATGTAATTCGCAATGGAAGCAAAGACATCAGGTTTACTTTTCCAGATATCACGATGGCCATCACCATCATAATCCACTGCATATCTAACCCAGCTGGAAGGCAAAAATTGTGGTTGCCCGGAAGCGCCAGCCCACTCACCTTTAAAGTCAGCTAAACTAACGTGACCTTCATTAAGAATACGTAGAGCAATGAATAACTCTTTACGGAAGAAATCTTTACGGTTTGAATCATATGCCAAGGTCGCTAAGGCTTTAATCACTGGGAAATTACCCATGTAGGTGCCATAACTGGTTTCCATTCCCCAGAAGGAAACAATAAAACAGGGGTTTACTCCGTATTTTTTTGCTATGTCTTCAAGTAAAGCTTGGTTCTTTTTAAATTCTTTGCGCCCTATTGCAATTCGGTAGTTATCCACACGAGTGTTTCGATATTTCATGAAAGTCAAACGATGTTCAGGCTGTGACTTTAAAAGCCCTTTAATGGCATGACTGGGTTCACGGATACCGGCAAAAGCACTGTCAAAAACTTCTGGAGGAATACCTTGAGCTAAGGCTTCAGTACGTACCTCTGCAACCCATTTACTCCAACTTTGCTGTTGTGCAAAGGCAATTTGATGCATCAAAATACTTACTATTGCGACTAGCCACCACTTTCTCATAGCCCTTCCCCTGTGATTTTCTCTAAACTAAAAATGTATTCTATAAGATGACGTGATGTATGTACAACCATGTAGGTGTGAATGTAGGTTGCGCTCATGGATCACCAAAGTTATTGAGCTATCCTCAGACTCCATATTGGTTCATGGGCCCAACCTACATGCCATTGCAAAATTCAAGCCCTTATAGTGCTTCCATGAAGGCAGTTAAATCGGCTTTTTCCTCTTGAGTCAGCTTTAACTGCAACACTAGGTTAAAGAACTCTACCGTATCAGCCAAAGTTAGCAAGCGGCCATCATGCAGATAAGGAGGAGAGTCTTTTATGCCTCTTAAAGGGAAGGTTTTAATCGGTCCATCACCTACGACTTTCATTCCATTAATCATTTGGGGCTGATAGAATTTCTCCGTCTGTAAGTTATGCATGGTATTGTCGGTATAATAAGGTGCCGCATGGCAGGTAGAGCATTTCGCTTTACCAAAGAATAGCTCTTGTCCACGCATCTCCGCAGGTGTTGCTTTAGCGGGATCAAGTTTTCCTTCCCAGTTTAATTTAGGCGCGGGAGGAAAATCGAGGATTGACTGAAATTCTGCCATAAAATGAACCTGACTACCGCGCTCTAAAATGTTAACCCCTTTCTTAGTCGCAATAACTGGATCCCCATCAAAATATGCCGCTCTTTGTTCAAACTCAGTAAAATCTTCTACTGTTTTTAAGGCACGTTGAGAACCAAATAAACGTTGTATATTTACCCCACGCAAGGTAGGAGTATCCACGCGATGACGTACTTCTTGCGGTCGAGCTTCTCCGGTTAAATGCGTTGCCTTATTGGTATGGCCATTGGCATGGCAGTCAAAACACGTAACCCCTCGACTTGGCTTTATGGAGCGGCGGTCTTCAGTTTGGTTAAATTGTTGTTGGGGGAATGGAGTAACTAAGAGACGCAAACCTTCTATTTGCTTCGGGTTCAAAATCCCATTAAATAACTCATAATAGTTTTCAATCGTTACTAATTTACCCTTCGATACATCACCCAACTCTGGGTGCGTGGTTAAGAAAATCGGCGCCGGGAATGGGGGTAAAAAATGATCGGGAATATCGAAATCCAAATCAAAGCGGGTTAAATCCCGATTTTCCTGTTTATTAATTTCATCAATAGCAAATTTAGGGAAAACCATTCCCCCCTCCGCATGATGCGGGTGTGGTAGGGGCAAGAAGCCTGCGGGGAATAAGCCTTGTTTTTTAATATCCTCTGGGCTCATTTCTCCTAATTTTTCCCAAGTCATGCCTTCTGGCAATTTAACACGAACACCCTCCTGAACAGCTTTTCCATTAGACATTTTTGCCGTGGGGGAAGGCTTATTACTTAAATCATAGCGTTGTTTTAACAGTTCTTGTTGCTTATCATTAATTTCTTGTTTTGCAGCACTCATGCGTTGCAAAATACTTTGAAAGGACTCATGGATAGCAACTGGCGCATAGCTTGAGGGAACGTTATTATCTGGGGTAGGAGCCAGTGCATCTGGAGCTGGCGTATCTGCATAGGAAACGGAAAAAATACTGCAGGTTAATACCGCCAATCCTAAAGGTTTCTTTAACATATCTAAAGTCCATTTTTATGATAAAAAGAGTTTTTTTATCATAGAATAGTTAGTTTGGAAATTCAACGTCGGAAAAGAAAATACACCTCCGGCTAACTAATTCGCTTGATGTTTAAGGAAAACGGGTTGCGAGCAACCAGGCTAAGCTTATTATTCGCTCCGTAAAGAAACTACTGGCTCTAGCTTTGAAGCGCGCCGGGCGGGATAAAAACCAAAGAAAATGCCGGTAGCGGCAGAGACCATGAAGCCAGCCAGGGGGGGTAAAATGTAGATGGTGAAATTCCAGGCACTAAAATAGGCGACGATCCGGGTGAAAATTAACCCTAGTATCACTCCAAGAATCCCCCCCACTAAAGAAAGCATGACTGACTCGGTTAAGAATAAAGCTTGAATGTCGCTATTTCGGGCTCCCACCGCTTTGCGAATACCAATTTCCTTTTTTCGCTCACTTACTGAAACCAGCATGACATTCATTACCCCAATACCACCAACTAAAAGAGAAATTCCGCCAATAACTCCGAGCAATAAGGTAAAAATATGACCTTGGCTCTCCATGCTGGCAATAATTTGTTTGGCACTGCGTGGAAAAACACTTAGCTTCGGGGAAAAAGAATTAATGAGTTGCTTTATATCAAGGATGATTTGATCAATAGGACTATCCGCTCGTAACTCCAATACCGCATTATTTATCTTAGCCTCTTTACTCACTAAATTCATACCTGCCAGAGGGATAATCACGGCTTGATTCACGTCCTCATTAAAAAAACCATTTTCCTTCCAACGCTCAGCAACTCCAATAATGGTATAAAGAGAATGACCTATGCGTATCTGCTTACCAATTGGATCATCAAAACTAATCTGTTTAATTTGCTGGGCCAAACCATCACCAATCACACAGTAATGCTCAAAGGACTCCACAAAAGATACAAAATGCCCCTGGGCCAGTTTAATTTTTATAATTTTGGCTAAATGCTCATCGGCACCAATTAACGCCCCTTGCATGGTTTTCCCTTGAAAGCTAAGGGGCTGAAATGCCGTACTGTAGGGGGCAATATCTTTAATATAAGGAATGAGCTCGGAAATTTGCTGCCATTGATCGATGGATAAGCTATCAGCATGGCTCGGGGATTTGCTTGGTTCTTTTTGATAAACGGCAACCGCCAATAAATCCGTCCCCAAGGCTTTAAATTGCTCCAAGGCTTTTTCCGTAGCTAATTGGCCGCAACTAATTAAGGCAACTACTGCAGCGGTTCCCACTAAAATACCTAAAACCGCTAAAAAGGAACGTAATTTTGCCGCTGTTAAATTAACTACCGCCTGTTGGAAAAGACGCTTTAAGTTCATTGCGAATGCTCCGCCACCACAACCCCGTCAGCCAGAGTAATTTGCCTGCGGCATAAGGAAGCAATGTGCTCATCATGAGTAATCATAATGATCGTACGACCCTGGGCATGCAAACTTAAAAATAAATTCATCACCTCGCTGCCTGTACGCGAATCCAAGGCTCCTGTAGGCTCATCGGCTAAAATTACCTGCGGCTCAGTTACCAAAGCACGCGCAATGGCTACCCGTTGTTGCTGCCCCCCGGATAATTGCGTAGGACGATGATGCGCATAACGTGCCATGCCAACATGCTCTAAAGCAGCTAAGACCTTATCATTAATTTCTGCGTTAGCAGTGCCGCGATAGATTAATGGCAGCGCTACATTTTGCATGGCATTAAAACGTGGTAACAAATTAAATTGCTGAAAGACAAAACCTATATGCTGATTACGTACGTTCGCCAGTTCATCATCACTGAGCACCGATACATTGCGCTCATTAAGCAAGTAAGTTCCTGCATCCGCTTTATCTAATAAACCGATAATATTCATTAAGGTCGATTTTCCGGAACCGGAAGCCCCGACAATAGCTAATAGATCGCCTTCAGAAACAGTAAGGGAGACCTCTTTTAATACAGTTGAGCTAATCCCTTCAAGATGATAAGTCTTTACAATATTGCTTAGACTCATTAACGGTTTAGCCGATGAAGATGGGCTACTCATAAACCACCACATCCCCTACTTTTAAACCTGTTTCTACGACAACCGTATCAACTTGCGCGGCTCCCGTGGTAATTATTCGCTTTTCTAATGCCCCTGAGGAATTTTGGACCATCACCGTATTTTGGCCTTTTTCTCGTTTAATGGCCGCAATCGGAATAATTAATTGACTACCGCTATCGACACTAAGCTCAATAGCTGCACTCATACCTACTTTAATCCAACGTTGCTGTTCTGGGGTCAACGACTTTACTTCAACTACTGCAGTAAAGAAGGGCAAACCATTGCTAGTATTTGAGGCTTGCGCATTTACCGCGACCAGCTCTCCCTGGAGTGGATGTTTACCGAAAGCAATGCCACTAATACTGGCTTTCATTCCCGTATGAATTTGGGAAATATCAATTTCGGGCACTTCAATTTCAATACTAATTCCGGTTAAATCACCAATTAGGGCAATTACTTGACCGGATTTAACGGATGCTCCCACGGTAATACGAGCAGTTTTATCTTCACCTGCTTTCGGAGGATAAAGCAAGACGCCCCCACTTGGTGCTTTTAAGCGAATTAAATTGTGCTGCGCGGCTAAAATAGCACGTACCTTATCAAAATCAGCCAACTTTAAGGTCGACATTTTTTTTGCATTACGCTCATCAACCTTTTCCAGCATTTCGGTAAGCTTACGTGTCGACTCCATGAGCGTGACCCGCACTGTATCCATGTTGGACTTTTCACTCAGGTAATTATTTTTAGCCAATAAGCCCGAATCCCATAAATCTTGAGTACCAGAAAATTTCGCTTTGGCGATAGTATAACTATCTTTCGCCTTCAAATATTCGGTTAAGGTCTCATTAAACTGTTTTTGTAGAGCGGTAGAATTCAAGGTTAAAATAACCTCTCCTTCTTTGACCATTTGTCCATAGTGAAAATTCATGGTATCCACTACGGCCTCCATGGGGCTGGTAATAGTACTTTCATGTAAAGGCTGAATAGTGCCGGTAAAATGCAAATTTTTATGTAGAGTTTGCGTTTTGACCTCAAAACGATGAGCCTGATCCACTTTTTGCTGTTCATGACGACCGCAAGCAGATAGCGCAATGCTAATTAGTATTAAGGCGACGATTTGCCATCGGTTTAAATAATTATTCATCCACCATACCTAAGTTTAATTTTCCAGTGTTCCAATGTGGTTCCCAGAGTGCGTTGTAATGTTGAAATTTGATTAAGATAAGCAATTTTTGCGGTAATTAAGTTCGATTGTGCTTGAATTAATTGGTTCTGTGTATTGTTTACATCCAAGGCTGTAGCAATCCCTGCTTGCTGCTTTTTCTTTTCCAAAGCATAAGATTGTTCTGCTAACTTCACTTGCTTTTGCGCTAGCTGATAGCGTTTGGCCAAACTTCTAATGTTATTAATGGTATTCGTAATGTTGGTGATCAAGGCTCTTCTAGCGGCAAGCAAATTAAGCCGGTCTTTTTCCAGGCGTATTTTTGCATTAATCAACTGGCTCCGTCGACTCACATCATTCAAGGGAACTGTTACCGTCAAGCGTGCTGCTTCGGTAATATTATGACCGTTGTAAATCCCGCGCAGCCCTTTGCTCTGTCCAGTCACGTCATTTACCGTACCACTTTGTACGTTTGCTCCTAAATCCACTTGCCAAAGCTGTTGATTTTTCGCAATTTTATAGGCCCGCTCATCTGCCCGTAAGGCCAATTTTTGGGCCAAGTATAAGGAATTATGAGCCAAGGCTTGCTCAATAGATTTATTTAAATCCGGAACCACGATTTGCTCAACAACCACATCGCTGGGTACGGACAAATGCGTTTCTGGATCAAGGCCAATTGCCTGTAATAATTCCTGGGTTGCAGTTTGAAACTCATTTTCACCTTGCTCAACCATCAAACTCAACGACTCAATTTGATAAGACTGTTGAATGTTGGCTGTTGGCTCTAGCTGTCCTGCTTCGATCTTCTTCTCATTGATTTCATGCGACTTTTGCGCTTCTTTTAATTGCAAACGTTGATTTTCTAAGGTATTACCACTCAAAATCAACGAGCGATACGCCATAATCACTTGCGTAATTTGATCAGAAACAGATTGACGCAAACTTATTTTGTTTAGCCATTCAGTATCAATTGCATTTAGTAATGCCGCCTCATTCACATTTTTACCAAAACCACGTAGTAAGGGTTGGGTGAGAGAAAAATTTAATACCGGACTAAAATTGTTATCCCCAGAAACATTATTATCAATATTAAGGCTGGCTTTAGTACCTAATTTAGTACGCAAACCAAATTCAGGACTGGCAAGAAAACTACGGGTCGTATCTGAGCCAACACCATTAAAGCGGCTTTTTTGGATAACTCCTGAAGCACCCAAAGCATATTGCATTTCAAATTCATTATTGGCTAAACGTAATTGATAGCGTTGCACCACCCGATCTAACTCCGCATTGCGGATATTGGGGTTATAGCGCAAAGCCAAAAAAATAGCTTCGCGTAGACTTAACTTGCGAATTGCTTTCTTACGCGCCACTGGAGAGGTAGGGAGCTCAATCCAGTTTTTAAGCATAAATTCGGGTCTAGCAATGGCCTGTTCTAAGCGTTCTTCTGCCTGGTGTAGCTGCGGTTGATTCTCTGTAGTTGTTAAGGCACAGACCGGTAAGCTAAGCACGGCACTCAACAAAAATAACGAGAATCTGCTCATTAACTCACTCATTCATTCTTGTTCCAAACTGCAAATCGTTGCTTATCCTGCAAACGTAAGGCGGTTAATTGTCCTCCCCAAAGACATCCTGTGTCTATGGCATAGATTTTAGAATTAGGGCTTTTCCCCATGAGTGCGGCCCAATGTCCAAAAACAATGTCCACATCAAGCTCTTTACGATTGGGTACTGCATACCAAGGATAAACGTCTGCGGGGGCCGCCGCAAGTGTCCCTTTATAACTCAAATTAAGCCCACCTTCTGCATCACAAAAACGCATGCGGGTAAAATAATTGGTAATCATCCGCAAACGGTCAGTACCAATTAAGTCATCAGACCAAATATTCGGTTTATTGCCATACATATGGGACAGAAAATCTTGATAATTATCTCCCGAAAGTACCTCTTCAAGCTCACGCGCTAGCTGCATTGCCTTAGGCAAATCCCACATCGGAGCAATGCCGGCATGGACCATCACCAGATTAAATTCTGCTGAATAATATAAAATTGACTGTTTTCGTAACCAATGTCCTAACTCGTCTCTATCTGGCGCCTGCAGAACTTCCTGAATGGTATCATCATGCCCCTTCCATGGCTCCTCGCCAAATAAAGAACCCAATAAATGCAAGTCATGATTACCTAAAGTGATTCTGGGTGCTAAAGGTAAGGAATGTACAAAACGTAATACAGCCAATGATTGAGGACCTCGGTTTACCAAATCCCCAACAAACCATAAGCGATCTACTTTTTCATCAAAATCAATGAGTTCCAAAAGTCGTTGTAAGGGGGCATAGCATCCTTGGATGTCACCAATGGCATAATCAGACACCGTGCTTTGCTCCTGGTCGTAAGGCATTACCTGTATTTTCAACCACTTGCCATTGGCCGGCTGCATTAAGTTTTTGCAAATTGGGGGCTACCGCAGCATTTTGCTGCTGGGTCAGCTGGGTATGGTATTGCGCCTTATTGACTAACTCCATCGCAGACATGGTTTCTACTTTACCGGATAAATGCTGTACCTTCACCGAGCCCGGTAATGCAATGGCATACTTAGAAAATACAATGCCACTTTCCATCTGCTGATTTTGCATTTGTTCAAAGCGACTAAGTACACTACCATCGGCATTACGACTGTGTAAACCTAAAGAAAGAAATCCGTTTTGTATCGCTTGCCAATTCTTATATTCAGGATGTTCACGCACAAAGAGGTGGAACATTTCCTGACACATCAACATGCCACCAGGGACCATAAATAAAGGCGCCTTATTAATCATGATGCGACCTTCATCCAGGGACTTAATAAACCACTCCAAAAACTCCAGTCCTGCAGCCTGCTCTTTTGCTAATAGCGTTTCTGGTACACCTCCACTAAAGGTGCCTGCACGGCCATAAGGGCCAGAAGGGTTTTGCATGCCACTGCGCAGCATAAATTCCGTAAAATAGCGCTGAATGGCAATCGCATCCGCACGGATCAAAATAGCCCCTAAGGTACCTGCTGAGCGCTCATCTTCATTGAGTAAAGCGAGCCACACCGCTAATACTTCACCATTCGATGCAATCCAGGAAAAACCACTTGTAGGCATTAAGGCTCTCGCGAGTAACAAATTTATGCGACGACGCAATTCAACCTCAGATTCTTTCTGAAACTCATAAGAATAAAATTGCCCAACAGACCCCATGCTATCTAAAAGTGGATTCCATTCGCGTAACAATTGACCATTGCTGTCAAATAGATTGACCCGATAATCGATAAAAAGCTTACCTATTCCTTGTAAAATCGCGGCAGAATACAAGGCATATTGCCAAAGCATCTGCTCTTCAGATACCGCGCCTGACGGCTCCTGAACCATAAACTCCTGAAATAGGCTTAGGGCCGCCTCAGTTCGATTCAACGCATGATCAACCAGTCCACCTGGTTGTGAATAATAACTGTTTGTGGTTTCAGGTAAACTTTGGCAATAATGAACTAAATTCTCAATGAGTCGGGTACATAAACTTTCATAACGAGACATTTCAAGATGAGTAAACACACGTATTTTCTTGAGTAATACTTGTCGTCGTTCCTCAGCCAAAAACTGGCCGGCAGCTACAATGCGGGTTAAATCTTTTATAGATTTTCTTTGCATAGACAAAGAATTTTTACGCTCTCGATGAAACAAAGCCATCTCCATAATGATTAATAACTCCATACTTTAAGTTAAGTAACTATTCAGCTATGCGAAGTATTAATCTCCAATATTGTGGTGAATAATTACAAATCTTTCATCCCAGTTATTAATTTTACACTAATTGGAAATAAATTTCGCTAGTTGGACATATTCAGAGACAGAAATTTGTTCTGGCCTCTTACTTCCATCTACGCCCAAATCATTTAGCTGATCCGCAGATATGATTCCTTTTAAATTATTATTCAGCGTCTTACGACGCATAGCAAAGGCACTTGCTACCAAACGCTCCAATTGCTCTACTGCAACAGGCTCAAATGGCGATATTTGATGTGGCACTAAACGAACAACAGCTGAGTCAACTTTCGGCTGAGGCTCAAACGCCTCAGGGGGCACATCGAATAAATACTCTACCTCACAATGATACTGCAACATCACGGATAAGCGTCCATAATTTTTGGTGCCCGGAATGGCGGCCATTCGTTCCACAACTTCTTTTTGTAACATAAAATGCATGTCTTCAATTGATGAAGCAAAGCCTAACAAATGGAATAATAATGGCGTGGAAATATTATACGGTAAATTACCGATAACCCGTAATCTTGGGCCAAATTGGGTATAATCAACGGTTAAAGCATCGGCAGCAATTAAATGTAAGTGGCTACCTGCTCCGGAGTAATCCAACCAGTGCTTTTGTAAATCCGTATCGATTTCAACAACCGTTAATTGCTTTATGCGTCGCAACAGCGGGATAGTTAATGCACCCAAACCAGGGCCAATTTCCAATAGATTATCTTCTGGCTGAGGATTAATAGATCCCAAGATGTCCTCAATAACATGCATGCTTTGCAGAAAATTTTGGCCAAAACGTTTACGTGGTATGTGCTTCACTGTAGGCACTCAAAAGAAATAAAAATGGATTATATCCTGCTTATGGGGTAGGAGCAAAATTGCATGGCCAATAGCACATCATCGCGCACAGCACGGGAGCCGCAACGCTTAATATGGAGCCCTATTCAGAAGGCGCTTCGGCGTAAACTTCCCAGAATCCCCGGCATACCACAATTTAATTGTGCTAGCTCTAGCATAAATCTTAATATGGAGTAAAATTCGGGCACAATGAATAAGGTTAGGATGAGTCATGGCCTATAGAAAAATGTTAAAATCAAAAATTCATCGCGCGACAGTGACCGAAGCGGATTTGGATTATGAAGGCAGTATCACTATTTCCCCAGAATTACTTAAGGCAGCAAACATACTTCCTTATGAAGCAGTAAATGTCTGGAATGTTACCGCAGGCACGCGCTTTGAAACGTATGCGATTACCGGTGAATCCGGTTCTACAAATATTTGTGTGAATGGCGCTGCGGCACACTTGGTAACCCCAGGTGATTTAATCATTATCGCCACCTTCTCCCAAGTTTTGGAAGAAGATTGTGCGCAAGTAAATCCAACCGTGGTATTTGTAGACCAATTCAATCGTATTCGCGAAACCCGACCAGAGCGTGCTGGAGTAAAAGCCAGAGAATTAGAAGAAGCATAACTAATCTATATAGCCTTGGGCAGTGCAGCGTAGTCAAGGCTTAGTGAATTTAACCTCTGCTAGGAAAAGCTTAATTACGCTGCACCGCACCAAGGTTACGAATAATTATGTCAGCAAATATTTTGCCACATTTATTGGAGCTTCGACGCCGTAGCATTTTAATTTTGCTCTGGTTTGCTGTTCTATTTGCTGCATTTTTTTTCATGGCCAATGAGTTATTTCAAGTACTAGTAAGCCCTCTACTGCATACACTTTTAGCAGATAACGAATTAATTGTAACGCAAATTGCCTCTCCGGTATTTACTCCCTTAAAGCTTGCAGCCGATGCAGCCCTGCTATTAACCGCACCTTTTGCCTTGTTTCATCTTTGGCGTTTTATTAGTCCAGGATTATATCAAAAAGAACAGCGGGCTTTGCGTAGCGCCTTGATTCTAAGTCTACTGCTGTTTCTTGCCGGAGTTACCTTTTGTTATTACTTAGTGCTGCCATTTATGTTTCAATTTTTTATTCACGCCTTGCCTAAAGGGGTGCGTTATATGCCTGATATGGCCTATGCTTTGGACTTTATTACGCGGATGCTTTTGCTCTTTGGGCTTTGTTTCCAAGTGCCATTAATTTGTCTAACGCTGGTTCGTTTAACACTTCTTGACGTTGCTACCCTAAAAAAAATCCGTCCTTATGTCATTGTGGGGGCTTTTATTATTGGGATGCTACTGACCCCTCCCGATGTTTTTTCACAAATTATGCTTGCGGTACCCCTGTGCTTGCTTTATGAAACAGGAATTATCCTCACGATTTATTTTGTCTAAAAGATCAATGAGCTTGCAACATCACATACCCACTCGGTGATTTTAGCCTATAATTTGATCATGAGTTGGACAAATTAATGGTGGAAAAAATGAGTGATGGAAAACTTAATGAGAAAATTTCTCGACTAGAACAGCAAGTTCGTAGCGCCCATGATCATTATCAAGGTCTCGCGGAAGAACACCGGCTGCTAAAAATCGTAATTGATAAAGCACCAAGAAAAATCATGGCGATGAAACGACTCATTAATTTATATAATCAAAAAATTGAGGAAGCGCAAAGCAACGACAAGCAACTCGAGGAAGTGATTCTCGAACAAAATAGGCTAAGTATGATCAATCAACGAAGAGACTTGGCTCATCATCAAGCTGCATGTGAAAGACTCCTGCCAGAAGTCGGTGCAAAGCTAATTAGCGCCCGAGCAAAACACAGTGCTTTATCTCAAGACCTAGCAACAGCGAAAAATATTTTGCAACAAAAACAGGCATCATCTACTTTATTTGCGACTCAACAAGGACGAAAAAATGAAGATCTCTCCCCAAGTGAGACGCAAGAACAACGCCAGCACAATCGCTCGGTTTAGCCTGATTGCTTACACCAAATAGCATATTCTCGTAGGTCGGGCCCATGGCCCGACGTTCTGTTCTCCTTAAAAGCCAACAGGCGAACTTCATCATTCGAACCTGCCATACCATAGGCCCGGCCTACAAGATGACTTCCTAGAGACCTACACAAATGCGCTTAATTACAAGCAACAAAGCGACACTCAAGATAAATTTATTTTGACCGATATCTGGTGTAAGGCGCCAAAAAAAGGACATCACATGAATAAAACAGCTCGCTTTAATATTGGGGATTTAGTCATTCATAAACACAGCCGTTATCGAGCAATTATTGTAGATGTGGATCCGTTGTTCCAAGCTTCTGGACGATATAACCCTCAAGCTCCGCAACGGGAATTTACCACACGAAATCCTTGGTATCGTTTGTTAGTGGATGATAGCAGTCAAATGACTTATGTTGAGGAATGTATGCTCGTAGAAGATACGAGTGAGTTGCCTATTAATAATCCGAATCTGGCGATGTATCTTAAAGAACGTGGTGGACAGTATCATAATCTTAACGCCAAGCATTAATAGAATCCAGCGACTTTATGCAGGGTTAGTGTAATCAAGGTTTTCCTAAGTATCTGGCTAAGGGAACCTTGATTACATCTAGGCTACGTGTGACGTAGCGTGAATACTAATATGGCGATGAAGCCAATGAGGACCAAGGCTAAAACACCCAGAGTAAAAAAACTGTTACTTAAATTTGCTCTACTGAACTGCTCAGGATTCCCCTTAATTGAACGGTACAGAATGAACAAAATCAAACCAGCCCCAACTAATCCTAGAATTTCATAAAGTGTTTGCATGAAACCTCTCCTTATTTCGTTTCAAAACTAAATGCATCCGAGAATAAATGCTCTGGGGATGCACCGCGCTCGACTAAAGTATCACGGATACTATAAACCATATCAAAAGGTCCGCTGATGACAATTTGCCAATCAGCTATATCCTGTGCATGTCGCGATAGAACCAAAGAAACCAGTGGATCAGAATTCTCTTCAGAAAGCGCCGAAAAATAATTAAAGCGCTCCACATGAGCCTGCCAACTACTGATTTTTTCATCCATGTACAAATCATTTTGCATTCGCGCGCCCCAATAAAGCTCAAAGGGCCGCTTGTCTCCGTTCGATAATAAATGCTCAATCATCGCCTTTATCGGAGCAAAACCTGTCCCACCGGCAATAAATAATATTGGGCGCTGTTCATCCAAACGCTCAATACAACAATCACCAAACGGTAAATTAATAGTAACACTTCCGTGTTCTTTTATATGCGCAAATAAGCGTTGATTGTATGGATTTTCCTGGCTGTGGCGAATGTGCAATTCATAACGATGCGAACCTAAAGGCGCATTAGCAATGGAATAACTAAATGCCTCCGTTCCCAGAATAATTTGTAAATACTGCCCTGCATAATAATCCACGTATTTTTCGGGGGCTAACACCAACTGCATAATACTATCCGTCAGCGGCGTAATTTGCTCAACCCGGGCCTTGATGTTGTTTTTACTCATGCACCCAACCCCAATAACGACCAGTAACCATTAACTTTATCTAATATCTCTTCATCCATAACAATTGGAACGCCCCACTCACGCTGGGTTTCCCCTGGCCATTTATTGGTAGCATCCATCCCCATTTTCGAACCTAGGCCCGAAACAGGTGAAGCAAAATCAAGATAGTCTATAGGGGTATTATCGACCATTACCGTATCCCGCGCTGGATCCATACGGGTGGTCATTGCCCAAATCACATCCTGCCAGTTACGTGCATCAACATCATCATCACAAACAATAACAAATTTGGTGTACATAAATTGACGTAAGAAAGACCATACCGCCATCATTATTCGTTTTGCATGCCCTGGATATTGCTTTTTGATGGTAACCACTGCCAAACGATAAGAACAGCCTTCTGGGGGCAAATAAAAATCAACAATTTCTGGGAATTGCTTTTGCAATAAAGGAATGAAAACCTCATTAAGCGCCACACCTAAAATCGCGGGCTCATCCGGTGGACGACCCGTATAGGTACTATGATAAATAGGTTGCTCGCGATGCGTAATACGTTCAACAGTAAAGATTGGGAATGATTGTACTTCATTATAATAACCGGTGTGATCGCCATAAGGTCCTTCAGGAGCCTCGACTCCAGGTTCCAAATAGCCTTCCAAAACAATCTCCGCACTGGCGGGCACATGTAAGTCATTGCCAATACAACGGGTCAAACGTGTTCGTTGGCCACGTAATAAGCCTGCAAAAGCATATTCGGATAAGGTATCTGGAATTGGGGTCACTGCCGCTAAAATCGTTGCCGGATCTGCGCCCAGTGTCACTGCTATCGGAAAACGCTCTCCAGGATAAGCTTGTTGCCATGCTTGATAATCCAAGGCACCGCCACGATGCGATAACCAGCGCATGATCAATTGATTTTTATTTAATAATTGCTGCCGGTAAATACCCATATTCTCACGGCTTTGATGTGGGCCTTTAGTCGTAACTAAACCCCAAGTAATTAGTGGTGCAGCATCTCCAGGCCAACAGGTTTGAATCGGTAAAGTGGTTAAGTCCACCTCATCTTTTTCCCATACATGAGTTTGACACTCAGCACCACTTACTATTTTCGGAGCCATATGGAGTGCCTGCTTGAGCAATGGCAATTTATTAAATGCGTCTTTAAATCCCTTAGGTGGCTCCGGCTCTTTTAAGGCGGCTAATAATTTCCCCACCTCTCTTAAGGCACTGATGCTTTCTTCGCCCATACCCAGAGCAACTCGTTCTACGGTACCAAAGAGATTCGTTAAAACAGGCATCTGATGATGAGTGGTGTTGGTGAAGAGTAAAGCAGGGCCGCCAGCACGTAAAACTCGGTCGCTTACGGTGGTCATTTCAAGATAAGGAGATACTGGATACTCAATCCGTTTTAATAAATTACGTGATTCAAGTTGGGTAATAAAGTCTCTTAGGTCAGAGTATTTCATGGAAAATCCCTTCGAACAGCCTTAGGGGGCTTTGGGGCATTGCTATTAGTTAAAGATTATATTTATAAATTGTAGATTGGGCCTCGGCTCCAACAAGAGCTCAAGCCACACGAGAACTCAATGTTGGGCCATCGGCCCAACCTACACTATACCCTCAAAACCCAACCTACATAAAATGAATTACTCTTGACGTTTCATTGCATCAAAGAATTCAGCATTGGTCTTATGGTTCTTCATGCGCTCAATCAAGAACTCAATTGCATCACATTCATCCATAGATTGGAGAATCTTGCGTAGAATCCAAGTACGTTGTAAGTCTTCTGGGCTTAATAAGAGATCTTCACGACGTGTACCAGAACGGTTAATGTTGATCGCAGGGAATACACGACGCTCAGCAATATTACGGCTCAAGTGGATTTCCATGTTACCGGTACCCTTGAACTCTTCATAAATTACTTCGTCCATCTTAGAACCGGTGTCAACCAGAGCTGTAGCAATAATGGTTAAACTACCGCCTTCTTCGATGTTACGTGCAGCACCGTATAAACGCTTAGGTCTTTGTAATGCATTTGCATCCACACCCCCCGTTAATACTTTTCCTGAAGAAGGAATTACAGTGTTGTAGGCACGGGCTAAACGAGTAATCGAGTCTAATAAAATAACTACGTCACGCTTATGCTCAACTAGACGCTTCGCTTTCTCAATAACCATTTCCGCAACTTGAACATGGCGATTAGCTGGTTCATCAAAAGTACTGGCAACCACTTCACCTTTAACGGAGCGTTGCATCTCAGTAACTTCCTCAGGACGCTCATCAATTAATAAAACAATGAGGTAACATTCTGGATAATTTTTTTCTATAGAGCGAGCAATGTTTTGTAACATTAATGTTTTACCCGCTTTCGGCGGAGAAACAATCAATCCACGTTGGCCACGACCAAAAGGAGCACATAAATCCACCACCCGGGCGGTCAGATCTTCTGTACTACCATTGCCCTGCTCCATAACTAAGCGCTCGGAAGCAAATAAAGGAGTAAGGTTTTCGAAAAGAATCTTTCGCTTAGCACTGTCAGGTGAATCATAGTTAATTTCATCAACCTTCAACAGGGCAAAATAACGTTCACTGTCTTTAGGTGGACGAATTTTTCCTGAAATTGTATCGCCAGAACGCAGACCAAAACGTCTGATTTGGCTGGGCGATACATAGATGTCGTCTGGACCGGCCAAATAAGAACCATCTGCAGAGCGCAAGAAACCAAAACCATCAGTCAGGACTTCTAAAACACCATCACCATGGATGTCAGCTCCCTTTAAGGCATGAGCCTTAAGAATAGCAAAAATAATTTCTTGTTTGCGCATACGGGAAGGATTTTCGACACCTATCTCTTGGGCGATATTAAAGAGATCGGCAATAGGTAATTGCTTAAGTTCGCTAAGATTCATACTTCTCACTTGATTTGTTGTTTAAGATTGGTTTATCCGAGAAAATTTATAAATTTAAGAAAGCAGCTAAGGATTCTGCTGCTTATGTAACATGACTCTATTCCAGCATGTCACATAAACAAACAGTATCACAGCTTTAAATTAAGATCCAACATTATTTATAAAGAATAATGAATATTTACACGTGGCTTTCAACAAAAGCACTTAATTGAGACTTAGATAAATAGCCCATCTTAACTGCTTCCACTTGGCCATTTTTAAATATAATCAGTGTAGGAATACTCATTACACCGAATTTTGCTGGAGCTTGTGGATTTTCATCAATATTAATTTTTGCAAAAGAAATATCTGCACCATGAGTTGCAGCCACTTCTTCTAATACAGGTGTTAATGCACGGCAAGGACCACACCATTCAGCCCAAAAATCCACTAATACTGGCTTATTTGCATTAATCACATCTTGATCAAAGCTTGCGTCAGTTACCGTTTTAATATGTTCACTCATGTGTAAACCTCAGTTATTTGGAATTCTTTAGGATCAAAACAAACCCTAATCCAATCTATTATAGATCACCGCCCACAGCTTGCAACACACTTAACACAGTAATTGCCGCAGTTTCCGTGCGCAATATCCGTGGACCTAGAGATAAAGGTTGAAATCCTTGGGCACAAGCCGTGGTAATTTCATCGTCACTTAACCCTCCTTCTGGGCCAATCAGTAAGCTAATACTCGTATTGCCAAGACGATAATCACGCCAGGTTTTATTGGTCCCCGGATGCAAAATTAATTTTAATGCTGCCTGAGCTTCCTGAAGATACTGCGTTAAGCTCAATGGCTGGTGTACTTGGGGGACAGTATTTCGACCGGATTGTTCACAGGCGGCAATAACTATAGACTGCCACTGATGTAACTTTTTCGCCATGCGTTCTTTATCTAGTTTAACCACACAACGCGCGGTAATAATGGGTGTAATGCTGCTTACGCCTAACTCAACGGCTTTTTGCATGACGAACTCCATCCGCTCCCCTTTAGAAATAGCTTGCGCGAGATGGATGTGCAGTGGCGATTCTTTGCTCACTTCAGCCATAGCATCAATCATGACGATAACCTGCTTTTTTTTCACCGCCTGAATGGTTGCGGTAAACTCGCGATTACCTCCAGAAAACAGGGTCAAGAGCTCTCCTGCTTGCATGCGCAAGACCACCCCAACATGCTGACTTGCCTCTGGTGATAATTCTAAAAGCTGGCCACATTGATAATCACCCGGTTGATAAATACGAACTGTTCTCACTCTGATTAGCTTCCTAAATGCTTGATAAGCCCACTAAGTTAATTTATTTCCGATTTTTTACAAGAGCCACGTACGGAATAATTATACCCTGTGTTAAAATTTTCCTTTTTAATTCGAGGAATCTGAATACTATGAGCACAATGCGTATCGAATCAGACAGTATGGGTGAAATTGAAGTCCCAGCAGATAAATATTGGGGGGCACAAACCGAGCGTTCGCTACATCACTTTAATATTGGCAAAGACATTATGCCACGCGAAGTGACTCATGCTTTTGGTATTTTGAAAAAAGCAGCAGCCCTCACCAATTTGGATTTAGGTAAATTACCTCAAGATAAGGCAGATTTAATCGTTAAAGCCGCAGATGAAGTGAGTAAAGGCTTATTGGATGCACATTTTCCGTTACATGTGTGGCAGACAGGAAGTGGCACCCAATCGAATATGAATGCCAATGAAGTTATTTCCAACCGTGCGATTGAAATGGCAGGTGGAGTCATGGGTAGTAAAGCACCTGTTCATCCGAATGATCATGTGAATATGTCCCAGTCATCGAATGACACCTTCCCCACA
This sequence comes from Legionella rowbothamii, assembly GCF_900639985.1. Classification (GTDB taxonomy): domain Bacteria; phylum Pseudomonadota; class Gammaproteobacteria; order Legionellales; family Legionellaceae; genus Legionella; species Legionella rowbothamii. The sequence goes on along the minus strand of NZ_CAAAIM010000002.1, from coordinate 166,038 downwards.
GCTATGCATATTGCGGCAGCAGTTGCGTTGAACGAAAAATTAATTCCTACCGTTAAAAACCTCCGCAATGTATTTGCTGCAAAAATGGAAGCCTTTAAAGATATCGTGAAAATCGGCCGAACTCATTTACAAGATGCAGTACCCATTACTTTAGGTCAAGAATTTTCTGGCTATGTGGCTCAGCTTGATGCTTGCATCAAACGCTTAGAAGCAGTACTTCCTGAATTATATGAACTTGCTGCAGGTGGCACCGCGGTTGGAACGGGCTTAAATACCCATCCGCAGTTTGCCACTAAAGTAGCAGAGCACATTGCTCAAATCACGAAATTGCCCTTTGTCAGTGCTGAAAATAAATTCGCCGCTCTTGCCTCACATGAGCCTTTAGTCTTTGCGCACGGAGCAATGAAAACTTTAGCCTGTGCTCTGATGAAAATAGCTAATGATATTCGTTGGTTAGCTTCCGGCCCTCGTTGCGGAATTGGTGAGCTCACTATTCCTGAAAATGAGCCTGGTTCATCGATTATGCCTGGTAAAGTGAATCCTACTCAATCTGAAGCCATGACTATGGTCTGTGCTCAAGTATTGGGCAATGATACGGCTATTGGTATCGCAGACAGTCAGGGAAATTTTGAGTTAAATGTGTTTAAGCCGGTTATGATTTTTAACTTCCTGCATTCACTTAACCTCTTAACCGATACTTGCCATTCCTTCCAAGAATTTTGCGCTGAAGGTATTGAACCTAATCGCACAGTGATTGATTACTACCTGCATCATTCCTTAATGTTAGTTACCGCATTGAATCAGCATATTGGCTATGATAAAGCCGCTAAAATTGCGAAAACGGCCCATCAGGATAATTCTTCACTACAAGAAGCAGCGGTGAAGTTAGGTTACTTAACTGCTGAGCGTTTTGCAGAGTTGGTCCGTCCGGAGAAAATGATTGCTCCTGAGTAATCATTTTCCTAGCCCGTATTCGCGCCGCGTAATACGAGGATTTGCCCCAGAACATCCCGTATTAAGGCTTCGTCTAATACGGGCTACCTTCCCCATTAAACTTATCTCTATCTTTCTACAGTAAAAATTTCTTGAAATTGAGTGTCATTCTATTGCATAGTTGCTCGCCTTAGCTGCATGCTGCTAGGAAAAAAGATACTAATATTTAATTTTAACAGGATTTATTATGGGAAAAAGCTTAATTCCTTCTGCAAAAAAAGACCATAAAAACGCGAAAACCGTTCACAATGAGATGTATCGTGACGATGGCAAAAAAGCAACTCTTTTTGGAAATCGCACTACCCGTTCCAAGGCAAATAAAGAATTAATTGACGATTCATTGCTGAGAGAGCCGCTTGAGGACTCATCGTTTAAACCTTAATTTCGCCCAGACGAAAATAGCATGGGATCAATGCCTGATTTCGGCACCGATCCCGTATTATGCAACACGAATATAGCTTCAATCCTGGTGCGATTTAGTCACCACGCCATAAGTTAGTCTTCACCAAATCCAAAACCGTATCCCCTTGACCATTAATAATGGCTTTTAACATATACAAACTAAAGCCTTTAACTTGAGCGGCCTCAATACTAGGCGGCACGATTAATTCATTACGATGCACCACTACATCAACGACGACTGGGCCATCATGAGCAAATGCCGTATGTAAATCACTATTTAAAGTTTCGGCGCTCTCCACGCGAATACCCTTAATCCCCACGGCTTCTGCCATTGCGGCAAAATTAGGATTTACTAAAGTAGTAGCGTAATCCAACATCCCACCAACATGCATCTCCATTTCCACAAAACCTAAAGCACCATTATTAAAGATAATGACTTTAATCGGAAGTTTATGTTGAACCAACGTTAAAATATCACCCATTAGCATGGAAAACCCGCCATCCCCACACAGCGCAATCACTTGGCGGTCGGGGTAACTTGCTTGAGCACCTATTGCTTGGGAAAGCGCATTAGCCATTGAGCCATGGTTAAATGAACCTAACAGTCGTCTTTGCCCATTCATCGTTAAATAACGCGCAGCCCAAACAGTTGGCGTCCCAACATCAGCAGTAAAAACCGTATCGTCTTCAGCAATCATGCTTACACAATGAGCTAAATATTGTGGATGTAGGGGGGAGTGATCCGGTGTAGGACTTGCCAGAACATCTAAGCCTTGACGCGCTTTGAGGTAATGGGCTCTTGCTTTGTCTAAATGACTACTGTCCTCTTTGATATTCAGTAAAGGAGTTAAGGCTTTTAGGGTACAGGCAATATCACCCACTGCCCCAACATTAATCTCTACTCGTTTACCTAATTGCTCACCATGCAAATCAATTTGGATAACCTGTGCCTTAGTAGGATAAAATTGCCGGTAGGGAAAACTGGTTCCTAACAAGAGTAAGGTATCGCAAGCTTCCATGGCATGGTAACCAGAAGAAAACCCGATAAATCCCGTCATTCCGACATCATACGGGTTATTCGGCTCAATAAATGGTTTCCCGCGGACGGTATGAATTACCGGGGCTTTGAGGGTATGACACAAGAGCATTAATTCCTCGTGTGCGTCTGCTGCGCCAATACCACAAAAAATGGTAATATTTTTAGCGGCATTGAGGCGTTCGGCAATATCTTTTAATATCGAGTCAGGAGGGATAACCTTGGGACGTACACTGGCGATACGCTTTCTGCTTGCCTCAAAACGAGCCTGTTGCAGTGCAACATCTCCTGAAATAACCAACACGGCAACATCTGATTTAGCCTTAGCAGCCTGGATGGCCATATTCAGTAAGCGCGGCATTTGCTCTGCAGAATTGACTACCTCACAAAAACAACTGCACTCCTTAAATAAAATATTGGGGTGAGTTTCTTGGAAATAATCCCCACCCACCTCCGCACTGGGAATGTGCGCCGCAATTGCCAAGACAGGAATTTTGCTGCGATGGCAATCATAAAGGCCATTGATTAAATGCAAATTACCTGGGCCACAGCTGCCCGCGCAAACAGTCAACTCCCCTGTTAATTGTGCTTCAGCTCCAGCAGCAAAAGCACCGCTCTCCTCATGACGAACATGCACCCATTGTATGTCTTTGTATTTTTGCAAAGCATTCGTAATCCCATTTAACGAATCTCCTACAATTCCATAAATACGTTTGACGCCTTCATTATTTAAGGTATCCACCAATACTTCTGCTACGTTCGTCATTGCACGCTCCTTGATACAATTTAATTATTAGTTTAGTACAGAGGAGAACATAAGGGATTTTTAAGTTATACACTCACAGCGATCCGAGGTTCCATGGCTTGTCCACAGAATCCTGGTATGGGGTAAGATTCCGCGGACAAGCCGCGGGATCTTAGGTTGCGATTGCTCTTATTGAATTACTGGAATCTGAGGAGCTGCTTTACGCACTGGTCCAGGTGTTGCTTTTTGAGTAGGATCTTTAGAGGCATAAGATTTTTGTACTGGTTTTGCTTTATGCTTCTGTTGCACTACTTTTTTGTTTTGTTCCATAGGTACATAACGAGTATCTACATGATCGTGGCGTTGCATATCCCAGCTGCACGCGGTTAAACCGAATGTTAAAGCAGCCCCCAAGAAACCACATTTAATTAAGTTATAATTTATCATCATTTGCTCCCTGCTTTTTTGTTAACTTATTAAATATAAGTGATAAAAATCAAAATCACCACCAAAAACTAAGAAGATTTTGTTTTTTCACATAACCGCCCTATAATCAAACAGATTTATCACTTACTAAAGGATTACCCGCATGATTTACCCAAACATACTCGATACCATTGGCAACACCCCTGTTGTAAAAATTAATCGCCTGGGCCACGAATTAGATTGTGAACTTTATGCTAAGTGTGAATTCTTTAACCCCGGTGGTTCGGTTAAAGACCGTATTGGTTATGAAATGGTAGTTAATGCTGAAAAAGATGGCTTGATTAAACCAGGCTATACATTGATTGAGCCCACTTCTGGGAATACCGGTATTGGTATCGCTCTAGCTGGTGCTGTTTTAGGATATAAAGTAATTATTACTATGCCAGAGAAAATGAGCCAAGAAAAACAATCTGTCTTGGAACGTCTGGGTGCAAAAATATACAGGACTCCCACTGAAGCTGCTTATAATGATCCTGAAAGCCACATTTCTCTAGCTAAAAGACTACAAGCAGAAATTCCCAACTCCTATATTTTAGATCAATACGCTAACCCCAATAATCCTAATGCACATTATCGTGGCACAGCCCAAGAAATCATTGATGATTTTGGTATGGACTTACACATGGTCGTTGCAGGTGTAGGCACTGGCGGAACAATTACTGGCATTGCCAAACGCATAAAAGAATACAATCCTGCCATTAAAATTATCGGCATTGATCCAGAAGGCTCAATTTTAGGCGGGGGTGCTGAAATTAAATCCTATCAAGTAGAAGGAATTGGCTATGATTTCTTCCCTGAGGTATTAGACAATAAGTTAATTGATCAATACATCAAAACCAATGATGAAAACTCATTCCATATGGCAAGACAACTGATACGCGATGAAGGTTTATTAGTCGGTGGGTCTTCTGGTGCGGCAATGTGGGGCGCATTACAAGCAGCCAAAACATTAAAGAAAGGACAAAAATGCTTAGTGATCCTACCAGATTCTATTCGTAACTACATGTCTAAATTTGCAAATGATGAGTGGATGAAAGCACAGAATTTTCTTTGATGTGTAAGTAGCCCGTATTGCGACATTGTCTAATACGGGCTACTTATACCTCTCTTACAATAGTTTAATGAGCTTTAACGGAAGCGTTAACTGGTGTATTTTCTATCCGGTCAAACAACTCTTCTTTATCCACTGCACCGACAATCACCCAGCTTGCTAAGGCATTAGTCAACAATTGCACCATTCGTTTTTCTGAGCTGACAGGAGCTGTGGCAATAATAGGATGAGCATCTTGCTCTAAACGGGTAATGAAACCGGCGTTATATTCTTGCTCAGGAAGAAAACTAATATATAAATCCCTTAGTTGCGTAGAAGAGAGCTCGCCTGCAGCCACCATACTTAAAAAAGCATTCCGTTGTTGCTCATAGGCATGTAAAAGCTCTCGATTTTCCGCAGAAATTGCCGTTATGATGTCATTCATTTTCCCTTCTTGCTCATTTGGCATTAGCATTGGTTTCGTGCTAATCGCTAACTGTCCTACAAAGGTAAAATCAGCTTTTCGTTTTACTTCAGGATAATATTTATCTCCTTGTACTTGTAAACGAAGTGCAGGCTGATCGTTATCGACAACACCGTCACGTCTTCTAAGCTCGTGATCCGGTTCTTTAAAAGATAAAGTAATCGCAATATTTAAACTATCTTCTAACGCTTTTAAAGCAACTGGAGGCATAACCGTTTTCATATCCCGTAAATAACTTTTAGCAGTGTCTTTAGGCACTTTAGCAAAAACATCTCGATAAACCAGATTTAAGTGATCTTCATATAATTTATCAACCGTTAATTGACGTAATACATAAGCCATACTTTCAACTAACTCTGATTTACGAGAATTACTAAGCAATCGCCCCATACGCTCTTTAGGCGTCAGGTAGGCGTCATTAACTGCATGCTGAGGGAAATACTGATAGAAACGACCTAATACTTTTTTCAAAACAGCATCATTAATAGGCGAGTTATTTTGTAAATAATCAATTAACGCCACGGCCACAGCATGAAATTGCTCGCCGCCGACATTAATACATTCATATTCTTTGCCCTGGTTTTGTGCATTTTCCGCAGGAGCTCTAAAGAATCCACTAGTACTGCGTGCCACCATAACGCGCCCCTTAATTACCAATTTAAGTCCATTCTAATGAATCTAAATTAAGGAAATATTAACTAATGATTTGTTTGTTCAGATATTAGTCATTATTTTCAAAATAAAATATTCCCTATAAAATAAACCTCAGCACCATAATTCTAGACCATTTGCCCACACTTTACCCAGCTTGACTTAATTTAATAATATTTAAAGGAGCTAAAGAGGAACATGGAACAATATCAGGATGATAATTGGATTCGTACCCAAGAACTGTTACAGCATTCTCGTGAATTTATTGCCTATTTTGAATTGGCAGAAGCAAAAATGGATGCTTGGCGGCAAGAAATTGAACAGCATGCGCTGCGTCTACAACAACAGCAAGAGTCTATCAGCCTATTAACTGACAAATCTTTGGCTCAAATTAACCAGCATCGAGATCAATTAATACAGCATTTTAATAAACAATTAACCCCCTATGCTCCAGATCAATTTCAACGCATTGCCCATGAAAGCTGCGAGCTCGTGAAACAGACGGCTAATGATGCAGTGCATAAAAGTAATAAATTATTGCATAGCTTTCAATTACGCTTTAATTTTTTTGCTGTGCTTATTACTATTTTAACGGCGTTTATTGTCGTTCTTTATCTTAACGGTGAACTTCCATGGGAAATGCATCATGTTGCCCAAAATGAGCGCCAAGCTGGGCGGATGTTATTACAGGTATGGCCGAAATTAAGCCAAGAAGAAAAAACAAAGATATTAGCCTATATTAATCGTTCCTAACCAGGTTAGGAACGTATTATAAGGAACATAGATCACTCCAAACTGAATAAGGGATGACGTGTTCGCTTAAATTAGCATCATTAAGTAAACAGCTACTAAGGATCTAGCATTGCTCTCTTTCATTGCCATTTCTATTTATTTAATTTTAATCTTTGCCTTGAGCGGCCACTATCTGCCCCGCCTTATTAAACAAGGACGCATTAGCCAATGGAAAAAAACATTGCATATCGATGAACATGAGCGAGTTTTTCACCAATTATACCACCATGCAAATGGATTCCTCTTGTCCCAACAAGCACGGCAAAAAAGTGATTCACTCGATTATGTTTATGGTGAAATTAAATTTTTACCCTTCTTAGCACTTTTTTCACTAACTCAGCCCGACGAACAAACTGTATTTTATGATCTCGGCTGTGGGGTAGGAAAGGCAGTGCTCGCTTGCGCAATGGTTTATCCTATATCTAAAAGTGTAGGAATAGAAATCCTACCACAACTTTATTTTAATGCCTGCAGACAAGTAGATTATTTAGCTCAATTGTCCGGTTATGCAGAACAAACAAAGAAGATTGAATTTATTTTAGGGGATTTTCTGGAAGTAAATTTAGATGAGGCGACAATTATTTTTATTAATTCAACCTCATTTTTCGGCCCAACCTGGGAAAAAATTTGTGCCCGGCTGGAGCAATTACCCAATCTGAAAGTTGTCATCACTACCAGCAAAACCTTACCTGGCAAGTACTTTAAGGTAATTTTGCAAACGCAAATTGAAATGAGCTGGGGGGTGGTTTTTGCCTATATACATGCGCGAAAAAAGAGTAAATACTAACTGTCTTGAAAACATTGAATAATTTTTTACCCGATCTATACTTATAGAACAAGGGCATTGTCCGCACCTAAATCTGTAATGGTGACAGACTTTGGAACAAGCGACAATCACGAGGTGGGTATGATTAAATCGGAGCTCATAGAACACATTGCTGCTCGAATGACGCATCTTACTGAAAAACAAGTAGCGGATGGGATTAATAAGATATTAGAACTAATGAGTGATGCACTCGTTAAAAATCAGCGGATTGAAATTCGTGGCTTTGGTAGCTTTTCGCTACATTATCGTCCGCCACGTAATGCCCACAATCCAAAAACAGGGGAAAAAGTAGTGACTAAGGCTAAATACAGCCCACACTTTAAACCAGGTAAAGAATTACGTGAACGTGTTGATATGTCTCGTTCACAGTACGAATTGCCAGCTGAGGAAGAATAGGGAACGGGATGTAAATTTCATTGTCGCGATGAGCGGCATTGGCCTCATTTAATTAATGGCGTCAAGTGCCGCGTGAAAGCTGGACTGAAAAGCCCAGCAACGATAATTCGATGAGCTTATTGCTGGGCTTCACAGCCCAGTCTATTTTCGAGTTTTCTTTAAGTCCGTGGCAAAGTGACGCCTGTCTGTCCTTGGTATTTACCACCACGGTCGCGGTAGGAAACAGCGCAAACTTCGCTTGCTTCCAGAAATAGCATTTGTGCAACGCCTTCATGAGCATAAATTTTTGCAGGTAGGGGCGTGGTATTCGAAAATTCCAAGGTTACATGCCCCTCCCACTCAGGCTCTAAGGGAGTAACATTAACAATAATGCCACAACGTGCATAAGTGGATTTACCCAAACAAATAGTCAATACATTTCGTGGGATACGGAAATACTCGACTGTGCGCGCTAAAGCAAAAGAATTTGGTGGAATAATGCATACATCGGATTCCACATCCACAAAACTATTTTCATCAAATGCCTTCGGATCAACGATAGACGAATTGATATTAGTAAAGATCTTAAACTCCCTTGAACAGCGCACATCGTATCCATAACTGGATACCCCATAAGAAATAATTCGTCCACCAGCATTTTCACGTACTTGGTTCGACTCGAATGGAGAAATCATTCCATGTTCAAGCGCCATTTTTTCAATCCATCTATCTGACTTAATCGACACGATGAAACCTCATAATTTTTTCAAAAAAGAAGTTCTATCATAAAAAACAAATAAACGAAAGGGGAAGCTACAAAGCGAGAGGAGCAGCAGTTTAGATGAAAATTATAAAAAACGCTGAAACATCATCAAACTGCAAGCAATACCTTTGCAGTTTGCTCATTATTTTTTCGCCATCTTCGCTAAAATATCCCCCAGCTCCATAGGCATCGGAAATACAATCGTCGAGTTATTCGTTCCGGCAATTGCCGCTAAAGTTTGTAAATAACGGAGCTGCATCGCCTCCGGCTGTTGTGCTAAGACTTGCGATGCTTGCAGTAATTTTGCTGAAGCTTGTAATTCCCCTTCGGCATGAATTACTTTGGCACGGCGTTCTCGTTCAGCTTCAGCTTGTTTGGCTATTGCACGGATCATACTTTCATCCAAATCTACATGCTTGATTTCCACATTGGACACTTTGATGCCCCAATTATCCGTTTGCGCATCGAGTATTTTTTGCACATCGCTATTCAATCGCTCGCGCTCAGAAAGCATTTCATCAAGCTCATGCTGTCCCAAGACAGAACGCAAAGTGGTTTGCGCCAGCTGGCTGGTGGCTTCATAATAATTTTCCACTTGAATAATCGCATTCTCTGGAGCAACAACCCGAAAATAAAGCACCGCATTTACCCGTACGGAGACGTTATCCTTCGAAATCACATCCTGACTCGGTACATCCATAACAATGGTACGTAAATCCACCCGCACTACTTGCTGAATCACTGGAATAATTAGTACTAATCCAGGGCCTTTAACCCGCCAAAAACGTCCGAGCATAAACACGACACCCCGCTCATACTCTCGAAAAACCTTAACTGCAGATATTAATAGCAGCAGGATGGCTGCAAAAATTACCCCTAAAAAAGGTCCCATCTCATTCTCCTTGTGTTCCCGTTTCTTCCTCAACATGCAACACTAATCCTGAAGATCCAACCACAATGACCGGCTTGCCTGCAGCAATAAAGTGGCGTGATGAAGCACTCCAAATTTCACCGTGGATTATCACTTGTCCCTTCATATTAATATCCCCAAATGCTTGCCCCTGCCCACCAATTAAGACCTCCACTCCATGCCTAAGCTTTTGATGCCGGGCTCTAACCACACTACCTAAAAGAATAATGAAAATAATAATATTAACCATAGCCATTCCCAAAATTGCTGACCAGGCAACATGGAAGGTATGTTCAGGGCCATCTATGAGCATGATTGAACCAATAAGAAATGCAATCGTCCCCCCAACTCCCAAGGAGCCAAAAGCAGGTAAAAAGGCTTCGGCAATAATAAATCCAATTCCCACAATAATAAGTAAAAAGCCGGCATAATTCACCGGTAATAGCTGCAGTGCATAAAAGGCTATAAGAAGAGCAATAGCCCCGATGACACCGGGCAGTACAAAACCGGGATTAACTAATTCGAAGAAAATACCATAGATACCCAAGAGCAGTAGCAGATAGGCCACTGTAGGATCAGTTATTAAAGATAAGAAATAGGTACGCCAATCCGGATTTATTCGTTGTATTTGGGGATTGGTAGTATTCAGGGTTATTTTTTGATTATTTTGAGTAACAACCATCCCATTGAGCTGAGCGAATAAATCCTGCTCATCCTTAGCAATAAAATTAATCACTTTTTGTTTTAAGGCCTCTGTTGAGGTGAGCGTTTCTGCATTTATTACCGCTTTTTGCGCAAATACGGGATCACGTCCTCGTAATTGTGCCAGAGAACGTATGGTTGCCACCGCATCATTAGTTACTTTCTTATTCATAATATCTGAATGCTGGCCAAATTCTGAGGCTCCTGAAAACTGGGCGCTAATATTAACGGGACTTGCAGCACCTAATTGAGTTCCAGGCGCCATAGCTGCTAAGGTTGCCGCATATAATATATAGGTTCCGGCACTGGCGGCACGAGCACCAGTAGGACTGACATAAACGACAATGGGAACTTTAGAGGCTAAAAAGGTTTGCACGATGGTTCGCATCGACTCATTAAGTCCTCCTGGGGTATCAAGAAGTACCAGGATTAAATCTGCATGTTGTGCTTGGGTTACATCACGTACGATGTAATCGGCAGTAGCAGGACCTATGGAACCTTTAATGCTTAGTTCTACTATTTTTACGGCATAAGACGATGAAGAGTAAATAAAAACAATAAGAAATATGGCGATTATATTTTTAACTAAAAACAGATAACGCATAGCCATCCTTTATGCGAAGCATTATATGTTTAAAGATAGCACAAAGAATGTAGCCTGGTTGCATGCCACTAATGGCGTTGACTTAAAGAAAAAGATAGCGTAATGCGTAGGCTAGGCTGACAAGCCCAGCCTACATTAATTAGAAATAAACGCCTATTTGTGCTGAAACAGTGTCAGCAGAACGCCCGGTTCCTAGTGTCGGCGCATTGATAACACCTGCTGGAGCATTACCATTAGCAAAGTTATTTTTCCCGTAATCCATATCATGTCGGTACTCAAGACTTTCAACAGTATCTTTCCAAATAGAGATGTTATATACCCCGATAATACGTTGCTGAGGTAAGTTCAACGCTAAAGCATCCTTAGTCCATTGATAACCGATGCCAATCGATGACGGACGATTAAAGCTCTTAAAGGTCATCCCAAATTCGGTTTCCAAAGCTTGAGGCCTGGCTCCACGTGCATTGAAGCTTAAATCTTGAGCTCTAAATGGCTGAGTTACCCCTACCCATTCTGCCGTCAAGTTAAAGCGGTCAAAACCTAGGTTACCATACACATCCACCGCTTGGGTTTTGCGAACAATTTCACTTCCATGCAATAAGGAACCAAAACCACCAAATGTTCCAGGATTTGCGGCGGTATTTTGCATACCTGATGAATCGGCTATCGAACTAATATAGCTCGCACCAACTTCCCCAGTAATATCATTTACAGCAAAAGAATAACCTAAGTTAGCGCCACCTACACCAGATTTTCCTGACTGGGTGTCACTGCGATAAATATAAACTGCAGCAAAAGGTCCGCGATCCGTTTGTGATTTATATCCTAAAATAAATGGCCGGGTCTTAGTACGTGCTAAATTCATAGTAAGCGGAGCACTTACCATCGAGCTCGAGTAACGCCCGAACGGGGCATATAATTGTCCTGCTGTAAAATAAAATGGTGTTTTATCTAAGTTACCAATATTCACAAATCCCAAGTTCAAACTGAAAGCGGAGTTATTGATGCGAGGACCAATTTCCGGTGGGCTCTCATCATAAGCAATCGACATATAAGCTTCAACATTCTGATTCAGGGCGGCAGCTACGGCTAATTCACTGGAGCCTAAAGTTAAATCCGTATTCGTTTCGCCCATGTAAGATGAGTTAACCATGCCTATAGGCTCGGCTTTACCACTAATTGCAATAATAGGGCGTTCAGGAATCGGATAACCAATCTGTTTATAAGCATCATATAAACGACGGCGCTGCTGCATTAAGCGAATATCACGGTTAATACTTGAAATGTTAACAATATAATCTGAACCATCAAATGCGGGTCGCGATCCCAAGTATGGGGAAGTGACTACTGGGGTGCCGGCAATATAAGTAACAACTCGATTATCAGCTACTAACGCGGTAGGATAAAAACCGATAGATGCTGGTTTCGCCTCCGGCGCATGAACCGTAACTGGGGAAGAATGGTATCTAATTAACTTACTTTTTCCACGGTCTGTGTGCTGTTTATCTGCAACTTGCGGCGCATCAACCTTTGTCGAGCGCGGGGTGGCGGCAGCTTTTTGAGAACGAGCGGGCGCAGCAGAATGTTTTGTTGTGTGTGTTACTAGTTTTTTTTGTAAAGCAATTAATTGTGATTGCAGTTGTTGTGTTTGCTTTTGTAAACGTTCTATTTCACGTTCCAACTGTTGATCATTTTCCGCATAGAGTGGCGATGAAAAACAGACTAAAGCCAATACAAGTTTTTTAATCTTCATGCGGCTACTCCTGTTTATTATTTTTTACTTCCACACAGGGTGTGGCCAGAAAGTATATCTTGTGAATTTAATGATGACTAGAGCTAAATTAAAACTTAATTGAAAAAATAATGGACAAGATAGTTGTCGCCATCCATAGATTATATAAATTCCTTTTTATCTTAAATGTAAAAAACGACATGCCTTAGGCAGGCTCATAAAAATCTTTTAGGAGAATGGAGGATGTGCGTCCCGTCTTAGCCGAACTCGTAATACGGGAGCAATGTGACATAAGTAGCCGTATTTACGTTACACTAATACGGCTACTTGTTTGATAACTTATGCGTTACCTACGTATTTCAGACCGAAATAAGGACCAAAGAGCCCGTAGTTGACAGCGTGAGTTGGAGCATTTGGTAATTGGAACGATTGTGTAGTCAGTGCATTGAAGTAGTTAATCGCTTGATACCCCGCATCAATGTTTATAGTCCCTTCCCAGAAATCATGCGCATAATTCAAGCCTAGTTTTGCTTCTAAGCTTGGAACAATCGCTTTCTTACGAGAATAAAAATTCGCATAAATAGCATGAAGATTATCAACGACGAAACCCTCATGATAACGTGTGGTTCCAACCAGGATGGAACCAGTACCATTGGCAGTTACGCTTAAACCATTAAATAAGGCATAAGAGTAATCAATTCCGGTAACAGGACCAAAACCTTTAAAATCGGTATTATCAAATACAGAAACCGTTGAACCAAACTGCAGCGGAATTAAAGGATAGTTTAGATAGTTAGTTGCATTAGATTGAATGTTTGCATATTGCATACCTCCAAAGAAACGCATTTTCTTTCTGACACTAACATCAACATGCTGACCCAAGACGATATTCGCTTGATCAAATTGATCACGGCTTTCGTAATTTGCTGGAACTTGTATAACAGTCGCCGGAGGAACCACCAAAGGAGCTACAATATTATTGAAATCTGCTTTAGAGTTTAAATGGGTCCAGTTTACAGTAACATCATTACCTGTGTTGAAGTAGAACGATCCCATTACCCGGAAGCCCCAGCTCCACTGATCACGTACGTCAGCCACTTCTGAACTAACACTCGTTGTCAAGCTTGGAACAAACTGTAGGCTTTTTTGAGCGCCGTAGATAGGACGCATGTACAGTGCTTCAGCCCCTAATTCCCATTTTCTTGCATCACAAGGAACAGTAACATTTCCAGGTGTACATACAGGCCCCATAGCGCCAGCAGCCGCATAGCCACTTGCTACCAATCCCAATACAGCAATAGTTGTCTTTTTTAGCATAAAAACTCCGTTTGAAAAAAAGCCCATCAATTGGCGACGGGCTTCACTAGGCCTATTTACACATCACGTACTTGTCATTACATCCAAGAAAGTAATCATGTAAACAAACCCTAAGATCTTAATCAATTAAGAAATTAAACATTACCAATATACTTCAAGCCAAAATACGGACCTGAAGCACCAAAATCTGATCTTTCAGCAATCAATGCGGGGCTAACCTGTCTGTTTGGGCTAAAATAATTAAACCACATATAACCAGCATCCAGGGTAATATCACCTTGCGCCATTGCGTATGTATAGTTAACTCCCAATTTAGCTTCTAACTCGGGAACAAGTGCCGTTGTAGAAAAACGAAATGGGGTAACCGTACCTCCGGGAACAATGGATCCAGATACAGAATGGAAACCATCATCATTAAACTTAGCAGTACCGACTAAAACAGCAGCTGCCCCCTTGGCATAAACACCAAAGCCATTGCCAAACTCATAGGCCATATCAAGACCTGTGCGTGGACCAAAACCATTATACACAGAAACAACTTGGAAATTTTCGGTAACCGGCGTACCTGAAACGGCTAATTTTGTAACGTCCACATCCGTCGTTGGCTTGATTCGCGCAAATTGGAAACCACCATGGAAACGCATTTTTTTATTCGCGCTAAAGTCAACAAATTGACCTAGCTCACCATTAACAGCATCCCATTTCACTTTTTCTTTTGAAAAGACATCAATTGCAGAAAACAGGAGTGGGTTAAGCAGAATATCATGAGCACTTGAATCTAAATGGTACCAGGTTAATGTAAAATCATTACCGCTGTTAAAATGGTACGAACCTTCGAGCTGAAAACCCCAGCTCCATTGCCCACCTTGATCATTGAACTCGTTTGGATCGGCGGCGGTTGGATAATAAGCAAAATCGTGATTTACAGTGGTTTGTAGATAGAGAGCATGTCCACCAACGCCCCATGCTGTTTTGGCGCAAGGAACTGTAACATTACCCGGGGTGCAAACAGGCCCCATGGTGCCAGCGAATACGGCGCTGCAGCCATAGGCAAGAGCAGCTATCGCTGTTTGTTTCAGGTTTAACATGCATATCTCCACTTTCTTATTAGGGCCTGTTTACACGGCCTATAATTTCCGTTTATAGCTCATTCTAACTAGAAACTAAATTTTTTAGCAAGGGTACATTCTCGCGCTATAAAAGCACTGCACCTCGCCAAATTATCCCCGATCAACTTTAACAAAGTCAACATAATCACCGAAATATCTTGAAGGATAATCTTTAAATATTTACCACATACTTTAATCCGAAATAAAGACCTGAAATACTTAAATCACTTGATCTATTTTCTGAAGTAACTGTTTGATTATTTGCTAGATTCTTAATTATATTTTGATTTCTTAATGGATTAAAATAATTCACCCACAAATAGCCTAAATCAAAAAGGAAATCCCCTCGCTTAGTTGGATAACTATAGGTAAGCCCTACACTAGCCTCAAGCTCTGGAACGATCGCAGAATAGGAACTATGCACAGAAGTTAATGGCTCGGCCAACCCCCTAGCATGTGACTTAATCGAACCGACCAGTAATGCCGTAGCTGCTTTAGCATACAGACTAAATCCATCAGCCAGAATATAATCCATATCAATACCCGTACGCGGTCCAAAACCATTAAACGAAGTAGTGTAATTAAGATTTTGGGGGGCAGGTATGCTGTCTGCATCAACCAAAGCTAAAAAATCTGCAGGCAGAATAAATGCCACCCTTGCATCCATTGTATTTTTCAGCCTGGCAAATTGAAAACCACCATGAAAGCGATAGTTAACATCACGTGAAAGCGTGACGAATTGGCCCATCTCACCATTTACGGCATCCCATTGGGTTTTCAATGCTAAACGTACATTCAGTGGATCAAATTCACCAAAAGGATTAAATTTTAAACTCCCGTTAGCACCATCCAAATGATACCACTTAAGCGTTACATCATTACCCGTGTTAAATAAATAGGATGCCTCTAATTGAAAACCCCACCCCCATTGTCCACCAAGGCCATTATAAATATCATTGTCTCCTCGAGGATAATAGGAAAATGTTTGATTAAAATTTGTTTGTAAATACAGCGCATTGGCCGCCAAACTCCATGCCGTTTGATTGCATGGTACGGTCATAGTTCCTGGCGAACACACAGGCCCCATGGTACCTGCAAAAAGCACTCCACTGCCAAAGGTGAGTACGAGAAGGATTATTCTTTTTAAAATAAGCATCCCAGGTCTCCATGTTTTTATAAATATTATCAAAATTCTCTTTATTGCCTTTGTACAAAAAATATACGGACAACCACGCTTATCCGTTAAGGGCACCTAGTATCTATCATGGCACAGAAATAAGTCAAGAAAATCAAAATGATAGTCATTTAAAGTTGATAGGAGCTCAAAGGGATATACATGCACCTGAGAGAAAGTCTCTGAAACCAAACCTACATATTTTAAGCCAAAATAAGGGCCTGATGCACCGTAATCTGAAGTACCAATAGCTCGTGATAAAATGCGACAAGAATCATGCTTTGTTAGAGAAATAAGTCACGGACGGAACATAAGAAGGGTTAGTACAGAAGAAGGATAGGAGAACCCACCCTATTGATACAATAGGGTGGGTAATGAAACTAGGCTAGTAATTAAACATTACCAACATATTTCAAACCAACGTATGGGCCAGAAGCACCAAAGTCAGAAGTGTGACTTAGAAGGTTAGCAGCTGAAACGTGGCTAAATCCATTGAAGTAGTTGAACCACATGTAACCAGCGTCCAAAGTAACATCACCTTGAGCCATAGAATAAGTGTAGTTAGCACCTAATTTAGCTTCTAGTTCTGGAATGATTGCAGTTTTTGAACCATGGTAAGCAACTGCAGGAGTAGTTGAATCAGCATATGCAGAACTAAACTTAGTATTACCAACTAATAGAGCAGCTGCTGCTTTAGCGTAAATACCAAATCCATTACCGAATACATAGTTCATGTCCAAACCAGTACGTGGACCAAAACCGTTGAATTGAGCACTGTAACCCTCAATAGCGTCAACAGTAGCTGGAGCTACAAGAGCAGCCCAACCTGCGTTGTGCTTAGCGCGAGCCCATTGGAAACCGCCATGGAAGCGCATTTTTTTGTTAGCACTGAAATCAACGAATTGACCTAATTCACCGTTCACAGCATCCCATTTGTAGTTAGATGCAGCAGCTACACTAAAGTCAGTACCTTCAAATGCACTGTCGAAAGCGAAGCGGTGAGTTCCAGTATCTAGATGATACCAAGTTAAAGTTACATCGTTACCAGTGTTGAAATGGTAAGAACCTTCTAATTGGAAACCCCAGTTCCAACGAGTGTGGTCGCGGAAGTTACCATTTACGTCAGGAACACCAACGAATCGGTTGTTGTTAGCGATTTGCAAATCAATAGCTTGGCCACTGATATCCCAAGCCGTACGCTCACAAGGAACAGTTACGTTTCCTGGAGTGCAAACTGGGCCCATTGTACCTGCGAATGCTGCTGCACTGCTGCCTAAAGCGAGTACCGCTAATGCTGTTTTTTTCAAACTAAACATGCGTAGTCTCCATATAAATTATTATTAAGTTCCCATTTTGTTACTAACTTACACAAAGAAGCTATTAACAAAACATGCACGCCGTTTTTTTGACGTAGGCATGAAAAGGTGAGCAGTATCTATATCGAGAGAAAATAAGTCAAGACAATTAGTTAAAAAACTAAGTTTTATAGATAATTTTTTTCTGTTACTGTATTTATTCGTTCCAACATGCGGATTAATAATCCATTTTGCGCGGATAATAAATTTGTGATTTTCTAAAAAATCACCTCATTTCTGGTGAAAGAAATGAGGTGAAAAAGTGGGAGATTAAGCAAAATCTAACATGTACAAATTAAACATTACCTACGTACTTCAAACCAACATAAGGACCAGAAGCTCCGAAGTCCATAGTTCTTGCAGTACTAGTAGCAGCACTAACATTGCTTAAAGCATTGAAGTAGTTGAACCACATGTAACCAGCATCAAGAGTAATATCCCCTTGAGCCATAGTGTAAGTGTAGTTAGCACCTAACTTAGCTTCTAACTCAGGAACGATAGAAGTTTTAGAGCCATGGAAAGGAACAGCTGATACGCCCAGCTCATAAGCACCTGAGTTAAACTTAGAGCTACCAACTAAGATTGCTGCTGCTGCTTTAGCATAAACACCAAAACCATAGCCAGCGAACACATAGTTCATGTCAAGACCTGTACGTGGACCAAAACCGTTGTATTGAGTCTCGCCCCAAGAAGCAAAATCAACTAGATCAGTGGTTGCATCATCAATAGCTACAGCGTGATTAGTCTTAACACGTGCCCATTGGAAGCCGCCATGGAAACGCATTTTTTTGTTTGCGCTGAAATCAACGAATTGACCTAATTCGCCATTAACAGCATCCCACTTACGACCAACGTTAGCGTAACCAGCAAGACCTGTAACACCATCTAATTCAGAGACGAACCCAAAGCGGTGTCTGCTAGCATCCAAATGGTACCAAGTTAAAGTAACATCATTACCAGTATTGAAGTGGTAAGAACCTTCTAATTGGAAGCCCCAATTCCAACGACTGTGATCGCGGTAATTTCCAGTTGCATCAGCAATAAAGAAATCGTTGTTGTTAACGACTTGTAAATCAATGGCTTGACCACCGATATCCCATGCAGTGCGCTCACATGGTACAGTCACATTACCTGGAGTGCAGACAGGTCCCATTGTTCCTGCAAAAACTGCACTACTACCTAAAGCGAGTACTGCTGCTGTTGTCTTTTTCAAACTAAACATGCTAAGTCTCCGTATTATATTTTTATTTTTATTAATTCTGAGTTTTTACTTGATAACTTACAATTTAAAAGTTACCAGCAGCATGCTTTCGTCGCTTTGGTTCGAAGCATGCAACACCATGAGTATGGCTTCGAAAATTAATAAATCAAGTAAATTTACAAAAAAAAAATTAATATTTTTCATAAAGATACTTTTTTTAAACACGGACGCTATTTTTTAATCAGACTGACAACAACTCTCCTATTTTCCGCGCGACCTGCATCTGTATCATTTCTAGCCACTGGTTTTAACGCTCCTAACCAAGTGACCGATAATTGCTCTTCAGGAACCCCTAAAGTTATTAGATAATTTTGTACAGCTTGCGCACGATATTGCGAGATTGCATTATTATAGCCTTTGCGCCCACTTTCATCAGCATAACCAATTATACGAATTACTTTAATTTGATGATCGGCTGCAGTGTAACGTGCAATTCGGCGTAATTGATCTTTATCTTGATCCGACAATTCACGACTATCTGGGGCAAAATGAAATACACTTTCTTTTACCCGGTCAAACCCAAAGGGTAATAAATTACTAATACAGCGCTGGTAGTGAGAATAAGGCGTTTGAAAGCCACGAGGCGTCAATGCTACAGAAACATCAAATCCTATATCCGAGCGATATCTAAAAGTAGGCTCATAGCCTTGAGATAAATAGGTCAATAATTTTAACGTTGAATCTCGCTTTAAAAAAATTCCATAAGGACCTGGATTAACCATTAATGAGCCTACAAGATAAGTAGCACCATCTGGTTTCCACATAGGAGCCCTAGCGATAATTCGTGCAGGCAAAGGACGACTCACTTCATCCCACTTGCGTAAAACAAAATGCGGTGGCTGAGCGGCGAATTGCTCAAAATACCCGATTCCATAATTAGGTATTGTCAGTGATAAACCACAACGAATTGGATTACCAGTTACCTTCCAACTCTTTTCCCCACCCATGGGAAAGGCATAATTAATTGGTGCCATTGCGAATGTTGTACTTACAGCCAGTGCATAGCTTACTGCAACGCGTATTACAAACGCGCATCTATTATTACTGAATTCCATTATTAATAATCCCCATGATTGAATTCATGTTATCCTTAGATATCGACACTGTTTTAAGAATCTTTAATTATGAAATCACTAATTATCAGCCAACCAGATGACTGGCATGTTCATTTTAGGGATAATGAAGTATTAGAACATACCGTGGCAGCCAGTGCAGAGCATTTTGCCCGTGTCTTAGTAATGCCTAATCTCAAACCAGCATTGACTACTTTGTCTGCAATTAGTGCTTATAGAGAGAGAATTCTTGCTGTCTTACCCAGTGGTCATCGCTTCAATCCCTATATGACGTTCTATTTAAACGAGTCGGTTACCGCAGCAGAGTTGGAGCAGGCCGCAAGCACCCCCTATGTATTAGGAGCCAAACTTTATCCAGCCGGAGCAACTACGAATTCCGAAGCAGGCGCTAAGACTTTGAGCGCGCTCTATCCTTTACTTGAAGTGATGCAAGAACAGAATTTAGTGCTGCAAATTCATGGTGAGGTAACACATAGCGATATTTTTGAACGTGAAGCCTTGTTTATTGATGAGTATTTAAAACCCTTAGTCCTTAATTTCCCGAGGTTACGCATCATCCTGGAACATATTTCCACCGAGGCTGCGGTAAACTTTGTCCGTACAGCCCCAGAAAATATTGCCGCCACCATTACTCCCCATCATTTACTATATAACCGTAATCAGTTGCTTGCAGGGGGTATTAGAACTCATTATTACTGTCTTCCCATTTTGAAGCATGAACGTGACCAAAAGGCACTGCAACAAGCAGTATGCAGTGGTAATCCTAAATTTTTTGCCGGCACGGACAGTGCCCCTCACCGCATTAACAATAAAGAAACGGCTTGTGGTTGCGCGGGGATCTATTCAGCGCCCTTTGCCCTTGCACTTTATGCGCAGGTATTTGATGAGTTAAACCAATTAACCAAGCTTAATCGTTTTATGAGCCATTATGGCGCTGAATTTTATCAATTGCCCATCAATCAGGAGCAGGTTGAGTTGATTAATTCCCCGCAAACCGTACCAAAAACGATGCCCTTGGGTAGAGAGCAGGTTGTACCGATTGCGGCAGGTGAAACAATCCAATGGAGTACTCATGTCCCCTCTTGATAATGCATTAAGCAGTACAATGAAGGGACGCTTTCGTGGCTTCTTGCCCGTAGTAGTGGATGTTGAGACGGCTGGGATAAACCCGCAGAAAAATGCCTTGCTGGAAATGTGTGTTGTCTTACTCACCATGGATAAACAAGGTAATTTACAACGCAGCACCAGCCATTTTGAACATATCTTACCCTTTTCGGGAGCCGAGCTGGATCAAAAATCGCTAGAGTTCAACCAAATCGATCCCTACCAACCGCTTCGCTTCGCGGTAGAAGAAAAAATTGCACTGGAACGACTATTTAAACCTATTTTTAGTGCGATTAAGCAGCAGAACTGCCAAAGGGCGGTGTTAGTCGGTCATAACGCCTGGTTCGATTTATTGTTTGTTAAGGAAGCAATCAAAAGAACGGGGCTGCAATCCCCCTTTCATGCGTTTACTTGCTTCGACACAGCCACCTTAGGGGGATTAATTTATGGACAAACCGTATTAGCGAAAGCAGCTCAAGCGGCAGGTGTTCCTTTCGACCCTCATGAAGCGCATTCAGCAATTTATGATGCAGAAAAAACCGCAGATTTGTTTTGTGAGATGACGAATACGTGGCGCAGGCTACAGCTTAATAATAAAAATAATAATGGATAAACAGATTAACCCGCATTAGCAATGCTTAATACGGGTGTATCAGTGTCGCAATACCCGTATTACGACTTCGTCTAATACGGGCTACACGTAATTATAAAGAACGCGAGTGCTCTGCAAGGTATTCAGCAACGCCTTGGGGTGAGGCGGTCATACCTGCTTGGCCTTTTCTCCAACCCGCAGGACAAACTTCGCCTTTTTCTTCGAAGAATTGTACTGCATCAATCGTTCTTAAGAGCTCATCAACATTCCGACCAATTGGCAAATCATTCACAACTTGTGAGCGAACCATACCTTTAGTATCGATAATAAATGCGCCACGAAATGCAACGCCCGCAGCAGGATGCTCTACACCGTAAGCTTGGCAAATGCTGTGAGTCATATCGGCAGCCATAGTGTAACGAACTGCGCCAATTCCGCCTTTTTCTACAGGAGTATTTCTGTATGCATTATGAGTGAAATGAGAGTCGATAGATACAGCAACTACTTCCACATTACGGCTTTTGAATTCATCTATACGGTGATCTAAAGCAATCAGCTCAGAAGGGCATACAAAAGTAAAATCTAAAGGATAGAAAAACACCAATCCATATTTCCCTTTGATGTGCTCATGCAAATTAAATTTATCTACAATCTCACCATTGCCCATCACCGCAGCGACGGTAAAATCAGGAGCTTTACGTCCGACTAGTACACTCATTCTATGATCTCCATTTGCGCGCAAGAGGAACCCTTGCGCAGATTATTATTATCGAGGGCCGTTTACATTTCGCTAGCTTGAATCAAAAGCAAAAATCTGGCTGCTTTAGCCAAGGTAGTCAAGATATAATAGACTTTATACGGCAATTGCATCGCGTAACATAGTTTCTAGCTCACCTTGCTGGAATAATTCAGCAATAATGTCAGAGCCACCAATCAATTCACCCTTAACATACAACTGAGGGAAGGTGGGCCAATCAGAAACTTGGGGCAACATTTGACGAATGTCTGGATTAGCAAGAATATCTACGTAAGCAAAATCAACACCACAGGCCTCGATGCATTGAACTGCACGCGCAGAAAAACCACATTGAGGCATCTTCGGGGATCCTTTCATGTACAGCAGAATCGTATTTTCTGCGATTTGTTTTTTAATTTTCTCGATTGTATCCACGCTCGTGTACCTTTAAAATAATAAAAACGCTAATTATGGCGAAAAGCTAGCACGGCCGCAACTTATTTCATGATCCCTACCAGACTCACTAGGATAAAAGCAGGTGCCGCCCCCAGCCAAATTAATAATAATTTCTTAAATAATAGGCATGGAATCTTAAAGAAATATTAATTGAATATCATATTTGTCCTGCTACACTTAGGGCAACTCACAAACAAGGAGAACCCCATGACTTTTACATTACCCAAATTACCCTATGAAATGGATGCGTTAGCACCACATATTTCTAAAGAAACTCTTGAATATCATTATGGAAAACATCACCAAGCTTATGTGAATAACTTAAATAAATTAATTCCTGGTACTGAATTTGAATCAATGTCTCTTGAAGACATTATTATGAAATCCAAAGGTGGGGTATTCAATAATGCAGCGCAAATTTGGAACCATACCTTCTATTGGCATTGTTTGAGTCCTAATGGAGGTGGTGAGCCAACGGGTAAACTAGCTGAGGCTATTAATAAGCATTTTGGTTCTTTTAGTGCCTTTAAAGAACAATTTACCCAAGCAGCCGCTACTACTTTTGGTTCAGGTTGGGCATGGCTTGCTCAAGATAAAGCGGGTGATCTAAAGATTATAAGCACCAGCAACGCTGGCACCCCCATGACTGAAGGTTTAACCGCCCTATTAACCTGCGATGTATGGGAACATGCTTACTATATTGATTACCGTAATGCGCGCCCTGATTACATCAGTGCATTTTGGTCATTAGTGAATTGGGAATTCGTCTCTGATAATATGAAGTAAGTGATGGGATAATTGCCAAGTCACTACCATTTAGACTAATCGTAGGCTGGGCTGTTAAGCCCAGCCTACGATTTTAATGGACGGCAAAAAGATTAAAAAGGAAGATAGATAATGGCTTTAATTACGAGTTACAATCCCATGCCCATAACCTTTACTCATGGTGAGGGCGTTTGGCTTTATGACGAACAGGGTAAAGCATATCTTGATGGCTTAAGTGGGATAGCCGTTTGTGGGCTAGGACATGCTCATCCAGATGTGACCAAAACCATACAAGAGCAAGCAGCAAAACTCTTGCATACCTCAAATACATTTCATATTAAGCAACAAGAGCTACTTGCGGAAAAACTCACCTCGATGGCAGGAATGGAACAAGTATTTTTTGCCAACTCCGGTGCGGAAGCCAATGAAGCAGCTATTAAATTAACTCGGCTTTACGGACATAAAAAAGGCATTGAAACCCCCTCTATTATTGTAATGGAACGTGCATTTCATGGACGTACGATGGCGACCCTAACCGCCTCAGGTAGCCGTAAAGTACAAGCAGGTTTTGAACCCTTAGTCCCTGGATTTATTCGCGCTCCCTTTAATGATATCGAAGCCATACGCACAATTGCGGCCAATCGCGAAGATGTGGTCGCGGTAATGCTGGAACCTATTCAAGGCGAAGGTGGGATTTATGCCGCCGAAGAAGGTTATTTGCGTGCAGTAGCCAAATTATGTGAACAGCATGATTGGATGCTTATTTTGGATGAAATCCAAACCGGAAATGGACGTACTGGTAAACTGTATGCTTGCATGCACCATAATATTCAACCGGATATTCTTACTACAGCTAAAGGCCTAGGCAATGGCGTACCCATAGGTGCTTGCCTTATGAGTAAAAAAGCTACGGATTTATTCAAGCCTGGAAATCATGGCTCTACCTTTGGTGGTAATCCCCTAGCCTGTGCTACTGCTTTAACGGTATTGGAAGTCATTGAGCGTGATAAAATTTGCGATCGTGTTACCCGTAATAGTGCCCTTTTGATGGATAAGCTTATTCAAAGCCTAGGTGAACATCCACATGTTAAAGCAATTCGTGGTAAAGGCTATATGATTGGTGTGGAGCTAGATAGACCGGCTATGGACATGCGTAATTTAGGTTTAGCCAATGGCCTCATCTTTAATGTCACGGCAGATACAGTCGTGCGCTTACTCCCTCCGCTCACCATCACTGAAGAAGAAATTGATGAATTGGTGAAACGATTGACCCTAACGGTTAATCAATTTACGCAATAGCTGAGTTTGCCACGCCGGCTGGGCGACCAAGCCCAGCACATACCGTTTGTACCGATGTTCGGGTTAACAACCCAACATACCTATGTGACACTAAACAAAATTAATTAAATCTTGCTTTTTTAAGCCCATTTAGCATAAAATATGCACAATTCATGACCAATCAAAGGCAGGACACTATGGGTGATATATCGCCTAAAAACGCATTAATAATATCTTCTTTCATCTCCAGCTATAAATACCTAACTGAAACAGAGAAAAAACTTTTCCCTAAAAAAATTCAAGAATTGTTTAATGCCAAGATTCAATCTAAATCAACAAAAACATTGGATGTGAT
Source organism: Legionella rowbothamii (assembly GCF_900639985.1). GTDB lineage: Bacteria > Pseudomonadota > Gammaproteobacteria > Legionellales > Legionellaceae > Legionella > Legionella rowbothamii. The sequence goes on along the minus strand of NZ_CAAAIM010000002.1, from coordinate 140,932 downwards.
TGCATTAGAGATTATTAAGGAACTTCTCGACACGCCACCATTATTAAAATTTCCCTGCCTTAATAAATTCATCGAAAGCGATCTTTTCCAATGCTGCAAATTATTAGAAGCAAACCAGCTTTTCTCTGATGAAAATGCTGTAGCCATTTTAAGCTATCCAAAACCTAAAAAATCTGTTCCTAATGGAGATTATCAATCTCTTTTAAATTCGCCGAAACTTCAGCAGCTTTTTACCGCAATTGACACGCTACAAGCACATCAACTACTCGCAGGCACTGAAAAACAAGAATATTTCGCTGCAATAGTGCAGCACGAGACATCCCCACAACAAGTGGCCCAAGCATTAATCACGTTAAATAAAGCACATTTATTAAATGCCCAAAATATCGCCGTAACCACTCATCTAGTTAACCCCGCTGCGGCAGCAAAAATCTTAACCTTTATCTCTCCATTAGGCTTGTTATCTGGTGAGCATGCAGAAAAAAATTTTGAACGCGTGATGAAACATCGCAAGCCTGCCAGCCTGCTCTTGGATATAGAACTACTTGCTCCTGAAGATAATAAGCTGCAAGATAAATTTGAACGGATTATGCGCCCTCCCGCTTATCCGCGGGCACTACTATTTTCCGGAGTAGTCGAAACACAAGTAGCCTCAATCGAAATAAATACCCCATTTATTGCTCCCCCACAACCCCAGGGAGTGGTCGCGTCGATGATACCCGGGGCATTCTAATACCATCTGCGCCCCAAGACGCCCTACCGTGCATCCAAGCTATATTAAGATTAGGCCTGGATGAACTTTAGTTCAAGATAACGTACATTCTTTAAGTTGGCGACTGTAAATAAAGTTAAAAGCATAAAAAATGATACAAATAAATGCCAGCAATAAGAAAAACAAAGACATTAAACTTGCTTGTTGAATATTGAAAAAATCCCGCAGAACATGACTTAACGAGCTACTAACCAAACACCATAAAAGAATAAATAACACTAATGAAATAAGCGTATTAATAAAATTTCTAATCCCATAAAAATGTGATAAGGACTCAGAATCGACAATGCTTAAAGAAAAATATTGGGCCAAGGCATAACAAACGGAACTAAAAAAGCTTCCCAACCCAATGAAAAAGCAACTCCAAAAATAATTACTCCCCAAAAAAGCAGCCATACACAAGTTAAATAGCAAACCCAGTGCCGCTATATGAAAAAGAAGGAGGTAATTAAAACGCCTAAATAAAGAGATTGAAAATAAATTACCTGCAAGCATGCCAACCCCTGCAAAGGAAAGAATTACCCCTATTTGTGAAACAGAAAAATACAAAGAATAAAAGGGAATGATCATAATGGCCACTAAATTAAGCCACATAAAATTTAAACTATATAAATACAAAATCGATTGCCTGCTTACAGTAAGCTCAATTCCTTGTGAGTGAAATTGGGACTGCAATGAAACATTTTTCTGTAAATTCCAATGGACTAATAATAAGAAAATGCGATAAATCAAAATAACCACCATGGAGGTTACTAATAAGTTGGCAAACGATAATTTATTGAAAAAAAAGCTCCCAATAAGTGGGCCAATTATATATCCCAAGGTATTCGCAAGCCTGGTGGTTGTAATGACAAAAGGTAAATCTTTATAGGCACAATATGTTGCGGTTACTTTATCAAAAAAAATGGACTCCATTGAGGCTAAAAAAGCAACACAAGCCAGGAGAACGAGCAAACTATCCAGTGGTACCTTCTCGGTCAAAATAACAAACCAAAATCCGAGAAATAAGATTAGAATAAAATCAAGGCAGCGTTTTAATGCGGTAAATACATTCGTCTTTTCCAGGAGCTTAGGAACAATAAAAAGCAGAACTACCGTAGGTAAATAAATTAAGGCACCATAAAGCGGAAACTCTTCCAACGTAATATATTGCTGTAATAAGGTATTCAAGATAAAAAAATTGAATACCTTAAATAAAACCGTCAATAACCCATGGTTTGCCCAAATTTGTAAGAACTGCTTTTTATTCATTCCGAAACATCCCTATGATAAATCAAGTAATGCCTGATGGTTATTTTCCAAAAGCGCAAGCATGGATAAACCATCCCGAAGCATTGCTTCATTTGCCAGGGAATAACAGGTTAAAACCCAAAAAATCCATTTTGCCGCAGAGATATAAATATCTAAATCATTAATGGCCAAAGGCAAGGCATAGGCATCTCGAAAACATTTTGCCTGGCTCATATCTAAATACTGTTCGTCACCATTTTTTTGCCGCACCCAACTGGTAACCGTATCAACAAAATCAATTTCCGCACGCATCAAGCAAAAATTTTCCCAATCAACTAGATAATACTCCCCGGCATTATTCCAAATAACATTTTTAGGTTTTACATCGGAATGGCAAATAACTAATGATGATGTATCTTGTCCTATTCGCAAAATTTCATCATAGGTTACCCGTTCATACACGCCACGTAACAAATTTTTTAAAGGATTATTTAAATATTGTGTTGCTAATTTTTCAACTAAAGCCAACCCATGACTAGTTACAAGATTTTTCCAGCAACTGGCAAAAAAATACGATTTAAGATTAAAAAAATCCTTATTAAAATTAAGTGGCTCAGTTTGATGGATAGCAGTGAGCGCTTGTGCAATTTGGATTTTTTGATCAAGATTAAGATGAAATGGTTCTTTATTTTCGCCGGGAATGTAATGCATCATGTAAAACACTAGATCATTGTATTCCTGCACAAATGAATTATTTATGGAAATTAACTTAGGAGATGCTATTTTCTTAGTTATCTCATTGACATACGTTGTATGCAACGTGAAAAAATTCATCAGCTCCGCATGATTTAATTGATATAATTCTTCTAATTTACCTCTATTAATCATTTTTATCGTTGTTATTTTGCCACATTCTTCGCGAGCGAAATATAACGCTCCTAACATATTTTCTGATTCTTTGATTAGAACGGGATTTAAAAAATGACGTTCTTGTAAAAAAGCCCGAAGCTCAGATTCAATAGGTAGATGCATAGTCGTTTCCTTTTTTCTTACGAAATTAAAGCCAAAGTCACTTAATCAATTCCTGAACTTCCTCTCGACACCCTAACGTTAATAAAGCATAAACCAATTAAATGACATTTGCTTAAGTATAGACCAGCCCGAGTGATTTTTACTCGATTTTCGCATTGAATTTAAAAACAAATATCCCTTTTTAAGACGGCGGTGCAGCATAAAATTAAAAAACCACCTGGATTTGTTCAAATTTTGTGCTACCTTTAAGAAGCAATACCGTTATAAACAGAGATGAAAAATGAGCCAAGATGTAAAAAACACAGTGACCATCATCGACCTACTAAGAAGAAATGCTCAAAACAATCCTGATAAAGCTGCCTTAACGTTCCTTACTCAGAAAGAGAGCCTTTCTTTATCCAACCAAGAATTGCTAGAGCAAATAGAGCATTTTGCCACACGAATCCTAAAGCGTGCAGAGCCAGGCTCGCGGGCAATTATTTTATTGAATCCCGGCATCGATTATTTGGTCTCCTTTTTAGGATGTTTACTTGCCGGAGTTATTGCGGTTCCAGCATATCCACCTACCAACAGTCGCCATAATATTAGATTGTTATCAATTATCGAAGATGCTTCTGTGCAGGTGATCATTACTTCTTCTGCCGTAGTACATCGCCTGAACTTTAATGAAGAAAATAAAACACAAGTTCTCATTGTCGAGGAGGAAGAAAAAACGCTCCCTTCCTTAACCCAGTTTCCTACTATTTCAAATGAAGAGGTAGCCTTTCTACAGTATACCTCAGGCTCTACCGGAAACCCCAAAGGGGTGATGGTAACGCACAAGAATATCATCGCTAATGCTCACTGCATCAATGAAAAATTAGAGGGACGGGTAACCACTCTCTGTTCTTGGCTACCTCCATTTCACGATATGGGCATGATTGGCTGTACACTTTTTCCTTTGGCCTATAATGGTCATGTGGTCAGTATGTCACCCACCGATTTTTTAAAAAACCCATTAAAATGGTTAAAAGCAATCAGTGATTATCGCGCTGAATGTTCGGCCGCACCTGACTTTGCTTATGATTTATGCTCCAGAGTCATCACCGAGGAAGAGAAAAAGGAATTGGATTTAAGCTCATGGCTTTTTGCAGTAAATGGTTCTGAGCCTGTCAATGCGGCGCATTTAAAACAATTTAGTGACGCGTTCGCAGGATGTGGTTTTAGCGCCAATGCCTGTCATCCTTCTTATGGTATGGCCGAAACCACCTTGTTGATCTCAACTAAAAAAGTGGGCACCGAAACAGTGCTCATGCGAGCGAGTAAGCAAGCATTTCAAAATAACATCATCAAAGAAGCTCAAGCAGATGAAGAGCATGTGCTTTTGGTTGGCTGCGGCACGCCCTATAGCAACTACGACTTAGAAATTATTGACCCATCTAGTTTAGACATTTTACCTATAAACAAAATTGGAGAAATTGTTGTTCACGGTGACTCAGTTACGAAGGGATATTGGAATAAGCCTGAACTTAATGAAGAAATTTTTAACCTAAAATTAGCCTCTAAAGACAAACCCTTTTTACGAACTGGGGATTTAGGTTTTTTAACCTCCGATGGGGAGCTTTTTATTACGGGACGTCTTAAAGATTTAATTATTATTCGTGGACAAAATCTTTATCCTCAAGACATTGAGCATTGTGTTGAAAAAAGCCATCCGTTGTTAATAAAACATGGTGGAGCTGCCTTTGTTATTGAAAAGGAAAATAATGAACCCGAATTAATCCTGGTTCAAGAAGTACATCGTAGTGCGAAACAGTTTGATGAGATTTTTTCGGCGATCTTAGATTGTTGTTCCCAAGAGTTGCCCGTATTGCCTAGCGAGATTGTTTTAATCAAACAATCGTCATTGCCCCGAACCTCAAGTGGCAAGGTACAACGCAGCGGGTGTAAACAAACTTTTCTGGCCAAGGATTTGCACGTGTATGCCCAATGGCAAAGGAAAGCTAATCAATCAGAGCAACAAGTGCCTAGCTTAGCTAACGCTCATGAAAAAAACAGCTTAACCTTATGGATGAAACAATGGCTAGCCACCAATTTATCGCTGCAGTTAGAACAAATTGATGTGCATAAGAATTTTTCATACTACGGCATGGACTCCGTAAGCGCAGTCCAGTTTACCGCAGCCCTGGGACAATTGATAAATCAAGAAATTAATCCTAGTTTATTATGGTCCTTTACCACCATTGACACTCTAGCCAACTATTTGCTTCCTGAAGATCATTCGCTTACCCCACAAAACGAGCAACAAATTCACCAAAAACGCTTTGAGCCGGTAGCGATTATCGGTATGAGCTGTCGTTTTCCAGGAGGTAGCAACAGTCCACAAGAATTTTGGGAGCTCTTACAAAACGCTAAAGATGGAATCAGCAACGTTCCTCCCAGCCGTTGGGATTCTGCACTCTATACGGCACAGTCTGGTGTTGCAGGAACAATAGCCACATCTAAAGGTGGATTTATTGATAATATTGATCAGTTTGATGCGGCCCTATTTAATATTAGTCGTCGCGAAGCAGAGGCAATGGATCCGCAACATCGTCTTTTACTGGAATTAACCTGGGAAGCACTTGAGCGAGCCGGTATTGCCCCTTTATCGCTGGATGATACTGATGCAGCTATTTTTATTGGAATCGCCTCTAATGACTATAGCCAATTAGCACATGATGCAGCACACCATAATACTGATGCTTATTATGGCATAGGTAACGCCCATAGCGCCGCAGCTGGACGCCTTGCCTATTTTTTAGGGACTCATGGTGAATCGATAGCCGTGGATACAGCATGTTCTTCTTCATTGGTTGCGGTGTTCAATGCGTGTCAGGATTTACATGAAAAAGGCTATAGCCTAGCCATTGTGGGTGGGGTAAACAGCATTCTTGATCCATCTTTAAGTGTAAGCTTCTCGCAAGCAGGAATGTTATCACCTAATGGCAAATGCCAAGTCTTTGATGCAAAAGCAGATGGTTATGTTCGTAGTGAAGGATGCGGTGTGCTCATTTTAAAACGCTTAACTGATGCACAACGCGATAAAGACCCTATTTTAGCAGTGATTCAAAGTGCCGTAGTGAATAGCGATGGACACAGTAACGGCATTACCGCGCCAAGTCCAAAGGCCCAACAAGACTTAATTAGTAAAGCCATCCATGCCGCGGGGATTTCTCCGGATGCAATTGATTATATTGAGACTCATGGTACGGGTACCCGCTTAGGCGATCCAATTGAGTTTAATGCGTTGAAAGAGGTTTTTGCCACTGGCACACGCCAAAAAGATTTATATATAGGTTCAGTAAAAAGCAACATCGGTCATTTGGAAGCGGCTGCGGGTATGGCAGGCCTTATCAAAACCATTTTGATGTTACAACATCAACAAATCCCAGCCAATTTGCATTTTGAAACAGTCAATCCATTAATTGACTTAGCCTCTATTCCGGCACAAGTACCTACAAGCTTGCAAGCCTGGGAAGCGGACGCGCAGAAACAAATTCGTTATGCCGGTGTGAGCTCTTTTGGTTTTACTGGAACTAATGCGCACTTAATCCTTACCGAAGCCCCAACTGGAGATGCTCTGGCTGCTGCGGATACACCTGAAAGACCAGTACATGTGTTTTCATTATCAGGACATACTCCAGAAGCTTTAGCAGCACAACAAGCACGATTAGCAGAATATATTCAAGACAACGCGGGTCTTGATGTAGCCAATTTATGCCACAACCTTGCTCTTGGCCGCAGTCCTTTAGATTATCGCCTGGCTTTTCCAGTGCAAACCAATGAGGAGTTAATTGAGAAATTACGCTCTACCGTGCCAACAAATAAAGCCGCAGAATTAAATACAGCGAAAACTGCCTTTTTATTTACTGGACAAGGGTCGCAATATTCTGGAATGGGGTGGGAACTTTATAATACCCATCCTTTATTTAAGCAGGAGATCGATCATTGCAGCCAATTATTGGGAGATTATTTACCAGAACCGCTTACCAAGGTCATGTTTGATCCAGAACAGGCATCGTTATTAAATCAAACTCAGTATACTCAACCGGCGTTGTTTGTTCTTCAATATGCTTTAGCTCAATTATGGATGAGCTGGGGAATTGTGCCTACGGCGGTTATCGGCCACAGCGTGGGCGAGTATGTCGCGGCAACGGTAGCTGGAGTTATGAGTTTAACGGATGGTTTAAAACTTATTGCCGCCCGTGCACAACTCATGCAAGCCCAACAAGAAGGCAGTATGCTTAGTGTGAATGCAGATGAGGCCCAAGCTCAAGCCTTAATGCATGAATTTAAAGCACAGGCACCGGAAGCCATCTTAAATATTGCTGCAGTGAATAGCATTAACCAAGTGGTATTTGCCGGCGAAGACGAGGCCATTCGCCAATTAAATCAACAGTGTCAGTTGCAAGGGCTCCGCACCACTGAGTTGCAAGTGTCTCATGCCTTTCATTCAGAGCTTTTACGCCCAATGATTACTGAATTTAAGCAAATTGCCGCAACCATTCAGTACCATGCTCCCAAATTAGTGCTTATATCTAATGTTAGTGGTAAGGAGATTTCCACCATCAACGCAGATTATTGGGCTGACCATGTACTGGCTACAGTGCAATTTAGCAAAGGAATCAACGAGTTAATTGTAGAAAACTATCAAACCTTTATTGAGGTAGGACCACAGCCTGTTTTATTAACTTTTGCCCGACAACAGGCTAGTTCATCGCACCAGGTTTTATGGCTTGCCTCACTCAGGAAAAACCACCCCGACTGGCAAATCTTATCTGATGCAGTCGCTCAACTCCATGAGAACGGCCATACTATTAATTGGCATGCTTATGATGCTCCTTTTGGACTATCAATCGATGCCAAACATTTGCCAACTTATGCGTTTCAGCATCAATCCTATTGGCTAGCAGGGGGACCAAAAACTCAAGCAAGTAACGCCATAAATCGTGGTTTAAGCCAGGCGCTTTATCAGTTGGAGTGGAAACCATTAGGAGCCATTCAGCAACTAAATGGAGCGCCTGCTCTGACTGGTAAATGGTTGATTTTTGCGAATCAAGATTCAGAAAGCCAGAATATGATAAATTTCTTGTCTTCCTATTTACCAGAGATTGTAGTGGTACATCCTGGAAGAAAATTTGCGCTGTCTGAAGGCGTAGCGGTGTTAAATCCTTCTGAACCAGAACATTTTTCAAGCCTGTTAAGTAAGCACCAAGAAATCCAAGGCATTTTTTATTTATGGGGCTTGGTTGGCACTGAGTTTTTCCAAGAGCGGCAACTAGAGGCGTTAACTTGTGATGACATGAATCAATTAATTAAAAACTCATGCGGAGGCTTACTCCATCTAGTACAAACGCTCATACATAACAAAAAACACACCAAACTATGGACCGTAACCCGGGGAGCAACAACCATACCGCCCCTATCCCTACCATTTTTTTCCCCATTAATAGGTATGGGCAAAACATTGGTGCTTGAATATCCTGAACTGGATTATCATCATTTTGATGTGGGATTGGAAATAACAACCCAAAGCGCGGCATTACAACTGCACAAACTACTCGGCCAACATCAAGATGAAAATATTCTCGCGTATCAAAATGATTCCTTATATGTACCACGAATCGTCCCTGCTTTATTGCCCCCTGTTGCAAATAAAAAAGCATTTGTAAAAAATGCCTCTTATCTCATTACTGGTGGGTTAGGGGGGATAGGCACTGTTTTATGTAAATGGCTGATTGAGCAAGAAGTAAACTCCATTATTTTACTTGGAAGACGTCCATTAAACGACGAAATAACGGTGATGCTTAATTCATTACGTGTTGAGGGTGTAAACATCAACTATGTTCAAACAGATGTGAGCGATTCCCAGCAACTACGTATTGCTTTAACTGAAATCCAAAATACGCTGCCTGCAATTAAGGGAATTTTTCATGCCGCTGGCACCTTAAGTGATGGCTTATGGTCGCAGTTAACATGGCAAGAATTTAATCAGGTTTTCGCTGCTAAAATACAAGGCTCCTATAATTTGCATTGTTTAAGTATGGAGCTTATCCCTGAGCTAGAACAGTTTGTAATGTTTTCATCAATTAGTTCGTTACTGGGAACACCGGGACAAGCCAACTATGCGGCAGCGAATACTTTTCTTGATAATTTAGCCCATTACCGCGTACAAGCAGGATTGCCCGCATTGACGATTAATTTTGGCCCTTGGCAACAAGTAGGCATGACCCGCGATTTAGCACAGTCGTGGTCGGCTTATGGCATTCACAACATTAGTGAGGAATTAGGCTTAACCTCATTAAAACATGCAATGTCAGGCGCGTTCACCCAGCTGTGTTTAATGCCTAACAATATGGCCTCACAGCTGGCTCTTTTACCACGCTCTTATAAGAAATTATTGGCCGAGATTATTCCTGAACCTCAAGAAAGCCAACAAACACATACCTCCGGAGCAATGAGTCCACACCATCAAGACCTGATGGTTCAATTAAAGAGTAAACAACCTGAGGAGCGGGTCCCTGAGCTAACGGATTTCTTCATGAAGGAAGTTCGCATGATTCTTCGTTTAAAAGAAAGCGACACCTTGCCCATGAGCACCAACTTATTATCATTGGGCATGGATTCGATTCTTGGTATGGAACTAGTACGCCAGCTTCAATCCAAATTATCGCTGGAAAATTTAAGCATCCAAGCGTTACTCTTTGAAGACCGCTCGCTGGAAAATGTGGTTCACTTTCTGAATGAAAAAATAGGTGCTTCCCCAGTACAAGAGGTCGCCGCATCACCAACGGCAATAACGCACCACCAGCTATTACAACTATCGGTGCAACAAACCCGTATTTGGAAGCATATTCAGGATCAACCCACCAATCCTATTTATGTAGTGGCTAATCAGTTCCAACTTGAGGGACCCGTGGATGTAGGGATTTTGGAAAAAAGCATTCAACAGGTTCTTGAGCGACATCCCATGCTACGTTGCAGTTTTCATATTTCGATGGGAACCCCATTTCAATTTTGCCATGAGCAGGTTGATTTTAAATTGCACTACATCGATCTTCGCGCTTTAGAGGCAGGAGAGCAAACGCAACAAACCAACCAACTATTGCAAAAAGTACGCACGCACACCTTTGATTTGAGCAAAGCGCCCTTATTGGAAAGTTATTTGATTCAACAAGCAGATGAGCGCTATGTTTGGACCGTCAGTGTGAGCCATTTATTAACCGACGGCGGTAGTAGTCTGATTCTGTTTGAAGATATTCTGCATTTTTATGCACAAAATCAAAACCGCACTACACAACCCTTGCCCATGGCTACACCCTATGAAGATTTTGTGGATTGGCAATTAACGAATGTAGTTAATGGTACTTATGAGAAGTACGTTGCTTTTTGGCGTAATACCCTGCAGAACTACAATCCTCCAGTTTTGCCTACGGATAGACCGTTACCTCAACAAGCCTCAGCGTTTGGCGCGAAAGAATCGGTGAATATTTCTGCCGAATTACTTAATAAATTGCAAAATTTAGCCAAACAAACTCAAGTTACGTTGCCTAATTTACTTCTTGCCGCCTATGGATTAGTATTGGCGCAATTTAGCAAAACAGATCACGCGTTTATTACTATGTTTTGTGCCGGACGAGATACTAAAAAGTATCAAACAACGATGGGTAATGTAGCGAATGAATTGCCTCTGATGATCCATTCAGCCCCTACAATGAGCTTCATTGATATGGCCAAACAATTACAAAACGACTTAGTTCAGTTTTTTGAATATCAGTACATGCAACCCGAACAAATTGCTGCACTTGATTTACCCGTACCTGACGTGTCTTTTGACTTCCAGCACTTGACCCTTAAGCCTGCTGACCCTGGCTTTCAGCTGAAGCCATTAACTCAGAATAGTACGAAGATACCTCTTTGGGGCACTAGCCCGCGCAAACTATCATTAAAATTTAATTATGATAGAACCTTATTAACTGGATACCTTAAATATCGAGTTGACCTATATGACCGTGAAACTATTTATCATCTTACTCAGCAGTTTTTGAAGATAATTGAGGAGGTTGTCGAGAAACCTGAAAGTACATGTGACAATTTAGCTAATTTGTGGAGCTAATTATGAGCAAGTCGTATCTAATAAAACCCCCTTTATCAATATTCAAAGAATATGATGTTCGTAGTAAAGTTGGTGAGGACTTAAATGAAAATACTTATTATACCTTAGGTGTGGCGATTGGAAGTGAGCTACAGGAAGTTCACGGATTGCACACTCTCTTGCTATCTCGTGACAGTCGAGCGAGTAGTGATGTATTTGCAGAATCATTGATTAAAGGTTTATTAGAAAGTGGTACTCAAGTCATCGATATTGGCTGCCTACCAACCCCAGTATTACATTTTGCGATGTTTGATTTGCAATGCCATTCTGGATTGATGGTTACTGCGAGCCATAATCCAGCAGACTATAATGGCTTAAAACTCACCTTGGGGAATCAGAATTATTATGGGGATAGACTCTATTCTTTATACCAACGTATTATGAATGAAAATTTTTTAATCGATCGCCAAGAACGAGGCAAACTGGTTCAATATCCTTCAGAACAAATAATTAATAAATACATTCGCCTCGTTAAAGAACGTACAGGAACTATTAAAAAACTTCGCGTTGTGGTCGATTGTGGTAATGCAGTGGCAGGACACGTGGTCCCAACGCTATTAACCACTTTAGGTTGTGAGGTTATTCCCTTATATTGTGACGTGCAATCAAGTTTTCCCAACCATCACCCCGATCCTTCCGTAGAAGAAAATTTAACTCGCCTACGCCAAGTGGTTATGCAACAACGTGCAGACCTAGGCGTGGCCTTTGATGGCGATGGCGATCGTTTAGGTATTGTCGATAACCAAGGCTGTATTATTCCTTCCGATTATTTGCTGTTGGCTTTTGCTGATGCCTTACTGAAAAAAGAACCCAATGCAGGCGTTGTATTTGATATTAAATGTACCCAACATTTAAATGAGTACATCGCCGCCCATCAAGGACGCCCGATTATGACTCGAACTGGTATGGCGCATATTATGTCCAGTATGTCAGAGCATAGAGCGGCGATCGGCGGTGAGTATTGTGGGCATTTCTACTTTAACGATCGCTGGCTGGAATATGATGATGGTATTTATGCTGCCGCACGAACACTAGAAATGTTAAGTGAGCCGTTAGAAGATAGTCATAATTTTTTTAAGCAATTTCCTAAATCCTTAAGTACGAGCGAATTAAAAATTGACATTGAAGAACAGCACAAGGAAGAATTCATGAAGCAGTTAATTATCCATGCTCCCATGTACCTAGGAGGAGAACTGGTGCAGATCGATGGGCTAAGGGTAAAGCATGACAATGCCTGGGGACTGATTCGCCCTTCCAATACGGGACCTTATTTAACGCTGCGTTTTGAAGCAACAAATTATACAGCTCTGGAAAACATAAAAGATCTATTTGGCAAATTAATTACGACCATCAATCCTTCGTTGGTCTTACCATTTTAATGAGACGTTATGGATAAAGAAGTACTTGCACTCTTTGATTTTGATGGGACATTAACTAAAGGTCTGCCAAGTAGACTGCTTTTTTTAAACTACTTGGCCGGTTTCCCGAAAATGCTTAGTAGTCTCGTATCGAGTTTTGCTTATTCAAGAGGACAATCCGGACAGGATCGCTTAAGTTGGCATAGTTATCTTGATAGCCTTATTTTAAAAGGCCGAGATAAATACGATCTCAATGAGCAAGCCTTACAATTTATCGAACAAGTACTCATCAAGAAATTACGTAAAGAAGCAATGGAACGACTCGAGTTTCATCAGCAACAAGGTCATCGCTGTATTTTAATTAGTGGAGGGTGGGATATTTACCTCGAACCCTTAGCCAAAAAATATCAGTTTCATCACGTAATTTGTACGCAGCTGGAGTTTGATACAAGGAGCAATAAAAGTACTGGCCGTATGCGAAATAAGTATTGTATTGGACAACAAAAGTTAGATGAATTTATAAACCAGTATGCCGCTAGAGAGAATTATGAACTTTATGCTTATGGGGATAGCGTTCACGATATGGCTTTACTCAATTATGCCGATCATTCTTTTTATCGGTGCTTTGAATAGCCGTATAAATAAAGAACAGCAAAATATTAATTTTTGAACTACCTTTACGCTAGATTACAGCTTATGGTGCAAACTAGTGTGTACTGGTACTCCATGGATTTACAGGCATATGGGGGCACCGTCAGTATAATTATTCCCGAAGCTAGATTTCCATCTACGGATAAACCCAATCTTTATCCGCATTAGCAGGCCTTCACCAAGAGATGAAAGATGCTGTTGTAAATAGGAAAGGAGAAAGAAGAAGATGATGATGATTCGGAGAGGATGCACCTTCATCATTTGGAGAGTCAAGAAAGCCTCCACTGCCCTTAAGTAAGACGTCGGGATGACGTCTTACTTATATAAATCAATTAATTAACAACCAAGATCGCACCGCCTCCATGGTTTCCTCGACCACCGCTAGCAATTGTTTATATAAAGCATCCAACAACGAACTATGGCCTGCTTTATGATAAAATTCCAAATACTGGCAAGCTTTTACCAATTTTTCAGCGCCGCAATACACAAAACCACTCTTTATACGATGCACTAATTTTTGCACTGTATGCCAATCGTTTTGGCGATGTGCATCCTCAAGTTCAAGTAAATCAGCAGGAGTTTCCTTTTCCATAATTGAGGTTAAAATACTCTTCAGTAGATTAATATCTCCCCCCATATCATCTAAAGCCCGCTGTACATTAAAAAGCTTATAGCAATCTAATTGAAATAAATATCCTTCACTGCCTGATAACTCGGAGCTTGCTCCCTCAGTCTTAGGTTTAGTAACAAGGGCCGTAAGAGCAGCTGTTTCGGAAAAATAAGTCGTTTTAATTCTCACTAACACATCGGTGGTCATCGGCTTGGTGAACACTTCATTCATTCCCGCCTCTAAACAATTTCTTTTTATCTTACCTTCCGAATGCGCCGTTAACCCAATGATGGGTATCGGTTCTTTATGTTGCTCTCGTTCTAACTCACGAATTTTTCGGGTCAAATCAATGCCCGATAAACCAGGTAAACCAAGATCCGTAATAATTAAATCAAAACTTTGTTTTTTTGCCAGATGCAAGGCACTTTCACCATCCATAACGCTAGTAAATTGATAACCTGCTAGTTTAATTAGATTTTCCAAGGTAAATAAAGCTATTTTGTTATCTTCAACCAACAATAATTTACAAGATTCCTTAGGGGAATTAATGCCAGAAACCGTCTCCATTCTATCGTTCATTTCATCAGATAAGCGAGGGGGCATTATGTTAATTCGAGACTCACCAATTTTCAATGAAAGATCAAAATAAAACGTTGTTCCTTTGCCAAGCTCGCTGCTTACCTGAATTTCGCCACCCAGCAACTCCACATAAGACTGCGCGATATGCAAACCTACCCCATGCCCAGTATAGGTTCCTTTATTGGATGGAGTTCCCCGATAAAAACGATCGAATATTTTGTCTTGTAACTCTTCAGGTATACCAATACCCGTATCAGCAATATGAAATCGAATCCATGCAAACGTTTCATTTTGTTCTAAAAGGTCTAGGGTGATTTCAACACGCCCTGCTTGCGTGAATTTAATCGCATTACCCAATAAATTAAGTAAAATGCGGTGAATTTTAGTCGCATCACTGCATAAACACGAAGGAATCCGCTCATCTATACGAACCACCAAATCCAATCCTTTAATCATGGTCGATGGGCGTTCTAACTGCTCTATGTTATGCACCAATTGACGCAAATCAAAGGGCTCTACATGAACATCTGCTTCATTCACATTATCTGCAGACACTACATCTAAAATTCCATTCAGCATGGAGAGCAATTGCGTACCACTTTCACCAAGCCAGTGGGCATATTGTTTTTGCGAAGCATCACTTAAGTTATCCTCTAATAGCTTGGCCATACCGACTACTCCGGTTAAAGGCGTACGGATGTCATGACTCATATTGGCAATAAACTCGGTTTTAACTTTGTTAGCTAACTCGGAAGATACTTGCGCTTTGGTTAAATCGGTTACATCAACAGAAATACCTGCAAGCCCCATAATCTCGCCCGCCTGATTAAAAATAGGTACTTTACTGACTAAAGTATGGATCACATCCCCTTCATCATTAATCAATTCCCCCGGCTGATTAATTACCGCTTTACCGGTCGCAAAAATCTGCTCATCCGTTGCACGATATTCTTTCGCTAACTCCCAATCTTTAAACACATCAAAATCAGTCTTTCCAATGATGTCTTCGGTCGATTGCAAATTAATGAAATTGGCAGCCATCTGATTGCAACCAATATACTGCAAGTCCCGGTTTTTCCAATACACATAACACGGGATCTTATTAATAATCCCATTTAAATAGTTATACACTTCACTAATATAATAAGGCAGCGCGTATCGTTGCTTAAATTTAAAACCTAAAATCTGCTCACAAGCACTTTCCATCGATTGGAACATTCGCTCCTTTTCCGTAACATCTTTCCCAAGCAGGAAGAGTTTTTCCTCATTATCAATGCAAGCTGCAATGCATTTCCAACTGAGAAACACGCCATTAATTTCAATCGGGGTCTGATTAATTATTTTGCCACGCTCATCTAAAAGCGAAGGAAGTTTTAACGTTGTCCATAACTCAAAAAAAGACTGCTCGGCGCGATTTTGTTTTGGTGTTAAGTGCAAAATGTTACGAGCTGCGTCATTAATATAATCAATATGCAATTGTTGATTTAGAATAATAAAAGAGACATTGAGTAAATCATAGGCCTTACCAAAATTTGGTATTTCTTGTCGAGTTATATTCATCTATTTATTCCCAATACTTTCTTATCTGCAATCTTGATTCGTCTGGATGAGTTGAGCGAGTTGCCTAATCGTAGGCGCTGTGTACAAATGGTGTATCGATACACAAACCACAAAGGTTTTATTTATTTTTTCAATTAAACTCAATGCTTTTAGGGAATAGCCACCTAAATCAAAAAAATCATCATGGATACCTACTTCCTCAATACCCAAGTTATCTTGCCATAATTGCGCCAATTGCGTCTCAAGCTCATTGGTGGGCACTTCATAACGACCACTCACATTCAAATCATGGCGTGTCATTTTCGGTTGTCCCATTGGCATTGACAAGGGAGATTGCAACAACATCATGCTGTAACGTTCCGGTTCATAATTGGAAATGATGACTTGAGCATGATCGCGCTCCATTGCCTGTAAAAATAACTGCTGGCCCTCTTGAGAAGAAATATCATTGCCACGCCCCAAATAGTGCACATCATGCGGACGTTGAGTTTCAACCGTCATTCCCAGCTCACGCCAACTATTCCAATTCAAACTCAACATACACCGCGTAGAAAACAGTCTGGCACTGGCAAAGGCATCCAAACTTGCATTAGCCGCACAATAATCAACTTGTCCCTTTTCTCCAGTAACTGCCGCAAGGGAGGAAGTTAAAACTACAAAATCCAACGTTACTCCGTGCAATGCTCGAGCTAAATTATAAGTTCCCTGCAGCTTAGGCTCCAACACGGCATCGGCTTTAATTTTGGTTTTTAGCTGCATCAATCCACCTCCAGCAATCCCCGCCGCATGAATCATGCCATCAATACGACCTAACTGCTTCTTATAATACGAGATGGCCTCACCTAAAGGTGCTTCATGGCTTACATCGACCTGGTGGCAAAAAAGCCTCGCACCTAAATCTTGTAATTGTTGTAAACGACTTACTTTTGCATACAACGGGTGCTGGCTATCATGCAAAATAGGGCCCCATGTTGAGGAAGCAATAACTGGGCTACGTGATAAGAGAATAAATGTAGGCCGAGCAACGCTCTTGGCAATAGCGGAACACAAACTAAAAGCGACGCCCCCCATCCCGCCGGTAACCAGGTAAACTCCATCATCTTTAAAGCGATTTTTGGCAACCGAGGTCTTACTTTCAGTATAAGCCAGCTCCCAGCGAAAACCATGACGGTAGGCAATAATCGGGCGATGGCGCTCCCATTGTCCCTGAAGGCAAGTATGCACAATTTCATTCACTAACAGGGGGCTATCAGCGGCTAACTCATCTGGATGAAGATCAAAGACCCGATACATTAAGGCTGGATGTTCATGCATGATAGCCCGGCAAGCCCCGATCAAACTGGCATTAGTCGGTACCATTGTTTCCGTACCCAACACCTGTTGGGTGCCACGCGTTATCAGCGCACATTGCAAGGGCATATGCTCGCCAATATGTTGCAAATAGGCCTGAGTTAAATAGAGCAGGCTATGAAAACTAAGCGCTAATTGCTGTTCGACTTCGTCATTACAAAGCAAAGTTACCGCGTCATTATCACAGGAAGATAAATGCACGATAATTGGACGTTGCACCCGATTTTTTAGCGTTTTAAATAAGGCCTCATAATGAGCTTTTTCAGTAGCATTGATACTAAAATGAGATGAGGAATGAGCCACGTACTCTTTCGCGAATTCAACAGAAATCGGAGTTACTCCATATGCGCTAAGGAAATCTACGATTTGGGATGCAAATCCCTGTCGATCGTAAACGATAATCCAACTATGTGCCGCAATATCATTGATGCTAAGTACTAAAGACTCCAAATACGCCGGTTGATGCGACCAGGCTGGAACATACATCTGCTGATTACCTGCTGCACCATGCCGTACATTATCCGGCTCAACCCAATAGCGCTGCCGTTGAAAGGCATAGGTTGGTAATGGGATTCGCTGCCTTTTTTCATTGGCGTGGATGCTGTTCCAATCAATGCGAATACCCCGCTGCCACAAGGCGCCTAAGGCAGACATTAGCTGTTGGTAATCCCGCGGCTGAACAAGGGGATGGGCTAAAACCTGCGTTATAGAAATACCCGCTGCCGTCCCCCCGACAACTTCCTTGAGGAAAGTACTTAAACTACGACCAGGTCCTACTTCAATAAAGAATGAGCACGCATCTGCCAGCGCGGTATGTAAACCATCACAAAAGTTTACGGTATGGCGCATATGGCGATACCAATAGTCAGGATTTGTGGCTTCCTCCCTGGACAACCAGGTACCAGTTACATTCGAAATAATCGGTATAGTCGGCGCAGACAAAGAGATATTAGTCAGCATTTCTTTAAATGGCCGCTCCACGGACGCCATAAAACGACTATGAAACGCGTGACTAACATTCAATTGTTGATAACGTTTACCCAAACGTGACAACTGTTGCATCAAGGCTCTAATTTCAGCAACAGAGCCTGAGGCAACACAATGATTGCCGGCATTATGCAAAGCCAGCTCTACAGGAATAAGCTGCTGATAAACAGTAAACTCTTCTGCACTGCATTCAATAGCAAGCATATCGCCACGCTCGGCCCCAGCCATTAATAAGCCACGTTCACACACAATGATAATCGCGTCTTCAAAAGAAAAGATACCCGCCAAACATGCCGCGACGTACTCCCCAATGCTGTGCCCAATAAGCACATCTGGCTGCACTCCATAACTCATTAATAATTGCGCTAAAGCATATTCAATAATAAATAAAATTGGTTGGGCATACTGAGTTTGGTTTAAGCGTGCATCATCTGGAGTGCGGATTAATTCTAAGAGATCGCAATTGATGTAATTCTTAGCAAGATTTACCCCTTGCTCGACTAACAAAGCAAAAAAGGGCGCTTTTTCCATCAGCTCCATCGCCATTAAATGGTACTGCGAACCCTGTCCTGGAAACATAAATACCACATTGGGGCTAGGCTCGTGGCATTGAGCAATGGGATTTTGATTTAGACTGTGAATTAATTCATCTACTGTTTTACCCACCGCAAAACGGCGCCAGGAAAAATCTTCTCGACCTTTTTGCAAGGTATAAGCAATATCAGCTAAATTACCTGCAGACGCTGGAGTCGTTAAATAATGCACTAATTTTTCCGTATTTTGCTGCAAAGCGCGTTTGGTTTTCGCAGAAACAATAAAGAGTTGCTCTTTATTAACGCTCAGCGAGCCAGCTTCTTGGCTATGCTCAGTTAATACCATATGAATGTTGGTGCCACCGACGCCAAAAGAGCTGACTCCCGCATAACGCTGCCCCCTCATAACTTCCCAATTCTGCAGGTGGGTATTAATCAAAAAAGGACTGTCCTGCAAAAATAAATCAGGATTTGGCTTAAGAAAACCACACATAGGGGGGATTTGACGATGATACAGACATAAGGCCGTCTTAATTAATCCCGCAATTCCGGAAGTTACCTCGGTATGACCAATATTACCTTTGACTGAGCCCAGGAAGCAAAACTCTTTTCGTTCTGTTTGTTCGCGATAAACGGCGGTTAAAGCCCCTACTTCAACCACATCCCCCAAGGCGGTGGCGGTACCATGGGCCTCAAGATACCCCATGTCATCCGCCGTTATTTGTGCCTGCCTCAAGGCTTCCCGTACGCATGACATTTGCCCGCGGGTGCTTGGAGCGGTAAATCCTAGCTTGTCTGAGCCATCATTATTAACACCACGCCCCTTAATTACAGCATAAATGGTATCGCCATCCGTAAGCGCATCCTCTAAGCGTTTTAAAATAACAACTCCCACACCATTAGAAAAAACCGTGCCATTAGCTGCATCAGAAAAGGGACGACAATGTCCATCAGGAGAGACGATGCCCCCATGTTGATAGACATACGCTTCTGTCTGGGGTACCACAATCGATGCAGCACCAGCCAAGGCAATATCACTGTATCCAAGAATTAAGTCCTGGCATGCATGGTCTACCGTAGCTAAGCCCGTAGAACAGGAGGTATTCACATTGATACTACGACCTTTGAGATTGAGGCGATAGGAAACTTGTGTGCTAAACATGCTCGCACTGGTAGCAATTCGCTGTTGTAAGAGATCATGCTCCTTATTAAACCAAGTACTTTTTAAGAGATTCTCTTGCAAATAGGTGCTATCCGACATCCCTGCAAAAACACTAATCGATTGCGCTTCTAATTTTTCTGGAGCAATGGCGGCATGTTCTAATGCCTCCCAAGCGCATTCAAGAAAAACCCGTTGTTGCGGATCGGCGATTTGTGCATCGCCAGGGTTAAAGCCAAAAAAGTTTGCGTCAAATTGCTCAATTCCTCGGAGAATCCCCCGCACTGGAACGAAATGTTTTTCGGCAACGTTGCTGGGTTGGTTTGGCAATTGCTCCCGATCAAATCGCTGTAAGCTTTCCTTTCCTATACATAAGTTATCCCAATATTCCGGCAGTGAATTAGCACCAGGAAAACGGCAGGCCATCCCGATTATAGCCACGTCATTGCTGACGGCAGCTTGAACTGTTTTTACCGCTAGAACCTCGATTTGTCCCTCAAGATAGCAACTTAATTTATAAATGGTTGGGTACGAAAAAATATCCGCGACTTGCAATTCCGATTGCAATTCTTTGTTAATTTTGCTGCATGCTTCCGCGATTAACAGAGAGCTTGCTCCTAATTCAAATAAATTTTTATGGACATCAATAACCTTACGATTTAATAAATGTTGCCAAATTTTTTTGATCACCTCTTCAATCATACTGGATGAAGAAGTATCAATATGAAATGATAAATCAGTATGAGGTAGGGAGTCTAATTTAGATTTATCCACCTTTCCGACTAAAGTCAGCGGCAATTCCTCCACCATGACGTACTTAGCCGGCAACATATAAGGAGGTAATACTTCACTTAAAAAATTGCGAATCTCATCTGCACTGACTATCGTCTCTTGGGTCGATAAAATAATATAAGCGGCAAGCATCTTGTGTGAGCCCCCACCGAGCTCTACATTAACCGCGGCCAGACTAATTTCGGGAAAACGCATGAGTTGCCTTTCAATTTCATTCAAATGAATACGAAAGCCACCAATTTTAACCTGATCGTCAAAACGCCCTAAAAACAGATATTCCCCAGAAGCCAATTGGCGCACGCGATCACCCGTCCTATATAAACGTTGGAACGGCTCTGTCTGACAAAAAGGATTAGCAATAAATTTTTCATCATTCTGTTTTGGCGCCTTATGATAACCTAGCGCTAAATTAATCCCACTGATATACAGCTCGCCCTCAGTAACTGGCTGTTTATTTTCGTCGAGTACATACATCCTTACATTATTAATAGGGGTACCAATACTGGACAGAGAATCATCCGACCACCTGCTATGTTCATCTATACGCTGTCGGCATACATAAGCAGTCGCTTCTGTAGGGCCATAGCCATTGATCAGTTCAATAGCTAAAGCCTGCTCTTTACGATAGGCTAAAAAATTTTTTACTAAGCTGGCATTAACTTGTTCGCCACCAAAAACAAGGACACGAATGCCATCAAGAGTAGTCGCTGCCGATTTAATCAGTTGATGAAAAAAACCCGTAGGCAAGCATAAATAGCGTACCTGATTCTCCGCAATAAACTGTTTAAGCTGAGAAGGCTCGGTTCTGATTGCGTAGGGTATAATGGCTAGATTCGCGCCATTAAGCAAAGCGCTCCACACCTCGAAGGAACTGGCATCAAAGGCAAGATTACTAAACTGGGCAATTACATCTCCTGCGCACAAACGAAAATCATTTTGTTCGCTCACGAGATTAACGACAGCTTGATGCGGAACAATAACCCCTTTGGGCCTTCCGGTAGAGCCAGAAGTGTACATCATATACAAGGGAGCGTCAGCCGCAATAGGAATAGATAAGTTTTCTCGCGAAAAACTAATGGATTCTCTATTCAAATTTTTGATTAGATGAACTGCTACTTTATCTTCACCAAGTAAAGATAGGTATTGTTCATTAGTAATGACCATTTTCGGCTGAGCATCATCTATTAGCTCCACCAATCTGCCTGGTGGCGCCAAGGCATCTAAGGGCAGATAAGCTGCCCCAAGTTTCACTACAGCCAACACGCTAACAATAAAATCGATTCCAGGCTCTAATAAGATTCCCACAAATTCACCCGAGCGCACGTGGTGCTTTTTTAGGCAGTTCGCGAGCTGATTCGCTTTTTCATTGAGGGAATTATAGGTAAAGTGTTTATCGCCTTCACTAATAGCAGGGTACTGCGGCACGTGCTGTACCTGTGATTCAAATAGTTCAATTATATTATGTTTATAAGCTGCCTTAAGGTTTCTCATTGAACTAACCCTTTATCTATTAATCTAAAAAACGCAAAAAAACATGCCAATCCTGATGCCAATAATTCCAGAATCCCCAAGTATAAATGATTTAAAATTAAACAGCCATAAAAACACTTAATATTTTCTTAAGCTTTGTGCCAATAACAACCATAATGGAAGTAATAAGACCCATCGCGTTAAGTTAAGAAGTCATCCTCTATGAATAGTTTAAAAGCTGGCTTCATTCAGCTAATATAGGACAACCTTATCTTAGCTAAGACAATCATGCGCACAATGAGTTTTCTTGATGCCTTTATATCTGAAGTAGACAACGCGCTACGCACAGTATTACCTCCTAGCAAACGAGTCAGTACTCGACATTCTCCCGCAGTGGAGATCGAAGACAATCCCCTCAGCTTGCGAGAAAAAAAACATGTTGCCGGCTTAATGCGGGTTAATCATGCCGGAGAGGTATGTGCCCAAGCCCTTTACCAAGGACAAGCCCTAACCGCCCAATTGACACACATCAAACAACAAATGAGCGACGCTGCCGCTGAAGAAGTGGATCACCTTGCCTGGTGTGAAGAGCGCCTCTATGAATTAGGCTCAAAACCCAGTCTTCTTAATCCAATATGGTACAGTGGTTCCATTTTGCTCGGGGCCCTGGCGGGATTTGCAGGAGATAAGATTAGCCTGGGCTTTGTTGCAGAAACCGAGCGGCAAGTGACTGCACACTTAAAACATCATTTGCAAAAGTTACCGACACAAGATAAAAAAACGCAAGCTATACTAAAACAAATGCAAGCAGATGAAGAGCAGCACGCAACGGCGGCAATTGCGTCTGGAGGCATTGAGCTTCCTATGCCGATTAAACGGATAATGAGTCTAGTATCTAAGTTGATGACGCACAGCAGCTACCATATATAACAACATAAAAGACAGGAGCGTCATTGTATATGGATCATACCACCTTGCTCATACTCATCGTAATTTTTATTGCGTTTTGTTTTGACTTTATTAATGGTTTTCATGATGCGGCAAACTCGATAGCAACTATTGTGACAACCAAAGTGCTTAGTCCTCGACAAGCAGTGATCTGGGCCGCGTTTTTTAACTTTATTGCGTTCTTAGTCTTTAATTTAACGGTGGCGAAAACCATTGGCCAAGAGCTAATTGATCCTCAGGTTGTTGATTCACATGTAATTTTAGCCGCCTTACTTGGGGCCATAGTTTGGAATTTAGCTACCTGGTATTATGGCTTACCCTCAAGCTCATCCCATGCACTTATCGGTGGCCTGGCAGGAGCCGCTATTGCCAAAAGCGGTTTTGCTTCATTGAAAATTGTGGGCATTACTAAAGTCATTGCAGGTATTTTTATTTCCCCTGTATTAGGTTTATTAGTGGGCCTTTTCATTACTTACAGTTTGAAAAAATTTTTCCCACGCCGACGCAAGAAAAGTTTGAAACGAGTGTTTAATGGAGCCCAATTGTGTACCTCTGCGTTGCTAAGTTTGACTCATGGCAGTAATGATGCCCAAAAAACCATGGGTATTATTGCGGTATTGTTATTTTCAAACGCGTGGATTGAAGGCCCTTTCTATGTTCCTATGTGGGTGGTCATTTCATGCCAAGCCGTAATTAGCCTAGGGACTCTATTTGGAGGATGGCGCATTGTCCATACTATGGGCACTAAAATTACCCGTCTTAATGCCATGAGAGGCTGCGCTGCGGAGAGCGGGGCGGCGGTTTCCTTATTCATCGCTACTCATTTTGGGGTGCCTGTTTCTACAACACATACCGTAACCGGGGCCATAACTGGTGTCGGCCTAACTCGAGGTTTAAAGGGTGCACATTGGAACGTCATACGTCGAATTTTCTTTTCCTGGTTATTGACTATTCCTGCCGCAGGTTTGCTTGCTGCTGCGTTGATATTGCTGAGAATTTAAAGATTAGCCATAGGAACAACGTGCAAACGCATCCAAATTCGTCTAAATGTACCTGACCTAATAGAAGGCCGAATTACCGCAGTCCAGCCCTGATAATTCGAGCTAAAATGAGCATACTCTTTGCGCGAGGAAAATTAAAAATATTCTCCATAACCACCATCAAAATAACGTTTTTTTAAAATCCCTTTCTTTTTTGCCGATTACGCTATACTTAAAAAAAGCGATTTAATACGCATAAAATTATTTTATGTTGATTAAACCAACAATGCGTATGGATTTTTTGGTATGGCAAGGATCACAAATGTCTAAGCCCCTTAATAAACATAAATTTACTAAAACACCGCAGTTAACATTAAGTGAACAACGAGAAATTGATAAAAAAATAGAGTTTGAAACGTCACTCTCTTTTCATAGCATGGTTAAACTTGGTGCATTTGCAAATATAATAGGAGCATTCCTTTATGTTCTGGCACTGTATAATTCAGCTGAATCACGATTAAGTATCTATTGGTACTGTATCCTAGTCGTTGCAAATTTACTCAATGTTATGTGGGGGCTGCGTTTTGAATACAGCAATATTACTACCGCTGAAATCCGTAAATGCCGCAAAGGGTTTCTCTCTTTGCTTATAACAATCTGTTTGATCTGGGGTAGTATAGGTATTTTATTTATGGATGGTCCCCAACAACAACTCACTACGATTATCTTTTTGTCAGCCGTCTTAATTTGCTTTGCGTTCTCAACGTCGATGGATTTGACTATGGGGCTTTCTAGTATTGTCTGCTTACTAGCCCCCACAATTATTTATCATACAGCAATCTCTCCAGGTATCGCAGACAGTCATCATATCAATATGCCTATTACCACTGCCTTTTTAATCCTTGGTCTTTTCATGACCATTGCCTGTTTTATTGGTAATAAAATTATCCGCCAAGTCGTTCGCCTAGGTTATGAAAATGAATTACTAATGGCAAAACTAAGTAGTATGAATGCCATTCTAGAACAGCGAGTAAAAGAGCGTACTGAGGAACTGGAAACTTCACTTAAATTAGTCACCTACCAGGCAACCCATGATTTGTTAACCGAATTGCCTAATGAACGCTTACTCTATGAGCAAATACATATCGCCACTGAAAATGCCATGACGAATCATTATAGTTTTGCCATCGCCTGCTTTTCCCTTAATGGAATGGTAAAAATCAATGACAGTATTGGCCATCAGGCTGCAGCGACCATTATTCATCGCATCGCCCAACGGTTTGCATTACTATTTGGCAAAAATAATCAATATTTCATTTCATTACTACGCCAAGATGTCTTTGTAATCTTAATTGATGCGATTTCCGATGAGCTGGATATAAGCACCAGCGTCCAAGATTTTTTTGCGGTAATCAACGATCCTGTATATGTTGCCAAACAAGAATTGAAATTAACTGCGAGCATTGGCGTAAGTATCTTTCCCCTCAATGGCCGCGATGCAGATACATTGATCACCAATGCCGAAGCGGCTCGCGTATTAGCCGCCCAAAGCGGTGGAAATAGTGTGCGTATTTATAGCACCATGATTAATGCAGATGCCACTCGACAACTAAATATAGAAAATCAACTCTATCGAGCGATTGAAAAAAATGAATTAACCCTAAATTACCAGCCTTTTATTGACTTAGAGACAGGAACAATCTGCGGTGCTGAGGCCTTATTGCGTTGGGAGAACCCTATATTAGGAAAAGTCTCACCGGTAGAATTTATCCCCATTGCGGAAATGAATAATATGATTCTCCCCATTGGCGAATGGGTATTGCGTTCTGCCTGTCTACAATTAAAAAAATGGCAAAAGAACGGTTTTACCAACTTCAAAATGTCAGTTAACTTATCTGCAAGACAGTTAGCTCAGCCGAATCTCGTCGAGTGCATTGCAGAAATATTAGCCACTCAAGACTTAGATCCGAAATATCTGGAATTAGAATTAACCGAATCAGAAGCCTTCACGAATGAAGCCATCCCCATTGTTAATAAATTCAGGGAAATGGGTATTTCCTTGGCTATTGATGACTTTGGCACGGGGTATTCGGAATTTAGCAATCTGAAATTTTTAAAGTAGATCAGCTTAAAATTGATAAATCCTTTATTCAGGATATTGATGTCAGCGTCGACAGTCGTAATATTGTGTGCAACACCATCGCCTTAGCCAATAGTATGGAAATTAAATGCCTAGCCGAAGGTGTAGAAACCATAGAACAAGTAAAATTTTTGAAAGAAAATGGCTGCCACATTATGCAAGGATTTTATTTCAGTGAACCCCTAGAGGCTAAAGAATTTTATAAGCTCTTGAAAAAATACTCAAACACAGCCCATAAAAAACTTGCGAATAGCTAAATGAATTATAGGTTGGGCCCAAATGGTTTATTTCTGCTTATAGCCTGGCATACCAAGAATATTTTCTTCGTCTACTCGTTCAAGATGGGGTAGATTCAAAACACTAGAATGCCCTTGAGGATTTAACCAGGTTAAAAGATGCTGTGCCTGATGCCTCATGTATTGCCCACTTCTAGGCCATTGCTCAATGGTACAGATATTATTTGTTCCTTGTACCTTAGATAACTCCAGAATAATCCCATCCAGAGGATGTTTTTTTAAAATCCCCATAACCATTTTATCGACTAGCTGCATTCCAGCACGATAACTTACCGCCCCCAACACGCTAACAAATAGTGCTAGAAAATTATGAAGGTCAAATTCGGAAACAGGAAAGAATTTACCTGTGCTTTCAATCAATTTATTAAGTAAATAAAAAAAACTAAGTGGAATTATCTCATGGCCATAAAATACGATACTCAACGCATTTAAAGCACAGGCGAGTAACATAAACCGCAAGAAGTCATCAATGACACATTCCATCCCTCGGCGCATATAATAATTTCCTTGCGACAATAAATCATTGTTATACGCTTTGAGCTTAACACGATAAATAGTACCTATATGATCATTAAAGGTATTAATTAAATTTGGATTAGTTAGATAAGTAAAATATCGCGCCTGGAAGTCCTGAGCATAACGCGTCCTATCCTCTTGCTCGATATATTGAAGATAACCTGGATTTTCAAAAGTTACGACGACATAGGTTTTACCTTTCTCTTTAAGTAACTCATAACCAACAAGGCCTGCTAATACCCCCCCTAACGAATAACCAGTTAAATACAGTTGATTATGTGATTGGGTACGGATAAATTCGCACAAGCGTATGAACACCCCACGTTGATTACGCATTTCCTCCACCAGCTGTTTGGCCGAAGTCAACGTATTGGGTTTGCTTCCCCAAAGCATGGGGACAATCGTTTTAATATTAGAGATAAGATCGGTTAGTGTACTTGCATCTGGGCCACGAAATGCAATAACCATCTCATTTTTATTATTCTGGTAAACAGCAACCCCTAACCCATCGGCGCTACTCCAGAACACGCGTTGCCAATCCCCTAATTTTATCTCTTTTTTGTAATATACTTGTTTACTAAGAATTGCGAGTTGCAAATGATCAAGCATGTAAAACCTTAGCGATAACTGCATTTTCATTTTTTGGCAGAGTATAAGCGGGCAGGCATTAGATGTCTATTATTTGACAGGACCGTTCTTTCATAAAGCAGAATTGTAGCCAAGATGCAGCGCAGCATAATCAAGGTTTTTCTAATTCAGACTTAGAAAACCTTGATTATACTAGCGTTGTCGTTAATTATTTACCGTATGACATCCTTTGCAACGCATGCCATAGCAAGCACCAATACAGCTTGAAAGCGCTCCAACGAAGAATAAAATAAACAAAATCCAACCAGTCCATGCAGGATATTTAATTGGCTGACTAGGAGCAGAGGCTTGCTCTTTAGTCCCCGTAGGATTCGCAGGAGTTGGGGCTACATTCCCCTTAGTTGCTGCGGGGGTAGCGCTTGCACCTGAAGCAGGGTTCGCACCGCCTGCCGCATTAGAAATCTCGGAGGCAATCAATGCAGAATTAATATTGTCCGCATAAAATCCCACATAACGCATAGTAGGTATTACGAACAAGGCACTTAATATTAATGCCAGACTCCATGTGATGAAGCCATAAATTACCCCCCCATGGCAATAGCAATGATGAAAACGCCCCAAATAACCCGCAACAAAGCCTGACGCTCCCATGGCGACAATCACACCAATTAATAGTCCAATAACTCCGCCAATGGCAAGTACCGCTTCACTTTGATTCATTTTATATGCGCTTAAACCAATCGCAGCCCCAAACAAATTCAGCAAAAAGCCAATGCCTAAACCAACTAAGGCCCCGGCAATAACTGCCGTCCAGCACATGCAGGTTATTTTATGGCCCTCGACTACATTTACAGAATGATCGGTCATCATAATTAATATCCTTATTGTGATTAAATGTGAGAAACAAGCCAGATTAAGACCAAAATACTAACAGGAATACCCAGCAACCATCCAATAATGTACCCCATAGCGATCCTCCTTGTGATTAAGTGAACTTTCTATGCGACCTATTTATCAATCTTTACCTGTAGGGCTTCCGTACTACTTTTCCATGCTCTTTTCATAATTTCAGAATTAAAAGAAAAACCCAAATCACCCTGACGATTTAAGGCAATTACTCCCATTTCCCCTTTTAATCGCTGGTTGCGTTCATGAACTACATGATCGCAAGCTTGTTGTAATGGCATATTAAATTCCATCATCATCGAAATCGTATGGGCAACAACACCACGAATTAAATATTCCCCTACTCCCGTACCCGAAACCGCGCAGGTTTCATTATTGGCATAACAGCCAGCACCAATAATACAGCTATCCCCAATTCGGCCAGGCAGACTATTACTTACACCCCCAGTTGAGGTGCCAGCAGCAATATTCCCATAAATATCTAAGGCAACCGCACCAACAGTGCCCGTCAATTTTTTATTACGTCGCTCTTCCTTGGTTTCGCTTAGCACTAAGCGTTGAAAAGCTTCATATTGGTGAGGTTTGATAAAATAAGATTTAGGTTCTAAAGGCAGCTTATAGTCCGTAGCCAGCTCTAATGCACCATAACCGGAAAGAAATACATGTGAGGTTTTTTCCATCACCAAACGAGCTAGACTGATTGGGTTTTTAACACACTCAACCATTGATACCGCACCAGCCTGTAACAAACTTCCCTCCATAATGGAGGCATCCATTTCGACCTCGCCTCGACAATTCAAAGCAGAACCACAACCTGCATTGAATAATGGATTATCCTCAAGCGTTTGCACCGCAGCAACAACGGCATCTAATGAGCTTCCTCGTTTTTCCAGAACGGCATAAGCTTGCTCCACCGCTTGCGATAAGCCCTGCTCAACATCTCGCTGATTCTCACGCAAAAAGCTACTGTCTTCGCTTGCACCACCATGTACTGCGATCGCAATCTTATTCATAATATCCCTCGAACTTTATTCCTTTTTCGCAGGAATTTCCGGACTTTTCAATGCACGATTACTAAGAGAAAATTGGCATCCTTTGACTAAGAGATGCACCTTGAGATTCTCAACAAATACAGCCTCGCCTTCATCAACGTCAGTAATATTTGTTTGATTAATATCCCTGCCATCAATGATGACCACCATTCCCGAACCATAACATTCCGCATCAGAACCATGTTTTATTACTAAGGCAGTGTCCTCCCCCAGCCCAATACCTAATTGCCCAGGGTTAATAATAATGGCATGTGCAAGGCGGCTAAATCGCCCTCGTTTAATAAAATGCGTGTCAATGATGCATGATTGTAAAAAACCAAGCCCCGAGCAGGTGGATAAATTACGATAAATTAAGGCCTCCGACAAACCACCCCCCATAATCATTATCGAAGACATCACCATTGCTCCGGCGCTTGTTCCGCCGATAATGACATCACTGTCCTTATAATAACGCTCTCTAATGAGATCGACTATTGGGGTTCCCCCTAAGATAGTCGACAAACGAAACTGATCACCCCCAGTAAAAAAAATTGCCCCAGCTTCCTCAACCCGCTTCAGGTATTCTTTCCCCCGCGCTTCAGCTCTTTTTTTAATAGGGAGAAAATCAATATTGCCATACCCCATATTCTGAAAGACTTGCTCATAATCTTTTTTTACTTCATTTTGAATTTCCGAACCCGTAGTAATGATTTCTATCTTTTTATTTGAGGGCGGCAATAATTCACTCAAAATTTCATAACGTCTAAATTCCTTTTTTTGCTCAGAAACATCTGGTGGAGCATCACCTTTATTTTCAGCCCCACCAATAAGAAGCAATTTAGCCTTCGGTATCATCATAAGCCTCACTTTCTACATAAGCGTCTTTAACTTTTTCTTGCATGACGCCAGTCACCCTAAATGCATTTTCAACCGCACAAAATATAAAGGTATCAGAGCAATTACCATCCAATACAACTTCCAAAGCATCAACTTCATCCGAAATAATTTTAACTGCCGGCTGGAATTTAGAACTCTTGATTCCCGCTAATAACAGTTCAGTAATTTCATCGTTCGTCCGTCCACGGCCATCGACATCATGGCGAATAATAATTTCGTCAAACATCCCGGCTATATGGCAACCAATGGCATGAAAATCTTCTGAACGGCGATCCCCTGCCATTCCGATAATGCCTATTTTTTTCTTACGATAAATGGTATCTAGATAATTCTTTAACTCTAAGAACGCTCCTTCATTATGCGCATAATCCACTAAAACATCGCAGTTATTGGGTAAATGAAATAGGTTCATTCTGCCGGGCAGATTTTCCGGCGTAGGGTGAAAATTAAATACCGTATCGCGGATCGTTTCTAAAGAAAATCGGCAAATAACCCCAGCCAGAACTGCGGGCAAAATATTCTGAATCATACTCGTTGCCATCCCCTTAAAACTGATGGGAATTTCTTTCACTTCAGCTAAAATTTCTCGCTTTAGGCCAGTACGAATCACAATGTAACCATTTTTAATATAAGCGGCTAAGCCACCCGCATCGCAATGCGCTTGGATCGCTGCGTTTTCAGATAAAGCAAATAAAGCAATCTTACAATTCAACTCTGAACGCAGGGCATAAACCATGGGATCATCCGCATTTAAAATTGCACATCCGCTTTTCTTCGTGCTTAAAGCAACTACGGCTTTAACCTCGGCTAATTCTTCTAGGGTATTGATACCATTGAGCCCCAAATGGTCATTACCAACATTGGTAATAATGCTGACATCACACTCATCAAAGCCCAAACCTGAACGCAAAATCCCCCCACGAGCACACTCTAAAACCGCAAAATCAACACAGGGATCACGTAAAACCGCGTCAGCACTTAGTGGCCCACTGCAATCACCGTGGTAAACCAATTTAGTATTTAAATAAATTCCCTCGGTTGTCGTTGCGCCAGTTGCGTGATTCGCACGATAAGCCATATGCTCAATTAAACGCACTACTGTAGTTTTACCATTAGTTCCCGTGACCGCGACGATGGGGATTGTGGCCTGGGCAGACGGGGGATAAAGCATATCCAAAATGGGTTCGGCTACATTTCTTGCTTTGCCGTAGGTAGGAGCCAAGTGCATGCGTAAACCAGGACCAGCATTAACCTCAATTATGGCGCCGTGATTTTCATTAAGCGGAATTTGAATATTTGCGGAAACCACATCAATACCGCAAATATCTAAATTAAGTAGTTTTGACGCACGTTCTGCAAAAAATAAATTTTGCGGATGCACTCTATCAGTCACATCAGTAGCCGTACCGCCTGCACTTAAATTTGCTGTTTCTTTTAAATAAGCAATTTGCCCTGGCGCTAAAACGGTACGCAAGGTTAAATTATTCTGACAAAGAATTAAAAGGGTACTTTCATCAATGGTAATTTTAGTTAATGGCATTTCATGTTCATCACCACGATTAGGATCCATATTCGCGAGATGGATAAGTTGTTCAATGGTGGATAGGCCATCACCAACAACCATCGCAGGAGTCCTTTGGGCTACAGCAACCACTTTATGGTTGACCACTAAAAATCGATAATCATTGCCTGCAACGTAGCGTTCAATAATGATTTTATCAGAAATATCTTTCGCCAATTCAAAACCAAAAATAGCTTTTTCGTAATCATGAATCTTAGTAGTTACTCCCCGGCCATGATTGCCATCATAAGGCTTGATCACTAAAGGATAACCTAATTGCTCAATAGCTCCTGGTAGCTCATCCTCTGATTCGATGGTAATACCGGGTGGCACAGGAACAAAATGATCCTCAAGCATTCGTTTCGTGAATTCTTTATCAGCGGCAATATCCACGCTAATAGAACTGGTTTTTGAGCTAAGAGCCGTCCATATTTTTTGCTGATTTCTCCCATAACCTAATGTAATCAAAGAGGAATTACTATGGCGCTTATACGGGATTTTTCTTTTGCGTGCCTCATCAATGATGGCTTGAGTACTGGGACCAAATCCGTCGGTTCTTTTTATTTCTTTTAGGTGAGCCATGTCGTCTGCAAAAGATGGATACTCTTTTCCTTCAGCTAAAGCACTCACCAAATTCACCGCGGCATAGGCAGCATAAAGACCCGCTTTTTCCAGCTCGTAGGAAAATATGACCTCATAAACCCCATGATTGTCAGTCCCATAAGTTCGACCAAAGCCACACTCCATGCCTGCTTCGCATTGCATTACTAAAGCAACATGTTCAATAACATGTCCTAACCAGGTTCCTTCTTCCATACGGTCGACAAAGCCACCTTCGTAGCCTAAAGAGCAAAAATCTTTTCTTAAGCCTGGCAAATAGCTCAGTAATTTATCTTTAAACCCGGGTAAGCAATTTGTCGGGAGTTCTTCATATTGTTTTAAATCAAGCGTCATTACAATCAAATGCTTACGGTAGTTTGACCAGTAATTAGGACCTCGCATTACTTGTATTTTCAAAATATTCATTATCAATTCCTTTGATAAAAAACACCTAAATAGTAGTGAGCATTGCTGTTTTAGCGTAGGCAAAATAATTAAAATAATCCAATATTTAGTGAAAATTTTTAGTGGACTTTCGCCCTTACTAAAAAACTTATCGTATGCCTTTACTTATTATAGGAATTTTTGATTTAAAAAGCCTGCTATTAAAGCTAACTCCTCTAATTGCCCCTAAGGACAGCAAATTACCGTGGCTTGATCCCCATATTCCAGCTTAGCTGTGGCTCAAACCGCAGTAATTCCTACTAATTGAAAGTTTTTTTGTGCATCCAGCTACAATACGAGAATATTGCACCTAACTATCTATTAAATAATAACAAAAAAAAATTTCCTAATTTCATGGATGACTTTATTTAACAGTATTGGTAGCATGGCGCTATCAAAAGGGATCGTTTTGCAAATGGAAATTGTTTATGCACAATATTGTTACTGTGCTCAAAAATCGAGCACAAAAATCTCCTGCCCGTAATGCCCTTCTTTATTTAGAAGATGGCCAATATGAAACACCATGGCTCTCGTATGGCGAGCTAGACCAACGCGCAAAAGCAATTGCCGCCTATTTACAAACCCAAAATAAGCCTGGCAATCGCGTTATTTTATTCTTCCCCACCGGCGCCGAATTTACAGCAAGCCTTATTGGTTGTTGGTATGCAGGAGCCATAGCCGTTCCGGTCCCCTGCCCTAAGGTGGAGGACATGCGGAAGCACCTGGA
The DNA here is from genome assembly GCF_900639985.1 of Legionella rowbothamii. Lineage (GTDB taxonomy): Bacteria > Pseudomonadota > Gammaproteobacteria > Legionellales > Legionellaceae > Legionella > Legionella rowbothamii. The sequence continues at coordinate 107,039 of NZ_CAAAIM010000002.1, read as the reverse complement.
CTTGTTTCATAGTATTGCAGACGATGCAGAGGCCACCATTGTCTTGACCACCGAAACCTATCGTCAGGCCTTGGATGCGGTGGTAACCAAAGAAATCCTTGTCCTCGCGAGCGATACCCTCGACCTAAACACCGCCGCCAATTATCAAACCACCATTCTTACAGACGAAAGCATTGCCTATTTACAATACACCTCTGGCTCAACTTCAGCACCCAAGGCAGCAATCATTACCCATGGCAATTTAAAACATAGTCTAAGCCAAACAATCAAAGCCTGGCATTACAATAATAAAAGTGTCACCCTCAATTGGGCCCCCCACACACATGTCTATGGACTGGTTTGTGGCTTACTAGTCCCCTTATATCATGGCAGCCCGGCAATTATCATGGCACCCTCAGCCTTTGTGCAAAAACCAGTGCTCTGGCTCAAAGCTATCAGCAAATACCGCGCCTCTCATGGCGGTGGGCCTAATTTTGGTTATGATTTATGCATTAGGGATATTAGCGAAACTGAGCTTGCCGAACTCGATTTAAAACAGTGGAAAGTCGCCGTCAATGGCGGGGAAATTGTTCAACAAAAAACGCTCACCACCTTTGCAGCAAAATTCCAAGCCTGTGGTTTTTCTTTAACCCACTTTTCCTCCGCCTATGGTATGTCTGAAGTGAGCGGAGCAATTGCCGTTACCTATGGACAAAAACCCTCGAATGGACAACAGCGCGTAAGCAGCGGAAAATTGTTAGGTGGATTACACGCCATCGCCGTAGATCCAGAAAGTGGCCGCCAGGTTGCTCCAGGAGAAATAGGCGAAATTTGGTTATCGGGCAAATCCGTGGTCCCTGGATATTGGCGTCGCCCAGAAGAAACAAGTGACCTCTTTAATGCACAAGTTCCCGGCGACCAACTCCATTATTTTAAAACCGGTGATTTAGGATTTATTAGCGCCAATGAACTTTATCTGACTGGTAGATTAAAAGAAGTGATGGTAATTTATGGGAAAAAATATTACCCCTTAGATTTTGAAATCACTATTGCCGAAACACTCCATCAATTCCAATTAAATTTACCGCAAATCGTATTTTCCACTAACATAGCAGGACAAGAAAAAATTATCGTAGTGCAAGAGCTGGAGCCAAATAGTGATTCAGCTTTGTGGCAACCCATTCAAGATGCCATTCATCATAGCCTGATGCGCCAACATGGCGTCGGTGTTCATGAGGTTTTCTTCACTCCCAAAGGAGCAATACCTCGCACCGATAGTGGCAAATTACAACGGAGAAAATGCCAGCAAGCCTTTGACGCAAAAACCTTAATCAAGCTTCATCCCCATAACATTCCCCCCCACGTCGTTGAGCAAAATGATGGGGCTTTAAAAACCCACTTTAGCGCTTTAGTTGCTAAAGTGTTGCAACTTCCTTCCGAGCAAATCGACTTGCATGTGCCTTTAAGCCGCTATGCCTTTAATTCCATTAATATCATTCAATTGGTTTCACTGCTTAATGAACACTATCAATTAAACCTATCCCCCGCAGGCCTCTATGAATACGCAACTTTGGCAGAGTTTTATGCAGATGTCTTAGCAAACCAAGGGGAAGTCGCCGCAATAAATACCCGCCAACCCAATCCAGATACATCATCAGACATTGCCATTATTGGGATGAGTGGTACCTTCCCTAAGGCTGCGGATGTAGATGCCCTATGGGATAATTTATGCCAAGCGAAAGACTGCATTAGTGAAATACCGACTTCCCGCTGGGATTGGCGTAATCTTACCGTGCAATGGGGCGGTTTTATGGAAAGCGTAGATCAATTTGATGCCAGCTTCTTTAACATCTCCCCACGCGAGGCCGAATTAATTGATCCGCAGCAACGTTTGTTTTTACAAACTGTATGGAAAACTATTGAGGACGCAGGCTATACCAGCAGCGCAATTGCTGCCATAAAGACCGGCTTATTTGTCGGGGTATTTAATCATGATTATGCAGAATTATTACAGCAAAACGAGGTGATGGATGCCTACCTGACTACCGGTACCATGAATAGCATGATTGCTAATCGCATCTCATACTTTTTAAATTTGCGCGGCCCGAGTGAGGCCATTGATACCGCCTGCTCCAGTTCGTTAGTCGCAATTCATCAAGCAGTGAATGCCATTCTTCAAGGTGATTGTGAACTAGCCATTGCCGGAGGGGTTAATACACTTCTGACCCCAACCTCCTTTATCTCTGCCCATAAAGCGGGCATGCTCAGTGAGGATGGGCGCTGTAAAACCTTCGACAAGCAAGCTAACGGCTATGTACGCGGTGAAGGGGTAGGCGCTCTTTTATTGAAAAAACTCACCAATGCTCTTGCAGATGGCGATCATATTTACGCGATAATCAAAGGCACCGCCATTAATCATGGCGGCCATGCCAGCAGTTTAACCGCGCCGAACCCCAATGCCCAAGCGGAAGTTATTGTGGCAGCCTGCCAACGAGCACAGGTGCCGGTTAACAGCATCAATTACATCGAAACCCACGGTACGGGAACCCCACTAGGGGATCCTATTGAGATCAATGGGTTAAAAAAGGCATTCCAACAGCTGGCCAAAGAACAACAGCTTGCAGAACTACCATCAAGCTATTGTGGTTTAGGTTCCCTAAAAACCCATATTGGCCATCTGGAATCAGCTGCAGGAGTCGCTGGCGTCATTAAAATTTTACTGTCCATGCGTCACGAACTAGTGCCCGCCAACTTGCATTTGCAGGAATTAAACCCCTACATTGAAATTAAAGACAGTCCTTTTTACATTCTAGAGCAATCCATGCCCTGGCCAAAAACGCCAAACCAAAATCCAAGGCGCGCAGGAATCAGCTCCTTTGGTTTTGGCGGCGCGAATGCGCATGTGATTTTGGAAGAAAGCCCGCCCAGGAAAAATAATGCCACCACCAAGCCTGCAGCGCCCTATTTGATTACCTTATCCGCTATGACCAGCGTTGCTTTACAACAACGCATGGCTGATTTACTCAACTGGTTACAACGCCAATCTGCTTTACCCTGTATGGCCACTTTAAGCTACACCTTAAATGCAGGGAGACAGCATTTCGACAAGCGTTTTGCCGTCATTGTCGAGCATGTTGCTGAACTCACGGAACTGTTGCAATTTATTCTCTCCGAGACCGATGCCACCCATAATTTAGCGGTAAGCAAACACCCCGCCGCCTTAATAGAACTGCGTGATGCGTACTTGCAAGGAAAACCTATTGATTGGCAGCAACTATATGGCACCTACCAAGAGCGGATTTCTCTGCCTAGCTATCCCTTTGCGAAAGAAAGCCATTGGGTTGAGAAAAAGAACAAAGTACGCCCTGGTTTACATCCGCTCATTGATGAAAATATTTCTACTTTAAACGCACCCGCATTTAGTAAGCAATTTACCGGTAATGAATTTTACCTAAGTGATCACCAAGTACATAACGAGTCGGTACTACCGGGTGTAGTCTGTTTGGAGATGGCACGCGTTGCTGCCGACCTGCTCTTAATTAATCAAGGAGTAGTAACCAGTTTAAGCCAAATTTTCTGGAAAAAAACCATTAAAGCAGCTGATTTGGCACAATCACTACAAATACATTTAACCCCGGAAGCAGAAGGAATTTCCTTTATGCTGAGCAATCCTGAAAAAACTCAGGAATACGTCAGCGGGCAAATTCACTATCAGACAGAAAAACCACAGCCCATCGCTTCCTCTTTGGACCTCCAGCAGCGGCTACTCACTTTACCAAAACAACAAAGTACAGAAGAAATTTACACCTACTTTAAACAGTCCGGTTTAGTCTATGGCCCTGAGTTTCAAGTGATACAATCATTGCATCATGATGAGGCTCATTTACTTGCCAAGTTATCATTGCCCAACGCAAAAACTGCCGAATTGGGCTTATACCCCAGCCTATTCGATGGCATCTTCCACAGCACTCAGGCACTACTGAAAAATCGCCATACCTTATATTTGCCTTTTGCGCTCGAACAAATGGATATTTATGCCAACTTACCAGAAACCTGTTATGTCTATGCTCAGTTAGTCTCGGAGGCACATGAAGAACAATTCCCCAGTTTTGATTTGCAGGTCACCGACCGCGAGGGAGTTTTATTATTGTTAATCACCGGCTTTACACTCTGCGCCCTGGATACAATAAAACCCGAAACTACGCTAAGCTATTATCAACCCATATGGCAGGAAGCACCATTGACGCCTGTTGCAACTACGGCAGCTAAGTCCATTCTTATTTTGGGCAGTAATCCAGCGACCATCAATTCCATCCAAATGCAATTTACACAGGCCAGCACGCAACTTATTGAAAATTACCATGTATCCAAAATTAAAGGGAATGCAGAGCCCCTACCTGAATACATTCTGTTGGCCCTGGAAGAACATGATGAAGCAAACTTGCCCATCGCCATGATGATCCAAAAACATTTGGCACAAACCTACTATTTGCTGCATTCTTTAGTCGCAGAAGTAATCAAATTAAAACCCGAACATCAGGTACAAATTCTGTGTATCAGTAAGGGAGGCTCTATTTTTGCGCGCGCCTTAGCAGGCTTAGCCAAAAGCCTGCATTTGGAGCAACCCCGTATTGCTTGCCGAATCATTGAGATGCATGATTTACACATGCTTGCCCAGGAGCTGGAGCAAGATGCAATTCAAGTACGTTATGATCAGCAAAATCGCCGTTACATCAATTCCTATATGCCCCTGCCTATGGCAAAGGCAATACCTACAACGCGAATAAAACAAGCTGGTGTGTATTTAATTACGGGTGGTATGGGGGGACTGGGCCATTTAGTAGCGCAACATTTGGCTATCCATCATCAAGCAAAATTAGTGTTAAGTGGGCGCTCCTCCCTAGCAAATGCTCAATTAAAGCAAATTGCCGAATTAGAACAACAGGGTGCCTCCGTACTCTATGTGCAAGCAGATGTCTCACGTGCTGATGAGGCACAAGCACTGATTCGCCAAGCAAAGCAGCATTTTGGCACCCTTAATGGCATTATTCATGCCGCCGGCATCACACAGGATGGCTTTATTAGTCAAAAAACCACGGAAGAAATGGCTGCGGTTCTAGCGCCCAAAGTACAAGGCGTATGCTATTTGCATGCGGCCACCAGCAAAGAGCCTTTAGACTTTTTTGCCGTATTTTCCTCCGTCGCCTCCATCTTTGGTAATGCGGGGCAAAGTGATTATGCCTATGCAAATTGCTTCCTTGATGAATTTGCCCATGAACGCGAGCAGCAAAGAAGCCACGGACATTGTTCTGGACTTACGCTGACCATCAATTGGCCCTTCTGGGAGGAAGGTGGGATGACCCTCGCTCCCGAATACCTGCAGGAATTGCAACGCAGTTTGGGAATAATCAGCCTTAGCACTATGCAAGGTTTAGCCGCCTTTGTGCATGCCTTAGAGCATGCAGATACCCAATGCATCGTATTACCTGGATATCAACACCAATTAAGACAAGCATTAGAAAGTCATGCCCACATCGCAAAAGCGAACGCGAAGCCCACGGCCATTACCAGCCCAGAGCTGCATACACAGGCCGCAGTTTTATTAAAAACCTTAATTGCAGAAACCTTAAAACTAACCCCAGAGCAATTAGATAAAGACTTGGCTTTTGAACATTATGGGATTGATTCCTTGATGATTATTCAATTGAATCAACGCTTAGAGCGCGAATTTAGCGCCCTACCGAAAACCTTATTCTTTGAATACCAAAACCTAGCCGCCTTAACCGATTATTTTGTTAAGCATCATGCACAACAATTAGCACAGCGCCTTAATACAACAAGCCCCCTAACCCCAGAGAAGACACCAACCTCTTCTTTAGCAATATCTACGAAACGCCTGCAGCTTGCGAGCAGCAAAAAAGCAGCCTCCTCGATTGGCAAAGATGATATTGCCATTATTGGCATAAGCGGCCGTTTTCCCCAAGCACAGAACTTGGCAGAGTTCTGGGAGAATTTACAAACAGGAAAAGATTGCATTACGGAAATTCCCAGCGAACGCTGGGATTTATTGAATTATTTTGATGCGGATAAAGACACGCAGGCTAAGACCTACAGTAAATGGGGTGGTTTTTTAAGTGATGTCGATAAATTCGATCCTTTATTTTTTAATATTTCGCCTCGCGAAGCAGCACTCATGGATCCCCAAGAGCGCCTGTTCTTAGAAACAGCCTGGAAAACCATCGAGGATGCAGGCTATGCGCGCGAGCAATTGGCTGGGAGGAACGTGGGCGTCTATGTGGGCGTCATGTATGGGGAATATCAATTATTCGCCACTGAATATCAAGAAACACCGCAATTTGTGCCCACAAATTCGGTATTCGCCTCAATTGCCAATCGCGTCTCCTACTTCTTTGATTTTCATGGTCCCAGCATCGCCTTAGATACCATGTGCTCCTCATCGCTTACCGCCATTCATTTAGCCTGCCAAAGCCTACGCGAAGGCGAGTGCCAATTAGCTCTTGCTGGTGGAGTAAATCTATCCCTACATCCCAACAAATATTTATTATTAAGTCATGGAAAATTTTTAGCCAGTGATGGGCATTGCCGTAGCTTTGGTGAAGGTGGTGATGGTTATGTTCCGGGTGAGGCCGTGGGAGCTGTTTTATTAAAGCCGCTATCCCTGGCCCTGGAAGATGGTGATGCCATTTATGCAGTAATTAAAGGCAGCCAACTTAATCATGGTGGCAAAACCAATGGCTACACCGTGCCTAATCCAAATGCCCAGGCAGAATTGATTGCAGCAACCTATCAGCAAGCCAATATTCACCCCTCTATGGTTAGCTATGTGGAAGCACATGGTACTGGAACCTCCTTAGGTGATCCCATTGAAATTGCAGGATTAAATAAAGTCTTTAAACACGATGAGGACAGCAAATATGCTCTTGGCTCGGTAAAGGCGAACATAGGTCACTGCGAAGCAGCTGCAGGTATTGCCGCGCTTGCTAAAGTGGTACTGCAATTACAGCATCAACGTCTAGTGCCTTCAATTTTATCGGAAACCTTAAATAGTAATATTGACTGGTCAAGCACCCCATTTACCGTACAGCAAAGTTTAAGCGAGTGGCCTGCTTCATCACAAGGGCCGCGCATCGCAGGGATTAGCTCTTTTGGTGCCGGGGGTGCCAATGCTCATTTAATTCTTGCTGAAGCACCCAGCCAAGCCCCATCTGCATCCAAAGCCAAATCACACTATTTGTTAACCCTGTCTGCAAAAACAAAAGCAGCCTTAAAACAACGTGCCAGCGACCTCTGCCACTGGTTAGAACGCAATCCTGCAGTCAATCTGCAGCAGATTAGCTATACCTTAAATGCCGGTAGAAGCCATTTTGATTACCGCTGCGCTTTAGTGGCTAGCTCGGTTAACGAAGCCATCCTATTGCTTCAACAAGTAGATGCACCAACTCTGCCCACTCATTTATTCATGCAATTGCAGGGCAAATCGAAAACAGGGCAAGAAGTAATCGGCAATACCTTAATCCCCCTACTGATGCAGCAATTAGCCTCAGGACAACAGTATGAAGACAACTTACTCGCCTTAGCCAAATTTTACGTTGACGGCTATGCTCTCGATTGGCAGCAAGTGCATGCGCATGAAGCACGGCAAAAAATCGCATTACCTACCTATCCTTTTGCTAAAGAACGTTATTGGTATAACGATGCGGAACACTTCCCTGTACCGCTACAACCTCAGGCAGTCCTTTCTTCAGAAACCTCAAATGAGAAAGTAAGTGCTTTTTTAATACGACAGGTCTCACAGCTATTAAGCATTGCACCCCAACGCCTAGTGGCAGAAAAAAGTCTGGGTGAATATGGCATGGATTCGGTACACTTTATTGAATTAGCCAAACGCATTGCTGAGCACTATAAGGCTGAATTTACCCCTGCAGTTTTCTACACTCACAGCAGCATTCTGGAAATTGGCCAATACATTATGGCGCAATTTCCCGAGACGACTATGCAAGCGCATCACAACATCGCGCCCTTACCCAGTAAGACCTATACGCCTAAAGTGCGGCACATCAAGTCTGACACCAGTCCTGATATCGCCATTATTGGTATTCATGGTATCTTCCCGCAATCCGAAGATTTAACCAGCTTTTGGCAGCATTTGCTCGATGGTCACGACCTAGTCACGGAAGTACCCCTGGAGCGCTGGGATTGGCGCACTCATTATGGGGATAGCACCCAACATCCGAATAAAAGTAATTCCAAATGGGGTGGCTTTATCAAGGATATGGATCAATTTGATGCCGCCTTCTTTAACCTTTCCACACGTGAAGCAAACCTGATGGATCCACAACATCGCCTCTTTTTAGAAAGCGTGTGGAAAAGCATCGAAGATGCCGGCTACAACCCACTAGAGCTGAGCTCAGCTAAAGTTGGGGTTTTTGCTGGAGTCGAGTTTAGCGAATATCAAACCCTAATTGCCAAACAACAAAAAGACTTCCACGGCTTTATTGCCACCGGAAATTCGCACAGCATGTTGGCTAATCGGGTTTCCTACTTCTTTAATTTCCAAGGTCCTAGTGAAGCGGTGGATACTGCTTGCTCTAGCTCGCTAGTAGCCATTCATCGTGCCGTACAAGCCATTCGTTATGGCGAATGCGAGGTTGCCATTGCAGGTGGTGTGAGTTTAATGCTCAACCCCGATACCCTGATTGTAACGAGTCAACTGGGGGCACTTTCTGCCGATGGTCGTTGTAAGACCTTTGATAAATCAGCCAATGGTTATGTCAAAGGTGAAGGGGTTGGCAGTATTTTACTTAAACCCTTAGCACAAGCACGACGCGATAGGGATCATATTTATGCAGTAATCAAGGCTTCGGCGGTAAATCATGGCGGCAAAGCACAATCCCTAACCGCACCAAATGCTAAAGCGCAAAGTGAATTACTGATCAATGCCTACACCCAAGCCAATATAAGTCCCGAAACCATCAGCTACATTGAAACCCATGGCACCGGTACCGCCTTGGGCGACCCGACAGAGATTGAAGGACTCAAACTAGCCTTCGCAAGCTTGCTAGGCCAGCAAGCTAAATCGGCCAGCATTGGTCTTGGCTCGGTGAAAACGAATATTGGCCATTTGGAACCCGCTTCAGGAATTGCAGGCTTGATGAAATTAATCCTGGCAATGACCCATGAGCAATTACCCGGTCTCTTACACTTACATGAATTAAATCCTTTTATTAATTTGGCAGATAGCCCATTCTATATTGCTCAAAAACCACAACGCTGGGCACGTCGCCAAAACAATGCGGGTCAGGAAATACCACTACGCGCGGGAATTAGCTCTTTTGGTTTTGGTGGCACCAATGCTCATATGGTGTTGGAAGAAGGCCGTCCGCATCAGCAGCCGATAGAGCTCCAGCAAGTAAAACCTTATTACTTACTAACCCTCTCAGCAAAACAAGCGCCAAGCTTACAGCACAAGATCAAAGCGTTAAAACACTGGCTGGAACAACAGCAAAACCCAGTATCCTTAAGTTCCCTAAGCTTTACCCTCAATGTCGGTAAAGCACATTTCTTGCATCGTTGTGCCTTGGTCGTGGCTTCCGTGGAAGAGCTATTAGCCGCTCTAAACAGCTTAAGCAATGATGAAACTCCCGAATTTTGTCTGTTAAATGAAGGGCAAACCTACTCCATGCAGGGCCCGGTCTTACATGAGGTTTATCAAGCCACCCTCAATGCCTTGCAACAAGGAACAGATACAAGCCAGTATCGCCAGAAGCTATTTATTTTAGCGGACTTATATACGAAGCATTACCCTATTGATTGGTCTCTTCTCTATGCCGAAGAGCCCAAACAACGTATTGCCTCCTTACCCGCATATCCTTTTGTCAAACAACGCTATTGGTATGATTTAGAGTTGCAGCCTGCAACAATAGTCAGCAAAACTCTGCCTCTGACGCTAAATAATTTGACCGCTAACGATTTGAACAGCTGGACACTGAGCTACTTAAAACAAATCTTTGCGGAAAAACTTCGTACCAATCCAGAACTCATCGATGCCAATGAAACCTATGAAGTTTATGGAGTAGATTCCCTTATTGGTTTGGAAATTACCAACCGCTTGGAAAAAGACTTTGGCACCCTGCCCAAAACCCTACTGTATGAGCGCAATCGCCTTAAGGATTTAACGGCTTATTTTGTAAAAAAACACCGCGAACAATTAATTGCCTTAGGCGCCCACGAAACCTCCGCAATTAATTTAGAAATCCCGGCAGTGCCCATTGCTCAGGAAACGATAAGTGAGCCGGAAGCGCCAACACCCAGCTCCCGCGACATTGCCATTATTGGTTTAAGCGGTACCTTCCCCATGGCAAACACCATGGATGAGTTTTGGCAGAATTTAAGTTCCGGACGCGATTGCGTGGGTGAAGTACCCAATGATCGTTGGGATTATAAACAACATCCTGTACTGATTGGTGGTAAAGAACAATACCTCCCTCATGGAGGATTCATCCCCGATGTCGACAAATTTGACCCCCTCTTTTTTAATATTTCTCCCCGTGATGCCGGGCTAATGGATCCACAAGAACGTTTATTCATGCAATCCGTTTGGTCCACCTTAGAGGATGCCGGTTATACCCGGGAAAAATTAAAGCACCGCACCAACAATGCGGTGGGCGTCTTTGCTGGGGTTACCTACAATTTCTATCCTTTATTTATTGCCGAAGAATGGCAAAAGGGCAATCAGGTTCCTTTAGATATTCAATCCTTCTCGATTGCCAATCGTATTTCCTATTTCCTGGATATCAACGGCCCGAGTTTTGTGGTGGATACGGCTTGCTCCTCATCACTTGCCGCCATTCATTTAGCCTGCGAAAGCATACTCCGTGGTGAATGTGCCATGGCCATAGCCGGGGGAGTAAATCTGTCCTTACACCCAAGCAAATATCATTTCTTAGGCAGCTTCAATTTTATGTCCGAACAAGGGCGCTGTACCAGTTTTGCTGAAGGAGGCACCGGCTATGTGCCTTCAGAAGGAGTAGGTTCGGTCTTACTAAAACCATTGGATGCAGCCATCGCGGATAATGATACAATTTATGGCGTCATTAAAGGCAGCAGCATGAATCATGGGGGCAAAACTAGTGGCTATACGGTACCCAACCCCAATGCCCAGGCAGCGGTGATTCTGCAAGCCCTAAAGACAGCCAATATTAATCCTCGCAGCATCTCCTATATTGAGGCGCATGGAACAGGAACCTCCTTAGGCGACCCAATCGAGATTCGCGGCTTACAAGAAGCCTTTGAAACCTTTAGCCAAGATACGCAATATTGCGCTATTGGTTCAGTTAAATCGAATATCGGTCACTTGGAGTCGGCAGCAGGAATTTCCCAATTAGCGAAAGTATTATTGCAAATGCGCCATCAACAACTTGCGCCCAGCCTGCATGCAGAGCAATTAAATCCCTTTATCGATTTCCAAAATTCACCCTTCTATGTGCAACGGGAGCTTAAAGACTGGATACCCGAGAATAATATGGCACGTCGGGCCGGATTAAGCTCCTTTGGTGCGGGGGGAGCCAATGTGCATATGATTGTTGAGGAATACCAAGCGAACACTCAGCCAATGACTACCAATACTGGACCCTACCTCTTCGTACTCTCGGCATTGAATGAAGATCGGCTCAGCGCCCGCGTACAACAAATGTACCAGTATTTGCAAAATAACCCGCATACCGATGTACCAGCTTGGCTACAAAATGCGTGCTACACCTTACAAGTAGGCCGTGAAGCAATGACCGCACGATTAGCGATTATTGCCGCGACCAAAGCCGAGTTGCTCACCACCCTGGCTCATTATCCACAAAGGGCTCCCAATATGTGGATCAATCTGCAAGCCGCCAATAGCATGCCACCGGCTGATTTAGCTACCTTAATTCAAGGGGGGCGCCATGCTGAATTAGCACAACATTGGGTTGCAGGCGTTAAAATCGATTGGCAACAGCTCTATGCCCAAGAATGCCGACAAATTGTTTCTTTACCAACCTACCCCTTTACCAAGCGTCGTTGCTGGATTCCTACCCGTGAGGTAGAGAAGCCGGCTATTGCGCCTGTAACTCCTCTTCCCGTTACAGGGCCAATACCAGTAATTGCAGCACCGACTTCGTTAGATGCGCAAGAGTGGCTCTACGCCACCCGTTGGGAAAATACTCCTCTTGCAAGTACAAAAGATAGCAAGATTTCTGCTGGGAAATGGTTAATCTTTAGTGATCAAGAATTAGGTTTGCTCTTACAAGAAGGACTGGGGGCTAATGCATGTATTTATTGTTTTTCCGGTGAACAATATAGCAAACTCAGCGAACAAGTGTATTACATTAACCCAGAACAAAAAACAGATTACGAGCTCCTATTTGCTGCCATTCATCAAGAACATGCCCAGCAATTACAAGGAATTATTTATTTAAATAGTCGTGCCTCAGCCGATCCGACTTTGGCCTTATTCTATTTATTTAAAGCGCTGATTCAGCACACTTGGCCCGTGCAATTATTGTTTAGCCTAGTATCTCAAGAAGCGCAACAGGTAAGTAATTCTGACTGCGTCGACATGTGGCAGCATCCGCTCTGGTCCATGACCCGTATTTTTGCCGCCGAACAAGCAAATTATCAGGTGCTCCTTTTAGACCTAGATGCCAAAGCCAGCCTACGCCAAAATGCGCAAAACCTAATTCAGGAACTGGGTGTACTCCAAGCCCACCAAAATCATATTGCCTATCGCGATCAGGAGCGTTATAGCATTCGTTTTACCACAGAATCATTGCCGGCTAATCTGCCAGCATGGACTCCGCCTGTCGCTGCCTTAATTACCGGGGGACTGGGAGCCCTCGGTTATGAAGTAGCCGACTATGTCGTGGCCCAGGGCACGCGCTTTGTCTTACTAACTGGGGCAACCGAGCTATCAGCGCAAACTATCGAAAAAAATACCTTGCTGCAGCAATTAGCAGCCAAGGGCGTCCAGGTTAAATATGCTGCTGTCGATGTGGCTGATCAAGAAAAGATGTACCAGCTTATCCAAGAAACGGAAAAAGCTTGGCAGCAGCAGATTGATGGCGTGTTTCATTTAGCCGGAGTCACTACTGATAATGTACCAATTGCCGAGATGGAGGAAAGCCTGTGGCGTGACGTACTCAAGGTTAAGGTCCAAGGTGCTCTGGTTTTACATGAGCTCTTCATGCAGGTCCCCTTATCCAGCTTTGTGTTATTTTCCTCGATTGCCGCCGTACCTCATTTTGGGATGGCTGGGCTTAGTGCCTATGCCGTTGCCAATGAGTTTCTCAGCGGCCTGGCGCTCTACCGCCGCAGTCAGCAATTACCCGCCTTAAGTATTAACTGGGTCGCCTGGTCAGAAAAGGGCATGAGCCATCGCCATAATCATGATGCCTTTTTAGATGCCGTGGGCATGGCGTCCTTAAGTATTAAAGATGGCCGGAGCATTTTGGATGCGCTGCTACGCAGTAACCCCGGGGAAATTACCGTATGTAAGATGCAGTGGAAAAAGTTTTTCCAAGTGAATGCGACCGCGAAACAGTTGGACTTTTTTGCGCATTTTGCAGCCGAATATGCACCAAACAACCACACAGCGGTGATTTCTAAGCTCAACCCCGAACAAATCACAACCTTGGTTCTGCAGCTCTTTGCCAATGTTCTAGCCTTAGAACAGAATGAAATCGATGCGGAAATACCTTTTGAACAGTATGGCATGGACTCCATTACCGGCATTAATTACACCGAAAAATTAGGTACTCACTTTCCGGATGTGGTATCACCGATGGATTTATATCGCTACCCCACGCTGAAGCAATTAACTGAGTACATCCTACAACGGGTACAGATTGAGATCTTACCAACACCGCCCCCGTTAACAAAAGAAGAAGAGTTAAATCTGGATCAGCTGGATTATGCCCAATTGAATGAACTTCTTGAAGCGGAATTAAAAGAACTGGAGTTGGCTTATGACTGATACGACGACCTTAAAAAATGCTCTGCTGATGATCAAAAAACTGAAAAAGAAACTGCAAGAGCAGCAGGAAAAGTTATTTGATCCGATCGCCATTATTGGCATGAGTTGCCGCCTGCCACAAGCACGTAATCTTCAGGAGTTTTGGGATTTATTAAAGCTAGGTAAAAACATTATTACCCCCATTCCAGAAGAGCGTTGGGAACTACTCAAAGAAACACAGGAAAAAACTCAACGCAATCCCAACTTAGCGTATTGGGGCGGTTATTTAGCGGATATCGATGCCTTTGATGCCTATTTTTTTGGCATTAGCCCTCGTGAGGCATTGCGTATGGACCCCCAGCAACGCCTGCTCTTAGAAGTAGCCTATGAATCGCTGGAAGATGCCGGATTAACGCTGGATAACTTAACCGGTTCGAATACTGGCGTTTTTTCCAGCTTGTATGCAAGCCAGTTTAGCCATTTACAACAGCTCGACTCCGACATGGATGCCTTACTGATTCCCACGGGAAGTGCCATCAGTATGGGAGCTAATCGCATTTCCTACATTTTAGATTTACATGGGCCTAGTATGGTTTTAGATACTGCCTGCTCATCATCCCTTATTGCTGTACAATTAGCCTGCTTAAACTTGCAAGCCAAACTTTGTGATCAAGCCTTGGTAAGTGCCGTTAATATTAATCTGCTACCCTCGATTCATGCAATATTAGCGAAAGCTACCATGCTGTCCCCCACGGGACAATGCCACACCTTCGATGCGCAAGCGGATGGCTATGTCCAAGGAGAAGGAGCGGGGGCTATTGTGTTAAAGCCACTGTCACGCGCCTTGCAGGATAAAGATAAAATCTATGCGGTCATTACCGGCAGTGCCGTGAACCAAGATGGGAAAACTAATGGGCTTACAGCGCCCAATGGCTTACAGCAAGAACAATTACTACGTGATGCCTATCGCCATGCGCAAACGGATCCAGCGCATATTTCTTACATCGAATGCCATGGTACCGGCACCTTTCTTGGCGACCCCATCGAGGCACAAGCTCTAGGTGAAGTCATCGGCAAAAGACGTGAAGAACAAAAACCTTGTTGGATTAGCTCGGTGAAAACCAATGTGGGACATTTAGAACCTGCAGCGGGAATTATCAGTATGATCAAAACTGCGTTAATCTTAAAAAATGGGGTCATACCTCCCCATCTCAATTTTCAGCAAGCCAATCCTCATATCCCCTTTGCTAAATATCATTTATCCATTCCGCAAAAACCTGAACCATTACCACGCTATGGGGAGGTTGCGGTTGCCGGAGTGAGCGGCTTTGGTTTTGGTGGGGCCAACGCCCATATCGTGTTGCATGAATTGTCGTTAAGTGAACAATTTGTACCAGCTCCCGGAATCAGTGGCCACCCTGAATTATTTACCCTGTCGGCAAAAGATGCCGGCGCATTAAAAGATTTAATTAGCTTATGGCAAATCTACTTAAAAAACAATTCCGGCATCAACTTAGGCCAGCTTTGCTATAACTTACATTTACGCCGCAGCCACTATCCGCTGCGGCTGGCTATTATTAGCAACTCCATTGCCGATTTATCGCATAAACTAACCACCTTGAGCGCCAATCCGCAGCAAGCCATTGAGGGTGTTTTTATTAACTTTGAAGCAAAAAAGAATAATAATGCAGCGAAAATCAGCGAATTTTCAGATGTAACAAATTTAGCAATTAGCTATGTGAGTCAAGCAAGCATCGATTGGAAAAAATATGAAGAACCGCGTTCTTATGCAGCAATAGATTTGCCTTTATATCCCTGGCAGCATAAAAAATATTGGCCACGCCTAGGGCCGGGGGATAAACATGAAGCGGTAGTAAGCTATCCCTTGCGGGGCAAAATGCTCGCCTCCCCCTTATCATTACAGCAATTTGAATTTGTCTTCGATCATCAAGCCCTACCCGAAATCCAAGATTCGTTTTATGTCTTACATGCTGGCTATTACTTGGAAATGCTGGCCTATGCGGCCAAGCAACTTGCCCCCCAAGCACAATTAAACATTCAAGAGTTAAGTTTTTCATCTCCATTATTAGTGCTCGCCGGAAAAACCGTATGGGTTCAGCTTATTATTGAATCGACCCGCAATAACCAACCCATAGCCTTTAGTTTTTATAGTAGTGATAACCAAAAGAATTGGATAAAAAATGCCCTTGGCATCCTGAGCCTACAACCAGAATCATCAGCCCAGGCTCTAAAAGACCAAGAGTTACCCCATCAGTACCACGGCACTGCTGAGTCTTTTTACCAACGCATTATCAATATGGGTATGCCTGCAGGCGACAGCATTCGGTGGACGGAGCAGTTCTGGACAAAAGACAGGAAACTCTTGAGTGAATTACGTGCCCCTAAAATCACGGATCGCAGTGGGCAATTTATGCTGCAGATGCATCCTGGAATTATTGATGCCTGTATTCAAACCCTCTTTTTACTCTTACCACAACAGCTGATGAAGCCTTACATTGCATCACAGATAGGACAAATTACAATTCATCGCCATGCGACACCAAAGTATATTTATACCGTCTTAAAAGAATTACCCCCGGAAGGCAAAACCATTATTGGTGACTGGTATTTATTAGATGAACAATATCAAGTGCTGATGAAATGCGCCAATTTATGCATGACCCAGCTAAATGACACCATGCAAATCGACAAGATGATGCACATTCAAGCCCAATTTCAATGGGATGCATCGCGGCCCTTTACGGAATGCAAAACGCAACTTATTGAGTATTTAACGGAACAATTCGCCATTATTTTCGCAATGCCAGTTTCTGATGTAAATATACACCTCTCATTGCATGATTTAGGCATGGACTCATTGATGGCTTTAGCTGTAATTCGGGTTATTGAAGCAAACTTGGGCCTTAATTATTCACTACCCTTCATTATGCAGGGCCCCTCCATTCAAGAAATAGTGGAACAAATATTAGTGGATAAAAACATCAAACCCCAAACAGCCCCGGCAGCGGCCAAGAACAATAGCCTTTGGCTCGCCAGTCGCAAAATAAAACCGGAGGCGAAACTACGGCTATTTTGCTTTCCTTATGGAGGTGGAGGTGCTTCTATTTATCGCGAGTGGCAACAAGAATTCCCAGACTTTATTGAGGTTTGCCCAATTCAATTACCGGGCAGGGAAAATCGGATGAGAGAGTCCCCCATTACCAATATTGATACGCTGATTCCGTTACTGGCCACCGAGTTACGCCCTTATTTTGATTTACCTTTCGCCTTTTTTGGCCATAGCTTTGGCTCACTTATCAGCTTTGAACTCACTCGCTATTTACGCCGCCATCATCTAGACCTGCCAGTACATCTTTTTGCCTCAGCCTACCCCGATCCGCGCCTCCCCTCCAAGAGCCTGGATAACCTACTACATACCTTAAAGCAAATGCAGGTGAACTTATTTGATTTAGATCAGGAGCGCTTAGGACAATTGGATGAGCACCAATTAAGTACTTTAGCCATGGTGTTTAGAGATAATGGCATCGTTGATTACAGTGATGAACGAATGAATAAGAGCATCATTCAAGTTTTACTGCCCATTTTTGTCGGAGATATGAATATTGTAAAGAGCTATACTTATATTCCTGAGCCACCATTGCAGTTAGCGACTACAGTATTTTTAGGGCAACAGGATACCTGGGTGAGTCCCGAAGACCATCAAGGCTGGAGTACACATTCGCTGTTAGGCTGTGAATTTAAGTCATTTAATAGTGGCCATCTGTTCATCAGAGAAAAAGAAATAAGAACGCAGGTTATACACAAAATTACTGAAGCATTATGTCATTTTAATGAAGTAGCGTATGAACTAGGGACTGTTTAGCAGCGCCTATAAATAATAAGGAAAAATTATGACGGAAATGGCTAAAGTTGTTCGCTTTCATGAAACGGGAAACGCTGAGGTATTAAAAATTGAAGAGCAGCCCTTGCCCAATCCCGCTCCTGGAGAGGTACGTTTAAGAGTACATGCCATTGGTTTAAATCGAGCAGAAGTCATGTTTCGCAAAGGGCAGTATTTAGTGGACCCACAGCTCCCCTCCAAAATAGGTTATGAAGCCTCTGGAATTGTTGAAGCAGTAGGTATGGGGGTAGACTCGGAATTGCTTGGTAAAAAATTCAGTACTATTCCCTGTTTTAATATGAGCAGATATGGGGTTTATGGTGATGTAGCTATTGTGCCCGCATACGCTCTTGCCGCATACCCTGAAGAGCTTTCTTTTGCGGAAGGAACTGCTATTTGGATGCAATACTTAACTGCCTATGGCGCGCTAGTCCATTATGGCAAACTCAGCAAAGGAGACTATGTCCTCATTACAGCTGCCAGCAGTAGCGTAGGAGTAGCCGCGATTGAAATTGCCAAGGCACAAGGGGCGATTAGCATTGCAACCACACGTACAGCGAAGAAAGAGTCCGCTTTAAAAGCACTCGGCGCAGATCATGTCATTGTCACGGATATTGAAGATTTGCCGACACGCGTACACGAAATTACCCAAGGCAAAGGCGCTCGTATTGTTTTCGACCCCATTGGCGGACCAGGAATTGAAAAACTTGCCGCAGCTGTAGCAAATCAAGGGATAATCTTTGAGTACGGGGTCTTATCCAATGAGCCCACACCCTATCCCTTATTCGATGCTTTAGCAAAAGGCTTCTCTATCCGTGGTTATACCTTGTTTGAACTAACAAGCACGCCACATCTCCTGGCCCAAGGCGTACATTATGTTTCTGAGCATCTGAAAAATAAGGTCCTTAAGCCGAAAATTGCCCAGACATTTAAATTAGAGCAGATTGTCGAAGCCCATCAATACATGGAGTCTAATGAGCAAATCGGCAAAATTGTCGTATTGGTTTCTTAATCGACGTAACTGGGTTACTTACAATGCGCTCATATATACATCATTACGTAAGCCCCATGCCTTGCTACGGGGCTTTTAATTGCTCTCATCGAATGGAGAAGCCGCGGCAATTCGTTCATTTATAAGAATGAGTATTACTTAATCACATGGAGCTTAGAATGACAAATACACGGATCGATTTTTATAAAACATCCCCAGAAGCACTCAAAGCAATGATGAGTGTTGAAAAATATGTTAACTGCTCCAACTTGGATAAATTATTACTCGAACTGGTCAAACTACGCGTCTCACAAATCAATGGCTGTACCTTCTGTGTCGACATGCATTGCGCCGATGCGATTAAAGCAGGGGAGTCACAAAGACGATTAAACACTGTGGTGGTATGGCGTGAAGCCCCTTTTTTTACCGAGCGTGAACGTGCAGCGCTAGCATGGGCAGAAGCAGTGACCTTATTATCAGAAACGCATGTACCCGATGAAGTGTACCAAGAAATGCGTGCTCATTTTGATGAACAAGAGGCAGTCGATCTGACGATGGCCATCATAGCTATTAATGGCTGGAATCGCCTGGCCATAAGTTTTCGTAAGTTGCCATTAGAATAATTTTGATATGCGTCACGGATAGGTATGTCATCCTGAATGAGCTTAAGTAGCATATGCTCACTCATACTCCTACCTATGCCTCATTCACGAGGACCTATCACTAGGATAAAAGCAAACCGCCATTTCCTAAGGCATTCCACATGGCGCATAAGAGCTTGTCGCCTCTGCTGCAGGCTCTTTTTTATGACTGCGCCAAAACCGTTGTAGGGTTTGCGTCGCTTGAGTTACTTTATCTCCTTGCTCTCTAAGCACCCCACATCCTACCTCCATCCATGAAAGGTCACTAGCCCCTTGGGACGCTTCATTAATTAAACGAATAGGCGTTTTAGAAACACTAAAACCAGCAATCTCTTTAACCATCCTCAGAACCTGACTATTCAATGTGTCAAGAAGAGCACCAGGGCCGGAAATAGCCACAACATAAAAATAAAAATACTGTTCACAATGCTGAGGAAAGGCTGCTTTCAATGCCTGTCTAAAATCTAAAACGTTATTCGCGGTTCTTTCTGGCTTCGCGATAAAATAGTTTTGCGTAAATTGCCGATAATCATTGATGGCAGCTTCATCTAAAGTGACCGTTTTTCCAAAAATGCAGACAATATAATCCAAAGGAATATTAGCAATATAATCAATGTTTAAGTAGTTGGTATAAATCGTTTTACGATGACTTAGCAGAAAACCATGCTCCGTATTCTTTGCATAGATAAAATCTGTATTCAGGTACTCTATTTCCATAGGAGCCACTGTCGTATCCAAGGTTAGATTTAAAACTAAAGCAGGGAGAGAACTCATCGATGCTGGTTCTGGTCCATAGTTAATCTTTTTATCAAGATCTGAATAGGCCCCCAACGTTAATACGGGTGATAATAGTCTGAAAATATCTGAAGCAATCACTGGATGACCTGCAGGATGAGTTAGTTCTAACATTGCCATCTCAAATAATTTCAGTTGTATTTTCTTATCCTTCCAACTCCCATTGACTAATTCCCCTTTGATAAAGTCTGTGGTCATTAAGGCAATATCGTATTTATTGCAAAAAGAAGTCACATAGTGAACATCCCTATCCGCATTACTACTAAAATCTGTTAATAAAATGAGCTTCTCACCACGCTCTCGGTAAGACATGCTTTGTTCAATTAGCCTGAGTTCATTGACGATGCCACCAAGCGGATGGGTTCCTTTTTTAGGAAACCAAATTTTCAAATGATTCAGATATGCGGGCATTAGAACCTACTAATCAACAAAAGACGGAATTTAGAGGAAATAGCGTTTCTTGTCGATAACTTTGCACAATATTACCGATTTTAGGAAAGCCGACCCTATGTAATCAGGCTCACCCTAAACCAACTCCCTAATAATACTCGAGAAACTTATTAAATCCGGCTATAATTTAATTTGACGCATAATTTGTGGGCTCAGCAATGGATAGGCATGATAACAAACAAAGAAACCAAAGTTTTCTTTGGAAAATAAGGCCAATTAAGTTAAACAAATTCATATTAAACAGTTTATTTATTATCGCCTTATTAATTCTAGTGATGATTGGCGGTAAATCCTATTGGCAACTCAGATCATTAACCGAAACCAATCGCTGGGTTATTCACACTTATAAAGTAATAGGACAGGTAGATAGTGCCTTATATACCTTAACCGCAATGGAATCAGCTCAACGAGCTTACCTTATTACCGAAAACATCAATTTTTTAAAGGATTTAAAAACATTCAAACCCACCTTGAATAATCATTTAAACAACCTCAACACCCTCACCCGAGATAATTCAGAGCAAAATGAACGCATACTTCAATTTACCAAATTAGCTGAAGAGCGCGTAACCGTGCTCATGCAATTAGCTGAACTGAAAAGCAAAGCTCAATTTAATACCCCACAAGGCTTAGCCAATTTTTATGAAAATAATGAAGTTTCTGAGCAAATCAAAAGCTTAGGGGAAGAAATCAAAGCGATAGAAGAAGTCTTGTTGAAAACTAGAAATGAAGCCTTAATGCACGGTGTGTATGCCAATGAACTCTTCATCATTTATGGCAGTCTTTTCAGCATGGTGCTGTTAATCATACCCTTCATACTGGCTAACTTTGAGTTAATTAACCGCAAAATTATCGAGTACAAAAACCGTGATGTACGCAATTATTTAAAACAAATTCTTGAAAGCACTAGTGATGGTATTGCCGCTTTAGATAAAGGATCTCAAGTGCAAATTTTTAATGAACTGTATCAAACTCAATTCAAAAAAATATTTGATTGCTCTTTAACCCAAGGAATGACGTTCGAAAAAGCTTTTGTCAATGTGCCGGAAAACAAACGTAACCTGACTCAATCCTGGCTTAACTCTCTACGTTACGATAAACAAATTACGGTTCTTGAGTTTGAACATGAGGGAAAAAAAAATATTTTTGAGTTAAGTTCTAGTCCCATTATTAATGAACGCAATGAAATCAATGGCTTAGTCCATAATGTGAGCGACATTACTAATCGCGTACGCGAACATACTGAGCTTGAAGAATCCTATAAAAAACTAACCGCCAGCATCAAAGAATTAGAAATAAAAAATGAACAAATAACCCTAATGATTGATATGAGCGACATTATGCTTGCCACCAACTCATTGAAAGAATTAAGCAGTATCATGGGCAAATATGCCCAACAATTGCTCACTTTTTGCAGCGGCTATCTCTATGTGATGCATCCGTCAAAAAACTACTTAGAAATGGCAGGCCGCTGGGGAACTCCGACCGCTCAGGAATCTATTTTTAACCCAGAACAATGCTGGGCAATCAGGCTTGGGCGCCCCCATAAAATTGTTAAATCACATCATGAATTAGTTTGTGAGCATTTCCATGCTGAAGACGAGAGAATGCATACCATCATGTGCGTACCATTGATGGCACAAAATGATATTTATGGCCTACTGTATATGGAAATCGCGAAAGAGTCGTTTACCTTAAATCAAGATCAACAGCTTCTTATCACCGCCTTTGCTGAGTTGACTGCATTAGCATTGGCTAATGTGCGCTTACGGGATAACCTACGCCATCAATCCATACGTGACCCATTAACCGGCTTATTTAACCGACGTTTTCTAGAAGATGGACTTTTCAAACAAAAACTCCGAGCAAAAAGTGAAAAGAGCTCTTTTGCCATCTTAATGCTTGATTTAGATCACTTTAAAAAAATTAATGATACCTTTGGCCATGATGCTGGAGACATGGCATTAAAAGAAGTTGGCTCCCTATTAGAGCATGCTACGAAAACTGGAGATTTGGCTTCCCGATATGGTGGCGAAGAGTTTGTTCTCATCTTTCATAACATAAATATAGAAGACGCCAAAGTAAGAGCTGAACAAATAAGACTTGCAGTAACGAAAATACGCCTCAAATATGGCGCACAACCCATCGGCCCCCTAAGTATTTCCATAGGTATTGCCATGTACCCAACCGACAGTGAGGATACAGAAAGACTTATCGAATTAGCAGATAAAGCCTTATATGCAGCCAAGAATAAAGGCCGTAATGCCGTGGTTGCATTTTCAGGCGAGAGGGAAGAAAAGAACATTTAATTCCAATTAATAGCACTGACTTAAATTTTTCTTGGCAAATAATCTTGACGCATTACAGGGGCTAAAACCGCGGTAATAGGTCGTCTATTCGCCTCATAGTACCTATTTGGCTAAGAAAAACTTAAATAAAAATCATTACCAGTCGCCTTAGAATAATTTTAGTTAGCCTCTTTAAAGCCAAATAAACCTTTTATTTTATTGAAGATCCCTTCGGCTTCTTCTTCAAAACCTTCTAGTTGTTGTACCATAGTTAATTCTTCTTCATTGAGCTCAACACCTATCTTACTCAATGCCTCTTGAGGACTGGCTTTTAAATCATCTAATAAAGGCAGGATCATTTTTTATGGCTTCAAGTACCCTCATGACCTTAGGACTTTGACTCATTAAACTGTTTAGATCCATGATAATTACTCCTGAGTTCTTTAGAATCCTATAAAGACCACACTTAATTATAGTTCAAAAAATAACCTGCCTTTCTTAGTTAAACCTTTAAGCAATGCTCCAATTAATCTGACCACCGATTACTGTTGTCTGGGTGTTTGTATGTCCTTTAAGTGCCGTCAATTGAGAAGCAAAATTAATCGGCATTTGCTTAAAGAAGGAATGCCCCACACCAAAGTCAAAGCCTAGCATTTCCGTAGCTTGGAAATGTGCACCAACTGCAGCCACAGTAGCACTGCCTATGGGATCAGCAACCCCTCGGTCTTGGTTATTAGACGGCGTATTCATAAATTGCAGCCCACCACGTAATAACCACTGATTTGTTGCCTTAAAGGTCGCCCCCACGGAATAATCAAAACAATTATGATAATTGAAAGGAATGGTCACAGAACTGGGCACCCCAAATGGAGTCTGCGTGTGCTTCATGGTGATTTTATTGAAGGTTTTCCAATTGGTATAAAATGCGGTAAACATCCCCGTCCAGCGTGAGGTGAAATCGTGCTGCAGACTTAGCTGAGCGCGGGCAGGAAGTGCTGCGTCCGTTTTTTGCGCCGAGGTGCGAAATAGAGCAGGACCATTATTAGGTGCATAAACCGTACTATGCCCGGTAGTGTGAATAGAAATCAACGAATTATAACTAAAACCAACACGGGTTTGCCTAGTCACATCAAACAAAGCGCCAGCATTCCAACCATAACCCCAGCCGGTTAAATGATTTTTTAAGGTAGAGTCGCCCATAAAGGACAGCGGTGGGCCATATTTATTATTTAAAGTAAAGGCCAAACGTAACGCATCAAAACCCGCACCAACCGCAAAACGCTCGTTAATCTTAACTGCCAGGCTCGGCCCCATATCCATACCAACAACCTGTGAACGTGTTGCGGCATAACGCGTGATGACATCCGGAGTGGAACCATAATTCGTGCCTAATCCAAATGGAGTTGTAAAATGTACACCCGCACTCACCCGCTTGCTTAGTGGGGCGGTGTAATAAAAGGAGGGCATGAAGGCATTAATTCCACTATGAGCAACGCCAGACTGCACGATTGGTTCAGGAAATGAATAGGAGGGAGTACGTGCGCTACCGGTAAAATTAGCAGTTCCGGTAATTCCTAATGCATTAACAACGACCTGTTGATGTGGCAATTTCACCATCCCAGCCGGATTCGTGTATGCCGTACTGGCATCATCTGCAGCAGTAGCCCAATCCGCATAGGCAACACCTAATCCTGCTGAGTTAACAAAAGGTAAACTAAAGTCAGACGCTATAGCCTGAGAGACACTGCACAGTGAAGCAATGGCTAGGGATAAATGAGATAATTGGCGCACATTAACGTCCTTATTAAATTGTTCTAAGTCATTGTATCTAATGTTATTGTTATGGGCAATTGATCGATTTTATAGAAAAAAGGCTGCACGTTGGGATGACGTCCTACGCCATATTGTTAATACGGCGTAGCAAACCACTTAATACTGTTCCTGGGCCAATTTCCTGAAAGTGAATATTAGGCTTAGTCTGCAAATATTCAATTGTTTTAGTCCATAGTACCGGTTGGGCTATTTGTTGAATTAAATTACTTTTAATTACTGCTGGGTGATAGGGTGCAGCATCAACATTAGCGATTACCGGAATACATGGTGTAGCAAACTCGATACCATGTACAAACTCAGCGAAAGCCTGTTGAGCACTCAACATGTGAAACGAATGAAAGGCACCGCTCACCGACAGAGGAATAAAGGAAACCTTATCCCTACCTGCAAACAGTGGTTGCGCCCGCTGAATATCCGCCTGAGGGCCTGAAATAACCATTTGCTGATAAGAGTTATAATTAGCGATCCTAAGCCCTGATAGTCCTTGCTCTTCAAGTAAGGCGCTCAATTCTTGGCTTGATAGTCCAACCACAGCAGCCATCCCCCCGCCCTGCATTTGGCTCATTAACTCTCCACGCTTTTTAACCAAAGCCAAACCGGTGACAAAATCAAAAACGCCAGCGGCAAATAACGCATTATATTCACCCAAACTATGCCCGATGACATAATCAGGCTTGGGCTGACCGTCGGTTAATGCCTTTAAATAAGAAAAGGCATTAACGACATAAAGCGCCGGTTGCGTATATTGGGTATTATTGAGCTGCTGCTGTACATCTTCCAAACATAAAGATCGTATGGAATAGCCCAACAACGCATCGGCTTGAGTCGTATATTCAGGAAATTGCTCGAATAAATCCTGGCCCATTCCCCGTTTTTGTGAACCTTGCCCAGGAAACATATAAACCAGCATTAGATAACTCCATCTTTTAACAGCTTAATAATCACTGCAATTTCCTCAGACATAGGCCGACAATGTTCTATAGTTGGCGAATATTGACGAATTACCTGATAAATAGATCGAGCTTTCTCGCTGGCTTTCTCAATGCCTCGTAACTCCAACGCCTGGCTCGCAGCGAGGAATAAAATTGCTGTAAGCCGCTCTAAGTTAGCAACTGACTCCTGAAAATCCAAAGCCGCATGGGTTCCCAAGCTATTCACATCTTGATTATCTCCCTCGGTCGGTAAGGTATACGCTTGATGCGATTGTGCTAATTTACGATTTTGTACCGCTAAGGCTGCGGATAAAAGTTGCATAGAACGAAAACCATTATGCTTACTGGGATTAGGAACCAAATTCACCGGTAAGTCATGATTTTTACGGGGATGGACTAAATTTGCCAGTAAGGCATGGATCCATGTTGATGCTTGCGCCATATTCATTTTCAAAATATCACAGGCATCGGTCACATAGAACCCCATAAAATTGGCACTATGGTGGATATTTTGTTCCGTCACATCAATAACCGGATTGTCATTGACCGAATTCATTTCATTTTCAATCCAGACAATGGCGCGTTGCAGATTTTCCTGGAATGGGCCAAAACCCTGGGGGACGGAGCGAATTGAATAATAATCTTGTACTGGCTTATGCGAGCAGTCGGTTGCCCGCAACTCATCTAAATCGGTTAATAATTGGCTGCCTTGCCAAAAATCAATAAAAAATTGATTGATATCGCACTCACCTACTTGCTGCTTTAATTGATGCACCATGGGATGATAAGCACTATTGATCACCAGTAAGGCTTCTAAAGTCATCGCTATAGCTGCGAGCATTTGCGGGAAGAGACGTTGTAAATCATACATTGCTAAACTGGCAATTGCCGTCATAAAGGAGGTGCCATTTATCAATGCTAAGCCATCACGCATTACCGGTTTATACGCCTTAAGCCCTGCTAGTTGAATTGCCTCCGGAGCCATCATTACTTTGCCCTGATAACTTACCGCAACCTCCTCTCCGATTAATGCAGCAGCAATCATTGCCAAAGGAATGAGATCACCGCTGGCACCAATAGAACCATAACAACGTACAACGGGTGTAATTCCCGCATTAATAAAATCCAAAAGCGTATTAATTAATTCAGGATGAACCCCAGAATAACCTTGAGCTAAACAATGGGCACGCAGCATCATGGTTGCCCGCACGATATGAGGTGACACAATGGTTCCTAAACCACAAGATAAGGAGCGTATAATGTTTTCTTGACGCTCATTAATCTCACTATGGTAATCCATAGCTTCGGTTTCTTTAATTGCTGCGTCAATATAACGAACTTGATCACCAAAATTGGTATTGACCCCGTAAATAGGTATGCGAGAGTCAACATGAACCTTTAAAAATTGATATGCGGCATCAACAGATTGAGCAGCCTGTAATGATAAAGCGATTGAGGTCGTTTGTTGCGTCAAAAGCTGGGACGACGCTATCGTCAATCGACACCCATTCCCAATGGTAATCAACGTCTTATCCGTATTGCCTCGGCCATTAGCTTTAAGCTTATCTTGAACATGCACTGATTGTAACTGTTCCATTTCGTTACCAACTCCTGTCGTCTTTAACCAAAGAGGGCCCTAGTTTGTACCCTTTTGGATGCTTTTTCAATGAAAGATTAGGTGTCAAATAAACGAAAAATGAAAAAATATAGCGTCTGCCCCAAAAGTATTGACATTTTCAGGGCAATGAACTCAGGATGAGCGGCTATTCTTTGCTAAGACACTATTCTTATGGCTATAAATAAAATAAATAACCAAGCCAATAGCCATCCAAATAATAAACCGCATCAAGGTCACCCCAGGCAGATGGATTATTAAATACAGGCAGCTACATACGCCTAAAATCGGCACATAAGGCATACCTGGGGTTTTAAACGGTCGTTCTAACTCTGGTCGCTTATAGCGTAAATACAACACACCAATACAAACGATAATAAATGCAAATAAGGTACCAATGTTCACTAACTCAGCTAAAACATCAATGGGGACAAAGGCTGATAAGATGGCCATGATACAGCCGCACAGTAAAATAATACGTGCCGGTGTATGATGAGATCCTACAGTGTGGGCAATCGCTTTTGGTAATAAACCATCACGCGACATTGCTAAAATAACTCGGGTTAAGCCATAAAATAACACCAACATTACGGTAGTCAAACCTGCAATCGCTCCCACACTAATAAGCCCTGCAGCAATTTTGTAGCCGAGGTGTAATAATGCATGACTAATGGGAGAGGCTACATTTAATGTGGAGTATGGAGCGATCCCTGTAAGCAGTCCTGCTACAATAATGTATAAAACGGTACAAATCACCAAAGAACCAATGATGCCACGTGGCATGTCGCGTTGTGGATTAATCGCCTCTTCCGCAGCAGTAGAGACTGCATCAAAGCCAATGTAGGCAAAAAATATTAATGCCGCGCCGTCAATTACCCCAATCCAGCCAAAAGGCAGAAAAGGTGACCAATTTTCAACACGAACCTCTCTTGTCGCAATAATGATAAATAAAAGAACTACTAATAATTTAACCGATACAATAATATTGTTCATTCGCGAACTGGATTTTGCTCCTGCAATTAATAATGCAGTTAAGCAGGCAATGATAAGTACGGGAGGTAAATTTAAAATACCCCCATAAACAGGTCCCTGCAAAAGTAAAGGAGAAATATGAATTTTAATGGCCATTAAAAAGTCATTTGCATAACTTCCCCAGCCTACAGAAACTGCGGATACCGAAATGGCATATTCCAACAGCAAATCCCAGCCCACAATCCAAGCAATTAACTCACCAAAACCAGCATAAGCATAACCATAAGCACTTCCACAGCCACCAATCATTGCAGCCAACTCCGCATAAGACAAGGCGGAAAAAATGCTGGCCCCGCCCGCAAGCACGTAGGAAAAAACAATTGCCGGCCCTGCTTTGGTTGCGGCAACAACCCCGGTTAAAATAAAAATCCCGGCACCAATAATCGCCCCGACCCCAAAAAAGATAAGATCAAACGCCGTCAAACACCTGTTTAAATGCGATTCACTCTCCAATGAGCTACTAATCTCTTTTTTGCGAAACAAGTCCATGATAGTATGCACCCTGTTTTATGATTTTACCGTTACACATTGCATTAAGAACTATGCTTTTAATTCTAGTTGAAAGCCTAGTTATAGGTTAAAAATTAAATGAGAAAGTTAGTTATCGGCGTATTAATGCTGTTTTCCCTAAATGCATTTTCTGCCGAAGAAACAGAAAATTGCAGCCATTGGCTCACATTCTTTAAGCCCGTTTGCCTACGCTTTCACCAAATTTGGACCGAAGGTAAAACTGACCTTTACATTTCTGGATACGCATGGCACAACCGCTATACTTATAGCCCCGAGCGCATACGCGAGAAAAAATATAATGAATTGGCATGGGGCGGCGGATTAGGCAAAGGCTTTTTTGATGAACGCGGCAATTGGCACGGCCTTTATGCCTTTGCATTTCTTGACTCTCATAAAAATGTGGAGCCCGTGATTGGCTATGCCCATTTATTTGTGGCCTCTCTCAACAAAAACATTAAAGCGGGGTTAGGCTATTCAGTCCTGATCACTTCGCGCCCAGATATAATGCATAATATTCCATTCCCCGGCGCGGTTCCTTGGGCAGGCTTCTTTATCCACAAAGTATCCCTAAAAGCAGCTTATATTCCAGGCTCGTCTACCAATGGTAATGTGCTTTACGTGGTAGGAACTTATACTTTTGACTAGCTAGAGTCTGTTTACATTTCGCTAACTCGAGCTCAAATGAATTGATTTTGACGGAAAAGTGAAATGTGCTTTTCAAGATTATGTGCTATGTTTTTAAGAGTAAAACTACTACTAGGACACTTAAAAATGAAATCTTTTGTTGAACAAGCACAGTTTTATGCAACTTATCATCAAAACGCCACTACTCGTTATACGCATTTTGCCGGGGTGCCACTGATTGTTCTCTCTTTGATGATTTTATTAGGTTTCATCCAAATTATCATTCCTGGGGTATTCGCCAGTAACCTAGCCTGGTTCGCGACTATCGCCATCTTAGTTTACTATTTCCTCTTAAATTGGCAATTAGCTTTAGCCATTACACCAATTATGTTGTTTTTATTATGGATAGCACATTGGTTTAGTGCCGAAGGCCCAACAACTTTGGGTATTTGGGCGTTTATCATTACTTTTATTGCCGGTTGGGGGCTACAGCTTTATGGTCACTACATCGAAGGCAGAAAACCTGCGTTTATGGATAATTTATCCCAACTTTTGATTGCTCCTTTGTTTCTGGTTGCAGAACTTTTTTTCATGGCAGGATATATGAAATCATTGCAGGTGCAGATTTATGGTGGGGTTATTGAAGAAAATAAATTGTAGGAATTTTAGGTTGGGCCCATGGTCTATAACACATGGCCCAACCTCCACCTAGTAGCCGCTACGCAAATTGCCGCATTCTAATTTTAAAACAATAATGAATCTTATGATTTCGCTTAAAATCCTGATCAATCGTTTGCGCACTAATATCTTGCACCGCATATTTTTCCATCAACTGCGGATCCAGCTTAAACTGACGAAAATTAGTTGAAAAATATAAGGTTCCATCTGGGTTTAATAAGCGCATCGCTTCGTTCACTAGCATAACGTGATCGCGTTGGATATCCAAAGTATCATTCATACGCTTCGAATTAGAAAAACTTGGCGGATCGAGAAAGATCACATCAAAACGATCGCGAGAAGTACGCAGCCATTCACGACAGTCATATTGCACAAACTGATGTCGCGATAAATCTAAATGGTTTAAGCGAAAATTCTCTTCCGCCCATCGCAAATAGGTATTGGATAAATCCACATTCGTCGTCTGCGCGCCAGCCAGCGCCGCCTGCACACTTGCAGTCCCCGTATAACAAAAACAATTAAGAAAACGCATGCCAGGTTTTAATTTCGCAAAGCTTAAACGCAGCGGACGGTGATCTAAAAATAAACCGGTATCTAAGTAATCATACAAATTTACTTTAAGTTTCGCCTGTCCTTCAGTCACCACCATGGTGTGGTGAGTTTGGCTTAGCTTTTGATACTGCTCACTGCCCTTTTGCTGTTTACGCTGTTTCACCACGACCTTATCTGCCGCAATGCCCAAGGCTCGCGGTACTACCTGCAGTACTTCTAAGCTGCGGCGTTCTGCTTTATGTGGCGGAACACTTGCTGGGGGAGCGTATTCTTGAAGTACGACATGCCCGTTATAAATATCAATAGCATAAGCATATTCAGGTAAGTCTGCATCATAAACTCGATAGCACGAAATATGATTTTTTTGCGCCCATTTATGTAAATGCTTGTAGTTTTTTTCCAAGCGATTAAATAACATTTGCGCATTTTCCGACAAAGTAACGCTCATCGCCCCCTTCAACTCATTCGTACCGCTAATGTCGAAACAATACAATTTACACTCTAAAGCACCATTATACAGGGTATATTGTTTGTTAGAACGCAAGCCTATTGCTTTGGCTAAAATAGGACTGGAGGTAATTACTGCAGCCTTCCAGCCTTGATAATGCTCATGCAAAGCCTTGCCTAACTGCTGATATATTGGCACTAATTGCGTGGTATCGCCTAAACGCTCACCATAAGGAGGATTACAAGCGAGTAAACCTTTTTCTACTGGTGCTTGAATGTGATTCATAGCCGATATGGTAAACTCGACTAAAGGAGCCACACCGGCCCGTTCAGCATTCGCGCGAGCAAGTTCGATTGCCTTAGGATCCGCATCTGTCCCTAATAATTTGCCGGTTAATGGCTTAACCAGGTGTAGCGCATCGGAGCGTAATTTTTCCCATAATGATTCTTGATGTTGAGCCCAGTATTGCAGCGATTGATCCTGACGCAATAAGCCCGGAGCAACATGAGTTGCCATCATAGCAGCTTCGATTACCAAGGTCCCCGAGCCACAAAATGGATCATGAAAAGTATATCCTTGAGCCGCCAATTCTGGCCATTTAGCACGGATTAATAAGGCAGCAGCCACATTTTCTTTTATGGGTGCCTTACCGGATTGAGTTCGATAACCTCGTTGATGCAAGCTATATCCGGTTAAATCAAAACTCACCGTGACTTCATCATTTTTCAAATAAGCATGAATTAAAATTTGTGGCTTTTCTTTATCAATCGAAGGGCGATCGCCGTTCAATCGACGAAAATGGTCTACGATTCCATCTTTAACTACTTGCCCACCAAACATCGTATTGCGGATATGCTCCGAGCTACCATGAAACTCAATAGCCAACGTTTTGTCTGAGGAAAAAACCGTCTGCCAGTGAAAATCCGTACACAATTGATGTAGCGCTTGTTCGGTACCACCATAACCGCTAAACAGGATAAGTTGCACACGGTTGGCAAGGCGTGACCATAAGCATAATTGGTAAACTACTGTAAGGCTGGCTTCGCCATAGACCCCCTGCGGGCTCACACGAGTTACCACCAAGCCTAACGCTTTCACTTCCGCCTCCAATAGATATTCTAATCCACGGGGACAGCTTACAAATAAGGAATAATTCATAGAATGCAGGACCTTAAATAGCGAAAAAGAGCTTTGGCAGCACCGGTATTTTTTTCCTTATGCTGATCATCAACTGCTTTTTTGATTAATTGTCTTAATTGTTGAACTTCTTCTGGATTATAGGCTTCGATAAATTCGGTTAATGCCGTCTTGCCTTCATTAATTAAGCGATCACGCCAAACTTCCACCTCATGGAATGAGGCGGTAACCGAACTTTCCTCATCTAGGATGCGTTCATAAGCAGCAAGAATTTCTTCATGATCAGCGGCACGCATCAATTTACCAATCAACTGTGCCTGTCTTCTTGTCGCACCATGGCTTTTAATGGCTTTCGCATCAACAATTGCCTTATAAAGATTATCTGGAAGAGGTAATAAATCCAGCTTAGCCAAGCTAAGGTCGATAAATTTCACACCTATTTTTTGTAAAGAATCGGCGTCTCTTTTTTTCTGTGATTTACTAACTGGCTCATCCATAGTACATACTTTTTTTAATAAAATGGGGACTAATTATACTATATACCCAAGCGACTCCCAAATGCTTGTTGTCTTTGGGTATCTATAAACAACTAATAGTACTTACTTAAGCCATTATGTTAATGATTATTCTCGTGGCAAATCATAAATGTAGGCTGAGGTGTAAAGCCCAGCATTGGGAACGGAAAAAACAGTGTTTGCTGGGCTTTTCTACCCAGCAAACACGTTACTATTCAGCAGCCGCGAGCGGTGTGGAAGCAGTAACAGGAGTATAGCGTTTGCCAGACCGATTACGTAAATAGGTACGCGTAACCCCCTGGAAATTATAAACGAGGATGCCTAAGAGTAATAAATGCAACCAAGTAACCGTTAAGTGCATAAATAAGGGAATGGTCATGAAAACACCAAGACATCCTGAGAGACTTAATATTAAGGTCTTCTTTAAAGGAATTTTATCTTGTTGTAAAAATACGAGGGTCGTTAAGGGCTGCTGCATTGCTCCGGCGGTGGTCATAATAGGGAAAGCAACGGCTGGAGATACATTCATCAGAAACAATACGCCCTGCACCATCACAAATAAGCCCACACCAACGGAGGTTAGGGCACCGCAGACCATCAAGGCAAAAAATCCGATAACTAATTTCCAAGAATGTAATGCGGTTAATTCACCACCGATAGGAAGCCATCGATATTGATGGGATATTAATAAAAAGATTATCAAGGCAAAAGCGCACATCATGGCCAAACGAACAGCCTGCTTACTCAGACGACTCATCACAAAACCACCCAATAAACCACCAACACAGGTCCCAGCAACCAAAGTCAGCAGTGTGGTCATGTCCACATTGATTAATTGCATGAAAAATAAAGACTCTATCGTTCCGGGAATTACTTGGGCACCATTATTCACTGCAGGCATTTCATCATCACGAAAAGTACCCATTAATTTGGCCAAGGCAATATTAACCGCAAAACTACCTACACCTAAGGTATCCGCAATAAAAGCAATAATTCCACTTACCGTAAGCTTCAAATATTGCCCAAAAGAGAGTGGTTCTGCAGGTTGGCGATAAATTTTAACCACCATCACGCCAACACAAATCAAGGTTAATACTAATATACCCAAGATAATCAAAAAGTTAGTCATTCAATTCCTGCTTGAAAAAAGAGAAAAGTAAATAAAAATAGAGCGTTATTATACACTAACTTTTGACTGGCAGACAGCATTTAGAACAAAAAACAACCTAAAAGATAAATGTTGACGCACAAAACCCGTGTACTTATACGCAAAAATCCATGGTTGCTATTAACCAACTTTTCTACCCACTTGCTATATACTGAGCCAGTTGGATTAAAAAGCACACGTATCGGTTGGAACACCTACTTGACCAAAAACCGTTTTCACCAAATTGGTATCAACCGCTAAATCACGTGCTGCATAAAGTACTCCGCAAGCTCCCTGTGCAAAATTAGTGGTAGGAGTCCAATACTTACTGTTAGCAATCACCATCACATGATAAGCTTTTTTAATGCCGATGCTTTTCGCCATTAAGTAAAATGCCTTATTAAATATGCCACTGGCAGTGTGCACAATAAAGTTTTGTTGGTTTTGTGGTTCAGGAATATTCTCCTGGGCAAAAGCCATGACATCATCATAGCTAATCGCACAATAAGCACCATTACTTTGCGCCAAATTCTTATCCATACAATCGGCGGAACTTCCGTCTGATGAGGGGTAATCCATGAAGCGCAACGCCCTGCCAAACTCCTCGCGCATAATGGTCTCGCCTATTCCCCAAGTGATCACATCCGCTTGTAAATACACTTTATTATACAGCAGGGGTGTCGTTTCTAATAAATAAGCACGTGCAGCCTGGCCCCCCATATCCGATAGAGACTCATTCAAAGCGCCTGATTGATCATAATACTCAAGGTTAGAATGCTGTTCGGTAAAACCATGGGTTACTTCGTGACCGGCTACATCCAAAGACACGAGAGGATACATCTCAGCACCATCGCCAAAAGACATGGATTGTCCATCCCAAAAAGCATTGTCGTAACTCGAACCAAAATGCACCCGCATGACTAATTGACTGGGTGAACCATCCGGTTTTTGTAAAGCATTTACCCCATACCAATCACGGTACATATTCACAATGGTATGCCCAAAATAATAGGCATCATTCTTGGGTGAAAAAGCACCATTAATGAGCTCTTCTTGGTTGTTGTTACATTGATAACTAAAAGGAGTAGATATCATGCCACTCCAATCCCAAGCGAAATTTAGATTTACTAATCTCACCGTGGGGGATTCCATAGTGCAGACATCCCCCGCTTGTTGTACTTCTAATGCGGGTAAGCCCTCTTTGCCGTACCAATATTCATGAACCTTTTCATTACCACCGGGTCCAATGTCAGCAAAACTCTTCACATTATTCCATTGCTTGATGAGTTCACCAGTTTGAGCATCAACAAGGAAAAATGGCCAAGCAGGTTTGCTATTCGATTCAATGCTCTTAAAAGAAACCTGATAAACCAGTTTTAATTCAGTATCGGACTGCGCACGAATTTGTAGCTCCATTTGCTCGGCTTGTATCGGTGTCTGAGGATTAAAATTGAACCAGGACTTTTTAGCGATTTCTAGTGCTTGTTGTTTGCTAAAAGCAGGCTGAATATTGAGCTGGATGTGGTCTAAAAGATGCCCATTCACCTGAGCATTGCTGTTGGATAAACCCTTTTGATTTGCACCTGTGCTAACCATCACTTGCGCTCCCACCACCGGGATGCCGTGATATAACTGTTGATAGCGCGTAGTAATTTGTGACCTGTCCTTAGTTTGGTTTACTTCTTGTAAAACACTATTATTTGTTGTGTCTGGAGTAGAATTGCTCATGGCACGAGCGGCCATTTTCTTTGGGCCTTGCTTAAAAGGAAAATGCTTTAAATTACTTAATGGCGCATGATATAAATTTACAGTTTCCGTTGCAAAAGCATCGGCAGCACAGCAGACCAATGTGATTCCAAGAAGCTTTTTTAACATAAATCTTCCTTACTAATTACATTTTGAACATAATGCCATAAAAACGATCTGAACACAATTAAGGATGATGATGTTTAATACTAAATTTACTTCCCTGTGTGCAAGTTTATGCGCGCTGAGTTTCTCAAGCCATGCGGGAGCCGTTGAGCGTTATATGCAACAGCAACTGGAGGCAAAATACAGCTTCAAAACCGAGGCAACAACCCAACAATACAATTTCCAACAACTTATTGACCATAGCACTCCAACCAAGGGCACCTTTGCTCAACGTTACTACATCGATGAACGTTACGGGCCGGAAGATGACGCCCCCGTATTTTTCTACATTTGTGGCGAAGCCACATGCACCCCGAATGCACTTAATGGCGCAATTAGGCATTATGCACAAAAATTTCATGCCAAACTCATTGCCTTAGAACACCGTTACTACGGTGCCAGTGTGCCGG
The DNA here is from genome assembly GCF_900639985.1 of Legionella rowbothamii. Taxonomy (GTDB): domain Bacteria; phylum Pseudomonadota; class Gammaproteobacteria; order Legionellales; family Legionellaceae; genus Legionella; species Legionella rowbothamii. The sequence goes on along the minus strand of NZ_CAAAIM010000002.1, from coordinate 70,648 downwards.
TTACCAGCTTATCTGCCAAAAATTTACGCTTTTTAACTACTGACGCAGCATTAAATGATTTGGCTTATTTTCAACGTCATATCAGTCAGAAAAATAACTGGACGGGACGCTGGATCGCATTTGGTGGTTCGTACCCAGGCTCTCTCTCTGCCTACTATCGTTTAAAATTCCCCTATTTAGTGGCAGGTGCCCTGGCTTCATCTGCACCGGTGATGGCTAAAGAGGATTTTGTGGAATATGATCAACATGTTACCGAAGTAGTTGGTCCTCGTTGCGCCGAGCAAATGCGCGAGGTATTCCATGCCGTAGAAGAAAGCTTAGACGACGTGGGTCACTTGGCACAAATAAAAGAACTTTTTGGGGCAAGTCAAGTAGATGATCCAGTGGATTTTCTCTACCTAATTGCAGATATTGGGGCAGGTGCTGTGCAATATGGGGAAAAAGATGAATTCTGTACTGCTCTTTCATCCAATACAAGTCCACTAGTGGGCTATGCAAAAATGGCGCATAAACTGTACCAAAGCTCTGGACTTAATGCAGTGGACTTTACCCCGCAAGGAGCGATGGATGAAACGGTTAATACGACTACCCCCGGATTATCGATGCGCCAATGGTATTATCAATCTTGTACAGAATATGGCTACTGGCAAAACGCCCATCCTAATACGGAGCTATCCACGCGTTCGACCTTAATCAATTTAAATTATCATCATCAGGTATGTAAGCGCTTATTTCAACTGACTCAGCCTGCACAAACGTCAAACCTAAACTCAACTCTTTATTATCCCTTAATGGATAGTTTAGTGTCTAAAATTTTCTTTACTAATGGAGAGCAAGATCCCTGGTCAACCTTGTCATTGGCGAACAAAAATGGCAATGCCACCAACTCTAATTTAAATTATCAACTAATTTTCGGTGCTGCACATTGCGATGATTTGCGTAGGCCATCAGTGAATGATCCAGACTCATTGCAACAAGCACGTAAAACCATGGAGTCATTGTTGGGCGAATGGTTGGCCATTAGTTAACACGTCTTGAGAGTAGGCAACGAAACAACCAGGTTTCGACAGCTCATAAATTACACCGCTCAAATCGCGCTCCAAAATCCCATTCGCATCAATTAATGGGATTACTTCGTCTTTTTTTAATACGGTAATTAACTATCCTGTCTGAATTAAATTAATCCTTATCCATCGACCTCACCTAGCTCATCACACCGCAATCGCAGATAAATGAAGACGATTATACTGTACAAAAAATCACTCCTTTTCACCTTTGAATTTCCTATACCCTCCAGGCTAAATCTTAAAACCGGCCTTGGCGAAAATCATCCAATGCTTGCATAACCTCTCCAGGGGTGTTCATGACAAAAGGCCCATGACGCGCAATCGGTTCATGCAGCTTCGCCGCAGCAATAAGCAAACACTGGCTATCTTTTTCAGCGGTTAAAGTTAACACGTCACCTACACTCAGCTTGGCTAACCCACCTTGTGGTATCAATTGTTCACCAACCAAAATTGCACCAGAGATGACTAATAATACCGCCTGATAATCTGCAGAAATATGTTGTTGAATGCTTGTTCCTAGAGGCAGGCTAATATCAAAAAATAAAGGAGCCGTCGCAATATCGGTAATTGGTGAGGTGGTCCCTTTGTCTGTAGTACCCGCAAGCACTTTGATTACCGCCCCAGAATCATGATGCTCTAAAGGCAAGTCCGCACTTTGAAGTTCTTGATAACGAGGCTCCCGCATTTTTTCTGCAGCTGGTAAATTCAACCACAATTGCAGACCCGTTAAGCGCCCATGTTCTGCGGAGGGCATTTCAGAATGGACAATTCCCTTACCAGCAGTCATCCATTGCACATCTCCCGGCCCAATAGTTCCTTTATGCCCCTTATTATCTTCATGGGTAATACTTCCATCGAGTAAATAGGTAATGGTTTCAAAACCACGATGAGGATGGGGTGGAAAACCGGCCATAAAATCCATAGGATTATTACTGTCAAAATAATCGAGTAAAAGCAACGGCTCAAATTCATCCGTACGCTCAATCCCGATGTAGCGATGCAACTTAACACCCGCACCTTCACGGATCATCATGCCATAAGTTAATCGCTCTACTTTAATATCACGCATGGCGCCACCTCCTCATTAAATCAAAAATCCCGGTTCAAACGGAAAATTGATTTTATTTGGCTGCCTAATTTAAGCATAGTTCAAAAAAAAACGTTTTCCCACCGTGGTATTTTTCTAGATGGATGCGATGAATGCAAAATTCAAGGTCAGGTTTAGATGGTTTTCGCGAAACAACAAGGCATCCAGAATATTCTGGATGCCTTGAAATGAACAGGATATGTAGAATAATTATTCTTCGTCATGACAGCTTTTAAATTTCTCTGCCATTTTTTCTTCCATTTTTTTCATCATACCGTGTAATTGAGCTTTTTGTTGATCATTGAGCACTGCATAAATTTGATTTTTAGCAGAAACTTTAGCTTTCATCATATCACCAAGAAGCTTAGTCTTTTTATCAATTAAAGCACTCACTGCAGATTGATCCATATTTGGTGAAATAGCTTGTTCATTGATTTGTTTACTTAAATCTCTCATCTGTTCCCCACTTTGCTGCATAGTTGATTTCATGCTTTCCAAAATAGGTTTAATTTTTTGTTTTTGTGCATCATCCAGTTTTAAGGACTCCAACATTTGCTTCATGCCTTCCCCACATCCATTATGAGCAAATGCCGTAGAGCAAAGAATTAAAGAAAATGCTAATACGAATGTTCCTAAAATTTTCTTGTACATGATTACTTTCCTTAGTTATGTTGAAATCATAGAGAAGTATAGACGCTTATTTGTAAAAAATAGTACCCACTTTAAAAATAGTATTATTTTTTTATAGCGAATTCACTATACTATCCACATATTGAAATCCTGGCTATTAAGGTAAATCGTGAGTGCGCTAATAAAAACATTACTATCTGCTGTCCTATTAATGACGATCACTACAGCAAGCCAAGCGGATGTGTTGCTGCGTGATATTCAAGGACGGGATATTTCTTTTGCCTCATTGAAAGGAAAATGGGTGCTCATTAATTACTGGGCGGGCTGGTGTAAAACTTGTGTTGAAGAAATCCCCGAACTTAATCGGTTTTACCGCAAGCATGGGCATGATTCGGTAGCCTTATTTGCTGTAAATTACGATGCACTACCACTGGATAAACAACACCGTCTAATTAGGCAATTGAATATCCAATACCCCTCACTACGCACCGATCCCGCCTTTGCCTTGGGCTTAGGTGATATTACTGGAGTACCTGTTACCTTTGTGTTTAATCCCCAAGGAGAACTGGTAAATACTCTCTATGGTGGGCAAGATGTCAGAGCATTGGAAGAGGCCATGGTTGGGTAGTCTAATCAAACAAAGATATTTGATAATACGACTCTTCTTCTACAGGTTGCTGTTGATAATGGCCCCTAACCCAGTAAGCGGGTGAGCTTAGGGTAGTATAAGGGTAATTTTCTGAAATAATTTCCTATCATATTCAAAACTAAGCTGGGTACTTTTAATCTCTGTAGACAACACTTTAAATCGCTATTTTTTATTTTAATAAGTAATTTTTATTAAAAAAGCAGCCGAATGTTCCTAGATACGTAATCAATTATCTCTCATTGCAATAGCAGCATAAAAACAATCCATCTCCACATGAATTACTTTTCTTGGCACTGAAATTTTTTCATCTATCGATGTATTTATAATGATTAGAGAATCTGTTTCTACAACATATTGGCAAAAAAGAAGCTATATTTAATAAAAATTGCGAATTTTATAATTATAAATTAAGGATAATTTTCATGTGTATCGAGAGTAAAAGCTGTTTATGTCATCGCATCAAAGATTCTATTATAACGGATGAAAAGAAAGTATTTTTTAGCTTTTTTAAACAAAGAAATATGATAGAACTCTATTCCTTTTTAAAAGACAGCTACCGGGTAGCTGGTAGTAAAAAATTTGATTCCCGTCTACAAAGTATAGTGCTTACCTACCTTACGCCCAATGAGGGCGACGCTGGCAACTTGGTAATCAACGTCAATCAGGAGGTATTTAAAAAGAAATTCCTAAGTACTTATAAGAAATATCAAAAACACCAACGTGATAAAACGGAAGTACTGGACCGATTTGAAAAACTAATTCATGATGTTGAAAAACTAACGTATAACAACTTAGAAGAAAATGCAGATTTTATGACCCATCTCCAAACGAAAAAATTGAAAAGATCTTCCTCTTTGAGACTACCAAGGTTCTTACATAAAAAATCGCCATCGAGTGATAGACAAGCTCAGGAAAGCCAAGCAGAAAGCTCAAGCCCCCCCGCTCCATCTAATTAATATGATGTAATCTGGGAGCTTACAATTTAGGGAACTTACTTAAGTATACTTGCTAATAAGAACTATGTGACCTTAATTCCCGCGGCTTGACCGCGGTATCCCTACACTTGCTTATCACTTCTACTTATAAATAGCGCGATCCATTGTATGTCAAACAGAGAGGTAACATTGACAATGGCAAGAAAAAACTTGGTTCCCTAAGCAGCCCTTGCAACAGTTATCATGTTAAGATGAACAGTGGAAAAAAATAGTTCTATGGTCTATAGTCAAACACTAGTTGTTCAAAAAACATACAGAAACATAATGAAATCCTCTATCCGGTTGTTTTTTAAAAATTTTTTCCCATCTAATGTTCCTTTTATTATGTTGTTCTTTATCAGCATAAGTTCCAGTATGCTACCAATCCTATTAGGAGCTATTTTTTTACATCAAAATGAATTTTTGTCCGGCGTAACGCAAAATACCAAGCTGAATATCTATGGATTAACCCTTGGTGCTTATTTTTTGGGCTCTACGGTGGGAGGGCTAATATGCGGATACTTAGCGGATCGTTATGGCGAGAAAAAAATTCTCTTCTACTTTTTTCTAGGTGCCATTATCGCGACCAGTCTAGGGATATATAGTCTTATTACCATCAATTTAAGCATCTTTATTCTCAGTAAAATCCTGGAGGGGTTTACGCTTGGGCGCGTCGCAATTATGTCTTTACTCTCACATATTAAAGAATCTAAAACAGAGATATTTAGGAAGACCGAAATCATGAATGCCGGAGGCTTGTTTATTGGACCGGTCATTTGCGGATTTTTAATTAATTTTACCGGCACAGTTCCTCTCTACTATTATGCCACCCCCTTATTCTTGATTTTAGCCATGAAAATTATGAACTTTACCTTAATAGGTCCTTTACAACCCGTAGCTAATGAATCCGAAAAGGAAGAGCCCTCTGCTGAAAAAAATACCTATAATCATCCTGTGTTTAAAGAGTTTTTCCTTTATCAACTCGCTTGGTATTTTTATTTTCTTACCATAGTCCCTTTTGCCATGGTAAAACTTGGCTTTAATAGTTATCAAATTGGGGTATTGTTTTCTTCGATGGTAGTTTTTTACATGCTCGCATTAAACCTCACCAATAAGTTACCCAGCACCAAACTTGAAAGTTTAGCAATGAAAAAACTCTCGGTATGCACTATTATCGCCTCTCTACTTTATGTCAGTTATTTTGGCAATTACCTAACTTTTATCTTAGGAAATGTATGCATTATTTTCGCTGCATCGGTGTTAATGCCTTTATATTTATCAACTATGTCAAAACTATCCTCGGAAATGAACCATGGAGTAACCATGGGGCTACAGGCCAGTATTATCGGTATCTGTATGGCTGCGGCAAGTTTCCTTTCAGGCCCATTATTGGGATTATCAATTAACCTCCCTTTCTATATAGGGGCATTATTAATGCTGCTACTTTACTACTTTTTTTGCTATCAAAATGTGCCCGCATTAGAAAACCTTTCTCAAGAACAATAAAAAATGATCCATTTATAGTCAAAATTTAGTATCTATAATCAAAATTAGTTTTTAAGGAGGTATAATGTGAACTCTCAGGGAGAAAATAGTACCTACGCTACAATAAAACCTCCCTAAAATGAGGATGTTTTACTACGATGTAGTGCCGTTCATTAAGCTTATTAGGATGTCTCACTTAAAAACAAACGCTGTTTTTGCGCCTGTGTGATGCGAATTTTCAGCAACCACTCACCCTCGTCACTAATCGATTCTTTTAAAATGGCCCCTAGCTCATAGAGCTGGGCTCGAAGTTTGGCTTGTGTAGGCTTCAATAGAACATCTTCCACCAAAATGGCACCATGCAACTGGGTACTAATGGCTTCTTTTAATAAATCCAAACCTTGATTAGCCGCCGCAGAAATCCATACTTTGCACCATTCCTGATTGTAATCAATCTTAGGCACCCAATCTTCTTTCAAATCAATTTTATTGAATACGTGAATTACCGGAACTTCTAATACTCCCAACTCATCCAAAACTTGTTGCACCGAGGAGACCGTATCGCGCCAATGCGGATCGGAAATATCAATAACATGCAGCAATAAATCCGCCTGTTGCGTTTCTTCCAAAGTAGCGCGAAAAGCTTCCACTAAATGGTGCGGTAAATCCCGAATAAAGCCTACAGTATCCGTTAAAATAACCGAAGAGGAGCCTGGTAAACTTAATTGCCGCATAGTAGGATCTAGTGTCGCAAATAATTGATCGGCTACATAAATACTTTCACCGGTTAAGACATTAAATAGAGTTGATTTACCCGCATTAGTATAACCTACCAAAGAAACCGTTGGCATAGAGGCTTTACGACGCGCCTGCCGATTTTGATCTCGACTACAACGTACTTTTTCTAAGCGTTTATTAATGTATTTTATTCGCTCACGTAATAAACGTCGGTCAGTTTCCAACTGAGTTTCACCTGGACCGCGTAAGCCAATACCACCCTTTTGCCGTTCTAAATGGGTCCAACCGCGGATTAATCGGGTAGATAAATGTTGCAATTGCGCCAACTCAACCTGTAATTTACCTTCAAAGGTACGAGCACGTTGTGCAAAAATATCGAGAATAAGGCCACTACGGTCTACGACCCGACATTCCAACAAACGCTCTAAGTTGCGCTCTTGTGAAGGAGATAACTCATGGTTGACCAAGACTAATTCGGCATCCAGGGCTTTAACCAGCTGTGCTAACTCTTCCGCCTTACCTTTACCTATATAATATTTAGCTTCAGGTGTGGCACGCGTGCCTAAAACGCAATCCAATATTTCAGCCTGCGCTGAACATGCCAACTCTTCAAATTCTTGTAATGCTTTTTCAGCATCAACCCCAGGCAGCGCCAATTGCACGAGTATAGCTCGTTCACCACCTTGCGGACGTTCAAACAAAACTTATTCTCCGACAAAAAAGGCCAACTAACCTAAAAAAAGCGAGGAATATTTAATGCAAACCCACAGCTTTTTTTAGGATAAATTGGGATATCCCCAATTTATGTTGTTAAAAATGCCTAGTCTGCCACAGTTCCCTCGCTTCCACCAGCTCCATCCTCAGTAGGAACTTTTACCGCCCTTGATGGTACTACTGTAGATATAGCATGTTTATAAACCATTTGGGTAATGGAGTTCTTTAACATCACTACATACTGATCAAAAGAATCCACAACACCATGCAATTTAATTCCATTGACTAAGAAAATGGAAACAGGCACCTTTTCTTTACGCAACTCATTTAAAAAGGGGTCTTGTAATAAATGATTTTTAGACATTGCCCACTCCTTGTTGTTATTGTAATTTTAAAAGGCAAAACGTGCATCTAATAACTTATTCGACATTTTCTCAGAAAACTTTAGCTTAAATTCATGACAGCTGTAATTTATTCCGTTACTATATCTGTACAAATTTAAATCTTGGGTCTTTGGGAGATTTAAATGCTTCATGCACGTGCGATCTAAACCACATAAACCTATGTTTTATAAGTTTAGACATAGTTTTTATTTATCGCCAAAGAACTTTAAAATACTTAATTGAAACACTGTAGCGATGTAGGAAAACTTCCCAACCATTAACATTAAGGAGATTTAAATGACCTATAGTCGTCTTGATTTATTAGAACATAAAAAACCTTATGACTTATTTAATGATGTCGATGCAGGAGACATCTTCGCCGAACACCAAGACGTATTAGATGCGGAACTGTCGGAAGAGGAACAACTCGAGTTTGCGATTAAACTGGTAAGTGGCTGCCCGCAAGATAAATTAGCCGAGTTGAAGGGCGCAGCAAAAGCATTATACTCACCAGTACAAACTGATACCTGTTTTTATTTGGTCATTGACGATGCCCTACAAACTAAAATACGCCTTCTGGGTATCCTGGATAACGAAAATACACAACCGCATGCATTTTTATTAGAAGAAAATACTCCAGACTTGCTTGAACGTTTTAATGTTTTAGCATGCGAAATATTAGAAAACAATGAAATAGCTATTGCCGAACGTCTGGCATTATTAACACCGGATGAGCATCGCAGCCGATTAGCGCACACCATCCGCAATATTTTTCCAAACAGCGCCCTTTCGGAAGAGGTCAATGCGGCATTTACCTTAAGACGTAGTATGGGACAATTACTCGGGGATACACCGGAAGTATTTTTTACCGATCGCGATTTTAGCAGAGACAACTGCCTCAAATTTTCCACCATGCTTTCCAAGCTTTTAGCGGGACAAGAAGCGGAAATTGGTAGCAAATTATCTAAAAAAAGCACGGAGGTGCGCTCTGCTGTACGTTATAAATTAGAGCTGTTAGCTTCATCTGCATTTAATAGTGCCGACCCATTTCATCTTATTGCTAAGGAAATGAATGCCAAACGTGTTTCTATTGGCACTAATAGTAACAGCCTGTATGGCACATCCCCATTAGCCTCCTCATCAACAGTATCAAATGCAACCCCATCCCCAGAGCACTCAAGCCTTAGTCTATGATTTATTTTTTTAACCCCATTTTTAAACTTCTATGCCCTTACATTGTAAGGGCTTCTTATGATCCATAACCGCAGTATAGGAGTATTTGCATGACCTCTAAATTAACCGTAGGACTCGTCCAAGAAAAATGGCACGAAAATCCTAAAGAACACCAAGACAAGCTGGAAGCAGGAATTCAAGCGGCCGCACAACAAGGCGCAACCGTAGTCTGTCTGCAAGAGCTAACCCTAAGCCCATATTTTTGCACCCGATCTGATGTTGATGGCAAACCCTATATGGAAGACATTCATACAGGTCCCACGGCCCAATTCGTTAGTAAAGTCGCCAAGGCCTATAATGTTTCGATTACCTCATCCTTATTTGAAAAAGCCGGCTATAACACTGCCGTAGCATACAATAGTCAGGGCCAACTTATTGCCATAACACGTAAACAACATATTCCCAGCGGCGAAAAATACCACGAAGATTTTTACTTTAAACCTGGGAATTCCGATTATCCCGTGCATGAAATAGCTGGACATCGATGGGGTTTGCCAACCTGCTATGATCAATGGTTCCCAGAGTTATCCCGTATCTATGGTTTAAAAGGTGCAGAAATATTAACTTATCCTACCGCAATTGGTGGGGAGCCAACCGCACCTGGTTTTGACAGCCAACCCATGTGGCAAAAAGTGATGATCGCCCAAGGCATCATGAGCAATACTTTTGTTATCGCGACCAATCGCATTGGCTGTGAAGACGACCTAGAGTTTTACGGCAGCAGTTTTATTAGCACACCCATGGGAGAAATTTTAGCACAAGCACCACGTAATCAACCCGCGGTATTGGTTGCTGAATTAGATTTTAACCAACGGGCATTATGGGGACGCCTATTTCCCTTTGCTCAACAACGTGAACCTGAAACCTATCAAGAGCTCATTAAAGCTCGTTAATTTTTTTTGGAATTTCAAACCATATGAACAACAATTCATTAACTGAAACAAATTTATATAATATTGAAAACTGGGGTGAGGGATACTTCAGTGTCAATTCCAAAGGGAATATTGAAATAAGCCAAGCACCTGGAAAAAAAGGGGTGGAACTCCAGGCCATCGTGGATGCCGCTCGTCGAACCGGCCTACATTTACCCTTATTAATTCGTTGTACCGATATTTTGCATGATCGCGTACATCGCATCTATCAGGCCTTTGCTGATGCCATCACCGAAAATGAATATACAGGCTCTTATAAATTGGTTTATCCCATTAAAGTAAACCAAGAGCAAAGTGTGGTCAGAGAATTATTAAAATCACCCAATAACTCGATTGGCTTGGAAGCAGGCTCAAAACCTGAGCTGATGGCCGTAATTGGCATGCTCAGCAATCAATCCAGCACCATTGTGTGTAATGGGTATAAAGACAGTAGCTATATTCGCACTGCATTAATCGCACAACAAATGGGCCATCAAGTCTTTATTGTTATTGAAAAGAAATCTGAGCTGGATATCATTTTAAAAGAATCTGCACGCCTACAAATTAAACCAACTCTTGGAGTACGTATTCGTCTTGTAAGTAAAAGTGCAGGTAAATGGGAAAATAGTGGTGGTTCAAAATCCAAATTTGGTCTTAATGCCAAACAAGTGCTTGAATTAATCGCCCAATTAAAAGCACATGATATGTTAGATTGCTTGCAATTAATGCACTGTCACTTAGGCTCACAAATTGCCAATATTCACGATATTCGCCATTGCATGCAAGAAGTAGCACGCTATTACGTCGAACTACGCCAATTAAAAGCACCAATTAACACTATTGATGTGGGTGGTGGGCTTAGTGTGGATTATGAAGGAACGCGCGCGAATAAAGGTTGTTCGATGAATTACAACCTCAATGAATACGCAACCCATATTCTGTTAGCCATAAAGCACCTATGTCTTGATGCAAAAATTCCTGAACCCAACATCATTTCTGAATCCGGTCGCGCCTTAACCGCACATCACGCCGTGGTTATTGCGGATATTTCGGATATTGAAATGGTTGATAAATCCCCTGCCTTACCCGGTGTTGAGGAAGAAGACTCGCATGTCATTCGTGATATTTATGACACCTATCAAGCAATCACAAACAGTTCACCAATCGAAATCTATAACTATGCTGTACACTCATTGCACGAAGCACATTCCCTATTTAAACATGGGGTAATTAGCATGCAGGAGAAGGCAAAAGTTGAGTCTTTTTATACCAATATTTGCATGGAGCTCAGGGAACGTTTAACAGAGGAGAATCCCAGCGAACAAGCCTTATTATTAAAAATAAATGAGGATATGGCGGTAAAAATATTTTGTAATATTTCTTTTTTCCAATCCATTCCCGATGCCTGGGCTATTGGACAAATTTTCCCCATCGCACCCATTTCTCAATTGAATGTTGCTCCTGAAATGCACTGCATCCTACAAGATTTAACTTGTGATTCGGATGGTACGATTAAAGAATACTTGGGTAGCTCTCGCGTAAATTCAACCTTAATGCTGCCCCCTTATGACAGTAATAAACCCTATGCTCTAGGATTTTTCTTAGTAGGGGCTTACCAAGAAATCTTAGGTAATTTGCATAATTTATTTGGAGATACCAATTCATTGGACGTCGAGCTCTTTGATGATGGCACCTTTGAGTTAAATGATCTAGTCAGCGGGGATACGGTTACTAATGTATTGAATTTGGCTCATTTTGATACCAAGAAACTGAGTCAGTCCTATGAAAAACAACTTATCCAAGCCGGGTTATCTCGAGAAAAAACCTTATTTTATTTGAATGAATTAAGAAGTGTTTTTTCCCAACTAACCTATCTTGATGCTGAGCATACGGAGTAACAAATAATGACACCAAAACAAAGTGGCTTTTTTATGCCCGCAGAGTGGCACCCACATGAACAATGCTGGATGGCCTGGCCTTGTCATGTTGAGACGTGGTCTAAAATTGGCTTAGAGAAGGCACGTAAAGCCTATGCTCTTGTTGCCAATTCAATCGCCCAGTATGAGCCGGTAACCATGCTCGTAAATCCCGGCGATGAAGACTTAGCAAAAGAGTTATGTGGGGATAATGTGACTATTCATACATTACCAATTAATGATTCCTGGACTCGTGATACAGGACCTACTTTTTTGTTGAATAAAGAGAAAAAGTTAGCAGGGGTAAATTGGATTCATAATGCCTGGGGTGGGAATTATAAGGATTGTGCTTTAGATAATGAAATATCAGCTGCTGTCATTAGTAAAACCCATGCATTATCTTTTTCGGCTCCCTTGGTAATGGAAGGGGGTTCTTTTCATGTTGATGGCGAAGGGACTATTTTAACAAGCCGTGAATGTTTGCTTAACGAAAATCGCAATCCGCAACTCAGCCAACAAGAAATAGAACACTATCTATTTGATTTCCTTGGCGGCAAGCAAATTATTTGGTTGAACAAAGGATTATTAGGTGATGAAACCGATGGCCATATCGATGAAATAGCCTGCTTTATCGCCCCAGGTAAAGTTCTTTGTCTGATTACTCACGATAAGGAGGATCCAAATTATGCGACCTTGCATGAAAACCTGGAAATTCTTAAAGCAGCAACGGATGCGCAAGGGCGAAAATTAGAGGTCTATACGGTAGAGCAACCACCAGCAACCTATATGCACGGTGAGCGACTGACTTTATCTTATATTAACTTTTATTTAGCCAATAAAGGCATTGTTATGCCCGCTTTTGGCTATGAAGCTCAAGATAAAGCCGCCTATGAATTGTTCACTAAGCTCTTTCCAAACCACCATATAAGTCAAATCGATGCTTTGGATGTATTTGCTGGTGGTGGTGGTATTCATTGCATCACTCAGCAACAGCCGAAATCCATATAAGGCTTGTACTACTCCTATTGCTGGGCTTTTCAGCCCAGCCCACTTTCTAATATAACTACACTTCCATAAAGACAAGACAATATCCAATGCTCTTTGAGAAATATCTTACGTTGTACTGCTCCATCGGCCCAATGACAATAACCATAGACAGGTTATACTTAAAACTCAAAGGGATGACATGGATATGTCTGACAGGATGTCAAAATTAAATGGACAAGTACATGGATTGTACTCCGCTGCATGGAGGCAGCACTGTTCTTTTACCCCCACATTTTTTCCTACCGTGCATGCGTACCTAATTGTGCTAAACGTTTTGCAATAACTAATTGAATATTATCACGTGCTCTAGGCGGAAAATATTGATAGGCATCAAAAAAGTCATGTGCATTAATAGACAGAAATTTACATGGTGTAAGTGTACTTACCCGTGCCGTTCTAGGAATACGTCGTAAAATGGCGATTTCCCCGAATACATCTCCAGGCCCTAAGGTGTTAACCCGTCTGCGCCCTACATTAATATCTTTTACTGAAACCAACATCTGACCTTCAATAATAATATAAAGCTTATCCCCTATCTCACCCTGTTCGATGATGATTTCTTCTGTACCACAACGAGTAACAACGCTTTTATCAGCCAACATTTTTTGTTCCACAATTCCTATGCCGGAAAAAATATGCGCATTATAAATAGCCATAAGCACATCAGATTGTCCTGAACCGGTGAAATCCATAAGCACCACCCTTAACCTATTAATATGATTCTGTTTTTCTATTAGTTTAGTATATATTTCTTAACAAAAGGGAGTAATTTATTCTATTTTTATGTTTACACGCGATTACATTCAAAATGTAGCTCGTATTCGACGATGTCCTAAAACGCAGAGGAGTATTTGGGTAGGATTAAATGCTTCTACATACGATTAGATAACTCTTGCTCCTGGCCATCACTTAAATTGATTCATCCAAAGAATGATTACTTAGAATTACTCTGTTTAAATTGACCTGGCTTACAACTAGAAAGTAGAGCCCGATAAAACCCGTCACTGTCTAACTCAATAGTCTTAGCATTAATACACTATTTTGCCCTTGCGTGAATCATTTTTGATATCAATATGGCTTGAACAAAGTCATTAGAGCAGTAACACATGAGGCCTAGCCTGGTTGCAAGTAACCAGGCTAGCTACTTATGAACTCGCACTCTACCTACACATCAATATTTTCTGCTTCCAAGGCATTCGACTCAATAAAATCTCTTCTTGGTTCTACATTATCACCCATTAATGTGGTAAAGATTGCATCCGTCGCTACTGCATCTTCAATAGTCACTTGCAGCATACGTCGTACTGCAGGATCCATTGTAGTTTCCCACAACTGATCTGGATTCATCTCACCAAGACCTTTATAGCGCTGAATGGTTTGGCCTTTTTTTGCTTCATCCATTAGCCAAGCCAATGCTTGCTCAAAGCTTTCTACCATTTGCTCTTTCTCACCGCGCTTAACAAAACAGCCTTCTTCCACAAGACTTGCTAATTTAGAGCCTAACGCAACCATTTCTTTGTAGTCTTTAGAATAGAAAAACTCAGCATTCATTAAAATATGATGATCCATACCATGCTGCGTCATGGTAATTCTTGGCACAAATAAATTGCTTTCCGGTAAAGCATGAGACTCAACATGATAGTGTTCTGTTTTATTATCAAGTTGTTGCAAACCAAGATGTAACTGTTTACACCAACTTGTTACTTTTTCTTCCTGATTAAAATCTTCATTATGTAAAATTGGCAAATAAGCGACACGTTTCAGGATATCGGAAGGATATCTACGTTTGTAGCGTTTAATAATTTTCTCTACGCGTCTGAATTGCTGTACTAACTCTTCCAAAGCTACAGCCATAATCGGGGGAGATTCTTTTGAAGGATAAAACGCTGCAGAATCCAATGCACTTTGTGTTAAGTAATCAAATAAGGCTTCATCATCTTTCACATATTGCTCTTGTTTTCCACGTTTCACTTTATATAGAGGTGGCTGAGCAATATAAATATAGCCTCGCTCTAAAAGCTCAGGTGTTTGTCGGTAGAAAAATGTAAGTAATAAAGTACGAATATGGGAGCCGTCAACGTCCGCATCGGTCATGATAATAATGCGATGGTAACGTACTTTATCCGGATCGTACTCATCCGGTCCTATACCACAACCTAGAGCAGTGATTAAGGTAGCAACCTCTTGAGAAGCTAGCATTTTATCAAACCGCGCTTTTTCAACGTTTAGAATCTTACCTTTAAGAGGCAAAATAGCCTGGAATTTTCGATCGCGCCCTTGTTTTGCCGAACCACCTGCGGAATCTCCCTCCACTAGGTATAATTCAGACAATGCCGGATCTTTTTCCTGACAATCTGCTAATTTTCCAGGCAAACCAGCAATATCTAGCGCCCCTTTACGCCGTGTCATTTCACGTGCACGACGTGCAGCTTCGCGCGCTCTTGCAGCATCAATTATTTTACCCACAATTGCTTTGGCAATCGCGGGATTCTCTAAAAGAAAATCATTAAATTTTTCCGACACACTGGATTCAACCGCTGATTTCACTTCTGAAGAAACTAACTTATCTTTGGTTTGTGAAGAAAACTTAGGATCGGGAACTTTTACTGATAACACTGCGGTTAGGCCTTCACGAGCATCATCACCAGTGGGTGAAACTTTAGCTTTTTTAGCATAGCCTTCAGCTTCAATGTAGTTATTTAATGTTCGCGTTAAAGCTGCTCTAAAGCCTGCCATATGCGTTCCCCCATCACGCTGAGGAATGTTATTCGTAAAACAATACAGAGTTTCCTGGTACGAATCATTCCACTGCATTGATAATTCAACAGTAATATTCTCTTTTTCAGCTGTCATAGAAAAAACAACTGGGGTAATTACTGTTTTGTTTTTATTTAAATGCTCGACGAAGGCTTGAATTCCGCCTTCATAATGGAAGGTATCTTGTCTTTGTGAGCGCTCATCAAATAAATGAATGCAGACGCCTGAATTAAGATAAGATAATTCGCGTAAGCGCTTGGCTAAAATATCGTAATGGAACTCAATATTAGAAAAAGTTTGCGCACTGGGCTTAAACCAAATTTGCGTTCCAGTATTATTGGCATCGCCAGTTATCGCGATCGGTGCATCAGGCACCCCATTACGATAATGTTGTTCATGGATTTTGCCATGACGACGCACCGTTAAATGCAATTCTTCAGATAAAGCATTTACAACCGAAACACCCACGCCGTGTAAACCACCAGAAACCTTATAGGAGTTATCGTCGAACTTACCGCCTGCATGGAGAATTGTTAAAATTACTTCAGCAGCAGAACGCCCTTCTTCCTTATGAATATCTACTGGAATTCCACGTCCATCGTCTTTTACTGTAACTGATTCATCTGAGTGAATTGTGACAAAAATCTCTTTACAATAACCTGCCAACGCCTCATCAATAGAGTTATCTACTACTTCAAAAACCATATGATGCAAACCAGTGCCATCATCCGTGTCACCAATATACATTCCAGGTCTTTTTCTTACTGCATCTAACCCTTTTAGGACTTTAATATTACTTGAATCATAACTGGCATCAACGCTCATTAGAAGGTCCTCTTAAACCCTATTACACCATTTAAAATTAGCCTTATGATAGCATATTTTGCTTGTATTTTGCATGTATTTGGCGTATTCAAGCGAGAAAGTATCGGCTGCATTGGTCAAGTTAAAATGTTCCACGTGGAACATTTTAACTTGAATTTATATGTATAGTTATTATGCAGAATAATCCATTTTAACTAACTAAAATCATAGGAAAGATAGTACGGTTGCACGCAATTAGGATGTTAATTAGATTAATGTTTCACGTGGAACATCATAATTTTGCATTGCTCCTTGATTAAGCTCATAACAAAAACCAGATTCATTAGGACATAATGAATGTAAAAACTCAGCGCTGGTATTTGTAGTAACTACGTACTGTCCCCTGCGCGAAGACAAGTATGTTAATAATTTTCTTTGGTGAATTTCATCCAGCTCAGCAGGTAGATCATCAAGTAAATATAAACAATCAAGTTCAACTAAGTTCGCTTGTGCAAGTTTTAAAGCGATTAAAATAATTTTCTGTTGCCCACGGGAAAGAAACTGCTTCGCTTTATTCGAATTACTTTCAATAAGAATATCTGCTTGATGGGCACCGTATTGAGTATATTGTTTATGCTTATCACTCTCGAAATGGTCTTGCAAAACTTGTTGCAATTCTATGCCGCAATTTTTTTTATCCCAGCCTTTAAAATAATTCAAGCTACACTCAAGATCGGTTAGCAGTTCTAAAACCCCATGAAACTCTTGCTCCCAGCGTATAAAATACTCTTGTCGAAGTAAATCCAATTGTGTAGCTAAATCACTTAATTGCTTATCCCAAGGTAGAAAATGTGTATAAGGCGCGTGTTTTTTTAATAACGCATTACGATGTTTTAACACCCTTTTATAATCCTTTAACAAACTCAGGTAATTAGGTTTCACGTGAAACAATCCCCAATCCAATACACTGCGACGGACTGCAGGGCCAGCGTCAATGATTTGGAAAATATCTGAATAAAAGATTTGGCACGGTAAAGCATAAGCCAATTGACTGGTGCTAGAACAAAACTGATTGTTCAATTTAATTTGCGTGGATTGAGCAGATGATTTTTGAATGCTAATGGTTTCTTGCTCTACTCCGCGTGCAAAAACGGTAAATGTTGATTGCCCTTGTTGAATGATGGGTGCAATTTCACGGGAACGGAAAGAGTGACCACAACTTAAAAGATAAAGTGCTTCAAGAATAGACGTTTTTCCACTGCCATT
Source organism: Legionella rowbothamii (assembly GCF_900639985.1). Lineage (GTDB taxonomy): Bacteria > Pseudomonadota > Gammaproteobacteria > Legionellales > Legionellaceae > Legionella > Legionella rowbothamii. Next base: position 52,987 of record NZ_CAAAIM010000002.1, on the reverse strand, counting down.
AGCCCCAGAAATAAAATTAAATCTGGGGTGCAATTTCAGTTTGATCGAAGAGAGATTACGTAAATAGTGAATTTTTAATTCAGAGAGGATCATATTTTCATGGGCATAATAATATATTGATAATGCTCATTTTCTACTGACTCAATTAAAATACTGCTGTCCATATGAGATAATGACAAGCGAACTTGCCCATCACCAAAGTGAGAGAGCACATCCAATAGATAGGTAGCATTTAAACCAATTTTTAGCTCATCGCCCTGCGTTTCAGCAACCAAAGATTCAACCGCTTCTTCTTGTTCATTATTATTAGCAATTAAGGTCAATAAACCCGGTTGCAAATGCAGCATCACTGCCTTAGACTTTTCATGCGCCAAAATAACTATTCTTGATAAAGCACGTTTTAATACGGCACAATCAATGGTAATTTGTTTGTCTTGATTACGAGGGATTGCTTTAGCATAAGGAGGAAAACGTGCCTCAATTAATTTCGATAAAAATACAAATTGCTTACTTACTAACTTGAAATGTGATTTACCTGCAGCTAGTAAAACCTGCTCATCATCAATACCATTTAAAAGGCGCAACAATTCTTGAATCCCCTTTTTAGGAATTAACAATTTTTTATCACTAGTATTTTCACATTGATGACGGCAAATGGCCATGCGATGACCATCGGTTGCAACCGCAGAAATAAGATTGGGTTCAAAATCTAAAAACAAGCCATTCAAAAACACCCGAACATCTTGCTGTGACATGGCAAAATGGGTGGATTGTAATAATTGCAACAATACTAAACGCGGGATACTAAGTTCAACCTCGTTACACTCATCTTCACTCAAGGGATAGCCATCAGCCGGCAAGGTCGTTAGTTTAAATGAGCTTCGACCTTGTTTAATTGTTAAAATGCCATTATCTACTCGTAAATTAGGGCTAGCCTCATCATCTAAAGAGCGAATAATATCAATAAATTTTTTTGCCGGTACTGTAATTGAACCCTCAGCGTGCTCAGACTCACAAGGAACTTGGGCAGAAATTTCTATTTCTAAATCAGTGGCAGTAATAGCTAATTGCCCGTCCACCAATTTAAATAAAAAATTAGACAGTATAGCTAAAGATTGCTTTTTATCGACCGCGCCTGCAACGGTAAGCAAAGGGGTAAGCAAATCTTCCTTTTTTATCGCAAATTCAAACACCACAAGCTCCTATGTTAAGAAGATAAGATGCGCATTAAGTTTTTATAATCCTCAGCAAAATCACTATCATCCTGAATTAGCTCTTTAACCTTCCTACAGGCATGAATTACTGTAGTATGATCGCGACCGCCAAAATGATCACCAATTTCCGGTAAACTATGATTCGTTAATTCTTTAGCTAAAGCCATCGCCATTTGCCTTGGTCTAGCAATAGAACGGCTACGACGCTTTGATAAAATATCAGCCACCTTGACCTTATAATACTCAGCGACGGTTTTTTGAATATTTTCAATGGTTACTAACTTATCTTGTAGTGCTAGCAGATCACGCAATGCCTCATGAACAAACTCAATCGTAATCGGCTTACCAGTAAAATGTGCATTAGCAATAACACGACGCAGAGCCCCTTCAAGTTCACGCACATTGGAACGGATACGTTTCGCAATGAAGAAAGCAACTTCATAAGGTAATTCAATATTTGATTGTTCTGCTTTGCTAATTAAAATCGCAACCCGTGTTTCTAATTCAGGAGGTTCTACCGCAACCGTTAACCCCCAACCAAAACGAGATTTTAATCGCTCTTCCATCCCTTCAATTTCCTTGGGATAACGATCACTGGTTAAAATAATTTGCTGTTGGCCTTCTAATAAGGCATTAAAAGTATGGAAAAATTCTTCTTGAGAACGGTCTTTACCAGCAAAGAATTGAATATCGTCAATAAGCAAGGCATTTAATGAGCGGTAAAAGCGTTTAAACTCATTAATTGAATTAGTCTGCAGCGCTTTTACCATATCGGCCACAAAACGTTCAGAATGCAGATACAATATTTTAGCATCTGGATTATTTCTAAGAATTTCATTACCAATAGCATGCATTAAGTGAGTTTTACCTAACCCTACGCCCCCATAAATAAATAAGGGGTTGTAAGCATCTCCCGGACGTTCGGCTACCTGCATGGATGCGGCACGCGCTAATTGGTTCGAATTACCTTCTACAAAACTTTCAAATAAAAATTTCTTATTTAAATGGCTGCTTTTGTAATCTACGGCCTTTTTAGGAGCACTTTTAGCAACTAAAGTTTCAATGGAGCTCGATACTGCTTTATTATCTCCGGTACTAACCGTTGTTGAACCCGAATCAGTGCTCACTGAAGCTTTGCTGCCAATTTCAATAGAGATGGATTTAATCTCATCACCACAAAATTGTTTAATCAACTCTTCTATACGAGAAAAAAAATGTTTTTTAACCCAATCAACAACAAAGCGGTTAGGCGCTAATAATACTAAACGTTGTTCCTCAGTATGTGCCTGTAAGGGACGTAACCAAGTATTAAATTGCTGGGCAGAATATTCATCCTGCAGCAAACCTAAACATTTTTGCCAAACTGCTGCTGACACAAAACAACTCCTCATCTAATGAAGAAGATAAAAATAGATAAAACCTGAAAATCAAATTTAAATAAGCTCCATGGTCTCTAAACAAATAAAGAATGCCCTACAGCATGCCACAGCCTATCTGCAGCCTTTAATACTGCTCCATAAAGATTTTAAGGCATTTACCAACAGAACCTAATTATCCATGAATATAAATACTGCCACTGAAATGTTTCCAGGCAACAAGATAATCTAAGCATGAAATTTAAAGCGAAACAACCACAACTTACTCTAAACTGCGAGGCGGCAATTATACTCAGCCTTTAGAATAAAGGCAAAGTTATCCACAAAGAAAAAGCGTTTATTGACCAAATAACCTACAATTTAATAATTATATTACCTACTCTGTGAATAAAAAACGCATGAAATATAAATTTAGGAAAAAAAAAAGCTAAGTTATCCACGTCCAAAAAACAGTACATAATTTGCTCAAACATAATAAATAAGCTATAACTGATTTCATCATAGACCAAAATTGTTTGCGGATATTTGTATTACTCGTGGTAGTGACACAATTAATTGTATTACCACTTAGCCTAATGAGGCATTTTATAGGATATTTAAAGAGATTGATCATGAATCTAAATAATAAAACGGTATGGATTACCGGGGCTTCCTCAGGAATTGGAGAAGCATTAGCTTATGAACTAGCAAGTTCGGGAGCCAGACTTATTCTCTCTGCACGAAGTCAAGCCGAATTAGAACGGGTCAAAAACCTCTGCACGAGCCCAGAAAAACACATTGTAGTACCACTCAATCTCGAGCATCATCAAGCATTAGCAAACCAAGCGCTTTCTGTTTGGGAAGAATATGGCCCTATTGATATTCTAATTAATAATGCAGGTCTATCTCAACGTTATCTCGTAGCCGATTCTGCCTTTGAATTGGATAAAAAAATAATGGACGTCAATTTTTTTGGTGCCGTTGCCTTAACTCGCCCCATATTAAAAAAAATGCTGCAGCGAGGGAGCGGCCATATAGCTGTTGTGTCCAGCATGCTCGGGCTTTATGGAATCCAAACACGAGCAGCCTATAGCGCAAGCAAACACGCACTTAGAGGTTATTTTGAAAGCCTTCGTAATGAATTAGCCAACAGTAAGCTCAAGATCACCCTAATCTACCCAGGTTTTGTAAATACACAAATAGCACAAAACTCGTTATTAGCCAGTGGAGTATCCTTTGGAAAAATGGATAAAAGCCACGAACGCGGAATAAAGCCCGCTATTTGTGCGAAAAAAATCGTACATGCCATTCGCCATGAAAAGCCTGTAGTAGTCATAGCAGGCCTTAAAGAACGTTTTGGCGCGATTCTAGCTCGCTTTTGTCCATTTTTATTTCGTTATATATCACCAAAGTTTGAGGTGTAAGCCATAAACAAATTAAATGGATGATTATTAAGATGAGAATGGACTCGGTTACCCGCCTTATAAATTCTTGCCTGCTTCTTGTATCGCTAAGTTCGTCTGTATACGCAGAAAATAAGTCCTTGGAGAAATTAATAGCAAAAACCATTGGGCCACAGATAACGAAACAGCAGATTCCGGGCATCGCAATAGCCATTTATTATAATGGACAAGACTATTATTTTAATTATGGCTATGCGGATAGGGAAAAAAAACTCCCTGTTAACCAAAATACTATTTTCGAACTCGCATCAATTACTAAAATTTTTGTTACTACCTTGCTTGCTTTTGAGGTCAATGCAGCCAACCTTAAATTAAGCGATCCAATCGTTAAATATATTCCTGCGCTAGCAAATACTCACAATTTACCTATTGATAATGTCCAGGTAATCAATTTAGCAACACATACAGCCAGTTTTCCCCGCCAAATGGAACAATTTGGGGTTAATAAGGGCAATATAAAAGCCTTTTTTAATCGGTTAAAAACTTGGAAACCTCAAACACCTATAGGTAGTCAATATAAATATTCTAATGTGAGTTTCGGATTGTTAGGTAATGTTTTAGTTCATGCAACCGGCGAATCATTAGCATGTCAATTACGGGAACGGATAACAAAACCATTAGGAATGAACAATACTTATTTTAAATTGCCTCAAGAGAAAATGGCGCTCGAGGCCCAAGGCTATCATCCAAACGGGACACCTGCCCCTCATTATGCTGCAGCCAACTTTCTCGGTGGAGGCGCATTACGCTCATCCGCAGCCGATTTATTAACATTTATGAAAGCTAATCTAGGAATTAAGGTAGAACAGGCTACTCCACAACTTTTATCTGCAATGCAATTGGCCCAACAACCCCATTTTGTAGTAACGCCAAAGTTTGCGCTTGGATTAGGTTGGCAACGAGTCCAAATAAAGCAAGGACTACTAATTACAAAAAATGGCGGTAATCAAGGTTTTAGTACTTTTATTGGTTTTTCTCCCTCACACAAACTTGGCGTGGTGGTGTTAACAAATAAAGCGAAAGCAAATGCAGCCCAAATTGGCTATCTAATTTTACGGAAACTAATCAGTAAGGAATGATTTGAGTGCTATTAATAAGCTATGGATAAATCAGTACACATGTTAGGGATAAGCAACATGGAAACCTGGGGGCATCAACTACAGCATGAATTGTTTACACTTAGATCACAGGCTTAAAGTAGATTTACAAACAGCTTTAAAACTTACATAACCTATTGTATCTAAACGATATATAAAAGTTATCAACAGAATTCCTTTTTGTATATAATAAACATAAGTATTTTAAATAAAAGAAATATTATTATATTTAGCATATGAAAAAATGCTCAATTCTAATTAATATTCTAGGAATCCAGCTTAATGCAATTCTGCATAATCAATATTTACTTTCCCTAAAAAATCATAACTAGCAAATAAAACTAAATTTAAGCTTAATCCACTAACTATTTTTCTTGATTTAATTATTCATCAAGAATAAATCGCCCCCTTTACAATTGTATGGAACAAAATAATCTTAATTATGTTGGTTTTTAACACAGATAAAGATCTATTCTTCGCCAAAATCCAATCTATTTGCTATTTTATAATGCAAAATGAATCAATTAAGCTATGAATAACTAAGATCAAATAACGCGAATAAGATGCGCATAAGATCGTGGATAAATAAAATTTCAAAAGAAACAACAAATAGATCACAAGCTTCGATAGGATTTATAAACAAGATTAAACACGCTATAACTCATTGAATTAACTAAATATATAAATGTTATCAACAGATAAATCTGTTCTATATAACAAACATAAGTATTTTAAAAAGAAAAATTATTTAATTAATAACAGCGGTGGATAAAATATAAAATTCTAGGGTTTTATGCTCAATAAGCAAAAAATAATCAATCATCTAAATTGACAGTAGAAAAAAAGTTCTCTATCATTGCCAGCCTCATAATTTTATTAACAGGTTCATCATGAAACGCACCTTTCAACCAAGTAACTTAAAGCGTAAACGCGATCATGGTTTTCGTGAGCGTATGGCAACTCATGCAGGCAGATTAGTAATTAAACGTCGTCGTGCTAAAGGCCGTAAGCGTTTGTCAGCCTAAGTGTTTGCTTTCAAAAAAACACAACGATTATTAATCAAGAATGATTATGATCGTGTGTTTGAACAAGCAAAAAAAATTGTCACATCCGAATTTATTATTCTCTTTAGAGAAAATAATTTAGGTTATGCCCGGCTTGGGCTGGCGTTATCGAAGAAAATGATAGCAAAGGCTCATGACCGAAATCGTATTAAACGGTTAATAAGAGAAAGCTTTCGGCAAAGGGATTTACCTGCCGTTGATATGATTTTTTTAGCCAGACAAGGTGTCGCAAAGCAAGCAAACTCAAACATCAACACCAGATTGGGCAAATCATGGGAAAAATTAACCTCATGCTTCGGCAGATAATTTGTTTACCAATTAAATTGTATCAGTATTTGATTAGTCCCTTGCTAAAACCCTCTTGTCGCTATTATCCTAGTTGTTCGCAATATGCGGAACGTGCTATCAAGCAATGTGGCATAACCAAAGGTTTGTGGATGGCTTTAAAAAGAGTATTACGTTGCCACCCTTGGGCACAAGGTGGTTATGATCCCGTACTCCCTAACGATGAGAAGCTTTGATGGATATACGACGTATTATTTCATATATGGCGCTTGGGCTAGTTAGTTTATCGCTCTGGAATGCCTGGCAAACAGATTACCCCCCGCAAACAGTAGAAAGCACCGCTGTTACGCAAAAAAATACCGCTGAGCCTTTATTACCGCAAGTTAGTTCTACAGGCAATACGGTAGAATCTACGTCATTAGCTCCTTCACCTGAGCAACCAAACACTCAACCAGCAACTCTGGTTGATGTTAAAACCGATGTATTAAATGTGGCGATTGACTTACAGCACGGTGATGTCGTTTCTGGTCAATTACTGGATTATCCTTTAAATGTAGATGAAAAAAACAAGCCATTTTCATTGTTGCAAAATGAAGGGAATGAGCGTTATGTTGCTAACAGCGGTCTTTTAGTTCCTTCCGCTCAAGGTGTTAAAGCACTTAACTTGGGCTTTACCACGGAACAAACTCACTATGAGTTAGCTCCTGACCAAAAGCAGTTAGTAGTTACTTTAAATGGAAAAAACGAAGATGGCCTAACGGTGAATAAAGAATTAATATTTACCAAAGGCAGCTATCTTATTGATGTAAATTATAAAATTGTCAATCAGGGTACCAGTGAGTGGAAAGGGTACATGAACACTCAACTAGTACGTAGTTCCCCTAAAGAAGACAAACCTAGTATGTTTCAGGTAGGTTCTTATACGGGAGCTTCCTATTCTGAGCCTGGTAAACATCGTTTTCAAAAAGTTAGTTTTGGCGATATGAGCAAAGCTAATCTGGATGTAGACAGTAAAGGTGGTTGGGTTGCCATGCAACAACATTACTTTTTAACTGCCTGGATTCCACAAGCAGATAGTGAAAACAAGTTTTATACTCGTGCGGTGAATAATGACTATACGATTGGCGCAGTGAGCCAACCGATTGTTTTAAAACCTCAAGAGCAAAAAACAATATCTGCGCAATTATATGTTGGCCCAGAAATCACCAGTGTACTTAAAAACATTGCTCCATCGCTCGATATGACTGTGGATTACGGCATCCTGTGGTTTGTTTCTAGTCTGTTATTTTCGTTAATGAAGGCTATCTACAATGTTGTGGGTAACTGGGGTTGGTCTATTGTTTTAGTTACGGTACTGATTAAATTAGCGTTTTATCGACTCTCTGCGACCAGCTATAAATCCATGGCGGGTATGCGAAAGCTACAACCTAAACTGCAAGCACTACGTGAGCGTTATGGTGATGATAAGGCCAAAATCAGTCAAGCGACTATGGAACTTTACAAGCAAGAAAAAGTAAATCCATTAGGTGGTTGCCTACCAATTCTTATTCAAATTCCAGTCTTTATTGCCTTGTATTGGGTTTTATTAGAAAGTGTTGAGTTAAGACAAGCTCCATTTATATTTTGGATAAAAGACTTGGCTGCAGCTGATCCCTTCCATGTGTTGCCATTGATCATGGGTGCGACCATGCTGATTCAGCAGAAATTGAATCCAGCGCCACCCGATCCAATGCAAGCTAAAGTAATGATGTTTTTACCTATACTTTTTACTGGCTTATTCTGGAACTTCCCATCAGGTTTGGTATTGTACTGGATTGTCAACAACACCTTGTCAATTCTGCAACAATGGTACATTACGCGGAAATATTCCGATGACGTACCCGCTAAAAAGAAAGTCGTGGCTACTGTAAAATAAATGAATCCTGATACCATAGTAGCCATAGCTACCCCACCTGGTCGAGGTGGGGTAGGCATCATCCGCTTATCAGGCCCTAAAGCCTATTCCATTGCCATGACCATCAATGGCAGCAAAGAATTACTCCCACGATTAGCTACCTTCAGTTCGTTTTATGCTGATAACAGCTTGGTTGATCAAGGCTTGATGCTTTATTTTAAAGCCCCGCATTCATTTACGGGTGAAGATGTGGTGGAGATTCAGGCGCATGGTTCACCAGTGGTCCTAGACATGCTGACTAAAGCAAGCATTAACGCCGGTGCCCGACTTGCTCGCCCTGGGGAGTTTTCTGAGCGCGCTTTTCTCAATGACAAAATTGATTTAACGCAAGCAGAAGCAATCGCTGATTTAATCCAAGCCAGCTCACAAACCGCTGCGCGTATGGCCCTGAAATCTTTACAAGGCGAATTTTCCACCAAAATACATCAACTAAATGAGCAGCTTATTTATCTACGTTTATATGTTGAGGCTGCAATTGATTTCCCCGAAGAGGAAATTGATTTTCTCAATGACGGAAAGGTTTCCGGTTTGCTGCAAAGCATTTTAGATGAGCTTAATAGCATCCGAGTTCAGGCCAGCCAAGGAGTCATGCTACGTGAAGGTTTATCTATGGTTATTGCTGGCAGACCAAATGCAGGTAAATCAACCTTAATTAATTGCTTAGCGGGGCGGGATATAGCCATTGTGACTGAGATTGCGGGTACAACCCGTGATGTCATGCGTGAGCATATTTTATTGGATGATATCCCCATTCATATCATTGATACCGCAGGTCTGCGTGAATCCGATGATGTGGTCGAAAAAGAAGGAATCAAACGTGCCTGGCAGGAGTTAAAACAAGCTGACTGTGTACTTTTGGTCGTTGATATCAATGATCCTGAGCATCATCATATTTTGACCAAAGAAATTAAAGCGACTTTACCTAAGGAAGTGTCCATTATTACCGTTTTTAATAAAATTGATACCGTAAATCATCCACCACAAGTACAAGAACACAACGTTTATCTTTCTGCAAAATCGGCTTCAGGTATTGATGGTTTAAAGCAAGTGATTAAAGATGTGGTTGGGTATCAACCGACAGAAGGTAAGTTTTTAGCTCGAAGACGGCATTTACAGGCTTTGGATGAAGCTAAAAATTTATTAGTCACTGGCCAACAGCAATTATCAGAACATCGAGCTGGTGAGTTATTAGCTGAGGATTTACGATTGGCGCATCAAGTCTTGTGTGAGATTACAGGCGAATTTTCTTCGGATGATTTGTTAGGGCGTATTTTTTCTAGTTTCTGTATTGGAAAGTAGTTTTTGAATCTGATTGGCTATGTTGACTTGCTTTCTTCATAATTGCTACCGGATTTTGCTTCTGCTTGCAACCGCGGCGAATTCACCCTTGTTGCCGAGGGTATCTATAAGGTCGGAGTATCGCATTAAAACCTACAGCATCAATATAAAATTTAACCTATTCAATTAGTTAGTAAATCCCTATGACAAAAATCCTTCTACTTACCTCTTATTTGGCAAATAAACAACCAATTATTTATTATTACATTATGTGTAAAAAAAACACAAAAAACGCTTGTCAAAATAAAACCCTAATGATAACGTAGTAAATCTTTCTGTCTTTTTTTTGTGAGGTTGTGATTATGGGGTACACAAATGCAGCTTTTATTAGGGATAAAAACAATTTTTTTAGCTTGCTTCGTGACTCTAAAGTCATACGCACAGAGATAGAGGAAGAAGAAAATAGGGTAGAAGAGCTGGAAATGGTGGATGATACAGCAAGAAATCACCATTACTGGGAGTTATTAGAAAACCAAATCGATTTAGAGGCGGAGTTTACCCAACTATTTGCTGTATTACTAAAACAGAAAGGCCAAGATAATAAAGAGTTTTGGATGTATTGTTATTATTGTGCCTCCTTATTGGAATCCTTTTATAAAGCCTATTCAAATAAAGCTAAGGAAAATGAGTATAGTAATTTAAGGGTCCAAATAAGGAAACGCATATTAAATGAAGAAAGAGAGGATACTAAGTCTAAGACCGCTTTCGCTGAATCACTAGTGAATAATTTTACTGGCAGCTTACGTAATTTAACAAATGCACCCTATCATACGTCACTGCTGCGCGATTATGTTGGTTATGCTAATGTTTGTCGTTTGTATTGGACCTTTACTCGGCTAACTTTAGTAAATGGCTTAAGATTTGCCAAAGAATTACAATTCATTGAACAATTAGATGCTATTCTGGGAACGCATACTGATATAGATAAAATAATTTCTATATTCCAAGCTCCAAATGGCATTCTTAATTATTTAAGTGTGGGTTTCTTTTTAACCCGTTTTATGATTGATGCTGGAACTTTAGTGCGCCATGTCTTTTTTCCTACGGATGATGAATATAAAGAATCAACCATGGGGCAACGTTTAAAATATGAGCTATATAAGCTTCATTGGGCGTTTGGTAACGACTTAACGTGGGCAGGAGTGAACTTTTTAACTAATTTTAATCATATTACTAATATCCCAGGTCCTGTTGCTGGGGCAATTACTGCGGTATTTTTAGGTTTTGATGTATGTATGACGTTATATCAATCTTATTTATTTAAACAGGAATATCTAGTTAAAAAGGCACAATATTCGCTGGAACTAGAATACTACCAAAATTATAATTCACTTGCTTATAAAAGAGATTTAACCAGCAATGAACGCCTGCAGCGTGCCAATACATTAAAGAAAGAACTCCAAGAATTAGAAGTAGGCTCGAGTTATATAGCTGATTTAACCAGCAATGAACGCCTGCAGCGTGCCAATACATTAAAGAAAGAACTCCAAGAATTAGAAATGGGCTGGAGTTATATAGCTGATTTAACCAGCGATGAACGCCTGCAGCATGCTAATATATTAACGAAACAACTCCAAGAATTAGAAGTGGACTGGAAGACTAAAGAAGGAAAACTATATTTTGCCGCTTCTGCCGCATCTTTGCTGATGTTAGGGTTTTCTTCTACTTTAATTTTTAGTCCTCCGGGTATCATTATTGCCAGTTATTTTGCATGTACGGTCGCTATTGCGATGTATTTATCTACAGGTAATTACGGGAAATATCAGGAAAAAAGTTTACGTTTACCTTATGCAGAGCTTTACAATACAGGTTTAGAACTTGCTCAAAAAGAATTTGACGCAGCGCGTAGTGATTTTATCTTTACCATGGCGAAAAACGTAATAATACCCTCAGTTTTAATCGCTACTTTCGCCCTTTATTGGCCTGCTGCCGTGGCATTCACCGTAGCTTATTTAGGATATGAACTGTTGCATGCCCAAGACCAACATGCACGTAATGAAGAAATACAAGAACTATCCTTTAGCATGTAAATAAGGATTTAAGCGAACCTGTAGTCTAGTTGAAGGCGCAGCCGCAATCCGGGGAGCTAAGCGTAAGCAAAGCCTTGTTCCCTGCATTGAGCTGCGCCACCATCCAGTCTATGTCTATGTCTATGTCTATGTCTATGTCTATGTCTATGGATTAACTTACAAAATTCAATTGATCAAAAACAAACTTGTTTGGCCTATTGTTGCCCTTTATAATAACCCCGTTCCAGCATATGAGGCGAGCCCAACCCTGTAGTTGCACGGATCATTTTAATTACATGAGGTTATTATGAAACTGAAAACTTTTCTAAAACAGATAAAACAAAATAATTCATCTTTGGAAACGGTGCAGCTTAGTCTGACACAAAATGGTAACGTAAAAAAATTATTAGCAGCACTCAGTGATGAGACGAATGAAGGTTGCGCGAATATTTCAGAATTGGATTTAAGTGGTTCAAATCTTAGAGATGAAGATATAGTCGCTTTAGTTAAGGCTTTAAACAAACTTCCCAACATAAAAACCCTACGTTTAGACAACTGCGCCATCACCGATGATTACACTTCGCGCCACTTAGTTGAATTAGAGTATGTTATAAGTCTTTCATTAAGAAGTAATTTATTAGGACAAAGACCTGCTTTTAACAAAAATCTAAAAGCCCTTTATTTAGATGATAACCCTGATCTTAATGTAAAAGCAGCTTTACTTCGATTTTCAACTTATGCGAAGAAGTTGGAAATTCTTTCTTTAAATAGATGTAAAATTAATGATAACGCTTTACAATTTTTAATGAGGGAGGGTTCTAACTTAAAAACTCTAAAAGAGCTGCATTTACATGGGAATAAATTAAGTTCTATAGGAATCGACTACTTAAAAGGAATGAACTTATTAGAAGTTTTAGATTTAGGACGTAATAATCAAATTGGTGATTATGGTGTAGGACGGTTGCAATGCCCAGCTTTGCGCACATTGAATATTGAGGGCTGTAATCTATCTCCTCATGTTTTTCAATCATTAGAAACAATGACAATGCTACGTAAAGTTAATCTTAGTTATAATCCTGCACTTAAATTGTATGAAAAAGATACTGAATTAAATGGATTAGAGCAAATCAAAAGGGTGAAACTTAATTTTTGCCAGCTTAAAGATGTTAATGTACCCTCTTTAATTGCGTTATTTCCTAATATAACCCATTTAGAAATAGCCAATAATCAATTGACTCACGTTGGAGTAGAAGATTTATTAACTAGCAAACACTTGAAAGCTTTAGATGTAAGTACTAACTCTATGTTTTCTATTCTTAGTGCAAAATCTCAAAAAGGTCCCAGAGCAAATAAAACGATTACCGCAGAAAAAGCGAAGGTAGAAGAGTTGCTTTTATCCGTTTCTCAAGCAAAAGAATTAATCCGCATTAATTTAAGTAGTACAGGCCTACCTGATGATATGTTAGCAAGTTTTATTCCTGCTGAAGGCTCACCACGAAAATTACGCTCTATTAATGGAATACTTTGTGTTGAATTAAAAGACGTATTGAAACAGAGGGAAGAAGCTAAGAATATTAAACTGGCAGCTCAAGTTGTAGGAACATCTGTGGATGAGGTTATAGAAGTTGAAGCTAAACCCTCAAAAAGTGCGCAAATTAAGGCATTAAAAGCGCAAGTTAAAGACTTAAAAGCAAAACTTGCTGAAGCACAGGCGACATTACAAGGAGCTAAGTTGTCTGAAGTTCCTCATGAAAAAGGTCGGGTGCGTAAACAAGTGGATCACTTAGAAACTAGGTTGAGTATGAACGGTATGTTCGCAAGTACTGCTACAAAATCTAAGAAGGAAAATACCGCGCCTAAAGCTAGTGTTGTTGCGGAATCATCATTTAGCTCGTAGATAGTAGGTTAATGTAGCCCGTATTAGTCGTAATACGGGTATCTTCCAGCAAAGTCGTGTAGTTTAACACGGACTTAAAGTAAAGCCGTTAATTGGAAACGAGCTTGATGTGTATATAAAGTAGAATTATTCAATGTTTGTGTAGTCTCTTCTGCTGGACTGAGGCCTAATTTTGCTTGCCCTAAATCGGCAAACTGATAACCTAGCCCTAAACGTAAATGCGTCCACACATCCATATCTATTCCGGCACCAGCTCCCCAAGAAAAAGAACTTTGGGTATGGCTGCTAAAGGGAGCCATAGCCACAGCCTCCTCAATCAAAGGAGTTTCATAATAAGAACGGGAGCGGTTAAACGCTGCGCCTAACTCTCCAGAAATATAAGGATGAATACGTTCACGATATGTAGTTAATAGCTTAGCTGTAACCATAGCACGTGAGGATTGAATCTTATAGTGATAATGGAAATTATTGAACTCGGGTAAACCAAATTGCCATACATCCCCTTGACGAGTAAGGGGAGTATTCCAATATCCTGAGATCCCTGCCTGCCATGATAAAAATGAGAGCGTGCGTCCTTCAATTCCTCCGCCCAAACCAAAGTCAGCACTGCTGGCATAAGAAGAATGCTTGGTATAATAATTATTGAATGGTGGAAGCAACGTGAGCGTCTGTGCACGTCCCGTGTTCGTAAAATTAGCTGCAGCAGTAAATACTGCATAAGGACGATAGGCTAAGTTTTTGGTTTGAGTAGCCATAGTCCCTGCGAAGCCTGGGGCATAAGCCACTAACATCAACATGCCTAATACATGAGATTTAACTTCCATATTCAACACCTACCATTCATCAATTAAACAGGAATGAAAATACGCTTAACATAAACTTAAATAAAAAATTCCTTTATCAAAATCGGTAAAGTATCTTTTACAAACTTGTCATTATAATGATTAATAGAAACTATTTATACAATTAAGCCTGATTAATAAAGAAAAAAAGAGTCTGGAATCCTTCCTGTAGAATCTCGTTGAGATCTAGACCTATGATGATTCCCCATAGGTCTTTCACTAACCAAACTCAACCATCAAGCGTTTACTCCATAGTGATCATAACTAGTGCGTGAATAAGCGCACACAGCGAATTAAAGCTTGATTGTTTTTAGTAAAAGGGCTTTGCGCTACATAAGTATCGTCGGGGTCAAATTGTTGCCCACAAGCTTGCGTACGCGGATTATTTGAACTAACCGTCGCAAATTCTGAAGAACTATAATAACTTGCTGAGAACGCATTCAAGAGATTAAGACCATTATACTTGATCAGATTAGATTGTATATTTTGCATAAAAGGTGTTCCTGAGGAACCACAACCAGTACCACTATTGTATTGATCATATCCCATTTCACAAATCGCTGGTAAATACCAATCATTATAACTACTAATCGTATTCGAGCATAAGCCAGCAGCATAATAGGATGTATTAGTTGGTCCAGCACTAGCGGTAAATTTAGGAGAGCCTGAATTGTTATAGTTGGTAATAAACTGATTATAAAAGAGTAGGGTATTATAAGAATTACATTGCCCATCCATCTTTCCTTCACAAGCAATAAAAGATGCGGTCGCAAAGGGATTGATATTCGTATAATAGGAAGAAAAAAACGAGACAAAAGCGCTACCAGTGGGAGAAGGAGCAGCTCCAGTCGACGTATAATCGATACCCGGAATCAAATCCAAGCTAACCTGACTAACCGCTGAGCCTGCTCCATTAGAAGCCCAAATCTTATTTGACCCTTGATCAGCGGTGGCTGCCACTTTACCCGCCACACTCAAAATATTTGCCACGCTATCATCAATGGAAAAGACATAACCGGACTGATAGGTGCATCCATAACCTAATACTAAGACTTGGGCACTAATCGTACCTGTATCAGTCTGCAATTGAATCACATTGGCTGCCGGTGCTGTACGCCCGGCAACATTGGCAGTACACGCAGAAGCAGTATTTGGTGAAGACATCGCTGAAGCAATCGAACCAGGTTTAATGGTCACACTACACGAATCACCAGGATTAAGCACCGTGTCGATAGTACAGGTGGTTGTATACAAGGTAGTACCTGTAGGCAGTGCGGGGGAAAAATCACTGGTTGTTGGCGTTTGGGTAATCGTCACCGGAAATAATGTCGTATTCTTTAAGGTAAATGCACGATAAATACCACTCCCTAATCCAGACAACGCCAAAGTTGAGGGAGAAACAATAACTGCGCTTCCAGGTTTTACCGAACTTGAATAAGAGGGAATCCCATTGCCGCTGCTATTAACTGCAAGTACACGGAAGGTATAAGCGGTTCCATTGGTTAAACCTGTCACAGTACAGGATAAGCTTCCGCCAGTGGAGCAACCCACAGTTTGATAAGAAGATGAAGTGGGGCTGGCTGTGGTTGGACCGTAGGTTACAGAATAGCCCGTAATGGCCTGTCCTCCAGTATTAAATGGAGGTAACCAGCGAACTATAACCTGAGAGTCTCCCGGAATAGCTGTTACTTGTCGAGGAGCGGTGCTTAAAGTGACTTGACTGATGGCGGGCACACTATATTGGCTAAATGCAGCAGAGGTACTTGCTGAATTGGCAGCCGAGCCACTATAGGTTGCAGTTATAGTATTCGTAGCTGCACTAGCAAAAGAAGTGTTGCAACTCGCACTGCCGGAGACGACAGAAATGTTGCTACAGCCACTAATAGCAACCCCAGCATTGAAAAAATTAACCGTTCCCACGGATAAAAAGCCATTCACCGATGTTACCTGGGCACTTAAGGTCACTGTATTGCTAACAGCTACTGGATTTAGTGAAGAATACAACTGTGTGGTTGTGGGATCAGGAAAAGGTATTACTGCATTAGAGTCTGTAGAAGCAGGACTTGTACCTGCACTATTGGTTGCCGTCACGGTAAATGTATAGCTGGTTCCATTGCTAAGGCCTGTGACTTTACAGCGAGCAAGGCCGGAAGTACTGCAAGTGAATCCACCTGGTGAAGATGTTACCTGGTAACTAGAAATACTGGCTCCTCCCGTAGATGCAGGCGCAGTCCAACTAACTAAAGCTAAACCATTTCCAGCAACTGCAGTAGCTCCGGTAGGCGCCCCAGGAGTCGTGATGACTGAAAAGCTTTGTTGCACCTGAGTAGCAGCATTATAATCAGCATTACCTGCTTGATTTGCATTTAAAGTACAGATACCTATGGCATTAAATGAAACCACACCGCTACTGATAGAGCAAACACTGCTGCTGGTAGCATCCACCGTAATAGTCACTACCAATCCAGAGCTTGCTGTTGCCGTTGGCGTATACGTAGTTCCACCCACTAGTGCTAGAGAAGGTGCTGTACTCGTATAACTAATGGTTTGGCTACTTTTTGCAACGGTAAAACTTTGCTGCACCTGAGGCGCTGCATTGTAATTGGCATTACCCGCCTGATTCGCATTTAGGGTACAAGTTCCCGCACCGATAAAGGATACCACCCCAGCACTCATGGAGCATATTGAGCTACTGGCAGCATCCACAGTTAGTGTCACCGTAAGCCCGGAAGTAGTCGTTGCTGTTGGGGTATAGGTGGCGCCCGCAACTACTGCGGTACTGGGGGCCGTGCTGGTATAACTAATAGTTTGTGAGCCTTTACCTACGCTAATAGTTTGCTGTACTTGAGTCGCCGCAATGTAATTATTATCCCCAGTTTGATTGGCATTTAATATGCAATTGCCCACAGCTTGATAGGTAAGAGCACCACCACTCAAAGAACAAATACCTGCACTTGCGGTATCAACACTAAAACTTACCATTAATCCAGAGGAGGCAGTAGCACTGGGCAGATATGAACTACCGGCTACCACTGCATTCGAAGGAGCACTCGAAGTAAAGGTAATCGTTTGTGAATCTTGTACCCGAATAGTGTTGGAGACACTGGAAGGAATACCGACCCCTGCGGAATTTTCAGCAGCTACTACAAAACTATAGGTTGAGCCTTGAGTTAAATTTGTAAAAGTACAACTGGTGGCTCCGTTTGTACTGCAGGTTGTGTTTCCTGAAGATGGTAAAGGCGATGGGGTCACAGTATAACCACTGATTGCCGTACCCCCATCATGTATGGGAGCTACCCAATTAACACTTACGGAAATAGTACCTGCTCCATTCCCGCTAACAGTGGCGATTACCGAAGTTGGTGCACCGGGAACTGCTGGTATATTAACAATATTGGTCGGCTCGGATGCAGCTCCTACACCAATAACATTAATTGCTTTTACGGTAAAGCTATAGCTAGAACCAGGGGTCAGGGTCGAATAAGTACAATGTGTTGCACCAGAGGTACTACACGTTACATTATCAGGAGAGGAGCTTACCATATACCCGGTAATGGTAGAGCCACCATCACTCGGGGTGGTCCAATTTATGTCAACCGTACCATTTCCATTGGCCACAGCGGTTACCGCCGTTGGTGCAAAAGGCACCGTTGGGGTTATAACTGAAGGGGAGGGAGCCGGTTGGCCTTTACCTGACGTATTGATTGCAGCAACAGAAAAAATATACTTAGTACCTGGATTAAGCCCACTAATAGTACAATTGAGATGAGTCGCATCCGTGGAACAGCTATCTGCAGCAGCAAAAAAGCTTGAGTCAGCAGTTACTAAATAACCAACAATTGGTAAACCACCATCATTTTTGGGGGGATCCCACCTTACTTGCGCCGACAAGGAACCATCAGCAGCAATATGGACATTAGCCATTATATTTTGCGGTATGCTGGGAGGTGAAGTCGGGGGCGGAGTATTAATTTTTTTAATTTCTAAACCATCTTGCTCCGTAGGGCGAGCACAATAAACTGGATTGTTTATGGTATTACAGACTGTGGGGCCACCGTGAATATCGCCACTTAACTTATCGGCAATGATTGTTAATTGAATGTTGCAACTTTGACCGGGAGCTAAATCAAAGCTCGCATGACAACTTCCGCCACTTGTGCTAATCCCGGCAGGTAATTGTGATAAGCCACTATTTTTTAAAACATAAGGCGTATTATTCGTTACTAGATAATTTGCAGTAGCAGTTTGTCCCAAATACAAAACGGCAGGTGCTTTGCTTATCGGTTTAATAAGGAAAACGGGTTTAGCTGCATAAACGGAAGAGGTTGTTAGTCCAAATACACCCAAAAAAAATATTGCCCGTAACAAATAGGGGTTATTGCGTTGTTTTAAGGTTTTTCGCTTAGACCATAACTTGGTAAAGATAACTCCAATAAACCTAACCCACTGTCCACTAACCTGACGTATCCCTTCTCGTTTCATTCCCTATTATCCTAAACTTGCTACTAATTTATTAACCATTTTCAACATACAGCATCTCTTTTTTATTTTCAATCAGGTTGCATGCCCATGGGAAAATTACTTGGCGTGAGTAAGAAGTCAAAAGGTTAGAGTTGGTTACATTGGGTTTGTTGGCTCGAGGTTATAGGAAATTCAAAGAATAAAAGAATGATATTTGTACAGCAATATTATTGTAGTTTATGACTATTTGTTGTGAATCAGGGAAGAGGGATAGAGCCAAGAATAAATTTACTCCAAAATGGGATGTAAATTGTCGAGTTTTTGAAAAAAAGACAAAGTAATTTCGTTAATTGATACGAATGGGTTTTTGCAATGCGATCTGAGAGGTGTAATTCATCAGCTGTTTTGAGGAGAGTTTAAATAGCAGGAACGACAATCGCATGGCGTGTTTACACAGGATGCAATCGAGCGGATTGTTCCCGGATTGGTGTTTTACTCGCAAAGCCCAGGAACGTTGTTTGGGATTGGGTTGATGGTTAAATAGAGACGAAACAACAGGCAATAATTGAGCGCGCAAGCGATTGGCAAGAAATCCAAAGTATCGAATGAGGCGAAAGCCTTTTTCAGGCAGGTGCTGAATAAATCGGGCAATGAAATCAAAAGGATGTAACTCAGTGTATTGAGTTTTTTTTGTGCGATGATTAAGAAATTTAAAGAGCAGAGAAGAGCGGTTGTAATGAACGAGGCGTGAATTAGCAATGGCGGGTCGTTTGATGTAACGCCCTAAGTATTCGATGTCTTTTTTAGGATTTTTATGAGGCTTTGCACAATGGACTTGCCAGTATTTAACGTATTGTTGTGCCAGCATGGAGCTTATGCTTTGGTTTCTCATCTCAGGGACTCTTGTTAGCGCGCCTTGTTGATACTGATTTCTTAAAAAGGTAATGAGCGCATAGAGCCACATGGTCATCAGCGTGTTCTTTTTGAAAAAGAGACTTTTCCATTGCTGCTCTTTTGTTAATCCGCCCTGAGTTACTGATACATGCAGGTGCACATGCCAGTTGAGGGTTCTACCAAAGGTATGTAAGGCCATAAAGATACCGAGTTTAAGTCCCTTCGCTTTGGCAAGGTTATTAAGGATTTTTCCCACAAGTGCAGGGAGTTGATTCAGTAGATGTCGGTTCACCAGAAATAAATCGCTTAAAGCTTTGGGCATGGTAAAGGTTATGTGCTGCCACGGGCAGGGGGGTAGATGCTCTTTATTCTTTTGTAACCAGTTATCGGTAGCAATTTTGCCGCACGCACTACAGCCACGATCTTTGCAGCTAAAATGCACTCGCTTTTCATGCGTACAGGATGGATTGGAGCAATGATAATGCGCATGGCCTCGCATGTAATGACGGCAACTTAAGACTTTATTGATGCTGTAATCCACACTCTCCCTGATTCCTCCATGCTCCGAATAAAATTGACGATAGCGATACCAGTTCTCATCTTTGAGAAGAAACTTTTTCAGGGTAAGGTGCATACAAAAAACAGGTTAAAATACAGTGGCTTAGTGTGGCACGGAACACGACAAGTCGCCGACAACGTCGGCCTGTGCGCCTACGCGCCTTGAAAGAACTTGAACACAACGAACAATTTCTAATTTATAGACAATATGATCATTAAATGGTAATATTTTGCACATTTTAACATTTTGGAAAGCTATTTTTTATGTTCAATGTACTCAGTCTATCGTACCAATATCTTAAAACCATGATCCGCCATATTCAACAGTATCTTAAGATCGAAGAAGTCCCGCCTTTAAATAGTCCAACTCAAGACTCCCTGGAAACCCAAAAAATGTCCTCATTAAGAGGTTTAATTCGAGATTATCTTGAAACCGAAAACGTGTCATCTTTAAACGAGTTATTCAGAAATGCTCAGCTGACCACAGTTGATTTGTCTTTCTGGGGAATTAACGCCCAACAAGCAAAAATTTTAGGACGTTCACTTCAAGGCACGCAGGTGCATACGGTTAATGTTGCTGGCAATAATCTTGGTGCCCAAGGTGTAAAAGATTTAGCGGAGACACTTCGCGGCACGCAAGTGCGCGACCTGAATGTTGCTTACAATAATATTGGCCCCCCAGGTGCAAAAGACGTAGGGATTGCCCTTCAAGGAACCCAGGTGTATGCCCTGAATGTCGCGAATAATAATATTGGCCCCCAAGGCGCAAAAGATTTAGGGCTTACACTTAAACGTACCCAGATAAACGTGCTGGATGCCAGTTGCAATAGTCTTCATTATTACGGGGCCATAGTCTTGGTTTTAACACTTCGAGACACCCAAGTGCACACGCTGAGTCTCAGGGGCAATAATATCGGTAAACGGTTAGCCGATGAACCTCAAGACATGCAGTTGCGTCATTTTAACCTGGCTAGGGGAGGAGCACGACAATTAGGAGAAGCGCTTCAACGTACGCTGGTTCACACGCTTGATGTTGGTCATAATTTCATTGATGACCTGGAACGTTTAGCGCGCCAGCTAAAAGACACTCATGTGCACACGCTTAATGTCGATTGCAATAATATCCAGTTACATAATCTTGACTATGAAATTGGCAAAGAAGAGAAAAAAAGGCAAAAAGACTTAGAGGATAAAGAAGCAAAAGATTTAGCGGAAGCACTTGAAGGTTCGAATGTAACGCGAGTCCTTGGTATAAACCATCCTGAGTTAACCAAGGCATTACAAAAAAACCTGGAAGACAAAAAAGGCCGGCCGTCGGCTTTGGCACAAGTTGTAAGCCGAACCATGCTTGTAGAGGAAATTGGCTTAGATATCTTATCCTATTCTCATGAAGCCTATGTCAGTGGTCAATCGAAAACGACCTCGTTGACCTTCAAAGAAGGAGGAAGTCTTGCTCATACGTTGTTTGGCAATGTTTTAGAACGACTCAGTAATAAAAAAGACCTTGCCATCACCCATGCGCTCCAGCCCTAGCAATTGGTGGCATCCAGCGCTTTGAAGACAAAGCAAGGGTTATGTGGCCCTTGCCAAGCACCACAATTTGTTCCTTGATGTTAGAAATTCAAAAAGTGAACTGTCGAAGAGCTACCCTTCAGTATCATAAGCTTATGATATTGCGCTCAAACCGGCATAAGGCTTAATAAGTTTCAACCTGGCTTTAGTCATATGTTCCTTCCCAATGTATCAATGAACCCTGTTCAGTTTGCCATGCATTGATTTTTTTTCCTACTCAGTGTTATTTATCTCCACCACCTATGTGTCTCGTTTGTCCGAGTCATCAGAGAATATCCCATGACGTGCGCACGGGCTTTGAATAGTTATCGCATTCCGGGGTCATAGAATCTGGTTCTGTTGGCAACACAGCGTTCTGCGAGAAAAAACGTGATCCATGAGAATTACAGGGTAATTGGGGCGAATTTTTTAATAAGACAATGATGTCGAGGTGTCCCATTATTTCAGCAATTTCTAATGGGGAGGTGAAGAGTTCGTCGGTTGCATTTTTTTGGATAATTAACCGTTCTATTGGCTCAGTTACATTCGTGCTATTTGCCCATTCGCGTAGGCTACTTACTGTAGTTTTGAAATGGATCGACATATTAGCTTTTGCAGCGAGCACTATTTTTACTACCTCAACATGTCCGTTCTGAGCTGCTATAAACAGTGGGGTGGCGCCATTGGCTCTTACTTTATTAACATCGGCTTCTTTTTCTAGCAGCATTTTGACTATTTCAACATGATCATTCTGAGCTGCTAGATACAGTGGAGTGGCGCCATCGGCTGTTACTGTATTAATATTGACTCCTCTTTCTAACAGCATTTTGACTAGTTCATGGTTGAGGAACTTAAATAGTGATGATAAAGGTATAGAGGAAGTTTATATTCCTGTGATGGGCTGGTGCCATAGGCAAATATCTACTAAGGAGCTAGGAGCGTGTCTACAATCATACTGCTCCATTATCTTTCTCAGCCCCACAAAAGTCACAATAGGGCAATAATGCATAACGAATATGCGAACAATGCGTGCATTGCTCAAATAAGCTCTCTCCACAGCCTGGGCAGGTATAACGATTAATCCCATGTAAATTAGAGTTAGTTAGGGGAGGGTTCATTCCTTTTTCCACGGCAACAAATTTGGTAAACCCAGGTTTTATGGGGAATTGGCATATGGGGCATTGAACTTTTTGATATGCCTCTCGGTATTGTTTCTGTAACCAATCGGGTTTAGGAGTCACTACCATGCGTAACCTGGAAATTAACGTTTGGGCTGTAATGTAGATTAAGGCAAAAACCAGGATGTATTTAAAAATATAAGAAGGAAAATAATAATGCATAACTTCGTATATTTTATAGAAAATAGCAATTCCAGCGGCCATTATTAAGGGCTTATACATGCTCTTCTTATAGCGGCGAAATAGGTAGGCAGATAGAAGCAATAAAGGGATTAAAACCAGCAATTGCAGTCCAGCCATTGCCCAATTATGGCGAACCCATAAGGCATTGTATTCTTTATCTGCTTTTTGGTTTTGCTTGT
Organism: Legionella rowbothamii; assembly: GCF_900639985.1. Classification (GTDB taxonomy): domain Bacteria; phylum Pseudomonadota; class Gammaproteobacteria; order Legionellales; family Legionellaceae; genus Legionella; species Legionella rowbothamii. The sequence continues at coordinate 29,465 of NZ_CAAAIM010000002.1, read as the reverse complement.
CTAATTGGTGGTCTATGTCATTGAGTTGATTTTGCAGCTGTTGTCTAGCCAAATTATCTTTAGTGATGGAACTGTTTAAATCTTGAAATTGGTTTTGATAATTCAAATACAAGCTGGTTACCTGCTGTAAATTTTTTTCAGATTCGGGAGAAAAGGTGACTCCCTTTTGAATACTGGCTTTTTGTAAGTCCAGTAGCTGATTCATGGTATCTCGATAACTATTAATGCTTGTTTGTAATATATCTTGCTGTTGTTTTTGTTCATCGACCTTAGCTATTAGCTTTGTGAGCTGTTGATTAAACGATTCTTTATTTTTAACTAAAGTAGGGTCTTGATATTTTTTTTGCACTTCTTGCAAGGAGGGGCCTGCTTGATCACCGATATCATCCATTAGAAAACCAAGAAACCAATAGATCAATAAGCCCAATAAAATAGTGAGCGTGATGACCAACGCGCGATGCCCTTTAGGTCCCTTCTTCTCTTTTACTAGTTCAGTATCCATGATTAAGTTCGCTTAGTTATTTTAGGCCTAGGGTCTATATCTAAATTATAGGACATGTTTGTATCCTGCTCGCCACTTTTGCTTATTAAATAAATTTGTTGTCTATAATTTAGCTAAAGTGACCGTTCGAGTTTATTATGCCAAAGACCGCGCATACTGGAGCCGTAAGGTTTTTACGGGATGTCACCAAACTGGATTGGTTCGGCTGGGTGGATGATGATTATAATGTTGATGCAGTAACTTATATTCCTCTTACTGAAGTGGATAAGACTGCGTACTTGTTTGTGCTACCTGAAAAGATACGTGCGCGAATGAGTATGGAAATTACCCCTGAGTTCATCAGGCTTTCGGTTCCTAGAGTTAACTCGCATCCCATGATTGACTATTTGACTGAATTTGTTAAAGCCACCGGCCCTCTGCAGCAAAGACCGATATTACAAGAGCCACGCCAATTAAATATTGCTACAGTATCTATGCCTACAGGATCTTATGCCCAAATGGAGCCCAGATCAATTCAACAGCAAGTTGCTTTATTTGATCAACATTTAGATATATCTAATCAGCTTCTCGTGGAGAACCGTAAAAAGTTTTTTCCTGATGAAATGGCAATTTGTGTGATGCCGGAATTTTATAGTCATTGTGCCTTTGAGGGCAAAACACATTTATTCATGCCCTATGGCGCACAACAAGCATTATTAGCCGGTTATAGTGAGGTCAGTAAAAAATACCCATCTTTATTAATTATGGTTAATATGACCGCAACCACCCCGCGTTTGGTTAGTGATGCTGAAGGGGAGAATATTGGCCATAAGTCTAAGATTCAAAAAACAAATATGCTGCTTGGTATCAAAAATGGCGTTATTGTTTATGCCAGTTATAAATTAAACAAAGGGCCGGCGGATATTCCTGAAAATGAATTAACCTCGTCTGAGGCGGAGCGAAATACGTACTGGCAGGGTTCTGTTGATAAGAAGCTGATGCCTTTGGCTTATTTCAAACAATTTAAGGGAGTAACCATTGCAGGTAGTGTATGTATTGATGCTCAAGAGGGGGTCTTAGGTAAATATTTAAAAAAACAATTTGCAGATGAGTTTTCCACGGATGAGTTTGGTCCCGCGGTGCAAGTTATTTCTTCAAGTTCTATGGCCTTGCCTCTTTTTAAAAGCCGTCCAGAAATGGATCCTAATCAAATTGTGACCCCCTCAATTAGCCAGGGCGTAATTATTCAAGCAGATGGTCATAATCGCTTAACTCGCTCAGGAGTATGGTTGGTGGATGGGGAGCATTTTACCCGTCAAGAACCTAAGAATGCTACGGTTTTGAAAGATGGTACTCGAATAGAGAGTTATTCTATTAATGTGAAGCTGTTGCATAATAAATTGCATGATTTGGTTGGAAAGGATATTGAAGAAGAAAGCCCTAGCCAAAAACTAAATTTATAAAATTCTCTACATGCGGGGTTACTTCGCCAGTCTTAATTAAAAACAGCGCTATAACTTCATGATAATTTGGATTATTATAAAAATTTATCATTAAGATTTTCTTGTGGAAAATTTGCTTAAAAATTAGTTTCCTTAGGGCCGAAAATAGCGTTCTTAGAAGGGGCAATTTATGGATAACGACTTTCTGAAGTCATGCAAAAATTGATGCATCATGTCAATTCAATGAGTCGGCTTTTCTTATTTTCTGTGGTTATTCCTATTTTGCTTTCAATTATTTATTTCGGTTTGATTGCTTCTGAGGTTTCTGTTGTTGAGTCCCAATTTGTGATCCGTGATTCACAACAAAAAACAATGAATGGCTTAGATTCAATGCTTAGCCATTCTGGCCTTATGAGCGGCTCAACCCTCAAAATGAAGCGTGCCTTTATCGAGAGGCGCCACCTAAAGGATGTGATGATTTAATTTTATCCTTACGTCATTTAGCCAATGCAGATAAAATGATCGATGTACTATGGAACAAATTAAATGAAAATCCTTTGGTGCAGGACATTGCTATTCATGAGTTATCTGATTTAATTAAATTACATATGGTTTAATTCTTTATTTGTAATGCCAAATCATAAAGCTCATTTTTATTGGCCTTCGTCAATTTACAGGCAATAGCCACTGCCTGTTTTAATGGTAGTTCTGCTAATAAAATAGTAAGTAACTCCTCATGATTTTCTTGCTCCGCAAGTTCTGGGCGTGGCGGGATTATGAGCACAAATTCACCTTTAGTATGCCCCGCATCTGCCATTAACCAATTTTTGACTTCCAGCACGCTCCCGCTAATAAAACGCTCAAATGTTTTAGTTAATTCTTTGGCTAAGACCAAGTTACATTCCTCGCCATAAACCGCAGCTATATCATTAAGGCATTCAAGAATGCGATGAGTCGATTCATAAAATATAAGGGTGTGGGTTTCATTGCTTAGGGATTCAAGTTTTGCTTTGCGCGCACTATGTTTTGCCGGTAAGAAACCAGAAAATAAAAAAGAATCACAAGGAACACCTGCGGCACAGAGCGCGGTAATTAATGCACAGGCGCCGGGAATGGGAACGACAGGAATATCATGTTCACGAGCTAATTTAACTAAAACATAACCTGGGTCACTGATTAATGGTGTTCCGGCATCACTAATTAAGGCTGCTGATTTTCCCGCTAGAAACTGCTCAATAAGTTGTTGGCTTTTTTCATGTTCATTATGAGCATGCAGCGAATGCACTTTATTTTTTATCCCTAATGCGGCTAATAGTTGCAGCGAATGGCGGGTGTCTTCTGCCAGAATAAAATCAACGGATTTCAGTACTTGCAATGCCCTTAGGGTAATGTCCTCACGGTTTCCAATTGGAGTGGCAACGATATAGAGAGTACCTATTCCTGTTGCTAGTGAGTTTGTCATAGTTTATCCTTTTTGTTATCGCTTATTGGGTGTCTTAAACATGTTAAAAATATATAAAATTCGTGTACTTATCTTCCTGACATCTACTCTCTTTCTTTGTCAGTGTACTACTGCCGTTACTTCTTCAGTACCTGAGGTGCCGACACCCGCACCTGTACCCGTGGTCGTGAAGAAAAAAGCAGAAAATCCTTACCCTCAATCAACCTCCGGTTATCTTGCACAAGCACAAAACCAACAAGGTCAGGAAAAACAAAAGTCCTTGCTTATGGCTGCCGGGCGTTCGATTTCTGAAGGCCAATGGCAGCAAGGTTCGGCCATTTTAGCACAGACTGCTGATTTAACACCGGAGCTCCTGGCGCAAAAAAATATTTTATTAGCGCAAATTGATATGATGCGGGATAGGCCACAAAGGGCTTTAAGTAAATTGGCAAGCATTACTCAAAAAGATGATTTACCACGATACCAACAAGCACAATACCATGAATTATTAGCCCAAGCATACCGAGCCACCGATAAGCCCATGGAGTCTATTTCCGAGCGTATGCGCTTAGAACCTTTACTTCTTGATGATAACCGTCAAAAACAGAATCGTCGTAAGCTGTGGCTAACCATTACCCATCTTTCTCAAGCTGAACTCGAAAATGCCGCGGCAACAGCAACCCAACCCGAAATGCAGGGTTGGCTGCAATTAGCACTAATTGCGCGTAAATATCGTGATAACTCCAAGTCTTTACTGGCAGCCTTGGATCACTGGCAAACGCAGTTTAATAATCACCCTGCGAATAACATTTTGCCCAATCCTTTAGATTCGATTGTCAATAAAATGGTGGATCAGCCAAAGCAAGTGGCACTTTTATTGCCTTTAAGTGGCGCTTTACAAGGTCCAGGCGCGGCAATACGTGATGGCTTTATTGCGGCACAAAAGAATAATTCTGGTGGTGCTGCAATTACGGTTAAAACTTATGATACGAGCAAAGGGGATGTTACTTCTTTGTATCAGTCTGCTATTACTGATGGGGCTAATTATATTGTGGGCCCATTAACTAAGGCTCAAGTTGCAGCAGTTGCGGCATTACCTCATCCAGTACCTACCTTATTATTGAATGATGCTGCAACGAATACGCAAGAGAATTCTTATTCGTTGAGTTTGTCACCAGTAAATGAAGCACAACAAGTGGCCATTAGGGCGCGCAGCAAAGGTTATCATCGCGCACTGATTATTGCGCCGGGAAATGAATGGGGCAATGAAGTCACCAATGCATTTACCAAGCAATGGCAAAAAAAGGGTGGCCAGGTTGCAGGCACCCTTTTATATGGCACTAAAGACGATCTGAATAAAAAGATGAAGGATTTCCTCCATATAACCAACAGCCAACAGCGAGAAAAACATATTAAAGAGTTATTGGGTTATTCAATTCACTCGATAGTTAGCCGTCGCCAAGACTTTGATATGATCTTTCTCTTGGCCTATCCATCAAAAGCACGGCAAATTATGCCTTTATTAAATTATTACTATGCTGCTGATGTTCCCGTGTATGCTACCGCCAGTGTGTATGGGGGGAATGCGAATCCTTTAAAAGATAAAGATTTGGATGGTATTATATTTTGTGATATCCCCTGGGTTTTTGGTCATCAAATGAGGGCAAGAAATTGGCCAGAGCAATTTAACAGTTACAATAGACTGTATGCTTTGGGTAAGGATAGCTATGCCTTAGCCACTCAATTAAATCACTTAATGTTATTTCCCGCAGATGAATCCCTTTCTGGAGATGGTATTTTATACCTTAAACCTTCCCAACAGGTTGCTCGGGTTTTGGAGTGGGGACAGTTTAAACAGGGCTTAGCACGTTCTTTAGGTGAGACTGTATAAATGCTTCCGCAGGATAAAGGACGTATCGCCGAGGAACAGGCGATAAATTATTTGACTGCGCAAGGACTTAAGTTGATTGGCCAAAATTATTATTGCAAGTTGGGCGAAATTGATTTAATTATGCGCGACCGCGAGCATTTGGTTTTTGTAGAGGTTCGCTCTCGTGTTTCTGCTGCTTTTGGCGGTGGCCTCGCAAGTATTACTTATGCTAAGCGGCAAAAAATATTAAAATCGGCAATGCATTATGCGATGGTTCATAAATTACAGAATAAATTTGCTCTGCGTTTTGATGTGATTAGCATCGATGGCAAGTCAGCATCAATTACTTGGATAAAAGATGCTTTTGGTATGGATTATTAGTTTATTCAATAGAGAATAATTATTAAGGTTAAAACATGGTTCAACTGGAAGAAAGAGTAAGACACCTCTTCGGCACACATATTGAAACAAAAATAGCATTAGCAGATGCTTTATCTGACACCATTGCTAAAGCGGGGCAACGCTTGGTGAATTGTTTGTTGGGTGATGGAAAAATATTAATTTGTGGGAATGGCGGGTCGAGTGCCAATTGCATGCACTTTGCGAGCGCAATGTTTAATCATTTTGAGGTAGAGCGTCCTTCGTTGCCAGTATTTAATCTAAGTGCGGATGCAACCACCATCAGTTCTTTTGCTAATGAACATCACTACAGCCAGGTTTTTGCTCGACAAATCCAAGCCTTAGGACAAGAGCAAGATGTTTTGTTGTTATTAACTACCGCAGGCAATTCAGACAGTATGATCCATGCATTACAAGCTGCCAATGAGCGAGGCATGGACACGATAGCACTAAGTGGACGTGATGGTGGGGTACTTGCTAATCATTTAGGTCCAGAAGATATTGAGGTACGGGTGGCTTGCGATAATGCAGCACGCATAAGAGAAATGCACTTATTCATATTGCATTGTTTTTGTGATTTAATTGACCAATCTCTATTTGGCCAAGTTTTAGGATAAAAAATGAGTTTAAATTTAAAATTAAAATCCATAATCTTTGTTTTAGTTTCTAGTTTACTCACAGGTTGTGTGGCGGCTGTCGTCACCAGTGCTGCGGTAGGCATGGTTTATGACCGACGCGGTATAGTAACTATGGAAGCAGATGCCCGCTTATTTCATGTAATTCACAAAAATATTGTTACTAATCGTCAATTTAGTGATTCACGTATTGAGGTAACTAGTTTTAATCGCGTAGTGCTCTTGGTTGGTCAAACTCCAAGCGCCTCCTTACGCGTTTTAGCAGAAAAAATTGCACATAATGCGCCAGGCGTGGAACGTGTTTATGATGAACTAACGGTTGGCTATCCCATACCGTTAACGCAACGCACCAAAGACAGTTGGATTACAGGACAGGTTAGAAGCAGTATGCTTGCGAGAAAAGGATTGGAATCTGGCTCTGTTCGTATCGTGACGGAAAATGGTGTGGTTTATCTCATGGGAGTAGTAACCGATCGACAAGCAGCTTTAGCAGTTGATGTGGCGCGACGCGTTAATGGGGTGAGAAAGGTGGTAAAAATTTTTCAATACATTCGTTAGTTATCTATCATGTTGAAACAGGGATGTTTGCAAATACTCGTTATTTTTAGCCTCTGGTGCCTGTCTGGTTGCAGCAGTATCTGGACCGGTGCTAATTTGGTATATGACCGTCATGACGTTTATAAAAAGCTGGACGACTATCGTTTATACGTCAAAGTGAATAATGCGATAACCGTTGATAAATTGTTTAAGGACAGCCGTTCTCCACTCGACATAGCAGTTTTTAATGGGGATGTTCTTATCGCCGGCCATGTCCCCAGTCAAAGCATGCATGCAGAATTACAGCGACGTTTAAATACAGTGCAGGGGGCTCGGCGCATGTTTAATGAAGTGCGCGTTAATACTAATCCGCCGAATTCTATGGAAGATAATTGGATCACCGCTAAAATTCGCAGTCAAATTTTTGCAGATGCATCTATTGATCCCAATGCGTTTAAGGTAGTTACTTCCGATGGTGTTGTTTATCTAATGGGAGATGTCCGTCCGGATGAGGCGGCTACGGTGATTAATTTCACGCGTCATACCGCCGGTGTACGTCATGTAGTTAAGGTACTTAAGTACCTTGTTTATCAAAAATAGAATTAAATAGAGTTCCACCTGAGCTCGCATGCGAACTCAGGTTAGGTTTTTACAATTAATGAATTTGTCCTTTATCGGGTCGTTTTCTCATTTTCTTTAGTTTAAGTTCACGCACCAGCCCCGTTGAGCCGGTAGAGTTCTCTTCATCGACATTGTTATTCTGGTTGCACGGATGGGATCGATAGTGTTTACGGTATGACAGATGGTGTTTGTTGTGTTTATGATGTAGCTCATCCCCATAACGAGCTAGCATTTTTTGTTGCAGGCTGGCTGCTGTATGTTGGATCTTATCAGGCATGTTATTTCCTTTGACAGGTTAATAAACATCACTTACTACCCATGCTTGGATAATAAGTTCCACACTGTAATTATAGACACTAAAATGGAGTTTTGGTTAAATATTGATCAATTTGAATGTGTAAAGGAGGATTGGAACTACATTACGATTACCAGTATTTTGTTATCATCTATGTATGTACTAACTTTTTATGAACAGCCGCAGGCGATTTTTAGGGAGAATAAGTTATGCACTACTTGCACACCATGGTTCGAGTGACCAATTTAGATGAGTCTTTAGATTTTTATTGTAATAAGCTAGGACTGGTTGAAGTAAAACGAAGTGAACATGAGCAAGGGCGATACACCTTAGTTTTTTTAGCCGCTTCGGGAGATGTAGAGCAGGCTAAAAAAGCACAGGCTCCTTTACTGGAGCTGACCTATAATTGGGACCCTCAGCCCTACACCGAAGGCCGAAATTTTGGCCACCTAGCTTACCGCGTAGATAATATTTACGACACTTGTTTACGCTTGGGTAGGGCTGGTGTGGTGATTAATCGACCTCCGCGTGATGGCTATATGGCATTTATCCGTTCCCCTGATAACATTTCTATTGAACTACTGCAAAAAGGCGAACCTTTACCGCTCCAAGAGCCTTGGGCTTCTGCACAAAATGTGGGGCAGTGGTAAGGCAATAATCGTAGGCTGGGCGGGGTCAAGCCCAGCAAGCATCGTTTTTTATTCCCTAGAGCAATTCCTACTTAATGACTCACGGGAACTAGTAGGTTGGATCTCCTTCCAAGCCATTACCAAATTTCTTAACTTAATGGCACTGGTGCCTTGATGGATGTTTAGCAACCAATATGGACTATAATTTAAATAAGCTGGCGTCAACATATTTATGTTCGCACTCCTTATTTCTTACTATTCAAAATAGGTAAATGCCATGAACGACGATGGAAAAATGAAGGAATATAAAAGTTTTGATGAGTTTTATCCCTTTTATCTAAGCCAACATCAAAATATCATGAGTCAACGACTGCATTTTATCGGTACCGCCTTAGCCTGTTTATTTTTTCTATTTTTTTTATTCACCGGACATTTGACTTGGTTACTGCTCATGATTATTGCGGGTTATGGACCTGCCTGGATAGGACATTTTGTTTATGAAAAAAATCAACCCACCACGCTCGCTTACCCTATTTATAGTTTGATGGCGGACTTTGTCATGTTTTGGGAGGTCGTGCGTGGGCAAAGGAAAATATTTTAGGTCTGGTTTTCATTTTCTATTATCCCAAGCCAAAATCAATTCCTTTTGGCTTGGGTTGCCCGCTGTAAATAGACACCTTTTTTTGCTCTCTTTTTTCACCAATCATGTTTATCGCTAAATCCCACTGGACTTGTTCTACGCCATTAATTTGCCAAGCATCCCTAATTTGTGTAAGGTAGTTTGGTTTTTTTCGGTCGCAAGTCATGTTGCGTTTGTTTTTAGGGATAATTTTTCAAGGCGAAAAAATGAGAAAACAAAACATACTAAAGGGATGTGCAGTCGCAACCTTATTTTTAACACAAATAGCATATGCTGATTTTACTTTTTATTCTTCAACTCCAGATGCTTGTGAGCACTTGGCTGGACATTGGTCAGGAACCGGTACAGCGAGCAATTGGGCAATTGGGGAGTGTGTTTATCATGGAGTGGGCGTTATTAGTCCCTTAGATAAGGCCGGTAATTTTACCGTGGAAGTGGTTTCTCACAAGGATTCTGGAAGCTTTTTTTGTCCTTCACATAGTGAAAAACATTTAACTGGAACCTGTGTTAATGGAGTGACCATTATTCATACTGAATATGGTGATATTTCCGGTGATTTTTCTCAAAATTCGGGGACGGCTCAAGGCACTTTATCCATAACACCTGCGTTGAGGGTTAATGTCGTAATGCAATTTGATCGGGACAATTAACTATCGTTACAATCAGTCTCAGATATTATACTAAATTTCCAATAAGCACCTTTATGCCAATGACGTAGTTCTTGTGGTGTAGGGTAAAAATTTTGAATATAGCTAAGTATATGTTATTTTCATTTGGTTTAACTTCTTCATTTTAAGGATGATTTATATGCGTTCGGGCATTTCTGTTCTGAGCATCGTAGGAGCACTTTTGTATTCTTCTTTTGCGATTTCAGGTGAGTCGGGTATTAAGTCCATGCTCTCGGCTTATAGGCCAGTAATTTCTTTAACTGGCGGTTATGCCAATATGGATGCGACTGGTAAGACCTATTTTTTAGGAGATGATGAGAGCTTGTTTGCTTATGATTCCAGGGCTAATAACCGAAATGGAGGAATTATAGGTGGCTTTTTGGGGATGGAGCATTCATTGCCTTGGTATGGTTTATTGGCTCAGGCGGGGCTAGAGTATAACTATTTTACTCCTATCCAAATCCGCGGGGAGCATACTGTGGGTATGGAGCCAGATTATTCCACTTTGTATCATTACCATTATCAATTTCAAAGCCAACAATTTCTAGCATCATTTAAAATTCTCGCCACGAATGATAAATCGTTACATCCTTACATACAGGTGGGTTTAGGGGCTGCATGGAATAGAGTAGGGCGTTTTAGTGCATCAACCACCGAAACTGGGGGTATCAATTTAACGCCTTCTTTTAATGACCATACTGCGGCTGAATTTAGTTATAATCTGGGTGCTGGTCTTGATTTTGATATGAGCCAAAATGTTCGTATAGGGTTTGGTTATCGTTTTAGTGGTTTAGGTAATGCCTCTTTAACCGACGGCCAGATAGGTATAGGTGATTATATGACTCCAGTATCTTTTGCTGTAGGCATGCATCATGTTGGTAAAAACCAACTGATTGCGCAGATTAGTTATCTGAGATAAGCATAGCCTGGGTTAAGCCTCGCGCCGCCCACCACGAACAATAACACAATACACACGGTCATTTTATTTTGATTAAAACAGGATGTTATTCATGGGGAAAAAACAGAATTTAGTTTTACTAGTTGCCGCTTTTATAGCCAATCAGGCCGTTGCCGGCTCTACGTTTAATATTGTTCCTACGCCAGGAACCTCGTTGCCTACTACAGTGGTTCAGGGAAGTTCTGTTTCTGCCTATTACACGATTACTAATAATACAAGCGCTACCAGAGCTGGCTATGTCATTAAAGGGCTTCCTTCTTCTGTTGTGGCTCAAAATACAAGCAACGGTCATTGTCCGGCCGTATTTTCCTTAGCGGCAAAAGCAAGCTGCGTGCTGCAATTGGACATTACAGGGGCTGTTTCCAGTAATTTTGCTTTATGTAGAGGGGTAGCGTGTACTTCTTCAGCCGTTCCCTTGAATGTATCGGTAACTCCAGCCCCACCTCCACCGCCGCCACCGGGCCCGCCTCCTTTTTTTATTGCTGCAGGCCAATATAATACTAGTTCTGGGATAGCTCCCTTGATTGTGTATAGTACTGTTGCAGGAGCAACCTGGGCTTATCCTTTGGCATCACTTGCTAGCCTTGCAGCGGGAACTTATTTATATGGCGCAAGTTGTGTAGGAAGTTTTTGTGTTGTGGGTGGGGAATCGTCGCCAGGTCCTTTCTTGGCTATAAGCTCTTCCTCCGGACAGAATTGGACTGCTGTTAATTTCACGGCATTGCCGGTAGATTATTCTTCTAATGGTTATTTCAATGCTGCAGCATGTGCGAATTCTTTTTGTATTGCCGGAGGTGCATATCATAATGGTAGTATGACGGTGCCTTTAGTGGCAACAAGCACGGGTTTAGGAGCGAATTGGTCTTCTACCTATACTAGTGCGAATGTACCGTCAAATCTTAATTTTGGATATTTCACTAATCTGAGTTGTGGGAGTTCCGTATGCATTGCCATAGGAATATATTCTGGTTCTATTAATTATCCCTTAATTGCTAGGGGAACCAATCAAGGAACCCAATGGACCAATTCTGTGACTGCAAGTTCTCCATTACCTTCGGATTATTTGACGTTAAATAATTTTCCTGGCGCTGCTGCCAGTGGCACTAATTTTGTTGCGGCTGGAAGCTATTACCCAACGTCAGGAGATTTAAAACCCATAGTGATGTCGAGCGCTGATAACGGGGTGACGTGGAGTGTCTCTCTTACAGGTACAGTTCCAGTTCCTCCGCCTGGTTTGGTGTCTGGACAAATAAATGCCGTAAGTTGCAGTGGTAGTGTTTGTGTTGCCGTAGGAACTTTTAGCACCACTAGTGCGTATTATCCTCTAGCTGCAACCAGCTCAAATGCTGGGCAAACATGGTCTTATACTATTAATGCTACGACACCCCAGCTTCCCTCAGATTTTTTTGCTGGCAGTGATAATTATTTTTCTGGTGTGAGTTGTAGTGGCAATATTTGTATTGCAGTAGGTTCTTATTTAAAGGATTCCACAACTAGTTTCCCTTTATTAGCAGCAAGTTCTGATGGAGGAAAAACGTGGACTTATAGAATTAATAGCACTTATCCTGTATTAGTTGGCGATACTATGGAAGGGGGTAATTTCAATACGGCTTCGTGTCAAGGAGTTTATTGTATGGCTGCGGGATCATATCGGTCGACATCTGGAACTTCATATCCTTTAGTAGCGGTGAGCAGTGATGGGGGTGTCACTTGGGATTATCGAGTGGATGGTATTTCGCCTGCCTTGCCTGCAGATTATTTAAATGGAGGAACGTTTAATAACCTTGGTAGTGCTGCGGGTAGTGCCGCATGGATGCCTAATTCACTAAAGTTATTGTTAAATAATCGATAAGATAGACGGATATGGGATCTTTGGTTGCACATCAGTTTCTGAGCCGGCTCAATACCTTGTTGAGCCCGGCATCAGAAACATTATTTAGGCTACAACTCTTTCTGAATATCATAACGCCTTAAGATCTTTTCCGCTTCTAAACCATAAGCCCCAGAAGCTCCTGGAATGCCAGTAGTTAATATCCCACCATTACCCGAATCAAAAACGGGTGTTACGGGATTTACCGTAAATCCCCAATGTGTTGCATCTGCCATTTGCCCACTGCTCGTAATAGGGGTGCCATTGCCATTCACCACTAATACTATATTTCCATAAATTGTTGTTGGTGGTGTAAATATAATCGGATTAGCACTGGATTGGGGGGTAGTGGCTGTTGCATCATAGATGACTTGGTTAGTATTACCAATGAGTCTTGGCAGCGGGGTAATTTGGACTTGATAAATGGCTGCTGTACCAGGACCTGTGCCAGTACAAAAAGTAGTACGGTGTACTCCTGTAGATGCCCACCTGATGATAGTGACGCCCCCGTAAGCAAGACTTTTAACGGTGGTGCAGGGTTGACTATTGTTTGCATGATCATACACTTTGATCATGATGTTGGACTGCGTTAAGCCTGTATTACCTACGCCCCCATCACTACCAAGATTGTTAATTATGACTAATTGCCCGGTACTTGGGGTTATAGCAAAAATAGTTTGCGATCCAAGTAATGCAAAAAAAGCCGTTGATTTCAATAAATTATTTTTTATGCTCATATTTATTCTTAGTTAGAACAACCCATCGTTCTTCGCGGCTGTATGAAAAGGAATAATGCCATAATGTCGCATCTGTTTTTCAGCGCTTATGCCATAAGCTCCAACCGCGCCTGGAACACCGGTTGCATTTAATTCCCCTGTAACCATATCAAAAACAGGAGCGATTGGTGTTACTGTAAATCCCCAATTTGTTGAGCTCGCGGTTTGGCCAACGGTGCTGGGAATGCCACTGCCATTAATCACTAAGGTCATATTTGTATAAATAGTTGTTGGGGGAGTAAAGTCAATGGAATCTGCTGTTGCCTTAGGGACGCTGGTGTCGACTGTGGCATCATAAACAATGGTTATGCGGTTATTAATCAGCTTATTTAGTGGAGTAATTACTACTTTAGAAATGGCCGCAGTACCAATACCTGTACCTGCGCAAGAAGAGGCGCTATGGATGCCATTCGCCTGCCATCTAATCGTGGCAACGTTATAATATCCTAGTCGTTGGGCGGTGAAACAGGGGGTGGTCGGGGTATGAGTGTCATACACCTGAACCCTAAGGTTAGAGCGTGAATTAGTATGTGCATTAGCTGTAGTTAAATTATCCAAGCCGTTAATTATCACTAATTGTCCTGCATTTGGCGGTGCTGCAAACACAGGTGCACCCAAAACCAATAAGATGGCAACCATACTCGTTTTAAATAAATTTTTTTTTGCCGATTCCATGTTAAATGCCATTCATCCATAACTAATTGTTAACAATATCTTTTATGCAACAATTATTACTCTAGCACATGATTATTGATTTCGCAGCAAAGGCGGGCAAGAGGAAAAATGGGGCGGGGGTCTAAATCAAGCTTTGAAGTTTCTAGAGCCCAGTCACAAAATCTTTCCGTGCAATGAGGCCGCCGTGATGCGACCTTATCTTTAGTGAGTATTTAGCTCTTACTTTTAGATTCCGTAGTTACATTAAAATTTAGGAAGAGAGAAAAAATAAAACAAATCGTTTTGGGCGCTAATAGTAGTGTCTTGAGAGGAAATTATTTACTCAACATTTTCCAAACGCCACACCATTCTGGGTCAACCGGTTGTTCTTTCAGAATCTTGCAGCGTTCAATATACACGCTTGAAGGCTTATCATTAGGGTGCAAGATCAATGCGGCATTAAAACAAGAAATGGCCTTATCCCATTGCCCACTGTTATAAAATTCGATGCCATTATTAAAATGAGTGATGACATCAATTTGATGAGGGAATATTTGTTGATCGTAAAAGTTAATTACTTCATAAATCGAAACCGCTTTATTTTTGCCTTTAACAATAACCTTATCAATCGGACGCATACGGTAGGTAGATTTCAAGCGCTCATAGGTAAACTCACTAATGAGGATATGCGCACCATAGTGTTTGCATAGACTTTCAATGCGGGAGGCCAAGTTCACTCCATCACCAATCACTGTAAAATCCATGCGCTTATTCGAACCAATATTACCGGCTACTATTTTATCGGTATTAATGCCAATACTGTGATCTAACAGAGGCAAGTCACGTTCCATACGGCGTTGATTTAATTCATCCAAGGCATGCATCATGGCAATGGCGGCACGTAAGGCACGATCGGGATCGTCATCATGGGGGAAGGGGTTACCAAAGACCGCCATTACCGAATCGCCAATAAATTTATCTAACATTCCCCCTTCATTTTGAATGCAATCGACCATTAAGGAAAAATATTCATTCAATAATTTTACCGTTTCTTCCGCCCCCAGCGATTCGGAAATAGTGGTAAAATTGCGAATATCAGAAAAGAGGACGGTCGCAATGGTGCTGGTTCCCCCTAAAGAATAATCACTGGATTGCAATAATTTTTCAGTTAAATCGGGGCTCATATAACGCGACATAGTTGATTTCATGCGTTTTTCCGAACTAATGTCTTCAATCATAATCATGGTACCCAAACGCTCATTATTGGCGTTAATTAAGGGAACAATGGTAATGTTTGCCGTAATTTTTACATTCATTAATTCCAGCTCGACATCCACCATGACTTCTTGCCTTACTTGTGATGACTCATGATTGATGGTGGTTATTTTTTCGACCAAATTATTGGGATCATCGTTAAATAAGATGGAAATATCTTTTAACATCAATGGATTGAGGGAGGAGAGATTCAACATTTTCATCCCTGCACGATTACAGGTGACAATCTGGTTGTTGGTATTAATGGTTAATACCGTATTCGTCATACTTTCCAAAATACTTTCATTGTAATTTTTGATGCTTTGGACTTCATCAAAGAGCTTAGCATTCTCAATAGAAATAGATATTTGTGAGTTAATCGCTAGCAGTTGTGATTCATCATCAGAGTTAAATTCACCACGGCGTTTATTCAAAACCTGGGTAACGCCAATGACTTTACCATTCTTATTTTTTACCGGTGCTGACAAGATAGAGCGAGTAAAGAAACCAGTTTGGCGGTCAACCGAAGGATTAAAACGCAAATCGGCATAGGCATGCGGAATATTAATCACTTCCCCACTAGTAAAGGTGGAGCCAGCGATCCCTAAATGATTTGGGAAACGAATTTGTTTTTTGGCTAAACCAATACCGGCTTCGGTAAATAATTCATTGGTTTTTTCATCATTGATAAATAAAGTCGAACGTTCAGCATCTAATGCTTTGGTAACTGTATCGATGATTTTTTCTAACAATAAAGACAAATTAATTTCGGAAGAAACATTAGAAATGGTTTCCAAAAAATGTAAGTCTTTTTGATGACATAATTCGATTTGTTCAATGGTTAATTGATTTTGAATTGCCATTGCCGCATGTTCAGTCAGGGTTTGCACAAACTTAACGTCGGAGTCAGAAAAATTACCCTCAATTTTGTTAAGCATTTGCGTGACGCCAATGAGTTCATTATTAGCATTTCTTAGCGGCACACACAGAATACTTCGGGTTTGAAACCCGGTAATTTTATCTACTTGTTTGTTATGGCGCTCATCTTCATCAACGTCCGTTAAAAAAACCGCTTCATTGTTTTTGAAGGTCCAACCAGCAAGACCACTGTCGTTGAGAATTCTAATTTCGAAATGCAAATCTCCTTGCGCGATGAACGAATAAAGCTCATTGGTTTGTTGATCGTTCAAAAAGATGGTGCCCCGTTCACAGCCGATAACATCAACCGTGACGTCGATAAGCTTTTTGGTGATTTCCTTCAAATTAGACGTGGCTGCCAAATCACGATAGATCTGTGATAACAGCATGTAAAATTTTTTTGAATTCATATTCTTATAACGGACAACATCTCGCATTTTAATTTCTCAAAAAGTATTTTTCTGACTTTTAAAATTACACCAGAACTAAACTATTTAGTTTGGTCGTCAATGAAATTTCCTTTTTCTAGTATGCTTCTCAATTCCCTTATCGTTTCTTGCAGCTGATAAATTTCATTATTCTTATCTTTTTTTAATTCTTCTATATTCTTTAAATGCCGGTGTTTGATATTTTCCAACTCATTTCTTAATTCAACGATGGAGGTCTGGAGCTGGATAATAATCTGGTTATAATCTGAGCGCTCTTTCTCAATGCGTCGCTGCATCTCCATATGATTTGCTTCTAATTTCACTCGTAATTGAATGATTATGTCCTTGAGTTGTCTGTTTTCACTTTCCTCTGCTAACGCTGCCATACGACTAGTTCCCCACAGATTCACCATTGGTTATTATCCCGGGCGCACCATGGAACGATGTTGAGTTCAGATTACTTATCTTTATGCGTTGCTATAGTGCGGTTAGTTAAATTATAGCTCATTTTTGAGGGGGGGATGGGGGGAGATGGGTGTTCAAAAAAATATGCAAATTTTAAATCAAAATAAAAATCAAAGGTAGCACGGTTGCTAACAACCGGAACCATGAGCGCAGCGAATTAATTGGCAATAAGGCCACGATAAGCTAATAAACAACAGGTTTGACATTAAAAACACTACACTTTTGAAGCAATTGAATATGAATAAATATTCATATACCATAGCCTCAGCAAGTACCTAAATAAAGGATTATTATCATGCATCTTACAGTATTAACGGAAGTTTTTATGATCTTTTCCCTTTCATTAGTTTCTGCTTTGTCTATAGATTGCCCTCCTATATTTCGGCGGCTACGGCTCCTTCCAAGTATATCACTGTTTAAATACCAAACACTGAAGCAGTTTAAGGAGATATAAGGGCCTACATAGAGCTTATGCGGCCCGGTTAAAAAAAATGCAAATTATCTTCGGTCCATACATTTTGATATTAAATAGTATTGATTTTACATAATTAAGTTAATAAAAAGTAACATTTTCATTGACCTTGCAGTATCAATTTATTAGGATAGCCTTGGCTTGGAAGATGCCATGGAAAATACGGAATAAAATCATGAAGAATATATACAAGAACCAACTTATGGAATGCACGTTATCGCTAGTTAGCCAACATCGCACCTTTTTTTTTCTCATCCTATTTTTTCTCTACTTCATGTGTGACACATGAGTATTAAACCAAAAAATCATTAATTCACTTTACCGCTTGGTGTTGATGTGCCGGATTATTTTTGTTTAAAGGATTTCGTTGTGAAAAAACTAGTGTTGTTTTGTTTGATGTTGTTGTGCGGTGTTTGCAGGGCTGAGGGTTTTTACAAAAAATTTCACCCCCCTCAAGTTACCTTAACCTTCCCCCAAGGATTTCCAGCGACTATCTATAATGAGCAGGAGTTACGTGTTCCTATGCATATGAGTTATGTGCATATGCGTAGATACAAAGTATGGTCAAACGAGAACAATGGTCGTATTTATGTTAGCAATAAGGGAGGTAAATGCCCTGACGTTACGGGAGATAAAGCTACTTGGCACAGTGGTGAGTGTGATATGGAGGCTGTAATAACCGGAAACGGCATTGGTAATATTATTCAAGGTAGGATAGTGTATCGAGTATTTGGTGAAAAAGATGGTACATCTTTTGATCTTTCTTTTAAGACTCCTTTTTTTACAGTCACGGTAGTCCGTAGACCTTTATCAATGCAGGTCATTGCGCCGCAAATAGCCACCTTGGGTGTAGAATTTCAATATCCGTTAAGCAAAGCAGTAAATAATTATGGGGAAAGCGTTAGTAGTCAGGCCCCTGTGTTTCTAATGATGGGCGATGGAGAGGCTCCCGCCTTAAATGATATAGGATTGCATTTTGATAAAAATGACTTTTCCATCCGAGGATACCCTAGAAAAGCAGGTGAATTTAAATTTCATGTCGGGGCCACTAATGGACAGAGTAAAACAGAGCTCGTCCCGTTCACGATTCAGGTGAAGTATAATGAGGAGAATAAACCTCTCTTTAAATCGAAAGTTCCTATTCTTAGTGCCACGCCTAATCAAAAATATCAGCTCAATTTAATGACTTTGCTCGAAAAGGTGCCCGGATTTAATACCACCAATCAAGTAAGGTTTAAAATTGATGACAATTCTAAAGTCACGTCAGGACTAGCACTGAGTGCCGAGAATCATTTGGTACTTGAAGGTGAAGCAAACCCTGCATTGGCTGGAGATATGGCAATATTGACCGTTATTGCTACTTCTAATACAGGTGGCGATTCAGAGCCGTATAAACTGAGAATACCGGTGGCTTATGACTGCAGTAAAAGACCGAGTATCACGCTGTTTGAATTGGAACGGCGAGCCGGTAAGTCATTTTCTGCGGATTTATCTCAATACCTTAACGATCCCGCCCAAGACTCCTCTCTTGTGATCAGAGTTGATCAAGTCGAGCCGAAGCTTGAAGAAACTGATAAATATGCTTTTCAAATAGGGGTTGCTGCGCAAAATCCTAAAATGTTAGAAGGCTATATTCCTGAAAACGCGGTGGGTAAAAAATATTATATTACTTTGCATGCCAATACGCATACTGGCGGCGATTCAGAAAAAATAAGAGTCCCTTTGCAAATAAGTATCGACGAAGCCCTTACTCCTCAATTTAGGCAGGATAATCCACAACTACCCTTACTGATTCCTGGCCAGCCCTTTGCTCATGATTTTGTCGCCAATCGTGATGTATGGCCTGAATATGAAGATATGCCGTATGAAATCAGCTTTGCTGATGATTACACTCCGCCACAATGGCTAAAGTTGGAAGACAATAAACTTTTTTCAGTGGCCAATGTTCCAATGGCAACGAAAGATATAGAAGTTATTTTAGTGATTAAAAATATTCCCGGGGGCGTTTCAAAACCGATAACCCTGTCTTTAATCGTACCTTGATAAAAATGGATGTATGTTCAAGTTTGTGGCGAGACTCCACGGCTTGATGTGTATAAAAAAGAATAATTACGCGTAGGATGTATCATGACACAAACAATTACTGGCAATGGTTTAGGAATTTATGGCTCATCTATTGGTATGGGAGGCCATGCAACGCATGGTAGCGCCTCCTTAGGTCAAGGCGGTGAGTCGGCCTACGTTAATGCTGCTAATGGCAACTTAATTCTACGACACTCCGATGGTTTTCTCGCGGATATAGGTTTTGGCTTTGACTTATTGCAAACCTATAACTCCTTAGGCGAACGGGGTGGCTCCTGGTGTTTTAACGTGCAATCGCGGATTGAATTGCATGGCGAGGCAAACCACGAGGGTTCTTATGTTATTCGAATTGGTGAAGATGGACATCGGGCTCGTTTTAACTGGAATGCTACCCGTCAGCACTATGTATCTGAAGAGGGCGGCACTGCTAATTTGCGCTTTACTGCCAATGGATGGATTTATAAGGATGGCAATGCCAAAACGACCTATGAATATGATCGCAATGGCCAGCTAATGCAAATTAGCGATCAAGATAATCATCACCTTAAATTTAACTATGTTGATGGGCATTTAAGCTCGATTGTTAGTACCAGCGACCGGCAAAAAGTGACTTGGACATTTAACCGCGGTTTACTTACCGACATCACAACGACCAGTGATACGCAACAAGTGCACCACCTACATTACGATTATGATGAGCACCAGCGTTTACATAAAGTCAGCCGTGATTTAGGCGATGGGAAAATCTATTGGATAACCTATGACTATGTAGGCGATTCTAACCGTATTAGTTCAGTAAAACAGTCTGATGGTACAGTCTTAAATATTGAGTATGATGCTCAAGGACGAGTGCATAAACTAATCGATGGTGAAGGGCGCTGTACCACCTATATCTATGAATCAGGGCATACTACCTTAACCAATAGTCTTGGGGAATCTTGGACCTATTTTTACGATGAGCGTGATCGCTTGATTGCGGTAGAAGGCCCAGAAAATTATCGTATTAGTTACCGTTATGAAGGAACTCAATTAATCAGCGTTATTCAAGGTACGCAAGTATGGCATTATCGTTATAATGAGGCAGGCGATTGCATCTACATCCAGGAACCTAATGGGCAAATAACGCAACGTAGTTTTGATGCAGACCATCATTTGCTTTTAGAAACTAGCTATCAGGCTTTTGATGGTAATCACCATCCCATTAAGCCGAAAACCACGCGTTATACTTATGATGCACAAGGGCATTTACGTTTTCTTATTGCTGTGGATGGCATCGTTACTGAATATCGTTATAATCTTCAAGGGCAATTGGCGAGTAGTCGCCGCTACCTAAAGGCTGCTTATAACATAAGTTCTTTAGGCGAAGATCTCTGTCTCAGTCAGGAGCAGATGGAGAAATGGAGTGCCCAGCAAAACCCCCAACAAGTCAGTTTAGTGGAGTACAGCTATGATTGGCGCGGTCAATTAAGTGAGGAAACTCATTATTCTCATATAACGGCAGAAGGCCTTGGCATTTTGGATGCACAAGCCACTCGCAGTCATATGGTGTACGATGCCGCTGGACGGTTGCGTGAGAAAAGCACGCCAACAGCAAATGGCTGGAGTACCACCTATTATTTATATGATGATTTGGGTCGCTTAACGCAAACTATAGATAATCAAGGACACACACAAAATATTAACTATGATGATGCCCATCAACAAATCATCCAAACCGATGCCAATGGTCTACAAACAATAAAAATCTATGATCGTAGCGGTTTGCTAATTGCAACGCATTGTTTGCATATAAATCATGATTTTGGTACCACCTCGTACCAGTATGATGACGCTGGTCGGTTGATTTCTGAAACTGGCGTAGACGGATTAAACATTTTTTATTTTTATGATGCTCAAGGCCGTTTAAATGCCAAGGTAAATAAACAAGGCCAACTAACAAGGTACTCGTATAACAAGGAAGGCTTGTTAGTACAAACTCATCAATATAGCCAACGAATAAGCACTACAGGTTGGTTGGAGCATTATCCTGCTTTTGCATCCATTATCCCAGTTAGCAATAAAAACGACAGCATTAGTCAAATAATTTATGATGAATATCAGCGAGTTGCTTACACTGTTGACGTGACAGGAGCCGTGATTGGCTATACGTACAATGCTGAAGGAAAAATAGCCAGTAAAACAGCATACGCACAACGCTTGACGGATTATCAGCCTGAAACATTGCTATCTAAAACCTCATTTAATCTAAGTTCTAGCGCCACGGATCGCCGCATTCATTATTATTACGATCTTAATAGTAATGTTATTGCTGAGCTGAATGCCGAAGGCTATGTGAGCGAATACCGTTATGACCGTCAGGGCCATGTGATTGAAACCATTCGTTATAGCCAAGCAATCACAAACGAATTGAGCGGAGATTGGCAACTGGATAAGCCCAGTGCCCAAAGCACGGATATTCATACGTACACTTTTTATGATGCACAAGGACAAAAAATTGCTAGCGTTGATGGCGAGCGCTACCTTACCGAATACCGCTATGATGCGAATGGCCAGTTAATCGAACGTATTGCTTATGCCACCGCAATTGCATCTGCATTTAAACTGAGCAGCGAAACTCTGGAAATGGTTCGCCCGCAGCAACATGGTAACGATCATCATAGTTATTATAGCTATAATGATTTGGGGCAATTGAGTGAAGAGAAATCTCCAAATGGGTTAATCACCAGATACACGTATAACGAGATAGGATTGCTCATTATTAAAAGCCGCATGGATGCACGTACTCAAGCCATAAGAGAACAACGATATCGTTATGATGCTTTAGGACGAATTATTCAGGAGTTGGATGAATTAGGTTGTGCTAAACTCAAGCAGCAACAATCATTAACGAATGAGGCTATTGAACAGATTTGGCAGGAGCATAGCATTCATTATACTTATGATAATGCCGGATTACTGCGCTCCAAGATAGACGCGCTACAGCGCACGACTCGCTATTTTTATAATGAATATGGTCAGCTGCAATTTACTGTTAATGCGCAAGGCGGCATCGTAGAGACTCGGTATAATGCCTTGAATCAAATTGAATACACTCGTAAATACAGTGCACCACTATCATTAAAGAGCTTGGATAGCGTAACGCTTAAAGATATCCAGGCTTATTTAGAACAGGTAAAAGACGAGCATTTTGATGAAACTACTTGGTATGAATATAACTCACTCGGTCAGGTAATCGCTCAACACAAGGGAGCAAAAGGATTAGTGACTTCCGAATATAATGCTTTTGGTGAATTGGAACGAAGCATTGAAACTATTGACGCGACCCATGCTAAAAGCACGCAATATAGTTATGACCGACGTGGTTTCTTATTGCAGCGAACTGACGATCTAGGCGGCTTAAATCGGTCAGTACAAATGTATTACGATGCCTTTGGTTTTATGGATAAATTTATTGATGGACGTAAAAATACTACGCTCTATAAATGGAATAAGCGTGGGGAGCAAATTAAGATTTTTAATCCTAAAAATAAATTTAAAATAATTGGTTATGATGCTTTTGGTCGGATGGTTTCAGAAACAAATAATTTACAAAGAGAAATCAAGCAGTATATCTACGACGATCAAAATAATAAATTAACCCTGAAAGACTCTCGTCGAAGCTCAGAAATCATCACCGAATTTAATGCTTTTGGTGATAAGCTAAGTTTGATTGATGGCAATAAAAATAGCACAACATTTACTTACGATGAACGAGGTTTACTCACCCGCGTAGATGCTCCGGAAAATACTTCTAAAACTTATCATTATGATGCTGCCGGACAATTGCAGTGGCAAGAGGATTCGGGGGGGCATAAAATTGCGTACACTTATGATGCTCAAGGCCATGTTCTTACCAAAACCATTGATCCAGAGGGACTGAATCTGGTTAGTGAATATGCCTATGATGCTATTGGTCGACAAATGCAAATCACCGAAAATAAACGAGTAACCCAGTTTACTTATAATGATCAGGGATTATTAGTTAAATCCTGTGTTGACCCTAAAGGATTAAATCTCATTACCGACTACAGCTACGATGCACGAGGGCAGTTGTTACGTAAAACGGAATTGAACCGTAATGGGCATGACAAGGTAACTGCTTACACCTGGGATAATTTAGATCGCTGTACTGCTACCATTCAAGATCCTGACAATTTGTGCCTCAGAACTCAGTATCAATACGATGAAAATGATAACCTGATTTGCCAAACGGATGCTCGCGGCAATAGTATCTATTACGTCTATGATGTGAATAATCAATGCCGTTATCAAATCAATGCGCGCGGAGTCGTTACCGAGCACATTTACAATGCAAATGGTTGTGAAACACAAACCATTATTTATGCTAAGCCAATAAAATTAGGGGAAAACTACTCTGAGTCGAGGCTCAGTGCGGTGTTGGTCAAGGATGCTAAAGATCAATATACCTTTCGCATCTGGGATGTTGCCGGCCGTTTGGAAAAATTATTTGATGCTTTAGGTTATGCTACCGAATATGCCTATGACCACAATGATAATGTTGTCTGCATAACGAAATACTCCGTACCTGCTTCTATAGAAGATTTAAAGGTAGGTAGGATTGCCAAGTTAGATCATACAAAAGCGCGCTATGAACATTTTGCTTACGATGGTTTAAATCAGCTACGTTTTCGTTCTAATAACGGATATGTGACTGAATCACAATATGATGTCTATGGTCAGGTTATTGCACGCATCCAATATATGATGCCCGTTGCTTTTAATAAAGAGAGTGCAATTGATCTAAACTACTTCCAGGAAAATTGCGCAAGCAATAACCAAAATAAAATAACCCGCTATGCCTATGATCAAGCCGGTCGCATGACCATAGAGCTCAGCCCTCAAGGCATTGCCAAATCCTATACTTACAACGAATTAAACCAAGTCATTTCCAGCACGCGCTACGCCACCCTAATCACGGGCGATAACGCCACCAGCTTAGCCTTAGATACCCTGGTGCATAGCAATCAAGACCGCAGTAATTATTTTGTATATGATACCGCAGGGCGTGAGCGCTATCGCATCAGTGCCGAGGGGCAAGTAGTGGAGCGCCGATATGATGACGTCGGTAATGTACTTTCACAGATTACCCACGCCCAACGAGCAACTACATTAAAAGACAAAACGTTAACTGGCTTAGATGCTTTTTTCGCCACCGACAGCAAAGCACGCAGCAGCACTTATAACTATGATGCCCTTAGCCGTTTAGAAAAAGAGGTGAATGCCAATAATCTGGAAACCAGTTATCAATATGATAGTAATGGCAATGTATCGAAAAAAATAGAAGCGAATAAAGCCGAATGGACTTATTCTTACGATGAGCTAAATCGGTTAACCGAAACCGTTTCCCCTAAAGTAACGGTAATGGACAATCAGCATCAGGTAACCTTGCGCTCACGTATTACCAAAACAGAATATGACAGTTTTGGTAATGTGATTAGTGAAACACGTGATGCCGAAGGTACTGCCCTAAAACGTTGCTTTGAATACGACGCGATGAACCGCCTCACGAAAACGATTTATCCCAGTGTTAAAGTGAATAATGCAAGCCAGGCTAGATCCGCAGAGCGCCAAGAGGTCAGCAAAGACTTGAGTGAGCTTACGACCTACAATGCCTTTGGAGAAGTAATCGCTCGCAGTGACCGCGCTGGTCGTTGGCAGCATTTTGCTTATGACACGCAAGGCCAGCTCATTTATCAGGTAGACACTCGTGGTGGCTTAACTCAATATGATTATGATGCTTACGGTCGAGTAACCCACAAAATTCGCTATGAAAGCCAGGTGGCATTGGATGAATACAGCACCGAGGAAATTGCTCAAGCGCGTCGTAAAGGTGATGCGGATCGTACAGAGTCTTATTACTATGACTTAGATGACCGCCTCATTGAAACCACACGCGATGCCGTGCTTACCTATAATCCTCGGGATAAAAAGTACAGCAAAGTGCTGCCAAGTACACGCAACGAATACAACGCTTTTGGTGAGGTTGTTAAAACAAGCAAGCGGATTGACTCCAGCCGTGATGCGGTGACCATGATGTATTATAATCAGGATGGGCAACAAACCGCACAGATTGATGCGGAAGGATACCTGACGACGTATCAACTTAATGCGTTTGGTGAAGTAGAATTCTGTACCGAATTTGCCTCGCGTACGCAAGCAGCCAATGTTAATGAATATTCTCCCCCAGCAACTCATAGCAAAGATCGCACAGTAAGCTTTACTTATGATGCTTTAGGACAAGTAACCTCTAAAACCCTAAAAAATGTAGAATTTTCCCGTTTAGTTAATGGTAAGTTAGAAACGATACGCCAGGATATTCCTACCTATTACCGCTACGATGCGATGGGGCATTTAGTTGAAACTACGGATGCCAAAAACAATACTGCTTATTGCTATTACGATGCTTTAGGCCAGTTAACGGCGAAAATAGGCCCCGGTCAACAAACCCGTGCAGCGACGACGTATTACTATGATGCCTTAGGCAACTTGCTCCAAACTCATAAATGGGCCAATGGAGCGGAGTTAACTGAGAATAAGGGCTTTGTGGTAAAAGGGGCTTCTGCTGCCGACCAAGTAAGTTCTGCGGAATTTAATGCCCTTGGTCAGGTGATTAGCGAAACTAATGCCATAAACCATACCGTAAACTACAGCTATGATGAGGTCGGAAATTTAGTACGCAGTTTCCAAACGGTGACTCGAGTTGATGGCTCAAAACAAGTCCGCGACGTGCGTTATGTGTATGATAGTACAAATAATTTAATAAAAACCTGCAGCTATAAAGAAAATAATCAGCAGCATATAGAGGAGGCGCGCTATAATATTTTTGGTGAAATGACAGACAAAGGGATGACCGGTGCACTTCATATTCATATTGATTACGATCTTTTAGGCCATGCATGGCGTTCCAATGTACAAGGTTATTATCAAATTTTCCTTTATGATGCCGCAGATGAAGTAACGCAGATTGTCACTTCGGCCAATGGTTTTCATCCGCAAGGCGGCGAGCGTGGGACTAATTTAGGCGACGATTATTTTAAAAGTTGCATGGACTTCGATAATGGCAATTTGCACCAACAACTACAACGGCAAAATAATACCTATGATGCTTTAGGCCACCTGCTTTCCCAAACCCGAGAGTATACCGTAGATGTCCTAGATAAAGATGGGCTGCGTAATGTCGTGGAGTCAAACCAAACCCAAACAGTCGATCGTTGGGGAAATATGCTCTCCCATACCAATGCTTTGAAATACACCACCAATTATGAATACAATCTGTTTAATCAAGTCACTAAACAGGAGCTGCCCGAAGTTTCCTTCATGAATGCACAAGGTGTAAAAAGCCGTATTAAGCCAGTGAATACTTTTGCGTATGATGAATTAGGGCAAGTGATTGCAGCGATTGATACCAATAAACATATGACTACAAGGGCTTATGATGAGGAAGGACATGTGGTCCGGGAAACCGATGCCAAAGGAATTTCAAGAATCAAGAAGTATAATCTCCTAGGACAATTAAGCTCCTCTGTGGATGGATTAAATGGCATCACCGAATACAGTTACGATCGTGAAAATCGCCTCACTCAAGTGCGTACTTACAACAGCCAAAAGGAGCTACGCAAGCAAAAATACGCTTATGATGAAGCAGGGCAATTACTTATTCAGGAAAATGGGGCCAATGACAAAATAACCTTTGCCTACGATACACTTGGCAACCAGATAAAAAGAACAGATGCTCGTGGACTTACTACCTCCTATGACTACGATGACTATGGACATAAAGCCAAAGAAACGGATGCGAACAAAAAGCAACAAACCTGGAATTATGATGCGCACGGTCATTTACTGTCGCATACGGATTTAGGCAATCGCACCACGACTTATAAATACAACGTCAATGGACTACTACTTCATGAGTCTTCTACTAGTGGTAAAGAGATTTATCGTCAATATCAAGGCGATGGGCAATTAATTACTTACGAAGATAAGGCCAGTCAGGAAACGGTCCGTTACAGCTACGATCTGGAAGGGCAAATGCGCAGTAAGATATCCAGCCGCTCCCAAAGCAATAAAGACAATTGGCTCTACGAAACCGACTTCTACAACTATGACGAGTTAGGACGTTTAGCCTCCTTACGTCGCGGCAATCCCGATAATTTACCCGACGCAGATAAATCCTTACTTTGGGTCGACTACGATTACGATGAGGCAGGCAATATCCGCCATACTGCAGTACAAGCCAAAGCAAATGGCACCCGCTCAGGCTCAGCCAGTGACGCTTATTATCTATACGATGAAAACAACCGCATGACCCTAAATAAAGGTGAACTGCAAAATGGACAAATTGTTCTCGGCGCCAAAGGAAGTCGCCTGACTTACGATAACGCGGGCAATGTAAGCGATGCAGAAAGTTATGAGAAAGGAACGTTAGCGAAATATCACTACGATTATGATCAAGCCAATCAGTTAGTTCAAGCCTTGAAAAATGGGACGAAGCTCCAATCTAAACAGTACGACTTAGCCGGACGTGTCACTGAAGAACATGCATATGACAATAAGGGCAATAAATCACAAGTTACCATTCTTACTTACAAGGACGGTTTACTAACGCATCAATCGATCCGCGACCATAAGGGTAATGAGAAATCCTATGTGAATTATGCGTATGATGATGCAGATAACATTACCGATATGGTAATTACCAATAACGGTGGCTCTCAGCATAAAGACGGCTCTACCATCGCCCATAAGTACACGTACGAGTACTGGGATAGCTACCAGCAAAAGACTGATTCAGTAACCATAACAGCCAGTAACAGCAAAGGCCCATCCTATGGAAGCAATACTCGTAACTACGACCAAAATGGCTTATTAAACAATGTTGTGGATTCCTATGTAGATAAAAATAACCACTCCTCCAATATTAAGTATTTATACAGCTCTATAGATGGCTTGCGTGCCCGACAAGACGGCGATGGTTCTTCCACCAGCTATCTATCCATAGCAGGAAAAACCATAGGTTCCCTTCGCGTCGATGCGGTAGGCAAACAGGAACTGGATATCTACGGCGGCTTTACCCCCACTGGAGGCCCCACGGGCCGGCATGTTAAATTGAGCAAAGAGCTACAAGGGATGATGGGTGAGCTCATGTCCATGATTGGCGTAACAGAAGATCCCTTTAACAAAGCACCTACTCCAATAGAGCTTCCACAAGACACCATTGGTAGCTATACCTTAAAATCAGGCGATAGCCTAGAATCAATAGCTCTACAAGTCTACGGAGACAGCAGTTTATGGTACCTAATTGCTGACGCCAATGGCATCAGCGATCGCGGCGCAGTCGCAGGACGAGACAGCCAGCTCTACATAGGCCAACGCCTAACCATTCCCCCAGCAGCAACAGGACAACACCACACCCAAGCAACACACCGCATCTTAGATGCGAATAAAATGCTCGGCAACACCAGTGCGAACGCCGCGATGCCCACGCCAAAACCCCCGAAACCAAAGCATGGGAATTTCTGGGGCAAGGTAATTGTTGCAATTGTTGCAACCGTTGCAACTGTTGTAACTGCTGGCGCGTTTGCCCTGGGTATGGGGGCCACTGGTTCTCTATTTTCAGCAGGACTATCCGCATTGGGGGGAGCTATTACTGGCACGGCCGGTGTTGGCTCTGTGCTCGGCGTCGGGATTGCGGCAGGCTTCATTGGCAGCATAGCGGGCCAAACAGCAGCCAATCTTATGGGGATGCAAAGTGGTGTTGATTTTGGCGGGGCATTGATATCCGGTCTGGCCACAGCCGCTACCGCAGGCATAGGCTATGGCTTAAAAACTATAGGGACTCTTAAAAACCTATCAAATAGTATAGGCAGG
>NZ_CAAAIM010000001.1 GCF_900639985.1 Legionella rowbothamii | reverse complement strand
AATTAACCCTATTTCTCCCGCACATCCTTGCATTGACGTAGATTGGGCCTATCGCCCAACATAGCGCGCTGGCGCGGCTAGATGCTTTGTTGGGTCATAGGCCTAATCTACAGGTTAGAAACAAGCCTCAAGGGCTGAAAGAGAGCTAATCGGGAAATTAACTAAATAAAAAAACACTCGCTAGTGCGGAAAAAGTGAAGCAATCCAAGTTTTATGCTTCGAGTTGCTATTTTATACAGAAAATGTCGGAGAAATGCAGCTTAAATGCTGGTTCCAAGCTCTGCCATAGCGGCTGTTAAGGAAAACCTGTTGCTGCTGGCAGTCAGGTTATGCCCCTACTGATTTAAATACCTATCTTTTAGACGCACATAATGCCGAGCAGAATAATCTAATTGCTCTAACTCGGTTGCTGTTAGTTTTCGTACCGCACGTGCGGGATTTCCAAGGTATAAATAGCCGCTTTCTAGAATTTTTCCTGGAGAAACCACACTCCCTGCTGCAACCATAACGTGATGTTGAATATGAACGGCATCTAAAATGAGAGCCCCCATCCCAATGAGGCAATAATCATCGATCGTACAACCATGCAATACTGCTTGATGTCCCACAGTAATCCCTTGACCTAAAATCAAAGGCTTACCTCCTGAAGTATAAGGACCATCATGAGTAACGTGGAGAATCGCACCATCTTGAATACTGCAGGCATTACCTATTTTTATGAAGTTTACATCCCCACGTAAAACCGCCATTGGCCAAATGGAAACATCATCTCCTAAAGTTACATCACCAATTACAGCGGCTTGTGAGTCTATATAGACTTTATTACCTAGGGTAGGGCTTTTGCCCTGGAAACTACGAATAGAATGATTCATCTTTATTACACCATAGTTACAAATTCTTCAGCACTTGTTGGGTGAATAGCAACTGTGTTATCAAAATCCTTTTTACATGCACCCATTTTTACTGCCACACCAAAACCCTGCAACATTTCATCTGCACCTAAGCCGATTACATGCAAACCAATTATTCGCTCTTCCTTGCCAAGGGTTACTAGTTTCATGACTGTTGGAATCTTATCATCACTTGAAGCATAGTACATGGAATTAAAACGTGTCTGATAGATTTTAATCTGTTCCTTACCATATTTTTTTATTGCTTGCTCTTCAGTTAGCCCTACTGTTCCAACAGGAGGGTGGCTAAATACCACAGATGAAATATAGTCATAATTTAAATGAGAATCCGGTTGCTCACCAAATAAGCGATCAGCCAGTCTGCGTCCGGCAGCTATAGCCACTGGAGTGAGAGCGGGTGCCTCAGTAACATCCCCAATCGCATAAATTCCTTGTGTACTGGTATTTTGGAATGCATCAACCAGCACTAATCCATGTTCATCAGTTTTAACTTCTACGGCATT
Source organism: Legionella rowbothamii (assembly GCF_900639985.1). Classification (GTDB taxonomy): domain Bacteria; phylum Pseudomonadota; class Gammaproteobacteria; order Legionellales; family Legionellaceae; genus Legionella; species Legionella rowbothamii. Next base: position 1,270,078 of record NZ_CAAAIM010000001.1, on the reverse strand, counting down.
TAAATTTAAAGTATGAGTTCTAGGCTTTCTACCTACTGCAGCAATGATCACATCCAAATCAGAAAGCAGGGCGCCGCTTTTGCAGGCTATGGCTTTTCTACCATCACTATGTAGAGTTACTTCACATGCTCTATGATTTTGATGTACATGGATCCCTTGTTGTTGCATAACTTCTAAAAGAGTATCACCTAAAACATGATCAAAACGACTGAGAGGTTTTTCTCCTCTCATAAGTAAATGAGTTTCAGAACCGAGACCATTTAATACCCCGGCCAGTTCAACTCCAATATAGCCACTTCCAATGATGGCTACTTTTTCAGGTTGTTTCGTTAATGAAAAAAAACCATCAGAATCAATTACATGCTTCATGCCTGTGAGCATGGGAATGACAGGCTCGCCACCAGTGGCAATAATGATATGATGTGCATGGTAAATTTGTTCGTTTACTTCCACTGAGTTTTTATCATGAAATGCGCCATAACCCTGAATGTGGGTAATTTTAAATTGTTCAAAACGTTTTGTATAACTTGCTCTTAGGCGATCAATATATGCGTTACGTTTGTTAACTAAATCATTCCAATCTAATTTAACTGCAACGGGATCAAAGCCATAATCCGGTGCTCGATGCATTGTTTCTGCCATCATAGAGGCATTAAACATCATTTTTTTAGGAACACAACCTAAATTAACGCAGGTTCCACCTAAATGGTTAGGTTCAACTACTGCTACTTTGGCTCCGTGCTTTGCTGCTCGCACCGCACTGGCAATACCACCACTACCGCCCCCAATAACGATTAGATCAAATTGATTGTTTTTCATGATTAAATTCTTTAAGAAATAAAATTATAGTAGCAGGAACTGAATTGCTTACCAACTGATAATTTATTAGATCTAAACGCTATCAATCGAAGAAGCTATTAATTGAAGCACAGAATCGACGTGTGCTTCGAAATTATGATCATTACTATCAATTTTGAATGTAGACAGTTCTTCATAGAGATGATTTCGTTGCTCATGGTGTTTTTATAGGAACTCTTCAAGTGTACCATCTAATAAAAATGGTTGTTGGTTTTGGGCTAGGCGAGTCATTTGGATTTGTCGATTAAGCTGTAAATAGATAACTTGCTCATCTGCATCGATATAGTTCCAACCGAGATTTTCGGAAATAGTTTTTGTTAATAAAATTTTGCCTGCTCCAGGATGGCCAACAATAAATCTTCGAGTATCTGAGTTCATCTTTTATCACCAGTATTTATCTGCATAATTGTATGCAGACAGTTCATTTTGTTAATCAATAGGTATAAATACTATGTGGGAGTACAAAAATTCCGGCTTCATTATGCGCATCAAACGATCCTTGTGTATAATTAATGTACGCACTGTGTTTTTGTTGGTATGGCCATGGGTAAAAGAAAGAGAAATCGATACAAAAGCCATCACGATAATCTTACTAGGGAAGAGATCAAAAAGGAAGAAGAGGTTAAATCTAAAGGTAACTATTTTCAACAAGGATGTGATTTTGTCGGTCAAAGTATCAAGGGGTATTTAACCAAAGAGAACTTAATAATCGCTGGAGGCGAAGCATTTAATTACCTTATGTTGACTATTGACCCCTATCAAAGTGAGATTAGTGATATTGCTGCTGAGGCAAAAAAAGTACTGCATGCAGGCTCAGCGTTTGAATCATTTGCTCAAGGCAACGGTATTAATGTCGAAAATATTCCTGGTTATCATGCTTGTAATACATATATTCTAAACTCTCAAATGGGATATAGTGAGGTCATCGACGATGGTTTAGGCCTCAATGTAATCCAAAATCATAATAAGCTCATCGGGCAAATGATTACCGCAGCCGCAATTAATGTAGCTTCTCAAGTTCCTACAATGATATCGACTCTAGGTCAAAGTGTTACATCGACTTTTCGGTTCTTTGGTTATGGGGTTGGTTATGTAAATAATGCTGCGGCAAAAGCAGATCAAGAAGCCCTTAATTCCTCAGAGCAAGTAAATCCCAAAATGCCTGAATATGGAGCCGAGGGCACGGAAAAATTTAAAGATTTTAAAGATAAATATAACTCACAGAAAAAAGACGAAGAAGAGCTTTTAAGTGATGTTGCTACGAAGCCTTCTTCATCCGGTTTTTAAGCGCTGGGATATGCAATTTTTTGAGTTAAATAAAACATACCCAGCGAATGCTAAGCCTGAACGCACACACGAAGGTTTTGCGAGCTAATGCTGAATTTCTTAGTTTACAGTAAAGATTTTTTTACAGTTGTTATCTGATACATTAGGGTTTTTTACCCCATAAAATGCCCCTTTATCCAAGTCCTCACAGACTTGGTCTGGACTTAATTGATCTAAGCATTCTGCCAATGTTTGATTTTGGCAATTAGGTAAAATAGGATCTAGGGTGCCCAGAGCATGATATTGTTCATTCTTCCATTCATGCAATGAACTCGTGTAGTAGGTGGTAAAGTCTTTGATTCGCAATTCTGGGGTTAAGCTAAATATTTTAAGTGCAGAGTAGTTATGGTGATTACGGCTGATACTTGGAGTGGCATAATCGTATAAATTCATTCCATTGTCTAATCGAATTCTGCGGAATTCTTCCATATGGGTGTGGGAGCTCAGCAAGGTAATTTGGCCATATAAGTTACTGTATTTGTTTAATATTTTTATAAAATCTTGTTCATATTGTTCATACCAAATAGGTTCTCCTAGGTAAGAGCGCCCTGGTGGTTCATGCATCGCAATAAGTAATTGTTTTGCACTGTGGCTTTTTAATTGTTCTTCTAGCCAGCCTAATTGCGTTTGTGCATCGGCGTCTTGGTTTTTGTATTTAGATAAAAATCCATGTCTTAACCAAGATATTTTAGTCCATTGGGTAGCATTTAAGGCGAATAGGATAACCTCTTTGTTATTAGGAATAACATAGCTGGAATAGTAGCCATCGTGATACATGTGGCTGTCATCAATTATTAAACCTTTACAATGAGCACAAGCCCCATCCCAATCAGTAGCATAGGTCAATGGAGAAATACCATTTTTTTCAAAAGGTTGATAGTTTCCTTGCAGAGAATCATTATTTCCTGGAATATAAAATATAGGTTTTTGAGCTACATCACTGCGATATAAGCTTTGAAAAACGGTTTTTTCATATTCTGCTTTCGCTGCGGTAAACAGCAGAGCATGAGCAGGAATATCACCTAAAAAAAGGATAAAATTTACCGTAGGACTTAATTCTTTTATTTTATTTTCGGTAAGTTTAAGCAGCTCGGGTCCGGCGTCTTGGCCATCGCCTAGGCTATTTTTAGCGCCATAATGGATATCGCTCACCGTTAAAAATTGTATTGGGGCTGCATATGTGAAGCTTAATAGGAAAAAGGTGAGGAGCACGCTACGGATTACAAAGCTCAATTTTTTCTCCAAAATAGATGTTAAGGGAGTTCAACTTCGCCCGGGCTTGGGTAGGTAGTCCGGGATCAAAGCTTGAGCTGGCGTTGATCCCGGATTGCGCCACGCTTCCATCCAGGCTAGGAAGTTATCCCTCAGTATTATACACTCAAGCAGCTCAAAAAGGCCATTTTTGTTCTATATGCATATTTTTTATGCGGATTCCTTAATCGTCCACACGCGCACTGCTTGGTTGTTCGTATCTTTAGATTGCACCCACAGTAATGCGGGTTTAGCCGCAGGATTAATGGCTAGGGTTTTAGAGGACAACATCACGGCAAAAGGATATTTTTGCACGACGGATTGCAGTGATGCCCATACCTTATTGGCATCTGATAGATTATCCGTTACCACCAATTCATCGCCACGGTAGATAATACTCACTGCTTGACCACGAAGCACAGTACGTATCGCTGACTCTAAGCGTCTCCATTTTGCCTGATGTGCTTTCTGCCGTTCTATTTGGTTCGGTTTTAATTGAAAATTAACGGGTTTATGGGCAGTCACAAGCTGGGGCGCGTGATTTATTACGGGGCTAAGTTTAAGAAAATAAGTACATAAAGCATCTAATACTGGGCGTCCAGGGCCTGATGATTTCCCTGGTTGTCTATTCACATACATGGCAAAAGCCAAGGTATGACCATTGGCAGTATATAAGTAACCAGATAGGCTATTTATTCCAGTCATCGTACCCGTTTTTGCTCGTACAAAACCTTGTTGTGTGGGAACACGGAATCGCTTTTGTAGGGTTCCATCACGCCCAGAAACAGGTAAAGCGGCAATGTACTCATAAGCAAGAGGGAAGCGTTGGTATAAAAACGTTAATAGCGAAATCGTTTGTTCAGGCGTTACCAAACTATAGCGGGATAGTCCTGAGCCATCTGTAAATATAGAACGACTAAAATCAATTCCAGTTTGTGTTTGTAAAAAGCTTTTGATAAGTGGTTCGGCCTCTTTCCAGTTCACCGGAGCACCATTGAGTTTGGCTGCAGCGTGTAAATATAAACTGTCAGCGTATAAATTATCGGATGGCTTGAGCGTGTCTGCCATCAACTCAGATAAGGCTTTTGATTGTTGGTTGGCAATTAATAACGCTCCTGCAGGTGTTTTACCTAATTGAACTTGGCCATTAAGTTGAATATTGGCTTGGGTTAAATTATTTTTAATCATTCCTTGGGCATAAGCTAGAGGATTTTTTATTGCCATTCGTTGCTGTACGGCCCATTGACCTACCCCTACACAGCCACGAGCAGTGAGGTGATTTTCTTGGTCTAATGAAAAGCCCACACCACACCCCTCTGCATTAGCCTTAGTGATGGCCTGATTGTTAATGCTGATGGCAGCACCGTTATCATTTGCTTCAACAATTGCCTGATCGCCTGCTTTGGCTCCAGGGTTTACCGTGACAGTTAATCGGTTCGCGTCAATCATCACCGGAGCGTTAGGGGCACCATAACTATAAGATAAATCAGTGCTCAGCCATCCTGGGGGATAGGCATCGACATTCGCTAGGTTGCTATCAATATAGACATTGCCTTGAATGGCGTGGATGTCCCAGTCTTTTAAAGCAGAAAGTAATTCTTTTAAATCATCACGTGAGAAGGAGGGATCGCCACTGAGCTTTAGGTAAATATCACCATGTAATACACCTTGCTGCACTTTTCCAGAACTGATGCTTAATTGATTGGTAAAATGATAATCTGGACCGAGCACCATCAATGCCGCTGCTTCAGAAAACAGTTTCATATTGCTGGCTGGGATGTAAAAACGGTCCGCATTGCGGCGATATAAGGTTTCCCCGGAGGTTAAATCAATAACGACTATGCCAAGATTGACATTAGGGTTTACTCGCTTAATTAATGCGTCTACGTCACTTTGTACACTGCCACTTTGAGAGCCTGACGATAACGCCAGCAAACACAAGCCAGTTAGCATCCGTTTTATCAATGTTGGTTCCTTTTTTTAGGATAATTGTTTTTATTAGGGTTAGAGGCTGCTTCTGGAAGCAGATCTTAATCATATCGTAAGCCCAGGCGCTCCAAAAGCCCTGCAAGCGTGTCATTGTTAAAAAATTTCACTTTAAGCCAGCCGCCATCGCCATTATCGTCGATTATTTCTACAGGGGCGCCTACTTGCTCTGCCAAAATAGTTTGTAAGCGCTCAATGTCACGATCTTTTTTGTTATTCTTCACCGGCGTTGAGTTTTTGCTCTTTTGTTCTTTCACAGCCTGTTCTAATTGACGAACAGACCATTGTTCCTGTACCGCCTGCTCAGCTAAATATTCTTGGTCCATTGGGTTTAAGCCAATCAAGGTGCGAGCATGTCCTAAGCTTAGGGCGCGATCGCGAAGATAATCTTTAACAAAAGGAGTTAGGCTTAATAAACGCAAGATATTAGCGATATGACTCCGTGATTTGCCCACCAATGTAGCAATTTCATCTTGATGGTAGTTAAATTCATCCATTAAACGACGATAGGCACCGGCTTCTTCAATGAGATTTAAATCTTCGCGTTGGATGTTTTCAACCAAGGTCAGTGCACAGGCTTGTTTGTCATTGTAATTGCCTATTAAGCAGGGAACTTGTTGCATTCCCGCTATTTTCGCGGCACGCCAACGTCGCTCGCCGGCAATAATTTCATAACGCTCTTTGGCTATAGAACGTACGATAAGTGGTTCGATTAAGCCTTGAGAAGCAATGGATTGTGCCAATTCTTTTAAGGCGTCGGGATTGAAGTCTTGTCGAGGTTGATATTGACCTGCTTGGATGTTTTCTATAGGTAAATAATGAAATTCACTGTGCATTTAATGCAACTGCATGAGTAATTTGTTCAATTGTTTCATATCTAGGTGCGTGGAGGCAAGTGTAGGACGAAACGAAGAGGTGAATACGGGGCTGAAACGCTAATAAGGATTGGGCCTAGTGCAAGCATCGTTTGCTGGGCTTTTGAGCCTAGCAAACGATATAAATTTAAAGCAATCCGTAAACAATCGCAGAAATTGCAATCACGCCCATAGTAATGGTGAACAGATTGCTGATTTTGTGGATGCGATATTTTTGCATTGCAGGTACTTTTGCAATAGCATACATCGGCATAATGAATAACAGTACCGCAATAACCGGCCCACCCAGGGTTTCAATAATTTTGAGTATATTCGGATTAATGGTGGCTGTGATCCAACAAGTAATAATCATAAATACTTCGATAATCAATTGCAGTTTATCTTTACTAATAGTCTTTCCAGACGATTTTAATGAGTTAACAATAATGCTGCTTAGGCCTTCTTTAGCCCCTAGGTAATGGCCCAAAAAAGACTTGGAAATAGCAATAAAAGCAATAATTGGAGCGATGCACGCGATTAATGGGGTTTTAAAATGATTCGCAAGATAAGACAAAATAGAAATATTTTGTTGTTTCGCTTGCATTAAATCTTGAGGAGATAGGCTAAATACACAGCTGAATACAAAAAACATGACCGAAAAAACCATCATTAAATGGCTGTATTTCATTATATCGGTACAACGTTCATCCGCTGCAGCACCATGGCGCTCTTTTTGGCTGACCGCAAAAGAAGAAATAATGGGTGAGTGATTAAAGGAAAATACCATGACGGGAATAACTAACCATAGGGTCATTAGGAGCCCATTCCCACCATTTGCATGTAAGGAATTACTGTGTTGCAAAATGGCATTATTCCAATTGGGAATTAAATATAAAGATAGGAATAGTAAAATAGTCGCGAAGGGGTAAACCATTAGTGACATTGATTTTACAATAAATTCTTGGCCAAAACGGATGATTGCCATTAGAGCAAGTATGAGAATAATTGCTAAAAGAGCTCGGGGTGGGGCGGAGACGTCCACTTGGTTAACCAGAAAACTCTCTACAGTATTCGTAATAGCGACGCTATACATTAACAAGATGGGGTAAATTGCAAAAAAATATAAGGCCGTTAGAATTCGGCCAGAAAACGTACCAAAGTGCTCTTCCACCACATCTGTAATGTTGTTTTGCGCGGAGGAGCCAGACAAAACAAATCGACATAAGGCTCGATGCGAAAAGTACGTCATCGGAAAAGCCAATATGGTCATGATAATTAAGGGTAAAATGCCATTTAAGCCAGCGTCAATAGGGAGGAAAAGAGTTCCTGCACCTACTGCAGTACCGTAAAGACTTAGCATCCAAACTGTATCTTGTTTTTCCCAAGGAGTAGAGCTTTGATTTGCTCCCGATATGGGTACTGTCACTGATTCATTTATCGCCATACATCTTACCTTAAAACGGGCTTGTATCACTGTTCCGAATACAAAGAGGTCCTAATTGTACATAATACTATCATTTTGTGTCTAATTCTTCAACAAAAATGATATTTTTATGCTGCATATTACTTTAATACTACAGATTGGTTAGCATTGTAAAGCGTTGGATACGAAGCCCGTCTTCACTGGAGTAAGACGGGCTTCGTATTTATTAATAGTCTAATTTCGTTCCATAGAGTCTGTCTCCAGCATCACCTAAACCTGGGATGATGTACCCTTTCTCATTCAATTGCTCGTCAATGGCAGCAGTGAAGATGGGAACGTCGGGGTGTTCGTCATGGAAGGTAGCTATGCCTTCGGGAGCGGCAAGTAGGCAGAGGAACTTAATGGATTTGGGTTCCCTCTCTTTAATTTCTTTAACTGCAGCGATTGCTGAGTTTCCAGTAGCAAGCATCGGATCTACAACAATTACATCACGATCGTGCATGTGCTCGGGTAATTTAATGTAATATTCAATAGCTTCTAAGGTTTTGGGATCACGATATAAGCCAATATGGCCGATGCGAGCAGTCGGGACAAGCTGTAACATACCATCAACTAGACCATTTCCCGCACGTAAAATAGAAACAAACACCATTTTTTTGCCTTTGAGGACTGGAGATCGCATTGTTGTCATCGGTGTTTCAATGTCGGCATATTCTATTTCCAGATCGCGAGTAATTTCATAGGCCAACAACATGCTTACTTCATGCATCAAGGTGCGAAACTTTACGCAGCTGGTTTCTTTTTGGCGCATAATCGTTAATTTGTGTTGAATTAACGGATGATTTACTACCACAACTTCTTGATTTTGCATGATAACTCCTAAAATACAGTACCATCACTTATAATTTGTAGTGGAGGGGTACCTTGATTACGTTTTTCCCTGGCAATACGCCGTCCTGCTTCCCAGGTACCTCCTTGCAAGATTTTTGCAAGTGGTAACTCTTGAGTACTTTTGTGTAGATTTTTTCTAATTAAGTCAGCAAGCTCATCTAATAAGGCTACGGTTAAGGCGCGCCATTCCACTACCAGTTCCGAACTGGGATCATGGGCTTGCTGTAAGGCATTCTGATCTTTAACTCGAAGCAAACCTGTGTCAATCAATAATCCCCCGTTGCGATATTCGGGTAAGCCGGTTAATGCTTCAAGCTGTGTCACCTTAATTCCAGCCTGCTCTAAGGGTTCCATAAGTGAGTATGTGAGCCATTGCGATAATTTATGAAAGGGGACATATTCCGAGCCTAAGGTTTGGCTTTTTAATGCACTATGCAGCCACACATCACCCAGGGCTACACCTTGATAACTAAGCCGTGCTGGCCATATCGTATTGAAAGCGCCTAGTACTGCTTGAAAAATTTGTGCAGCTTCCAGCTGGCCATGTGTTGCCATTGAACTGACATAGGTATAGAAATCACCCAAACGTCCAGCTTCACCAAAATATTCAGTATTTTCTTGTATCGCTTTTCCTAAGCGGTTTAATAAAGCGACTCTCCCTGAAACACCTTCAAGAGGATTGCTATTCGTGATTTGAAAACCATGTTGCAGATCCTGTTCACTAAATTCGATTAAGCGTTGAGCGTCTACCCTGAATAGTTCGTGGGGATGAGTGCTAAAGCCCCCACTTTGATAAATGTTTAGGCTTGCTAGAGCTAAGCCTTCTGAACGTGAAAATTCTTTTTCAGAGGCTCGCTCTTTATAACTCCATGAAGGACCGGCTCCAGCATCTAAAAACACACTGATAATTACCAATTCATAAAGAATCTTTCCTCGCTCTGCAGGACTGAGTGGACTGAGTTGTTCCTGCATTTTTTTGATGCGATCAATACCTCCTGCCTCAAAATGACGCCAGCGACTGTGATAGGGGATATCTAAATCGGGGTATTGTTCTTGAATTACTTCAGTAACAAATGAAGCAGTCGCAGCCATTTGTTCTGGCTGCAAGCTAAAATGATTAAGTTTGTTTTGTTTGGCAAGTTCCAAAATGGCATGAGCGCGATGGCGTATAGTACGTGGATCGCGAAGCATAGTTAATACGGGATCTTGTGTTTGTTGTTCCTTATTCATGAAGCTCACGTCCTTTGGTTTCAGCTAATTCATTAATGTCGACGATACGTTCTGGTGAATAATAGCCTGCAGCACGTTTTGCATTCATTTCTACTTGGGCATCAGGAGGAACTAGTTCATCAGGAATCGTGACTCGCTCAATGACCTCGATTCCCGATTTAATGAGGGCATCGTATTTCATATTGGACATCGAAACAAAACGGTGAATTTTGGTAATACCAAGCCAGTGGAGGACATCAGACATAAGCTCTTGAAAACGCATGTCTTGAACTCCAGCAACGCACTCAGTACGTTCAAAGTACTTAGCTGCCGTATCACCACCTTTTTGGCGTTTACGTGCGTTATATACTAGAAACTTAGTGACCTCCCCTAAGGCTCTACCTTCCTTGCGATTATAAACGATAAGCCCTGCTCCTCCTTTTTGGGCCGATTCAATGCAGAGCTCGATACCATGGGTTAAATAAGGTCTGCAGGTACAAATGTCTGACCCAAATACATCCGAACCATTACATTCATCGTGAATACGACAAGTTAATTCTATTTTAGGATCATGGATGGTCGTTACATCACCAAAGAAATACGCGGTAAGCCCTCCAATTGGCGGTAAAAAGACATCAAGGTCGGTACGAGTTACTAATTCTGGAAACATACCAGCGGTTTGTTCAAATAGGGTGCGGCGTAGGGTGGATTCTGAAACTTGAAAACGCTCAGCAATTCCTGGTAAATACCAAACCGGCTCGATTGCTGCTTTGGTCACGGTCACATCGCCTGATTCTTTTAATATTTTTCCATCTGGTTTGAGCCGTCCTTTTTGCATGGCAGTATGTAATTCGGGAATATTAATATGGGCTTTGGTTACTGCAATTGTGGGTCTAATGTCATAACCGGCCTGAATTTCCTCTGCAAACTCTGTGGCAACTATGTGTCCCCAGGGATCTAATGAAATAATTTTTTGTGGGTTATGCCATTGTGCATGTGGGCCAATAGAGACAGGTGGGGTTGTGTCGGTCAGGTCCGGAACGTGTTCTGGATCTAAAACACCAGCTGCCACAGCAAGTGCTCGATACACTGAATAAGAACCAGAATGCGTGCCCACTGCATTACGATTACGAATATTCGTTAAGGAGGCAATAATTGGCCCCCGCTCTTTAGCTGTGGGAGCACCCCATTTAATTTTTAGCGATGGAGCAGAGTGGACTGAAGGATGAGAAGATAGGACTATGTGTCCTTTGGATTTTTTTTTAAAATCGTCGTGCGTCATGGTGTTAATCCTTTAAATATAATCGCCTATTTATTAAAACTTATCATAGCAGAACCACTGCGGAGGTAAAGGGCTGATTTATTGAGTTTATTTTGTTCATGACGTAATATTATTGACACTTAAAATGTCCCATTTTTGCTTTTAAATCCTAAGGATCTTATTTACATGTATAGTAAACAACAAAACCCTTTTCGTTTTACTGGAGTCAAGAAGTACACGTTATTAACAAAAGACATTGAAACGATTTTCCAAAGCATTGAGCGTGGTGATGTGTCAGCGCTAGAGCCTTACACCATGCATTTAATTAGTTCTGCAAATACCGCGAGTATCAAAGATCCAAAATATAAGCTAACCATGGTTCAGTATGCGGCTATGGTGGGGCGGCTTAATATTTTACAGTGGTTTTTTAAACAAGGTATAGCAACGGAATCATCGTTTACAGAAAATGCATTTGATATCAATGGGCTTAAGGATCTAAATTCGATTTTGATTGCAGCCATACATGGCCATAAGAATATCCTAATATGGTTGCAGTCTTGTCTGGGATCCAAGGTTCTAGCTGCTCAGCGAACCACTGTAGAACAATTAGACATTGTTTTATTTGCAGCAATCTACGGACATTTGGAATTGTTCAAATGGTTAGTAGCACAAGACTATGATGTAAATGTTAGTGATTGCTGGGGTAATCCGCCTTTATTATGTGCGGCGAGAAATGGGCATGTTGTGCTGGTTAAATGGATGGTGGAGTTTCTCAAGGTACCTTTGGACGTTAAAAACATGCATGGAGATGGGACTATAAACCTTGCTGTAGCCAATGGGCAGCTGGAGCTACTGAATTATGTGTATGAGAAAAAGCCTACTTTTTTGAATGAGCGAAGCGCAACAGGCATTACACCTGCGATGTGTGCTGCAAGGTATAATACGTTAAATGTATTGCAATGGTTATGTGAAAAACAGGGACTCCTCCCCATTGCTAATCAGCGGGCTAAAGATGGGACAACGGTTTTTTCGGCAGCTCTGTCTTATGGTAGCTTGGATGTATTTCAATGGTTAGTGACTCAGGTGTATGGCAATGGTGAGTCTCCTGATTTATATGGTTTTTTACATTTTGCTGCTAGGAGAGGACAGTTAGAGATAGTGGAGTGGTTGATTACGGTTAAAAATCTTGTTCTTGATGAAAAAACGGTAATGAATGCCCACAAGAGCATGAATGGAGCGCTGCTTATGTGGTTGGGGCAATACCAGCAAAGCAAATTATCTCATTCTAATTCGCTTCCCTCGGCGGCAAAAATTGTTTCAGCTATTGATCTTGGCGATCTTGAGGCATTGAAAACAATGCATCTGCAGTATCCTTTAAACATGCTCGCAGAACAATACCACTTAAAACTTGTCCCATATGTGGCGACTAAAGGTCAGCTTGAAATTTTGCAGTGGCTAATTAATGACAATATATTTTCTGAATTTTCTCTTACCGAAGGAGAAAATGCGATTTTGCTTGCGATAAGTGGAGGTCATGTCAACATAGTTGAATGGGTTCATCAACAATTGGGACGACAGGTCATTACTGCTCAATATGCCAAGGACTATGATGGAGTTTTATTGGCGGCTTATTATGGGCATCTGCTGTTATTAAAATGGTTCTTTGAGCATAATTACTTTTTTGGTGTTCATGCGAAATCAGGCTTTTCTCCTCTATCAGCAGCCATAAAGGGGAATCACTATAAGGTCGTCGAGTGGTTACTTAATGAAGGCCCGAATGTATATGAGTTGGCAGGAGAGATCGGGGATGTTCGAAATCCTGTTTGGTTAGCAACTAGTTTAGGGCATTTAGATATCCTCCAATTACTGGATCGAAAAGGTTATAGCTTGAACTGTGTTAATGCGGATGGGGATACAGTGGTGCACCTTGCTGCAATGAATGGTTTTTCTCCGGTTGTTTTGTGGTTAGTGAATGAAAAGCAATTTTCCTTTAATGCGATAAAGAATAAGGTAGGTTATACCCCGGCGACTTGTGCTGTAATCATGGGTAGGAATCACTTGCTAAAAGAGCTGTGGAACGCCGGAAAACTAGGTATCTCTATTCCTGAGCAAGCTGATTCATACGACGCTGAGGAACGTTATTCTCAAAAGCATGTTATCGAGTTTATTGGGTTGCTGGATATGCTTTCTAAGGAGCAGCCTTATGGGAGCTATAATAAAAAATTACTTGAAAAAAAAGCAGGAGTGCCTTCTGAGCCTCTGTTTACCTTAGTAAGTTGTTTACATCATCATGATGCTAGCTTGTTAAACCAGGAAAATATTCAGCAATTAGGTGTTTTATCTGTAAATAATTTAAGGCGAATCAGCATGTTAGTAGATAATTTGCTAAAACATAATTTGCTTAATAATCTTTCCTTTACAAGCGCACTGCAACGAATTTTAGTCAAAGTACCTTCACCTGCTGAAACGAACATTTTTCAGGTAACAGGATCTGATGATCAGTTAAAAACAGAGACTACCTTAACCAATGGGCATCGTTTTTGGATGAGTAGAGACAATACGCTCTTTGCTAGGGGCGGGCAAGGGACAATTCGACAAGCTTATTCCTCCTCTCAGGATGTGGAGCCTGTTTATTGTATCAAGCAGATACAATCTGGTGTTGTATCTGATTTAAAAGAGGCTGCGCGACGAGAGGCTAAAAATCATGGGCTACTTTCAAGAACGGCTTTCTTTTTTTCTGATCGAGAAGTGGCTTTTGTTGTTTCTTCTTGGCAACCTGGGCAGGCATTAGGGAGATATTCCAGAGCGCAGCTTCTAAATTTGCCCTTTGACATGCGTTTAAAATGTATTATTACCGCATTGCGTGATCTGAATCAGTTGCATTCACGTTATCGAACTTATAATGATATTAAACCCCTGAATTTTATTCTTGATGTGCCGGGGCAAGCATTGAGATTAATTGATTTTGGTTCAGTGCTTAAGCATGGTTCTACTAAGAAGACGATGTATACTGAACTTTATCGAGATCCTGTACATAAAATAGGTTTTCCAAATGATACTTATGGCATGGGGCTCATTGTTGCTGTGCTCTTTCCTGAATTATTTGCCGAGAGTTTTATTTCAGACTCATCGCAGCTTCTCGTTAATCCCAATTCGGCTTCTCCTAAGCACAAGGCGATTATCAAATTGGTACAGGCTTTAACAGATAAGGATATTGAGAAACGATGTACCATTGCGGATGCTCTAAGTTACAGTGAATCGTTGATAGAGAAATTGCCATCGCTTGATGAGGAAAGTTTAGATGCCATGGCGCAATTGACGATTTCTCGTACTACTATTAGGGTTGAGGATGTATTACGTGATGCACGTCTTAGCAGGAAGTGATTATTCTTCCTGCTGTTTTGTGTAAGAGTTAACTTGCTATTTTGTTCTCTTGCATGATGTAATTTGATTTTCAGTCGTGATTTGTGGATTGCGGCTTGATGAACTTCAAGGATCATTTAATGTCCAAACCCGATCGTCGAATAGTATCTCCCTTTTTAATTTTTGTTGTGTTATTGCTCATGGTCTTAATGCAAACAACCACCGATCAATACGTACCATCGTTACCTGCGATTACCAAAATTTTTAATAGCAGTGAAGCTGCAATTCAAATGACCTTGTCGTTATTTATGCTGGGATTAGGAATTTCGCATGTATTTTATGGGCCTTTATCCGATAAAATTGGTCGCAAACCACCACTAATGTTTGGAATTGGTTTAAGTATTTTTGGGAGTTTATGCTGTTTTCTTGCTACTTCGGTTTGGATGTTGATTCTTGGACGTTTTTTACAGGGGTTTGGAATTGGGTGTTGTAGTTCTGTAGGTCGCTCCTTAGTCCGTGATTTATTTACCGGAAAAACCTTGGCAAAAATTGGCTCTTATGTCGGAATTGTTAGTGTTTTTATTATCGTTGCTTCACCTATCTTAGGTGGGTACATTCAGGAGCAATTTGGATGGCGTGCTAATTTTTTATTTTTATTGTGCTTTGGATTGGTGATTTGGGTGCTCGCGTTCTGTGCCTTGCCTGAAACGAATAAAAATCTTAACCCTGATGCGACTAAGTTTAAGGTAATGCGAGCAAATTATTTTATTTTATTACACTCTAAAGTATTCCTAGGTTATACCCTCTGCTCTTGTTTTGCTTGTGCAGGCATTGTTTCCTACCTGATTATTGCACCTTTTTTCTTTCAGGATGTTTTAGGATATACACCTATGGAATTTGGTCAATTAACGATTTTTATTGCTGCAGCTATTGGTTTTAGTGGCATTATTAATAGCCAGCTAGTGATGCGTAAGGGTATCTCTTATATGGTCTTTATAGGAGTATTACTTATGGCGCTTGGCGGGGCTTGTCTTATGGGCTTAGCCTTACTCGGTGTCACTACGATGTGGAGCATTATCCTTCCCGTTGCCATATTTTGTATGGGAGCGGGGTTCACTTTTATTAATGCATTTGCCGGGGCGTTTCATCCTTTTCCGCACATGGCGGGCACTGTAGCTGCATTGTATTCCAGCCTGCAAGATTTAACTGCTGCATTAACGAGTGGCATTATTGCCGCGGTTAAAGGCTATGGGCAGTGGTCATTGGCCGTAATCTTGTTGATCTTGGGGCTAGGTTCGATTGCAAGCTGGGTTCTCGCTTCCCGTGAAAATAAATGACTTAGCCTTGAGGTAATGTGACACCATGGTTCATGTTGTCACTTATATTAGGATCTATGCTTATTTTTTAGACAAAATACTGTTAAAATTAGCCTCCATTTTTAGGAGAGGCTCATGCTATCAAAAGCGCAGTTGCTGCAATTTATTGATGAATGCCAAAAGTTACCACTTATTCTCTCACCCGCGTTAACTGAAAAAGAAATATATTGGATGAGATTAGAAACTACCGTTGGCTTTGATTTTTTTAAGAATTTGGCTAAGCAATTCAATTTTGAAACAGAGCTGGAGGATGTCAATGAGCTCATTAGAAGGTATTTAACTGAGCGAGGAGCCTCCCTAGGTGAGAAAAGCAGTATTGCCTATTTGAATCATCCTTTTTTACCTATAAATCAGCTTTGTCTTAAAGTTGCGGAGGCAATTGCACATCCTGATGAATCAATTTGGACGATTTTAATGCCATCCGTTGATAAATTATGCCGACCCTTGATGTTTTCATTTAAAGAAGATACCGAGGATGATGGACATTTTCCTCTTGAGTATTATGCTTTAGATCAAACTCAGACTAAATTAATTCCAATAGCAGAAATTTTTAATAGCGCTGAGGCGAATACTAATGCGCTGTTTCCAGATTTTCAGGAAAATTCAACGATGCTTCGCTACAAACTAGGTGGACGCGATTTTTTGACCCTAGAACAAATAGGCGGCGAAGCTACCCTTAGATACATGCGGGCGCTAAGGCAAAGCCATAACCGGCAATTTGATGATCAGAGTATTGGTTTTGCTATTAGAAAATTGGTCCAGGACTTGAAAAGAGGGGCTGTGGGGGATGCTGGCACAGAGTTTGTTGCTGATAATGAGGTGCTCGCAGCCCCCATCCATAGTTTTTATGCTTTATGGAGATCATTACCTGAAAATATTAAGGCACAAGTAGCTCCCTTGACATTGCAGCATTATGGTTATGCCAATGTTTCTCTAGAATGCTATTTTTTAACCCTCTTTGCACGATGTTTGGGATGTGCGCTCACTGAGGAAGAATCACAGCGACAACACGAAGCAGATATTTTGCCTTGCGCACAGCAGATTTCAGAGTCACTTGATGAGTATTTAACGCAGCATAAGCAATTATATGCGATCAAGATTAATGGCCAGGATACTGAAGTACAAGCGCTTCCTGACTTAAAGAGATTACGCGATGAAGCCCTAGGCGCTTTAAAAATACGTGGCCAACATCTGGGGCAAGATGACAGTGATTTGTGGAGTCATGTGGCCGTATTATTGACGTTTTCAGGTTATTCAACACTGACGATTGCGCAAATAATAGCACCAGAAGTACAGCATATGGACGATTTGCTGCCGTTAATACTTATAAGTCCCAAATTATTTGCAGCAGTAGTGGGCTGTATCCATCCAAGATTAGGGTTGCTCGAGTTTGATGTGCAACACATACATGAAGTATTACGCTATTTTTCCGCAGAAAATCAACAAATTATTATCCAGGCTCGATCGGAGGAGCTCAAAAAATTTATTTGTGAAAATCCGGAATATTATTTTGTGATTTACAAAGTCTTGAGACCAACAATTCAGGCTAGTTTTGATCAATCTTACTTAAATTGCCTGAGTGATGAAATACAATCGGGTAAGCAATGTGTGTTTCTATTGAGCAAGTTAAATCCGAATCAGCTTGCTAGTATGTTGACCTATTTGCAACCGAGACTCTCTGGGATATTTAAGGATTTTGATTTTGCACAGTTTCTTATATATCGAGCAGAAGGACATCACCAACTGATGATTGATGCTCTTTTTGAACTATTGAACCAATGGTTTAACCCCAATACCTATTTAAGATGGGAGCAATCTTGGGATAGAGCGAGCAAAACTTATTTTCTTAATCGGTACTTCGAGGAAAGAAAGGTCGGCACTTCCTTTAGTGCGCTGCTAAAATTTTTGCAACAATGGGAAGGCAAATGTTTAATACATGAGAGCATCTTAGAATATTGTAAGGCACCGCTAAAAATATGGGTAAGCGATAGTGAACATTTATCTATATTTCTTCACCATTTAGAGTATCCAAGTAAAATCTTAGGTGAGTTCGCTCATTTAATTAATCACAAAGAACTATTTTGTCATTGGCTTAAATTTCTTCCTATTACTTCTAGGCTGCAAGCTATTTCTGCAGTTAATTTCTCCACATTTATTCATTCATTTGCTGTGCTCCAAGAGATAACTCCTAATTTAAACAAAGAAGAGTGCTCAGTTGTACTTAAGCAATTAGTGGGCCATTCATGTCTAAGTGATTCCAATGAATTAGTGGAGTTGAGAAGTACAAAAACTTCATATTTTATTGGGGCATTGGAGAATTATGCTTCTCAATGTAGTGACCAAGGTCGCTTGGAGGTTGCAAATAATTTATTAAAGAAACTTCATAATCCAAAGACGCCATTAGCTGAACTTATAGAGCGGTTTCAACAAGCAAGGAAAAAAATCGATACTGAATACAGCACTGGTCCTTTCTTATTCTTCTCATCTTCTGTAAATAGTCGTTTGCATACAATATTGAAGCGAGCTGAGCAAGAGTTACAAGAACTCCTTGATCTTTCGATGATATTTGACCCCGTTGGTGCAATTGAACAGTTAAAAAAATGGGAATTTCCGGAAAGAATTAGTTTATTTATTGAACGACTGAAGCGCCATCGTGTGGAGCATGAATTTACCTCGAAATGGGTAGATGATTTGATTGAGCAACTTAGCAGTGATCCCGAGAGAGCTTCGGATGAGCTCGTAAAGTTACTAGAGAGCGTCCAGGAACGTATAGTGTCGAGAACAAAAACTATTGGATTAATATCTAGTTTTGTGGAGTCCAGCGCAAAAAATGATAGTCTCTATCTCTTATTGAATCAATTCATAAAAGAAATTAAAGAGTCTTCTTCTCTAAATATGGATGAGGCAAAACAGAACAACATATAGCGTTGCTGTTTGGCTTCATTGCGCTCCCCATCAACTTGCCTCCATGCAAAAGGAAATAAGTATGGGGGCTTGCTTATCCTGCTTAAGGATTAATACAGCGATAAACATACAGTCCATGCTCTTTATGTTTGAAGGCATAGGTACGTGTCGGTATTCTTTGGCAGTGGGCAAAATGTTGGGCTAAACAGGCACTACGATCATAAATATCAATATACAGTGCCTCTTTTAACGTTTTGTCGCTAATTTGCTTATTAATCGCGGTACTCCATTCCGCATATTGATTTTGTTGTGTATCACAACCTAAAGTATAAACCGCAGGGTTATTATTAAGGAAAAATAGCATGCGGGCAGCAAACCAGCCCGAAGTAAAAACTGGGCTGGTCAGTTGAGGATAATCTTCATTAAATTGCTTGATTAAATGATATGGGATCAGTTTTTTCGCTTTAACGATAGGATAAGTATGCGTATTATCGATGATGATAAAAAAGCTTATTAGTGCATAGACTCCAACTAACAGGCTGGCTAATTTACGATAGGAAAAGATCTCAAAACAATATCCTAGCAATAAGGCGCTGCTGATTAGATAAGGGGCTAGCCAATATTCTCGAATTTCTGCTTTACTTGCTGTGTATAAATAAAAGCAAAGAAAGGTAATACTCACGATCCGGCATAATTTTACGATTAACTCTTTCTTCGCATTCAATTTTCTTGTGCTCCACAAAAATGGAGCGAGAAGCATCACATTTAAACAGGGAAGAAATTGTGTGACGAAGGTTTTGCCTGCATTAACGAAGGGATTAATTTCTGTATTAAGTTGATGAGTGCTCAGTTGATAAATGAACGAGAGCCATTGGTTTTGATAATTCCAAATCAGAACGGGGCTAAAAATAGCGATGGAGAGCAATAAAGCCAAATAAAAGTGTTTGTTTTTAAAAATCGAACGATATGGGGTGGAAATCAAGAAAATGAGTAGGGCGAGAATTAAGACGATGCCTGAATATTTTGAAAGCATCATTAAGCCTGCGCTAGCTCCAATAAGATAAAGCTCTTTATTCTCATTTGTTTTTAAGAATTTTACGGTGCAATAAAGGGTAAGGGCCCAAAATAAGGTTAGTGGGGTGTCATAGGTTGTTTGTTTTAATATATCTAGGGTGACCAGGGGGGAAAATAGCCAGGATAGTGTGGCAATGTAACTGGCTTCCTTCGATAAGAAAAAACGTGCTGTTTTATAGATAATCCAACTGGTTAGTGCTGTAGTTACTATGCCTATGAGGCTCAATGCAAAGAGAGTATGGCCAAAAATCAACGTGGCTAGTTTGATAAGATAGGCGATCATCGGGGAGCCGTCGTAATAAGACAAGGCGAGATGACGGCTCCATTCCCAATAATAGTAGGTATCAAATGATAATAAATTGATAGGAGCAAGTCCTAATAGCACCACGAAGTAGAGCGCAAGAAGAAGATAGGTACCACGTGCATAGGTCATAGAATTAGCAGTCGCCTTTAATTATTGAGAGCAAGCTTTTCTCCCCATATATGGCGAGAGTACGTGAAATAATTTAAAAGGGACATTAAACCAATACCAACCCCCATAATTATATTTTCTTGCAGTGCTCCATCTCCAAAACAAAGGACGCCCAGGCGTAGCCAATAGCTTTGTAAGTAAATAATACTAATCGAATAAATCGAAAAGAGAGCTAATCGTTGTACTTTTAGTGCGCGCGAAACGGAGTAGTGCGTGCGAAAAGTAATTTTATTATTCAAAATAAAGTTATTAACGATGGCAGCAAATACGGCAAGCTGCGAGGCACTAAATGGTGAAAGGTGTAAGTAGTTACGCAACAGGTTATAAACCCCAAATTGTACAACCATGCCCATAGAGCCCACCAAGCACATTTTTAAATAGCGTCTGAGTTCGTAATAGCGAAGGGTAAAGACAACGCGTAAGGAGTCAGAAATGCTATTTTTGGGTAGTTTACTGTCTCCTAAATCCCGATCAATAAACTCAATAGGAAACTCGCGAATTCGCGCTTTATTTTTGTGGAGTAACCATAATAATTGTAATTTGTAAGCATAATGATTTGTTAAAAATCGCTGCGGAAGAATTTTTAACAGGTGCTGGCGTCGCGTCGCACGAAAGCCACTAGTAAAATCTTTATATTTAGGGGTAAGTATGGCTCTGGCAATGTAGTTACCTAAAACGGAAAATAACTTACGGTGAAAAGCCCAGTCTTTAGGAATACTACCACCCGGGACATATCGACTGCCTACCACACAATCGCAGTGTTCTAGTTGTTCTAAAATTGGGGCAATATATTTAGGCTGGTGAGATAAATCGGCATCAAATTCAAAGACAATATCTGCATTCATTTCATTGAGTGCATAGTTCATGGCTTGCAGATAAGCAGAGCCTAACCCCGATTTCGCTGATTCGGAACATAAATGTAAGCTTGAGTAGCGAGCTTTTAATGACTGAACGATGAGCTGGGTGTTATCAGTAGAGGCGCTATCAAAAATTAATATATGCACCTCATAATTAGAAATAGAGCTGGTTGCAGTAAAGACTTGCTCTATGGTGGTTTCAATGACCGAGGCTTCGTTGTATGTCGGAATAATGACAACCACTTTTTCCTTGGTTAAAAACGCATCCATGTGCGCATCAAGAGCTTTATTTGCATCGAGAGTCAATTTTATATCCGACAGAGGACTATTTTCGCTAGAGTGTATCAATTAATTTTTGGAAAAAAAAGGTTTGTATTTATTCCTATGGCAGGGGGTTGTGTTGTAGCTTGGATGGAGTATAGCGCAATCCAGGATATGCTTGAATTAGGTGTCGCGCCCGTATTAGGCTTTCGCCAATATGGGCTCCAGATTTCTTCTTTACACTGACTCTAATTGTTTCATCACATCTGATTTAAAGGTATTACTAAAGACCATCACTTTGTTAAATTTGGCACTATCTTTGGCAAAATAAAATAAATCAATAAAATGAGCGCCGACTGGCTGTTGCTTTTTGTTCTGCCAATTAAAATAAAAAGAGGCAATAAGTACTTCCGAATTATTTCGTGACGAAAATAATTGCGGCAATTCGGCTGATGGATGGTTTATGGTGTCAGTAAACAGCTTTTTATAGAACTTGGATGAGGTTTCTGCAATACCCGAAGAAGAGATTACAGTCCCGTCTTCAGTAAATAGCTTGGTAATGCCATCATAATCCCCCTTTCCTAAAAGAGCGACATAGGTTTTCATATTTTCAAGCCGTTGTTGTTCTAGAGTTTGCGTCGCTTCCGCGATGCAGCAGAAAAACATGAACAGAAAACAATAAACAAGACGATGCATAATAGTTCTCCTGAAATAAAACACTCCTTGATGCTTTATAGTAACAGTGATATTAGCATTCGTAAAATATAGAGAGTAGAGAGACCTAGTTGCAAGCAATTAATGCCACAGACCCAAGTTATTTTACCAATACTCTTCACGAATTACCGCAGCTTGGCCACGGTAATTTAGTCTTCTATACGCCACATAATACAGAGCTTGGTCAATTACTACTTCAGCAGAAACTATTAATTGCAAGCAAGCTTATAGTTTTGTACCAAGCGTTAAGGTTACCGATTCAATCGCGTTTTTTGCTCTTTCTCTAAAATGCTGCAGATACGGTTGGGTGGAATGGAAATCGAATGCTTCCTTAGATTCAAAGCATTCAGTCATCGTAAAGATACTTGAATTTTCCACATTTTGATGCAGATTATAGCTGATGCATCCTGGCTCCGCTCGAGTCGGCTCCAGCAAGGTTAATAGGGCTTGATAGAGCTCTTCTTCCTTACCAGGTTGGGAGATAAATTGTGCAATGCAGAGAAAATTTGCCATTATTCATTCCTTAGTTATGGCTAATAATAGAAATCTCATTGTCGGAGATTTCTATTAAGCACGCAATAATTGCTTAAAATTTACTTTGAATGGAAACCGCTTTTTCACATAGGTTACGTAAGGCGGTGGCTATTTGCTTGGCTTCATTGCCATTCAGGTGATAGTCCTCTTTTAATTTTATTGGATCAGTAAAGTTCAGCCAAACTTCGCCATTTTGGTCTTCGGTAACCATTATTCTTAAAGGTAAGTCTAGCGCGATTGCTGGGTTCTCATGCATTAATGGGGTGCCTTTAGCAGGGTTTCCTATAATGAGAACTTCAGTAGGCAATAAGGATTGATTGACTTTATTTGCCTCAGCACCGTGATCGATATGAGCAAAAATTTTACCCCCTTGCTTAGTTACTATCGAACTTAGGCGCTCAATAGTCTGTTGTACTGAATAGGGGCTTTGGAGTGTTTCTGCCTTTAAACCACCGTCCATTGCGGCTAATTTAATATCAAAGGCGGCTGCAATTTTACGGGCTAAAATATCGAGATCAGCAATGTTTTCTTTATTGGCTAAGAGCGTCACACAAACTAATTCATTTGCCGCGGTAAAGCGACTTAAAAAAGCGGAAAATCCGGGGATATTTCCTTTAATCTGCATCAGTCCTGGATGGCCGGGAAACGACCAACCCGCATTTCCAGAAATTTTTTGTTGATTATCCAGCATAGGGTTTTGATATAAGAAGGCTCTATTTTCGGCATTTTTAATGAGAATGCCCCCTGCCAGGCCAATATCCCATATGCTAATGTCTTCAGCAGACGCGAGGATCCCGCTATTGGCAAAAGTGGATGTCCAGCTTATTTCAGGTACAGTTGTAGTGTTCGCGGAATGCCCAACAGCATGTTCTGTAGGATCAACGAAAACGGTTTTTTTTAAAAACTCGCTGTGCTTAAATGGGTTGGTGCCGTTACCTGTTTCATTTTCTAGGGATGATAAAGTATTGATAAAAAAGGTGCGTTGTAATCCCATAGGTTCAATTTGATTTTTAGTCACATAAGCTTCATAACTCATGCCACTAGCTTGTTCTACAATAAGCCCGAGCAGATAAAAATTAGAGGCACTAATTTGACTTTCTGTTCCTGATGGAAATAATAAAGCCTCGTCTTTGATAAAATTAATAATCTCTACAGTAGAATATTGATGGTGGTAAGAAAAGCCTCCACAAGTTGTATAATCAGGTATCCCGGAACTCTGTGTTATCAAATGGCGAATATTTGTTTTTTCCCATGATTTCGGTGCTGATGAGGGTAGATAGCTTATTATGGAATCATCAAGGTTTAATTTCCCGTCTTCTTCAAGCTGCATAATCGCTACGGCCGTAAATGCAGTGGTTATTTGTCCTATATTAAATAGCGTACGGGTTGAAACCAGGCGCCTAGATTGAGTATCCGCTAATCCGTAGCCTACGACACGCGTAATATATGGAGCCTGTACAATGGCAAGGGACATCCCAGGAATCGCATTTTCTTCCATGTATTCAATAATGAGATCATCTACAGATTTTCCTTGATAGATTGTGCGAAAATCCCCACGGCTACTTCCTTGGCTCTCCATTGTTCTCTCCTTTTAACGAATCATTATTTTTTCTGTGGCTCAGATAAATTGAATATTGGTGCGGTATATACCGGTTTTTTTCCCACATCAAATGCAAGAGGGATGTAGGGAAGATTTAAGATAAAGAGAGAGGCCATAAAAAATAAAGCGATGGCAATATTTCCTGACTGAATCCAGGCCCTTTCTCGCTCGGCAGCAACACAAGCACTGAGTGCATAAAGCAGCCCATAGAAAAAGACTGCTAGCAAGCAAATAATTCCATTGATATCCATATAAACATTCTTGCGATAAATTTGCAGCAGCATCATTAGAATTAAGAACAATAAAATTACGCGGTATATTTTGAGTAGCCATTTTAACCATAATGGTGCAGCGGTTTCTTTTTCTACATCCCCATCTTGGTAGTAGGCATTAAAAAATAAAATGCCTATAAAAACGAGCGCGATGAGAATAGGTAATGGGTTAATATAATCGGGCAAATTGTGGGCAGCAGCAGGGCCTATTTGATAGAGAATAAAATAGACAATACTTGTTAATGCGAAGAAGGGTAAGAGGTAATACATCATACGTAATAATAAGAGCCGTAGACTGTATATAATATTTATATTTTGTTGCCCAACCCCTAAGCCAATAAAGAATAAGGTGGAGTTTAAAATTAAAGAAAAATGGATGTTAGTGGAATATAAATTCCATAGATATTCATAACCTAATGTGGAAAAAAGAAGGGCCGCCAGCAAAACAAGTAAATTAGCTAGGCTGGCAAATAGTCCGGCGACACATAAGAGAATGAACATATTCCATACTGCAGCAAATAATGTAGGATAAGTTATTTTCCAAGTATTATTATGATGAATGGCATAATGAAACGAAAGGCCAATATAAACATATACCGGGAATGCCCAGGTAAATATAAGTAGATGCTCGGTCAAGTCATATCCTGTTTTGCCTAGGAAACAGAAGGATAGAATTAACGCACCAAGGAAACTAGTGGCGAGTAGGCGCAGGCGGTGCGTTTCATTATAAGCCAATGTGTAGAGCAGCGCGAAAATAGTTGAGAAGGTAATAATGTAGATGCATGAAAATAAAATCGAGTATCCATTAGCCATTGATGCACTACCCCACGCTGACTCCTGCAGACGATACGCATAATCCAATACAAATCCCAGGACTAGTCCTATTAGGGTAAAAATATAGATTTCTTTTTTCGCAGCCATTATTTGTTTTCCTTAGAGACCTCATATTAATAATAGTTGATTTCCATGTGCTTTCCTGGATCAATTTAGGACACTTGGCTTTTGTTTTGGTCTTTGTTCAGGTAGAATAAAATTTTAAGTAGGCAGGAATATGAGGGGCTATGCAAAGCAAAGAAGAGCGTGGCATACAGTGGCTAGGGGATAGAGCAAACACCGAATCTGGGCAAGCAAAATTACACACTGCCTTATTAATGCATAATTATATCCAGTCAGTCACTAATTTAGGGATGATTAAAGAGGCGTTCACGGATAGTTTCAATTCAGAGTTATTTATTCGTTTGGATATTTTTAATGCTCGGGAGCGAGGCGCTGTATTATTTGCTAAATTGACTGTCGATGAAGCTTTAGAGCAACTGCAGTCTGCTGGAAATGAGCACTTGCGTAATGCCTTACAGGATTTAAGTGAAATTACCGGGAAGCTTTTTAATACCAAGATACCCTCAACAGCGGATGTAAGGAAATTACTGCAGATAGTAAATAATATATTGGATTTAGATAACTCCTTATTTACAGATAAAGCATTGGCGACAAATTTACTTTTTACCCTCTTTCTTATTCTTAATTTGGGCGAGCCGACACTGCAATCTTTGAGTTCCTGGACTTTAAAAGCGGTATCTTGGGTTATTCCCATAGCCGAAATACGAGAAAGTATTGCCACCTTATTGCAAAAAGCAGAAGCAAAGGCCTTGATTCTTATACCAAAGACAGAGGAGGCTGATGAGCTTAATGTGGTTGGGTTTGCCCAATCCTATTTTAATCAACGTTGCCTCTCATTGCTCACCGAACAACCTCCTGATGAGCAGCTCAGAAACAACGATGAATTTACAACTCAAAAGAGGCTAGTGCTAGTTGAAGAAACTATGGCGCAGACTTCTGCAGGTCTTTTGAGTTTATTGTCTTTACGAAGCAGTAACCATGAACTTGGATTAAGGATTAAATCACTGAAAGCATTTCTTGACGTGGTAGTCGAAAATGAGAGTCGTGTTTCTGGCCGTATGTATTTTTTAGATCTGGTAGCTAATAACGCAGCGGCCTATCAAATCTTGCTAACAACCTTGCCACAGCAGAAGAAAAACGCTTTTGAGACGATGGTAAAGCACTTAACCATCATCAATGAGAAAAAAAATCTAACACAGCAAATGTCCTATGGCCTGAGTTGGCTTGCGGTGCCGGTAACGCATGGTTATCGCTATGTTACACCACAAAAAATACAGGATGCCGCATTAACATGGATGCCATCTACTTGGGATAGTGAATGTAAGGGGGTGCTCAAGCAATCGCTAATCGATACTCTTGATGAGCTTAACGGCACACTTCAATCTCAGCAAGAAGAAATTACCCGTATTAACAATCAGCTATTTCTGCAGGATAATGATTTAAAACGTCAAATTTTAAGTGAATCCGATGAAGGGCTTCTGCAGCTCCAGCAAACAGTGACGCTCGCAGCACGTGCAGTGCACACTTATCAAGCTCTATTGCATTCAATGAAAAAAAATCAAGATTTTCTTCATAAATACCAAGCTAATGCGGAGACTCTGGGACATTTTATCCAGATACATAATAGTTTTTGGGTTAAACTTTCTAACTTTTTCGCGCAAATTTGCTGGCTATTTAAAACCGATGCCGCACGAATGCTGGATACCGTCACTCAATGCAAAACTAAGCTTGATGATTTAAATGCCAAATATCAAGAAATGATTGATAGTTCTCTTAAAAAAATTGATCAGAATGAGAATGTTGATGCGAGTATCAAAAGGCAATTAAGAGAGCAGTTTAAAATGGAGATGGAGAGAGAGGAGCGTATTGAGCCTCGTAATCGTCCAACTGGAGAGCGTTCTATTCGTTTATTGGTTAAGAGTTTGGACCGTTTATTTGCTACTAATCCTCAGCCACTAACGCCTGCTTTGGATGTTAAAGAATGCATTGACGACGTGTCGTGTGAACTGCTTAATTTCTAATTGGCTAAAAAAAAGGACTTGTGTTATTTTTTCTTTTTGGTTAAGGTTTGCCCAATTTAAATCATGATAAGGAAACCTCGTATGTTTACTTTTTTTAGTCAAGAAAGTAGTTTTGATCAAACAATGCAAATTTTAAATGCCGGTGCTTTAACTTTAGCCGCAGTACAAATGATAGTAGATCCCAGTACTTCATTCCGTTTTGGTTTTGATCTTGCAATTCATGGTTTAACAATAATTGCATTTAGAAATAAAGATAATTTCTGGGGACGTTTAGCGGCGTCTGGAGCAAATTGTGCCAGATTAGGTGCCATTTATGCTGATGCAACGAGCCAAGGCGTGTTTGGCGTGGCTGAGGCCGCTGATGTGGTATTACATAGTACCAATATAGTGGGTACCCTTTTATCTGGTTCTTATGAACAATCTGAAATGGTTCCTAGCCCTAGTCATAGATAAAATATAAGTCCTAGACCTTGCATTGAATTCTACCTATTGGGCCATGGGCCCAACCTACAATTTATAAATTCCCTCCAAATCTTCTCACTATCACCTAGCTAAATTTGAGCTATATTAAACAGTACAGGACTTAATAATAATAAAAAAGGACATGTCATGAGCGCTTTTCTGCTATTGGCTTTAGCAGTGTCATCCTATTTACCACCCTTTCCCGTGCAATTTATTGAGCAGCAGCAAAAAAAGGTGAATGATGATATTCGCTTTATTAATGGATTAGTCCCTATTGTCTCGGCGGGGCACTCGAGTGCTCAAGCCATTAATGAGATGAATCTCATGCTTCATAATGAAGCACCTCATTTAAATCAACAAGTTATTAATAAAGTATTAATGACCTTAAAATGCGCAAATGAATATAATGTGGATCATAACAATATCCTCACGATTATTGATTATTCAATGCCATCAAATGAAAAGCGTTTGTGGGTTTTTGATTTAAGGGAAAAGAAATTATTGTTTCACACTTATGTGTCTCATGGCATTAAATCAGGTGCCTTAATTTCCAATTATTTTTCCAATCAATACAATAGCAAAGCCAGTAGCATCGGGGTTTATCAAACGTTACAGTCCTATTATGGACGCGATGGGCTTTCATTGCGCCTGGATGGTTTAGATCGTAGTTTTAATGACAATGCATCAAATCGTTCTGTGGTGATGCACTCAGGCTGGTATGTTCAAGAGAGCTTCATTAAGAAATATGGGCGTCCGGGCCGTAGCTGGGGATGTCCTGCTTTACCCTTAGAGAATTCTAAAGCCATTATTAATACGATTAAAGATAAATCTTTATTGGTAATTTATTATCCCAGCGATAACTGGTTTAGCAAATCAAGATTTTTAAATTGTGATAAGGATGTGGCCTCCCACCTTGCTAATCCGACGACTTTGAGCATTCCTGCTACTGCTCCCGACGATCAGCGTGAGGCGATTCTATTTGTTAGCAGTGGCTATCGAGGTAAAGCTACTGAAACTAACCCAGTGGCGGTGATTTCAGCAGATGCTTATCAACGTATATTTCACACTACTGCGCCATTAAAGCGTATGTTAAGACGACAAATCAACAATGCGGAATATATTGCCTTAAGTACGTCAGAGTTGAATTATTTAGCGAATAACCATGCTGCTGATTTAAGTTCAATCTACTTTGTGATCCCCACTATGAAAGAGGTTCGCGGTGGGTATTTTGAAACGCAAATGCAGGTGGTTAATTTAGGTAGGATCAAAGAAGTAAAAGCAAATGGAACTCAGGGAACTAGTTTTACGATTTCCTTTGAAGGGAGGCCAACAATTAATTTAAATGCTTCGAATCAGTTTATACGATGGGTGGGATTGTAATTATTAGATAGGCTGGGCTTTACGGCCCAGCCTATACATCAGCCAGGTTATACCTCTTCCGGCCGCTCATCGCTATCACGTAGCTCAACCCACATTGCATTTAATATTGCAAAAGCACAGGCCAGGCCTGTGCCTAAAATCCAGGAAAAATACCACATAAAATAACCTCCTAATAGGCCGTTTCTTGATTTTTAGTAATCGTTTCTTCAGTTACTTTCCCACGCAAAACACGATAAACCCAAGCGGTATACGCTAAAACAATCGGTAGGAAGATGACTACTCCGACCAACATAATAAATAGGGTTAATTGGCTTGAGGAGCTATCCCAAACGATTAGACTTTGTTCAGGGTTCGTAGAGGAGGGAAGTATGAATGGAAACATGCTCACACCTACGGTGGCAATAATTCCAATCACTGACAGTGCGCTGCACACAAAGGCAAGTTTTGCCCAACGTGTGGTGAGCAAAGCACAAAGTGCAGCTAAAATTCCCACGGCAGGAACGATTATAGTGATTGGCGCATTCCGATAATTATTAAACCAGGCATCCGCTTGTAGACTGACTGTTTTATAAAGTGGATTGGATGGACCATCATGCGGTACAACAGCAGTTAATGCATAGCCATCAATACCATAATGCAGCCAAAATCCTGCTGCAATGAAAATAATGATTGATAGTAGGGCGCAAATTTTTCCTGCTCGTACAGCGCGGCGTTGTATATGGCCTTCTGTTTTGGCGTTAAGGAAAAAAGCCCCATGCATGGCCAACATGAACACTGAGAGAAGACCACAAACTAAGGCAAAAGGGTTAAGCAAAGCCCAAAAAGTGCCGGTATAAAATGGACGTAATTGCACATCAAAATGGAAGGGTACACCTTGTAATACATTACCTATAGCTACCCCAAAAATAAGTGCGGGGACAAAGCCACCAATAAATAAAGCGTAGTCCCAAACCGTACGCCATAGCGGATTATTCACTTTAGAGCGATATTTAAATCCTACTGGACGTAAAATCAATGCCAGTAAGATCAAAAACATGGCCAAATAAAACCCTGAGAATGAGAGAGCATACAAGGCTGGCCAAGCCGCGAAAATAGCACCACCACCGAGAATAAACCAAACTTGATTCCCCTCCCACGTTGGGGCAATGCTGTTAATCATAATCCGGCGTTCCATGTCGGTCTTAGAAAGCCAGGGCAGCCACATCGCTACCCCTAAATCAAAGCCATCAAATACTGCAAAACCAATCAATAATACTCCAAGCAGTACCCACCACATAACTCGTAATGTTTCATAATCTAAAGGCATCATCTTCTCCTAGTGAGCCATATTATCGGGGCCAAGACGGATGTATTTAACCATCAAATACACTTCAACAACCGCGAGCGTGCTGTAAAAGAGCACAAAACCTGAAATTGAGGTAAGCACTTGTGTGGTACTGACAGAAGAAGTTCCCATCATAGTGGGTAATACCCCTTGCACCACCCAAGGTTGGCGTCCATATTCGGCAACAACCCAGCCTAATTCTGCAGCAAGCCAAGGTAAGGGAAGTGCGCAGAATGCGAGACGATGGTACCAGCGAGTGGTATGTAATTTATGTTTTGCAGATAGGTAAAAGCCTACAGCAAAGAGCAAAATAAAGAAGAACCCACAGGCAACCATAATGCGGAATGAAAAGAATAGCGGGATGACATTCGGCTTTAGATCATGGGCTGCTTTATCAATTTGCTCTTCATTTGCGTCCACTACATTTTCAGTATATTTTTTCAACAGCAATCCATAACCTAAATGGGCATTGTGCGCTAGAAAGTCTGCTTTAGCTTGGATATCATTAGGATCTTTTTGGAGTCTGGTTAAGGCTTCATAAGCAAGCATTCCTTCTTTGATTCGTTCTTTCCCCTGAGCAATGAGTTCGGTAATGCCTTCTAGGGGTTGATTAAAACTACGGGTGGCAATTATTCCTAATACATATGGAATTTCGATTGCATAGTCGGTAGTCATTGTTTTTTCATTGGGAAGCCCAAATAAGGTTAGTCCTGCAGGGGCTTTTTCGGTATGCCATATCGCTTCTATTGCCGCGAATTTCATTTGTTGAACATCGTAATCAAAATGGCCACTTTCATCACCTAAGACTACGACAGCTAAGGCAGATGCTAGCCCAAAACTCGTCGCAACCGTCATGGAGCGTTTAGCGAAGGCAAGGTTTCGTCCTCTTAATAAGAAATAGGCGCTGATGGATAAAACGAAAATAGATCCAGTTACATAGCCGGCACTAATGGTATGAACGAATTTGGCTTGAGCTACTGGATTGAATATAACCGCAGCAAAGTCGGTAACCTCCATACGCATGGTTTGGAAGTTAAATTCAGCACCAACCGGGTTTTGCATCCAGCCATTAGCAATTAAAATCCACAAAGCAGAGAGATTTGTTCCTAAGGCCAACATCCAGGTGCAACACATATGTTGTACTCGACTTAATCTGTCCCAGCCAAAGAAAAACAAACCAACAAAGGTTGCCTCCAAAAAGAATGCCATGATTCCTTCCAGGGCTAATGGAGCGCCGAATACATCGCCGACATAATGGGAGTAATAGGCCCAATTCGTCCCGAATTGAAATTCCATCGTTAAGCCTGTTGCAACCCCAAGAACAAAGTTAATTCCGAAGAGCATGCCCCAGTATTTTACCATTTTTCGCCATATTTCACGTCCAGTCATGACATAAACTGTTTCCATAATGGCCAGGATTAATGACAGACCTAAGGTCAGCGGGACAAATAGAAAATGATAAAGAGCGGTTAAAGCAAATTGTAGACGGGAAAGATCTACCAGGTCAGTACCAGGTATCATGGTTCACCTCACTTGTAAAAGCGAATCTGGAACAGAGTCGCATAAATAGAACACTATTTTGGAGCTTTGGATGGTTCTTTGGCATAGGTACTGCCCAATAACCATTGCTCCGTATTTTTATTTGGTTTTTCTACATTTTTGAAACAGACAGCCCACAGCACGAATAACAGGAAAAATTTTACTGTTAAAGTCAATAAGATATCACGAGTCAGTGGTTTTATCATTGCATCACTTCTCCTTTTTTAACATACCAAACTTTAATGATTCGGCGATTTGATTGGCTCTTTGAATTATTTGCTCAGCAGCCTCTTTGGGTAGATGATTTAGCGCTTCTTGTTGGAATAAATTTAGCCACCGGACAAAGTGTATTTCTTGAATTTGGGTGCGTTCTTTGAGTACTACATGCTTTTGGTAGGCATTACCGTGATATTCATTGGTTTTTAGCATGACACTATTCCAAAATTGGCATAGTAGAGGAATATGCTCGTCCCAATTGACTTGGGCTACTTCATTAAAGACCGGTCCAAGGAGGGTATCAGCTTGTACTTTTTGATAAAAGTGAGTTACGAGTGTCTCAATATGTGTTTTGGCCAGCGTGGTCATAATCTACTGCCAATTGATGTAACTTCAACAATATAGAGGACACATGTTGTGGAGCGTGTATTGGAAAGTTACTAATTTTCTAGGTTGAAACTAATGATAATAAAGTTATATTTTAAATGCAATTTTTAATACAAGTTTATAATTACTTTAAGCTATTCTCAAGGTTATTCTCATTGGACTCAGGGGGGATCGATGATAAAGAAGTGCTGTGTTGCCTAAGAAAGCTAAACTTTTTTAAGGTTTCTAACGATTTTTGATCACCGTGAGCTGTTTTTAGAGCTTGCCCGTCATAGAGGCTTATTAATAGCTCAAATTCTTTTATTAAGCTTTCTAAGTCTTGTCTTAACTCTGCTTGTTGTTGTAGTGATTCGTGTAATTGTTTTTGCGTACTCTCCAGATCCAGATTTATTTGAGAGGTACTAATGGCAAAATGGGAGAGATCTTTTTCTTTACTAGTAACAAATTCCTGTAGTTTTTGTTTAAGTAGGTCTTGATGCTCCTCTTTGAGCAGCACAGGGTTTGATAAAGAAATTACAGTGTTTTTAAGCGCAGATACGGTACGAACCATCTGTTCATGTTCTGATTCCAGTTGAATGCGGATTTTTTCTAATTGATTTATTTTTTCAGAAAGTTGGGTCTGAGTTTTTTCTGATTGCTCAGAGACTTCCGCTAATTGGTTTTGAGTGGTTTGAAATAATTCGGATTGCTCTGAGTTGGCGTCTTTTAGGCGGGTGATTGTTAATTCATGAGTATTTATAATCTGTTGTAATTTTTTTTTTGCTTCGGTTAGTTCATTTATTTGTTCAGTTAGGGTTTGGGTCTGCCTATTTAAATGCCCAACATTTTGTTGCAACTGTTGGTTTTTTTCTTGTATGCTGTCAATTTCATTTTTTAATTGCTCATGGACGTTTGTGATTAAACCAATTAGATTACCAAGCAAATTCGTAAGATTTCGCATAATAGTTTTAAACCTCTGAGTATTATTCTGGAGTAAGCTATGATGATCCGTTAGCAAGAACGCAACCGCAGTATAGCCGCTCAAAGCAATCAGACTGACCGCCATGCTGAAAATTACGAATGAGAATGCCACTAATAAGCCTCCACTGATTTGCACCCATAGTGGCCATTGCCCCCAATACGCTGCCGCACGCGAAAGCACGCTTTTATTATCAGCAAATGAATCAATTGCAGCCTCGAGGTCAAGCTGTAATTTTCCCAATTTTTTACACATCTGATCTATTTGATGTAAGGGTAGTTTCTGATTCAGAGTATTATCTTTGGAAACATTAATTCCCTTAGCAAAAGCCATTCTTAAGTCCTTCTTTATAAGCAAGATTAATATGAAAAAACGCGGCCGCATTATTACACATCTATACCTCAGAACCAAACAGTAAAATACTATCTCATGCAGTACATAATGTTATTTTTAAATACAATCTGAGCTATACTAAAATTAAAGAATAAATAAAAATGGGGAATCTATCATGAGCGGAAATATGATGAGTAAAGTTCTACGTACAGCGGTTTTTGCTCTAGGCTTATTTGCTAGTGCGGCATGTAGCGCACATGGTGGCGGCGGCTGGCACGGCGGTGGCGGCGGTTGGCACGGCGGTGGTGGCGGTTGGCACGGCGGTGGCGGCGGTTGGCACGGCGGCGGCGGCGGTTGGCATGGTTACTATGGTGGTGGTGGTTGGTGGGGCCCTGGTGTAGTAATTGGTGCTCCCCTGGGAGGTTATTACTATGACTCCGGGTGCCAAACTGTTCGCGTATGTAACAGCTATGGCCATTGTTGGCTGCAAGAATCCTGTTATTAATCCTTCAAGCTAAATGCAAAAAGCCGTGAGCAGTCTCTTCACGGTTTTTTAATTTATGTGTATCAGAGTAATCCCTGTTTGTTGGTGTAAACCATAAAAAAATGGCCCGAATTCTCGGTCAAGGAATTCGGCGACGGTAGTTTTATCTTTACTATATGGCTATGGTTAGAGCTTACCCTACAATTGTCCTATTCTGTGGTATTATTGTGCATTTTATTGTTTACATTGAGACATTATGGAAAATACATTGGAATACTTGAAGCATTTAAAGTGGGAGCATATCGCGTTTTCTTTAATGCTCCTCTTTTTTGGTTATTTTATTGCAAAAAAAATTAGTGCTTTAGTTGGAAAGTTCATTGAGAATAAATTTTCAAAACATCATGCTATGCTTTCTAGTCGTGTTGTTTATTATGGGTTATTTTTATTATTTTTGGTTTCTGCTCTGCATGAAATGGGGTTTAAGCTTACTATTTTATTAGGTACGGCAGGGTTATTTACCGTTGCGCTAAGTTTTGCATCCCAAACTGCCGCATCAAATCTTATTAGTGGGGTTTTTCTGCTATTTGAACGTCCTTTTAAAGTTGGGGATGTTATTTCGATTAAAGATATTAAAGGAACCGTTGAAACAATTGATTGGTTATCAACTAAGATCAAAACCAGTGACAATCGTCTGATTCGTATCCCTAATGAGGGTTTAATTAAATCGGAAATTACCAACTTGAGTATCTACCCGCTAAAACGAGATGAAATTGTTTTACGTATTGATTCCATTCATAATATTAGTAATATTAAAATGCTGCTGAGAGATATTTGTGATGAATGTGGTCATATCTCACCCAAGTCAGGCACGAAAATTTTATTATCGCAAATGTTGGATAAGGGCGTCGAATTGAAAGTGTTATATTGGTCAAAAACTGATTTAGCATTGGTTCGTGATGAATTATTAACCGCAATTCAGTCTTCTTTTGAACGTGAAGCGATTACATTTGTGCCAGAGCGGGCCCTGGCTTAAAGGTATAGGCTTTCAATTGTAACGAAAACGTTGTCATTGCGGACCTTGGCGAAGCAATCCCGTGCGATGCTTCGTTAACACTGTTACTTCCCTGCATTCGCAATGACGGTATTTTTTACTTCCAACGATTACATCTTTCGGGCATAAGAAGTTGATTCTTCCGCTGCAGAAAGCTCGATTATGCTAACTGGGTCCAACGTATTCTCTTTCTTATCAGTCAAGATATTTTTCGGTAATACGGGGCTAGCTCTTAGCTCATGCCCGTTGATTAACTCTAATACTTCTTCCATAGACGGAGGTTCTTTAGACACTAAGGCCTTAATCAATTGCCGTAACTCCTGGCCTTGTTCCCCACGAAAAACAGGGTGATTAAAATTATACATATTACGCCAATCGCTGTGAGATGTAGGAAATTGCATTGGCAATTCACCACAAGCCAATTCATAAAGTGTTGTAGCTAAGGTCTGGCATTGAATCTTTTCTAAGTTAATCTGATTTTTATTAAATACGCTGGATTGAAAATAGGCTTGGCTGGTGCTGGTGCGATTGCTGGGGATTTCAAGCTCAGAAGAGGCTATTAAGCCTTTGATGTCACTAATAACGATACCCTGCTCATTATTTAATAATATGTTTCCTGGTTTTAAATCGGTATACCAAATTTGTTTTTCATTAATGGCAATAAAAAACTCAGCTATTTTTTTTGTATAACCAAAGAGTTCTTTATGAATATCTGCAGTGGGAATATATTTTAAGTCGTTCCTTTTTCTTAATACATCAAAATGTTTTTGTAAACTACCTGAAGCATAAAATTCACTGTATTCTAGATAAGTTATTTCTTGTTGATCTGCAGAAACAAATTCTATTAAATAAGGTTGAGGTATTTGGGGGAGATCTTGGATTTGCTCGCGAATAAAACGAGGAGAAACTCCAGAATCCTCCTCATTTTTATCCATCCTTAAAAAGCGGACGACGAAACTATCTTCTTCATGATTGACTTGCACAATCGGATTGTTATTACTTTTTATTGAGACGACTTTATACTCCTCATCGACTTTGTCAAGCTCACCTTCTACAAGGGTCCTAAAGCTATCTTTTCCTGTATAGCTCTCATAAATGGTGGGCAATTGTATCTGCGCTGTTAGATCCAAAATTTTGTCGCGCAATTGGTTATTGCTTATTTGATGGTGAATTTTATTTTGGATGTTTTCGATAGGGTTCTCAATAAACCATATGGCAAGAGTCGAGGCCAAATCATTTTTCTGAAGCCTTTTTTGATAGTAGTTATTAAGCTCTGTTAAATAATCTAATGCCTTTTGTGGATCTGACCTATAGTACTTATTAATTTTTCGAATGAATTCATTGACCTTATCTATTTGTAATCGTTTGGAACTGAAGAATAATCCACTGTTTTTTATTGGCGTTAACATTTCTTCCCTAAACCTTAATCCTTTTATTATGATCTAAATATAGACTATATGGTCATTAATGGTTCTTTTTAAAGAAAGAAGAAAAGGTCGTACGCTAAGTGCCGTGATGTAAGTCTTCAAAATAGGATCATTGTTTTTCGATAGTAAAATTCGGCTCTAATAGTCAGAGAGTAACTGTTTTTCTTGCTGTTATGGCTCATAGACGTTAGGCAGGGCACACCCATTAATGATGGTGATGCATTGAATAATCTTAGTTAGCTTTTTTTGAAAAGGATAAAGAAAGGGTTAGTAAATTTAATTCGGGACTACTTTTCGTTTTTAACCTTTCTCTAGAAATAAACAATGGTTAATAAATCGTGCACGAATAAAAGCTAATAATGACGAAGGCCACCTAAGTGGCCCTCCAGCAGCCGCTTTCTTAATAAAAAGAACTTGGCTACATTTTAATTATAGGTATTAAATCAAATTGTGTCAAATTTAACCAGGTAAATTATTGTAAAATATATTGTTCAATTGGGTTCTATACTTAAACTAAACGCAATGTTTAGGCTCTTTAAGATTGGATTTTGGCTCAATTCGATCGACATTAAGGATAGTAAACTTTATTTAAAAAAATTTCTTGCCCTTTACAAGGATTAACTTGATGATTTTTTGGATTAAAATTGTATCCCTGATTGCTGGATGGCTATTTTTTTATAAGATATTAAAGTCGAGAAATAGAAACTTACCTAAAATAAAGGCCACCATTATTACGCTCCTATTTGCCTCTTTAATATTTCAGTTTGGCAGTGATTTCTATGCGAAGCTAAATAGATTTATGTTTTCTATGAATGCTCAAGGAGAAATACCTATTAGCGCATCGATATTAAAAATTCGTCCAAATCAGAACGCAAATTACTGCTTACAATTTACCGATAAAAATCATAAAAAATTATCCATTATTTCTCAAGGAGTCGATGGTCAG
The DNA here is from genome assembly GCF_900639985.1 of Legionella rowbothamii. GTDB lineage: Bacteria > Pseudomonadota > Gammaproteobacteria > Legionellales > Legionellaceae > Legionella > Legionella rowbothamii. The sequence continues at coordinate 1,232,167 of NZ_CAAAIM010000001.1, read as the reverse complement.
TATTGTGGTGAATTTTGGAGGCTCAAAAAGGATCAGTATTTATTATTACCTTACAAAATACTTAATGAGAAACAAGTTCTATATTGGGCTTCTCCCACTTTAGAAATTATTGCCCCAAGAACGGGCTCAGAAGAGGAGTTTCATAAAAATTAAGATGACTTGGGGGGCATCGAAGAGAATCATTTTCGCCAGTAATATATTCTGCTCATCATCGCTCGGAGATGATGAAATGGCGCTTATTTGTACTTTTTTATAAAAGAAACCTTGCTTCAGATAATGAATTAGGCTTCCTTCTTTTTATCTGCTTGCTTAGCTCGGGATGTGGTTTTGGTTTTCCTTTTGTTTCCCATGCTTTCTTTGAGTAGGGAAATAAAGTCAACCACTGAATCCTTGTTTTGACTAGGCGCTTTTGAAACTTTTTTGCCTGATTTTTTAAGTTTCTGAGTTTCCTTGTTCAACCATTTTTGCATGGTCTCGCGATATTCATTATGGTATTTTTCAGGTTCCCAGGAGTTGGTCATGTCTTTAATTAACGCTTCGGCCATTTTTATTTCTTTGTCAGCAATTTTATAGGTTTTGAGTTCCTCTCGAGGAACATTCACTTCCTCTTCTTCACGAATTTCATCGGCAAAATGGATCAAATATAAGAGCAATGCGTGCTCATGGGGAATAATAAGACTCAACGATTCTTTGCTGCGAATAATTACTTTAGCTACACCTACTTTATTCGTATTTTTAAGCGCTTCCCGCAAGAGTACATAAGCTTTTTTGTTTTTGCTTTCGGGTTGCAGGTAGTAGGGCTTTGAATAATAAAGATTATCTATTTCCTTTAAAGTGACAAATTCCTCAATATTAATGGATTTGAACACATCAGGACTTGCCTTTTGAAACGCGCTTTCATCTACAATAATGTAGCTGCCTTTTTCATATTCCCAGCCTTTTACTATATTTTCCCAGTGAACCTCTTTTCCGGTATCCTCATTTACTCGTTGGTATCGTACTCGAGAGTTAGTTTTTGAATCCAGAAGATGAAATTTAAGATCATTGTTTTCTTCAACCGAAACTAAGGAGACAGGAATAGATACTAGCCCAAAAGAAATCTCGCCTTTCCAAATTGATTTAGCCATCATGCCTCCAGTTAATAGGGAGAACTACATCCAATTTATCCTTTATCAGTGCTTAATATTCAGATTAAATTTTGGTAATTTCCTTAGCGGTAAAATTACACTAGTTGATCTAATCGTAAAGACTGTTTAATTAACCAAAAATCTTGCCAGGGATCTTCTTTTAGTTGCTCCAACCGTTTGGGCAAGGTTTTTATAGTATAGCTATTTTCCTCAATTCGCGTGCTAAGTTCCTCCCAAGCAAGAGGGGTGGAAACCGGGGCATGAGGTCTCGCACGTGTAGAATATGCAGCAATTGCAGTAGCTGTTCGTTGATTTCTTAAATAATCCACAAATATCTTCCCTGCTCGTTTGGACTTAGTCATGGTGCTGATGTATTCATTAGGTTTAAGCTTTTCTAAAAACTTAACAAAAACATGGGTAAACTCTTTAATGGTGTCCCAATCGTATTCTGGAGTAATAGGGATTACGACATGGAGTCCTTTGCCCCCAGTGCTTTTGACAAAAGATTTTAGCTGGTATTGAGCTAAATACTCACGAACTTCCCTGGCGGCTGTTACCACTTGTTTCCAAGGAACATCTGGAGCTGGATCTAGGTCAATCACAAGTATGTCGGGTTGTTCTATTTGATCGATGCGACTACCCCAAGGATGAATTTCAAGGACCCCCATTTGTACTAAACTCAACAATCCCTCTCGATTGTTAAGGTAAAGGTAGCGTTCATGTTCAGCATCAGTCGGATCTTCAAATGGGGTTAATGTATCTGGGGTCGATTCATTAAAATGGCGCTGGTAAAAGCATTTTGTGTAATTAGAAGGGCAGCGTACTAAAGTCAACGGCCTTAAAGTAATGTAAGGCAAAATGTAGTCACTAATTGCTTCATAATAGGTAAGCATCTCTTTTTTAGTGATTTTATCCTCAGGATAGAGAATTTTATCTGGATGGGTTATCACAAAAGGGGCCTCTGATTTTTTTGAAGATGCTTTTGCTTTTTTTATTTCTGCTAAAGGTGTTTCTATTTCACGTATCACATCGCTCGCTTTTTTATCTAAACGTATTCCTTTAAAACTTGGATGACGGATGTGGCCGTCTTTGGTCCATTCCGTGAATTCAACTTCACAAACCAAGTTTGGTTCCAGCCAATGTGCAGTCGTATAACCTGGGGGCTTGCTGTTGAATGGATTTTTTAATGCTTTATTTTCTTGTAAAAGCTTATTGATTTCATTTAAGGATTTTTCAGTAAACCCCGTGCCTACATTGCCTGCAAAGTCCAATGTTCCTTCTTTATTGTAAGCACCTAAAAAAAGCGACCCAAAATGAGAACGTCCTCCTTTGGGCAAGGTGTAGCCTCCAATCACAAATTCTTGTCGTTTTAAACATTTTATCTTTAACCAACCCTTGCTTCTTTTTGAAAGGTAAGGTTCTGTACCGAGTTTGGATACTATCCCTTCCAATGCGTGGTTGCACGAGTACTGAAAAAGCTCTTTACCCTCTTTCATAATGTGATCACTATAATGAAGAGGGGGGCTATTTACCGAGAGTATATTTTTTAAAATGGCTTTACGCTCCACCAAGGGTAGGTGTCTTAGGTCATACCCCTCAAAATACAGAATATCGAAAACGAAATAGACAACGGATGTCTTTTTTTGATTTTTTAAAGAATTTTGCAGTAGTTGAAAATCGGAACGGCCTTTCTCGTCTAAAACGACGACTTCACCATCCAAAATTATTTGTTTGAAAGGTAAACGACTCACTGCCTCAACGATTGATGGAAAGTCCCTGGTCCAGGAATTATTATTTCTCGATTTGAGCTCTACCTCAGAGCCATTTTTATAGGTAAGGATGCGATACCCATCAAATTTAATTTCATGCAGCCACTGGTCACCAACTGGCGGGTTATCAACTAAAGTAGCAAGCTGAGGTGCAATAAACCTTGGGAATTCACTTTGAACTAACCCTTGGGGGAGGGTAATTGTCGGTTTTTGTTGATGTTGTATTTTACGTTTTCTTTGAGGTTTTACTGTTTGTTCTCCAGTAGTACTCCAAATACGGTCATAATTGGTGGCAATTTCGTCCATAGTGTAATTAGAAACAACACTTCTATCCAGAGCTTTGGTAATGTCATATTTTTCTTGGCTTTGTGCAAATTCGTCTTCGTGTTTAATTAAAAACCAATGTTTTTCATCTTTAAAACGAATTAAATCCCACCTGCCATTAAGCTTTTCTGCATGAAGCCGGAATCTTAAATGGCCTTTCTGATAGGCTTCATAAGGTTTTTCATCTAAAGGCTCCCAAGTTCCTTTATCCCATAACATGACCGTACCCCCTCCGTACTGCCCCTTAGGAATAATTCCTTCAAAACTGCCGTATTGAATGGGGTGATCTTCGACATGCATCGCTAAGCGTTTTACTTTTGGATCTAAAGAAGGCCCTTTAGGGATAGCCCAACTTTTTAAAACGTCATGAAGTTCTAAGCGAAAATCGTAATGTAAATGGCTGGCTGCATGTTTTTGAATAATAAAAAGACGAGAATGCTCTTTACTTATTTTGCCTTTAGGCTCAGGTGTTTTTGAGAAGTCTCTCTTTTTGTAATATTGACTAAGCCCCATAATCATTCCTTTGATTTGTTAGTACTCTCTTACAAGAAGATAACTTAGAGATTACTCATGAGTTAACTGCAAGTGCCTCATGAACTTTTTACCCTGACACGGAGTTCATTTAGGATATTGGCCAATAATCATAGTTAGAATTGATTTCGGCTGCTTATTTATCCTAGTGTCTTCATATACCATTTATTCTAGAAGCTAGATTATTTTCTGTCTAATCGAAGTAATTATTAATAGGATTAACCCCATTATGGATTTATGGGGTAGAAGTATTTTGCTCAAATTAACTTATTAATAAATAAGTATTTGAAATCTTTGAGCATTAAAGAAGGCTCTAAACTTACAACAGATAGATGTTTTGCAGTATTTTAGTAAAAGGCCTCATAGAGGCCTATGTACGCTACTCTTCCACAGTAATTTCGATTTTTTTCTCAGCAGCAGCTTCTTTTTTCGGAATTCTGATTTCAAGAACCCCATGAGAATAACGTGCGGTGATTTTGGCATCATCCGCAGTCTGAGGTAGGCTAAAGCGACGATAAAACTGTCCTTGAGTGCGCTCTCTTCGGGTATAGCTTTGATGCTGTTCTGTTTTTTCAAACTGACGCACACCTTTTAAAGTTAGAACGTGTTGTTCTAAAGAAATACTAATGTCTTCTTTTTTCACCCCAGGAACATCTGCGAGGACTAAAAAGCAATCTTTCTCTTCTTTGATATCGACCAAAGGTGACCAGCTACTGGTCTCAATGTAGGACGAGTCCTCCTGCTTTTCAATGTTAAAAAAATCATTGAGAAAATGACCCATATCACGGTACATGGGCATAGTTCTTCTTAATGTGTTCATGCTGTCTCCTTAAAATATGTTTTTGGTTGATTATTTAGATAAGGGTTCTTATATAAAATTCAAGACTAATATCTAAAATTTTTGATATGGATATGTTCTTAATATAGAGATGTGCAGTTTCCGGAGCTAAAATTCCTGTACAGAAAAAAACTAGGCAAAGTGGAGTTGTATTAGTTTGTGGAATCCGCTTAATTTGAATACTAAGCTGGTAATAATCAATTGCCAACTCAGTGGGGATAATAAAGCCCTTAAGACTATCTTAATTTTAATCAAGTAAAATAAACGCCTATTCATAAAACAAGCGTTTATATTAATGAAGCGTCATCTTATTCCTACTTCACCGAACGAACGAAAAAGGCCTAAACACTGCAATGTTCAGATAATCTCATCTTCATTTATAGACAATATAGATATAGATAATATAGAGCTTACTTTAAGCATTCCTCAACAATCCGATCTAGATTATATAGAACAAAATAGCTTAATAATAACTAAAAGCATAGATGCAGAAGCTATTTATGCGGTGGAAAATGGAGGAAGTTATAAGGATGAAGATGATGATATCCATATCCCTCTTATCTTGTTGCACAACAAGGAGATTGTGAGCTATATGCAAATGACAATATCCTCAATGGCAAATGATGCCACTATTGATTGGTTAGCTACCGCACCTGCTGCTCAAGGAAATGGATTTGCAAAACTGTTCTTATTAACAGTGTTAAAGGTGATAAAAAGCTATGGGATTGAGCAAATTAATTTAGTTTCTAGTGAGGAGGGGTTGCCCTTATATGTTAAATGTGGTTTTTTACCTGCCAATAAAGAGCTGCTTGTTTTTCTGCAACGGGGGCAGAGTCTATTCGACTCGATTACTCATATGGAGCATTTTATTGCGAATAGGAGTGATGTCAATCTCGAATTATATATGGCTTTTTCTGACGCCCATTGCAAGACAACATTGCAAAACTACTTAGCTGAGAATAGCACTATGCTTGCAAAAATTAATTATGAGCCTCAGGTGCAAACACTAATACAAAATGCTTGTGCTATTGAGCCTACGGGGGGGCCCTCACTATCGCACGCGTCTGGAGAGGAGCATACTCGTTCTCCCTCCTTACAACTTTCTTTAGTCAAGACATTTTTTACTCAGGAAGAAATGAAAGAGATAGGCTTATCCTTAGAAAGAATGCCTACGCCATAGGGCGCGTCGCTTAGGCTGGGGTCATTTATTAGGTTCCACCGCAAAAAAGGACAATAAGTTATACTTAAACGTCAGTCTTTCTAGCAATTGGTTAGTATATTTCACTTGATTGTCACACCACCTAATAATCTGTGGAACGCGTTAAAAGAGCAGGGTGAGGAGCCTCACTAATTTGCCACTAAACTCTTCATAATGCCACTTTCCACAAAGTTCCATTTAAAGAGTTGCTCTGTGGGATGGATTATCCTGATCCTTGATGTCCTTTTCTGGTTGACTAAATAAGGCGTTTCGGTTTGATTTTTTTTCCTGAAGTTCTATTTTGTTTATCAGGTCAACAAGCTCTTTATTCACTCTGTTTTCCTTAATAGCTTCTTTGAGTCCCCATCCATTAGAAGAGATTACCTGTCCCAAGATTTCTTTCCGTATTTTTTCATCTTTTAAGGATATAATTTGTTTCAATAGTGGGTTGATCTGATTGGTAGTTGAAAATAGTGCGATTAGTAATGCATTCCAACCTCCTCGACTACATTGTTTTAAAATATTGGCTTTATCTTGTGGATCAAAGGTATTGAGGATTTTCAATAAGGTTTTGGCATATTTAGGGTGACAATGAAGTGTGGTCATTAGAGAATTCCATCCATTAGGATCGCTCTGAGCCAAGAGATTTATTTGGTCTGTTTTATCTTCGGGCGTATTAAGTAATGTGTCTAACATTTCAGGATTAAAGCGTGCAGCAATTAAAAGCCAGGTATAACCATTTGAACTAACAAATTTTAATTTTTGATTTGAAATGGCCTGTATTTTTTTCCAACTCTCTTGTATTGATAATAATGAAAAACAATGCATTATGGCTTTTTCGTAGAAACGCTCAACAAATACCTCTACTGCCATGAGTACATTTTTGTCATCAGAATGAGCCAAACAAAGTGATTCTGCAATAAGATGATTATCCATTAGTTGGTTGGTTCCTAATTGATTTGCATCAATTAATTGCCATGGTGTATTGCGCTCACTCGGAAAATAACCAACAGTAGTAGTATGATTACCATTATTCAATACAAATGCCACTGGGAATCTGATTTTTTCCTGCTGCATTATTCGATGCATTTCTGCAAAAAAAATAGTTAATTCAATTTGATTATATATTCCCGAAAAACGGATTGGGGTTACTACATTTGCAAGACAGTGAGGGTTAGCTCGGGGATACATTAATAATGCATTGGCAGAACCTGATTCAGGTTTTTTTTTAAAGAGTTCTGGAAGCATATAAGCATTTTGATAGATGATTACTCCATCAAAAAAAGCAAAAATCTCTTCTTTAATAAAGAAATCTTTTTTCGCTTCATCTGCAAATGAATCTACAGGCGTTGCATGTATCTTTCCTATTCGTTGAAAAAAACTCTTAGTATCTTGGGCTAAAATAGCTTGCATTCCCATAAGCCCAATCCCAAAGCATAGTCCCTTATCGTATAATTTATAACCAGATTTTTCCATTCGATCTAAAATCCATTGTTGATTAACTGATATTGGATTTGAATTGACAAAAAGGTTAGATAACCATTCCAAATAAGATAAACTCCAATTTAGTACTAGCATAAAAAAGCCTGTGTTTTTTAGGGACCTGTTATGATTAACTATAGTTCACAGTCACCTAAACACGCTGTTTTCCTTTTAAAGTATTTAGATTATTTTTTAGTATACAGAGCTTCTCTGAGGGGGAACGTTCTATTGTTAGTTTAGCTGCACCGCAAGGTTTAGGTAATTTTTTATCAAGCTCTTCGGTGACACTTGAGGCAAGATATTATTGATACAAATTTAAATGAGGGTGATTTTAATCACCCTTCAATACCCTAAGTTTTTATGTATTTGGCCACCTGAAGTGAAACGAAAGCAGGCTAATTATCTTTATTAAGACCAAGAGTATCATTTAATCGTTAATCTTCCATGACATTATTTTTTAAATTTCGCATATAAATAACCAACCCCAGCAGCCAGTAATACTGAAAATAAGGGTTGTTTTCGAATAGATTTTGTCATGGAAGCAATAGTTTCTTCGACATATCCTTCTGCTGACTCATAAAGATCAGTTGCCGTAGTACCTATTTGTTCTCCTAGTTCATCTGCTGTCGGTTTTGTTTCATAGTAAGCATTCGTTACATTATTTTTTGCAGTATCGTAAAGCTTAGTTGCTTTGTTTTTAATTTCTCTAGCATTCTCATTAAAATCACTCATCATGTTCTCCTATTAAAAAAACAAAGATGTGTTGCATTGCACTACACTAAGCTTAATAAGGAATAGTCATTTGTCAAATCATAAAAAAGATGAACAAATAATTGACTTGCTTGCGGATAACGCGTATCGACAAGGCTCAACTATAAACGTAATTTTAGGCTGTTTATCAAATTTTTATAGGTTTCACAATGAATTAGGAAATACAGATGTCACGATTACTGAGCCTCAAAGTCTACCTGGTAATCGCTATAAAGCATTATTACCCCATGTCTATAAAAATAAGCCCGTACAGAAACGAATTATATCGGTGAAACAATATAAATCCCCACTCAAAGTAATTACACATGAGCAATTGATTCTTTTAAGCGATGCTTGTATAAATTATCGAGATAAGTTCCTTGTTTGGCTTTTATATGAAACGGGGCTTCGTATAGGTCAAGCATTAGCATTAAGACATGAAGATATTACTTGTTGGGATAATGAGATTCGCGTTAAATATCGATGTCAAAATATTAATCAAGTAAGAAACAAAACGCAAAAACCTACTCTGTAATGAACTTATATTGCGAATATGTTAGCTCATTAGATCAGCATAAATTAACTGAATATGTCTTCATTAATTTGTATGACTATAGTTCCTTACGATATTCAGCAGTAAAAAAACTTTTTTTATTATTGAGTAAAAAAGTTGGCTTTCATATACGACCACACATGCTACGTCATACACATGCAACATCTTTAATTAATGCTGATTGGGATATGGCATTAGTTCAAAAACGATTAGGCCATGTGAGCGTACAAACTACTATAAATACATACACTCATATTGATAATAAAAAAATGAAGAGCGCTTTCAAGCTTTATCTTACTAACCAGGAGAAAAGCCAATGAAAGCTCATGCTATTTATCAACATCAAAATAATGATATCGATGAACTATTGAATAAAGACGTTTGGCTTGCTAGCGATATTGGTCTAAAGCCAGATGGGGTACATTCCATATATTCTTTATCTTTTTGCAAAATAACCACTCATTGGCTAAAAAATGCGGCAATGAAATTTGTTAGACTTCAAGCTGCAACAAGAAGCTTTTCAACTTGTCGCGGTTATATTAGAAGCTTCAATCATTTTACAGACATTTAATACTCGTTCAGCTTCAGCTAAACAAAGGTGAGTACAGACACAATTTACCGCGTTGGATCTTTTTTGCGAACCAAGGTGAGTTTACTACTGGTGATTACCTGGAGATAATGAACAAGGCAAGTTCATTAAGTCTGCTCTCTAATGCCATTCTATACTGGAACACCTCTAGGATCAGCAACATTGTCGATGAACTGAGGACACAAGGTGAAACAGTGGATGATAACTTACTGGCCCATATTTCCTTGTTACCCTATAAGCATGTACTGCCGAATGGGACTTACTTCGCCAAAGGGGAGACAATATCAGATAAGAATTAACAGATCTTTAGCCTACGTTTTCGGAGCTGGGGAGTTTTGTACTGAGATTTACGGTTGTGAATAGAACTACAAGGGTGAAACCGTAAATTTCTGTTCAAATGCCCCCGCTAGTCCCTTTTAGAGGATCGTTTACATTTTAATTTACTGTAATTTTTGCGACAAAACCAAGATAACCAGGGGTTTTTGGTTTTAAAAAGCTCTGATTGTTCGACTAAAAGGCATTTAATTTGGTTTTTTCGAAGAGGCGATAGGAAAGGATGAACCTACACCTGGTTTTAATGATTGGATAACTTGTAATTATTATAAAATGCTCGAGGATCTTTTATTTAATAATGAATATTATCTTGAGAGGATTGAAGAGCATTTCGACTATCTACGTGAAACTTGGAATAGAATGAGAGGTAAGAGGGCAATAAAAGAATATCAAGGATTGAAGTTCTTACGAGGATTTGAAGCAAGAGTTGCTTCTGATGTTGACGCAGTTGACCCAGTTAACCCTAGTGATCCCAATATAGTTTTACATAATTTACAGGCATTAGCGGATTTATTTAGGATTATCTTATACAAACGTGGACTAAACAAACACGTGGATTGCCCACCGATTAAGGATAAATTACTGGAGGAATTACTAAACGATAACGTTGCTCTTGCCAAGTGGCAAAGAGCAGAGATATCTCGCGAAGTTTTGCTTACCGACTTATTTGATTTATTGAATGCCGTGGATTCTCGACTTACCGTGGGAGATTTTTTCACCGCTACGAACGTACAATTTAACCGAAATGAGGATTCGCTCAGTTTCAAGCTAACGCTTTCTAATGGTTCAACGACGGAAATAGTGTTGAAATTAGATAAAAGGACTAGTCGATCGGCGTATGTATATCGTGAAGACAGTGGTCTAAGTTTTAGTGAACTATTTAATGATTTAATAAGCGGTATCAGAAGAGACGAGCTCTCTGAACAATTACGCAACCTCCCGTTATCTTTTTTTGTAAACTATGGCAATTATTCTTATAGCGAAACCAGAAAGCTCTTATCTTACCACAGAGGCTATTCAGTAGGGGAGCAGTTAAAAAAACAACGTGATTCTAGTGAGCAGCTCTATTTGTTTGAGGACGAAGCCCCTATTTCCCTAAAAATTTATCAAACATTCAAACACTTACGCGCCTTGGCAGAATTTGTTGCTCCTTTGTCAGAAGAACTTGAGATTGAAAATAGAAGAACTCATCTGACCGATCTCACTTGGGAACTTTCTAACATGTTACCTGCTTTTGAAGGTTATCTTAAAGGAGTGGCCGTAAGAGAGTTAAAAGCAATTTTGGATAATCAAGATTTAGATGATAACGAGGCAGTTAAGAAAGTAGAGGAACAATTAAAAAGGGGGGTAACTCTTGAACTATTAATGAAAAATCGCCAATCAAAACAAGAATCGGATTTAAAATTTTTATCCATTATTTCTATTTTCATCGGTATCGGTATTTTTACTACTTTAGCTTTAGTTTTTAAACGTTTGTACGACTCAGGCGGTAAGAGTATTAATTTCTTTAAGCCATTATCACAAAATTTGTATGAAACAATAGAGCAGATTACTTCAGAGCTTGAAGATGATCCTGAACCATCAAATTCCTCCATTTTATTGTAAATGTTGTGCACATCTGGGATCGTGGTTTGAATTTAAATATTTTTTGGTTTGTGTTCAATTCAGGATTCAAGGTCTGACCTAGGAGTGGTTCAATTAAACCACCGTTTTAGTGAACTCTTGAATATCTGTATTGAAATTGAACTTTCGTGGGTTTCGGCGGTTTAAAAAACTGTTTCAATTAAATATTGTTTAATTTATTGCAAAGGCGCACTTTATTGAACTGAAGCAGGATAATCATGAGATTAACTAAAGGATAGAAGTACCTCTAAGCATCACCGAAGTATTGAGCAACATCGGAAAGTTAATAAAATAGAGATATTAAATACAAAATGGTGTGTAGGGAAAAAAATGATATAAGAGTAAGACTCCATAAAAATAGCCCTACGTAAGGAAAAAATTTAAAAATCGTCTCTAGAGCATACCTTATAACTAAATATGAGTATATTGTTCTGCCCACCTTTAAAGCATATCCTGGTGGTTTATATTCACCATCATAAAAATTATCTGATACTTTAAGTACTAAAAAGCCATTTATGTAATAAAGATTTCTATGAGGAGTTATTTTAGTGGGGTATATTTCAATTAAATTATTATTTCTAGGTATTTTTTTTGCTTCTATATACTTGTGAAGTTTTTTTAAAAAATTCTTAGTCGCTGTGTCGGTAATTTTCTTATCTATTAATTCTTCATAAGTCCAGTATAAAAAAAACAAAATTCCAAAGAAAAAGATAATTTTTAAATTTTTATTTGAAAGCCAGTCCAAATCAATAGACCACAGTCTTGGGATGATTGGTTTTTTTAAAATATACTGTTGTGTGGTAACAATAAGAAGACCTAGAAAATATTTTTTCATGATTCATCCTAATTTCTCAAAAAAACTTATGATTTCCTCGCTATCTCCTATATATATAATTTTGGTTTTATATTGAGCATCAAATTTTTGCTCTTTTAAAAAAGCGCTCCATTTTTTGTCTGTTATATATAAATCAGAAACGGAGAGCATATCGGCAGTATGCTGAATATCCATTAGATCGCCTGATTTAATTTCATTTTTGCTTGTTTTCATCTTAGCTAGTAATGCACATTTTAATGCTACATGGGGCAACTCTTTATAATAAGGCGAATTATAGAAGGCTTTGAGTTCGTTTATAGCCGTTAAATCATTATTATTTAGGGAGCACCACATTAATAAGTCCCATATTTTGTAAGTCGAACTTAATAAAAAATCCAAAGGAGATAGGAGATTCACACTTGGATTTTGCTCTAGAAGAGTATTGTATCTTTGATTTAATTCCTTATTAAACTGCTGCTGATATTCTATATTTTGCTGTATATTATTAGCTCGTTCTTGATTTAAAGAGGTAATTAAATCCCTTTTTATGGATTCCTGAGTTTGCATTGACTGGATAAAAGGATTGAAAGAAGGATAAATTACTATCTGCCTAGCAAGAGTTTCTCTCATCTCTACTACTGGATCATAATCAAAATAATCTAAATAGGATAAGCATATCTCTTTTTTATTCGCTAGGTAACTTTTCATCCCTGCTCGTGTTTGAATATTTTCAATATCCCACGATGAGCTAGCTAGGATTCCTAAAGTAATCGATTGCATGGTATCAAACCACTCTCTATTTTTATCTTCTCCAATTATTTCTAAACCTTGCTCAGAAATGGGGATTAAAATCTTCCCTTCTAGCACTCCTTTTTCCAAATATGGAGATAATAAGGAAATGTTCTTTAATTCAGATTCATTTAATCTATGTGGATTATTATTTAATTTGGTTAGTAGCAACATAACAGAGGTATCTAACCATACTATTGGAATGGGACACTTGGTGATTTTAATCAATAATTTTCTCCTAACATGATGTCATTTTTCTTTAAGGTATTTGTATAAAGTTGGTTTCGAAACCCCTATAAACTCGCATATTTTATTTATGCTATGTTGTTTTCCTTCATAAAGCTGTAAAGCTAATTTTGCTTTATCGTTGGATAATTTTTTAGGACGGCCACCATTCCTACCTCTTGCTCTTGCAGCCTGAAGACCAGCGTGAGTACGCTCTCTAATAAGGCTGCGCTCAAACTCAGCTAATGCACCAAAGATATGAAAAATTAATTTTCCTGAGCTTGAAGATGTATCAATTGATTCATGTAGGCTTTTTAATCCAATTTTTTTAGAATCGAGCAGGGCGACCATTTCAATTAAGTCTTTAAGAGAACGGCTTAATCTATCTAGACGCCAGACAACAAAAACATCTCCTTCACGAGCAAACTCTAATGCGGCTTCTAAGCCTGGTCTTTGAATTTTACTTCCAGTCATGTGATCTTCAAAAATTCGCTCACAACCAGAAGTTTTTAAAGCATCATTCTGTAAGTTTAAATTTTGATCATCCGTTGAAACACGTGCATATCCAATTAGCATAATATTTCCAGTTAAAAATCTCGATAAAATTTATATTAAGTTAACGTAGAATATTTTACCATATTTATTTACCAAATTTGGACTTATAAATTAAAAAATTTTAATAGTTTTAAAAAAGTAAAATAAACCCCGTTTACTTAACTCTATTAGCATAACAATTGTGTCTGCGCGCAGACATATTGTAGGGGAAGGAAGTGGATAGAGAACTCTCTAGCATAAATGAAGAACAGTTGTATTCTGATATCAGTCAATTGATAGAGGTCACTCAGCAACGAACCTTGCATGAAATTAATAGGGCAGGGGTTCTATTATATTGGCATATAGGGCGGCGTATTAATCACGATATATTAAAACATGATCGAGCGGCTTACGGCGCGAATGTTATAAAACTCTAGCAGATAAGTTACAGACAAAATTTGGAAAAGGTTTTGGTTTGCGTGTTATACATCGGTGTGCTCAATTTGAAAATTTTTTTCTGATGAGAGAATTGTTTTATCTCTAAGTCAGCATTTGAAATGGACTCATTTTGTATCTCTACTAAACATTAACAACAAGCTTAAAAGAGAGTTCTACGCTGAAATGTGTCGAATTGAAAGATGGAGTACAAGAGAGCTCTCAAAAAAAATTGACGACATGTTATATGAAAGAACAGCAATTGCTAAGAAAGCTGACGACGTGATTGAAAAAGAAATTTCAAAATTACGTGAAACGCAAATATTAGAGCCTGATTTAATTATTCAAGATCCCTATATATTCTCATATTTAAGTTCTGAAGTATTAAATGATGAGAAAACATTAGAAGATGCGATTTTAAAGGACATTGAGGAATTTTTATTAAGCATGGGGAAGGGATTCACTTTTCAAGAGCGGCAGAAAGTAATTGAAATAGATGGCGAATTTTTTAGAATAGATTTACTGATGTTTCACCGAAAATTACGCTGTATGGTAGCGATTGAATTAAAAAAAGGTAAATTTAAAGCTGCAGATAAGGGACAAATTGAATTATACCTACGATGGTTAGAGAAGCATGAAATGCAACCTGGATAAAATCCACCAATTGGAATTGTTCTTTGTTCAGAAAAATCTGATGAGCGAGTTGAGTTATTACAATTAGAGAAAAGGGGAGTCAGAGTTTCTCAATTTATTACAGAGCTTCCGCCTAAAGCCATATTTGAGAAAAGGTTGCACGAAGCCATTGAGCGCGCAAGGGAAAAAGAATTTAGTCATAAATTACAGGAATAAAATAAAAGCTGAGCCTTTAATAAATTTTTAACTAAGGAATGCCATATTGATAAGATAGAGGCCTAGGGCTTTGATTTTAATGATAATTTTACTGATTATTGTAATAATTACCCCACAGCAGCGTCAACTTAATGGTGTTATGGGCTGTTGCTTTGAGAAGACCAGTGATTGAGATTTAGTCTTACAGTGCGATTTTTGAATTTTTAGACTAACCTAGTTGTCAAGTATGGTGTAAAATTTAATTGATCTTATATTGAATGAAAGAGACTAATGGATATTTTACAATGTTTAAAAAGTTTCACTACTGTGGTTGAATGCAATAGTTTTGCTGCTGCTGCCAAAACACTATCTATTTCTTCCTCCAAGATAAGTAAGCAAATTACTAACTTAGAATTGGAGTTAAAAACCAAATTATTTATTCGTTCCACGAAGCAATTAATATTAACTGATAAAGGGCAAATGTTATATGAGAAGGTTGGGAATTTATTTGATGAATTAAAAGTGATTAAAGAAATAGCTCTTCAGGAGCTTCCAATAGGTTTAGTGACTTTAAAATTGTGTTTAACGGTTGGCCCCGCTGTACTTTATTTGACAAATTTAACAACCCAGTTTATGCAGGCTAATTCTGGAATTACAATCGATCTTCAAATTGGTTCAAATATTGTTGATATGTATGAATATAACTTTGATTTGGCTATAACATTCGATGTAATTCGACAACCTAACATGGTTTGTAAAAAATTATTTTCTATTCAGAGATATATTTATGCTTCTCCGGAATATTTGGAGACGCATGGCTACCCGTCTACCCCAGAAGACTTAATCAATCACAATTGTTTAATTAATACTCTCTATGGACTGCAAAATAAGTGGATACTAAACTCGCAAATTATTCATGTATCGGGAAACTTTAAAAGTAATAATGCTGAGGTCTTAAAGCAGGTAGCTGTAAATGGGGTTGGTTTGATTTGGGTCCCTTATTTTTCCGTGCGAGAAGAAGTACAGGCAGGTAAGCTACTGCCAGTATTACCGAATGACAACTCTCCTGAAATTATGCTTTATGCAATTTATAAAAAGCATAAAAGAAATAATGAATACATTGATTTATTCTTGCAGTATCTATGCGAAAAAATAGTCACGGATGGAATAATTGAGCTTGATTAGTTAGGGTGCATTTAGCTAAGTTACCTCATTAATCATCTTCTGATGAGAGTATAGTTATTTCATTTAAAACCCCTTTCCTAATTTCTTTTAAAATACCACAGCTAAAAGATAACAATCTTTTGGCGATTTGATTTAGAGTTGATTTAAATGAAAGATTTAAGACCCGCAATCTGGTGAAGCGCTTGCAGGCTTATCATACTAGGTGTATGTTGGATCTTGAGGATTCTAAGAGTGAGGGTATTGAAATGGACTCAATGATCGAACTGATAGGATATGTTGCTTCTTTCTTAGTTTTTGCAACGTTTTATGTTAAGAAAATTTTAACATTACGTTTAATTGCGATTAGCTCCAATGTTGCATTTATTCTATATGCTCTTGGTAGTGACTTGCATCCCATTTTTCTTTTACATTCATTGTTATTGCCGTTAAATTTATACCGTATTTTTGAGTTAAAAAGAAATACAAGTAATTTAAATAGCGCGAATGTAGAGGCGGCAAGTTAATTGTCTCGAACATAGTGAAGGATCTTTAGCAGAGAGCCTTCACCCGGTTCAAGATTATTTAACATTTAATGTACGTTATCCTGAGAAGTTTCTGATGAAGGATATCCTGAGGGTGGCACGTTCCACGCCACATTCAGGAGTTCCTTGTTTTACTCGCGATGGTGTTGCTTCCCTACGTGTTCAATGGGGTTGTTGGATCATTTATCTTAAGGCTTTTGCAGTACGTAATTGTTTCGCCGGTTTCTGGGGCCATGAATTCTCTTGTGGTGAGTCCGTGGGCAATCAGGCGGCGGTTTAGATTAATTACCGGGTCATTTATTTTTTCCATGGACAAACGAAACGTTTGGTGGTGAGTTGCGATGCTTAAGCTGCTTTGCAAATCAATGCTGGCTAAAATAGCTTCTTCAGGATTCATATGATGGTCTTGCATAAACCAGCGTGGCTCATACGATCCTATAGGCAAAATGCTAATGTCCGGTGCACCTAAGCGTTCTTGAATCAACTTGAAGTGAGAACCATAGCCTGAATCACCACAGAAATAGACCTTCAGGGCATCACATTGAATCCAAAATCCACCCCAAAGCGCAGTGTTGGTATCTTTAAATGTGCGCATTGACCAATGTTGTGCAGGAACTAAAGTAATCGCATGCATCTTAGTTAATGCTTGGGTTTGCCACCAATCCAATTCAATTACCCTAGGAAATATTTTTGTTTTTAGGTACTTACGGTTACCTAAAGGAACGATAAATAAGGGTTGAAACATCTGTTGTAATTTTTTGAGTGCGGGTAAGTCCATATGGTCATAATGATTATGGCTAATGAGCACCACATCAATTGTTGGTAACTCATCTAACTCAATACCAGGTCTACGAACTCTTTTGGGGCCTAATAAATATATTGGCCCCGCTCTTTTAGAAAACACAGGGTCAGTTAAAATATTCATATTGTGTAGTTGAATCAGATGGCTTGCATGATTTACATAAGTAATTGATACCTCATCGTTTTTTAATTGTCCTGCCAGTTCCGGTGTTGCCTTATTTTCAACAAAACTAGGCCAGGGATTTTTGCCTTTACGTTCTCTAAGCATTTTCCATACGTGTCCCCAACTTTTGGTCGTGTTGAGTCCAGGGTTGAAAAAAAGCTTACCATTGCAGTGATCTGATTTAGGATAATGCGAAGCAGAGACATTCAGCTCTGGTTTGGTTAGGGTGTCATCAGTGCTTGGAGGCATATCATTACGTCCTTCATATTGTTTTTGAAAATTATAGCCCAGGGTTTATTTACATTCCTACTTTCAGGGCCAAAATTGCTCTATTTTGAATAGACGCCGCTAAAGCAGCTTGGCGGCTTCATGTCACCCTGAGCTGGCAAAATAAACTGGGTCATGCCGCATTCATCGGTCCGATATAAAGGGATGTTTAATGTATTCATACTCGTTAATGTTTTACTGTGAGGGAAATGAAATCGGTTATCAAAACCTAGAGAGGCGATTGCGTAACGAGGAGCAACCTCCAATAAAAAACGATATGAGGATGAGGTTTTACTGCCATGATGGGGAACAATTAATACTTCTGAGGCTAGCTGAGGACCATATGTTGTTACCAAATAATCTTCTGCTTCTTTTTCGACATCCCCTGCTAATAATACCCGTCCACTCGCGCTCGTCACTTGCAGGATACAGGAATTATTATTTTTGTTTTTAAAGGGGATATTAATGGGTAAAAAGCGAAATCGTACTTGATCCCATTGCCATTCAGGGTAGTTATGACATTTTACCCCATGCCGGTAGTAGTGTGGTTCATTTACCAGAAGTTGTTTGACGGGGATTGCTGCCTCGATTGATTGCAGCCCACCTCGGTGGTCTTTGTCGGGATGGCTTATAACAATGACATCGAGGCTTTTGATGTGTAAGGTATCAAAATAGGGTAAAACAACCATTTTTCCCAGGTCACTGCCTTGAAAAAATCGATCTCCAGTATCATAAAGCAGCACATGATTTTGAGTGCGAACGCTTACGGAGAGTCCTTGGCCTACGTCTAAAACATCAATCCATGCTTCACCTGGTTGAATGAGTGGCCGAGGAGGGAAAAGAGGAACTAGTAACCATAACCATGCAAACCAGCGAAAAGGGTTAATAGGTAATAAAACCCACATGAGCAAAGCGCCCATTAAGGCTAAGGTGAATTCAACAGAGTGCAATGAATAATTGATATTCATTGCAGCTAACTGCTCAGTCCAATGTAATCCCTGCAATAAAAAATTGATTGACCACGATAATGGCTGCATGATTAATCCCGCCCAAGATGATGCGCTAATCAGCATTGTTACTAAGGCTAGAGGGACAATAACAAAGCCTACTAAAGGAATAGCAAACAAG
Organism: Legionella rowbothamii; assembly: GCF_900639985.1. Lineage (GTDB taxonomy): Bacteria > Pseudomonadota > Gammaproteobacteria > Legionellales > Legionellaceae > Legionella > Legionella rowbothamii. Next base: position 1,213,360 of record NZ_CAAAIM010000001.1, on the reverse strand, counting down.
TTAGCTAAGAACCCATTAATTGACCCGTAAGAATACCAATGCAAGGTAAGAGGCATTAAACCGATTAAACAGCTTAATTGTATGGCGAGACTACTTTTATAGCCTTTAAATCGCCAACGTTGTTGGGTCAGGAATAAGCAAGATACCGCGAGGAACGAAAAATAAAATCCTTGCATAAATACTGCATGTGGCTCGATACACAGCACTAAAAAGAGGGCATAACGCCATATTTGCCAGGGGGTAAAACGTTGTTTTCCCATACTACACAGTGCATAAAAAAAGCAGCCGATCAAGGCACGTTGTACGGGTGGCTCGAATCCGGCTAAAAAAGCATAGAATAAGGCAATGAGCAAACCACAGCCACTGGCAATATAGGGAGCGGGGATATAGAGACAGGCTTTGGAACTCCGTGACCATAACCAGCGGCTAAGCCAATAAATGAGACCGGAAATGAGAGCAATATGTTCACCTGAGATTCCAAATAAATGAGTGGTTCCGGTGCGTCGGAATAGTTCCCAAGATTCTTGGCTAATGTGTCGCGTTAAATTTAAGGTTAGGGCTTCGATAATTCCTGCTGTTGTCTGATTTGGCGCTAATTGGGTCAGTTTATCCCCGAGAGAGGCACGTAATTCAACCCAGCCAAAGTTTAGGTTTGTTTCTTTAATTAATTGCGCGCCACGAGCACGTATATAACCAGTCCACATAATGTGACGCTTGTTAAGCGATGTCACATAGTCGGCGCTCCCTGGATTAAGGAAATTGCGTGGTTTTTTTAGTTTTACTGAAAATTGCCACTGTTGTCCTGCCTGTAATGCTGGGGCCTTAGTGTACCACGCTAATTGGACTAAGCCTTGGGCCGGATGTTGATTGACTTGTGCTAACTCAAAGAGAAATTGTGTTTTATGCGGGTTTTGCTGTGGAATCGATGCAATTTTTCCCCGAATAGTAGCATGTTGAATGACTGCGCTATTGGGAAGTCCACTGGGCATAATAAACCATTGATGAGCCCAGGTGATGCCACAACCTAAAAAGAAAAAGAAAATAATAGAGTAGCTGGGGGTAATGTAAAACAGCAGTAAGGTAATTGCGGGTAAATAAAAATTAAAGGTATAGGTATAAAGTATGCCGAAGAAAAAGCAAAAAATTTCCATTTAAATTTCAGTGTTGGACTATCCAGCACGCATAGTAGGAAATTCGTAACTGCCTGTAAAGTAAATTTTATTTAGGGCACCCAGCAATCATTTTGGATTACACCCTCAGCATCGGTAGCTATTTTTTTATTGCTCTGATCAATTAAAAATTCAGCGCAATGCTGATCTTTTGTTTGCACTCCTGTAGCTATTGCCCTTAGGGTATATGCTGTTAGGCTAGGTTTGATTAGGCTAATTAGATAATAACCTTGGGAAGACTTATGGGGGTAGGGGGTTAAGTGAGCGCACTCTTTAGCGTAGGAGTGGTTTTGTGCATAGCAGGTCTCTAGTATCATTTGTTCTTGAGTTAAGCTCGTCAAGGCATCTACGCGGTGCGTTTTTAAGAGAAAAGAGACATAGGAGGGATAAGCCATTATAGCAAAGCTTGCTAGAATGCATAATGCAATTAATAGTTCGATTAAACTAAAGCCAGATATTGTTTTTGAATTCAAGGTACCCCCTAAGACTAAAACCTTATCTCGAACGTAGTGAGGTACCAGAAGCTGAAACTCCCTCACTATGTTCGAATGATGTATCTAACGTTCTCAGCGCTTAATCAAAATATGAAGGGCGCGAAGTAATCACTTCCTCTTCTTCCGAGTCACTAGGCTGAGCTAACGAGCTAACGAAGTTAATAGGCTTTCTTTTTTTCAGTGGGGGTGGGGTTGTATTTGGGCCAAATTCTTCACCAAATTGTCGAGCTGCTGTTTCTTGTTCAAAGATTAGAGGAGCTAGTGTTTGTTGCTGACCAACGGGTGAAGTCATTGTTCTGGGCCCAAAAAGTGGCAACGAAGAGTTTTTCAATGCCGTATATGTTCTCATGAGTCTTGCTGGCCGTTTAAATGTATCTGACATGCTGGGCTCAGCAGATGGAGCAATGTCTTCAAATACTAGCTTTCTTTTTACTGGCTCATCGTTTCCAAATTGTAGCTTTCTTAATACTTTATTTTCCCTAGATACTGCACTATTTTCTTTATCAACATCGGCAACGAGACTACCTCCCTCTCTTTCGTAGTGCACTACTTGGGTTTTAGCATTTTGCTTTTCCCAACTTACAGTTAGCTTAGTATTTTCCGAAAAAGTTTTTAACCATGCTTTAATATCGGCTCTCGAGCAGAGATGAGTTTCTATTACTTTACCATTGTGACCTTGCTCCTCAATAGTTAGGACTTCAGGTAATTGAAATGGAAGTTTGTCCTCATTGGCAACAAGGATTGCTAAAATCCATTTAAGGGAATTAAATGAAGGGCGGAAATCACCACTTTTATTATTAAGTTTGAGCAACGTGGAATAGTCATAACTAAAAAACAGATTCCCTGCGGTTTTACAATAAGCGGCATTTCGGGGAGAGCCTGTCATTTTATAATGAGCAGGTGCGGGTGGAGCACTAGTGTGAGTTTCTCTAGCAAACCATGCTTTTCCATTTATATCGACCAGGTAACGTAAATCAGGAATTTCGTTACCTTTTTTCTTTTCAGCTAACAACTCTCCTAAAGTTGCTAGCGAATGAATAGAAAACACCCCGTTTCGTGTTGTTTTTTTCAAGTTATTTGATAGAAATCTATCGTTTTCGCTTGGTGGTGTAGAGAAAAGTTGCTCTAACTTCGATTGCATAAAAAACGCCTTTTATCAATAAGATATGTTAAAAAAGGCGCGAATTTTACCACAAAAGTCACTTTTTATCCATTATTTTGATCGTATTTTTTCCGAATCGTTTTTTTTCTGCCTTTTTCTTGTTTTCTGGTGATGGTTTTCTATTTTTCGGAGGACCTTTTCTTACTTGAGTTGGCAATGATGAACTAGGAAGGTGATGATTGGGTTCAAAGTCATCAATTTCAATACGATCTAACTTGCGTTTAATTAATTTTTCAATCGCCTGTAATTGCCCAACTTCATCAGCGCAAACTAGGGATACGGCCATACCAGATGCTCCTGCACGACCTGTACGCCCAATACGGTGTACGTAATCTTCTGCTACTTGTGGCAAATCAAAATTGACAACACAAGGCAGTTGGTCAATATCAATTCCGCGAGCAGCAATGTCCGTAGCGACCAGAATATGTAATTCACCTGATTTAAAATCAGCTAAGGCTTTAGTGCGTTGCGATTGTGATTTATTACCATGAATTGCTGCAGCATAGATATGCTCCTCAGACAATTGTTTTACCAGTTTATTGGCACCGTGCTTGGTTTTCGCAAAAACCAAGGTTTGCCCCCATTTATTTTTATGAATTAAATGACTTAATAGAGCCGCCTTACGACTTTTATCGACAGGGTGTACGGTTTGTTTGATTTTGATAGCGGTCGTATTTCGAGGCGCAACATCGATTTCAACAGGCTGGTTCAGTAATCCTTTTGCTAATGCACGAATACCATCAGAAAAGGTTGCGGAGAATAATAAATTCTGGCGATGTCTTGGTAGCATGCTAATGATGCGTTTGATGTCGTGGATAAAGCCCATGTCTAACATACGATCTGCTTCATCTAAAACCAGGGTTTTAATTTCATTGAATTGGATGGCGCGTTGCTGATGTAGATCCAATAAGCGTCCTGGAGTTGCTACTAAAATTTCCACCCCGCTACGTAATTTCATCATTTGCGGATTAATTTTTACACCGCCAAAAACTACGGTTGAACGTAGAGGTGTATAGCAGCCATATTGTTTGACACTCTCGTACACTTGGGCTGCTAGTTCACGGGTGGGGGTGAGAATTAATACTTTAGCCTGGTTGGCTTTGGCTCGAGGCTGGTCGTGGAGGTTTTGTAAAATAGGCAATACGAAGCTTGCCGTTTTTCCCGTTCCTGTTTGTGCAGAGGCAAGAAGGTCATGGCCGCGTAAAATGGCAGGAATGGATTGCGCTTGAATAGGGGAGGGCTCAGTGTATCCTGATTCATTGATGGCGCGCAGCAAAGGTTCGATTAAACCTAAGGATGTAAAACTCATGGTATTTCCTTAAATAAAGATGGAGTGGTAGTTCAAATCGTGTTTTAACAGGTCAATGTGAATAAAATATGGATAAGTGTACCATAATGGGGGTGTTTAGGGGAATTAAATTTTAGGTACGTCATTCTGATGAGCCGTGTAGGCTGGGCTTTTCCGCCCAGCCTACACAACTCAGCTCACGAAATAAAAGATTAATCCCAGGCAACAAAGGCATCAATATCCTTAGTATTCTTTCCCAGTTTAGGTTGCGGCTGGGGGTGAAGTTGTGGCTTGGAGCAATGCATTGATGACTTAAATGTCTTTAACGCCCTTTCTAGGCTGACAAAAGTATAGCCATTTTCTTTATATAACTTAATAATATCCGGTAACACATAGGCATTAAGCAAATTCGCATGGATTAATAAAATTTGGGCTTGTTGACCATTGTGATGCTCCTCTGCTCGCAGGGTTTGTTCCCAAATAAAATCCAAATAAAAGGGTTTTAACTCCTCAAGGTAGGTACGTCGATTTAATTCAGGTACCGCAAGCAATCTTTGGTTGAAGACAAAGTCTTTAGAATCTACAGTGATTGGTGCTACTTGGTAATTCTTTTTCGCGAGAAAACAAAGGATCGCGTCTTTCTTTTGTCCTGAGCTCATTGATAAATAAGGGTAACGGAAATATTTTGGTTCCGTTAATACTGGGGATAAAATCGCATCTGCCTCGCCAATTTCACGAATCGCCTCTTTAGTTCCAAGTCGACCAAGATTAGCATGTGTCAAGGTATGATTCCCTAAGCCAAAACCAGCATCACGAAACTTGCGGAGAATTTCCCAGTTATCTTTACGCACCTCACTGGCAATAATAAAGCCTGTTGCGGGAACCCGCTGTTTGTTCATGGTTTCAATCATCATATTTAAATGAAAATTTCGATACTCGCCAACAAAGGGTAAATCATCGATGGTAATTGAGATGAGCTTTTTTGAGTGTGGCGCCTTATGATTGCTTAATTTTTGAGGCTCATCAGTTGATGCTTGCATTGAAGGTAGTGCAAAACTTACTGTGGGGAGGGCTGAAAAAAGCATTAAAGCGGGAATTATATTTTTAATTATTAATTTAATTTTCATCAGTGCAAGATACAACAATATTAAAGAAAGCGGCATTGTAACAAAATTTAAGAACTTAATCTAAAGGGGAAAGATGAATCATAAATTATAAGTAAATCTGAGTAGTCGCCAAAACAGCTACTACTCAGAAAAGGAACAGGTTATCCGTTATTGTAAGCTTGTCGTGGGTGCATCTAGAGGTAAGCTATCCGTGTTGGCTGTATCTGGAGTTTCTGCCTTTTTGCCTAACAGACCAAAGGAATTATATGCGCCTTTAATCAAACTAACAGCACTCCAAGCAGAAGTTACAGGCTGCTCTACTTTTTCGCTTTGCTTCATGGTGATGAAAATTTGTTTGCATGCGCTATCCCGACTAGAGCAAATCGCCTCAAAGAACAAATTCAGTACTTCAGGTAAGTTGAATCCTTCAATCTTGGCAAATGGATGGGATTCATTGATTACCTTTTCTACGGGTTTTTTTTGCTCGGTTTGCTTGTTTTCCAGAGTTACATAGCGAATAAAATTATTTGCTGCGTGCAATAAAGACTCATGATCTAGGTGGGATATGCTCTCTGCTCCAAGTAGCTCACCAAACTTCTTATGGATCTCAGAGTTATCAGGAGAACGCAAAAGGTAAGTTTTTTGAATTTGTTTACGGACTAAATACATTGATCCTGCGAGGATGGCGGTTTTTTCTGTATCTTTAATGCCTAAATTTTCCACTAAAGCACAAATTTTTTCTAGGAAATTAAGTTGAGTAGCTCGAGCTTGTACCTCATTAATTGTCCCTTTCTTTTTAGAAACCAACTCTGCAGTGATTATGCCTTCAAGCTCTTTTTTCAGTTCAGCAAAAGATTTAAATCTTTCGGTAGCTGAGGAAGGTGTTTCTTTTTCAACTTTGAATGCAGAGATGTCAATAACACTTTTTCCATTTGCAGCTAAACCATCAACTACTGTGGTACGCGCATTTTTTTCAAATTCATAAGCTTTTGTGAGTATTCTTTCTAGAGCATCTTTTGGTAATGCGGAAAGCATGTGATCTTCTTTAAAGCCTTTGCGTGCATCACCCTCTGGAAAAAGCTGGGATTTCATTAATGCATTGAACATTACATAGAACGTTTCATAGTAATTGGGGCTTGGAAGATTATCAATAGCAACAGATGCACCTACACCTAGAGCTTCGGCGATGCGAGAGGAGAGTATCGTGGCGCGATTACGGTTAATAGAACTAATATCGTGTTGAGCTATTAACATGGCTCCGTAATATGCCAATTTGTAGTTATGGATATTCTCATTAAGCCTACTTTCAAGTTTTTTCTTGGCTTTTTCGGCATCTTCTTTTAGTCTGGTCGGGCTAAACTTTGGTTTTTCACCGTCTTGCTTTGTTTTTTCAAGCTCTAGCTTTAACTTTTCGTCTATTTTAGCGAGCTTTTCCTCTGTATCTTTCGTGACAATATTAATTTGTTCTTCTATCTTTAGTAAAACAGTCTCCTGTAAAATCATGGCTGAACGCATGTTTGGTTCTTCAAGTCGATCAAAAGACATAGCATTTTCGTATTCGAGTACAACCTCTTTTGTGCGGTTGAAATGATCTTTTAATTCCTTCAAAGTTTTTAACTCAAACGTCATGTTTTTCTCCCAAAATCCATTAAAAGTCATGTAAGTTCATCTTACAGCACCCAGTGTAAACTAAACTAAACCGCTCGTCATGTATTTTCATTATACAAATTATGGATTTGAAAAAAGAATAATAAATACAGCGTGTTATTACTTAAAAAAGAGAGTGTTTCTCCTACTTAAATAGAAAAAAATGTGAAAAAATTTGTATTAATTTTAATAACAGGTAATATTCTGCTTCATTTTTAAGAGACTATTTACTTTTCTTGTTGTTTAGGCTAGAGAAAAGGTAAACAGCACTTTGTGGTAAAATTTTTTTGTAGCTCATCTAGTTTGACTACTAAATGTAATATTGAGTGGGGGGCAGTTTTGAATATAGAAAACGATAAACTATTACAAAGGCAATTTTTAAATCATGCATTATTTGTATTGTCTTTCCTTCTAATCTGTCGTGTTGTCTCCATGTGCTTTATTCCTCTTAACGATGTTTCTGAAGCTCGTTATGCGGAAATTGCACGTAAAATGCTGGAAACTGGAAATTGGGTCACTTTATTTCATGATTATGGCGTTCCATTTTGGGCAAAGCCCCCTTTGTCTACCTGGCTTTCTGCGCTTTCAATGAAATTATTTGGTGTGAATGAATTTGCGGCACGTTTGCCGGGTTTGCTGTTGTCTATAGGAACGCTATGGCTGGTTTGGGATCTGGCTAAAAAACATAGCGGTCAAACTGTGGCAACTTTAACGGTTTTAATTCTTGCAGGAACTCTGTATTTTTTCCTTGATGCAGGGACCGTAATGACGGACCCATCCTTAATTTTTTGCACAACCTTGGTGCTAGTTTCCTTTTGGCGTGCAGTCGTCGATGACCATAAACTCTGGTCCTATGCTTTTTTCGTTGGTGTTGGCTTAGGTTTATTAGCAAAAGGGCCTGTCGCAACCGTGTTAGCTGGGATGCCGATTTTTTGTTGGGTCTTATTGCGTAACCAATGGCGTAACTTATGGAACAGACTGCCCTGGATAAAAGGAACTCTTCTTACCTTCGCAATAGCACTTCCGTGGTATATCTTGGCAGAAATGCGTACTCCAGGGTTTTTAAATTATTTTATTGCCGGAGAACATTTTCACCGATTTATTACGCCTGGATGGACGGGTGATAAATATGGATTTGCTCATAAAGAACATTGGGGAATGATTTGGGTTTTTGCTGCAGTGGGTAGCTTCCCTTGGGGATTGCTTGGTGCTACGTGGTTTGTAAGTTACCGCAAAACCTTGCCTTCTTTATTTCGTGATGAGGATGGATGGTTAGGCTATCTATTCTTATGCACAGTTGTTCCGCTGATATTTTTTACTTTTTCTAGCAATATCATTTACACCTATGTATTTCCTTCATTACCCGCATTTGCTTTGTTTTTCACTGAGTATTGGGTAAGGGCGGGGGCGATGTTACGCGCTAAAAAGTTAGTGCTGGGTTTATCCGTAAGCTGTGGCGTACTATTTTTAGCGGCAGCGATGGTGTTTAACATGATTCCCGAGGTCGTTTCTAAAACACAAAAAGCAGTTGTGGCCGCTTGGCAAGCGCAAAAGCCGGTATCTGGCGGCAAACTTATTTATTGGGATTATAAAACTGAATATTCAGCTCAGTTTTATGCTGCCGGTAATGTAGATTTTGTTTTTAGGAATAATCAACTTTGCAAGCTACTCTCGAACAATGAGGAAAATTATATTGCAGTAAGCCCCAAAAAAATATCTCAAATAGAGCCTGACTTATTGGCGCGTATGCAGAAAGTAGCGGAAATTGTTAGCAATGGGCAGTCGTTAGTGCTGTTGCGTAGTTCGGGAATACACTGTTAGTAATGCGAACGAATTGGGGAATCTAACTCAATACGGAGCACTATTTTTTTACGCGCCATCGTGATTGAGTACGGAGTGAGGCAACCCATGGTTTATGGCCTTGATCTGGGAGAGCTTCGCTTCGTTACATAAAGATACCAATTTGATTTAATTTTTGTTATACTATTGCGCAATTTTTAAGCCATAATGTGAGGAGTATTTGTGTCGCATTCTGTAGCAATGGATTCGAGAACTTTTGTACCTCGTGGTGATCTGATGGCTTGGGTTGTATGCCTTTCCGCCGGACTGTTTTTTTTATACGAGTTTTTTCAGCTCAATATTTTTGACGTAATTAATCAGCCCTTACGTAATGATTTCAGTATTGATGCGACGCAATTAAGTTGGATGTCTAGCGCTTATTTATGGGCTGACATTTTATTTCTTCTTCCCGCTGGCGTTATCCTCGATCGCTATTCTACTCGCACCGTTATTTTATCTGCTATGTTGGTGTGCATTCTCGGTACGGTAGGTTTTGCTCTAACGCACTCATTTATTCTGGCCTCATTCTTTCATTTCCTTTCCGGAATAGGTAATGCTTTTTGCTTTTTATCCTGTGTCGTGTTAGTCGCTCGCTGGTTTCCACCTCGACGACAAGCCTTGGTTGTGGGTTCTTTAGTTACCATGGCATTTATTGGGGGCATGATGGCGCATACCCCTTTTGCATACCTTAATGAGCTATTTGGTTGGCGTCAAGCCTTGCTAATTGATGGTGCTGTAGGTGTGGTTTTATGGCTGTGGATCTACTGGATTGTTCAAGATAGACCTCACGATGCTCCTGTGAAAAATCAGAGCAATGAAGGAAACGTTCTTGCAAGTTTTATGAGCGCATTATCCAACCCTCAAAATTGGTTAGCCGGATTATACACTTCCTTTTTGAATTTGCCGATTATGGTGTTGTGTGCTTTATGGGGGGCTAGTTATTTGCAAGTGGCCCATCAACTGCCGGAAATGGCTGCCAGCAATGTGGTCAGTTTAATTTTTATGGGCAGCGTGATTGGTTGCCCATTGGCTGGCTGGTTGTCTGATTCACAAGGTCGACGTAAACCTTTGATGATTATGGGCGCACTGGCCACTTTACTGACCGTACTTCCGCTCTTTTTAAATATTGCGCTTTCTCAGCTGACTTTAAGTATTATCTTTTTTACCCTAGGCTTGTTTACCAGTACGCAAGTAATTTCATATCCTTTAATTGCAGAAAGCAATTCTGCAGACAATACCGGCGCCTCTACCGGTATCGCTTCAGTCATTATCATGGGCGGTGGTGGCGTGGGACAAGTATTATTTGGCTGGTTAATGGCCCATCATGCAAATACAGCAACAACATATACAGTTACTGATTTTCAATTTGCTATGTGGATGTTTCCCATAACTGCGGTTGCGGCACTAGTAGCCGTATTATTGACCCGTGAAACGTATTGCAAGCGTTAATTCTGAGGAGTAAAAATGCACATGGTGGATGAATTTCGAGGATATGAGGACGTAAAATCATCATATTTACCCTGGATGGTATGTTTTGCTGCCACGTTATTCTTTTTTTATGAATTTATCCAAGGAAACATGTTTGCCTCCATCGCTGCAAACATCATGCAAGATTACCAAATTCAGGCCGATAAAATGGCTTGGTTATCCAGCATCTACTATGTATCGAATGTGCTCTTTCTTTTTGTTGCCGGAATAGTCCTAGACCGATTTTCAATTAAAAATACCCTACTCATCGCCATGTTCTTATGTGTAGCGAGTACTTTTTTATTAGCTCACTCTCATTCATTTGCAATTGCATTGTTTTCCCGTTTTATTACCGGTATGGGTAGTGCTTTTTGCTTTTTAGGTCCGGTTCGTTTGGCATCCCACTGGTTTCCTCCTAAGCGAATGGCTTTAGTAACGGGAGCTATTGTGACTATGGCGATGGCTGGTGGCATGTTAGCTCAGTATCCTTTAACCAAATTGGTAAGTATGGTTGGATGGCGTCAGGCGGTGCAGGATGTAGGGATTTTAGGATTTGCAATGCTTGTTGTGATGTTTTTTTGGATCAAAGAAAGACCACAGGTAGCCGTTAAAAAGGCTGTTCCTGCACTTGATGTATTAACCGCAGCCAAGAAAGCTTATTTTAATCCTCAGTATATCCGTGCTGCATTTTATGCAAGCCTTATGAACATGGCGATTGCTGTATTTGGGGCGATGATGGGCTCTTTATATCTGCAGCAACGTCTGGAAATTAATGCAGAAGAAGCTTCAGTAATCAATGGAATGCTTTTTTTAGGTGCGATTATTGGTTCTCCTTTAGTTGGATGGATCTCTGATAAAATTGGATTACGAGTTATGCCTATGAAAGTTGGTGTCCTGGTATCCTTATTAACTTTATTAGCTATTCTTTACGTCCCTGTATCTTTTGGTGTGATGATCGTCTTATTTTTCTTACTGGGATTATTTACCTCAGCTCAAGTAATTAGCTATGCCTTAGTTGCAGAAAGCAGTTCCCCAGCAATGACTGCAACGGCCGTGAGTGTGGTTTCCATTTTGACTCAAGGCGGTTACATTGTTTATCAAAACATTTTTAGCTATTTATTAACCAATCATAGTGGCATGCATCTGGTTAATGGTACCCCAGTTTATTTATTAGATGCCTATCAACATGCGGCAATTATTTTACCAATTGGTTTATTAATTGCATTTCTCATGCTATTTGGTTTAAAAGAAACACGTTGTCAACAAATTGAGGAATAAGCATGACTGGACGAGTTTGTATTTTACTCATGGATTCTTTTGGTATTGGTGCAAGCCTTGATGCCGCACGTTATGGTGATGAAGGTGCAAATACCTTTGTACATATTCACGAGGTATGTGAGCAGGGTGGGGGCGATAAAGCGGGTTTACGTCAAGGCCCATTAACTTTGCCCAACTTAGCTAAATTAGGTCTTTATCATGCGGCGCTTGCCAGTTCTGGATTAAGATTTGTTGAGTTATCTACGTTTGCAGATCCAATTGGCTATTATGGCTATGCTGTTGAGCAAAGCTTAGGTAAAGATACTCCAAGTGGACATTGGGAAATTGCGGGTGTTCCCGTAACTTTTGAGTGGGGTTATTTTCCTGAACAGTCCTCTTGCTTCCCTAAAAAATTAATTGATACATTTCTTCAACGTACAGGTCTTCCAGGGGTTTTGGGCGAGAAGCATGCATCTGGAACTACTATTCTTGATGAACTTGGTGAAGAGCATATGCGTACGGGTAAACCTATCGTGTATACCTCTGCCGACAGTGTGTTTCAAATTGCAGCTCATGAAGAAAGTTTTGGTTTAGAGCGTTTGTATGATATTTGTGAAATTGCTCGAGAACTAGTTGATGAATATCAAATTGGTCGTGTTATTGCGCGTCCTTTTATTGGCAAACCTGGCTCCTTTAAACGTACTGGAAATCGCAAAGATTATGCAACCCTACCTCCTGCAAAAACCTTACTTGATCATTTAAAAGATGCAGGCCGAGAGGTTATTGCCATAGGCAAAATCGCGGATATTTATGCCCATCAGGGCATAACACAAACAATTAAGGCAGATGGCAACATGGCCTTATTTGATGCAACTTTAGAGGCGATGAAAACAGCACCTCAAGGCAGTCTAGTTTTTACAAACTTTGTCGATTTTGATTCTTCATATGGCCATCGCCGTGATGTGATTGGTTATGCGCATGCCCTTGAAGAGTTTGATGCACGCTTGCCAGAATTAGATGCTTTATTACAACCTGATGATTTAGTCATTATTGCTGCTGATCATGGCTGTGATCCAACGCGCCCCGGTTCTGATCATACTCGAGAACATATTCCTGTTCTGGTTTATGGGCCTAGCTTAAAAGGGCGTTCTATTGGTCGTCGAGATACTTTTGCAGACATTGGACAGAGTATTGCCCAACATCTGGGATTAAATAGCTTATCTCATGGCCTATCTTTTTTAATTTGACCCTATTGTTTTTTTATTTTTCATCCCCATGTAGGTCTTAAGTATTTTTGTCATTCCCGCATTAGCGGGAACTTTCAATTAGCCTTAAGTTTAGTTGACGAACACTACTCTCGAATTACCGCAGTTTGACCGCGGTATCCATAAGTCGGAGTCCGAAGTGAGATACCGCTGGATACGGCGGTCAAGTCGTGGTAATTCGGCTTTCTGATGTCAAGTGAAAACTAGGGGTAATTGAACAGTTGGAATGACATGCCAACGTATAGTTAACCTAAATTCGAGGATTTTATTTTGGAACAGTTTCGTGGGACAACCATTCTTTCCGTAAGGCGTGGCAACCAGGTCGTTATCGGTGGCGATGGTCAGGTTACCTTAGGTAATACAGTGATGAAAGGGAATGCGCGTAAGGTTCGCCGTCTCTATAAAGATCAGGTGATTGCTGGTTTTGCTGGAGGCACGGCGGACGCATTTACTCTTTTTGAACGTTTTGAAAGTAAGTTGGAGATGCATCAAGGCCATCTGGTACGTGCCGCGGTTGAATTAGCTAAAGATTGGCGAACCGATAGAATGTTACGCCGTCTTGAGGCGGTGCTTGCAGTTGCTGATAGTAAGTCTTCTTTGATTATTACGGGTAATGGTGATGTCATTGAGCCTGAAGAAAGTTTGATTGCGATTGGTTCTGGTGGCCCATTTGCCCAAGCTGCCGCGCGCGCCTTGATGCAAAATACTGAGTTATCCGCTGTAGACATAGTTCGTAAAGCACTGACTATTGCCGGTGAGATTTGTATTTATACCAACAACAATTTAACCATAGAAGAGTTAAACAATGTCAGCAAATAATAGTATGGTAATGACTCCACGTGAGATCGTTCAAGAATTAGATAAACACATTATTGGGCAAGATGATGCCAAAAGAGCGGTAGCTATTGCATTAAGAAACCGTTGGCGACGTATGAAGATTCACGATGCTGCTTTGCGTAATGAAATCATGCCGAAAAACATTTTGATGATTGGCCCTACTGGTGTAGGAAAAACAGAAATCGCTCGACGGTTGGCTAAATTAGCTCATGCACCTTTTATTAAAGTTGAGGCGACTAAGTTTACTGAGGTAGGCTATGTTGGCCGCGACGTCGATTCAATTTTGCGTGATTTGGCGGATATTGCGATTAAGCAAGAACGTGAATTAGCAATGAAAAAAGTCGAGCACTTGGCTGAAGAGGCAGCCGAAGAACGCATTCTTGATGTTCTATTGCCACCTGCTCGCGGGAGTTTAACGTCTAGTGAAAAAGACAGTACTGCCCGACAAGTATTCCGTAAGCAATTACGGGAAGGCTTATTGGATGAAAATGAAATTGAAATTGAAGTATCTGCAACTCCTGTTGGTATTGAAATTATGGCACCTCCAGGTATGGAAGAAATGACAAGCCAGTTGCAGTCGATGTTCCAACAAGTAGGAACCCATCGCACCAAAACACGTAAAATGATGATTGCTAAGGCGATGAAACTTTTACGTGAAGAAGAAGCAACCAAATTAATTAATGAAGATGATATCAAAATTCGCGCTATTGAAAGCGTAGAACAAAATGGGATTGTCTTTATCGATGAGTTGGATAAAGTTGCCAAGCGTTCAGAAAGTGGTGGTGGAGATGTTTCTCGTGAAGGGGTGCAAAGAGATCTCCTACCCTTAGTAGAGGGAACCACAGTATCTACTAAATACGGAATGATTAAATCTGATCATATTCTTTTCATTGCGTCCGGTGCGTTTCATGTAGCAAAACCTTCTGATTTAATTGCTGAATTACAGGGGCGTTTACCGATTCGTGTGGAGCTTTCTGCCTTATCGGTGGATGATTTTGTGCGTATTCTTACCGAACCAACCGCCTCATTAACCTTACAATATACGGCACTGATGGCAACAGAAGGGCTAACTTTGAGCTTTGATGAGTCTGGGATTCGACGCATTGCCGAGGTTGCGTGGCAGGTCAATGAGCGCATGGAAAATATTGGCGCACGTCGTTTATATACGGTTATGGAACGTTTATTAGAAGTGGTTTCTTTTGAAGCTACTGACAAATCAGGCGAGTCTGTCCACGTGGATAAAGCCTATGTTGATAAGAACTTGGGCCAATTAGTTGCAGATGAAGATTTAGCACGTTATATCCTTTAAATTTCCATCCGTTTTCGTTCTAGCGTGGCTTAATATAGGCTGGGCTGTTAAGCCCAGCATTGTGAGTTGCTCAAACTGTGTTTGTTAGGCTTTTCGACCCTGCTACACCTTTCGCCATAATTTTCTTTTAGTAAATCCCATCAGTTGCAAGCATCTGGCTGCAATTCTATAGTTTACTCATTTCCATTCTAATGTATGATCCATCTCCTAGAAGAAAATCATGGAGTTATTGATGTCTAATCCTTATATTCTCATATTGTACTATTCAAGAACTGGCTCCGTGGCTCAGTTAGCTCAATATATTGCCCGAGGGGTAGAGCGAGTTATTGGAATGGAAGCGCGCTTGCGCACAGTACCTCCAGTTTCCACTACCTGTGAAGCAGTAGACAGTTCGGTTCCTGATAGTGGGGCCCCTTATGCAACTTTAGATGATCTGCGCCATTGTCAGGGATTGGCTTTAGGTAGTCCCACTCGTTTTGGGAATATGGCCGCTCCCTTGAAATATTTTCTCGATGGCACTTCTGCTTTATGGCTAGCCGGAGACTTAATTGATAAACCTGCTTGTGTTTTTTCTTCCTCGGCAAGCATGCACGGGGGGCAGGAAAGCACCTTATTAAGTATGATGCTACCCTTATTACATCAGGGAATGGTTCTTTTAGGAGTACCTTATTCTGAGCCATCCTTAAATGATACAACAACTGGTGGAACGCCTTATGGAGTAACACATGTTTCTGGTGTGGCTAATAATCGTACTCTAAGTGGGGATGAAATCATGCTGGCTAAGAATTTAGGCGAGCGCTTGGCACATGCCGCTCTTAAAATGGGTAAATAAGATGAAAGTAATTTGTTTTAATGCCAATGGTATTCGTGCTGCTGCACGCAATGGGTTTTATGAGTGGTTGGCTGCTCAAAATGCTGATTTTGTCTGCATTCAAGAAACTAAAGCTCATACAGAACAACTAGTACCTGAAGAATTGTTCTTCCCTCGTGACTATTTCTGTGATTATTATTCAGCGCAAAAGAAAGGCTATAGTGGGGTGGCGATTTATGCACGTCATAAGCCCATTCGCGTTGTCAAAGGTATTGGGTATGATTATTGCGATAACGAAGGGCGTTACATTCAATTTGATTATCCTAAATTAAGCGTTATTTCGCTTTATTTACCTTCGGGAACCAGTGGTGATGGACGTCAGGAAGTTAAATATGCCTTTCTGGAGCAATTTGCAAAGCATTTAATGCAATTAAAGAACGAAGGGCGCGAATTGATTATTTGCGGGGATTATAATATCGCTCATAAGAAAATTGATTTAAAAAACTGGCGCTCTAACCAGAAAAACTCCGGATTTTTACCAGAGGAACGTGCCTGGATGGATGAGTTATTTGGTTCGATGGGCTTTATTGATGCTTTTCGGGTACATAATCAAGAAGAAGAACAGTACACGTGGTGGTCTTATCGCAGTAGAGCTTGGGAAAAAAATGTAGGATGGAGAATCGATTATCAGGTTATTACTCCTGGTTTAACTGAAAGTGTGGTGGATAGCTGCATATTTCGCGAAGCTCGTTTGTCCGATCATGCACCATTTATGATTGAATACAAAGGGGATTGGTATGCTTAAATTAGCCAGTTGGAATGTCAACTCATTAAAAATCAGGTTAGAGCAGGTACTGGCCTGGATGGATTCGACACAAATGGATGTTCTTGCTGTACAGGAAACCAAATTAATTGATGAAAACTTCCCTGAGTCTGCATTTACCGAAATGGGTTACCATGTGGTATATGCGGGCCAGAAAACGTATAACGGTGTTGCCGTAATCAGTCGTTATCCTATTACTGAGGTACTAACGGATATTCCAGATTTAGATGATCCTCAGCGACGTATTCTGGCCGTAACGGTTGCAGGGATACGCTTAATTAATTTGTATGTTCCAAATGGTTCTGAGCTTACTTCGGATAAATACGAATATAAATTAAATTGGTTACAGAAAGTAACCCTTTTTATCCAGCAACAATTGAGTATTTATACGCAAGTTGCAGTAGTTGGGGATTTTAATATTGCCCCTGAAGATCGAGATGTACATGATCCTGCAGAATGGGAAGGCTGTGTATTGGTAAGTCCGCCTGAACGAGAAGCTTTTGCTGGATTGTTACAACTTGGCTTACATGACAGTTTTAGGAATTTTGAACAGCCTGAAAAAACATTTAGCTGGTGGGATTATCGTGCCGCGGGTTTTCGACGCAATAGAGGCTTACGTATTGACCATGTGTTGTTAAATCAGGGGTTGAATGCTTTGTGTCGTAGTTCGAATATTGATGTTGAGCCGCGTAAGTCAGAAAGACCATCGGATCATGCGCCAGTGTGGGTTGAGTTGGAGGTAGTGGGGGACGTTGACCAATAATACGCTGGCGAATAGTACGTCATCTTTCGTCGTAGCTTCCGCAGAATGACGGGCCTACAACAAAAATAAATTTCTGTGCTATAGTAAAAGATTGGGCACAGTCCCCATGCGAGCCAATACTAGAAAAAATTGCTTTACAGAAATTTTTCTGCTATTGTTTCGCGTCATTTGTATAGAATATGGTGCTTGGCAATAGGGTCCAGGTGGCGATATTCATTTGAACTATAAGAGAGTAGTGTTATGAAAGCAACGATTCATCCAAATTATGAAGTTGTTAAGGTTACTTGTAGCTGTGGCGAGACCTTTGAAACTCGTTCAACTTTATGTAAAGATTTAAATATTGAAGTATGTTCACAATGCCATCCTTTCTATACTGGAAAGCAAAAATTAGTTGATACTGGTGGTCGTGTTCAGAAGTTCCGTGATCGTTACAGTCAACGTGCTGCTGCCGCTGCATCAAAAGAATAGTTGTGAAGCGCGCATTTTTGCGCGCATTTAATTAACTTATTGAAAAATTATTATCATCATGGTAGTTTTTTACTAAGTTGCCAGGGCATTGACGCTCAAATCTCCTCTCAATTCGTGTTTTCTCCGCGACTTCCTCCCCGGAAATTAGATGTTTGGTAGCTAGCATTGCTACTTTAACTCCTCTTCCGGATTAGTCGCGACAGATCGATGATGATTGGAGGGTGAGCAAGCCCTATTTTGTATTGGTTTTTATTTAAGAGAGTAAGTACCTTGGATAATGAAGTTTTAAAACAGTCAGCATTGGATTATCACGAGTTCCCCATTCCAGGAAAGCTCAGTGTTCACCTTACTAAGCCAACTAACTCTCAGCATGATTTATCTTTGGCCTATACCCCGGGCGTTGCAGCTCCTGTATTGGCCATAGCAGAAAATCCTGAAAATGCTTATCGCTATACTAACAAAGGTAATTTAGTAGCTGTAATGACTAATGGTACCGCGGTACTTGGTTTGGGTGACCTCGGGCCTCTTGCCAGTAAGCCGGTTATGGAAGGCAAGGCGGTTTTATTTAAGCGGTTTGCTGATATCGATGTGTTTGATATTGAAATTGATGCCCATGACCCGCAAGCATTTATTACTACTGCCAAAAATATTGCTCCTACCTTTGGTGGAATTAACTTAGAAGATCTTAAAGCGCCAGAGTGCTTTGAAATTGAACAAGCGTTAATAGAACAATTAAGTATCCCTGTATTCCATGATGATCAGCATGGCACAGCCATTGTTGTTGCTGCAGGTTTGTTAAATGCCTTAGATTTACAAAAGAAAACTTTGTCTGATGCAAAAATTGTATGTATTGGAGCAGGGGCTGCAGGTATTGCATCCATGCGTTTACTTGCTGCTTTGGGAGCAAATAAAGAGAACATGACGCTTTTGGATACTAAAGGCGTTATTCATTCAGAGCGTACCGATCTTAATCCTTATAAGTTTGCTTTTTCCCGTACTACATCATCCCGTACTTTAGCTGATGCTTTGGTTGATGCAGATGTGTTCATCGGCGTTGCCAAGCCTAATTTATTAGATGCAGATTTATTAAATTTAATGGCGCCTAATGCTGTTATTTTTGCGTTATCCAATCCTGATCCGGAAATAAGACCGGAGGTTGCTTATCAAGTTCGTAATGATGTAATCATTGCAACAGGTCGTAGTGACTATCCTAATCAGGTAAATAATGTGTTATGTTTTCCATATATTTTCCGTGGTGCACTGGATGTGCGCGCAACATGCATTAACCAAGCCATGCAAATTGCAGCAGTTGAAGCAATACGCCAATTGGTGCATGAGCCGGTTCCCCAGGTAGTGAAGGATAATTACCCAGGCGTTACAGATTGGGAGTTTGGGCCTAATTACATTATTCCCAAGCCCATTGACCCTCGCTTAAAAGAGCGGGTTCCTGCAGCTGTTGCTAAAGCGGCAATTGCTAGCGGCGTGAGCCAAAATAATCATTATTTAAAATAACGGTAACTTCTCGGTAGTTATCCTGGGCTGCAGTATGAGATTTACAGGATGAAGCGTTCTGCCTAATCAATGAAGTGCTTTGCTGTACCTTGGATAAAACCTTGGAGTTAATACAAAGAAAAGCGTGATCGCTCTGGCGCACGCTTTTACTTAACCCAATAGTTAAGGAGATGACTTTGCTTTCTGAGAATCGTAAGAATTACACCCTAATGGGGTGGTTTATTTGTGCTCTTGGGGCAATATTCTACAGTTATGAATATTTACTAAGAATTGCACCTAGTGCGATGGAACCGGCTTTGCGGACCCACTTTGATTTATCTGCAACTGGCTTTGGGCACATTTCTTCCATCTATTATTATGCCTATGTTCCCATGCAATTACCGGTAGGTTTGTTGCTTGACCGTTATGGTCCACGTCGTCTATTAACTCTTGCATGTGTTATTTGTGTGCTCGGTACCTTCTTGTTTACAGGAACTGCAAATTTTTGGGTGGCTGCTTCGGGACGTTTTTTAGTTGGTCTAGGTTCGGCATTTGCCTTCGTTGGTGTATTAAAGCTTGCGACGATTTGGTTACCAGAAAACCGTTTGGCTATGGTTTCTGGAATGACTGCAGCATTAGGTACTATAGGTGCGATGCTCGGTGATAACTTCTTAGAAATTTTTGTAGAAAAGTTAGGTTGGGTTAGAACGCTTAATACCACTGCTGCTTTCGGTATTGTTTTGACATTTATCTTATGGGCGGGCCTTCAAGATAAGAAAGGACGTCATAGACAAAGTGGCACGGTTTCTTCCTTCAAAAAAGGTTTAGCCGATTTAGCAATTATTGCCCGTAACAAGCAAATTTGGGTTAATGGCATGTATGGCTGTTTGGTTTATTTGCCAACAACCGTTTTTGCTGAATTATGGGGTATTCCTTATTTAAAACATGCTCACGGCTTATCAGCTCACGCAGCAGGACTTGCCAACTCATTGCTGTTCCTAGGTTTTACCTTAGGCGCCCCATTGATGGGTTATATTTCGGATCGTTTCGAGCGTAGAAAGTTTCCCATGCTCGTTGGTGCTACTGGTGCCATGATCATGATGTTAATTATTTTGTATGTTCCTGGTTTAACGGAAACCAATGTACAAATCTTAATGTTTTTATTGGGTTTATTGTATAGTGCGCAAGCAATTGTATTTGCTGTGGGTCGCGAATTAAGTCCTGGTGAGGCTGCTGGTACTGCAATGGCAATTACTAATATGATCGTTATGTTAGGCGCAATGTTGTTGCAACCATTGGTTGGACATTTATTAGATTTTAGTTTTTCAGCACGAAGCGAAGCGACTGGAGCTATTGTAGAAAACGTCCATAAGTTGTACACTGTGGCTGATTATCAGTTCGCACTATCTATTATACCCCTAGGTATATTTATTGCGGCCATATTAACGTTCTTTTTACGAGAAACTTACGCTCTAGTAGATAAATAAATATGAATGCTAAAAAACAATTGATATTTGGTTCGCTCATCTGCTTTGTTGGGGCAGTGTTCTATTGTTATGAGTTTATCCTGCGTATTATACCAGGTGTGCTGCAGGCGGAGCTCAGTATTGCTCTGGGGCATATTTCTGCAACAACATTTGGCCAAATATCAGCGCTCTACTATTTTGCATATTCACCAATGCAAATGCCAGTAGGGATGCTTATGGATAGATATGGGCCTAGACGATTACTTACCTTTGCATGTATTTGTTGTACTGTAGGCTCATGGATGTTCACCTTAACATCATCCATGTTTTTAGTGGGGGCCGGCCGCTTTTTAGTAGGGTTTGGCTCATCCTTTGCTTTCGTTGGGGTTTTATCTTTAGCATTGCATTGGCTACCTAGACGTTATTTTTCGCTTGTTGCTGGTTTAATGACTACTTTAGGAATGTTAGGGCTGGTTTATGGTGAAGTAAAAATCACTGAATGGTCTCAACGTGTTGGTTGGGAACAAGTATTATTGTTCATTGCCCTCATTGGTTCTGGCTTGAGTGTTTTGATGTTGCTAGTGGTACGTGATGGACCTACAGGTCATCAATCCAATAAACATCCCTTACCTGAGTTTTTCCATAATGTTCTTAAAGTTTTAATGGCTCCAGAGGTGTGGTTAATCGGTTTTGTAGGAGCTTGTCTTTATACTTCCTTATCGGTGTTTGGGGAGTTGTGGGGTAAGACCTATTTAGAACAGGCACATCACTTAACTAAGGTTGAGGCCGCTAGAACAGTATCGGCTGTATTCTTAGGTTGGGCTGTAGGTGCCCCTATAGCTGGATATCTTTCTGACCGTACGGGGAGAAGATTATTACCTTTGGTTGTGGGTGCTATTCTTTCATTAATTTGTATTAGCTTAGTATTATATATGCCAGGATTATCTTATAAGTCACTTAATATTCTATTGTTTTTGTACGGTGTATTTAGTGCTACAGAAATCATTGTATTTATTATGGCTAAAGAGTGCAGTGGGGCCAAGTTGTCAGGTACGGTTTTTGCTGCGACTAATATGATTGTGACGTTAGGGGGGGTTGTTTTCCAACCTTTAGTAGGTAAGTTACTAGATACTTTTGGTGACAGTGGTATCGTAGGGGGCGAGCATATTTACACCGTTGTGGATTATCAGGTTGCCTTATCGATATTACCTATTTCTCTTTTATTAGTTACAATTCTTGCCTTTTTTATTAAAGATCATTCCCCAAATTAAAAAGCGAAACCTGGTTGCTTCCAACCAGGTTTTCTTTATTACCTCAACTAAAAATAGCCAATAACTCTTTAACCGGTCGACGTAAATCCGTCCGACAATTGATATACCGTGATACAGGGAAACTTTTAATTTTTGCTTTGCTGTAATGATAGCGGGTAAATTCAGTATCATGATTTGATAAGATAACCGGAATACCTTTCGCTGCCGTTTCTTTGGCTAACTCAGTCAGCTCAATCTGATCTTCTGTAGTAAATAGTTTTTGGTTATAAGGTAGGAGCTTTGTTTTTTCTGAGAGCGGCACATAAGGTGGATCGCAATAAATTACATCACCTCGTTCAGCTTGCTCAAAAGTCTTTCTGAAATCTTGATGAATAAATTGAGTGCTTTGGCATTTTTCATGGAACAATTGCATTTCTTTATAAGGAAAATACGGTCTTGTATAAAGTCCAAAGGGAACATTATATATGCCTTGAGAGTTATAGCGGCATAAGCCATTATAACCATGGCGGTTTAGATATAGGAATAAGGCTGCTCTTTGAGAAGTATAGGGCGCCTGATTAAACTCGCTGCGAAAAGGATAATATTTCTCTTTGCAATTAAATTCAGGGGTAAAATAGCTACGGCACTGCTCAATAAACTCATCACCCTCCTGTTGCAGATAAGTAAAAAGATGTACTAAGTCCAAATTACTTTCTGCTAACAAATAAGACGAGTAAGCCGTATTCATAAAAATAACCCCTGAGCCGGCAAAAGGTTCAATTAAACGCTGGCCCGCAGGCAGAAAGGGGATAATTTTATCCAGACAATTATATTTACTACCTGCCCACTTTAGAAAAGGTCTTATTTTGATCATAATTTTATGGGGGATGAATTCAGAAGCAAGTATTGCTCATTTTGGAGAAAAAAAACAGGATTTTATACCGGGCCTTCATGTTTTTTTGAGGGACCAGTGAACTTCTTAAGATGCTTAAGCTATCTATGTTGATTGGAGGCTAGTCGATAAGTGAGTAATTTGCAGGTTGGTTCCCTGCAAAGCCCAACAATCACACTTATTGCCTACACCTTGTTCTAAAGTTTCGCCGGTAGGCTCGTCAATACGTTTAGAAATGTCACGGGCTGTTTTTGAGAATATACCCAAGGTAGAATATATTCCATGAGCAATTCGTGCTCCTGTAAGATTGCTTAGAAACTTAAATATTTTATCTTCTGGTGAGAATATAGCGTGAGCTAACTCTTTTAATTGAGCAGTTTGCTTATTTGTATTGTGACCATTAAAGAGGATACCTAAGGAGTCTTCGTGGAATTTCCTAAGATCTGTTATTTCTTGAGTGCTTTTTGCTTGTCGTATTCTTTCGACGAAATATTTATGTAGTTGATTGATCAAGTAGCATTCACGTTTGAATTTTTCTTGGTCTTTGATAAATTGCATCTCATCTCATCTCATCTCATCTCATCTCATCTCATCTCATCTGCAACTGCGCTGGGAACTAGGTTATGAACTTGAATACGCGTGTTGTCATGAGTAAGCTTTTCTATCTAGAGTGTTTTACCACCGAAGCCATATTCCGCCCAGGAGTTGATAGTAGTTTATTTTTTAATTCTCCTATCACTCGATCAGCAATCTCAGATTGTTCTTGATAGTGTTTTTTTATGCTTATTAGTGTCCCTTCATCTGCTTCAATGGCTGAGTTAGGTATTCTGGCTGAGTATACATCTGGCGACGGAAGGAAGCAGTAAGCCTTGGGATTCGCGTAAACAGTTGCGTTCTCCATGTTATACCACGCAGTGGGCTGTAAAGCCCAGCAAATGCAGTTTGCCCAACTGCAATGCTCGACTTGGCAGCCTGCATCGGCTGGTGCTCAAAAATTAGCTTTACATGCTTAAGACAGTTTCATTAGAGGACTCTAAATAAAGATCGGCTTTGAGATTTTTTTGTAATGAATCTAAAGCTGCTAATGTTTTTCTTAGCGCAGCGGATAGGGGGCTCATTGTTATTGCATTCCAAATAGGGTGTTTTCTTGCATAAAGAACATCGGCATGGCTTATTATGGTGGATGTTTTTTGATAAAAATCACTTAGTTCGTCTAGGCTTGTAGCGCGTAGCAATTCTTCTAATAGGCACTTATATTTCTCTTGTAATGCCGTTTCTTTTTTGGAAATTGGAATTGGAGGATTATTAGAGTAATCATTGAAATACTTTTCTAAGGTAGGGCGAATAGTATTGAGGATGCGCGCAAAGTACATGCGTTGGGTGATTTGTATGAATGCCGCATCAACATTCCTTTTTTTTAGTCCCGATGTTTCTAAATACGCAATATTTAACTTTTGAGCCTGCTGTTGAGCTTGTTCCTCTGAGACCCTGCGCTTTTGTGTTAAATCTGATTTACATGCTATGAGCATGATAGGGAGGTTCGGTTGTGCTTCCCGCAGCTTTTCGACGTAGTTGCTTACTCTGATCAATGAAAATGGATTGGTTACATCAAAGCAGACTAGGGCGCCATTGGTATCCGGAAGGTATCTTTTAACCAAATGCCAAAGGCCAGGGTCTCCTCCGGCATCCCAAATTCTTAAATCAAGCTGCGTGTTAAAAAGAAAAAGAGAACGTACTTTTTGATCAACGCCGCAGGTTGCATAATAGCAGTCAGGGTCAAGTTCCTCGACAAACTTTTGCAATAAAGTTGTTTTTCCAACGGCACGATCACCAAGGAGCAGGAGCTTAAAAAAACTATTTAGGTCTTGTTTTTGCTGCATCTTACACCTCACATCTATTTGTACGGTTGATTACCGAGCTATAACCGCTGCAGTCATACGAACAATACAAGTTTTTTTCCCTGCTTCGTTAGAAATAATAACTTCCCAAACTTGAGTTGTTTTGCCGATATGGATTGGGGTGGTTACTGCTGTGACGATGCCTTCTTTAACCGCACGCAAATGATTGGCATTGATTTCTAGGCCAACACAGTAATAGTGTTGTAAGTCCACAACCCCATTCGCGGCAGTACTGGCAATGGTTTCAGCTAAGGCAACATTGGCTCCCCCATGCAGAAGGCCGAGCGGTTGTTTGGTCCGTTCAGTTACCGGCATGGTAGCTTTTAAAAAATTATCGCCTATTTCGACGAATTGAATACCAAGAAATTCAGACATGGTATTTTTCCCAAACTCATTCAGCTTTTCGAGAGAAACTTCTTTAAACCAAATAGCCATTTTGATCTCCTTTCTTCCTTTAGATAAGATAAACTGTATTATAGATAAAACCAATAAGAATCTTTTATGAATAATCAATCCTGCATGCGTTGTTTTATTTCAGGTAAGGTGCAAGGGGTTTGGTATCGTTTCTCGACGAAAGAACAAGCCCTACAATTAGGAGTTAATGGCTGGGCTCGCAATTTGCCTGATGGTCGAGTTGAGGTTTTTGCTTGCGGATCACAGGAAAAATTGGAACAGTTGTATCTTTGGCTGCAACAAGGGCCACGCTTGGCTATTGTGAAAGACTGTTCTCGTGAGGATTTGCCTTGGGAAGAGTGTGAGGGGTTTTATACTTTTTAAGTGAAAATGTAAAGCTATGTCATCCTGAACACCTCCCCAATGTGGCATTGCCGCTATGGATTAGCATGTACCCTATTAAGGAGGTCCTTCATCACAATACTTCAGGATGACATCGTTTATTACCGCAAAGCAATCCCGGCAATATCCACGAAATACACATTTTGGCTGGCTAAGCCGATTTCATGCTTATTGATAATAAACCACAACGCTTTTTGAGTTTGATAGATATTGCGAATAGAAAAGCCATTATCCCAGCAGGAGTCTGGTTTTTGTTTTAAAGTTAATTTGTTGACGCCATTGAACCAAAATTCCAGATCAATTGAATTTGGATTCTCTGAGCAATATTCAGAGGGAATACTTTTTACCATGAATTTTTTTGTACCCCCATTGATAATATCAACCCAACCGGCCACCGACTCTGGTCGATTATCAGTAATTGCCATATGTGCTTCAGAGATGTATTGATTTTCTAGATCAATCTCATATTCTTTTAAAACAGTACGGTTTTTTTCCAGAAGGTGGTCGACCAGATCGGCAAGTTCTTTTTCATCCCCATCCATACGATAAGCACCATCTTGGAACAATGGCTCTTCTACTCCTGCTTTTTTAATAATTAAGCTTGCAAAAGGAGCATGTGAGGAGGGGCCGAAATGGGTCAGCATAAATGCCGCGACTGTGCCCTCTCGTGTGGTGCCAACCAGCGCATAGCGGGCAATTGAGGGTGGTGCTGCATGAGCTTGATTAAATAAGAAAAATAAAACTAACACTAAATAAAATCGTATAACTTGAATCATATATCGTCCATAATTGATAATCCGACTTAAACCAATCTTGAATTTTAGCCATTATCGCCATGAGGTCAATAGTGATATATTCCAATCTGCATTTCGAAAGGGAAAAAATGTCTATAATTAACTCATAATTGTTTTTGTTTAATGGAATTGCCATGACCCATCGTGTTATTCAAAAAACGGTAGATATTTATCAATATCCAAAAGAGTTTGAAGGAAATTCGGGCTCTGTAACTATTGGCGATCTCCATGGAAATGCGGTTAAATTACTCCATTTTGCCTTACGTCATGATGTTGTTAAATTTAAAGCCGGTGTAGAAAACCCTGAGCAAAGCTTTGCTAATTTCGTTGATTTATACGATAAAATGGGTGCTGCGGTTGAAGTTATAAAAAATAGCGAATTCACAATAAAATCACAACAAGACCTAATGGGTCGCCATCGGAAAAATCTAGATCGGCATGCAGAATTAACCGTTAAGGCAGAGCGAACACCAGAGGAGGATAAGGAGCTAGCCTCTATAAATCCTGAGCAATTGAAAGGATTTATAGTTGGTAATGAGCAAAAAATTTCTGAAGAAAGGCAAAAAATAAACGATAGTAAGAAAATATTACCGGGTCTGGTTGACGAGTTTCATCAGTTTTTAGGACAAATTGAAGTTAAAGATAAAAAAGCAGTGGTCCGGCTTATTGGTGATGAACTTGCTGACCGAGGCAGTAATGACTATTTTACCCTGCGTTTCTTGGAGTTATTAAGTGATAATGGCGTTAAAATAAATATTACTATTTCTAACCATAGTAATGAGTTTGTTACAGCATATGAGAATCTACTTAAGGAGCGGGGACTCAAAGCAAGAGGGGATGTTTCTGATCCAGATAAACTATCTTTCTTAGGTTTGAAATTGTTGGTTGACGAGGGCATAGTTCAAGAGTCTGCTATCACTGAGATGGTCGAGAAGGTCTATAAACCTACCTTAAAAGTCATTGATTATACTTTAAGTGATGATGGAATTAACTTATTTACACATGCCCCAGTGCGTTTTGAGATTATTCAACATGTGGCTAACAAGCTAGGGGTGGTTTATGACGATTCAACCAAAGAGGCATTAGCCGCGACCATTGATAAGATAAATGTTAAATTTAGCCAGGCTGTTGCAGAAAATCGCATTAACGAACTATGTGATACGTCCAACATTGGAATATTAGAGAATTTAACTCCTCAAGAAATGGCGGCATCACCTTTAGTCAATCTTATCTGGAATCGATGGTCAGCAATGGCGGATACAGAAGATGCTCGTCCCAGCGAGAAAAATGGATACACAATTGGCTATAACCATGGGCATGATCCCTATCAAAGTCAGTTTGAAAATGTTAATAATTTGGATACTTCATGTGGGAAAGGTGCTCCAAGACAAATTGCAAAGAAATTGGCTGAAGCGCAAGCAGTAGTGGATTCACCCACAGAATCCCCTGAAATTAAGAAACTGGCTCAAGGTTATATTAACGGGGTAAATAGTTACAAAGTACTTGATTCTGATGAGAAAAGTATGGAGCATCAGTTTACGCCAGAAGCAATTGATAAAGAGTTTAAACAAAAGAATCAATCCTTTTTTGAGGCTTTATTTGATAAAGTGGCTCAAGCAGCCAAAAGTGTGGTTGACGGCGTTAAAGGCTTATGGGGAAAAGTCAAAGAAACGATTTCTAATTTGGTTAACCCGGATGCCAAAGAAAAACCGCTTCAAGAGGCTTTGGCGAAAATGAGGCAAGAAGTCCAAGTGTACGAAGGTGCACGAAACCGGTTGGAGTTGTTTTTAAATAATGTAACTGAGAAGTCATATTCCTATGCTGATGCCAAAGCCGATATGGCCCTAATGAAAAATGGTGCTGCAAATATAAAAGAAATGACTATCCCCCAGGGAATGGAGGCATACGCAAAGCAATATGAATTTGCAAAGAATGTGAGTGATAAACTAAATTGGACAGCCTATTCGGAATGCAACAAAATTCAAAAAGGTGAGGTAACGTATAATAGATTATCTGAACGCTTCGACGATGCTTTAAGGAAAATAGCACAACAACAAAAGCATGAGCCATCTTCCTGGGCTAGAACGCAGCCACAAGAACGCCATAGTTTAGTGGTGAATGATAAGCCCGGCAGCACCATAGACGCCTCCCATGAGATTAAAGACGCACTGCACATACATAAAGAAACGGATGGAAGAAGCAACAATGAAGACGAGCAAGAGCAGATTTCAATCAGTAACCCATAATCCTATGGGCATAAAGTTGAGGATGGAGCCAGCCTGCTCAGGGAGCAGGGCTACTTACCCAACCCAAAGCAGTCGATCTCGATTATGAAAAAGTAAACTGCTTCAGGATAACTTTTATGGACTCAAATTTTGTCACTATATTTTTAGGTTTTATTGAGGGATTTGGTTTAATTATTTCCCCATGTATTTTACCCATTTTACCGGTATTTCTTGCTGCTTCATTAACAGGTTCTAAAAAGCGGCCTATTGGTATGATCATAGGTTTTACTTTCTTTTTTGCCCTATTAATTTTTTTCTCTCGTCAATTAGTAAATTATTTAGGAATTAATTTTGAGGTCATACGCAGCATGGGCTATATTTTTCTGCTGCTCTTTGGTTTGATTATGCTTTCTGATTACTTAACTGAACAATTCAGCAGGATAACTCAAAAGCTTGCTCAGGTTGGCTCGATTTTTTCTTCTTTGAATAAGGCTGAAGGAGGCTTTTTCAATGGAATTCTTTTGGGAGGATTAATTGCCATTATTTGGACTCCCTGTGCGGGCCCTATTTTGGCTGCAATTATTGTACAGACGGTGGTGCAAAAAACGACTCTGCTGAGTTTTTTCACGCTGCTGGCTTTTGCTTTAGGGGCTGTCATTCCCCTGTTTATTCTTTCCCTCTATGGGAAAAAAATAATGAGTACTTTTATCTTTTTTAAAACACGGGCTGCGTTGTTTCGTAAATTATTGGGGGCAATCCTGATTGCCAGCGTAGTGTATATGATCTATTTCGAAAATACTTCCGCATCGACTACCATATCGACGGGAGTTAAAACGTCTAACGCCTTAATTGATGGTTTATGGCGCCCATATCCTGAGCCACAGATTGCTGGAATTGCCACTTGGATCAATTCAGGCCCTTTGAGGCTAAATGATTTGCAGGGAAAAGTTGTTTTAGTTGATTTTTGGACCTATTCTTGCATTAATTGCTTACGTACTTTGCCTTATATTAAAGCCTGGTATAACCGATATCATGACAAAGGGTTAGTTATTATTGGGGTACATACACCTGAATTTGATTTTGAAAAAGATGTGGGAAATGTCCGTGCTGCAGTTCAACGAGATGGTATTCTATATCCGGTCGCGCTTGATAATCAGTATAATACTTGGATTAATTTTAACAACCATTATTGGCCTGCGCACTATCTAATAAATAAAAAAGGAGAGGTTGTTTATGAGCATTTTGGGGAAGGAGATTATGATGTCACTGAAAATAATATTCGTTATTTATTAGGCATTAATGAACTAACCACCTTAAAAAATGAACCAGCACACGCAGCTCAGGCATCGCAAACACCAGAAACTTATTTAGGATATGAGCGCGCAGATTCTAATTTTAGTCCTAAACTAATAAAGAATAAGGTTTTTCAATATCAATTTCCGCTGCAATTAGTCGAGAATGGTTGGGCTTTAAATGGAGCATGGCAAGTTAATGCAGACAGTATTACCGCTGCAAAAGCATCAGCCGCATTGAAAATACACTTTAATGCCCGCAAAGTATTTTTAGTCATGGGGACGAGTACTGGCAAAGCAATTAAAGTGAATGTAGTACTTAACCATAATCGGATAAAAAATATTTTAGTTGATAAATATTCAATTTATGAGGTAGTAACTCAAGCACAATTTTCTAGCGGTGATTTGGAAATTATTGCTACAGAACCAGGAATTAAAATATACACGTTTACGTTTGGCAGTTGATTATTTAAGGAAGATGCTTATGCCTCATATAAAAGTTAATGATATTTCAATGTATTACGAAATTTATGGCCAGGGGGAGCCTATTGTTTTTATAGGTGGATTTACTGCAGATCATGTTGTGTGGAGTGCAACAATAGGTCATTTCAAGGATTATCAAGTTATTTTATTCGATAATCGGGGGGCGGGGCAAACAGATGCTCCCGATGGTCCATACAACATCGAGCAAATGGCAGATGATGTTGCTGCACTATGTGAATCATTAGGAATTTTGCGCGCACATTTTGTGGGTAATTCTATGGGCGGTTTTATTTTACAAACATTGATGATGCGTCATCGTGATTTGGTAAAATCAGCAACTATTTCTAACTCTGTACTAAGTCCTCGTGCACCATTTCAAATTTATCTGGAGGCACTTCGCGAATTACGGAAAAGCAACGTTTCAGATGAAGTCCTAATCAAAATGGCCTGCAGCTGGTTTTTTTCTTATCAGTTTCTCGCTCAGCCTGGAATGCTGGAAGTATTAACGCAAATGGGCGTGAAAAATCCATATCCGGTTACTGAGAAAGGCTTTGAGGGACAATACGCTGCTTTAGATAAGTTTGATTCGAGTTCATGGGCCCAGAAAATTAATGTACCGACTTTGGTATTGGCAGGAGATCAAGATTTGGTTTTTAGAGAGGGGTTGGTAAAACAGCTTGCTGCTTATATTCCCAATGCACGATATTACTGTTTTTCCGAGTGTGGTCATTTGCCGCAAATAGAATATCCAGAAAAATTTGCCGAGTTTGTGGATATTTTTATCAAAAGTTTGAATTAATTAAACCCGATGCTGGTAGCCCCGCATCGGGGGGGCACGAACGGTGTTTCCTGGGGTTGTGTCAGCCCAGCCTGCCGGTATTTCTAAAGTATAGAGACTATGGTTGACCCACAAAATGTTGAGGACTCAAATTCTCATACATTGCTGAGGCTTCCCCATACACATCCTCAGGATGACGTGCTGCCTACATCCGTCTTCTCCTTGACCTCTTTTTTAGCAATAAAAATAATTTTAGTCACTTCAGCAACAACTTCACCGGCTTCGTTAGTAATCTCGACCAAAAACTCAGGCTGAATTTTTTTCTTTTCTTCTACTTCTTGGCGAATTTGTTCAACCTGCTCTAAAGGTAATGAGAATTTGGCATAAATAGTACCTTTAGCGGGTATCTTATAGCGTATCGAAGCTGATTTATCCCAGACAATATACCCTTTACCCAATAATTGCATAAACATCAGCATGTAAAAGGGATCTGTCATGGAATACATTGAGCCACCGTAGTGGGTGCCTACATAATTTTTATTCCAAAAACGCATTTTCATTTGTACGACAATGTTGGTGAAATCAGGGCTAAAACTTTTGACACTGATTCCCGCACCCCAAAAAGGTGGCCATATTCGCATTAGTTTTAATAGAGTTGAAAATTTCATAAAGTACTCACTCAGTGGTGGTATTTTCTTAAATAATTAATTATAGATTAACACGTAAATGAATATATAGAACAAGCTGAGATTGTGTTACCATTTTCCCCTGGCTACTAAATTATCAAAATGTATGGAACCTGATATTATTTTTATTGGCGCAGGCCCTATCGGGCTTTTAGGCGCAATTCAATTAAAGCTGCAATGTCCTGAAATAGAAATCAAGATGTTTGAAAAGTACAAAGAACCTTTGCGTACCCATGCAATGTATGTAAATCCTAGCTCGTTTGCTGGAATGGATCGAAGCGAAGGATTTGGCGATATTCTTGATGCGATCCCCTCCAAGGTAATCATTAGTGATTTAGAAAAAACCTTAAGAGAATTTGCAATAAAAATTGGTATCGATATTCAATATCAAGAAATTAAAGAGTTTAAGACTTTGCAAGAGCAGTATCCTAATACCCATTATTTTGTGGGTAGTGGAGGGTTACGAGGCATTATTCACCCACAAGTTTTTCTAGGTAAGAAGCAGATTAATGAAACGCTACGCTATGCCGTTGAAGTAAAGTATAAAGTAGAGGGGGCGGTTCGTTCTTTAAATAAGCTTACCGAGTTGCCTGGAGTATTGGCGAATACAGAGCATGTAGTTTCTGAATATGTTGGCCACCTGAAGGATGGGCTTACCCCAGTTTCGTTGAGAATTTTTATCTCAGAGAATGATTATGAAGTAATGCAGAGGGCTACCTTTAAGTCACCTTATACGCTTGAAGACAAAGCGAAAATTCCTGAAGATTTATACACAACGATAACTCTTTATTTAAAAGCCAGAGAGCATCTTGCTAAAGAGCAAATCAAAGAGGGCAGTTTAAAAATTTCATCAATTACGATGTCTATTTATGCCAGTAAATCTTTTTGTACACAGGTTGACGAGAATATAATATTTCAACTCGGGGAAGAGGCTTTTGCTTGCCCTTTTTACCGTAGTTTTAACGATAATGCGTGTTGTGTTCCTTATTTTGCTAAAGCTATGACGGCCTTATTTAAAAAGCAGAATATAACGGCTGAAAGCAGTTCCAGTTTAATGTTTAAACCAACAATAGAAGATCCGCTTAGCTATTATTACCGTAAAGTACAAAAATTAGTTCAGCAAGAAATTTACACTATTCATGCTTTAAATTTTGGTTTAAAAGTGATTGAATCGTCGTTTGTTTCATCTCGATCTACACCTGAAATATCCTCCTCTAAGTTGTATACGACGCAAGGTGGGAAAGAATTTATGGGGGAGGTGAAGAGGATAAAACGGGAGAAGGATGGTGATGAATCAGAACCAACTTCAATTAGTAGATGTGTTTTGATGTAAACTTAAACTACTTGGCTGGATGGCTATAACTTGTAGGTCGGGCATGGACCCAACCTACAAGCTATTAATATCATTATTAAGTTCTTTAATAATCAGCATCACCGCATCATCCATAATTGTTCTTTTTGTCTCACTGTATATGAGATCAAACAATGGACAGGAGCTTTCATCTATATAGCCCATTGGCTCTATTGAACTGATATCTCTCTTGATTTTAGAAAGGATGTTTTTTTTATCAAATGAGAGATGTTCTAAGCCGATAAGTTTATCAATGGTATTAATTAATGCTGAGGATTCAAACGCCATGAAAATGCGTTCTTCCTTGAGTTTTTCTTTGATCAGCCGCCGCATTTCTGGAGATGCTTCATTTTGGAAGAAAAGATACTTAGAGTAAACAATTCCCTCCGTATCTTCTTTGATTTTACTGGATATTCTTATTGCCTCAGCGGTACTTTGATTCCTTAGAAAATCCCCAATGCGTTTAATTAAGATGCTATTAAATTGATGATAATTGTTGTCTAATTCACTTGTGATTGAGCTAATAGTCAAAAGTTTCGCCCGCACATCAATAATGCAATAGAAGATAAGAACTACGGCGGCATTAATAAACGTTTCCGAGATGATGGTCAAAAAATTTTCATTCAATGTGAAGAGCGGAAAGCTATTTTTAAATAAGCTAAAGGTTAAGCTTGGTTTTGATGTCTCGGTCACAATAAAAATGAAATAAAAAACAAGACCTAATATAAAATACTTATGTCGAACTATCTTTTTCCAGAGCATTTCTTAGAGATTACTTTCTTAAAGTTTAAAATTATGGAGGAGAAAACTCAGCCAACAATGTACTAATTATAATTTAATGTGGCGCATACATCTAGGGGGTCTTTACAGATAGGCACGAAATTTTCCAGCATACTCATACAAATTTTTAGATAAGTTTCCCCTAATCTCCTAGAGTTTTTTATGGAGCTTCGATGAGGGTATAACTAATACCGATAATAAATCCAGCATTCAGTGAACTCACTAATGAGCTATTGAGGCTTTACGATTGGGATCTGCTTAATCCCCGAGGTTTTAAAATGATTTATTTTTGCACAACTAGGGCTATGCTATTATATTATCATAATAGTACAATAAAGATTCAAATGTATATTAAACGATATGGTGAGGAAATAAGCTTAGAGATAAGTGAATAAGGGAGGGTCAACGATAGTGAGGGCACTTCATACTATATTACTCACAATAATTCTGGCCACCCGGCCTTAGCTGTGTTTGCTGGGAACATTTTTAAAAAATTATTAGGCGACTATCAACCTAGTTATTATTTGACCTCAGATATTGGGAGAGCCTGTAATCTACTAGAGGAATTCGCACTTTTTCAGTTATCGCAAAGCTCTCTTCTTAGTGTTGCATATAAGGGGTCTAGTTATCCTTTTAGCAGGATTAAAAATTTTTCTGCCATCATTATCGCAGGGTATTATTTGGGTGAAGTTGATTGGGATAATTCTAATATTGGGTTTGTTCCTGCAAAGGGTGATGATACTAACCACTATGATTTAGTCGCAGTGAGAATAGATCCTGGAAATAGTTTTCAGTTTAACCAAGTAGCAGTCTTTAATGTTGATCATTTTGAAGAGGTCTTGGATGATCCATTTCGAATGATTATCGGTGGTATTAATTACCAAGCATTTAAAGATGGACACACAGAAGGAATTAATGATTATTATTTTAGTGATTTATTTGAGGATTTGTCAGCGACTGGTAAGGAGTTAGATGGCTTAGAAGAGAATGAGCAATTGGATAGATCTCATACTACGAACGGAGTATTAGCCTCTTTAAATAATCTTGGTTATCGAATTCCTGAGCTTAAAGAGCTGCTTAATAATACTCAAGAAATTGAAGAGGTAATGAAAAAAATCACATACTTAGAAGATGGTGTGCTTGAATATCTTGCCGAAGAATCTGGTTTGAGCCAAAGGAAATAGACAAAATAATGGGCCTTCTCAAAAACCGACGCTCGCTTACAAATTGTGCTGGATGAATCTGATTAAGATGGGGGCACTTTCGTGGTGAGCGGGTTCGGGTCATGTAGGTACATCGTGGTGCCAGCATCGGCGATTTGTTGTTCATAAATGAGAACCAGAACATTTCCTTGATGTACCTCTAAATGAATTTCTGGTGCTTGAGTTCGGTTAAAGCATGAGTTTGTTCCTGGGAAGCTTAATTGGGTGGCATTAAGTTCCCATTGTAATCCTTTTGACGAGAGGGTGGCTTGTGGGATCCCCATTAATGAAATTTTGGTTTGAAGAGGCAACCCGCAATTTAATTGTGAGTTTTCATTAAGAACCAAACCTGTTATTGGTGGTGAATACAAAAGACAATTTGTTTCTAGAAAAATATTAATATTATTTAATATGTGATCTAAATAGCCCCCATTAACTCCGACAACAATCGCAGGTAATAAGTCTTTTTCTTTTAGGTAAGCTAATGCTTTTTGATAATCATTACTGCTTTGATCAGGGAGGCGTAAGTGAGAATGGCTGTCCAATAGTTCAGGGTGAACGGAATCCAAATCACCGATAATTAACTCAGGATGAATACCAAATCCATGCAGGCTATTTGCAGCACCATCAGTAGCAATTATTGGTAGATTCATTTCAATGAAGAAGGATGATGCGGGTAACTCACCATTAAGGCATAAAATAGAGCGATAGTCGGTTAAATTAAGGGCGTTGAACATCATACCGTCTCTTTAATAGGATAAGGAGGAGGCTAATTAATAAACCCGCAATATTTGAGCTAATTACGAAAAAGGAGTTCGTGCCACTCCCATATATAATCCATGCTATAGAACAAATTAGATAGTTAATGAGCATTAACATTGACAAATCTTGGGTGGATTTAGTTTTAACGGATTTGATAATTTGCGGTAATAAGCCAATAAACGAAGTAATAAAAGCAACAATACCAGAACACATAATAAGAGACACATTTTCCTCCGCTCAGATGAATGAGATCAGGTTCAAAGGGTTGGTTTATCCTCTCAGCCAGATTGCTCATGGCACCCCTAATGTACAAATATTATTCTATCATGAATGAAGCTAAGTGCCAATTAGAAAAATTTGGTAGGGGTTTTCCACGATGAGGCTAATCCTATTTGCAAGAAAACCTCTTAACTTGTTAGACTAATGAAACGATGTGTCTTATTTTAGGAGGCTGCCTTATGATAACGATCGATCTACTTAAAAATCATCTACATACGTTACCGGATTTAGCAAAAATATGGTACGACGGACTAGGACGTATCTGGTTGCCTGAGGTATCTTTAGACCAAGCCGCTGAACGTTTTCGTGATCATGCGAACTCCGATACGATGCCTCTGACTTATGTCGCACTTCATGAAGGCCAAGCGGTTGGCATGTGTAGTTTACGTGAAAACGATGGGATTCGGCCTGATTTGACGCCGTGGTTAGGTTCACTTGCAGTGGATGAAGTTTATCGAGGGCAGGGTATTGCCCGTCAATTGGT
The DNA here is from genome assembly GCF_900639985.1 of Legionella rowbothamii. Classification (GTDB taxonomy): domain Bacteria; phylum Pseudomonadota; class Gammaproteobacteria; order Legionellales; family Legionellaceae; genus Legionella; species Legionella rowbothamii. Next base: position 1,176,747 of record NZ_CAAAIM010000001.1, on the reverse strand, counting down.
AGAGGTTATCAAGCAAGAAGCAAAAAAATTTGGCTTTAGTACGCTGTATCTTTTTGCGTTTGATCACACAATTCCTGATTACTATCAATCTTTAGGATGGGAAATTATAGGAACAGATCAATTTAAAGAGCATCCGGTAACAGTCATGAAAATATCTGCATTCTAATCGGATGATTTCATTCATATTTTGATTATTTTGTTTTAATTTTTTTGCAATTGGAATAATTGTATACTAAATTTATTTTCACTAGCGAAAATTATTTCACTAGTTTAAAAATATAATTTAGGAGAAATTCTAATGAATAAGGATATTTTTGAAGGAAATTGGAAAGAAATCAGCGGCAAAATGAAACAAGTTTGGGGTAAGCTGACTGATGACGATCTTAAAAAGATCGAAGGTAACCATGAAGAGATCTATGGTAAATTGCAAAAACACTATGGCTATACCAAAGATGAAGTTAAGAAATTAGTTCATGATTTCCAAAAAAGAAAATTTCATTAAAAGTTATTGAAGGAACACGTCATGTCATCCTGATTGCGACGAAGGATCTTCCGAGATGGGCATCGAGCCATATTCAGGAGCTCCCTCATCCTGTCGGGATGACGTGTCGCCTTAGAGCAGCCGGTCCTTGTCCGAATCACCATTTAATACATAAGCGCAATAATAAGCAACCCTGTGGCAATAAAACCGATTAAGGCTAAGCTTGAGTTCCCACCAGGGATGAGATGGCCTTCTGTAGCCATGACGCAAGTTTTTCGACCTTTCCATGCCATAATTGCTGGCAAGAGTAATAATAAAATTACACAGCAAACCCCGGCATAGCTTAATGCATGCAAATAAATTCCAGGATTCAATAGCACTACGGCTAAGGGTGGAAGAAAAGTTAAGGCAAGAATGTATTTACCTTGGCTTCCTGATTTTTTTAGTTTTAAGCCATCAGCGAGAAAATCAAATAGTCCCAACGAAACCCCTAAAAAAGCGGTAAGCATACAGATGGAGGTAAAAAATCCAAAAAAACCACTAATCCATTGGCTTTGTACGGATTGGCTTAATGCTTCTGTTAAGCCGCTCGTTGCATGTTCTGAACTCATTAGGGCGATTAAGCCGTTCTCACCTTCACGTGAAACAACCCCCATGATTACCGCATCCCAAACGATATAGCAGGCTAGGGGGATTAATGAGCCTAAAAGAATTACTCGTCTTAATGAGCGGATGTCTTCACCAAAATAATCTCTTAAGCTGGGAATAATTGATGCATAACCAAAAGAAGTAACTAAGATCATTAATGTTCCTGTAAAGGCACGCGCGGAACCCCCCGTTAATCCTTCAGAGGAGGCATGGGGACTGATAATGACCACAAGTAAGGCATAGACACCTAATTTACCAAACATTAATCCACGATTGACATAATCTACGGAGCGAATTCCTTTATATACAATCAAGCTAAAAAGTATAGTGAATAGTATGGAGGTAAGGCTCGTGGGTAAATTAATACCTACCTTATGCAGTAAATTGTTAAATACATCACTTCCTCCGGAAATGTAGGCAGAAAGTAAGGTGTATAGTAAAAACAGATAGGTGATCCAAGCAATAATTTGTCCAGGCATACCCAAAGTTGATTTTGCCATAGAAATCATATTACTACCTGCTGGGAGGCGCAGATTGACTTCGAGAACCAGAAGGGCGCCTGCAGTCATGACTAACCAACAGAAAAATAAGAAGAAAATAGAATTAGTAAAACCTACTTCCGCTGTAGATACTGGCAGAGCAAGCATTCCACCGCCTATTGATGTACCTACAATGAGTAATATCCCGCCGATTAATTTTGAATTGGTCATGTGATATACACCAAAGATGTTCAAATATAGAGCAATATGCTACTTTATTTTTCATTCAAAGTCAATAATAGGCCTTGCAGGCCTATTTAACTTCCCAATAATCCCCAGAGTTCGTGTGCTAAAAGTAAAATGGAAATGAGGAGCACGGCAACCTGAGTTATTTTACCACCAGGAACGATAAAGGTTGAGCTGTGGTTTTTTCTTCCAAAATAACACATTAATGCAGGTAAAAATAGTAGCAAGATAATACAGAAAATACCGGCGTAACCTAAGGCATGAATATAGGCTCCAGGGTAATAGATTACGATGAGTAAAGGGGGAACAAAGGTTAAGAAAAATAATCCAATACCATGACGGCCATGGGTACGTAATTTTAAGCCATCAGCCAAGAAGCTATATAAACATAAAGACACTCCTAAAAAAGCAGTGAGCATGCAGATGGAGGTAAAGAAATTAAATAAAGCGCTAATGGTAGGGCTTTGTACTCTGTTTGACAGTAATGAGGCTAAGGCACTGGTTGTATGTGGATTTTGTATCAAGCTCTCAAGGTTTTGACTGCCTTCAGCAGGAATGGCCCCCATAATTACCGCATCCCATGCTAAATAACAAAATAAAGGAATTAAGGAACCAATAAGGATAACCTTTTTTAGCTGTTTGATGTCGTCATCAAAATACTCTCTAAGATTTGGGACGATAATCGCAAAGCCAAATGACGTAATTAAGATCATGATTGTACCGCCAATATAACGGATATTCCCGTGTTGGAAGTTTTGTACGTCAATGTAAGGAGCAATAAGAACAATTAATAAAAAATAAACAGCTAATTTGCCAAACATCAGGGCTCGATTGGCATAATCGACATAACGAATGCCCCCATAAACAATTAACCCAAACAATAAGGTAAATAGGCAACTTGCTTGCCAATCGCTAAGATGCAAATCAACCTTGTGCAGTAAACTATTTAGTACATCAGCGCCACCAGAAATATAGGCTGAAAGTAGGGTGTACAATAAAAAGAGGTAACTGATCCAGGCTGCTAGCAACCCATAATTTCCTAAAGTAGCTGCTGCCATAGAAACCATATTTTTACCCTTGGGTAGGTACAGATTGGCTTCAAGGATAAAAAATGCGCCTAAGGTCATAAAAACCCAGCACACGAATAAAAACGCAGAGGACTGCCAAAAACCAGTAGCTGCATTGGCAACAGGAAGGGCAAGCATGCCACCTCCTATAGATGTTCCAACAATTAAAAGAACTCCACCTATGAATCGTGAATGCATGAGTACACCTTAAAACATCGTTGAATTGTAGCCCGCATTCGCCCAGGGAATACAGGGATTTTGCTTCCTTTCCAACCCGTATTGATCTGCAGAAAATACGGGCTAGATTATTTATTTCATCGCGAAATTTACTTTATTTGGCCTCATAACACAGCATTTTTGCGGTGTTCTGCCAATAAACCATTGAATTTCAATGCGTCGATTAAATGCGCTACCATGGATAAATGCATTATCGCCTACAGAATTTTTATCGCCATAGCCCTCTGGGTGTAAGCGGGTGGCCTGAACGCCATTGGCCCATAAGAAAGTCATCATGCTTTCTGCCTGGGCTTGTGATAGTCGGTTTTTACGGTATTCGGTTCCCACATTATCCGTAAATCCTGCAACATAAACCGGGTTATCAGGGTAGAGTCTTAATAGGTCAATAATATGGTTAAGTCCAACATAACGTACTTCATTGAGGCGAGGGCTTTCAAACATGAAATACTTATCTGTGGGGATAATTAAGGTCATGGTATCGCCGTATTGAACAAATTGAATATCACATTTGTTTAGGTTTCTGATAATACGGTGTCTGGGATTAGTGCCCGCTCCTAATATAGCTCCAACAGTACCTCCTACGGCGGTACCTGCTAATGCTCCAGGAACTGTTCCCGTGGTGGCTGCCCCAATAGCTGTTCCCATCGTTGCACCAATTACTGCACCACGAGCAACAAAATTACGGGGTTTAAAATTATTATAAGGAGGATGTGCACAACTACTTAGTAGACAAGCAATTAGGCCACTGTAAATAATTTTTGTTTTTGTTAATTTGAGTGGCATGGTCACTCCTTAGTTTGCGCGATTTTATCATTATTAAACATCTAGTTAAATTTCGCAATGTAGATACGCTATTTGGAGTGTAGAATTACTTATTACAGCCATTAAATGCTCTAATGGCTGCAAAAATGTCAATTAATGAGAAACAACAAGACTATCTTGTAGGCCATGGAAATCGCTATGGTGCATTATTGGTACTTCAGATTCTCTTGGTTCTTTAGGTTGGAAAAATGAAAGTATTGCTCTTTCTGAATCATATTCTGCACTATGTCGTGCAGTGCCTTTAAATCCCTTTAAACACTCGAGACAATTGCCCGCAGCTTTCAAAAATACCCCCCCAACAGCGATTGATACGGCAAGGCCTAAAGTGGGTTGTACAATTAGCATGGGTAATGCAACAAGGAAAATAGAGGCGTACATGGTAATGGTTGCGGAAGCCCAGAATATAAGCTCGCAGACATTATAACAGTTATGGAAGAAGGCATTTATTCTTCGCGCATCGTATTCACGACCAATCGCTTCATTTGACGCTTTAAAAAATTCCTCAATTTGATCAGGGGATGTGGGTTGTTGATGTCCAATATTGTAGGCGTTATTTAATAAGGTAATGTAGTTTTCGTAACTGTTCACAATTGCATTTTGCGTTTTTTCATTTTTTGCTGTACGTAGAGAAGTATTGTAGTAGCCTTGTATGGCATTGATGTGTTTTTGTATTTTACTAACCGTTTCTTCATCATTTATTAACTGGTTAAGTAGTTCTTTTGTTGCTTCTAATTGGTCATGGTAACCATTAATACGGCTTTTAGCGTCTGTATAATATAAGGGCATGATCGATCTCTTTAAAATTAATAAGAAATTATTTGTACAAAACTATTGCGACAAACGAGTAGACGACATCAAGTGGTTTTATAACACAATGAGAAAAAAAACCAAAGTAAATGGTCTCTTTTTGTACTTATGAGGGATGTGCCTGGAATCGGCATAGGCTTTGGAAAGAGCATTGTTGGCAAATTGTTAATTGAGCGGGTTGAGGGGCGCAATGGCCTTCCTGAAACTCTTCTGCTAGATGAGTTAATTGATTGTGCCAATGAGTGCGACAATCGTCCCAGGTTTCTTCTTTTTTTAATGAACTGATACCACTAACGGCTTGTTTTTCTTCACTAAAACCACTGCAAACAATTTTTCCGGCTTTAATTTGCAACAAGAGCAAGGCATTAATTTCTTTATCCAATAATGCATACAGTAATAATTGCGGTTCTTTAGGGCGGTCTTCATACCACGGTCTGCTGCTAGGGAGGCTACTCTTATAATCAATGACCCACTTTTTATCAGCAACCTCATCAAGCCGATCCACTCGAACATTGAAATCTAAGCCCGCCAAATTAATAGTAAATGATTGTTCCAAGCCTGAAATAGTAAATGGGCTGCGTTGCTTTTCCCATTCTAGATAACTAAGAGCTAATCGTTTAAGACGCGTATATTCGACAGTTCGCACCAGTTCTGGAAATGTTTCTGGATGTAGTTGGGTTAATGGTTCTAAAGCCCTGTGAATGGCAGTATCAATATGCTGTTCTAAGCTAGTGGCATCTAAAGTAAATAATGCCTGTTGGCTTTGCAATTTTTGCCATAATAATTCCATGACTTTATGAATTATTTGTCCTCTGGTTTTTGCATCCAGGCCATCATTGGTTTGTGATGATTCTTTTGCACGTAATCGATGCTCAGCAAAGGATCTAAACGGACATTTAGCCTGATTAGCAAGTAGTGCTGTGCCACCAGAAATTTGCTCCTCAGCTTTGAGGGGTAGCAAATAATGTTCTTCACGATTTATTAATTGCGTTTCTTGTTGGCGATTGATTTCGTGTTCTAAACGAATAAATTCAGGATGTTCGGTAATCAACGAGCAGGGTAAATTAGGTGTATCACCTTGTAATTCTGCATAACTGAATATCACCGATTTGGCACTTTGTTGTAAGCGGTTCAGTGTTTGTTTGGCAAATTGTAATTCCCGTGCCGGAATACTATGGGGCATATGCCGGTCACGTTGCAGTTGAGGCGGAATAAATGCAGATAAATTTACTCTTTGCGGGAGGCATTGATCGGTTAGGCCCGTCATCCAGAGGTGATCAAATTCACAGCCTGAAGCTTCCAATAAACCCGAAATTTGGATGATTGAGTCAGTTTTTTGGGCTTGGAAAATAGTGTTTTCTACAAGTTGTTCTAAAATTTCTAAAGCTTCTGTCTTAGTTAAATGGGGACAGAGTATGCTTAACTGTCTTAATTCATCAAAAAGAAGGGAAAAGCGCGAAAAACACTGATAATTTGCCGAGTTTAATCCGCAATCGCCGGGAAAAGCCATAATATTTAAACGTTCTTGAAAAAGCCGTATCCAATCATGCAGGGAGGCTTCCTTAGGGTAGGTGCTGATTTGGCTAATTAGTGCGGCAAGCTTTGGCGTATAGGTTTCAATGTCTTTAATAAACTGTTCGAAAGGAATATTTTGATCTTCCAACAAAACACTATTTTGCAGATATTCAGCACGAGCAAGGAATTCTTCTTTTGCACTTCCCAAGTAGGGGGATTGCAGTAGCAATGCGGCTTGGTGCGCTCTTAGATATTTGGTATCTAGATTTAACCAGCATAAGGCATGAGCAACTAGAGGGAATTCATTTAATGCTTGACCTAAGGATACATTAAACACAGCCGGATCAAAATGTTGCGCCAAGAGTCTGCGTATTGTTGAGGGTTTTTGTTGTAAGTCGGGAATCACAACGCCAATACGCTGGCTTCCTTCCAGAATTTTTAGCTGTAACCAGCTAATTAATTGGTGGTACTCTTCTTTTTCATCCTTGGCCACAAGTACTTTGATATCAGACGTTCGAATTGGTAGGTCGTATTGGTACTGGGGAAATCCTTGTTGTTCAAGGTGTTGATGCAGTTGGTTTTGTTGTGGGGTGAAATCATCAAAGCAAGCCCAAATCACTGGTCCGGAGAATAATGGGCTGTGGGCATTAATTAAATAAGGAACGAGCTGGCATTCCGCAATTAAATTTTTTTTATTTAATTCCTTATTAAATGATTGCCACCATTGTTGAAATTGTCGTGTTTGAGGCGTGTATTGAAAACTAGGATCATCTGAGGCAATTTGCCATTGCTCGCAGCGTTCCCAAGCGCTGATTACGGCCTGTAATAATCCGTCGCTGTAGGTAATATCAGCGCGTGATTTGATTAACTTACGCCATAAATAAAGGCATTGATTGCTGTTTAATAGAGTAGGATATGTCGCTAAGGGGGCAATAAAATTAAGCTGCGCATAAGCTTTCACCAGGGCAACTCCGTACGGCAGACAAAGCGGTTTGTCTACCGTATTGCTGTTTTGCGCATAGAAATACTGTTGGGTTATGGCGTCACTAAGTCGATTGTTAGGCGTTATAACCGTTGCGCCTTCGGCTAATAAAGCAAACAGCTGCTCTTTATTGTTTAAAACATGCATTAATTAGTTATATCCCTGGCTTATATTTTTTTATGGTGCGTCGCATGTGCTTTATGCAAAGTTTTAGTCCGAGTATGAGCTGATACAAACCGTGGCAGACGCATGCTTTTTCTTTTATCAGTATGTAAGATATCGTATACCAGCCACCCACGTAAATATAGAGCGGCACACCCTGATGCAATAGCAAGTAAGATACCAAAGAGTATATAGCTGTATCCGAGAATAACAAGATAGGAGTAGGTTAAATTTTTAAAGCTACTGACTGAAAATAAAGCCGTACTGCCTTTGTCCATAAAAAACACAAGGCCCAACGCAAAAAAGGGCAGTGAGACGATAACCATTATAAAACCGAGAGCAAAGGTTTTTGCATAATAAGGCTTAGGACAGTGGATGATTTGTTTACCAAATAAAGCGCCTGTTGCGGATGCCACGATCATCCCCACTATAATTGCTTCAAAGAGTGGCACAAACTCTTCAATTCCAATTAGGGATAGGAATGCATCAATCAAAATGGTTCCTACTACAGATAATAATCCAAAATATATTGCACCCAGCAAACGGGGGTTGGAAAAGTACAGTGCTGGATCGTGTGTTTTCATGATCTGCTCCTAAGCAATGCTCATATATGTATAATTTTAGTACAATTTTTTATCCTTGATCTGATTGAATCATGAATAAAAGATAAAGTAGGTATCAAAAAGACCTGTAAAACGTATATACTTGAGTACAAATAATTATAGATAGTTAATGTTATGCAAAAATTCGGACACTTTATTTTAAAATTATTTGGTTGGAAGATTGTTGGTGAGTTGCCTAAAGATAAAAAATACCTGGTGGTGGTCGCTCCTCATACCAGTAATTGGGATTTTATGGTTGGGTTATTTGCCCGTTTCTCGCTGGGCACAAAAATTAATTTTTTAGCAAAAAGTCAGCTTTTCTTTTTTCCTTTAGGCTTTATTTTAAAAATGCTGGGCGGGGAACCTGTAGATCGCTCTAAAAAGAATAATGCGGTAGACAAAGTGGTGGAGTTATTTCACGCTCAAGATGAGTTTCGACTCGCGATTACTCCTGAGGGCACCCGTGGACCGGTAACTCGCTGGAAAGAAGGTTTTTACCATATTGCGTGCAAAGCAAAGCTTCCATTAGCTATGGTTGCTCTTGATTATGCGTCGAAAGAGGTTCGCATTCGTGAAGCATTTTGGCCTACTGGCGACATAAGCGCGGATTTTCCCCAGATATTGGATTACTTTCGCCAGATAAAAGGATGTTATCCTAAAGTAGTACCAGACTATTTACCTTATAAGAAAGATTAATTTAGAAGGGCCATAGACTGAGCTGCAAAGCACAGGGCACCCAGTGTATACTGCTCTTGCTGCTGGGCTTTGCAAGCCCCGTCTGCATTAATCAAACATTTACAAATGGTTACTTTTTTATAAAAACCAGGGATTTAGGTGACGTGAAAAAGAAAATAGTATTAACCGCTAGCTTACTGCTGTCTTTTCATTGTAATGCTGCTGATTTAATGCGTGTGTTTCAAGAGGCATTGGCCCATGATAATTTATATCAAGAGGCTATTCTCAGGACTTTATCTCATAAGGAAGATATTGCCATTAGCAGAGCAGATCTATTACTGAATGCTCATCTGGAACTTCAACCCTCCGCAGATAAACAATATAGTTACGGCGCTATAGTGCCTGAAATACAACCTCCGCGTAATACTTTGCGCAGTTATGAAATGCGGCTTAGCATAACGCAACCAATATTTAATTTTGGTGCTTTTTCGCGATACAAGACTTCTAAAATAGCGGCTCAGGAGGCTGTAGCACGTTTGAATTCTGATTTACAAGATTTAATGTTGAGGGTTACGGATGCTTATTTTAACGTGTTACGCAGTGAAAAAAGAGTGTCTTATCTTAACGCACATAAAAAAGCGCTAATGAGGCAATTGTATGATGTGGAGCAAAAACTCAAGGTAGGGAAAACCACCAAAAGTTATGTGTATGTGGCAAAATCTTCCTACAGCGCTGCGGAGTCTGATCTCATATCAGCAGAGGCTCAGTTAGCTTCAGACAAGGAATATTTAACGCAGCTTACTTCTTTTGAATATACTTCTTTAGCTGATTTGCATAAAAAAATACCGTTGCTCTCCCCACAGCCTGCCAATATAGACAAATGGGTACATAAGGCGCTTACTGGAAACTGGGTGGTTAAGGCAAACGAATTAAAGCTACGATCCTCTCGTGAAAAAATAAAAGCCCACTATGGGGAGCATTTACCTACAGTTAATGCCAAATTATTATATGATGATAACGCCTTTCACTATTCAGAAGGCAGTTTGATTGTTGCTGCAGGGTCAAGCCGTGCGCGTAATGCTGGCGCATTTCTTAATGTAAATGTTCCCCTTTATTCCGGGGGATTCGCGGTTGCTTCGATACGCAAAGCTAAATATAGTTTCCGTATCGCTCAGCAAAAATTGGAACATTCGGTCAGAGAGGTAACTTATGAGACGCGTAAGAGCTATCGAAATGTTTCAGCAAATATTAAGAAAATTCGCTATGCTAGTGATGCAATTCAATCGGCACAAAGCTCACTGGATGGTTTAAGGCAACGTTATGTTTCGGGGGCAGGGAGTTTGACTGACGTATTGGCGCAACAAACGCAATTGCTGGATGCACAAATGCAATATGAGTCTGCTCGTTATGATTATATTATTAATTTATTACGTTTGAAAAAAGAGGCCGGAACGTTAAGTGCTAATGATTTGTTTGCAGTGAATCAATGGTTGCAGCATGGCTGAGTTCTAAAGGCACATTATTCTATTTACTCTATATACACCAAGTTCGTCCTTGTGAGCCTTGAAGTCACCTGGCATTCGGGCTTGCTTCGATTTGCTCGCAATCACGGCGATAAAAATCTCTGTTAATCCAAGGTCTTACGGTAAAACTTATAACTAATAAAAATAAGCACAACAGCAAATACAATAATCGGCCAAATATTAGGTAAAATATCCATAAAACTCGAGTTCTTTAGCATGACATCCCCGCTAATTTTCAGAAAGTAGGTGCTGGGAAATAAATCACTAAGCCATTGTGCCCAGGTTGGCATAGAGGCTGTCGGAAATAAAAAGCCTGAAAATAAAACCGCTGGGAGGGTATAACTTCCGGCGATTTGTGCTGCTTGGAATTGGGTTTTGGCTATGCACGAGGTTGCGATTCCAAAGGACAGGTTAGCAATAATAAAGGGGAATGCGGCCAGAGTAAGCAAAAGAATGCTGCCATAAAAAGGAACCTTAAAGAGAAAAATCGAAACAAGCAATATAGAAAAAAATAGAATATAACCTAAAAGAATATTAGGTAATAGTTTGCCTATGATGACCTCAAGGGGGTAAATGGGGGTGATCAATAACATTTCCATGGTGCCGCTTTCGTATTCTCCTGTAATGGAAATCGCCATCACTAAAGCTAGGGATATTGTTAATATGGTTGCTAATAAGCCTGGAAGAGTATGATATTGAGCTTTAACCGCAGGATTATATTTGGCGTGGGTATCGATAACAAAACCTGGTTCTTGGGGCTCAAGATACTTTAAAGGCCCCAGGGCAATTTCTTTTAAGGTATTTCGAGCAATTGATGCGGAAGCATGGAAGGCATTATTGATTACCGTAGGATCGCTGGCATCTCCTTCTAAAAGAATATGGGGTGAATCATTACGAATCAGATCACGAGTAAAATCTTGGGGAATGTGGATAACAAAATGAACAATCCCTTTTTTTAGCAATTGCTCTGCTTCAGCTTCGTCCTTAATGACGTCTTTAATCTTAAAATAACTGGTATTACGAAATGATTGAATCAAGCTGTCAGTGATTGGAGATTGGTCTTTGGCAACAACAATAGTCGGAATATGTCGTGCATCATGATCAATAATGAGGCCAAATAATACTGCTTGTAAAAATGGAGTAATAAGCACAAAGATATAGGTGCGATAATCACGTAATATTACCCTTAATTCCTTTTTAAACATGCCCCATAGCCGTAAAGAGCGATAATTTTTAAAGTCCATAGCTTAGGATTTCCCTGCTTGATGTTTTGTCATCCAGACAAATACGTCATCCAGCGAAGGCTGAATTATTTGCCAGGTAAAGTTTGGGTTCCCTACAAATGGCTTAAGGGCTCTATTTAAGATTTCTTGATTTTGGCCGCTGATATGTAGCGCATCCAGTAAGGTTATGACTTGCTCTATTCCTGGAGTTGCTTCGAGCTGTTTAGCCAGTAATAAAAGATTCTTTCCTTGTACTTTCCAGGTCGTTAGATTGATATCACGAATGATTTCTTTAATTTTTCCGCTGAGCAGTAAATTCCCATCGGAAATATAGGAAATACGGTGGCAGCGTTCAATTTCATCCATATTATGAGAACTGAGTAATATGGTCATGCCTTCTGAAGATAAATCACGCATGATTTCCCAAAAATCCATGCGAGACTCTGCATCGACACTTGCGGTAGGTTCATCCAAGAGTAATAAGAAGGGCTGGTGTATTAACGCACAAGCAAGCGCTAAACGTTGTTTCCAGCCTCCGGATAGGCCTCCAGCTAATTGATTTTTTCTTGAGCTAAGCCCGAGATGGGTCATGATTTGTTGGGCTGATCGTTTCCGATCAAAAACTCCATAGAGCTCGGCCATAAATAAGATATTTTCATAAACTGTAAGTTGCTTATATAAGCTGAAGTGCTGTGGTATATACCCCACGTGGCGACGAATGGTTTTGGATTGCGTCAATATATTATAGCCAAGACATGTTCCTGATCCGGTATCTGGAGTCAAAAGGCCACATAGCATACGAATGGTGGTGGTTTTTCCTGAACCATTGGGACCTAGAAACCCATAAATTTCTCCAGGTCGGACTTGTAAACTTACATTAACAACGGCAGGCCTATGCTCAAAATTTTTCCCTAAGTTTTTAACATCAATAATTAAATTCTTTTCGTCCATATTTAGTTATTATTATCCAGAAATACAGTAACTGGTTGGCCAGGATGGACCGCTGAGTTATTTTCTGTAAGGGGTAGGGCTTCAATTCGGAATACTAGTTTATTGCGTTCTGTATCGCTAAAAATCACGGGGGGAGTATATTCTTCCTTTGGAGATATGTAGGTAATTTTTGCTTTAATTGCTTCGGATTGTCCATCACGGGCAACATACACAAGCTGATTTAGCTTGATGGTGCTGAGTAATGGTTCAGGAACGTAAAAAATTATTTTTGATGAACCTGACGTAAGTAATGAAAGCACCGGTTTATTGGCTTGAACTTGTTCATGTTCAGAGTAATAGGTTTGAAACACTAGGGCATTTACTGGTGCCGTAACGGTTTTTTGCTGTGATGACCATTGGGCTTGACTTTGTTTCGCTTGTACTTCTAACAGATTTGCTTCAGCAGCTTTTTTATTGGCTGCTGCTGTAGTGAGGTCATCGTTGCTTTTATCCAACTCTTCTTTGGATATGACCTCTTTTCTAAACAAAAATAGATTGCGTTCGTGGTTCTTTTTTTGCAAAGAATAGTTTGATTCATGCTTCTTTTGCTCATCGAGTGCTTGTTGTACCCGTGCATTCGCAGCGAGTAGCTCCGTATTTTCAGGGGCGGGTTCTAAGGTGAATAGTGGTTGCCCTTGTTTGATGGTATCACCTGCAGTTACATTGAGCTGCCTTAATTCTCCCGAATAATAAGCAGAAATATAAGTAAATTTTCCTTGAATATACCCAGGAAAGGCAATTTTTTTGCTGTTTTGGCAACTGGCAAGTGTTAAACAAGCAAAAAGTGTTAAGAGAAAAACTCGGTAAATGTTCGCTTTCACGAATGGATTATCCTTTCCAAAAATGTGTTATTTTTTTGATAAATTTTTTCAACAAAGGGGTTGGGGGCGGTTTCACAGAACGTACAATTAAGTCAAAATCCCTAAATCCCAAATTGTGCAGTTTTATCATGATTACATAAATTTCATCATGATTTAATTCTATTAACCCACTATTTAATATATTTTCTAATGTATTTTTAGCACTAATTTGTTTAAAAAGCACCTGCTCCAGACGAGAAATATTAGGTTTATTTTGTTCGTGTAGATAAACTACGTTTGGGCTCAACTGAGTATTTTCATTCGTTACGGAGTTTGAATGATGTTGGGCTCGTTCAACCAATTCCTTAATCTTTTCTGTAGATACCTTACTTAGTGCATGACGCATTAGATTCATGAATATAAACCGTTCACTTACTCTTTGTAGCGAAGGATAGATTGTTTCATGATTTTTTAAGAATTTATAAAAACTAAGTAAGTCAACGCGTAATAAAACCATATCAGTTATTGCGATAACTGATGCGACCCTCACTCCTTGTTGGCAATGAAATCCAGATTCATTTAACCCAATTGCATTATTAGGGCCTAAAGTAATTACATGACGGGGAGTGGTTTTCTTGATTCTTTTTAAGGATTTTGATACGGAGGCTGTTCCTGAAACAATGAGGAAGAAGCCATCAAAATAATCCCCTTCACAGACTATGACCTCATTAGGTCGTACGTGAACTTCCTCTACCAACAGGGCAAGTTGATGGATTGAATCAGGAGGCAGTAAACAAAAAACGGGATATTTAATAATATGCTGTTTACGTGCTTCAATAGGAATATAGTTTTCTACAGCAACTTCTTTCATGAACCAACCTTGTACAACACGATTCATAAATATATTTATGGAGTATAGAACAAGGAAATTGATTTTCCAGGTTATTTTGTATTTAATTTAGTCCATTTGTGTCTTTGTCGTTTTGTTTTGTTTGATTTTTTTCCATTTTTGGAGTTGACGCATTTTAAATGGAGGACTCCTATCCCGTATTAGGGCATCGCCTAAATATGGGGTAGGAGTTCGATTTATTTCTTGCAGAATTATCCTTTTAGGGCAGCTTTTCCTCGATAAGGTAGAAAAGAAATTTCATTAATTCGCAATAATTGATTGTATTTGGCAATCCTGTCAGTACGGCACAAAGAGCCTGTCTTGATTTGCCCACAACCGGTTGCAACTGCTAAATCTGCAATAAAGGTATCTTCTGTTTCTCCAGAGCGATGAGACATCACACAACGATAGCCATTTGTATGAGCTAATTGAATAGTTTGTCGGGTCTCACTCAATGTTCCTATTTGATTTACTTTAATAAGAATAGCATTGGCAATACCTTGATCAATCCCTTCACGTAGAATTTTAGGGTTAGTAACAAATACATCATCGCCAACTAATTGAATTTTTCCGCCAAGTTGACGCGTTAATTCCTTCCAGCCTGCCCAATCTTTTTCATCCAGGCCATCTTCAATACTGATAATTGGGTAGGTGGAAACTAGATCAGCATAATAGCTTACTAATTGTTCTGAGCTAAATTGCTGATTCTCCGAGGCCATATGATAGCTGCCTTGCTTATAAAGCTCGGAAGCGGCCACATCAAGGGCAAGTACTATTTCATCGCCTAATTTAAAACCTGCCTTGTTAATCGCTTCGCTCAGCAGATCTAAAGCTTGACGATTTGATTTGATATTGGGAGCAAACCCTCCTTCATCACCTACCGCTGTATTTAAACCTTGCTTTTTTAATACGGATTTCAGCACATGAAAAATCTCTGTACCCATCCGTAAGGCCGTTGGAAAATCGGGAGCTCCCACCGGCATAATCATAAACTCTTGAATATCGACGTTATTATCAGCATGGGCGCCGCCATTTAACACATTCATCATTGGCACAGGCATGCTCATTATTTCGCCTTGATTCAATGCGGCGTATAAAGGCTGGTTAAGGGTATTAGCCCGGGCTCTCGCTGCGGCAAGAGAGACGGCTAGAAGTGCATTGGCGCCTAAACGGGATTTATTTTCAGTGCCATCCAACTGACGTAAAGCTTGGTCTAACACTTCTTGATCTTCAACAGAACTATTTTTTAATGTTTGATTAATTTCGGTGTTTACTGAAGTAACAGCGTGTTGTACTCCTTTGCCACCATAACGTTTAGGATCATTATCGCGCAATTCACACGCTTCGCGACTTCCTGTTGATGCTCCAGAAGGTACACTTGCTCTTCCCATGTGTCCATTATTTAAAATAACATCTGCTTCAACTGTAGGATTGCCTCGTGAGTCTAAGATTTCCCGGGCGTGGATTTTAGTTATTTGCATGTTGTTTCCTGATTATTGTTATTTTTGTTATTTGGTATTTTTACTATTTTGGTCCGAATGAAACAACTTCCAACCTACAATCATATAGAAACGTTCACAGGGATACCAATTTCGTCCTTGCGAAGCAACTCGGAGTATGGTGTTAGAACGCACTTCTAGTTGCTTCACTGAGTTCCCAATGACCTCAGCTTTTTGAAAACATACCTTAAAAATGTACAGCACCTAATTTTTTCAACGCCTGCGCTAACGGAAATAAAGGAAGTCCAAGAATCGTGTCTTCATTTCCTTTTACTTCTTGAAATAACCATTTGCCTTGGGCTTCATAGTGATACGAGCCGCAGCTATGATAAGGCTTTTCGCTCACGAGGTAGGCTTCAATGGTTTGTTTGCTTAACTGGTACATAGTTAAATCGCTTATTTCATGATGTTGCCAAAGAATTTGTTTATTTTTTGCAATGCAAAGACAGGAAATTTGCTGATGATTTTGGCCGCTTAAAAGACTTAACTGCTCAATTGCTGTTTGATGATTAAGTGGTTTATTTAGCAAGACTTCGCCAAGTAAACATAATTGATCGGCAGCAATAACAAAATGTTCTGGATAACGTTGGCTTACCTCCAGTGCTTTGTGAGCAGCAAGTACATAGCCTAACTCGATCGTATTTAGGCTGCCAAAAGATTCTTTAAGTGTGTCTTCATCACAATGAGAGGGGATAATCGTAAACTCCAATCCCAGCGATTGCAGCAATTTACTGCGTATGCTGGAATTAGAAGCAAGGATTATCGGTTGCTGTCGTAAAAATTTAGACATAAATAGCGACCGTAGCCATTAATGAGAACCCAATGATTACAAAACTAAAATCCCTTAGATTGCAACAACGCTCTACCATAACGCAGCGCTCTAAACCATGTAGAGTGCCTAAATAAAGGAAGGTTCCTGCAGAAGCCGCCATTAAAATAGGATCAAAAATGGAGTTTGTTTCTACTCCATGGCCAAAATACCAGCCAAAATAAATTCCTAAAGGGGTCATGAAACTAAACAGGATAAAGAAGATCAGGTTTTGATTCATCGTCATTGAACTTTTATTCAGTTGCACTGCAATAGCGAAACTCTCCGCCCACTTGTGAGTAATAATTGCTAAAAAAAGCATAATAATCACGGAGTTATAATGAGCCAAACCCAAAGCAGCACCAAGCATGATGGAATGAACGGAGAGCATTCCCCAAGCTAATAAGGCAAAGGCAGGATGTTCTGCATTATGGTGATGGTAGAGCTCTTTACCTAAATGTTCAAACCACAGGAAAATTAGAAAGACGGCTCCAGTAATAATGAAGGCAAAGGGATAGTTATAACCCATGGTTTTAAACATGGAGTTCGCTTCTGGTAGCATATGCAGTAAGGCTGCGCCTAAAAATACACCCGTAGCCAAAGTTTCTCCAACTGGAAAATCAATATGCTTATCGTCTTTAATGCGTTTTTTAAAGGGATACCAGCCTGCCAGCAAAATTACGACGAAAATGGAGCATGCAAAGATTATTTTTAAACTGGTAGCAGAGAACATGAATCATGCCTATCGGTTGATATCGTAAAGTTTTGGGGGCATATTTTACCTAAAAAAAGACTGGAGGTCACGTAAATATAGAGCGGGAAGGGAATACCATATTGCCACAGCTTGAACGAGATATCCTGATGCACCTATGGACAAAGCGGTCAAGTCATGGTGAGCGGAAATCTTGGTAAGAAAAACTAAGGCAAATGGCGATCTTTGTGTGCTATTTCGAGAGCTTTATTAGGTAAGGAAAACTTATTAAAGTTATTCCTGCTGCATGATTTCATGCAAACTAAACAACCGGATCTCTTTAATATCTGATTGTAATTTCAATGCCAAAATTACTTGTTCGTGTAATTCGTTCCATTGGGTAAAATGTTCTTTGCAAACGATATCAATGCTGATTTTGCCATCCAAATAATGTAGGTTCCAAAAGAGTATCTGTGGAAAATTAAGATGTACCTCAATGAGCAATTGCTCATAAATTACTTTACGGCTTGGTAAGTGCAGCGAAGGGCTTGAGATTTCATCATCCTCAGGATCAACATGGACAATAACATCAGTCACACTATCAATTTGGTTAACGAGCGCCTGGTGTACATGTTGTGCGATGTAATGTCCCTCGGAGACTGATATTTTTGGGGAAACTAAAATATGGACGTCGATGAGCACATTTTCACCCATAAAACGACTACGCAATTGATGGATTTTTTCTACTCCAGGTACATTTTGAATCACTTGTTCAATTTGAGCTAAGAGCCCAGGACTTACTGCGGTATCGACCAGTTCTTTAATGCTGTGCCAACCATAATCCCAGCCCATTTTGGCGATCATTAGAGCCACAATAATGGCAGCTACTGTGTCGAGATAAGCGTAGCCTGCTAAGCTCCCTATGAGTCCAATTAATACCACCATTGAGGAGGCAGAATCAGTGCGATGATGCCAGGCGTTGGCAATGATTAATTTAGAGCTAATGCGTTTGCCTACGTGTAAGGTGTAATGAAATAAGGCTTCGTTTGCCACAATAGAAACGCATATTACCGGTAAAGACAGCCATTGTGGCATTGTGTAGCTTGTATGTATTAGTTCGTATACAGAATCCCAGGCAATGCCCACTCCTGCAAGAATAAGTAATAAAGACAATAGGAACGTTGCTGCAGTTTCAATACGCTGATGGCCGTAAGGATGGGTATCGTCTGCATCAAGGCTACCGTATTTGGAGGCTAATAATACCATCCCATCGGCAATGAGATCAGAAAAAGAATGCAATCCATCTGCGATGAGTGCATGAGAATGAAATAAGGTGCCACCGATTAACTTAATTACGCCTAAGAGTGCGTTAGAAATACCGCCTATAAGGGTAACTTTTTTAGCTTGCCAGTATCTATCTTGTTGAGTCATAGAGGGGTCTTTTTTTTGTCTGTAGTTATTTAAACATGGTTAGCAATTATTTTGTATTAAAATTTAAAAACCATTGTTCTATACACGTTGTTTTACACCCTATACACAGACTTATCCACAGAATTTGTGGATAAGTTTTTTAACGTTTAAGACAAACAAAGGATGTACGGGCCTAGTAAAATAAGGGTTTTATGGTGTTTATTATAGAAGATGTTTCTTTATTACTCGCAGGGCGAAGAAGAGATATCCACAGAAAGATTTGCTAGGTATGGAAATCGGGGTTGGGTATATTAACAAAGAAAAAAATAAAAAACAGTCTTGACTTGGCATTTTTTTAAAATATTTTTGAAATATGAATCAGCCTTGCAGAAATTGTTCGAAATTACCTAACCAACGTTGGGTAATCATTTTTGCGGTGACTGGTGCATTTAGTACTAAATGTTTAGCTATGGGAGGTAAAAGCGCTAATAATTCGCGATCACGATTGAGATCGGCAATTTTAAATTGGCGGTATCCAGTTTGTCGGGTGCCTAAGACTTCTCCTGCACCACGTAATTCCATATCTTTTTCTGCAATAATAAATCCGTCATTGGTTGCGCGCATGATTTTTAAACGTTCCGCTCCTTGAGGCGATAGAGGCGATTGATACAATAAAATACAATGCGATTGAGTGCTTCCTCTACCAACACGTCCACGTAACTGATGTAATTGCGATAAGCCTAAACGCTCAGCATTTTCAATAATCATTAAACTGGCATTGGGCACATCAACCCCCACTTCAATAACGGTGGTTGCAACTAATAAATTAATTTCACCTGCTTTAAAGGCAGCCATGGTTGCATCCTTTTCAATAGCCTTCATTCGCCCATGTACTAAGCCCACTCGTGCATTAGGAAGTTGAATCTGTAGGTTTTCAGCTGTTTCGGTTGCAGCCATACATTGAAGTTTTTCTGACTCTTCAATAAGAGTGCAGACCCAATACACTTGACGCCCATCAGCGATGGCAATGTGTAAACGTTCAATAATGGTTTCACGTTTATTCTGACTTAAGACGGCGGTAGCGACTGGAATGCGTCCTGGTGGTAGTTCATCAATAATCGAACTATCTAAGTGGGCAAAATGAGTCATGGATAGGGTTCGGGGAATCGGGGTCGCAGTCATTAATAATTGATGGGGAATGAGTTGATCCTGTTGTCCTTTTTGTTGCAATGACAAGCGTTGCTCGACACCAAATCGATGTTGTTCGTCAATAATAACTAGCCCTAAACGCGCAAAAGTGACTTCCTCTTGAAATAGAGCATGAGTACCAATAATCAGTTGGCAACTGCCATTGGCTAAGGCTGCAAAAGACTTGCGACGCTCCCCAATTTTCATCTTACCACTTAACCTGTAAATCGTGATGCCTAAAGGTTCAAGCCATTTAATCAGATTATTTGCATGTTGTTCGCTTAATAAATCAGTAGGAGCCATAAAGGCTACCTGTTGGTTATTAGCTACAGCCTGCAGCGCTGCCAGTGCTGCCACAATTGTTTTTCCTGCACCGACATCGCCCTGTACTAAACGTAACATGGGTTTGTTTTGCGTCAAGTCTTGGCTGATTTCCTGTACAACGCGTTGCTGCGCCTGAGTAAGAGGAAAAGGTAGCGAATCAATAAATCGTTGGCTTAAGACGCTATTCACTGGTAAAGGGATAGCATGCAAGGCCTTACGTGACTCGCGAGCAAATTGCATGCTAAGGCGTTGGGCCAACAATTCATCAAAAACTAAGCGTTTTAGAGCTGGGTGCTTTCCTTCTTCAAGGGATTGAACAGAAATATCTGGAGGGGGATTATGTAATAAGTTAATTGCTTCGGCTAAGGGATAAAAACAATGCGTCTGCAATAAGGCCTCATCCATCCATTCTAATTGTTGCAATTCTTGCGTGCATTGGTTCAGAGCAATCTGCACAATTTGCCTAATTCGGGCCTGGCTTAAGCCTTGAGTTGAAGGATAAATAGGGGTTAAGGTTTCATTGACGGTGCATTCTTCATTTTCATCCAGCAATTGATATTCTGGATGCGTCATTGTTAACTGACCATTGAATTCACGTACCTCCCCAAAAGCATGAATCATGGCGTTATTGTTTAAATTGGTGATTTGCTGTTTGTTAAAATGAAAAAACTGTAGCTTAATTATCCCCGATTGATCATCAACATAGCAATGTAACATGGAGCGTTTACCCAATTTTACTTCCGTTTTACATACTCGTCCGGTAATAACTGCCCAATCATTAGGCCGTAAATCTTGGATGGGGGTAATTCGGGTGCGGTCTTGATACTTATAAGGTAAATGAAAAAGCAAATCCTGCACGGTATAGATGCCGCATTTCGTCAATTTGGCTGCCAGCGCAGGGCCGACACCTGATAATGAGTCGCAAGGGTTGGATAGCACAATAATTAATTGGAGTAAAAAATTTTAGGGGCCAGTTTAACCTGAATTCTAGGTTTATGACACAGATTCAGAAAGAAAGCTTAATTTTTTACTTGCTATAATTGCTCAAAAAATTTACAATAATAGTATTTAGCACAAGGATTCGTCAAAGTGTTCTTTCAAAAAAAAGTTGTTTCTTTAAATGATTATTTAGCCTTAAACGCGCTAGAACGCATTTTTTTAAATGAGTTTATAGCGATGTCTATTGAGGATAAAATTAGTACAGTTGAAGATTTAATTTGCCAAAATCAATTTGATTTTATTGTTAAATTAAGCTCTAACGAGATTATATTCCGGGAAATTTGTCTTGACCAACGATTTAATTCAACCTGGGAAAGTTGCTGGAGTACCTTTGGTGTAATAATTACTGGTGACCCTAATCGCGCATTTTTTGATCAGCCATGTAAAAATGTCTTTGATTTATTTTTAGGTGTTTATCTTTATAACAAGTCGCGGGCTTTTAGAGACACGCCCTCCATTGAGAACGCTTATTTGGTGACAGCAACTAAATACGGTTCCATTCATGCTTTGCAGCGTTATTGTTTTTCTCTTTATGAACGCCTGGATAATGAAAATGAACAATTGGATATGGCAGTAACCCCAAGGAAAATAGAAGGGCTAATAAGAGCTATTAAAGAATTCTTACCTTTTTACAGAGCCTATGCTTATTTGATGTTGGCTGAGGCCTATATTCGATATGGGAGACTTAAGCCTGAGTTAGCATCCGAGGCCACAAAAAGTGCATTAACGGCGTGCAGCCATGCAAAAAAATTAAATAAAGAAGGGGACCCCGTTGTTTTTAATGCCAGCTTGGGGGCTGGCTTGGCTGCCAGTAACAGCAAAGGCTATGCAACCCCTGAAGAGGCTGCAGAAGCGATTGAAAGCCAACTTTATGCTGAAGCCCCTAAGAGGCAGCAAGCTCCCTAAGAATTTATTAAAGAGGAAATTACACTTTTTGGCTAGCCGTATGAATCGTCTCATTACAATTATCTTCTTCAGGAGGGGGGGCAAAAATAGAGTTACTCATCGATTGCACTAAAAGTCCAATATGTAGCTGAGGTTTTGTAGCCAGGCTTGGAGCAGTAGTAATTGGTTGCACTTCAGGAACAGCAAATAAATCATCCAGGTTCTCTGAGTCGTCTACTCCAATATCATCCTCAGCTTCATCGGAATTACTTACTGGAATCATTGGTATAAATTGTTGGCGCAAATATTCACGTTTGTCTTCATCACGCTCCAGTGTTGCCAGAAACTTGACATCGACTTGGTGGGGGGAAATGAGTGGCAATAACTCTAGAGAGATTAGGCCTTTCTCAAATAAAACACTCAATGCTTTATTTTGGAAAAAGCTTTTTGTTTTTCCAGCAGTTAATAGCTGAACCAGATTATCAGAAGAGATATTTAGCTTATCATCAAGTTCATGCTTTACTATAGTCGCCAAGAAAATTAAATTTGATACAACAACACGACACGCTGATTTATTTACACCTAAATGATGTCCTTTTTCAATTAAAGCATTAAACACAGCTGTAGGATTGAGTAGTCCTTTTTGCATTAATATCAAAAGATTTTTATCAGTAAATATTGTTTTAAAATCTGGAGTTTTTAATAAACCCTCCATAATATGGGCTTGATAAAAAGCCAACTCAAAAAGAGGGTGCGAGTTGTTTATACCAAACTCTGTTGCAAAAGGATAATCTTTTTCTATCTCTAATGCGGCGAAAAGTAGCTCATGAACTAGTGGATAGCGCTCTTTGTAACATATATTAATAAGTGCCTCAGTATTAAACACAGCCTCTGATTCGAGCTCTTTAACGGCGATTCCGGCATGATGTGCAGCAAGATATTTTATCGCCTTATTACGGATTTTACCCTGATTGGCACCTTTTTGAGGTAGAGGATATAAGGTTTCTTGTAAAGATTGGGCGAATTTGGAGCCAGCAAGCAGGGTGCTATTCAGTTCTTCAGGCTTGTCTTCTTTTTGTTTAACATCTCTAACATAATTAAATAACGTATTAACACTTTGTGAATAGACCATATACATGGGGGATAATTCAGCCCAGCCTAGGTAGGTTACATCAGCAGTTGAGTTGTTCGTTTTTTCTTCCAATAATGGAAGAATGTTCTCATCTTCTGCAGTGAGTAATAAGTGTTGTAAAGAAAATATGGGGCAATGCACACTATCTGCTTGATAAGTCGCGCCACCTACAACGATAAACTGGACACCAAGTGCCTTTGCAAGACTCTCAAATTCAGAATAGTAACCGTTATGACCACGGTAATGATCGCCGACAAAAGCTAAAGGTGTCTTGCCGGAACGGATAAACAGATCTACGGCACAATAATGGATAGTATCAGGGGTTCGTTGTTTTAATTTACTTCGTTCACCCACCTCAATAATAAATTGATAATGACCTGGCGTCGTCATCAAGGGATGGTTTTTAAGAAAATTCGAGAACTGATCTTTATGGATTAAGTGTATATTCAGTTCCTTATTTTTATTATATAGAGCCTTCATGAAGTGTATTGCCTCTTCACTGGCGATATAATCGGACTCGTGATTGGCTAGTTCAGCCAAATCATCACATATTAACTCAGATAGAGAACGTCTCATTTTGATTCTCGGTTTAAATATTTAGTACTGAATCCTAACAAAAACTTATTAAGGGAATATTAATAAGCAAAGAACTTAGCGCAAATTTTATTAAAAATGGAGATAATTTGCTGATTGATGAATTTTATTTTGACCAAATGGACCTTTATTTTGATTTTTGGGGTTAATCACGAGCCAAGGGCGGTTCATTTAAAACCTTTTCATCTGGCACGAAAAAGAGCATAATAGCCATCATTTTTTTGATGGAAAATAAGTCGCATGAAACAAACTGTAGAGCATCTTTTAAGACAGGCTTTAGCCAATTTGCAACAATCAGGAGAAGTCCCTGCTGAATTGAACGTAGATATTAAAGTGGATCGTTCTAAAGATTCAGCTCACGGTGATTATGCCAGTAATCTGGCTTTGACATTAGCGAAACCCTGGCGCCTGGCCCCTCGTAAAATTGCAGAGCTTTTAGTTGGAGCTTTACCTGAAGATGCTTCTATAGAAAAGGTAGAAATTGCTGGTGCCGGTTTTATTAATTTCTTCCTCCGTAACGATGCGCGTTCAAAAATTATTACTCAGGTTTTAACCCAGGCTAGTGAGTTTGGCCGTAGTACTATTGGTCAAAATCAAAAAGTTCTGGTCGAGTTTGTTTCTGCAAACCCTACGGGTCCCTTGCATGTGGGGCATGGACGTAGTGCCGCTTTTGGAGCCACCTTATGTAATGTTTTAAGTGCTGCCGGGTATGAGGTTAGCGCAGAGTATTACGTTAATGATGCAGGACGGCAAATGAATATTTTAGCTGTCAGTGTTTGGTTAAGATACTTAGAGTTAGCTGCTGAGCCTGTTGTTTTTCCTGCGAATGCTTATAAAGGCGAGTATGTTATTGAAATCGCTGAAATTCTATGGTCAAAGCATGGTAAGCAATTTGTACGCCCATGGGCTGAAGTGCTTGAAGGCATGCCAGCAGATGAACCACAAGGTGGCGATAAAGAAATTTATATTGATGCGATGATCGAACGAGCTGCCTCCTTAATAGGAAAAGATGCCTTTGCTTTGTTTCATCAACATGCATTGAATACGGTTTTAGATGACATTAAAGATGATTTGACTGAATTTGGCGTTCACTACACCAATTGGTTTTCGGAACAGTCTTTATTTGAAGATGGTTCTATAGAAAAAGGAATTCAGGCACTTAAAGATGCGGGGCATACCTTTGAACAGGAAGGAGCTTTATGGTTTAAGGCAACTGAATTTGGCGATGAGAAAGACAGAGTACTTGTACGTGCTAACGGACAAAAAACTTATTTTGCTTCGGATGTAGCTTATCATTGGAATAAATATGATCGGGGTTATGACCGAGTAATTAATATTTTCGGTGCGGATCATCATGGATATGTAACTCGTTTACGTTCTGCAGTGAGCGCTCTGGGCCATGACGAAAATGCCTTGACAGTACTGTTGGTTCAGTTCGCGATCCTTTATCGAGGCGGTGATCGGGTGCAAATGTCTACTCGTAGCGGCTCGTTTGTTACCTTACGAGAGCTCCGTGATGAGGTGGGCAATGATGCCGCGCGTTTCTTTTATGTAGCGCGAAAATCAGAACAACATATGGATTTCGATTTGGATTTAGCAAAGTCAGAGTCCAGTGATAATCCGGTATACTACATTCAGTACGCTCATGCACGTATTTGCTCCGTACTAAGACAATTAAACGAACGTGGCTTATCTTGGGATAAAGCAGTAGGGCTGGAAAATATTAATTTATTAGATCAGCCTCATGAAGCGGCATTGATTGCATTAATTGGTCGTTATACTGAGATTGTAGAACAGTCCGCCATTCAATGTGAGCCCCATCAAATTGCTTACTACTTACGTGAATTGGCTAACGGATTACATAGCTATTATAATGCGGTACAACTTTTATGTGAGCATGAGCAATTACGCTATGCACGTTTATGTTTGCTAGAAGCCGTCCGTCAGGTATTAAACAATGGCTTGGAATTATTGGGCGTATCCGCTCCTGAGAGTATGTAATGGGAAGAGAATATAGCACTAAGCGGTCTGGGCGTGCGCACACTAGTGCGCCACAACAGATTTTAGTAATGGCGGTGTGTTTTTTGCTAGGTTACTTTACTGCGACTGTTTTTGATGTTGATGCCATTAGCCATTGGGTTAATTCTCAGGTTTTGGCTCATCATGAGGCCCGCAAAGAAGCCCCAAAGCCTCAGCCTGGACGCCAGGCTGCAATTCCTCCTAAACCGAAGTTTGAGTTCTATACTCTATTGACCAATGAAAAGACTCCTAATTCGCAACAAGTAGCAAACAATGCCGCGGCAGCTCGTCCTGCGGCCACGACGACTGCTGCAACAGCTACTGCCGCGGCTGCGCCTAATGGGAGCGCTACAACGGCACAAACCGCGGTAGCTGCCACTACATTAACTGCAACGGCGCCAAAGCCTGCGATTGCTAAAGTGCAGGTGCCTGCATCCGCCCGCGTTGCTGAAGTACGTCCTGTAGCGCCCGCTGCTAGCAGAGGCTCTTTTTCAGTGCAGGTTGCAGCCTTTAAGGCACGCCACGATGCGGAGCAAATGAAGGGAATCTTAACGCTTAAAGGGTTTAATGTGAGCGTTATTCCAATTAATCATGCTACGAGAGGAATTTGGTACCGGGTTGTGGTTGGGCCGTATCCGAATCGCTCCTTAGCACAACGAGCGCAAGGAGATTTAGCGCGAAACTCACGTTTACGTGGAATGGTTACTGCAGGTTAGGGATTTATAATCCTGATGTAGTTCCGTATTACGCTTGTTTAATACGGACTAACATCGCGATTGATTCTTTAAATCGACAATTGTTCTAACTTGTGTAGTAATTCTATTGCTGTATTGCGTTTTTCCGGTTTTGGAGCAATGCATGATTTAATGAGTGGTCCAAAAAAACCACATTGAGGGTAGGTTGGCGTCGTTGTTTGTGTAACAGAACCAAAAAACGATTTTTTAGTATGGGGGCGGCGATGTTGCTGTTCTTCCTCCACAAATTCATCAAATCTACCCGCTAAGACTTCATCTTCAGTTCTATGTGGCTTACGACCCGTAGCAAGCTCCCATAAGATAATGCCTATACTAAAAATATCACATTTAGGGCCTGAAGTTCCTTTACCTTTAATTAATGCTTTTGCAGTTTCTGGGGCAGCATAGTTCAGGGTGCCGCCTTCTGCGCCTCGTACCACACCGGAAGCAATGGTCGTGCCTAAAATAGGAATAGTAAGTGCATGAACTTCTTTAGCAATGCCAAAATCACCAATTTTGGCTTTAATATCAGGTGTGTTTTCAAATCGATCAACCAGAATATTTTCTGGCTTTAAATCTTGATGAACAATCACCTCTTTTTCAAATATGCCTTGCGATAGATTATGCAAATGCATCACTCCTGTTACAATTTGAATCGCAATGGATAATTTGGTTTTCCAGGATAAGTTGGGGAGGTTATCTAGTAAGTCACGCAGCGAACCACGCATAAACTCTGTAATGATCCATGTTGTATGATTTACTCGCGCTTCTGCTATTAAACTAATGATTTGTGCATGAGGATTTGCTTTTTTTAATAAGATAAGCTCATGTTTTTGCAGTGCCTCATATTTAGCATCTTTGGGCATTTTAACTGCTACAGGTTTATTTTCGAGTTGATATTGATGTACCGCTCCAAATGCTCCTTCGCCGAGTATTTTATCCGGGCCTTCCATGATCCGTCCATCGGTGAGCTGAATTCTTTGACGAGGAGGTAATTGCTTGGAAAATATAGCATTTGCAATCATGGCCATGATTGCAAGAGAAATTCCTGTAAGTGCTAAGCCTAATAAGATTTTACCTAAAACGATAATACCGCCAACAAAAAATGTAAACACAACTATTCTCTTCAAACAAATAGGGGGGCGATAGTATCATTATTAGGCATTAATGTGTATTTTTTTACTTTTTATGAACTCAATTTAAAGAGGCTTAACGACGCACAATGACTTGAATATTATCCGCATTTTTTATCGCATGAGGTTTACTAACACCTACAATAAGCTGGGTTACCTTAAAATTTTCTTGAATTAACCGAGCCACTTCATTAGCCACTGTTTCAATAAGTTGAAATGCTCTCGACTCCACAAATTGTGTCACTGTTTCACAAAGAGCTGCATAATCAATTGTTTTATTAAGGTCTTCTTGGCATGAGCTTAAGTCGGTATCAATACTAATATCGATAAGTAATTGTTGTATAATATGTTGTTCCCAGGCGTATACGCCAATGCGGGTATTTGCTTTTAAGTTTTTAATCTGTAAGGTATCCAATCTGTTTCCTACATTATTTTGTTTGTAATGATTTTACCTAAAATTTCCTTCTTAATTAAGCCTGATTTGTATTGCTTATGGTAATATAAGCACATTTTTATCCTGGGGTTGCACTATGTATGATCTAAACCAATCTTTATTTCTCCGAGCGTTAAGACGTCAACCCGTTGAAAGAACACCTATATGGATGATGCGTCAAGCGGGTCGTTATTTACCAGAATACCGCAAAACACGAGCCCAGGCAGGTGATTTTTTAAGTCTTTGCAAGAACCCAGAATTAGCGTGTGAAGTAACCTTACAACCATTGCGACGGTATGCGATGGATGCGGCGATTTTATTTTCTGATATTTTAACTATTCCTGATGCTATGGGTTTGGGTTTGTATTTTGCTGAAGGCGAGGGGCCTTGTTTTCAGCATCCCGTGCGAGATCTTGAAGCGATTAAAAAGTTGCAAGTACCTGAAACTACTGAATCGTTGGCTTATGTGATGAATGCAGTGAGTTTAATTCGTAAAGAGATGCCCCTGGAACTTCCTCTCATTGGTTTTGCAGGTAGTCCATGGACTTTAGCCTGTTATATGGTTGAAGGGCAGAGTACTAGAGATTTCAAGCGTATTTTAAAGTTGATTTACACTGAAAGCGAAGCCGCCCATCTTTTATTGCAGAAACTGGCTGTATCTGTAGCGGACTATCTGGGAGAGCAAATCAAGGCAGGTGTGAATGCCGTGATGCTTTTTGACACCTGGGGCGGAATACTCACGCCAGAAAATTACCAGTCGTTTTCATTGGCTTACATGCAGCAAATTATTCAGCAGCTGAAAGCTAATTATCCTGATGTCCCGGTTATCTTATTTACCAAAGGGGGCGGACAATGGTTAGAGCGCATGTTGGTTACAGGCTGTGATGCTTTGGGATTAGACTGGACCTGTGATTTGGCTGAGGCGCGTCGTAGAGTTGGAGATAAAGTGGCTTTGCAGGGTAACTTAGATCCTTCGGTCTTGTTAAGTTCAGAGAAATGTATTCGTGAGCAGGTCCAGAAGGTATTAGCGTCTTATGGGCATGGTACTGGGCATGTATTTAATTTAGGTCATGGTATTACGCCAGATGTGCCACCCGAACATGTGGCGGCGATGGTTGAGGCAGTGCATGAGTTTAGCCCCTTTTATCATCGGTGATGAATTACTTTTAATTTAATGGTTATATTATAAATTGTAGGTTGGCCCGTGGCTCAACCTACAATATCATTAGCCTCGAAATTGTCGACTTAACTGCAAGGCCATTTCAATCGATTGCTCATAGTTTAAGCGAGGATCCACCAAGCTATGATAAGCCGTTTTTAGATCATGCGCTGCTAAACCCCGAGCACCACCAATACACTCAGTGACATTATCTCCGGTTAGTTCAAAATGAACCCCGCCTAGATAACTGCCCATACCACGGTGAATTTCCAG
Source organism: Legionella rowbothamii (assembly GCF_900639985.1). Lineage (GTDB taxonomy): Bacteria > Pseudomonadota > Gammaproteobacteria > Legionellales > Legionellaceae > Legionella > Legionella rowbothamii. The sequence continues at coordinate 1,147,318 of NZ_CAAAIM010000001.1, read as the reverse complement.
AGCTTGTTGTAATTCTAAAAGAATATTATCAAAATGACGTGTTTTAATGCCATCTGCAGTGCTTTCAGTATTGCCATGCATCGGATCACAAGACCAGGTCACTGGAATGTTGGTTTTTTTCACCGCTTCAATCAGCGGAGGTAATAGACGATCGATTTGTTGTGCGCCCAAACGCGTATACAATAAAAGGCGTCCTTCTTCTCGATTAGGATTTGCAATCTCGAGAACTTCTTGCAACCACTCTGGCGTAGCACTAGGGCCAATTTTTATGCCTAAAGGATTTTGCACACCGCGTAAGAATTCTAAGTGAGCACTGTCTGCTTGAGCTGTTCTCATGCCAATCCAGGGCAGATGCGTGGATAAGTTATACCATAAGCCATCTTCTAATTGCCGAGTCAGGGCTTGTTCATAATGCAGATGAAGCGCTTCATGAGAGGTATAAAAATCAACCTTCGATAAATTGCTGGATTGAATACCATCTATAGTTTCCAGAAAATCTAACGCATCACTAATTGAATTAACCAATGTTTTATATTCTTCTTTTTGTTGAGAATGTTCTACAAAGCTTAAATCCCAACGTTGAGGATGATTCAAATCCGCGAAACCACTATCCAATAAAGCACGAATAAAATTCAGGGTGATGCCTGAGTAACTGTACGCTTGAAGCAATAAATTAGGATTAGGTTCCCTAGCTGCAGGGGTAAACTCTGGTGAGTTGACCAAATCACCACGATAACTGGGTAAAGAAATCCCATCAATAGTTTCAAAATCTGATGAACGAGGTTTCGCATATTGCCCTGCAATGCGACCAACACGAATAATGGGTTTGCGCAGGCCATGCAATAAGATTAAACTCATTTGCAGCATGATTTTCAACTTATTACTAATAATCTCAGGGCGACAATCATTAAATGATTCAGCACAATCACCACCTTGAAGAATAAACGCTTCTCCGCGTCCTGCACGGGCAATTTCTTTTTTTAAGTGTTTTACTTCACTACTGGTAACCAGTGGTGGCAGCAGGCTCAATTGATCCACAGCTTTTTTTAGCTGTGTTTCATCAGCATAGTTTGCAGCTTGCAAATAGGAGCGCTGGAGCCAGGAAGTTGGCGACCATTTTTGCATAATAAATCCAAGTGACTTTTTCGGTGTCTAAGTATGGAATAAATGGACACATACTGCAACAGGGCCTATCTACATTTCTAATATCTTGGCTAGTAAACTGTAAGCACGTCCTTATTGATTTACAGTTCCACTATCCTGGCTTCAATGCTCCGATTTTCTCCATGCTCAATGAGCTCGCATTACCGCGGTATCTATTAGTTTTTGGGAGACCTAAAGTAGATAGCTCTAAACGAAGTAACTTATTTAAAAACCAACCCTTGAAATTTATAGCGCTTGTCCCCATGTGCATAGTTCAGGTTAGTCAGGAGTTATTTGGATGAGCAAACACGATAAAAAAGATTGGAATAAATTTAAAGAAGAACACCAAGCTCACGAGGAGCAACCTACTGAAGAACAAAGTGATGTTAACGAGCCGGTTCATCATGAGGAAGGTTTGGAGCATGCGAATTATAACGAATTAAGTGAGCAATTAACCCTTGCTGAGCAAAAAGCCCATGAAAACTGGGAAAAGTCCGTGCGTGCTATGGCTGAGTTGGATAATGTTCGCCGTCGTGCTGAACGTGAAATTGCTAATGCGCATCGATATGGGGCTGAAAAACTAATCAGCGCTTTATTACCGATTATTGATAGCTTAGAACAAGCCCTTCAATTGGCTGTTAAAGCGGACGATGTAGCAATGCGTGAAGGTCTTGAGTTGACGATGAAGTTATTTGTTGATGTATTACAGAAATTCGATGTACAGCAACTTGATCCAATGGGGATGCCTTTTGATCCTCAAGAACATGAAGCAATGACTATGCAGGATGCCCCCGATGTTGCACCGAATACAGTTATTGCCGTATTCCAGAAAGGTTACAAGCTTAATGATCGCGTAATTAGACCTGCCCGCGTCATTGTATCAAAAAAATAATTCAGGAACTGGGTTGAAATCAGAGGGATATACCCCATATGAATTTCATCACATAGTGAAAAATATTAATTTGGAGTAAGAAGAGAATGGCAAAGATTATTGGAATAGACTTAGGTACTACTAACTCATGTGTCGCGGTAATGGAAGGTGATAAACCTCGTGTTATTGATAACAGTGAAGGTCATCGTACAACCCCTTCAATTGTTGCCTACACTGATGACGGTGAAATCTTAGTTGGTCAATCTGCAAAACGCCAATCAGTAACAAACCCTGAAAAAACCTTATTCGCGATTAAGCGTTTAATTGGTCGTCGTTTTGAGGATGGCGTAGTACAAAAAGACATTAAGATGGTTCCATACAAAATCATCAAAGCAGACAATGGCGATGCTTGGGTTAAAGTACAAGGCCAAGATAAAGCGCCACCACAAATTTCTGCTGAAGTTTTACGTAAAATGAAAAAGACTGCAGAAGATTATTTAGGTGAAGAAGTGAACGAAGCGGTTATTACTGTACCTGCTTATTTCAACGACTCACAACGTCAAGCGACTAAAGATGCGGGCCGTATTGCCGGTCTTGAAGTAAAACGTATTATTAACGAGCCTACAGCAGCTGCTCTTGCTTACGGTATGGACAAAAAACGTGGTGATTCCATCATTGCTGTATATGATCTTGGTGGTGGTACCTTTGATATTTCCATCATTGAAATTGCTGAGGTTGATGGTGAACACCAATTCGAAGTATTAGCTACGAATGGAGATACTTTCCTTGGTGGTGAGGACTTCGACTTAGCACTAATTGATTATTTAGCTGCAGAATTCAAAAAAGATTCAGGCATTGACTTACATAATGATCCATTAGCATTACAACGTTTGAAAGAAGCTGCTGAAAAGGCAAAAATTGAATTGTCTTCAGCACAACAAACAGATGTTAATTTGCCTTACATTACTGCAGATGCGAGTGGGCCAAAACACTTAAACATTAAATTAACTCGTGCGAAGTTAGAATCCTTGGTTGAGAAATTGGTTGAGCGTACTATTGAACCATGTAAAACAGCATTGAAAGATGCGGGCTTAACTGTATCACAAATCAATGAAGTTATTTTGGTTGGTGGTCAGACGCGTATGCCTTTAGTACAAAAAACTGTGGAAGAGTTCTTCGGTAAAGAACCACGTAAAGACGTGAATCCTGATGAAGCAGTAGCTGTGGGTGCGGCAATTCAAGCAGCAGTATTGTCTGGTGAAGTGAAGGATATTCTTTTGCTAGACGTAACTCCATTGTCTTTAGGTATTGAAACAATGGGCGGTATTATGACCAAGCTTATCGAGAAAAACACGACAATTCCTACTAAAGCAAACCAAGTGTTCTCGACGGCGGATGACAACCAAACTGCAGTAACTGTACACGTATTGCAAGGGGAGCGTGAGCAAGCATCTGCGAACAAATCTTTAGGCCGATTTGATTTGGGAGATATCCCTCCTGCACCACGTGGCGTGCCACAAATTGAAGTGACTTTTGATATTGACGCGAATGGTATACTTAACGTTTCTGCTAAAGATAAAGCAACCGGCAAAGCGCAATCTATTGTCATTAAAGCCTCAAGTGGTTTGAGTGATGAAGAAGTTGAAGCGATGGTTAAAGATGCGCAATCCCATGCTGAAGAAGATAAGAAGTTTAAAGAGGTGGCAGAGCTTCGTAACCAGGCTGATAGCTTGATCCACAGCTGTGAGAAATCAATGAAAGATTTAGCTGAGGAACTTTCTGAAGATGAGAAAAAAGGCATTGAAACTGCAGTTGCTGAATTAAAGGAAGCGGTTCAAGGTACTGATAAAGCAGAAATTGAAGCGAAAGTAAAAACTTTAACGGATGCTTCTGCGAAAATGGCAGAGCGCATTTACGCTAAAAAATCAGCAGAAGGCCAAGCTCAACAAGGTGGCGCACCGGAAGAACATGCCCATGAATCTGCAAAAGCGGATGATGGTGTTGTGGATGCTGAATTCGAAGAAGTTAAGGACGATAAGAAGTAATCGTTTTATTCAAAGGGTTTAGTAAAACTTGATTGGGCCGAAAGGCCCAGCAATAATCCCTATTCATGGCTATAATGCAATGAATAGGGATTATTGCTGGTGCTATCGGCTTTTGTTAGTCGTAAAGTTTAAGGAGTGGCCTCTCTTCTATTGTCGCGGGTTGACTGCGGGAATTCGGTGAAGCGCTGTCCTTATCGGCAGAGGCGTACAAGCCCAAACTGCGTTTTACAAGACGGTATCAAAACTAATTTTATCTATATATGTGAGTAGTAGTTATGGAACAGCGGGATTATTATGAGCTTTTAGAAGTAAGTCGAACGGCGAGTGATGCAGAAATTAAAAAAGCATATCGAAAGCTGGCGATGAAGTACCATCCAGATCGCAATCCCGGTGATTCCTCCGCAGAAGAAAAGTTCAAAGAAATTCAAAATGCATATAGCATTCTTTCCGATCAACAAAAACGAGCGGCCTATGATCAATTTGGTCATGCTGGAGTTGATCCATCGCGTGGAGGCGGCGGCTTCGGCGGTGGTGGTTTTGGTGGTTTTGGTGATGTCTTCGAAGATATTTTTGAAAACATTTTTTCTGGCGGCCGTGGCGCAGGGCGTCAATCGCGTGGCCAACATGGCGCGGACTTACAATTTAATATCACCTTAACACTGGAAGAAGCGGCCACAGGCAAAGATGTTGAGATCACTGTGCCCAGACAAGGTTCATGTAACACCTGTAGTGGTTCTGGAGCCAAGCCAGGGACTCAGCCAAAGACTTGTGAAACCTGTAACGGTATGGGGCAAGTTCGCATTCAGCAAGGCTTTTTTTCAATTCAACAAACCTGCCCAAGTTGCCATGGAGAGGGTAGAGTAGTTACCGATCCATGTACAAGCTGTCATGGCCAAGGTCGTATTCGTGAAAGTAAGAAATTAACAGTTAAAATTCCTGCAGGGGTTGATAACGGTGATCGGGTACGATTGACTGGTGAGGGTGAGGCCGGAATATATGGTGGCGGACCTGGCGACCTGTACGTGCAAATTAATATTAAAAAACACGCAATTTTCGAACGCCAAGATAATGATTTGCATTGTGAGGTTCCTATTAGCTTTATCACTGCTGCATTAGGCGGTTCCATTGAGGTTCCTACGCTTGAAGGCCGAGTTACATTAAAGATTCCTGAGGAAACTCAAACAGGCAAAGTGTTTCGTTTAAGAAGTAAGGGCATGAAGTCGGTACGAGGACATGGTCAGGGCGATTTATTATGTAAAGTCGTTGTTGAAACTCCGGTTAATCTTTCTCGTGAGCAGAAGGACTTATTAACGCAATTACAAGAATCTTTAGAAAATGCTAAGGCAAATCATTCACCGCGTACTAGCTCATGGTTTGCAGGAGTGAAAAAGTTTTTTGAAGACATGAAATTTTAAGTTAATTAAGTTACAATGGCGCATTATTTTTATGTGTAATTTATGCACATTTTTGTGCTTATCAGCATAGTTTGATTTAGGATTTAAACTATGCTGATTGAATTGCACACAACCTAGAGTGTGTCCATGATGAATCAACCAGCAATTTTAGTGTTAGCCGATGGAACGGTGTACGAAGGTATTTCGATAGGCGCTAGTGGTGACTGTGTTGGTGAGTTGGTTTTTAATACCTCTTTAACTGGCTATCAGGAAATGCTTAGCGATCCCTCCTACGCCCGCCAGATTATTACCCTGACTTCCGCTCATGTAGGCAATACCGGTTGTACTTATGAGGACATGGAGTCTAATACTGTTTGGGCAGCTGGTTTAGTGATGAGGAATTACTCCCTCACCCACAGTAATTATCGCGCAGAGCAATCACTTGGTGAATGGCTTAAGAAGCATGGGGTGGTTGCTATTGCTGAGATTGATACGCGCGATTTAACCTTAAGACTACGTGAACACGGTGCAATAGGTGCTTGTATTAGTACTGATGTAAGTAATCCTGAACAGGTTCTTGCTAAGGCAAAATCATTTGCAGGGTTGCAAGGTATGGATTTGGCCCTGGAAGTTTCCCGAAAAACTACAGAGCGTTGGCATGAGGGGCAAGGAGAATGGGGACAGGGCTCTCGCCCACAACAGTTTCACGTAGTCGCTTATGATTTTGGTGTAAAGCACAATATTTTACGCATTTTATATGATAAAGGATGTCATCTTACGGTCGTTCCAGCGCAAACCTCGGCTGAAGAAGTATTGGCAATGGAACCAGATGGGATATTTTTATCGAATGGCCCTGGGGACCCTCAAGCTTGTGACTATGCAATTAAAGCAACTCAAGAATTTTTAAAACAAGGTGTGCCTGTATTTGGCATTTGCCTTGGCTTCCAAATTTTAGCTTTAGCATGTGGTGGTGTGACCAAAAAAATGAAATTTGGTCATCATGGAGCGAATCATCCAGTTATTGAAACTGAGGGTAGCCAGCGGGTATTTATTACCAGTCAAAATCATGGATTCACGGTGGATGAAAACAGCCTGCCAGAATGTTTGGCAGTGACTCATCGCTCTTTGTTTGATGGAACCTTGCAAGGTATTCGTCATAAAGAAAAACCAGCACTCGGTTTTCAAGGGCATCCTGAAGCAAGCCCAGGACCACATGATATAGAAGTAATCTTTAATGAGTTTATTAAATTAATGGGGTAACCCCTTAAAGAGGATTTACAATGAATGAAAGCTTTGTCTTCACTTCCGAATCGGTTTCTGAAGGACATCCAGATAAGATAGCAGACCAGATTTCTGATGCGATCTTAGATGCTATTCTTGAACAAGACCCTAAGGCCCGTGTAGCTTGTGAGGTTTTTGTTAAAACAGGAATGGTTCTAGTTGGTGGGGAAATTACCACTAAAGCTTGGGTTGATGTTGAGGCTGTAACGCGAAATGTAGTTAAGGATATTGGATATAATAGCTCCCAAATGGGTTTTGACTGGGAGTCTTGTGCGGTGCTGTCGGCAATCGGTAAACAATCACCGGATATCGCTCAAGGTGTGGATAATACCACAACCAAACTTCAGGGAGCAGGCGACCAAGGGATAATGTTTGGCTATGCTAGCCGTGAAACTGATGTCTATATGCCCGCACCAATTGCTTATGCCCATCGTTTGATGGAAAAACAGGCGCAATTACGTAAGTCAGGTGATTTATCTTGGTTACGCCCGGATGCAAAAAGTCAGGTGACCTTACGCTATGAACATGGTATGCCGGTTGAGGTGGATACGGTAGTATTTTCAACTCAACACTCCGAAGAAGTTAGCCATCAAGATTTGGTAGAAGCGGTGCGTGAAGATATTATTAAAACGACATTACCTGCAGAATGGTTAACCGATAAGACTCGTTATTTTATTAATCCCACTGGCCGTTTTGTTATTGGTGGCCCATTAGGGGATTGCGGTTTAACGGGACGTAAAATCATTGTTGATACTTATGGTGGCACCGCCAGACATGGGGGAGGTTGTTTCTCAGGTAAAGATCCCTCAAAAGTTGATCGCTCTGCTGCTTATGCTGCGCGCTATGTAGCCAAAAATATTGTGGCTGCAGGCTTGGCGGATAAGTGTGAAATCCAGGTTTCTTATGCTATTGGGGTTGCAGAACCTACCTCTATTTTTGTGGAAACTTTTGGGACCGGTCGTTTAGCCAATAAGGAAATTATTGAATTAATTCATGCTCATTTTGATTTAACACCTCAAGGTATTATTGAACACCATGATTTATTACGCCCAATTTATAGAGAAACTGCAACGTATGGACATTATGGCCGCGAGCAATTTCCTTGGGAACGTTTAGATAAGGTCGCTCAATTACAGAAAGCACTGTAAGGAGATAGCTATGGAATTAGCAAATAAGGGAACTATGAATCAAGATTATAAAGTAGCAGATATTTCTTTAGCGTCGTGGGGACGTAAAGAAATTGCGATTGCAGAAACGGAAATGCCGGGTTTGATGGCCTTACGTGAAGAGTTTGGTGGAGCAAAGCCTTTAAACGGCGCTCGTATTGCTGGGTGCTTACATATGACCATTCAAACTGCGGTTTTAATTGAAACGTTGGTAGCCTTGGGCGCGGAAGTTCGCTGGTCTTCATGTAATATTTTTTCTACTCAAGATCATGCAGCCGCTGCCATTGCTGCGGAAGGAATTCCTGTTTTTGCGTGGAAAGGTGAGACTGAGGAAGAGTATTGGTGGTGTGTGGAACAAACTTTAAGAGGCCCTGATAATTGGACTCCTAATTTACTTTTAGATGATGGCGGTGATTTAACGCAGATCATCCATGAAAAACATCCAGAGCTTTTGGACGGAATCAAAGGGGTTTCTGAAGAAACGACTACAGGGGTTGCTCGCCTATATGAAATGGCGAAAAAAGGTGATTTAAAAATGCCTGCGATCAATGTGAACGATGCGGTTACTAAATCTAAATTTGATAATCTTTATGGTTGCCGTGAATCGTTATTGGATGGATTAAAGCGTGCAACCGATGTGATGATTGCAGGTAAAATTGCTTTGATTTTAGGCTACGGTGATGTAGGCAAAGGCTGTGCACAGGCTCTACGTGGGCAAGGGGCGACCGTCTTTATCGCTGAAATTGATCCTATTTGTGCATTACAAGCGGCAATGGAAGGGTATCGAGTTGTCACTTTAGATGATGTGGCTGAGCAAGTAGACATCGTAGTGACTGCAACGGGTAATTACCATGTAGTGACACATGAGCATATGAAACGTATGCGAAACCAAGCTATTTTATGCAACATTGGTCATTTTGACTCAGAAATTGATGTCCACAGTTTAAAACAGTATCCATGGGAAAATATTAAACCTCAAGTCGATCATGTTATTTTCCCTGATGGTAAACGTATTATTCTACTGGCTGAAGGACGTTTAGTTAATTTAGGTTGCGCAACCGGACATCCAAGTTTTGTCATGTCTGCATCCTTTACGAATCAGGTTCTAGCGCAAATTGAATTGTTCCAACATCCGGCGAACTATGAAAGACAGGTATATGTTTTGCCTAAAATTTTAGATGAAAAAGTAGCACGTTTACATTTGGGACGTATTGGTGCGAAATTAACGCAATTAACTCAAGTGCAAGCGGAGTATTTGGGTCTTGACGCTGAAGGACCATACAAGCCTGAACACTATCGGTATTAAAATCCAGAAAATACAACTGTTTGCGTGCCTGCCGATGCTGGGCTTTACAGCCCAGCCTATACCTCTTCAATTAGAATAGTTCTTCCAGGTTGTAAAATAAAACATTGAGACTAAACTTAAATCAGGGCAATTAAATAGTGAGTTAACGCCTATGTCTCTAAAAAAGGATCATTTTTTAAATGAGAAAATCAATCTCACGAAATCCAATTTAGTACAGGAAGAATTGGACGATTTGCAAAGTCTTAAAGCTTTAGCTGAGCTAAGTCGTGCCAAAGAACATTGCCAAGAATATATAGATGAGCTGGTTGTGCTGAATTTTTCTTACAATAACCAATCTGTTAATAAATGGGTTCAAGAGATTTATGAACAAATTAATGCAGCACGCAGCGAAACGGAGCTTGATGAAATTCAGGTAAGTATGGAGGCTATTTTAAATAAAATCGTTAGTAACAATGTGGTTGATCAAGCAAAAAAAGTGTGCGAAACCTTTTTGCATGGCATTGAGAAATGCGCTAAAAATGATACAAACATGAATGAATTTATCATCGAAAAGCGCCAGGTTATTGCGCAAACCCAAAATGAAGCGGAAATAACGACGATAACCAAAGATTTGTATCAAGTATTAGAACGAATGCAAATAAGCACAATGTCTAACAATCAGCGTTTTAAAACGGAATTTCACAATATTAAATCATCACAAGACGAACTAAAGAATGAGTCAGATGGTTATTCTTTTGAACCTTAACACAGACCTTAAGAGCCCTTATTTAAGTTTTTTTTATCCAAATAACGTGCACGAATTACGGCGATATCCATAAAGACTGAGTGAGAAGCAATGTAAATTTGGATACCGTGGTCAAGCACGGTAATTTAGCCTGCTAGATGCCACAGAATCCTTATCTTAACCCAGTAATACCTAAATAAGTGCCATTCAGAACAGCCTCTATTCTTGTTTTGTTATTTACCTTATACTGAGTTGCGCTTTATCCATTTTATAAGGAGATTGGGGTATGCACACTAAAGCAGGGATTATCGGTTTAGGGCTTTTATTCATAGCTCACGGGGCTTTCGCTCTTCCTAATCAAGATGACATTCATATTATTATTAAGTACAAACAACAAATAAAAAATACGACTTCATTAAAGTCACAAATTACTCAATTTGCACAGTTGCCTGTTAAAGAATTTAAGCCAATGGCTAACGGAGCGTACTCATTAATACTGGATGCTCCAGTGAGTCTTTCTCAAGAAAAAACCGATCCTACAGTCCTTGTTCTCGAGCGTCTTCGTAAAAATCCTGAGGTACTCTATGCGGTAAAAGATCGCATAGGCTATTTTACACCAGTTCCCGATCCCAAAACGTATAACTTAGTTGATTTACTAACCCATGAAAGCCAATGGGATGAGTTTGAGCGTCCTGCAGGTGTAATGTTGGAGTCCAAGCCTGGCTCCCGAGATGGTGCATGGGCTTATACAACTGGATTAGCGAAAAAACCAATAGTGGTCGCTGTACTAGATACCGGGATTACCTTACATGACAGTTTAATTAATAATTTGGTTAAAGACAGTGAGGGCAGAGTTTGGGGATGGAATTTTGCTGCAAACAATAATAATTTATATGATGAAACAAAATCATTTCATGGAACTCATGTGGCTGGAACAATTGCAGGGTATGGAAATATAATGAGTGGTATGGGTGAGGATCTAAAGATTTTACCGCTAAAAATTCCTGCCGCCTCGGGCATGTTTTATGAAAGTGCGGTAGTGAATGCAATTTATTGGTCTGTTGGCGGTGAGGTTCCTGGAATTCCCACTAATATTCATCCTGCTAAAGTACTTAATATGAGCTTTGGAGTAGATAGAGGCCCTAAGGATGAAATTGATTTTTGTGACCAAGCACTGCAAGAAGCAGTTTTTTTTGCGCGAAATCAAGGGGCTGTGCTTATTGCTGCGGCAGGAAATGACAATCGTTGGGAGCATTATAACGCACCTGCAGTCTGTAATGGAGTAGTTAAAGTTGCTTCCACAGGTCCAGAAGGATTACGCTCTTATTTCTCAAATTATGGCCCTGGAATTACTCTAGCAGCACCAGGTGGTGATAAGCGTTATGGCTTATGGGGTGGTATCTTATCTACCGTAAATCCAGGCGGTGGCTACAATGGCTCAGGGTTTGATTATTATCAAGGTACCAGCATGGCGACACCACATGTGGCTGGGGTTACGGGATTAATTTTCTCTGCCAGCGATAAAGTTTTAAGTCCTGAGCAAATAGAGCAAATTCTATTTACCACTACTCATGGTTTTGGTGTAAGTGCAGACCCTAATAAATCTTGTATAGGTAAAAAACCTTGCGGGCATGGAATTTTAGATGCTGAAAATGCAGTAAAGGCAGCAATTGCTTCTTATGATGTGCTCTTTACTTCACCCAAAATAAAACAGTTAGCAACTCAAGTTTGTGGTACCAATGGTCTATCTGCGGGTGCAAAACGTATTCAGGCAGGGGATACGTTTTGGGTACAGGTTCAGTCTGGATGTGAACCACTAATAAATTACCAAAAACCACAGCTTGTACAACATAAAGATGGCAGTATAATTGCGTCATATGGTTCAGTTAGTTACCGACTAGATCAAGCTGATTACAAATCTTGCCAAATCATTGGTTATGATGGAATAGGCTGTTATTTGTAAAAAGTGGCGTTTTAACATAAGAAGAGTGCTTTCACGCTGTTCGGGATGACGCGCTCTTGTGCCTTTTTACAAAAAGAGTTTTACGAATCCTTCTTTACCCCTCTTTCTGCTTCTAGGAGAGGGGATTTTCCTTGTAATTAATGGGGAATGTCTTAAAATTCACTCTATGTTAAAAACACTTTTTATGTAGAGAGTTTCATGTCTGATTTTTATCAGAAGTTCAACACACGACGCACTTTTGCGATCATTTCTCACCCTGATGCCGGTAAAACCACCGTGACTGAAAAGTTATTGTTATTCGGGGGTGCTATTCAGATGGCTGGAACGGTTAAAGGCCGTAAGGCAGATCGGCACGCTACCTCAGACTGGATGGAAATGGAAAAGGAGCGTGGAATTTCAATTACTACTTCCGTGATGCAATTTGTGCATAACCAGCATGTGATGAACTTGTTGGATACTCCAGGACACGAAGATTTCTCGGAGGATACCTATCGTACTCTAACCGCGGTGGATTCAGCACTGATGGTGATTGACGTGGCTAAAGGGGTTGAGGATAGAACTGTTAAATTAATGGAAGTATGCCGTTTACGCGATACACCCATTATGACGTTCATTAATAAACTGGACCGTGAGGGGCGTGAGCCTATCGATTTGCTGGATGAAGTGGAATCCGTTTTAGGCATTAAATGTGCTCCAGTAACCTGGCCAGTTGGGATGGGTAAGCGTTTTAAGGGTATTTATCATCGCTATCAAGATATTGTTTATTTGTATGAACCTGGTAAAAACGCCCAAAAACAAGATGCTCTCCAGATCAAAGGCTTGAATAACCCTCAATTGGATGAACTACTCGGAGATAGTGCCCAAGAGTTGCGTGATGAAATTGAACTCGTTAAAGGAGCATCGCATGAGTTTGATTTAGACGAGTATTTGGCAGGTAAAATGACCCCAGTCTATTTCGGTTCAGCAATCAACAATTTTGGCATTAAAGAGCTCTTGGATGATTATGTTAGTTATGCTCCAGGTCCTCAGCCACGAGCTACCCAGGAACGAATAGTTTCTGCTGATGAAGAACCTTTTTCTGGCTTTGTATTTAAAATCCAAGCGAATATGGATCCGAAACATCGGGACCGAATTGCTTTTTTAAGAGTATGTTCAGGAACTTACAAAAAGGGGATGAAGTTATCTCACTTACGGATTGGCAAGGAAGTGCAGATTTCCAATGCCTTAACCTTTATGGCAGGTGATCGCTCCCATACCGAAATGGCTCTAGCTGGCGATATTATTGGCCTACACAATCACGGTACGATTCGCATTGGTGATACCTTTACTCAAGGAGAACAATTAAAGTTTACTGGCATCCCGAATTTTGCTCCTGAATTATTTCGTTTAGTCCGTTTACGCGATCCGTTGAAGAGTAAGGCTTTATTAAAAGGATTAATTGAATTGTCCGAAGAGGGGGCAACTCAAGTATTTAGGCCTTTAAACAGTAACCAATTGATTTTAGGGGCTGTAGGGGTGCTGCAATTTGATGTAGTCGCACATCGTTTAAAGCATGAGTATAAAGTAGATTGCGTTTATGAAGCTGCTAATATTTCTTGTGCGCGTTGGGTTTATGCTGAAGACGATAAGGCTATGACTGAGTTTCGCACTAAGGCATATGATTATTTAGCGTTAGATGGCGGTGATGCGCTGATGTATCTCGCACCAACGCGCGTTAATTTAACTATGGCTGAAGAGCGCTACCCGAAAATTAAATTCCAGGCCACTAGGGAACATTAATTTTTCAATGTAATACGGGGATTTGTTGTTGCAACACCCTGTATTACAACTTCGTCTAATACGAGCTATGTGACCGTACCTCATTCCTGTTTTTTACCTTTCCGTACGTCCCAACTAAGACTACAATTATTATGCGTACCTTAATAATTAATGGCTGCTGGGGGAAAAATGCCAATTTTTAGCGAAATTCAAAATGAGAATGAATTAATTGAGGGAATTAATTATTATTTCTACTCCAAACCTATGTCGGTGGTTAACTTCAAACGTTTGCAAATTCCGCTTCCCCAGCCTTTAAGAGAATTACTCTCAGATGATAAGCGATATTTATTTCGTATTCGTTCCTCACATGGTTTGCTGCATGTACTTGCTGCAGCCGAGCTGATTAGCGAGATTGATGAGATTTATATTCAATATGTTGAAGGGTATACGGCAGCTTTAGATGAGATTGCGCAAATATTTCGTATTGGCCAGGATTATTTGCTGGATTTAATTCGTATCGCGGTTTTATTACATGATTCAGGGCGAGAAGGAGATGGCATTGATTTATGGGATGCTAAAAGCGCTGATAATTGCCGCAATTATATCATTCAAATGAATATTCGCGCTGATTTAGCGACGCTCATTGCGGATACCATTCGTCATAAAGATGACCCTAAAGAATTCCAGCGCAAATACCAACATATTCATCCTAAAATCGATTTTTTAAGGCACTTGGTGAATATGGCGGATACGCTTGAAGTCATTCGTACACGCGATATTTTTAAGCCTGAATATATGCCCATTGCCAATTTGGTTAATGAAAAAATAATGGTACAACAAATTATTCCCCGACTTGTAGTGCCACATCGACAATTGATTATTGAGCAAGGGCGCTTAGCTAAGAATGGTGAAATCGAGTTTGATGGCAATACATATCAATTTGATGATTCCGCATACTCAGCTCAATCTGGTACTGATTCACAGTTAATGTTCGCTGCTTACTTGGAAAAAGTACAGCGTTTTAATTTATCCGTGCTTGAAATTAATCAAAGAAATTTACCCAGCGTACTCCAACGGGCGATTCGAGGTATGGAAACTTATCTTGAAGACCATAAAAATCCCGGAGTCCAGTTTTTCCATAATGGTTGCTTTAGCCCACGCTATCATAGTCCGGTAGAGCTCAGCCGAGCGCGTTTTTATCGATCTATTTTAAAGAGTATTGAACAGCCTAATACCGAGAAAATTAAGGCCTTATGTGCTTTGTTTACTAGTAAGGAGGGTTGCACTCTTAAAGAGGCAGTATTACGTAGTTTTAATCAGGGAAATGAAGAGACCATACGTTCTGAATTATATGGGTTGATACAGCCTGATCGGAATGAACAGGATGTAATCAATGGGGTGAATCAGGATATTGATCGGTATATTTGTAGGGCTAATGGTATTCGGTAGAGGGGTTGGGCCTATGGCCCAACATTGAGTTTTGAGGTGGCTCGATGGCTTGCTGAACCCAACCTACAAATTTTGATGGCTGATGATCCAAGCCCATTCTCTAAGCTGTAGTACAACTCGCTTTAACAGTAAGCTCCCCTAAGTTGATAATTTTTACACGGGCGCCTGAATCAGCACTTAATTTTAAAGTTTCGCCATTAAATACAGGGACGTGCATGGACTCTCCTGCAGTCAATGGAAAGTCATTAATTTTACCTTTTTTGGCTAAGGCTTGGAAACTCAGAGTTACGTTTGGGTTTTCAGTAGTAATCACGCAATTAGCGGTTATAGTCCAAAACATGTAGTTTGCTAGTATTAGCGGCTGGTTAGGTAGAAACTCATAGTCAACAGTAGTCGCTACTTGCGGCTTTATTTCATTATATTCTAAAGAATAAGCATGAGTATTTAAAGAGGCAGCCATACATAATAAACCGAAGCCTATTGTTTTTAGCATAAATAACTCCAAAGTAAAAAATAACTGGCTAAGATACAGTTTTTTTGTTTATTTGGCAAACTTGGCGGCTATTTATAAGAGAGCCAGTGTACAATTGAATCAATCTGTAAGGCACGTTATCTTGAAGCGTTTGCAACGAAGGACTCCCTGAATCTGGCACAGTATGAATTCAGGTCTACTCAGGAGGTCCTTCGCGCGATAACGTACTATAATTCTTCTAGTGCTTTTGAAATGGATTCGGTCATCATTTTGGCATCACCGAAAAGCATATAGGTATTATCATGGTAGAACAATTCATTTTCTACGCCAGCATAACCAGGCGACATACTGCGTTTTACGAATAATACCGTTTTCGCTTTTTCCACTTCTAAAACTGGCATACCATAGATGGGTGAGCTGGGATCTGTTTTTGCTGCAGGGTTGGTTATATCATTAGCGCCAATGACAAAGGCTACATCACAGGTTGCAAAATCACGGTTGATTTCACTTTGTTCGAACACACGATCGTAAGGAATATTGGCTTCAGCAAGCAATACGTTCATATGACCAGGCATGCGGCCTGCTACAGGATGAATCGCAAAGCGTACCCGTATTGAGCGCTTTTCTAAGGCATCAACTAACTCTTTTACTGCGTGTTGCGCATGAGCTACTGCCATACCATAGCCCGGTACAATAATCACATCTTTAGCATTGCTGAGCAAGAACGCAGCATCTTCACCATTCGCTTGCCGAACGTTGCGTGATTCAGCTCCAGCAATAGCTTGGGAGGAACTCCCAGAGGATTGAATACCCCCGAAAATCACATTAAATATAGAGCGGTTCATACCCACACACATAATGTAACTTAGGATTGCCCCGCTTGCCCCAACCAAGGCTCCAGTAATTACTAAGAGGTTATTATTTAATGTAAAACCAATACCTGCGGCTGCCCATCCGGAATAGGAGTTCAGCATGGAAATTACCACGGGCATGTCTGCGCCACCAATGGGGATAATGAGCAGTACCCCGATTAAAAAGGATAAGCCGGCCATGATGCAAAAGAAGGTCAATGTTTGGTTTATAAAAAATACAACTAAGGCCGCTAAAATCGTTAGAGCAATAAGCAGATTTACACCGTTTTGGCCTGGAAATTTTACAGGCACACCGGACATGATGCCTTGTAATTTTAAAAATGCGATTACTGAGCCTGAAAAGGTAATCGCTCCAATAATTAATCCTAAACTCATTTCGACAAGGCTTGCTTTGGCAATATCGCCAGCCGCACCAATATGAAACGACTCAGGAGCAAGGAAGGCACAGAAGGCTACAAGGACTGCGGCCATACCTACTAATGAGTGGAAGGCTGCAACCAATTGTGGAATTGCGGTCATATTAATTTTTAAGGCAATAAAAGTACCGATAATACCCCCGGCAATGATTAAACAAATTAATATTAGATGATGATGTGTGGTTGGCATCATTAATGTAGAACCTACTGCCAAAATCATCCCTGTGATTCCCAGTAGATTTCCTTTTCGTGCACTAACTGGGCTGGCTAGGCCTTTAAGCGCTAGGATAAAGCATATAGCCGCCAATAAGTAAAATAGGGGAACCAGGTTTGTCATAAGAATCCATCCTTTATTTTTATTTTTATAAAAGGTCGCCTGTAGTACCTACGTACCTCGAGACATAGGTAGACTGGGCGACATACGGCTTATTTTTTATACATACTTAGCATGCGCTGTGTAACCACAAAGCCGCCAAAAATATTTATTGATGTGATAAATATAGCAAAACCACCTATCCAGGTTATTTGCCCTATAAATTGACTCCCTGCGGCGATGAGGGCGCCTAAAATGATAATACTGGAAATCGCATTAGTAACTGACATTAATGGAGTATGTAACGCAGGGGTAACTTTCCATACCACGTAATATCCTACAAAGCATGCCAGAACGAAAATGGTGAGTACGGTCACATAACTCTCATGCATTTTGTGTCTCCTTAGTTGCCTGGAACGGTAAATATTGACCTTGATGACAGAGAATGGCTTGCTGAATGATCTCATCTTCTGGATTAAATTGTATCTCTGTGGATTTATCAGCTAATAATTTTATGAGATGAACCAAGTTATTCGCATAGAGCTCACTGGCTGTTGCAGGTACAAGGCCTGCCATATTACTAATACCAACAATGGTAACGTTTCCGTGTTTAATTGTTTCATCAACCACGCTAAGCTCACAATTGCCGCCTCGTGAAGTAGCTAGATCCACAATGATTGAGCCGGGCTTCATTCCTTCAACTGTGTTTTTATGCACGAGAATAGGAGCTTTTCTGCCGGGAATTAGGGCCGTAGAAATCACAATATCAGCCATTTTGGCATATTGATCGATCAGCTCTGCTTGCAGCTTTTTATATTCGTCGCTGGTTTCTGACGCATAGCCACCTTGGGTTTCGCTGTCTTGGTCTTGGCTGACTTCTACAAATTCTGCACCAAGGCTTTCAACCTGCTCTTTAGCCGCACGTCGTACATCAAAGGCATAAACTACGGCCCCTAAGCGTTTGGCTGTAGCAATAGCTTGTAATCCTGCCACTCCTGCACCAAGAATGAGTACCTTAGCTGGTTGAATCATTCCTGCTGCAGTCATCATCATTGGAATTGCGCGCTGAAATTGGTTGGTAGCCTCCAAAACCGCCCGATATCCGGCGAGATTAGCCTGCGAAGATAAGCTATCTATGCTTTGAGCGCGGCTAATGCGTGGAATTAAGTTCATTGATAATAAGCTAATTTGCTTTTGCAAACACCAGGTGATGAGCTCCGCCTGTGGCTCGTTATCAATATGCCCAACGATAAGAGCTCCAGCGGATAAGCCTGTTAAATTTGGGGGGCTAGGTTCATTAATACAAAGGAGAATGTTCGTTTTTTCGAGGATTGATTTTCGGTCTTTGCTGACTTGTACACCGACTTGTTCATAGTCTTTATCAGCAAAGCCAGAAGATTGGCCTGCATTTGATTCAATGATTACTTCAAATCCTGATTTGAGATAGTGCTTTGCAGAATTAGGAGTAATCGCTACTCGTGTTTCGTGACCTTTTTCCAATAGGGCTGCGATAATCATGGCAAATCCTTTACCTAAATTAAGTTTTTATCTTATTGTAATTTAATCTGTTTTGCTAGAGATAGTAATACCTAGTGTCCCAAATAAAGAAAGGGCGTATCACTACGCCCTTTGTCCGAATTGGTATAGACAGTAAGATTGAGTACAGTCCTTATTCACTAAGGTGGACTCCTCCGGAGTATTTTAGGCTTCTTACAGTTTCTAAGCATGCACACCATACCCTCAATCTGGCTCCCAATGTCGTGCTGTTGGCTGAACAATGTGTACCGTCTATGCTTCAATCATAGGTCAGTCTTTGCGGGAATGCCAATAAATTTGCGCTTTTTATTGCAAAGATTGTGTAAGGACCTTTTTATCGAGTTTAAGCGCTCCGCCTAAATGTAATACCACCAAATGAAACACCGAAGGGAGGTCTTCGGGGGTGGGTATGGGTAGAAACCTGAGGATTTCCTTTGGTTGTACGTAGGAATAGTTGTGTGTAATAAAGTTTACCTTGTTTGTCGCGAATTACTCCAATACCTGTCAGGTCGTAATTCCCAACAATATTTCTTTTATGGCCAGAGCTACGTACCCATTGCTGAACTACGATCTGTGCATTTTTGTAATTATAAGCAACGTTTTCTGCCCCTGCGCCTGTGTTTTTTATCTGTTTATGCAGACGAGTGATGCGCTTGGAAAAGTCTTGATGGCCAAAAGGCATTCTATGAGTAGCCATATCGAGAGAATGTTGTCTGGCTTCTCGTACCATGTTGTTGTCCATTTTCAATGGGGACAAGCCATGCTGTTTGCGATAGTTATTAATCTGAACTAACACCGCATTTTGAATGGCGGTTTCACTTTCCAAAGCCTGGGGTTTGGTATTTGCATAAGTGTTAGATAAGAATGCTAATGCAATGAAGCCTAATACGAAGCCTATATTTTTTTTAAAATGCATGCTGACTCACCTGTCTTGATTTATGTGTGGGCCGCATGGTGACTAAAAATCTCTCATTTGTCCATAGTTTGGTTGATTTAAATTTACTCAAAAATAAAAGAGGGTATTCTTTTGAGTTAAAAATACTTGCAACTTAGGCCGTATTGGCGCAACGGGGATAGGGGATAATGCATCAATCAGGTTTAATCTCATATTACTGGTTACTGGCGCTAATACAAGTTACGGTTAGCTGGTTAATGCGTTAACCGTTTAATAGTTTCTTGCAGGTTCTCTACTTCGCCAGAGAAATGATAATAGATTCGGTTGTTCGTACAATCGACAATGCATAATTGTTCTTGAGGATTATTATTAAATTGTTTAAATACCCAAAATAACCCATCGTAGTGTTGTTTTTCTATTTCAGAAAGTAAATCCACCATCTTTTCTTTTTGTAGTTCGAAATGAGGATAAAGAAATCCACAAGAGCCACGTGTAACTTTATAGGCAAAATGATTTTCTTTCATGGTAACACCTTGTTGTGCAAAAAAAGATCATATATTAGAATTATAGCCTTTTGCGGTGAGAAAACACGGTGGCGAGGGGCATTTCTTAAATGGAAACGGGTTTTTAATATTTTTTAGTCATTGCGAAGAACTCGAGGCAACCCAGGGGTTCTGGGTTGCCTGGTCACTATGTTCCTTGTAATGTGGCACTTTGAGCGATTCGTGGCGTTGTGATAGGTTCGTTATAAATTAACAGAAAGCCCTACTAAAACCGCATGTAGAGTAGGAATATTGGTTAGATTTGTTCTTTTAGAATATGGGTCTAATTGAGCATTCGGTTTATTTCCGTATATTCCTTGATACAACAAACTCAAACTGGCTAAGGCAGTAATTGGGTAACCAAAGCCTGCTTGTACTTCTCCGGCTAATTGAGAGATCTCATTCACCGGAATGCGATTAATTTTCCAATGGCGGTACGCAATACCACCTTTGAGTTGCGCAAAAAATGAGCTATTAAATAAGGGGTCTGTTTTTGTGGTAATTAACAAGTCTAAGACAGGAGATAAGGTCGTATGAACTGGGGTCCAGCGGAGACGGCTCAGGGATTTTTTAGGAATAGTTAGGCAAATTTTATTACCTGTTTGCAGCCCTAATTCAAGGCCTAAGGCGATATCGCCGGCAAGTAATAATTCGTTACCAAGAGCCAATCTGCCTAAGGCAGAGTTTTTATCATTCGCATCAACTTGGTAATGAACACTGCCAACACTAGCCGTGACTGACCATGGCTGGTCTTGGGACGTGAGTGTCGGTATGTAGCTTGCTGCATGAGTAGCGAACGAAAACAAAATTCCTACTGCAGTAGATAGTTGTGCAAAGCATCTCTTCATTGTTTTATCCCTAAATGCATTAGTTTATATCAGCTGGGAATAGGGGCAGTGACCCTTGTTTGGCGGAGAGAGAGGGATTCGAACCCTCGATACGTTGCCGTATACACACTTTCCAGGCGTGCGCCTTCGACCGCTCGGCCATCTCTCCATTGCGGCAAGCTTATACATGTCAGCTAATAAAATCAACCCTTATACATCCAGAATGCATGTTTTTATTGCATTGAATGTTTATATTTGTATATCGTGTATACTAAAATGAAGATGATCAATGGTTTTAAAGGAATTAAATTATGTTCACACGGCTTATTATTTTGTCATTGACGTATTTATTCGCAAGTCCATTGTGGGCAATTACCTGCTATTATACGTTGGCAAAAGATAATTGTTGGCTAAAATTTGACGTGACGGTTGAAGTAATGGATGCCCTAAGTGCAAAAGTTTTAACCACAATTACGGTACCTGCGGGGCAAGCTTGGGGACGAGTTACCTTCCCCTGTGAAACTAATGGACAGAAGTTGATGTATCGTGCTCGCTACTCTCCTTATTTCTGGGAAAGTGAAAAAGGAAAAGTTTATTCGGCGAAAAATTACTGGTCTTTGCCTAATGAGATAAAACCTGGTGATTCAGCATGGAATGTTTCTGTATGCTATCCGTCTGACTTTGCTGCAGTGCCATTACCTCCTGAAGCAACAAATAATTGTCAATGTGATTTTTCTAATATTCCAGTTATTCCGCCAAAACAATTATAAATTCCAATTCCTTTCCTAAATGTGGGAAAGGGGCATTGCCATTAAGTTAAGGAAATGTCATTCCTGCAAGGGGGAGAATGACATTTCCTATCTAATTTACTATCTATGTATAGGAGGAGACCAAAAAATTGATTACTTTAAGAAATAAAATTGGTCAAATGCTGATTCTGGGATTTACCGGCAGCGAAATTCACGAGCGCAGTCCTATTGCAGAATGGTTATCACAGGATGGTTTAGGCGGCGTCATCTTGTTTGATCGTGACGTCGCCACTGGCGGTTACGGTAAAAATTTAAAGCATCCACAGCAAATAAAACAATTAATTCACCAGCTAAATTATTATTCAGTACAGCACTATGATGACGATAATCTGCGGATGCCCTTATTTACTGCGATTGACTATGAAGGCGGAGCTATTGATCAATTAACTCATGTTGAAGACTGCATGGCGACCATGCCTGCTTTAAGCATGACTCATTTAGCAGAAGATGCTTTGGATGCTGAGCTCAGCCAAATGGCCGAAACTATCAGTTCTTTAGGGTTTAATCTCGATTTCGCTCCAGTAGTTGATTTACACATGCATGACGAGCGAGGAATTATTGGTGCGATGCAACGCAGTTTTTCAGATAATCCAGAAGTAGTTATTCGCTTGGCACGCCAATTTGTACGAGTATTTCGTCGTTATGGTATTGCAACGTGCTATAAACACTTTCCAGGCCATGGCAGTGCTGTCGGAGATTCTCATGAAGGCTTTGTCGATGTAACCGAGACCTTTTCAGATGCTGAATTAGTACCTTATTATGAGTTAGTAAGAGATGTAGATCAGCCAACCATGATTATGACTGCGCATGTTATTAATAAAAATTTAGATCCTCGAGGGTTACCTGCTACTTTATCTCATGCCATATTGACGGACCTCTTACGGAAAGAAATGAGATATGATGGAGTCATTATCAGTGATGACTTACAAATGCAAGCAATTACGGATCACTATTCCTTGGATGAAGCCCTACACCTCACAATTAATGCCGGCTCAGATATGATAATATTTTCGAATCAATGGGATACAATTACCGCACCAGAGGTCATTGAACGAATCGAACACTTAGTGTTAACTCAAAAAATCAATCCACAACGTATTGAGGAAGCTTATCGACGGGTTATACGCCTAAAACAAAGCCTAATATATTGATGATTCGCATTAAATTCTCTTGACGCTGGCGCTGAGTGTGTTAGAATAAGCACTTGTTGTACATATTTTAATCAGATATTAAAGGTTTATATGCGTTTACACACCCGATTTATGATTTCTCATTTTATAAACTTAAACGCTAAGTTTCTTTCTTGTTGTTGCTGTTAATCATTTTAGTTTCCCTATCTTTACCTGTCTATTTTAAGGATTTACTATGTGTGCAGCTCACCAACAGAAGAAAAGTTTCATGTTAAGTACCCCAATTATCTATTCCTTGATGATCGGTTTGGGAATTCTCAGTGGAATGTCGGGTATCCCTTTTTTAAAGGATATTGGCCTACTGGTTTCCGATTTATTTATTAAGCTTTTTAAGTGCATTAGCTTACCTATTATTTCTTTATCCATTATTGTGACCTTAGCGAATTATACAACCGATGGATTAATGAAAAAAATTTGGCAACGTACGATTAAATATACGTTTTCAACGACCATTATTGCAGCCACAATTAGTTGTTTTTTATATGTCTTAATTCAACCTAGTTCCGTGCAAGTAAATATCAATGCGCAACATCTTACTCAATCGACTAATAGCTTGGGATATTTTGGGCATTTAGCAAATATTATCCCTACGAACTTATTAGCTCCATTCCTTGAGCAACAGGTTATGGGTGTTTTATTTTTGAGTATTATTATTGGTATTGCGGTTCGCCAAATCCCTGAAGATGGCGCACGTGAGACACTGACATCTTTTTTCCGTGGCGCTCATGGCATGTTTTTAGTCATGACTCGCTGGATTATAGCGATTATTCCTTTAGGATTATTTGGATTTATGACCTCTACTGTGGTTCAGCTTCAGTCAGGTAAGGATCTTAAAGGAATTTGGCAATATTTATTAATTATTGTCTTGGCAAACCTGATTCAAGGTTTTGTTGTTCTGCCTTTGTGGCTAAAGAAAAATAGAATTAAGCCCTTTACAGCAATGCGAGCTATGTTACCTGCTTTATCTGTAGCATTCTTTTCTAAGTCCTCGGTAGGCACTTTACCTGTGACGATGAACACCATAGAAAATAATCTAGAGGTAAAACCGGGAGTAAGTCGTTTCGTACTGCCTTTATGCACCAGCATCAATATGAATGGTTGTGCGGCATTTATTTTTGCTACGGTAATTTACTTAATGCAAAATCATGGTATGCCCATTACTTATGCCACTATGGCGCTTTGGGTGGTGGTAGCTACTGTTGCTGCAATTGGTAACGCTGGTGTGCCTATGGGATGTTTTTTCCTCAGTGTTAGCTTGTTATCCAGTATGAATGTTCCTATTGAATTGATGGGTATAATTTTACCCTTCTACGGCTTAATCGATATGTTGGAAACCGCACTTAATGTTTGGTCTGATGCTTGTGTCACTAAGATTGTTAATGATAAGGCTTTGACTGAAGAGCTAGGGGAACAGCAACCAAGACGTCATTCTTCTTTTGCACCGGAGTTAGGTTAGAATTCTGCCTAGGTTGTTGAGCCTGCGTGTGATTTCCAATACTGGGCTTAACAACCCAGTCTACCTTTTAATAAAGCTCGCTTAGCACTGGGAGTTTGATTGGAGTAACGCTAAACTTAATACCCACTGTAAGTCAACGCGGGCAACTCCTCAGACTGAGGGCAAGGAAATTTTTCAGTAAATAACCTATAAGTTCGGGCACTATGGGTGGGATTAAATCCTCCGGATTTATTCTCTGGGTTTTCTCTAAATGGATGACGATGAGAGGCCAACTCTTGAAGAACCCTGTTGGCTTGAGCTGATTTTTGGAGCGCAATATCAAATCGTTCTAAAACGGGTACTTTAGCCATCGCCTCTTCAATTCGTTGTGCTTTTGCTTTCATGCCTACCGTATAGAAGCGGCATTCATTACGAAACTTAGCGATAATATTATGCATTTCTTTAATTACAGGATGCTTCGCCATTTGGGTTACATAACTTTTTAGTTGTAATTTTATTTGTTGCAGTTCTTCTTTCGTTTTTGCGTTGTCAATATCACGCAGATGTTTCTCTTTAAACCGTATCATCTCTAAATCTTTTTCCCCAAACTGGAATGTTTTTATCTCTTTTAATAGGCATATACAGGCTTTTTTAAGCTCAACAAATTGTATATTTTCGCAAATCGTGTCTTTTAAGGCTTTTAGTTTTAGGTCTAAAGTAGGGAGGTCATTGTCGTTCTTTATTTGGTTAAGATATCCTAGAGCTTTAATAATGGCCTTATCAATTTCTGAATCATTGAAACCACGTTTATACTGCCGAAATTGATATATACGAATTTTGTAGCGTTCTAAGGCTAACAAAAACTCATGGGCAGTTTTTATTTTTGTTAGTTCATTTATGACCTCATCCATTGACGGGCGTAGTTTGCTGTCTTCCTGAGTTAATTTTTCTATAAGCGTTTGTAATAAGGCACCCGATGGTGTGCGAAAAATTGGTTCAGAGAAGTCAGTCTTTTTTCCGATTACATCGTCTAGATCAGCAGCCTTGGTTAAAAATTGATAGAGATTCTTTCCGAGCATGAATGTATGAGCTTTATCTGCGGAGCTTGGGGGAGGTATACGGCTATTTAATTCGGGGGGTATTAGATCCATCGTACCGGTGATGCCATAAAACCAATAATTTTGCGGGATTGTCATATCTAGAAGCCCGGATTCATCGATAAATAAAAAAGATTTAGTATCCGCTAGTTTTAAGGTCCCGTTATCGATAAGCCAATTGGAGTTCTTCATATCGGTAAAGGCACAGCCATCGCTAACAATATTTTTTAAGAGGCTTGCCATTTGCCGATAGATATCTAGTGCTAGAGAAAGTAGTTCATTGATAGGACGTGATACCTGGGCATAGGTTTCTAAATCAGAGCCTTGGCAATAATCGGTAACTAGAAGTGAGCGAGTAATATGCTGGTTTTTATGATTAATAAAGCTGGCATCACGCTCAGCCCATATTGGAGTACACACATTTTCTAATGAGCGTTTTCTTAGGTAGATGTCGGCATGGCGGGGATATTTTTCGCGAAAATCTATTTTGAGGACTAAGTTTTTTCCATTGTGTGTATTGGTTATTTTAAAATTACGAGAATTTCCACCACCCAAACTCATTATTGTGTGGGTGTGTAAAAACATTTCAAAGTCTTTATAACCTTCCTCATCGGGCGAATATAATTTGATAAGTTCGGCTCGATTGAAATTTGCACCTTCAAAAAGAATTTTTAACAAACCATCCACTTTTTCTGGAGGCATGTTGGCTATAAGTTCAGGCAGTGATGTTGGATCAAAATGTAAGGGTCTTGAGGCGAGCTGATCCTCTAAAGAGTTTTCTTGTAGGGAACTAATATCTAACGAGGTAAACTCATCTTTAATTTCTTTAAATAACTTATGGTGAATTTTTTGGTGATATTCCGGACAAGATGCAATAATTTGTTGTGGGAACCGGTTGCTTAATGCTTTTTGCATTTGGTAGATTTGAGATAGAATTAAGCATCTTTTTCGGTAATTCTCTTCACCATTATAATTCTCTATTAAGATATTCAATTCCATAAATCCAATAGCTACATCAGTATAAAACTGTTTGAGCTTTTTATCAGTTATAGAGTTTGGTTCTTTAATAGAACAAATGGTGCTGATTTTTCCCATAATTAAGAAAAAAGTGAAAGAAAAAAGGTATCATATAACCTTTGTCAATGAACATCCAGTATGTATGCTTACTGTTCTGCTTGTCGGTTTCATTTTCTTAACCACCGACTTGGTTGGGGCCGGTGGCTGATTAAGGCGCAAACAGGTTTTTCTTCATGTCCAAGGCTATGAGATTTCATTGTTTGGGATTAGGCTGCAAGCATCGATGGTTATCATATTTTTCACAGTGATTCATGAAATATTGTTTTACTCCAGAAACAAAAATGGTTTCACCATTATCCATAAGAAAAATGCGTTCAGGTTGCAATTCGGCGTAGTTAGAGTCTCTTAATATCCCTTTATATAAAGAGCCTGCATTTGCAAATAACCATCTATCGAGGAAGGGGAGAACTTTATCTGGATTATTGGAGTAAAAGTTTTCATTCACATCGTTAAACAATTTATGTTTCATTTCATAATTGCTTTTGAAATAGAAATTACTGCGATCCCGTCGGTATTCAGTGAATGGAGGCTTAATTGGATTTTTTTTCATGCCTGCTGCAAAACTTAATGAAATAATAAGGCCCTTAGCTTGTTCGATTTTGAATTGAGTATCGAATAGGGTAGAGCCATTATACTCCTGAAGGTAGTTTTCTAAATAGGCTACCGCTTCATCATTTACGGGATCAAAATAACTATTAATTATAAATTGGGTGGCGAGAAATGTTTGGGGGTCATAATGACAGCTTATATAAATCGCATAAATAAAGTGTTCATTAACTATGTTGTCTACTAAGATTTTATTGATTTGGTTGTGGACCTCGTTACAGGTTATTTGTTGCTCTTTTATCTCGCTTTCCATACGAATAATTTGAGTTGGATAATCTATGTTGCGAGTTAGTAACTTTAATTGATTCAGGGTTGTTGACTCATTAGAATAACTCATGGCTCGAGTATTTTTTTCTGGGGTTGGGGTGAGTGACATGGCTTGATGGTTATCATTCGGGTGGCTAAATGCGAAAAGCGGCACTAAAACAAGCGCGACAACTAAAGAATTAAATTTCATAACAAACTCCTTTTTCTGTAGCCTTATATTGCATCCTTGGCGGATCACATTGTGATGGCTCACATTTTGAGTATAGATGAGGTGTTTTAGAATTAGCCACCTTGTTTATTAATAAAAAAATGATTAATTCACAAGAAACATCTCAATGTGGTTATAATTTGAGCATGAATCATCATCCCAAACATTTTGAATGATCTCTTGGATAGGGCTAGATGTGTTGGTAAGGAGATAATGCTACATTTAAGAGAGCACTACTCAGGATGAGGTGTGTAACGTGGTTTTGAAAAGGGGGAGATCCACCTACAGCTTATCGGGTAAAAAACCACCGGCTTGCATTTTCCACATGCGGCTGTAGTAACTGGGTTTCTGAACCAATTCGTGATGAGACCCATCTTCAATAATGCGCCCTTTTTCAAAAACTAAAATCCGGTCCATTTCGGATAAGGTAGACAAACGATGAGCAATGACAATGGTTGTTCGTTCTTGCATTACCAAATGCAAACCGTCTTGAATTAGTTTTTCTGTAAGTGAATCTAACGCGGAGGTTGCCTCATCTAATATGAGTATAGGTGCATCTTTTAAGATAGCTCTGGCAATGGCAATTCGCTGTCTTTGTCCGCCTGAGAGTTTAATCCCCCGTTCGCCCACTAAGGTGTCGTATCCTTCAGAAAGTTGAGTAATGAATTCATGGCAATGAGCTTTTTGGGAAGCCCTAATCACTTCCTCATCAGAAGCATTAATTCGACCGTAACGAATATTGTCCATTAAGCTGCGATGAAATAAGGTGACATCTTGAGGAATCATGGCGATGTGCTCACGTAATGAATCTTGAGTTACTGCTTTGATATTTTGCCCATCGATTAAAATTCGGCCTGATTCCACATCAAATAAGCGTAGAATTAAATTAACAAAGGAACTTTTTCCTGAGCCAGATAATCCTACTAAACCAACTTTTTGCCCAGGCTCAATCACGATGGATTTATTTTTAAATAGATGCGCCGATTCATCATAATGGAAACTCACATTCTTAAATTCGATGCGCCCCTGGGTGACAATTAGAGGTTTAGCATTTGGTTTATCGGCAATTTCATGAGGTTCAGTAATGAGGGTTAGCGCTTGACGGCACTTACCTAACTCCTCAGCGAAGAGCACAAACTGGCTGGCTAGATACCAAAGGTTGTAAAAAATACTGATGGATAGGGAAATGATAAAACTAAAATCACCAACAGAGACCTGATTTTTACTATACATCACCACAAGCATGTATAAATTGGCGGCAATTAACACAATGATGCTCACATCCCAATAGATCCGCATTTTAAGAATAACCCATTGCATGGTTTGGTCCGTAGCGACCGTATCTTGGGTGGCGTTTTGGATTAATTTATTTTCATAGCTTGCTCTGGAGAACATACGTAGGTTGCTTACATTACTGATGCTGTCCACAATTTTCCCTACCAGCTTGGTTTTACTGGCGGCAAATATATTCGACATATCGCGAACTGGCTTAAAGTAGACCACCGCAATCGTGAGGAAAGATATAGTCCATAGCAAGAGGATCAGAGCAAAGATAGGATGTACCAGCAGCATGCTGATAATTGCAATCACCACACCGATGATTTGCGCTAATGCATCATCAATGGTGGTAAAAATGGTGATGGTACCGGTCGTCATATCTGAGATCTTATTTGAGAGACTGCCAGCAAAGTTATTTTGAAAATAACGATGTGAATGGCGATTCAAATAAGAAAACATGGTATCGACAATGTCATAGCGTAAGCGAGGAAATAGCTGTAAACGAATCCAATCTACTAAGCGCATAGCAATAGCAATCACTATCCATAATACAATATAGAGAATT
The DNA here is from genome assembly GCF_900639985.1 of Legionella rowbothamii. GTDB lineage: Bacteria > Pseudomonadota > Gammaproteobacteria > Legionellales > Legionellaceae > Legionella > Legionella rowbothamii. The sequence goes on along the minus strand of NZ_CAAAIM010000001.1, from coordinate 1,117,813 downwards.
ACCTCGGGGAGAACGGCATTGAATACAGCAGTTCTATTTCCCTCAAAAGCAGTTACTTTATCAATAATAAGTTTAAGTACATACGGAGAGAGCGTATTATTAATTCCCCAATATGAAGCTACTAAAAGCAATGAAATAACATAGTACTTATGTGGTTTTAATAGCTTAATAAAAAATTGATAAAGTGAAACTTGTGTATTCATTTTAATAATCCATCCCTAATCTCATAGCTTGCGGTGATACCAATCTCTGCTAAAAAATCAGCGTCATGTGAAATAACGATTAATGCTCCAGGGTAGGCTTTAAGAACCTGGATGACGTGAGCACGGGTTTCTCTATCCAAGTTGTTAGTTATTTCATCTAAAATCAATAGCTTAGGATTGATCGCTGCAATCTGTGCCAGAGAGAGCCTTGCTTTTTCTCCTCCTGAAAGTGTTTCAACTAAAGCATCCACCTCTTCATTTTTACGAAACAGAAAATCATTCAGATGCCTCCTGATTTCAGTATAGGATCGATTAGGTAACAAACAACTCAATGTTTGCCATACTGTGTTTTCGTGGCTCAAATTATGATAGTGCTGATCCAGGTAACCTATTTCCTTTGCATGAGGTAGATACCACATTCCGGTGCGTACTAAATTGGGGGCAGTCAATAGTGCTTTGATTAAAGTGGATTTTCCGCTGCCATTATTGCCGTGAATAGCTATACGATCCTGGCCTTTAATGACGATGCTAATGTCCTGAAGAATAAACGGGCTTGTTGCATAACGAACCCGACCTTCACTAATTGTTACCAAAGCATGATTGGATGGCTTACCGTTTAACACAAATGTGGGGGAAAGAACTTCCTCTATGTGCAATTCGGTTAAACGTTCAGTGAGTTCTTGTCTTTTATTGTTTAAGGCCTGTTTTTTACGACCGGAGGTTTCTTGAGCAGTTCTTACTTTGGTTCCGGAGACAAGAGCAGGCCATTTTTTTTGGTTCATTTGCTTTTCGCCTAATTGGCGGCTGCTTTTGGCACGCTCCTGTTCTTTCATCAGATTAGCATGCATTTGCTTTCTCTCTCGGCTGACATGATTTATTTCGTTCTCTAAGGCGATTCGTTGTTTGGCTTGCTCTCGCATATAGTTGGTATAACATCCCGTAAAGATGTGTATGTGTTTTTGTTCAATATGCCAAATTGTATCTATAGTGTTTTGTAATAAGTCCATGTCATGAGTTACCATAATCAAGGTGCCGGGAAAATTAGAAAGCAGTCGTATCAATGAGTGTCGATTATGACTATCTAAATGATTCGTTGGTTCATCAAGCAGTAGCAGCTCGGGGGTATGAGCTAGTGCCTGAGTTAATAATTTATTAAAGCATTGCCCACCACTTAGTGAATCAAACACATCAACGAGTTGGGGGATGTATCCGCAGGGGAGATCTTTGGGAATGCACAGCGTGCCTTCAACTGCAGTTTCTAACCCGGCAAATAGTTTCAGTAAGCTGGATTTTCCAGAACCATTACGTCCAATGATCGCAATCCGACTGCCATGGGGAATCTGACCAGAAAAATCGGCAAAACAGGTTTTATGGGGGAATGAAAGGCTAAGGCTTTCAAATTGGATTGGCTCATGCATCATAAACTCTCTTAAGTGTTCTAAAGGGCGATTAATTAACTTGCCCGGATTAGGGCGTACTTAAGAAACTTTGTTCATGATGTGTTCGAGCCTCATTGATAAAATTTGACAGATATTATGTTAATCAAAGAGAGATGACTTGTCAATTTACGAGTAGGATGGGCTTTTAAGCTCAGCAAACAAGACTCATGCTCCACTCAATTCTGGGCTACACCGACGAATCTAAATTAGGAATCAATTCCTTACAATGACGCATGACCCGCTGATTTTCTGGGGGCAGGGTGAGGTAGTCGCCAAATTGTTGAGTTAATAGTTCTGCTGCATTATTCGGAATATTAAAATGACCTGTTTCAAATAGGGTTCGTTTTAAAGGATAGATATCTTCTTGTTTTAGGAAGTTTTTTCCTACACAATTATAGCCACGACCCCAATAAGGACTGTCACTATTATTTGCTTTTTGAATGATAGAGTCCAAGCTCGATTCCAACATGGATTTAGGGAGAAGCTTTCCAAGCGCTTTATAGACCCCAACATGATGGCCAATACTAACTGCCCCATACTTGGTGCTTAAAAAGCGAGAGATTTTTTTTGCTAGAAACTTATAACGTTTACGTTGTTTTTGATCTTCAGGCATGCGGTCATAAACAAAAACATCGATAAAAATCCCTTGTACATAGGGTTCATTGCCTTGTTCATGTTTCTCGATGTAACGGCTGGAGCGATCTCTAATTTTTAATGGGGTTGCCATATTAAAGTAGCCGGGATCTGTATGGATGGTTTGCAACCAGATGTGATCCGGTAATTCTTGTGGAGCGATGCGCAAGAACTCTTCATAACTAGCTCGAGGCATGGCAATATCCATATCATCATCCCACGGAATGAAACCTTGATGACGAACAGCACCTAAAAGCGTACCTGCATCAAGCCAATAATCAAGACTATGTTTCTGACAAATCGCATCGATAACTTCCAGCATTGCTAGCATTTTTAATTGAGCTTGTTTTAAACGACCATCATTGAATGCTGTATCCGCTGAATGTGGATTGATTTGTTTTTCTAGGGCCATGAATTATGTTCCGTAGTTTTGCTTGCGTGGAGTATAAAATAAATTTTTCTGTAGGGCTACTTAACTAGACTCTGCCCTAATACTCCTGTTTACTCTGTTGCGCTACTTCAATACGATGGAAAGAGACAGGAAAAAGCCTAAAGTTGATGCCAATAAATCTTGCTACGTCACTTTTTTTCTTATAGTGTATCGCGGTGTTATTATGATGTTATGAGTGTTTCATGTCTGATGTTCAAACCCAAGCAGAGTCTTCCTGTGAAGCTCTTTTATCTGGATTAGCAAATGAGGTTGCTGGATGTACTCGTTGCCCTCTTCATAAGACTCGTAAGCAAACAGTTTTTTTTCGTGGCAGTCCTCAAGCGAAGCTGATGATTATTGGAGAGGCCCCTGGGTTTTATGAGGATCAACAAGGTAAACCTTTTGTGGGAAAAGCAGGTGGTTTATTGAACCAAATGATGCAGAGTGTGAATCTGTTTGAGGAGGATTTTTATATTGCCAATGTTTTGAAATGCCGTCCTCCGAATAATCGTGATCCTCAGTTAGAGGAAATTGTGGAATGTAGTACTTATTTAGAGCAGCAAATCGAACTTATCCAACCGGATCTTATTTTGGCTTTGGGGCGTTTTGCCGGTCAGTTTTTACTTAATAAACCTGTGGCCTTGAACCAATTACGTAATAGAATTCATTATTATAAAAAGATACCGTTTATGGTTAGCTATCATCCTGCATATTTGTTGAGAAGGCCTGTAGATAAAAAAAAGACCTATGCTGATTTACTTGCTGTGAGGAAATTTTTAGAGGAAGGAGGGAGCGTGACTAATCCTCTTTCAACTTAATGATTAACAATTGTAGGTTGTCCTATACACTAAGGGCCAACCTACAAAAGAGAGTAAAACAATTACTCTTTAGGCATTGCAGCTTCAACATCACTAGTAATATCAACCCAAGAGTTGTCGGAAAAAACCACGGAGTTGGAATTGAGTACTGCATTAAGTTGTTTTTCTTTAGCAATTTTATTAACTGTTGATTTCACTAAATCAGTGAATTTTTTTAGTCCTTCGGCTTGAACTTCTTGAATTTTTTTCTGATACGCTTGGCTCATTTTATTTAGTTGGGTTTGCTCTGCAGTAATTGCTTGCGCTACGGTTTTCTTTTTGTCATCGCTGGTTTTTTCATAAGAACCCATTAATGCTTGTATCTTCGCTTTTTGAGCCTGTAATTTTTCTTCCATTCCTTTAATGTCTTCTTGAAGGGCTTTACTGCTGTTTTGGATGAATGCAGAATTGTTATACAATTCAGTAACATTGACCACACCGATTTTTAATTGGTCTGCTGCTAAAGCAAATGGTGCACAACAAGCTAATAAGATAAATCCAAGTATTTTTTTCATAATAAATTCCCTAATGAGTTAAATTTCGAAGGTCATCATAGGGTGAATTATTGAAGAGTTCAAGCATCGTTTTTGATGTTTTTATTTTAAAAATAAATTAGTTAGGAGTAAGTACATTAACGTCTTTTTGTTCTTTTCTAGAAGAGGTGGATTCGGAATTTTGGGGTAAAGTGCTTTGCCATAGAAAATATCTATTTTGAACATCACGAGATACAGAGTAGGTAATATGGGCGATTGTCGTCGAGGCTACTACTACTCCTGTATTGGTTGCTGCCTTACAAAATAGACTTAGCATAATCATTTCCCTTTATTGAATATGTTGATATTATACCGTTGAAGTGATAAAAATCACCCCTTTTTTCTATTTTTGAGCAAATGTGGCCCGTTGCAAGCAAGAGCACCCTAGTCACATCTTTGCCTACGCCAGCAGATACGCCATAGGGCGTAGGCAACAGAAATTATTTAGGTTTTGCTGAAGGAGATGCTTCGAGGACCGTTTGGGGTTCTTCGGCTTTTTCTTTGGTCGCAAAAAATCGATACGATTTTAAAGCTTCTGTATCCGGTTGATTTTCTGAAGGAACTATCTTAGCTAAGGGGGTGGGGCCGAGTTTTTCTCCAATACCCGCAATAAGCGAAAAGATCATTGCTGAAAGAGCCATTCTTAATGGAATTTGTTTCCCTGAATAAGTAATAAACGTTTTAGCGGCCTGTGTCGGATTTTGATAAAAATCACTGTAAAGGTTTTTTATTACATTATATGTTGTCTCATTAATTAATTGCCCGCTCTGAGAAACTTTGGTTCGTGCTAGAGTTAAATCTTTAAGTGAGGCGAAAGGATATGCCGCTAAAGCACCGAAAGCACCACTAATTGCTCCAGCAGTAGCATGTTTGGATGTTGAATTCTGCATGCTTAATTGATTCGCCATCCATGTTTCAAATTGTAACATAGCAGTGAAATTAATAATTCCGGAAGCATACCGTGCTGAAAACCCATTTAATAAAAGTGCTTGGACATTATGAGGGGTATACCATTTAAAATTAGGAGGCAAAAGACCGGGTGTTTTTTTCATTTGCGCCAATGAATCAGGTATTTGCGTTATTGCAAGGTCCCAAAACGCTGCGTGCATTGTGTAGCTGAATGGGATTTTTTGTGTTGGTCTGAGTGGTTCTTCACGGGTTGTTTCTTCCCGTACAAGAGATTCTCCAACCAAGCTCTCAATGGGCCTATTATTTTTAGTGGTAGTAACATAAGTAGTTCGCGCTGCAGAGCTATAAAGGCTAGTTTTTGTTCCTGTATAAAGCGCTCTAAAAAACCCAAAGGTTCCGCCTGATAGAGAGGGTACTACTGGAGCTTGCGCGGCCATGCGTGCCAGTAAAGTTTTCGTCGGGCTTTGTATGCTAAGAATGGCGATGTTAGTTGCTCCTGCAACGGTTAAAAAGTTACTGGCATACCAGACAGCTGGAGGTATTTTTATTGGAGAGGGGCCAGATTGAGGCAATTGTTTTTGTTGTTCGTCAGTATTAGCAGGTGTTTTAGGATCGCCTGGCATCATAAACCTCTAGATTAGCGTTAAAATCTGCCTTATTGTATGAATGAATAATTAACAAAATATTAACAACAGTACTTTTTTGATCTATTTTTTGATCATAGAGTATTTTGAGGGACTTAGCCCGTATTAGACGAAGTCGTAATACGGGATATGGAGGCAAAAAGCCTTGTGCACTCCCTAGCTGAGGGTATTTAGTTCGTTCATCGCCAATAGAAAAGATTCTTTTTTGTGGGCTTCAGAAGATTCAAGTAAATTCGTCAGATTTCTGGCACACCAACGTGTTGCGCTAATTAGGGCAAGAGGATCTTTATTTGCTTGCAAAGCCCATTCAGCATATTCTAATAGCAAGCTAGCTATATAGGTTTGAGTTAAGGCAAAAGCAAAATGACGGGCGCCTATTTGCTGTTCTTCACTATTCCTATGAGACATAGAAACCATATAGCGTTGAATTGTTTGTGCTGCTTCTACAGTATTGTTTTTGGCTGACTGAAGTTTAGGGTTGTTGATCATGTCAAGGCGTTGGGCAACATCCTCGAAAAAGGCTGTGGCTGCATTTTCTTTTTCAATGGCTCGTAAGACGTCCAGACTTAAAATATTTGTGGTTCCTTCCCAAATAGATAGAACTTGGGCGTTACGCAATAATTGCGGAAGCCCGGTATCCTCAATATATCCTGCCCCACCAAAAGCTTCCAAGGCTTCGCTGACTACCGCAATAGCTTGTTTGGCTGTGTACAATTTAGCAAGCGGGGTTAAAAGTCTTAATAGGGAGCGTTCACGTTCTGTAGCTGTACCTACTTCGTCTTTACCGAGCAATTCAATCGCATGGAAAACAAGATGGAAGGCGCCAGTGAATTCTAGGTGCATGTGAGCTAATGTTTCCAGATGTAGACCATGTTGGGATAGCGGACGACCAAAAGCAACACGCTTATTTGCATAATCACGTGCAAGAGCAAGTGCACGACGCATATAACCAACAGCACAGCAGGCATTATAAATGCGGGTAATATTAAACAGTGAGGATATTTTTTTTACCCCATCCCCCATACCTCCAACTAAGGTTGCTTGAGCATTATCCAGCGTTAATTCCGCGGTAGGAAGGGCTCGCGTTCCTAGCTTGTCTTTTAAGCGATTGATACGTATGCCATTGAGCATGCCTTGAGGGTCGCGTAGCTCCAAATAAAATAAACTTAGCCCCCGACTCCCTTCAGGTGCTCCTTCAATACGCGCCAGTGTCATAGCCATTTGTGAAGTGGTTGCTGAAGTAAACCATTTAACACCACTTAAACGAAACTGAGTTCCATCTGCTTTCGCAATAGTCGATGTACCACTTACGTCGGAGCCGCCAGTACGCTCGGTCATCCATTGTCCAGAGGTCCAGAACTGGGATGGATCTGTTGAGGTTAAATGTGAAAAAGCACGGTGCTTAAGAGAGTCATCCGCATACAGCTCTAAAGCGCGCGCTGCGCCATCAGTCATTGCGAGCGGGCAGGTATAAATTGCGGAGGAGGGGTGGAATAAATAAAGTTTGGCAAATTGGTGTATGCGTGATAGCGCGTCGTGTTTACGTTCATAACCAATGGCAATAAGCTTTTCTTCGGCTGAAATGCGATCCAATGCGTTCCAGGCAGCATGTACTTCAATATGATCAATTCGCTTTCCCCAAGGATCATAGGGAACATGCTTGGGAGGGTAAGCTTCTGCTTCTTGCCCTAACTGATAGATCTCTTCAATAACCCTTTGCCCTAAATGCTGTAATTCAGGTTGAATTTCATTAAGCATGGTTGCAGGAAGCTTCCATTCGAGATAGTTTTTGAGAACTACATCATCATCGTATTGATTATTTAAGCATGGGGGTGTTTGAAAAAAATCACTCATGGGGAATCCTTTCTTATGATTTTTAAAGATGTCTTATATTAGCCGGATTTTAATGATTTTAGAAATAGAGTGTTTCTTGATCTTCATCAAAAAGTGGTACTGATTAATACTTGCTTAGCTGCTACGTGCCCCATCAAGATTACATTTTCTTCCGTGCATGCCAATAAAACCCTAACGGTATAAAACCCAAAAGAATACTCCCAATGCCAATAATATCAGTTATCAGACTAAATTTAGGAATACTTAGGCAGGCGATAAAAATAAGAAAGATTGCGCTGAAAGCTGGCCAAATAATATAACCTATTAATTCATATATGTTTTTATATATGAGGCGATGGTACCAGGCGCAGGCAAATCCGGTAAGACTGTAATAAAAAGCCACCAACAAGCTAATTGCATTGATGGAGTCATGGATGATGAGATTTATAGTGGAGTAATTAGAGGATAACGTCAAAAAGATAATGCCTAAAATCCACAAAATCACAATAGCCACCCAGGGCGTATTCCATTTTTGATGAAGATGGGCATAACGAGAATGAATGGTTCCATCTCGAGCTTCAGAAAAAAGAGTTCGAGTAAATTGAATAATGTTTGTTTGTAAGGTACCAATCGAACTAATCATTACGGTGATAACTGCTAGGTAACTCCAAGGCCGGGGCATAATTTTATCGGCCAATGCAAAAATTATATTGGGTCCAGAATGTTGAATTTCGCTGTCAGTAAATGCAAGTAGTGTCACTATTGCAAATCCTACAAAGACTAAAATAATGATTAATACAGACCAAAAAGCGCCAAGGCCTGGAATATGTTGTGTATCTTTCGTTTCTTCATTTAAATTTAAGGTGACATCCCAGCCCCAATAAAGAAATACAGCAACTAACGCGCCACTGGCAAATAAGCTGGGAGTAAAATGAGTTAGAGAAAGCCAGTCGATTGAAAATTGATGAGCCGGAGTTTTGGCAAAAAGAATAGAGCCCATTACAATCACATAAAGCAAAAATAGGACTTCAAATCCGGTCATTAATACTTGTAGGTAGGCGGTTGGCTTGATTCCTCTAATTGCTATTGCTGAAATGACGCTGATCCAAAGAATGCTTACAAAAGCAATCCAACCAGGGCTATGTCCTAGGGATGGCTTGATAAGTAGTAAAGTGGCCGTTGCGGCGGGAAGCGATCCTGAAACCATAAATAATGCGGAAGAAACTAGAACGGTCCACCCAACAAAAAAGCCTAAATACAAACCAAAAATTTTGGAAACCCAGGCATAGGAGGCACCGGCATTAACTAATACCTTATTCAGATGAATAAAGGCTAAAGAAATTCCAAACATGACTAGCCCGCAATATAAAATGCTGGCTGGCGCTAAAATTCCTACGGTTATAACAAGCGGCGCTGTGGCTGCAGAGACACTAAATGCTGGTGCGGAACCAGCGGTTCCCATGGCAATAGATTTTCCTATTCCTAACGAATCTGCGGCAAGCTGCTGTTCTTTCTTTCCGTTCATGGTATAAAGGTTCCATTGCAATAGGCGCATGATTAATTATTAGTTTAGTTGATACGAGATTTTATTGTTGGAAGTATAATCTGCTATGTTTTTATGTATGACCACATGAATTGTTTTTGTTAGGGAGCATTCTTGAAACTAAAATCATATAATTTATTAACCTGGGTGCCTCATCTTTTTTTATTTTATAAAGAAAAGGTTTTTCGAAAATTATTACCGATTATTGCAATCGTTACTATTTATGCCATTTTGATCCTTTGTTTTTTTGAGAATGCCAAAAAATACAATATAGGTCAATTTCATCTGATTTTTAGCTTTATCTTAGCAATAGTTATCAGTTTTAGAGTGAATACCAGTTATTCACGCTGGTGGGAAGGGCGCATATTGTGGGGAGGAATTAATAATAACTGCCGTAATTTAGCCCTGAAGTTTGATGCTTTCATTGGTTTAAATAAGCATCAGGACTTTTATGAATTACTCACTAAATTACCCATTATTATCAAAGCTCATTTACGCAAGGAAACGGATGAGGTGGAAACTGAATTGCTGTCTTTATGTATTCATGAGATAGATTCAAAGAACCCGGTACTTTTTGTAACGCAGAGGATGTACGTTATTCTCAATCAATTGCGCCAAGAAAATAAATTACAATTAGAGCAATATTTGGCACTAGATACGCATGTGGTAAATCTAATCGACCTTGTTGGTGGTTGTGAACGCATTGCTAATACACATGTGCCTCCACCTTTCGCCTTCTTTGTGAAGCAAGCTTTACTCTTTTATGCTTTAATTTTTCCGTTTGGCTGGGTTAATACCTTTGGTTTCTTAGTGATCCCGATGATGGTGATGATTGTCTATATTTTACTTGGTTTGGAGATTTTATCCGAAGAATTGGAAGAGCCTTTTGGAAAGGGTGATAATGATTTGCCACTCAATAATATTGCGAAAAATATTGTACGCAATATTGAGCAAATTGCAGTCGAATCGCGACAAAGAGATTTATAGCTTAGGGTGATCGAGCGTGTGCCCTTGTTCCTCATGTTCTTCCTGCTCGCGCTCTTTCATGAGCACGCGACTTTGTTCGATGTAGTCCTCTAACGATTGTATTTGTTCAAGATGAGTTCCACCGAACTCGTGTTCAAACTGTTGCAAGGTGCTAATTAATACTTTAGGGGTAACGTGTTCTGCATTGTACCTAGATGAATTGGGATTTTTATTGATGTGATTTATTAGTACATTAAGATTTGCTGGGTTTTTGACCGGAACTATTGGTTGAGCAATAAACAACTCTTGATAAATAGCGGCCTTAATTTCATCAGCAGTATCGACATTAATTAATTGAATCACTTTGTTTAAATGCTCAGTTAGGTTGATTTTTTGCGAGCGAGGATCCATGAGCCATGCACTAAGTGAGTATGAGTTGTCTTCCATTCCTTCAGCAATATTCGATTGATAAATATAGCCAAAAACGTCTTTCTTAGTCTTTTCGCAAGCGAGTATTACATAGGAGTGTCCTGGAATATCGATGCGAATCAGTTTAGGTAAATGTTTACCTAACTCTTTAGCTAAGGAGGGGAGTTGAGGAGGGTTTTGTGTGTGTGGAATAAATAGGGTGCTTTGGGTCAGTAATGTACAGAAGGAATTTGCGATGTCACCACAGCCCACAGGGTAGAATAGGGATTGCTCAATTGATTTTTCCAGTGCGCCCATCTTTTCAAATACGAGAAGCATGTTTACCATGGTCTGCAAATCACATCCTTGCAGTGCCAGATGAAATTGAGCACTCGCTACATTATCAAATCGTTTTCTATAGGAGTCGAGTACTAGTTTTCTAAAGTACTGATCAAAGTCATCCGGGGTGAGCTGTTGGCCATCTTTTTGAAAAAAAGAGAGTTCACTTTTAAAATTCATAAAATTTTTGACCAAATTAATATATAATTGTATCAGATTAATATTTTTTTTCCTTTCTGCAAAGTAAAAATAGAAGATTCTTATGACAAACACAAATGTGAATACTTATAAATTTTTTACCGAAATCAATACGGTACAGAACTTTCTACAGGTTCTATTGAACCAATTAAAAAAAAGTAACCCTGCTCATGCGGAGCTAGTTAATAACTTACAAGCTATAGTAGATGGCGTAGAGGTTGAAAATTTACCTAAGGAGTTAGAGCCCATAATTACTTTTTTAAATAAGCCTCAATTAATTATTCCCAACTTAAGTTGTGAAGGTAAAGAATGCTTTAATACTGCGGTTAAGAATAAGTTGTCTGACTTTATTATGGAATTGAGGCAGCAAATGAATGTAGAAATGCCTGGCATGCAGGGATAAACGGGTAGTATGATCGAAAGACCTAGATGGCCTGAGAAATCGGCCATTTTTATTGCAAAGATAATAATGCCAGAGCCAGTTCCTCAGTACGCTCCGCGGACAAGTCGCGGGGCGTAGAAATAAGATGTAATTAATTTATATCATGCCCCCACGAGATAGGTGTTCTACGCGTTCATCCGTTGTTTCCATGCGTGTCTTGATGGCGCTATTCATATCTTTAATAAATTCTTTAACTTCTCGTGTATTTGCATGGGGATGCTTTATTTGTGCATAATTTAAATATCGTTGGGCGATATCTTTGCAGTCATCTGGCCCATATGTTTTTCCCTCATACAGTTTTTTTAGAGCTGCAGCTACTCTTGGACCGCTTTGCTTTTCTTCTCTTACAATCAGTTGTAATTCGCCAGGATATATTTTTCCGGGGGGGAGCTCTCCTGAATGTCGGTTGAACAATGACTGGGTATGTAGCTCGCTTAAGGCTCTTTTTTGAGCGGCTCTTGTTTCTGCATACTGTGATGCGGCTTTTATTGCTTCATCCAGTATTGCTTCGGAGCATGAATAGTTAATCTTTAGGTTATGCTTGCTAAATACTTCCTCAACTTCGGGACTACGTAATACATCAGCCATTTCCGATAAACTGTGAAAACCAGATTTACAAGTGAATGAAACGAAGACTTTCACAATGTTATCGACATCCATTTGTAAATTAGGTTCTTTGGGATTTTGTTCGATGTATTGATCTAAGACTGCCGCTAAGGTATAGGCTGTACCTGAAACAGAGTTTACAAAAGGAACATCTACATTTGTTGATGAATAACCACTGTCAACCTTTTTATTAATCAAAAAACTATCCGTGATACTGCCTGTAACCGCTTTTTCTCGACGTTCATCTGCTGGTGTAGGCGTGTTCGCTTTAATAATACCTGGATTCATGGTGTCACCAACATCCTTGCTATCTCGTTTCCCACCACGGTCCTTAAATTTGGAGATAGGTATATTTTCTTCGCGTCTCATGGAGGATTCGCGGGACAAAATAGACTCGGTTTTTTCCCCAAAGCCCCTCATTGCGGCAATGACCATCTCCATATCTTCAAGATTATTAACTTTTTTCAATTTTGAGAAACTTTCTTTTTCAGCATAAAGTAAATTGGCACCTGCCATGAATTTGGCAAAACGATCCATACTGTCTTTGTGTGATTCATCGTTAAGAGAGTTCCATTGCTCATTAACCAAATGGTTTTCAAAATACCTCCTACTCTCAACTTTTTCAGGTTTGCTATTTTTAGCTGCTCTTTTGGCTGTAGATTCGAATAAGCCTGCAATGCTTGCATCATTAAGGGTTTTTGCGGCGCTAATAAGTTTTTCTGTTGCTGCTTCATAATCGAGATTTAAATAATCCTGCATAGATTCCTCTATTGATTGTTGAACTAACATGTCACTTGATGACGTCGCTTTTTCATTATGGAGCATGTCTAAGGCAATCAAAATAAAATCCGAAGTATCTAATTTTTTAGAGGACAACATTTTCTTTAAATCACTGGTTTTTTTGCCCATGTCTTGCTCCTTAACTTATGTTTGTATAAAATTTAACAAACACTTAATCCTATAAATAGTCAATGTGAAATAATAAGGTTCTTACTCTATAATAATAGAACAAAATGGATTCAATTTAAACATATAAGGGGTGATTTGTGATTTTTAAGAGCTCTCCTGCCATTTTTAAGGCAATTGAAAGTAAGGACATGAAGCAGTTTCGTCAGGAATTAAATAATCTTAGTGCTGAAAAGATTGTATTGCTCCAGTCAGGATTGGTGAGAGCCGGTACTGTTTCAAGGAATTATAACCTTCTTGAAGCGTGTTGTTTGACGGAAAATGAGAATGCCCTCATGGAGCTGAAAAAGCATGATTTAAATTGGTCGCCGATTCAATTAAAAAGAGCTGCTGAGTTAGCTGTGAATGCCAGGACTAAGAGTGGGAGATTAATGGAAGAGCTTCTTTCATTAAAACTTCCTGGTTATGATGCGCTTTTAGCGGCATGTAATGCGGGTAATAATGAACTTGTTCAGACCATTTTATTGAAAAATGAGAGTATAAGTAAAACAGAGGCAGGCCCCATCATGAGCGCCGCTTCTGGTGGTTTCCTTCCTGTTTTACAAACATTAAGTGATTCAGGTTTTAACCTACATTCTGGTGAGGACGAAGCTTTATGTCTTGCAATTCGCCATCGCCGCTATGAATGTATTGAGTATTTAATAGCGAGTGGGGCTAACGTCAGTACTCAAAAGAGCTTGCCCCTAAAAATAGCTATTTCTATAGGTGATATAGAGGTTGTAAAGAGGTTGTTGGATAAAGGGGCTGATCTGGAGCCCATTGCCGAAGAAGAGTATGTCTCCCAAGCGGAGCGCCACCATCATACTGAGTTAGCTCACTTTTTGCGCCAGAGAATGATAGCACTGAATATAGTTTTTCCTATTAATACCAAACAAAGCACTCATGTAAGCAGCGTGGATCGAACAGCCGCAGAATCCATCTTACGGCTTAAAAAGCATTATGGAGAGAGTCTTTCACTAGCTGATCGACAACAATATTTAATTGATTTGGCTGCCTGGGCTCAAAATTTGGATCCTTCTAAGGCTACATCTAAGGTTGCCCAAAGAGCGGTAGAGTTGATTGTAGATGGTACTCCTATAATTCATGAGGAAATAGGCGTTTCTTTGAAAGACGTTTTAGTTTTTTGTTGGATGGCCATTAATGACTCGTCTCAACGAAAAGGGAGCCTGGCTGATGCTCTTAATATGTTGCAAGAAGGGCTTTATGAATTACAGCGAGGATATAATTTATCTAATAAAGGAATCGATTTAGGGGGGGAGGATGAAGAGGTCTGTAAACCCGCAATGTTTACCAAGCTGATGGAGAAATTAGTTAGTCTTCATTCTGATGTTGAAATCGATTTTATTACCAAAGAAGTTGCCTCCTTAAAGTTAAATGCTGTTGTGAAAGAAATCGCTCTAGCCTGGTATAAAGCGAATCCTCTCTTAGTTAATAGTCTGTTCAATAAAAATTATACTGTCGAACCTATCTGGAATAAGATTCGTGAACAGGTGAAGAAGAAAATGTTTGAAGATTTTTCCTCTTTATTTTCATCCTACGATGATCCTGAGTTTAATGCCTTCATTGATGCAGGCATTGATGCCGATATAAATTGGAGTGCATCTACTGCTTCAGCCACACCTGCTGCAGCGCCTTCACGCAATATTTAGTCGCCACTTTGCGCGCCTTTTTGGTCTATTATTAATTATGTAAATTCCATGATGGGCGTGCAGACTCTAAAGACGATTGCATACAGTGGTTTGCCCCCGCAAGAAGGATGATAGCCATGACAAAAAAATCCATGAAGGCAGCAGTTGTCAAAGAATTTCAAAAACCCTTAATTATTGAAGAAGTTCCTATTCCTGAACCCCTGGCAGGGCAAATTCAAATCAAAATAGTTGCATCTGGGGTTTGTCACACGGATTTACATGCCGCGGAAGGAGATTGGCCAATAAAACCTAGTCTACCTTTTATACCTGGACATGAGGGAGTTGGCTTTGTTTCTGCCGTGGGCGCTGGTGTAACTAATGTTAAAGAAGGAGATCGGGTCGGAGTCCCCTGGCTTTACAGCAGCTGTGGATATTGTTCTTATTGTTTAGGTGGCTGGGAAACATTGTGTGAAAGCCAATTTAATACTGGGTATTCTGTCAATGGCAGTTTCGCTGAATACATTATTGCCAATCCTAATTTTGTAGGCCATATCCCTGAATCTGTTGACTCTATTGAAATTGCTCCGATTTTATGCGCAGGAGTAACCGTATATAAAGGTTTAAAAATGACCGAAACCAAACCAGGAAACTGGGTGGTTATTTCTGGTATAGGTGGACTTGGTCATATGGCGGTTCAATATGCTAAAGCGATGGGATTAAACGTAGTTGCAGTGGATATTGATGATAAAAAATTAGCATTAGCGACACAATTAGGGGCATCACTCACGGTAAATGCGCTTCAAACCGATCCAGTATCCTTCCTTAAAAAAGAAATTGGCGGAGCCCACGGAGTATTAGTTACTGCTGTATCTATAAAGGCATTTGAACAGGCACAAGGGATGCTTCGACGTGGAGGTACTGTTGTTCTTAATGGGTTACCGCCCGGTTTTTTCCCTGTATCCATTTTTGATATGGTCTTAGAAGGAATCACACTAAGAGGATCTATTGTGGGTACTCGTCTTGATTTACAGGAGTCGCTTGCTTTTGCGGCGGAAGGAAAAGTTAAAGCAACCGTCATGACTGAAAAATTAGAACAAATTAATTCAGTATTTGAACAACTAAAACAAGGAAAGATTAATGGGCGTATAGTGCTTGATATTGGCTCTTAAGACCACATATCAATCATTTCAGGTGAAGTAACCCAGGATTTGGTGCTTCGAACTTCTGGGTTGCCTCGTTATTACTAATTGACTTCAGATATTCCAAGGGTTTCCATTAATCAATAATTTTTGATTATCCAACGTAAAATCAACTATATAATTATCGCCATCTACTTTTAAAAAACCTTTGTTAGTTAAATCAGCAATTAATCGTTCGGCTTGCTTTTCTGCTTCTGCATCGAGGTTTGCAGCAGCAGGGGCAGGAAAGGTTGCTATTGGATTAGTTATTGATGCAGGTTGTTGCTGTCTTTTTTTAGCTAGATCACTCTTAAGTGAAGTAATCATTAAGGATTTAACTAAGCGAATAGGTGCTTTAAAATGCCCTTCGCCTCGGACTTTTTGCATTGCTTGAGACGAATCGTTAACTTCATTCTCAGGAAGCCATATTTTAAAGTTGCCTTTAATTTGGCCTTCAGGTAACGTTAGGTTCATCTCAGCGAGTTCCACAACCGGGCCTTTGGCAAGTAGTTTGGGTAGTTCTGCACCTATAGCCAGCATCGCAACATTCGGATCCACATTATTCTCAACCATATTGGCTTCTTGTTGATTTAGTTTGGCTATTACATTGGGATCTAAATTTTTAATACTGAGTTTAAAAATGCCAGGGCCATAATTTTGATTATCAACTAAGAGTTTTTCTAAAGATAATTTACAATTAATCTCCATTTTATTATCGTTTACATCGGAGTTAAATTGTAGATCGAGTCCTTGCAGTTTAAAGTTCTGAGCTTCAGTTGCATTAATTATTGCAGAAGCCAGGCCTAAATGAGATTGGCCAACCCATAACCATTCCTGATGACGCCATAATTGAATATCATGCTCTAATTGTCCAAAGTCAAAATTAACATTGCTGGCAGAGCCACTGAGTCCATATACGTTGAAATTAGCATTAATCGTGTCAAGATTTGATGAAACCCTGAGTACAGTTTTTAAACCCTCCCAATTGATTTGCACCCCTCCATCTACGGTTCCATCATTGCCTTTCAGAGTCACCGAAGGGAGGGAGTATTTAATTACGGTTTCCCTTAAATAATTGATTAAGGCCTTATAGTGTGTCTCTGGACGTGTTGCAACTTCGGCAATACCAAAACGGAAGCCATTATCTGTCCAAATGAATGGTCCATGTTTGATGCGGATAGGAAGGCTTATATCCAGATTAAGAGGCGTATCCATTTTTACAACGCCATTTTTATCTGTGATTTTTTGGGCAGGTATATGCATTTGTAAATCTAATTGAGCTTTAGATGAAAACCAGCCTTGTCGGTATTGCTCCAAATGCAGATTTATTACGGATGATTTAGGAAATGACTCTATATTCTGGGTTAACGTGGTTTTTGCCATACCGCCCATAACGTAATAAGCGACAAGAACAATTACAATGAGAGAGAACAACCCAATCCATTTTTTCATGATTATTTTTATAGTAGTCCTTATGGTCCTTAATTATGTAGCTTACAAAGTGTTGTTTGTAAAATGAATCAGATCGTTGTTGATGAGCAATCGTCACTGTTAATCTTTGCCTCACGGCATTCGGGGTGGACACTTAAATATTTTCACCAATCTTTTCAGCATCTGTTAACAGACTTATCCACAGATTTTGTGGATAATTTTTAAAGAATAATGGGGATACTGGTGTGCGAAATGCCATATGAACACAGGCTTAAAGATATGTTGGATTTCTTTCTTAAATAAAAAAATGGGATGGTATTTAGAAGTTATTCACAGGAATTGCGATGTATTAAAAGTATTGCCTCCGCATGATAACAAAAAAAAAAATGAAAAAACAGCTTGAAAAAATTCTTTTTTATACTACGCTTTTTGTTTAAAAAAAATCAGCAGACAACATAGCCCTATTAGCTCAGGGGCGGCATGGTTCGTTTAATTTTCTGGGTTATTATTTTTCTTGACCTTGTTTTATATTTTGATTAGTTTTAATGATGCATTAAATAAAAAACGCCTCAAAAAGGACTAGTAGGAATGGAGTTATTAGAGGAACAGTGCACAAATTCCAAGACATCAATAGGCGTTCTAATTATAGTAACTATTGGTGTTGGTATTGGCTCTGGTTTAATTGGGATGTCTCTAGCTTTGTTGCTCCATTACATACAACATGTTGCTTATGGTTATAGTCCTTTCCACATCATCAGCCCTGAAAGTTTTTTAGATGGAGTGAGTGCCTCTAGCTCAACGCGTAGGCTTTTCATTTTAGGGGCTTGTGGCTTATTCGCCGGAGGAGGTTGGTTAATTATCCAGCGCCTTGGTAAACCCTTAGTGAGTATTTCTCAATCCATCAAAACGGGCAAAATAATGCCCCCGTTAACTACGACATGTCATGCTCTATTGCAGATCATCACGATTGCATTAGGCTCCCCTTTAGGGCGAGAGGTTGCTCCGCGAGAGGCTTCAGCGGTGTTTGCTACTTGGTTTTCTCATAAAGTGGGTCTCTCTGTGGATGAAACGAACGTTATGCTTGCATGTGGCGCAGGCGCAGGTTTAGCGGCTGTCTATAATCTGCCTCTGGGCGGCGCAGTTTTTGTAATGGAAGTGCTTTTGTTTAATTTCCATTGGTCTATTTTGTTACCGGCATTTGCTACTTCTGCCATTGCTACGGTGGTGTCTTGGTGGGGATTGGGGCAAGAGGCGACGTATTATATTCCTGAGTTAACTTCGATTAGCGCCTCTCTAGCTATTTGGTCCATTGTTGTTGGCCCTATTTTAGGTTTTTTTGCTTTTTGGTTTATTGAGATTGCAAATAGGCAACGAGCTAAGGCATTTAGTGGCTGGCCCATGTTTTTTGCATGTTTGGCTAACTTCATCATGATTGGTTTTCTGGCTATTTATTTTCCTTCCTTATTAGGGAATGGGAAGAGTGCTGCACAGTTGGAGTTTAGCCAGTTATTATCAATAGGCATGAGTGCTTTGATCCTAATATTAAGAAGTTTTATTGTGTGGAGTAGCTTACGTTCGGGCGCATGGGGAGGACTTTTAACTCCTTCGCTGGCTAATGGTGCGTTATTGGGAGTGTGTTTAGGTGGGATTTGGAATTTCGTGTGGCCTGGTACCCCATTGGCGGCTTATGCGGTGATTGGAGCTGCTGCGTTTCTTGCGGCGGCTCAGAAAATGCCTCTAACGGCAACTATCATAATTTTTGAATTTACTCGGGTTGATTTTGTCTTTCTAGCCCCCGTGATGTTTGCAATTTGCGGAGCGATGGGGGTTGCGACTTTGGTGGAAAATAGGCTTGAAGGGGAGTATTAGCAAATGTTTATACTCCAATTAGTAGCTTTATGAATTACCGTGATAATTCGACCTATAGAGGTTCTCGTAAATGAGTTGTTGCAAACATCCCCAGGCTTTGTGTAGGATTGATTTTTACATCCACCCATCTGCGTCATGAACTATTTAAAATCCTATTTTCTTAACGGAACAACCCTAAGACAAGAAATTCTGGCTGGTATTACTACCTTTTTAACTATGGTTTACATTGTCTTTGTAAACCCAACGATTTTACATGATGCGGGTATGGATCAAGGTGCGGTGTTTACTGCAACTTGTTTGGTGACTGCATTTGCCTGTGCTTTAACAGGCATCATTGCTAACACGCCGATTGGCATAGCTCCAGGAATGGCCTTAAATATTTATTTTTCCTACAGTGTGGTGCAGGGGATGGGGATTGATTGGCAACATGCGCTGGCTATGGTATTTATTTCTGGGGTATTATTTTTTTTCGTGACCCTAACGGGGCTTCGACGTTTGTTAATTGAAGCCATCCCCTATAATTTGCAAATAGCAATTCTGATTGGCATTAGTTTGCTAATCGCATTGATTGCTCTTCAAGCTAATCACATTATTGTTGATGATGTCCATAATTTAATGCGCTTAGGTGATATTCGTAAGCCGGAAATTGGCTTGTTCTTTTTGGGTTTTCTAATCATTCTCGTGTTGGATTATTATCGTATTGCTGGGGCGATTATTATTGGTATACTCACTATTAGTATTTTAAGTTTGATATTGGGAATGACTCAATGGCAAGGTGTATTCGATGTGCCCCCTTCAATCGAACCTACCTTTTTAAAACTTAATTTTTCCGGAATGACGACAGCACTTGCTCTAAAAGCCATTTTTACTTTTTTCTTAATTGCTATTTTTGATGCCACTGGAACCTTAATTGGTTTACTCAATCCCACCATTTTTAAGCAAAAAGAGGATTACGCTCGTCGCATTAGTTATACCTTAACCGCCGATGCTGCTGCTTCCACCCTAGCTGGCCTTTTAGGTTCGGCGAGTACTTCACCCTATATCGAATCGGCCACAGGTATTGAAGCAGGGGGGCGTTCTGGATTAACGTCTATAGTTATTGCGCTGGGATTTATTCTTATGCTGTTTTTCTTTCCTTTGGCAAAGATGATTCCTGTTTATGCAGTAGGGCCGGCATTACTTTATGTGGCCTGTTGCATGATGAAACATTTAACGGATATGAAGTTAACTGATGTCAGCGAAACAGCCCCAAGCATGACCACAATTATGATGATTCCCTTTACCTCATCGATTGCTAATGGTATTGGGGGCGGAATTATTCTTTATAGCGTTTTGAAACTTTTAACCAGACAAAAATTGAATCCTTTGGTGATTATTTTGAGTTTGATTTTTGTGCTCTTTTTTTTAATTAGTTAGGTGGTATTACACGTAAAGAATAGAGGTTAAAAACCCGTAGGTTTTTGTGTGAAAATAAATTACACTGTGTCTTTTATTTTCTCTCTAGCGGGGCTGGCTGTGACCTTTGACGACAAAAATAACATTATTGAAGTTTGTATTTTTGAAAGCTTCTTAGCAAAATATTTTCTTGATCATCCAGAAATTTTTGATGCGCTTTTAGATAAAATGTATGACGCTTTAGATACTATGATCAAAGCTAATATAAATAATAGGCACTTTGAGCGAACCCTTTATCTCGTGTTCACTCAGGTAAAGCAAAGCCATCCCCAAGTTACTGATTTAAATGCAGTAAAAGAGTCAGGCTCAGTGCTTGTATGGAACGAGTTTTTAAAGTTTTTTTCAGAATATGCCATGACCATGGAGGGTTTGAATTATCCTCCGTTAAAACCAGTAAATCCTAAGGAGTCTCTTAACGCGTTGGCACATTATAGTTTATTTAGCAATGACCCGGCTCAGGCTCAGAAACGATTATTGGCGAAAATGCGCCCGGATTATTTGTTTTCCGATGATGATAGGGGATGTATCGAACTGGATGACTCTAAAGTAAAGCCCAGTTTTAATATAGGTATTATATCTGAAAATATGAATACAACGATTCCCGAAGAGCTGGTAAATTATTTAAAATTTGAAAATTACCCTTGTAAACAAGTTTATGCACCCAAAGAAGATAGTGAAATGGCCGATTGGCTTCGCGAACATTATTTACCTGTTATCAGTGGTGCTTCAGGTACTATTGGAAAGACCGTAAGCGCTTTAAATGCATTGTGCCTTTTTTCCTCTAAAGAATATAACCTCTTAGGATTATTAATTGCTTCGGCAACGGTTGCGTTAGGGCATCATTCCTTTTTTGAGGTATTGAGACCACTAAGTTTTATGACAGGTTTTATCGAGGAGCAAAGCAATCTATTAGACTTTTATGAGCAAGCAATTCCGAAAGAGGTTACAGCGCTGGAGTCTTATAAAGAACTTAGGAACAGTCCTTATGGTGGCTCGTTGATTAGGGAAATGAGTTTTGAAGAAACAGACGATGAGGACTCTGAGCTCCGTAATTCTTTGTAACGATGAGATGTAGCCTGTATTGTAGAACAGGCTACGCTTAATAAAAATCAATTGTAGTCGTCGTTACATCAACGGGGCTTCTATATGGATACCTTATTAGCGGCTCAACCACTGTGGCAGAGGCACGTTCCCTGCATATAATTTCAGAGCGAAGACAACATCCCTGAAGTGATAAAATCGTTAATGCTAAAATGATCCATTTCATTCTCAATCTCTATATTCAACAGCGTGTAGGGAAAACAACAAAAAGACATCTATATCAAGTATATATCATAAATCAAACAAGTAAGGGACGTGTTTGAATTGCAAACCGAAGCAATTAGTCTAGAGTTTTTATAATAAAGAACCAAGCAACAAGGAGAGTTGAAATGAAAACGTATAAAGCTGTGGAAATTACGACCCCTGGCCAGTTAAATATTGTTGAACGACCTGTTCGTGAGCCAGGTCCTGGCCAAGTTCGTTTGCGTGTGGAAGCAGCTGGGGTGTGTCACACTGATGTATTCGCCGTTGAAGGAGTTTGGCCTGGATTAAAATATCCATTAGTACCTGGTCATGAAATTGCTGGTCGGATTGATGCTCTTGGCGAAGGGGTAACTACTTGGAACGTAGGGCAACGTGTTGGGGTGGGTTGGTTTGGGGGAGAATGTGGCGAATGTGAACCTTGCCGACGCGGTGATTTTATCAATTGCATCAATTTGATTATTCCAGGTTTTACTCGCGATGGGGGATATGCTGAATTGGTTATTGTGGAAGCCCGCTCTTTAGCATCTATTCCGGAAGAACTCAGTGCGGAAGAGGCGGCGCCACTGCTTTGTGCGGGGGTTACTACTTACAATGCTTTGCGAAATGCTAAACTACGTTCGGGCGCAGTGGTTGCCATACAAGGCATTGGAGGTCTTGGTCACCTAGGGGTTCAATTTGCACGACGAATGGGATTTTATACGGTCGCTATTGCTCGTGGCAAAGAAAAGGAAAAGCTAGCATTGGAGTTAGGGGCTGATAAATATATTGATAGCAACAGTGAAGATCCTGCAGAAGGCTTATTAAAACTGGGTGGGGCTGATGGAATTTTAGCCACTGCTGCAAGTGGAAAATCGATGGGTGGTTTAATTGCTGGTCTAAAGGCACGTGGTAAATTAATAGTTGTGGGCGTTTCTAATGAGCCGATAGAGATCTCAATTCCACAGCTCATTTCCGGTACCAAAGATATTCACGGGGCCGCATCAGGCACCGCAATGGATATTGAGGATACGCTGAAATTTAGTTGCCATCAACATATCCATTCGATGAATGAAGTAGTCCCTTTTGAACAAGCTGAAGAAGCTTATAATAAAATGAAAAATAATGCCGCGCGCTTTAGGATGGTTTTAACGTTTAAATAATGTGGTTGAAAACCTGTAGGTTGGGTTCATGGCCTAACATTGAGTTCTTGGGGGCTCAATGCTTTGTTGGCGCATGAGCCCAACTTACAATCCTTAACTAAAGACAGTATCTACATTTAAATTGATGCCAGAGGTAGTTTATCATCTCAAATAATAAAAGTGCTAAAACCCCATACTGTCCATACTCGATGACCATGCGAATCAGGCCGTTAACATAAATATGATGGGTCATCAGATTTAAATTAAAGGTGTAATACATGCCAAAAGTAAATACCCGGGCCCATTGTGCTACATCATAAACAAAGAGCCCGCGCATAAAACCCGCAGCTTTAAACCGATAGACGCTTTTAAGCAATGCAATGCCTTCAACCAGAAATAAAAGGCTGGTTGCGATAAGCCACGTTCCTATAATTAGAGTATCGTTCAATGCAGCAGTGGTTGTTGCCGCTAATCCTGAAATGGATAAAGCACCATGCAGGATGCTATTGGTGCTACTCCAACTTAAAATGATGCGTCTGCAGCTCAAGCTAAATAGATAACGCGCGATGATAAAGAAACCTGGTAAATACAAGATATAGCCTAGCGGTATTAGGGTCTGATAGAGAAGTAGCGGAAGAGTTGAACACAATGAATAACATAACAAGGCTATCGCTTGCGTGCTTACCGTGGGTAATAAAATAATGCCAATATTTACTTGCTCTAGTTTAATAAACAGCCTTGCTAAATTAATGCAGGAGCAAGGCACATAAACCAACCAAATAAGAACAGCTATAAAGGCGCATCCCCAGGCAACAAAAGGAAAACAATGAATGGTTTGTAACAACAATACGGCAAGCAGGGATGAACCAGCAACCCAAGTACCCAAACCAAATTGATTTTTTTTAAGTTGAATGCTGCGCCTGAAATATCCATCTCGATATTGTTTAAGGTAACTCATAACTAAATACAAAAAGATAACCAGTAATTCTAGAATAATGAATTGCTTAATCGCATCTGGAATAAAAGGAATTCTTGGTAAGGCATCAAAGGAAAATATCCCTACAGCCATCACAATACTGCCATCAGCTGTTTGGGTTCGCGGATCTTTTTTATACGCACGATGAATGAGTCTTGAAATAAAAAACAAGATAAAAAAATACAGCAAAATATAGATGCATTCATTGGTCATTTTTCAATCTTCTGATAAAACCACTTGGGTATTGTATTGGGTGCGAATAAGACAAAAACTCCATAAAAAGTAATTTTTATAAAATAAATAAGAAATTTTTTAATTTAAATTTTATGTTAGATTTATTTCCCAATAAATACAGAGAATCTTAATGATATTCAACAGCTAAATGAATTAATTACCCTGGCTAAGAGACATAAACAAGCCATGGTAATCCGATTTTTTATAAATCAGATGATAGGTATTTTAGCTAAGTAAGCCTACTTGGGGCTAATTTGGCGCAATCATCTGCGATTGGGAGTCTCTATTATTTGAATGAGCAACATTTATATTTTTTTTAGAGGATTATAATCATAAATAGTATCACTAGGTTCTGAATCTACAGCAATATGGTTAAAAAAAGAGATTTCACTTGCCCTTGATTGTTGCTTAACCTCACGCATATAGTTAATAAAAACAGGAAGATTTTCTGCAATCCAAGGTTCTAGGTCTTCAAAGGTGTCTGGAGACATCACTTGGTCAGGGTCAAGTCCATTATCTAGCGTAAATTCCAACAACATATAAATGGCTACGCTATTTTCTGATGCAAGCGCAACATCTATTGCCGTTTCTTCATTATTATTTTTAGCTGTTAAGCTGGCTCCATGCTCTAATAATAGGTGAATTATGTGCTGATTCACTTCTGAACTGGGTAGTGCACAAGCATAGTGTAATGGACCATTTCCAGCATTCGAAGGTTGATTAATATTTGATTTTGGTAATAATGCCCAAACAATATCCACAAGCCCTAGGTAAGATGCTGCACATAAGGGAGTGATATCCCCACTATTTCCTTGGTCTACTAAAATATCTTCGCGCTCGACTAATTTTTGGACAATGTCATAATATCCATACTCACAAGCGATGTACAAGGGAGATTTTTTATTCTGGTCTCCAACTACTTGATTCACATCAATTAGTTTGTGTTCTAATAATGCTTGAACGACTAGAGTATATTTTTTTGCACAAGCAAATGATAAAGGTGTTTGTTTTTTTAAATTACTTTCGTTAACTGCGATCTCTGGGTGCTTTAATAATTCCTGAACAACCTCAAGATGTCCTTTTGCACAAGCAATTAATAAAGGAGTTTCTCCTCTTAGGGTTTTAGTATTAACTGAAACGGTAGGTTGCTTTAATAAATCTTTAATGACATCAAGATGATCATGCCGGCATGCTAAAAAAAGCAGCCCAGTGTCGAGATGGTCATGTATCTTAGCTTGTTTGAATGTAATTGGGTGTTGAGCATGCAAATCCTCAAGTGCGGATTGGAGTGTGGGATTTTCCTTATTTGTTAGTATTTCCATATTTATGACAACATGCGGATACTTTTCGGGCACAAATGACGTAAAAATGCTGTCGGCAAGTTCTTCAATCGTCAGGTTGTGAAAATAGGAGTTATTCTCCAAACCCAAGACATTGATATCTACACAAAGCCAAGTTCTATTTTTTTTATGGTATTTGAGGCAAATGGAATGATTAACATTTCTTACTATCATAGGGAGAGAAGTATTTGTATCGTCAAATACATTTGCTAAATTATTTAAATAATTTTTTAGGTTTTGTTTATCAAAAGCATAAGGCTTATTTAAAAGATGGGTGAGTTTAGTGTCTTTAAGTTTTTTTGAACTTATAAATGGATAAATCTTGTTAATATCTTCCTGTGAGATGATGTCATCAAATAAATCAATGTGTTGAGTAGGTACTAAATATAATTCTATCCCATCAAAAAAGGCAAGCACCTCAAGTAATTTTTCGCTTTTTTCATCAAGAGGTTGGTCTTTGCTGGATTGGACTTTCTTTTTTGCTTCTTCGATATCTTTTTTTAAATTATTAAAAAGAGGCTTATAAGCGGCGATAAAATCAAGCCGCTCCCAAAAACTTTGTTCATCTTGAGCAAGAATTGCTTGCACCATCATCAGTGTAAAACCGTGGCATATACCGGTATCTGATAACTGGTAATCAAGTAACTTACCTAAACTATATAGGTCTAAATGGGTTAGTTTGGTCATAGTTCTGACTCTTTAATTTTCGCACAGAATAATTTATTTTTGATTCCTTTGGTTTATTTTAGAGCAAAAATAAGGTTGCAACAAGATTTTGGCATGCTATGCCATGCCGAACTCAGAGAAGATGACTTAGTTTTAAATGGATTTATGTGGTTAAAGGATTGTTATAATGTTTTAGATAGCTGGTTGCTAAATGATAGGACGCGTAATCGCTTAAATGCCCTCTATCACGAAGCAACGGTATGCCATTTATCTCGGCTTTACATCGGCCCTGCGGGCATTGTACTTTTACTGGGTCGATAATGATTAACTGAGAATATTTATTTTGCAGGCGCGAAAATAGTTCATCTTGCCACTCCAACTTCTTCGAATTGATATCAAACTCACATTGTTTTGGGTCATACTTTGTACGTGTTTTTAGGTGATGTAGAAAACAATGATACGAATTATTTGTTACAATGGATTTAATTAAAATGGGCTTTGCTCCCGAATCAATAATAATTTGCAACGCTTCAGCTAATGCCCCTTCAATGCGTTTTTTTACCATTGCAGTAGATTCATTAGGAATTAATATGTTCCCTAAATAATCATCCCAATTTTGGCCTAAGATCACAAAATCGTAATGATTTTTCTTGATCATTGTATAGTAGCGTTGAGTTTGTTCATAGCAGGCAGTATAGTCTTGGGCATTCCAGTCATATTGACGTATTCCAGGTAATGAAAGACATGCTGAAGTTGCATGAGAGATGACTGATATATTAGCTTTTTGGGCAAGTTCATCTATAAATCCCCAGAAATGATTTGCATGAGAATCTCCAAACAAAAAACCGGTTTTGTGGGAATGGTGCGCCCCGAGAACACAATTGGCATTGATTGCCACGTTTTTTTCGCCAAGACATAATGGTCTTTGTGGGTAATTGTAGCGTTTAAGTTGGCTTGCGATTCGAGCTGTTTCTTCAAAACGCTGAGGATAGCCCTCATGGTGTTTAACTAAAGAGCTCCCGATATAAATTAATGCAAGCGGGGTTATGAATAGAATAACCAGACTATAACCGAATTTAAGCGTGTTAAACTTTTGGGCCGGTTTCTCAATAAACTTCCAGGATAAAAAGGAAATAATAAAAATAAAGCTAAAGGCTAAGACGAAAACCGGCGCCGTTCCAGCTATTCCCAAATAATGCAGTAACACGAATACAGGCCAATGCCAAACATATAGGGAATAAGAAATTAAGCCGATAAATACTAAAGGTTTTATGGAAAGTAATTGAGTAAGAAGAGATTGCGGGTTATTTTTACCTGCGGCGATTAGGATACTGACTGCAGCACATAAAATAAATGCATAACTATTCGGAAAGCCCCAGCTAATGTTACCGCGTGTTGCTATGTAAAATATTGCCAAAAGTGCAGCGAAGCTAATCACTTCAGAAACATATTTGTTCAAAATCATTCGATTTGAGCTAAAAGCAACGCATGAGCCGATTAAAAACTCAAAGATTCGGCTAGATAAATAGTAATAGGTTTTGCTAGGTTCCTTTGCTGAATAGTATAAAGCAAGGGCCAAAAAGAATAGAGTGAGTACGTAGATGATCTTGCTAAGCTGTCGAGGGGGAAAAATACGATATAATGCATACATGATAACAGGCAGGATCAAATAGCATTGCCATTCTATAGATAATGACCAAGTATGTAACAAAGGTAATTCATTCGCTTTAGCTGAAAAATACCCTTTAGTTGCTTTTTCAAAAAAAACATTGGAAGTAAAAAGTGTGGTTTTCCGAGCACTTTTGAAATAATTTACGAAATCTTCAGGTAAATAGAAAAGATAAGTGGCGCAGATGGTAGTAAGAATTAAACAAATGAGTAGGGGCTGTAACCGCCATAACCTTCGACTATAAAATTCGATGAACGAAAAACGATTTTTTTGCAAAGAGTTATGCAGAATAGTAGTAATTAAAAATCCCGAAATGACAAAAAATATATCAACTCCCACAAACCCCGAAGGAACTAATTTAAGACCACTATGGAATAATAATACAAACAAAATTGCAATTGCTCTTAATCCATCAATATCTGGACGATAGGTCACGTTAATCTACCTGAAATCTTAGTGCGCGCATTTTAGCATAATTTTTTTTGTTTATAGCGCTTAATTTTATGCAGATCCTGTTCGATTTGGAGGAAGTGTTTTACAATCCGCAACTAGATTTAACCCGCATCAAATCAAACTATTTATAGAGGGAATTATGAATGAATTAATACAGGCTATGATTACTAACCCTGATGAATTTATCCGCTTACTTTTAGAAAATCCCCAAGGTTTTTCCCTCGAGTATGCTACTTATTTGGATGAAATTGACCCGCTAAAAAGTACGCAAGAATTATTTTCCTATGATGATTTGATTCCTTTTGCAGGTCATTCTTTAGGGCCAGTATTTAAGCCTGCGGTTGATGAAATCGAACGCATACATCAATTACAAGCAAAGCAGTTACACGAAGGACATTTTTCTGAAACTAAAGAAAAAAGTGGAAATTGGTTTGACTGTGATATTGAGCAAGATGCTATTTCTGCCATGCAAGACATGTTAGGTTTTTCAGAGCCTTATGAGTTCCTATATACCCAAGAAGGTTTGTCGACTAATCTCGGTCGGTTGTTGGATACATTTTACCGGCCCACTTTAACTGATTGGCAGTCAGGAAAAACAGCAATTTGTCATTTAGGAAAGGAGTTTTTTTCGGATCAGGCGATTATTGAATCCGTCTTAAAAAGAGGAATACAACAGGCAAAAAATTTTGGCGTTTTCACTAATTCGTCTATCCCTAAGCCTGAACAGCTTACCTTAAAAGTACTTCCTGAAGAAAAAGGGCTTTATTCTGAAGATGCAATTATTTCCTTTATCAAAAAGAATGCGGAACAAATTCAAATTATCCATTTATCTGACGTGGTTTTTAGTACTGGGCAACGTCTTGATCTAAAGCGCATCTTCACTGAGCTAAAAGAGCTTATCGAACAAAATCAGATTATTGTTGGTTTGGATTTAGCGCATACTGGTGGGAATAGGGCATTAATGCTACGCGACCTACCTATTACTTATGCAGTAGGCTGTAGCTACAAACATATCTGTGGTTCTGCCGGTAGTGGTTTTGGCATTTATGTAACTAGGGAAATAGACTTAGAAAAATACCCACCGATTCAAGGATGGAAAGCCGCTGCTTCAGAAAAAGTTTTTGGTGTTATTGATGGTTATGATTCGCAAATTATGATGTCAAAAGGCGCATGGGCATTTCGTTGCAGCAATCCTTCTCCAGTAGATCTTGCTCCGGTGAAAACCTACATCAAAGTGATGAGTCAGATAGGTTGGGATAAACTTTATGCTAAATCAGAATGTCTTACTCGCTATATGCGTAGGGTATTGCAACAGCACATGGGGGAGCAGATGGAATGGATTACTCCTGAAGAGCCTCCACAGCGTGGGGCTATGCTAGTCTTTCGTCTCCATGGCATTGAGGATGTGAGACAAGTCGAAACTTTATTGAAACAAACCAGTGATTTAGGACGATTTGAAGTTGACGTACGTCCTCCCAATAATATCCGCGTCACGGCACATTATGGATATACTCGATTTGCAGATATATATAAAATGGTACTACGCTTAGAGCAAGTGGTATGTTTATTGCTCGAGCAAAAAGAGCAGGCAGCATCAAGACAACAGGGAAGTGGCTTTTTTGATAAACCAATAAGTCCAGGTCGAATAAAACAAGTCGATGTGCCAATGCAAGATACATGCTTGGGGATGAACTAACTTTTTATAGGGATGTTATGGGAGTTCACTCAATGCTAATTAAAAACATATACGTTTATAATCCTGTTGGAATTAAAGAGTTAAAGCATGTGCTGATTACCAATAGGGGAGAGCAGATTGTTTTTAATCTCGATACCGATTTAACTCAGCTTCAAGATGCCGATATTATTGACGCGAAGGGTGGCTATTTCTTAATGCCAGGGATGTTAGATTCCCATGTTCATGGGCAGGGCGGCATAGATTTTGCTGATTTAGCTGATGAGGGTGATGATGAGCGAGTAGAACACATCGTTAAGGCGCTAGGAGCAACGGGACTTGCTTATGCCTTAGCAACCTTCGTCTCAATGCCTATTGCTCCCTTAAAAAAAGCATTGATAAAAATTAATAAATTTATTCAGAAACAGGAGCAAAATCCTATTCCGGGTTGGACTCAAATTCTTGGGGTGCATCTGGAAGGCCCATTTATCTCTAAACATTGCAAAGGAGCTCATGCTGAGGAAGCATTACAAGAGAGCATTTCTATAAGCAAATTTAGAGATATTATCGGGGTGGCACCAAATATCAAACACTGGAAAATAACCATTGCTCCTGACTTATTGGGGGCGGAAGAGTTTATTAAACAAAGCAAGGAGCTTGAGCAAGAAGGTATTTTTGTAAAAGTTTTTATTGGCCATTGTAATCCGGAAAGCATGGACGCTATTGAACGTGCCATTGATGCGGGGGCTTGTGGATTTACCCATCTCGGCAATGCATGCCAAGAATCGTGCAGTCGAGATATACGTGAGCTTAGTATTCATGATGTTAAAAGTCATCTGG
Source organism: Legionella rowbothamii (assembly GCF_900639985.1). Lineage (GTDB taxonomy): Bacteria > Pseudomonadota > Gammaproteobacteria > Legionellales > Legionellaceae > Legionella > Legionella rowbothamii. Next base: position 1,087,030 of record NZ_CAAAIM010000001.1, on the reverse strand, counting down.
TGCAATGGGTACTTAACAATCCCGAACGCTGTCCGCCAGGTGTTGAGTTAATTACTGATGGGGTGCATTTATCGGCCTCTTTTATTTCCCTTATTCACAATACGATTAAAAATAAGATTATTCTCGTAACGGATGCTTTAGGCCCCACAGGGTGTAAAAATGGATTATATAAACTAGGCACGTTGGATATTTGCCAAGAGAAGTCTAGTTTTTATTTGACCAATGGAACAGGTGATTTTCTAATGAAAGAGGGAATTTTGCCTACGGGGGAAAAAGGTTTAGTAAAAATACTTGCTGGCAGTGCTGCTTCATTATCTCGTTGTGTACAAAAATACTTTGAAGCGATGCCCCTGGCAATAGTAGAACAGAAGATGGATTTCTTGCATGCGGCCCTGATTACTAATCCTAGAATGGCTTCCTTATCAAATGAGGCGATAAAAAACTTATCAAATACTAATAATTTTTCTATCTTTAATGATAAAGGGCAACTTATTTTAAGTTCATGTTACGGTCAAGTCATCGAACATCAGCCATTGCGCTCCACAGCGGGTTTGCATCAATATGGATTTTTAGCACCGTTATTAACTGGAGATAATAAAGACCATGGACAAAGTAGCTCGTATCGCTTGAATTAGATAATCAATATTTTGATCTATACTCATTAGTAATTGATTGCAGGTAGGAAAAAAATGAGCCCAAATAAATTAGATGATCAGCAGTTAATTTTTTTTCAAAATTTAGTTCCTGGGACGCAGAACTCTCCTTTTATTGACCGGTATAAAGATGCTTATTTAAAGGATGAGGCGCCAAACAGTGAACGAAAGCTTTTTTTAAATGCGTTCCCGCCCGTTTTATCGTTTTTCGAAAAGCAGAAAAAAGAATTTTATGATCAAGAGGCAAAAAACTGCACACAATTTTGCTGTGGTGGCATGGGTATGTCCTATGGTATAGATGGTGATGTAGCTTTTAAAACAATAGATCATTATATGTTTTCCACAGGCTCCGGTACTCTTTATGAGGGCAGTGCAAATAATATCAAGGCACATATTCAGAGTGATATTCAACAAAGTGGATTTGGAAGTAAGCAGCAAAATGATTTAATCAGTGGATTACAACAATTTAATTCTGCTATATCGGAAAGAACACAACGTATGAGCGTAGAGCCCTCTCTCATGAGTGAAATGACAGGTCCAGAAGATAGCTCATTGAGTCCATTTAAAACATCGCCCACTCCACCCAAAGAGTAGGGTGTGCAGTGTCATATGTAGGTTGGGCTTTGCAGCTAATGGCCGCCCAGCCTACATCAACATAAACGCCGATTAATGTATAGTCATGCGTTGATAATTATCTTCTTGCTCATTAGCACCACATGCCTGAACCCAAGTAGATAATAGTCGAGTAATAAAGGCTAAACTTTCAGCCATGGCATTGATGGGAGTCATAATAGCAAGGCCCAGAGATAAGCTAAAGTGCACACCTAAATCACGGACATCTTCCAGTGCATGTCTTGGCTTGCATATAGTTATATTAGTAATTAAATCAATTGCTGCCCCCACTCCTTTAACTGCTTCAACTAATGAACCAAAGCTGCTTTCTAACGTAATTGATATAGGAGAAAAAAACTGGCTTATAAGGTCCACAGCATCTTCATAGGGAGCGAAAAATCTTGTGCCTTTGAAATAAGCTGCGGAGGGAAGTGTAGTCGGGTGCTTATTAATTTCTTTAGATAACTTGCCGATTAATCCATGTTTGCTTAAATCTTCACGAGGCTCTTCACCAACTAACCATGAGGCAAGGAGTCGAGTAAGGAGTTCAACTAAATGAGTTAACGCATGAATTGGTGCCATTACTCCCACACAAAGACCTAGAGTAATATTACTACCCACATCATCGAGGGCATCTGCCATATACCGAGGTTTTAAAATTAATAAGTTACCTACGGCACGCATTACCGCCCACACCGCACGAGCGGTGTAATAACAAGTCGCCAAACCATTTACAAGAGGTAATCCGCATGAGATACCAATGTGAGACCAAAACTCTACGCTACTAGGAAACTGGGTGGTAAATCGTTGAGAAGAAAGGTAATTACTGTCAGGTAGCAATCCATTCTTGGTTAATTGAGTAAATTCATCATGATAGTTCATAAGTCCTCTTATGTGGATATTTTAGAAACCAGGAGTATAACAAAATTCCATTAATGGTCAATATTAATTCATTTTGTATTTATGGAATATTTTAGGTCCTAGTACATGAAGGTGGATAAATTTGCTAAAAGGCTAGTTCCGTTTCATCAGCCCTGTGGTATTTCTAAACAAAATTCCCATCAGTATCATTGCCATAGGCAGAGTCCAAAAAAGACCAATACCTAATGGTATGGCGCTAATCGTTAGGATTATTCCCATAAGCAGCAAGCAAACAATGAGGATTAGTCCATTGTTATATAAAATAGAGCCAGTCTGTTTTAATGCAGCGAATACGCCGTATCGTTTGGTAATAATCAAGGGGATAGTGAATCCCTGAACAGCGAAACAAAGAACAGAATAAATTGTGGTTCCGACTAGGGGAATTGATACTTTTCTCCCGGGAAAAAAGAGATTAAGCAGCTCGCCACTATATTCAATGAATAACAGAATGAAAAAAATAAGCAAAATACGCCCTGAATGACGAAGGTATTGCAGGCATATTGTGGTTAATTTGGGAGCTAGACCAATAGCACGTCTAATTCCGAGTATTATCATTAGGTTACTTATAGTAAAAAGCGAATAATTTAATAAAATGAATGCAATAAAAAAGCTGAGGAGTGTGGAAATGGTCGCCGTAGCAATATCAGCTAAGGAAAATAACGTGCTGGAAAGGAATATAATAGGGAGAAAGTAGAGAAGAGCAATCCCAATGGGGAGTAAAATACCCAGGGCAAAAAAAAGTAATTTAATTCCATTAGTAAGTTGCCATGACTCTTTGAATAGAGCGGCTGTTTGGGAGAGAATACTGGTCTCATTAGAATTCTGCTGGGGCTTATTCATAGTGTATGATTGAAATCATAAATAAGTAGTATAAACCAGAATGAGGGAAAAAACGCCTCCGTTGCGAACACAGTCAAGCAATCTAGGAGGTGCTCTAACGACACTTTGTCCTAAATTAGTTCACTGGTTGGCAATGATGAAATGCATGTATACTAATTTAGTATTTTAATATCAAAAGGTTGTAGGTCTTCATTTGTTTTTAAGAAATCACGAACCTCTTCTGCCCCTTTAATGGTTGCCGATGAATGGACCCCGGTGGTACAGGTTGTGTCATTATATGCATCGGTCACAATAACATAATCACCTTTATTTTTGACAAGCGAGCAAAGACAAGTAGCTTTATTTGGCTCGCTTTTATTAATCTTACAAGGACTATCCAAGCACCAAGCCCACGGGCGATCATTTTTACAAATGGCATAGGATTTAATCGGATAATAACGTGATTTAATCAGGGATCCTTTGGTGCTTTTTTCTAAGCTTGAACAGGATTCTGTACCAGCCGAATATCCTTTTTGAACGCTACAATGACAAGAAACCCAACCTTTTTTTCCTGGTATTGGATCACACAAGGCAGTAGTGCATAATGCAAATTTATTTTTACATACAGTGTAATTAGAGTTCTTTGCACTTACCTGATAAGTAATTAGCAATAACAAGATACAGATTAGACTTTTTCTCATGACAAATCCTTATTAAACTGTAAATTCCCAATAGATAAAAATATCTTAGATAAGACATCTTAACTTTGGTTCTCTCTTGGAATTTTGTCAAGCAGGGTAAACGTGATATGATAAGGGGAAAAGATATGCCACATCCTTGTGGCGCCACCTCGCGTCCCTGAGGTGTTGATACTCCCTGTACCGACATCCATTGTCTCTTTTCACTCTATAAGTTTAGAACACGCAGATAAAAAAAGCATCATCAAATATGCTTAAACTTTTGTAAGATATCTCTCAATTATTGCACAAATCTTCATTTTTATAGCGTTGGGATTCTACAGAAGATTGAGCTTCTTGAGCCTTTGCATTTTTAGTGCAGACAAACAACAACGTGTTAAGCACTGTCAATCCTTGTAAAAGAAAAACTTGTATTGCACTTTTGTTAAAATGGGGTATTAATTTGAGTTATTTGATTGACCTCTAAAATCATATCTTAAGGATGTGCATGTTAAGCCGTCAAGCTGCGGGAATTCGGTATTAAAAAAACAATAGAGGTTTTTGAGACGAATACCTACGCTTGACGGTTATGGGTTGGTAAATCCAGCCAATTATTTAGGCAGTCACTTACTTAAAATCTAATTGCCTCCACGCCTCATATAAAACAATAGCCGCAGCATTGGAGAGATTTAAACTTCGATTGTTCTCTCGCATGGGAATGTAAAGTGATTTATATTGATCCAATATTTCTTCAGGTAAGCCTCGGGATTCAGGTCCAAATAAAAGCATATCCTCGGGTTCATATTGAACGGTGGTATAACAGGTATTTGCACGAGTGCTAAGGCCATAAATAGTTTTATTTTGATGTTGCCGAATAAATGCCTCCCAGTGTGCATATTGGGTAATCGAGGCCCATTCATGATAGTCCAACCCTGCACGTCTTAAAGCTTTTTCCTCTAGTGAGAAACCGAGAGGGTGAATTAAATGTAATTTGGCCCCAGTATTGGCGCATAAGCGAATAATATTTCCTGTATTGGGAGGGATTTCGGGCTGGTAAAGAACAATATGTACCATAAGTTTTATTGGCGCCTAATTAATTGAAAGCAGAAATAATAAATGTTCGAGTAGGAATTAATCAAATGATTTATTTTGATAAACATTAGAGTAGGCCCGTGAACTGGTTGTAATTCATGATTCAAGGCCTACTCCGAAGCTATTTATCGATGTCCGGTAATAAATTGCTAAAGTATCACACAAGGCTTAGCGCACCGAGGGAGGCAATCGGTGGTGTCAGAGGGTTTTGTATTAAAAAAACGATGCTGAGAGATATTATTGTGATCTAATAATATTGGCGAGGAGGGAGGCGCCTCCGCGCTAAGGGGGGCTATTGAGGGCGAGGGGTTTAATACGGAGACGGTGGGCTTGGCTGTATTTTCTTCCCATACTCGGCGAGCAATAGGGGGCATTTCCGAGGATTGGAATAAACTCCTGCTCTTATTTTGGTAATAGGGAGAAGGTGGGCATTCGGAGACGATAGCTGCTGGAGACGTTGTTGTCATACTTCTTTTTCTTAATTCTTCTTGAGTTTGTTTTAGCTCTACTGAAGAATAATAAGCAGCTCGCCCTCTGGGCCCAAAAATTGTACTAATTGAGGCTAAGGCTTTTTCTTCGTTTGTAGGAAAACTTCCTGATTTTCGATTAATTAATAGTAGCTCTCCATTGCGATAATAAACTTCCCCACCAACAATTTTATCAGCTTGAGCGTATTGTTTATAAGGAGAGATTAAAAAGTCATGTCCAGAAAGAGAGGCATTTTTTCGCAGTAATAAAGTGACCTTTTGGGAGTTCTGCTCATTATTTAATGCTTTATGGGGACAAATTATATAAATGTAATCTTCGGTTATTATTTTGCTCAAGCCCTTAGCCGTAGGTACCTGAGCCGCCTCAAAACCAATGTTGGAAGGACGATCTGATAAGAGTGATTTCCCTTGGTATTGATAATATTGGTTGCCTTTTATAAATAGGAAAAAAGCACTTTTCAGTGTTCCCCAAGGTTCTCCTTGTTCGGGTAAATTGCCAACCAATTGGTACCCTTGATTTTGCAACGTAGCTATTTTTTCTTGTGCACTTTGATAGCTATAGGTTTCCTTTTGATGGAGAGGTGTGCATTTATTTTGGTACATGTTTAATTCGCTCCAAAAAATTATTAAGTGTAACGCATATGATGTAATTTGGCTGCTGCTATTAATTTGTGAATCGGTAAGAAGTTAAAATTGAATATCGAATGTCTGACCTGCCCCTACTCAGCGCATGACCTCGTATTTAAGGCTCCAAAATTCTAAATAAGTTTTCGGCTCGCTAAAAAGTCATGCGCAACTTTTTGTGGGGGGATTTTTTTTACATCAATGAGATAATTTAAATATTGCATGGTTTTATTATCAAGAGCTCCCAATAATGGAGCTAATACTGCGGCAATTTGAGGATTGTTCTGAAGAGTGAAATTGCGAATTACGGGAGCAGCATCATACGGCGGATAAAAATGCTTATCATCCCGTAAGATGTTCAGATGAAACTCAGCTATTTTTCCATCAGTTGTAAAGGCCTCAATTACTTGTACCGCGTTATTTTTAATGGCCTGATAAACTAGATTAGGTTGCATCTGAATGATTTTCTGAAAATGAAAATCATAAGTTTGGCGCAGACCGGGCAATCCATCGGAACGTTTTAAGAATTCAGCCGGAACGGCAAGCGTCAATGTATTGGCTATTTGACTTAAGTCACTTAAATTGACCAAATGATGCTTTAGGGCAAACTCTTTTTTGACGGCTAATGTTTCGGCGTTTTCAAATCCAAAAGGTGGCAGCCAAATCAGGTCATAGTCTCTTTTGTATGCGGCGCGTATATAATCGTAGAGTTGTGGGGAATTAAGTTGGCCATTTTTTTTAAGCACTACACGATATGCGGTACCTGTATATTCTGGATAGAGATCAATTTGCCCTGTTAATAAAGCGTTATGTAATATTGTTGTGGTTCCAAGATTAAATTTTCTTACTACGTGCAAATCAGTTTTTATTTCTAATAATTCCGCCATCAAGTGACCTAATAGGTATTGCTCTGTAAAGTCTTTAGAGCCAATCACAATAACTTTTTTGTTATTGGGTGAAGGAATTAGCGGCTGGGTGGCAATGAAAAATAATGTTCCTATTATGAGGCTTACCAAAATTAGTTTCGTTTTTTTAAAGCGCAGTGTTAAACGACGCCGACCTGATACTAAAACAGTAAAGGTTGCCATGACATAGTCGACATTCAATGCAAGTAAGGCCACTGGAATTGCGCCTAATAAAATCAGTTTAGGATCATTTAAGGATAAACCTTGAGTAATAAAATCGCCTAGGCCTCCCGCACCGATAAAGGCGGCAATGGTAGTAATCCCTATGACCATCACCATGGATGTTCTAATGCCTGTCATTATTACCGGAAGGGCGAGGGGGAGCTCAACAAGATATAAGCGTTGCCAACGGGTAAAGCCCATGCTATCGGCGACATGCAGGTAGTTGGCTGGAACCTCTTTTAATCCTGCATAGGTAGTACTGGTAATTGGTAATAATGCATAGACAACCAATACGATTAATGTAGGAGCCAATCCGATTCCTACAAAAGGAATCAAAAAACCGAGTAACGCAATACTTGGTATAGTCTGAAATATATTGGTTAGGGCGAGAACAGGTGTTCTTAATTTGGGTAAGCGATTAATAAGCAACCCTAAACCCAGGCCAAGCACAACCGCTATGAGCATGGCTGAAAGAGATATGGAGATATGCTCAATTAATTTAGTATAGAGCTCAGGTAAATGTGTTTTTACTACATCCCAATAATTATCCATAACTGGTTTTATTCAGTAATTGCTTCACAAAATCGGTAGCAGGTTGAGTGAATACAGTCTCTTTCGAGCCGATTTGCTCCAGACTGCCTTGATGCATAATGGCAACTTTGTCCGCCAAACGAAAGGCTTCATTAATATCATGAGTAACAAAAATAATGGTCTTATTAATTTTTTTCTTTAACGTGATGATTTCGTTTTGTAACGCCTCACGGGTAATTGCATCCAGGGCTGCAAAAGGCTCATCCATGAATATGTAGTTAGGATTGGTTGCTAAGGCTCGAGCAACACCAACGCGCTGTTGTTCACCACCTGATAACTCATCAGGATAACGATTAACATAGTGCTTAGGGTCTAAATTAACTAACTCTAATAATTGATGAACACGACTAATTCGTTTTCTCTTTTTGATGTTCATTAAGCGCATGAGAATGGCTACATTTTGGGCTACTGTCATATGAGGAAATAAGCCGATATGCTGAAAAACAAATCCCATTGAGCGTCTTAACTGAACTTGTGGATAATCGCTGATTAATTTTCCATCAATTTCTATCCTGCCTGCACTAGGTGTCAATGTATTATTTATTAATTGCAGTAATGTTGATTTTCCACTACCTGAAGAACCTAAAAGTACTAAAGTTTCACCATCAGCAACCGTTAAGTTAATGTTTTTAACTGCATAAGATACATTGTCATCAAATGATTTGTAAACATTATGTAGTGTAATCATCGCTAATTGAGATTCCTTTCAAGATTATCAACATAATAATACCTATTTAACCGGGTTGTAAATGATATGTAAATTTAATGAACTGATCAAAAATAACCCAAGCAAGTTAAAGTATAATTTTAGGCTATTAAGAATTAGTTTTTATAAATACACATTTTGCTCCATAGCCCATATGCTCTAAAACTTTATAAGCAAGTAGTTCTTTTAAATCAGGTTTTGCTAAAGGATTTGCATACTTATAATTATCCCGGCACGATAGCCATTTGAAAACGTCTTGACGTAGGATCTAATGGAAGGCGTATAATCTTCATCTTAGCGACACAGCCCATTTGAATGCCCCCCCTTTTTTATCAAAATCTTTATTTTTGCTCCAGGATATTTGTCTTGCAAGTGATTTATAATGGATTCACACAGGGACTCTTCTTGAATATTCCCGTTGAATTGTTCACGTTTGTTATAAAAGATGATAGCTACTACAAAGTAGATCTATATGTCATACATAGTCCCTCCTGTATAAATATAGAACAGATCGTGGAGAAGCGGGGGTGTTTATGAGGGAGTTAATGAATTTACTAGAATCCGCAGCCTGGATATTAATCCAGACTGCATTTATCTTATCTATGCCAAGTACCACTATGCCTTACTACTTTACAATTACCATGATAGCAGGCTTTATGAACTGATGTTTTGTGGCATGTATTGCCCACACAATTCACATGATTTCTATTCTTGACCCAAGCTGCAAAGCTGGTAGAGGTAAAACTGATAATAACTAGGCCTAAGACAACTTTTTTCATATGGGACATGAACATAGAATTGCTCCTTTAGTAGATTGTTATATCCTCAGAGTGAGTATAGTTGAATTTCTCTGATTTGCTTATTTATGTTCAGTGGGTTCGTTTTTGGAGCATTATGTGCCGTGCTTTTTACTTCTATGAGGGAGAGAGGAGCTGTCAAGAAATTTTGCCAGGGCTCGTCGGTTGGGCGTTAGCCTCATGTACTTATTTAAGGTTGAGCGGTAGGCTGCTTGATGTTGGCTGGGCTCTTAGGCCCAGCATTGGGTGTGGCACAAACTGTGTTTGCTGGACTTTTCAGCCCAGCTTACCCCTTACGCTATAATTTTTTCCTTAAGTAAGCGCCATTGAACCTTTGGACCACCTCCTAAAACAAACTTTCTTCTACTGGTGCCATTTGTCCTTGATCATTGCTAGCGTTATAAACCAATGCTGGATCTTCCTCTGCTGGAATTTCTTTTTGACGGAAATATTCAATAATCCCATTGGGCTGATTAGGTCTAGCCAATAAACCACTACTTGGGTCAATACGTACTGCAACTACATCTTCAGGTTGCTTCATGTCATGCTCAGGCTTATCTTTCAATGCTACTTTCATGAAGTCAATCCACAAGGGGAGGGCAAGATTTGCTGCGTATTCATGCAATGATTTTGGATTATCAAAACCTATCCATGAAGTAACAACTAAATCACCATTAAATCCAGCAAACCAAGCATCTACTTGATCGTTTGTTGTTCCAGTTTTACCGGCAATATCTTGACGATTAAGTACTCTTGCTGCTCTTGCTGTACCGTGCTGAATTACATCTTTTAAGGCGGAAGTCATTAGATAAGCAATGTCTGCAGGAATTACCCTTGGCGCTAAGGCTGAATGATCAACACTCATATCGCACTGGGAGCAGGCAACAGAAGGCTTCGCTTGCAGCAAAACTTTACCATCTTTATCGGTGATGTGATCGATTAGATAAGGTTCTACTTTATAACCACCATTAGCAAATACGGCATAGGCAGCGGTTAAGTCCATAGGACTAATTGATAAGCTTCCTAAGGCAAGAGACAAGCCTCTTGGCAAGGTTTTCTTGTTAAAGCCAAAACGAGCCAGGAAGTCGATAGAATAATTAATACCAATATCATCCAGAATACGAATTGATACTAGGTTTTTCGATTGAACTAAAGCTTGTTTTAAGCGTGTTGGCCCATTGAATTTTAAATTAACATTATGAGGACGCCATAAATTGGGCTGACTTGGATCATCCACAACAATCGGCGCATCGTTAATTAAGGTAGCCAAGCTATAACCGTTATTTAATGCCGCTGCATAAACAAAGGGCTTAAAGCTTGAGCCAGGTTGTCTACTTGATTGAGTGGCTCGGTTAAATTTACTTTTTTGGAAGTTAAATCCACCAACCAATACTTCAATAGCACCATTGTTAGGATTTAAGGCAACCATAGCTGATTCAGCTTCAGGTATTTGTGCTAATTCCCAATGTTCTTTGGTGGAATGTACATAGACTATGTCACCTACTGCCACAACTTGCATGGCTTTAGTTGGGGTTTTCCCCATCCATCCACTTTTAAGTGCAGGCCTGGCCCAAGATAAACCTGACCAGGGAATAATTACGGTATGCCCATTTTGTAAGGTTACGGTTGCTGCACGGTCATGAACCTCAGTCACTACTGCTGGAACCAAATGATTCAGCGCAGGGTATTTTTCCAAATTCTTTTGGATAGCGCTTAATGATTTACTGTCTTGCTCACCGATAGTGGCAATGGGACCGCGATAACCATGGCGGTGATCGTAGGCGATCAAATTCTTTTCTACAACCTGATTTGCTGTATTTTGTAGATTACCGTCAATGCTCGTGTACACCTTGTAGCCTTTAGTATAGGCATCAGGACCAAAGTTATCGTATAAGGATTGACGAATCATTTCAGCAACATAAGGCGCGCTGACTTTAATGTCAGTGCCATGATATTTGGCTGTGATTGGCTGGCTAATCGCATTTTGGTATTGCTCTTCAGTAATGTATTTCTCTTCCCGAAGGCGTTCTAATACGTGGTCGCGACGTTTTTTAGCTGCGAGTGGATTTGCGATAGGATTTTGTGTTGATGGTGCCTGAGGAAGTCCTGCTAGCATTGCCAGCTCAGCTAAATTAAGTTCTTTTAGGGACTTACCATAATAAACCATGGCTGCCGCTCCCACGCCATAAGCACGGTTACCTAAATAAATACGGTTCAAATAGAGCTCTAGGATTTTTTCTTTGCTTAGTTCGCGGTCTATTTTTATAGCCAACATGATTTCATTGAATTTACGTAAAAAGGTTTTTTTACGCGACAGGAAAAAATTCCGTGCTACCTGCATGGTGATAGTACTACCACCTTGAGACTTGGTTCCTGTGCGAACCATACGTACGGCGGCACGACCTAATCCCATGATGTCAACACCAGGATGTTCAAAAAAGCGTTGATCTTCAGTGGCAACTAGTGCATGGATTAATGTTTGTGGTATTTCCTCATAAGTTACAGGAATACGTTTTTTCTCACCATACTCTTGAATCAACAAACCTTCTTTACTGAAAATCTGCAAGGGAACTTGCAATTGCACTGTTTTCAATGAGTCTACATTGGGGAGCTGGCTTTCTAGGTAAAGGTATACGAAGCTACCTGCAACTAATAAAAGGAAAAACAGGCTCATTAGCGCCCATAGACCTTTACGCCAGAAATATGCCATTTTTTTCATAGAGTCATGTTGTTTAAAATGAAATTAGGGGCGTATTATACCGTGATTCCTCATAAGATTGCGAGTTTTGTACAAAAAAGAGCAGAATTTTGCAATTAGGTTAGATTATTTAGAGGGCGTAGCCCTTATTAGCGCAGTATAATAAAGGTATTGGAGCCACGACATCCCGTATGGTTAATACGGGATATGCATCCTGAGTTAATTAAAGATCCACTGTTGAGGAGGATGTAGTACTTGGTTGCTTACCCTGATCTTCGTTTATTGCTCTATTGAAGTTTTGGTAGAATAGCAGTGAAGAAGGTCTTCCATAGAATGGCATGAGACCATTAGGAATAACTTGCCTTACTTTTTCCTCTCTAAGTACTTTTACTTCCTGCTGCAATTTTTCATTTTCTGCGCTTTGTTTAGAAATTCTAGCTTCGGCCTCTTTTAATGCTTCTTCTGTTTCATTGAGTTTAGCTTCTAGCATTTTACGTTCTTGCGCATCAACTTCTATTTTTTGTTCAAGTTCATTAATGATGTTTTGTAATTGCTGTAGCTTTTCTTCTTTTTCTCTAAGTTTTTCCTCTAAAAGCTTCAGCTCCACATCCAAACGATCGCGTTCTTGGCCATGTTGTTCTTTCAGCTCGTGTATGGTCGTTTGTAATTCTTTATGGCGAGCCGCCATCAGTGCATGTTGATGCCCTTCACAGATATGTTCTGCAACAATTCTGATTTCACTCGAAGTGGATGACTCTGTAAGATTAAATCTATCTAATAACTCCACTTTAACAAGATCCCCTGAATTGCATAAAGGAGAACTCTTTAGCATGCCAAACATATTGGTAACGCCTACAGAGTCAATCATGCCATGTAGACCTAATTTAGTTACAATGGGATCATTGAATTTTTTGATGCGAGCTTCATAAACTGATGCTTTCTGAGTGATTAATAGGCCTTTAAAGTCCATAAGCAACATCGCTATTTTGTTCTTATATTCATCAAATTCGCTATTTGTTGACTCATCATCTGTTTCTAAAAAAGGAGTGGTGCGCAGAGATACCTCTTTAAGTGTTTTTATTTCATCTTTGATAAATGTAAGTAAATCAATGCGCCTAAAGTCTGCATATTGTTTGGTACATTCTACATTTAATTTTGCAAATTCCTGGTCAAAATCTTCTAATTGTAATAGTTTTATTGCATATTCACGAGAGGCTTTTTTCACTGCTGTAGGCTCGGTTTCTTTAATACAGACATTGATTTTTTGGCTGTCGTGATAACGAATTAAAATTGTCGCAAGCGATGTAATTAAGTCATTTAATGAATGGGCCATCTAACTCTTCCTCCATAAAACAAATGTGAAATTCCCTGACAGATTGATTCTTCACTATATTAAATGTTTTCTTGGAGTTCAAGATATTTGGGACGTAAAAAAAAATATTCAATTTGTTATAAAGTTACGATACTATTCGCGGCTAGATTTATGGAGTTTTTGTGATGCATAGGCTACTCAATGGAATACGAGGCCTGCATAACATGGTTCAACCTAAGCGTAATTTAATTATAGGACTGGATATAACCTCAACAGCGATAACTATGTTGGCACTGTCCGAGGGTGATGGAGTACTTTGCGTCGAATGTTATGGGCGCGAACTCTTATCGTCTAATGCTTTGGGAGCCATTGATGCAGTCCCCATTATAATTAAAAGACTGGCTCATCAGTTGCCACCTCATTACAAGCAGGTCGCTTTGGCGCTTCCTGACGCGGCGATTATAAGTAAAATAATCCCGATAAATGCTTATTTAAATGATACTGAAATCGAGGAATTGGTTTATCTCGAAGCGGATAAATACATTCCTTATCCTATAAATGAAATCTATCTTGATTTCGTAATTATTGGGCCTTCAATAAAAAATCCCTCTTTAGTTGATGTGCTCATGGTTGCTTCACGTGCTGAACAGGTAATTAATCAGGTTGCTTTGGTAAACAAAGCGGGTTTGCAAGCACATAGTGTGGATGTTGCCTCTTATGCTGTCGTACGAGCAACACAACAATTGAGCCATGATTTACCTGCCGGAGTGCTTGATAAAACAATGGCTGTTATTCTGCTTAATGCGCAGGGCATCAACGTGTTTGTGTTACAGAAAATGGCACTGATTTACTCTCGAGAAACACAAGTAGCTAGTATGCAATTACCTACTGATATAGAGACTCTTAAAGAATATCTTGCCGTGCAAGTAAATCATACGCTGCATTTTTTTTACTCGGTGAGTCAAGAGCCAAATGTGGCGCATATTGTATTAGGCGGTGGTTTGGCCTCGACGTTCGGGTTAGTAAGTCTAGTCCAGGAGCACACGGGAATTATGACCACTATCGCGAACCCATTCTCTCATATGGTCATTGGAAAAGGGGTTGATAAGAATGCGCTTTATCGTGACGCTCCAGAATTGATGGTAGTTTGCGGATTAGCACTAAGGAATATAGCCTAACATGATGGTCCAAATTAACTTATTACCTTGGCGTGAATACAAACGTCAACAAGAAAAAAGAGCATTTATCATAAGGTTAAGTCTTGGCAGCATCCTTGCACTATTAACGACATTCTCAATTAATTATTATGTATTGAATTTAACAAATAATCAGCAAATCAGAAACCAGATGCTGCGGCAGGAGCTTACTGTTTATGACGGACAGATAAAAGAATTAAAAATCTTGGAAAAGACACGGGCCAGGCTCTTGTCGCAAATTTCCGCAGTTCATCACTTACTTTCAAAGCGCAGGCTGATTGTTCATTTATTTAATGAGTTAACTTGGATTGTTCCGACAGGTGTATATTTGCGTAAAGTGGAAGAAAAAGACGATGTGATTTCCCTATTTGGTTATGCTAAGTCCAATATTGATGTTTCTTGGACCTTGCAAAATATGGTGCATAACGAATGGATTCAGCACCCAATTCTTCATGTGGTTAAACAGGTAGACGATAAGCAGCCTATAAATAATGGCTTTAAATTAACATTCATTCTTGGACCTAAATACTCAGTTGGTGCCCAATTATGAGTCGTATTTCTTTTCATGAGCTAACCTTAGAAACAATGGGACAGTGGCCAAAATCAGTGAAGACAGGCATGTTGTTAGGTCTGAGTGGTTTAATTCTCATTTTGGGATATTGTTTGGTAATTCATGACAATCTCTCTAGTTATATGGAATTACACGCTCAAGAAATTATTTTGAAAGCAGATTTTGAAACCAAGCAACGACAGGTGGTTAATTTAGATGCTTACCGTCATCAGCTATTTAAGCTGAAGGAGCAGTTTACTCCCTTACTTAGATACTTACCGGTAGACAATGAACTTTATGGTTTATTGGAGAAAATTTCGAAAATCGGAATGATTTCTGGCCTTAAGTTTCTTTTATTTGCCCCTCAGGCTGAGGAAGTGCATGGATTTTATACCATATTGCCAATAAAAATTTCTATTGAGGGAGATTATTTTCAATTGGCATCATTTCTAAGTCAAATAACAACCATGGAGCGTATTGTTACTTTTCATGATTTTAGTATTAAAGGGGGGCTGTCACATTGTAATCAACCAGCCTGTGACGAGGTGTTGGTGATGAATGCCACCGCTAAAATATACCGCTACCGTAATCAATAAATGAATTATAAGCCGCAAATTACAATCTGTATATTTTCCTTATTATTAGGAGCTTGCTCCAACGATAATCATGATTTAGCACAGTATATTCAACGGGTGAAACAGCAAAAACAACGCGCAGCGCCCGCTAATCCGTTATTAAAGCAAGAACCTCTTTTTAAATTACCTAATGCCATGAAGCGACGGAATCCATTTAAACCAACTGATTTACAAAAGCCATATTTACGGGCTGGAAAAAGGTATTTAGATGCTCATCCTTTGAATTCACTAAAATTAGTTGGAGTCTTAATACAAGGGGCTAGGCGCAGGGGGTTAATTGTTGGGCCTGAAACGTCGATCACTCAAGTGAGAGTGGGTGATTATCTAGGAAAAGAGAGGGGGCGCATTGTAGCTATTAACCTGGATGAAATCAGTTTGGAAAAAACCATTAAGAGCAGTTCAGGAGCTTTGGAAAAGCATAGAGCTACTCTGAAATTGCATACAGAAAAACAGGAGTAAAGGTGCAAAAGATTATCGTATTCATCAGTTTAATAGTTGCTAGCTTTACGGAGGTATTTGCGCAGAATAGTTTATATCCCCCAAATTTAAGCCGCCGCCCTGTGCTACTGCAAAAGCAGGAAGCTAAAAAAAGCCTTGTTGCCGGTAAACATATTTCGCTTAATTTTCAAAACATCAGTGTTCGTGCCGTATTGCAGATTATTGCTGAGTTTACTCATTTGAATATTGTAGTAAGTAAGCGGGTGAGTGGGAATATTACTTTGAGTTTAAATGATATTCCTTGGGAGCAAGCCTTGGATATTATTTTAACGACGCATGGCTTGGAGATGCATGCTGCAAATAATGTCATCTTGATTGACACTAAAACAGCGAGAAGGAAGCTTGAAGCTTCATACATTAAAAATCGACAGCAGGCTGTCCTGGTTCGTTCCGAACTAGTACAAATCAATTATGCTAAAGCGATCGATATAGTCGCTTTGCTCAAAGATGGTCAAAACTCGATGCTTTCGGAACAGGGGAAGATTAGCGCTGATGTTCGTACTAACTCTATTTGGATTCAGGATCGCGTTGATAAAATTACCGCGGTTCGGAAGTTAGTGAATCAGTTGGATGTGCCGGTCAAGCAAGTTTTAATTGAGGCGCGTATTGTTGAAGTATCGAAAGACTTTTCGCGTGATTTAGGGATTCGTTGGGGTGTTTCAAAACCAGGCAGACTGAGTGGTACTTTGGCCGGTGTGAATCAAATGGGGCAGGGAATCCCGCCTGCTGATGTTAATCCCTATTCACAACGATTAAATTTAGATTTGGTTGCCGTACCCATTGCGGGAATGAATCCTGCTTCTGTCGGTATTGCGCTTGCAAAACTTAGCGATAACATTCTACTGGATTTGGAGCTTTCTGCTTTGGAAAGTGAGGGCCGTGCTGAATTAATTTCCAGCCCAAGATTGATAGCGACTAATCAGCAACCGGCGGTAATTAATTCTGGCCAAGAAATACCTTATCAAGAGGCTATGGCTAGTGGCGCTACGTCGGTTTCTTTTAAAAAAGCTGTTTTGAGCTTAAAAGTAACGCCACAAATTACTCCAGATAGTAAAATTCTAATGGAATTAAAAATTAATCAAGATACGGCATCCGCACAACTATTTAATGGGGTTCCTGCTATACTTACAAAGGAAATTAAGACAAATGTGCTAGTAAGTAATGGTCAGACTATTGTTCTTGGGGGTATTTACCAGCAGGACAAGAGTAAGACAATCACGAGAATACCTTTTTTAGGGCAGCTGCCTGTTGTTGGGAATTTATTTCGAAATACGCAAGTTTCATTGAAAAATGATGAATTGCTTATTTTTATTACACCAAAAGTAATAAATTCCTTGGTTAATACTTCCTCAGGAAAGTAAAATATATATAAGGACTGTCATTTAGTCCTGAAAGAAGGATTGGTAGGTGTCTATTTGTAAATTTAGGCGTAAAATCGATATAAAAAATAGTATTATTTCTTATATCTAACTCATATTAAATAATTTTATGGGTTTTTATCCTGTATTTGTGTAGAATATTCAACGTAGTTTTAGGAATAATTGATAATTCTCCTACAAATAGCACAGTTAATGACTGCGAATAGTGGGATTTATTGTTATAATAACATGTTTAATTTATGACACCACAGTAGAAAGAGGTATGTAATAAAAAATGAGCATAGTTAAAGTACGAAATATTTTTCTGATTGGGCCTATGGGTGCTGGAAAGAGCACAATTGGTCGTGCTTTGGCAAAGGAGCTCAAATTAGAATTTTTTGATTCAGATGAGGTCATTGAAGAGCGCGCAGGTGCAGATATATCTTGGATCTTTGATATTGAAGGCGAGGAAGGGTTTAGACGCCGTGAACAAAAAGTTATTGATGAGTTAACGCAAAAGACTAATATCGTTTTGGCCACTGGTGGTGGAGTTGTAATTACGCCTGAAAATAGAAACGCGCTTGCTGGACGAGGGACTGTTATATACCTCAAAACATCATTACAGCAACAATTTGAGCGAACCAAGCGTGATACCAAACGCCCCTTGTTGCAAACGAATGACCTTGAAGGAAGATTAGAATCACTAAGAGATGAGCGTGAGCCATTCTATGATGAGTTAGCCGACGTAAGTTTTGAAACAGATAAATTAACAGTTAAAGCGGTGGCAAATAATATAATAAAATATATTTATGGCGAACTTTAAGGTTAATGAACAGGTTGATGTTTCATTAACCGGGCATTGTTATTCCATTAGTATATGTCGCGATGGTTTGGGCTGCGCTGATTGGTTGCGAACCTTCGTGAAGTCTCCGCAAGCTCTTGTTGTCACGAACTACACTGTTGCGCCACTTTATTTAAACTACATACAATCTGCATTAAGCGACATTCAATGCGATGTAGTTATTTTAGACGATGGGGAACAGCATAAAAATCAACACAGTTTATTTGCCATTTATGATGCATTAATTCAAAATAAACATCATCGTGATACCACAATTATTGCCTTAGGTGGCGGAGTAATTGGTGATATGGCTGGTTTTGCTGCCGCAACCTATCAACGTGGGGTTGGATTTATTCAAATACCAACTACCTTATTAGCCCAGGTTGATGCTTCAGTTGGGGGAAAAACAGCAATTAATCATCCTCAAGGTAAAAATTTAATTGGCAGTTTTTATCAGCCGCAAGCCGTGTTAATTGATATTGCCACCTTAGACACCTTACCCGAACGGGAGTTTCGCGCAGGTGTTGCGGAGATAATTAAATATGGTCTGCTTGCTGGTGGGGATTTTTTAGCGAAATTAAGCCAGGCATTGAAAGAGGGTTTAACCGCGAAGAACCCAGATTTACCCCAGCTTATTGCGGCATGTTGCCAGATTAAAGCTCGTTTTGTGGAAACGGATGAAAAAGAAAGAGGTCAGCGTGCTTTATTAAATCTTGGCCATACATTTGCTCATGCTTTGGAAGCTTACACTCAGTATCAGCAATGGTTGCACGGCGAGGCCGTCGCCATAGGATTATATTGCGCCGCGGTGTTATCTCATAAAATCGGTTTAATTAATGAGGAGTTAGTCAATTCCGTTGAACAAATGTTACGTGATGCGGGACTACCTCATAAAATTCCAGCGACTATTGATTTGCACAAATTAAGAGAGCTAATGAGTTTAGATAAAAAAATTAAAAATAATTGTTTACGTTTTGTGCTGATTAGAAATCCAGGAGATTGTTATCTGGAAGAACAGGTAACAGAAGATAGTTTATATGATACGCTGAGTGTTGCAGTTGAAGGAGAGTAAAAATGAGGGATGGATTGTTTCAGTCTGAGTTAGCAGCTGTAGTACAACCTAGAACATTGTTAAAGCCAGAATCATGGTTGTCAAAGATTGAGTTCATTAATCATTTGATTCTTTTTAATAATACGCTGATTACCGTATTGTCTGAAAAGGCCGGGGGCAAAACTTCATTTGCCTCGTTACTGCAAGAGAATTTAGATCCGCAAATAAATCCACTAGTAATCACCATAAAAGCCCCCTGCAATCGCGAAGGAATCATTAGTAGTATCGCTGACCAATTTCACTTGAAGCAGGATGAACATACAGATATGTCCTCTTTGGTGGCGCAAATTAATGAGCGTAGAGCGCATGTTCTTTTGATGATTGATGATGCTCAACATTTACCTGAAGTATTTATCAAAGAGGTTATGTTAGCGATTAAAAATCAGGAAAATTTTAATTTTTTTCATCTGTGTTTATTCTCCGACTACTCGATTGTTGCTGCGTTAAATGGTTTTTCAGCATCATTTTTTAATGGGTTAGTCCATACGATAGAGTTAGGAGTATTAACTGAAGTTGAAACGAGAACTTATGTGCTTGAACGGGCTACAGCTTCTCGTTTAATTACCAAGCCACTTTCCGAAGTCCAGCTTAAAAAAATTTATCAGTTAACTAAGGGAAATGTGGCTAAAATTAATTCGAGTCTCGAATCATTCATTTTTAACTTTGCCCATAAGAAAGAACTCTCGACTCTTGATATGGTGAAAAAATTCAGCATTCCGGTGGGGAGTGCAGTTCTTTCGACGCTTTGTTGTTTATTTATTGTTAAGGCCTTTAATCAAGAGCCCCCCATAAATAGAGTCAATACCGCTACTAAACCCGTACAACAAACAGTATTAGCCAGCCAAATTCCGTCATGGCAAGATTCCGCTACACGAGAATTGGTTGAGCATAAAATAGCTGTAAAACAAAATTTAGATTTAATTGGAAATGAAGTAAATGGCGCCGTAATCACTCAGCTAGAACAGGCGCAAAGGCACGCTAAGATTGATCGCAACAAAGCCGCTATTGCTCGAGCTTTGCAAGAAAAATTATATACAATTCAATTGGTTGCGAGCACTGATAAAATTGATATGAAACGTTATATCAAAAGCAATAAATTACTTTATTCCACTGCAAAATTAAATCATTACAAAGAGCATAATGTTGTCTGGTATGTGCTTACTATCGGGGAATACAGCAATATGACTGATGCACAGGATTCTATTAAAAAATTGCCTCCATCATTGAAGCGGCTTAATCCCTGGGTACGGCCCATTGCGACATTGGGCTAGTTTGCAAATCCCTAGGTGGGACCCAATCTACAGGTTATAAAGATAATTCATGGATAATGGCAGTGAGGTGCTAATAAATACCTACGTCGAACTTCCTCTATAAGTATCCGGCACCGTGTCATTAGATGGAGCATTATTTTCATTAGTATCAGGAACTTCGGAAAAAAATGTAATAGGCTTAGACTTTCTTTTTTTAAGTAGAGGCTCTTGATAGGCAAACTCCGGATTTCCTTCTCTCATTCTTCTCGGCCTATTAGGAGGATTTTCTAAATCGTAGTCTACATCCATTCGCTCTGGAGATGCACCAGCCGCATATTTTAATTGCTGGATTAAATTCTGTTGCTGATGTTCATTCAGCAATTGCTCAAAGTTTTTACTAGATTCTAATCGTAGAGAAAGATGCTCTTTTGTCAACAGACCTTGATCAGCTAATTTTTGCAATAACTCAAATTGTTGGTGTTTAACAAGGAACTTGAGAGGGGATTTAGTGCCTCTTGTTATCCGAACCTCTTCATTAATATCTTCTTCAGTTAATAGCTGATGATCGATTAATTTAGCTAGCGCAGAAAATTCTTTTTTTTCTGCAAGTACTAGTACATTGATTGCTTTTTTTTCGAGGAGTGATTTAATTAAATCAAACCTCTCTGCTTGAAAAAGCAAATCTAGAGCTGTTTTTCCTTTATAAGTACCACTTCCTGCTTTAGCAATGAATTGCTCTGTTTTAAGTAATTGTTTATCAAGTAAATTTTTTAATAAATCTATTTGATTATAAAGGATTAAAATCCAAATACTATTTTGTTGATAATGCACCCCCGCTTCAATTCTATAACTCAAATGCTGAGGTTGAATAGCCCCCTCTGCTAATAACGAGCCAAGAATCTCCCATTTTTGGGCCATAGCAAGTTGTGTCGTAGTTAATGAGCCATTTCGAAAAAGTTGCTTAATCAGGTCCGTTTGATTTTGGGTGTACAATATTTTTAAAGCAGGAGTTTTAAGATGGGGTGATACGCGTAGAAGCATTGCTTCAGAAATTAAACCTTTATCAGATAGTTTGCCAATCAAGTCAAATTGTTGATTTGAAGCTAATAGACAAATGGTTTTCTCTATATCTACATGTTTATGAGGACCTACTAGTGCATAATTGAGAGGATAACGAAAATGGTCTGGGCCTAATACATCGTGCTGAAGTAATGAGTTTAATAGCTCATATTCTTTATTTAGCGCCAGTTTATAGGTATCAATTATTCCGCATTCACCGAGCTGCTTCAATACGTCAAATTTTTCAGCTCTATGGAATGAGCGCACAACCTGAAGATCCACAACAAATGAAAATGCTTTTTGGGGTTGATGTTGATTACGAATGATTTCTTCTATGAGCTCCACATTAGAGCAAGACAACAAATAAGCAACATCAACATCAGGATCACTAAGACATTGTACCAATTCGTTTCTATAGTAGGGGTAATGTGTCCATAATTGATTAACTAGCTCGATTCCTTGGGTCTCAAGGACAGGATGCCGTTCGACTTGCTCTCGCGTAAAGGGCTTTCTTGTTCTAAGATATGGTGCAAAAAATTGGTGTGGGGTACAACTTTTTATTTCTGAACCTTCTTCAATCCAGATAAACGATTCAGCGTAGTTTAGGGTTCTAGGGGCATCTTCTAGTGTTACTATATTGGATGTTGTGTTCCACTTACAAAATAATTTGTAGAATTGTTTGATGGTCGTTACATGGATCTCAGTTTCATTAATTGGCTTGGGGCTAAGTAGTAATCCATCTTCATCACTTTGCATTATTGAGTGCATATCAATCGTCATTAAAGGGCTGTAACGATCATTAAATGGCTTAATAAGTTTTTCTGCATTACTAATGAAATCAGCAGACCATTCTACCATTTTTTTATCTTTAAATAAGGTTTCCTGGAGTGGCAGGAGATCCAGCAGCATTTGCTCTGTTAAAAAGCGAATTACGACCTGAGGAGTTAGTTGGGCGTTTAGATACGCTATGAGTTCGTCTGAATATTTTTCAGAGCCAGGGGTTTTAATATTATCATTTCTTTTAGCCACACCATAGCTATCAGTTACAACATCATAGAAGGCGTTAGCAAGATGGATTTCATTGCCTGGTTGTATGTTGAAGTGGTTCAAATTGATAAAATTCAATATTTGTTGCTGAATCAGTTTTTTCTTAGCTGATGCTATAGTTTGATCTAGGCCTGTTGCGGCTTTTAAATCATCTTTAGCATCAATAATGTTGGTTAAGGTGCCATCTCCACATACCACAATCCCTTCCTGGAGGTTCATTAAAACATTTTTTTTACTATCAAATGGTATTCGTTCATCGTGTAATAATAGGTATAATTCTTCTAGGGACTTTTTACCCTCACTAAAAAGTATGGCAGCACGAATACTAAAAAAATCATCTGGATCAAATAAACGATAGTAAAATAATCTAATTGCTGAAATTCCTTGTGGATCGTCACTTCTTACTCTTATTAGTGGAACATGATTAGCAACGCACCATCTTCTAATGCTGGCTAGTATTTGCTCATACTGATTTTTGAATGAGTCGTAAGAAGGCCCCGTTTTAAATGCTAGTAATTGAGCATGTGTATTCGGATCATCTGTAGCGTTAAAATAGATCGGCGTTTGCCCTTGATATAGAGCAGAAAAATGTTCTTTATTAACTGGTTCTATCGTTTGATTTCTTTTAAGAAAGCTCGTATCGAATATAAAATTGGGCATAAAGAATATTATTTGGTTTGTTTGATTTAAGTTTACACTAATAGGGCGAAAAAAGAAGTTTATGCCTTATTTTATTCTTTTCGGTGGTAAGCCATCGTTGATATGAGGAACACCACCATCTGAGGAGCTTACTACGAAGGATCTCTTGAATTTGCCATGATACCCATTTTTAACGTGTGTGCTTCATTCAGGAGATCCATCACTCTATACGGACGACATTGCTACACTTTACTTCGATTTGATTTGTTCAATACGATCATTTGCGGCCTGATATATTTCCTTAAAGCTGGTGAAAAAATTTTCCGTATCTAATGCCTTTAATGAGTGTTCGGTAATACCATGGGGGGTCGTTACTCCGGCTCGTAATTTAGCAAAAGAATAGTTCGACTGCCTTGCCAAGGCTGCTGCGCCACTTACTACATCAATGGCTATTTTTTCTGCTAACTCTTCAGGAATATTTTGACTGACTGCTGCCTTTTGTAGTGCCTCCATGAACAAGAATACATAAGCCGGAGCACTGCCAATAGCCGCTGTCAGAGGGTCTAATAGTTGTTCTTTATCAACCCAGAATGCAGAGCCTACAGCGTTAAAGAGTGCCTCAGTTATTTTTTTATGGGCATGCGTGGCACATGAGTTTGCAAACAGGGCAGAAGTTCCTTTGCAAAATTCCATGGGGGTATTGGTCATAACTCGGATGATACTTAAATCCGGGCCCCCAAGCCATTGAGCAATTTGTTCTATTTCCGTTACTCCTGCCAATGAAATAATGAGTGGTTTTTTCATTTGCACTTTTGCGGCGATTTCTTGACATACATCCTGCATAAATTGAGGCTTTACTGCAAGTATAAGCAGTTCTGCGGCATCGACGGCCTCGTTATTTGTTGTTGCTGGTAAAACAGCCAACTCATTCACCAAACGACTTAATTTATCCTGGCTGCGATTGCTGACTGTAATGGATTGAGCGGGATAGCCACTTTTGATTAGCCCGCATAGCAACGCGCGGCCAAGATGGCCCGCACCGATGAGGGAAATAGATTGTTTATCGTTCATGTTTCTACCTAGGAGTATTGTTTAAATATTTTCTTAGCGCTTTCTACACCTGGTTGATCAAATGAATTAATGTTCCAGATTACTCCTTGCACAAAAATTTTATGCTCATACAAGGCAATAAGCGCGCCGAGAGTTCTAGGAGAGGAATCGGCTAAGGAAATGTGATTTACCGGGAGCTCCCCTTGGATATAGCTGTAAGGATTATCCTCTGTAGCAACTCCTTGGGTGAGTACCTTTCGATGGCCAAGACACATTTTGTTAATAGGTTCTTGATCAAAAATTTTTACACTAATTAAATCTGCTGAAATTTTGCGAGTTCCCTGACACAGTAGCTGATAATAACTATGCTGGGCATGATTTCCGGGACCACCCCAAATAATTGGGCCTGTATCGTAATTAACTCGCTGACCTTGTTTATTCACTGATTTTCCATTGCTTTCCATATCGAGTTGTTGCAGGTAGGGAACCAGGAATTTTAAATCTTCAGAATAGGTCAGCATTAATAAGTTATTATTATCTAAAAAGTTGATATTCCAAATCCCTAATAAGCCTAAAAGAACGGGTAAGTTTTTGGAAAACTCAGTAGTTTTGAAATGCTGATCCATGCTATTCGCGCCATCAAGGAGAGCAGAAAAATGCTCATAGCCTATAGCAATACATGTAATTAAATTAATGGAAGAGCAAACAGAATAACGACCACCAACCCAATCCCAAATGGGAAGAATTTGCTTAAAGCCCAATTCACGGGCCCTTTCTACATTAGCGGTGATGGCAATAAAATGTTTATCTACATGTTGGTCTAGATTCATCCACGCCAAAGCTTTCTCCATGTTATATACAGTTTCTGGCGTCGTGAATGATTTTGAGGAAACAATGAACAGAGTCGTCTCTGGATTTAATTTGGCGCTAACGCGTGTAAATGCATTCGGATCTACTTCCGCGACAAAGTGAAAATTTAATTGACTCGTGACATAATCGCTAAGAGCATCAACGCAAAAGAAGGGGCCAAGCATAGAGCCGCCAATTCCTAAATTAACAACATCCGTAATCGGTTTACCCGTATAACCTAACCATTTTCCCTCTCTAATTTGAGTGGAAATAGTCTTCATTTTTTGGCGCACATCGGTGACATTAGAAACTACATTATGCCCATTAACATAAATTTTATCCTGCTCTTGAGCACGCAAAGCAGTATGTAAGGCGGGGCGGTCTTCTGTATTATTAATGCGTTCACCTTCAAACAGGGCAAGCATATGCTCAGATAATTTGCTTTCATGAGCAAGTTCAAGTAAAAGGTTTAATATTGAGTCACTAATTGGCTGTCCACTATAATCCAGTGTCAGGTGCTCGCTTGAAACGTATGCGTTTTGTGGGGCAGAAGATTTCGGTAAACTAGGGGCGCATCTTTTAAGCTTTTTCCATGAGTTTAGTTCAGTTGGGCGATTCATTCTTTCTCTCTCATTGTTATATGTTGCCGAAAGCTACGGGTAACTGCCCCTAGTTTCTACCTGGGGTTCGGTGTTAACCTATTCAAGTTAACAGCAAAAGCTATAGATTTTACGGATTATTTTTAAACTATGCACTTAAAATTTGTTAGCTCAGATGGTTTTTCTGATATTTTTTAGATAGGTGGTTGTTAAATGTATTCTTTGGATTGGTCGCGGGTTTATGGTTTACCACAATCTACCGCACATTTAAAATGCGTACCTGAAGATTTTCAGGTTAACGAATTCTTTGATACTCCTTTTAGTGGTCAAGGCGAACATATTCTATTAAGGATAGAAAAAAGTGGTTTGAATACTGAAGAGGTTGTGAAATCTCTTGCCTCGTTAATTCATAAGCCAGTTAAAATGATTAGTTATGCCGGATTAAAAGACCGTCAAGCATTAACCACTCAATGGCTAAGCGTGCATGCTCCAGGAGAAGAAATTCCGGGGATTGAACAGCTTTCAGCACCGGGGTGGCGGGTTCTGGAATGCACCCGTCATCATAAAAAACTTAAGCCAGGATTTTTAACGGGCAACCAGTTTATTATTCGTTTGCGTGATCTTACTGATGAGGCCGCGTTTTTACAGCGCGTAGAAGCAATTAAAAAAGCCGGTGTACCTAATTATTTTGGTGAACAACGATTTGGCCATGATGCAGGTAATTTAAGTCGGGCCGAAGAGATGCTGGTGCAAGGGCGTAAAGTAAAAGATCGTTTTCGTAAAGGAATGTATTGCTCGGCTGCGCGTTCATGGATTTTTAATTTAATTTTGGCGCATCGTGTTAGTGAACGAAATTGGAATACTCCTTTGACCGGCGATGTGATGCAACTTAGTGGTTCAAAGAGTATTTTTGTCATTGATGAGGTACAAGAAGAATTAATGCAGCGCATTCGGGATAAAGATATTTCCCCTGCCAGTCCTTTGCCTGGAAAAAGTAAGCATAAGGTTCAGGGAGAGGCTTCAGCGTTGATCGATAAAATCTATGCTGATTGGCAACCCTGGTTGGCTGGATTAGAACGTGTGGGATTGGAGGAAGCATGGCGGGCAAATATTTTGCATGTGGAACAATTTGATTGTGTAATTCAAGACAAGGTTGCTGAGTTGTCTTTTATTTTACCTGCTGGGTCTTATGCCACGGCGGTATTAAGGGAGCTTGTTTTATATTAGTGAATGATGTTAAAAACATCATTCACTAATATTTTAATCTAAATATTTATAGATAACTTCCGTTGTATAAGCTAATTGCTCTTCGGTATGCATATAATTAATAAATAACCTAATTCGTGCCAAATCTCTTTCTACAGCAGGATAAATAATCGGATGCGTATATATTCCTTGCTGACGCAAGTTTAGGCAGAGTTGTACTGTTTTTTTCTCATCTCCGATGATAATAGGAATAATAGGAGTATTCTCACTAGCTCCCGTATTTATCCCATGTTTTTTTAAATCAAGAAGTAGTTTTTGCGCATTTTTTTGTAATAGTTGGGGTCTATGAGGTTCATTCTTTAATAGTTGAATGCTAGCCAGAGCTGCTGTCGTGTTCGCGGGAGATATTCCGGCAGAAAAGACAAAACCGGCACAACTGTAACGAATGTAATCCATTAATTCTTTTTTACCCGAAATATATCCACCACAGCTAGCAAATGCCTTACTAAGGGTGCCCATCCAGAGTTCAATATCATTTGCGGACAAATTAAAATATTCTCGGATTCCCTCGCCATGTTCGCCGAGGACACCAATAGAATGGGCCTCATCGATCATTAAATGTGCATTATATTGGTTTTTTACTTTGATAAACTCGGGAACATTCGGGATATCTCCATCCATACTGTAAATACCTTCAATTAAAACAAGAGCTCGCCTGTAATGAGAACGTTCTGCCTCCATTAATTTGGCTAAGGTATTAAAATCATTATGAGGAAAGGGGATACGCTTTGCTTTAGAGAAAATAGCACCTTGTAAAGAGCTATTATGGATTAAAATATCATGGAAGATAACATCTTCGATACCGAATAAATGGGTAATGACTGATACGTTGGTCGCGTGTCCTGCAGAAAATACGACAGAGTCCTCTGTGCCAATCAACTCTGAAATGGCTTGTTCTAACTCCATATGAACGAGTTTTTGCCCGGAAACTAACCGGCTTGCTGATACCGAGGTACCGTAATTATTAATCGCTTCACTAGTCATTTTGATGACACGCTCATCACCAGAATAACCTAAATAATTGTATCCAGAAAAATTAATGAGGCTTTTTTCCTCTAACTGAATGCAGTTATCAGAAATTCCTGAGATTGCATTAAAATATAATTGATTAGCGACTTCTCCCAGCATAGTGCGAGTTTGATGTATTTTTTGATATTCAGGTAAGTGTTTTAACTCCATCCATTGTTGTTGCTCTTCTGAAGAGTAAACTTTAGTAGGTATCGAGTGGTTTATAGATTTTTCTGGAATTTTACTTCTTTTAAGTTGTCTCTGGATGAGTTCAATTAAAGAGCCTACGTCAGAAATAGCCAAAATGTCTTGAATTGGTAATTCAATCTGTTCGGGGAACTCCAATTGCAAGCGGCCAACTAGTTCGGCCATGAGCAATGAGTCAAAACCTAATTCAGCAAAAGAGCTGTCTTTTGAGATGTTTTCCATAGGCGTATTACGCAACAATTGGTGAATAGAATTAAAAATGAGTGACGATACATTATTATGGGAAGACTCTTTTTCCAATTGCTCAGGAGGAATGACTCTTGGTTCTTCTTCATTAGGTATCGAATTGTGCTGATAGGTAAATAAAGTAGGTAGCTCTTTGTTGATGAATAATTGCTTCATTTCTCGGCGCCTTACTTTACCACTAGTCGTTTTTTTCAATGTTCTTGGTTCTAATAAAGTAATTACATCTGGAGCTATTCGTTGAGATTGGATTAAGTGTTTTTTTATCAGATCGCAAATTTCCACATAATTATTTTTAGTTTTTATTTCAACTAATACGATTAATTGTTCTTGTTGCCCACTATCAACTGAAAAAACATTCACACAGCCTACACGGATATTGGTATGTACTTGTTCAACAACATGTTCAAGGTCTTGAGGATAGAAGTTTTTTCCACGAATAATAATCAGATCTTTTATTCTGCCGGTTACATAAAGTTGATTATCTTTAATAAAACCTAAATCTCCTGTTCTAAGATACGAATTATCTTGGCCCTCAAATTTTGTTTGAAAAATCTCATCGTTATCTTGATTCCAGTATCCTGGATTCACACTAAGGCTCGAAACCCATATTTCGCCAATTAATTGTTCTTCTAGAATTATATTGCTTTGAGGGTCGACAATAAGTATTTGATGTTGATTTATACTGGGATCAATATCTCCGCTGCTTACGAGTTCTTGGCAATCCTCATCGAGCGAATCCCTGATTTTAATTCGGCCGGCTTGTAGCTCATATTTGTCAATGATTAGTGATTTAAATTGAGGCTGTATATTTTTTGTGGTAACAAATAAAGTGGATTCGGCTAAACCATAACTGGGATAGAAACTTTCAATTTTAAAGCCACATTCTTTAAAGCAATTATGAAATTGGCGTAAAGTCGATATTCTTATTGGCTCTGCTGAATTAACAGCGACCCGCCAATGGCTCAAATCTAATTTCGCTTTTTCTAACTCAGTTACTTTGGAAACACAAAGACTATAGGCAAAATTAGGTGCAGCCGAAATGGTGCAACGATATTTTGACATTCCTTGTAGCCAGCTTAATGGTTCGGTCAAAAAGTGAAATGGGGAATCAATAATAGTATAAAGACCCGTGTAGATGGGGGTCAAAATGCAACCGATAAGTCCCATATCATGGTATTGAGGTAACCAGCTGTATAAACTATCTTTGTCTTCTTGGATGTTCAGGACGTATTGTATTAATTGAATGTTATGCAGCACACTTTGATGAGTAACGACTACGCCTTTAGGTGTACCTGTCGAACCTGAGGTATATTGCAAAAATAAAGGCGCTTGGAGATCAATAGGGGCTAAAGAAAAATTATCTACTGAAATAGCTAGGTTATCGGTAGTTAGCCATTGTAAAGAAAAAAAGTGCGACTCCCAAAGTGGAGTAAATTTTGATATTAAATTTTTACCAAATTTATTCACTATCGATCCAACGATTGGTTTTTTACTTAATTGATTGATTAGTTTTAATTTGTTGAGCTGATTGTTGAGCTCTTTTGTAGTTAGGCACACTACAGGCTTTGCATTGTCGATAATGAGCTTTAATTTATGCGCTGTTTCTAAATTCACTGGGGGAATGACCGGAACAATAATCATACCGGCATAGGCACAGCCGATAAAACTAGTAATAAATTCTAATCCAGGAGGGTAGACTAATAAAACGGTGTCCCCTGGATTACCGAACGAGCGTAGTAAGGTCGCTATCTGCTTTGCTTGATAATCAAGTTCCCCATAAGTAATTGATTGCTCAGGTTTATTGGGGTGCAAATAAGTGAAGATTTTTTTATGTGGCTGTTCAGCCGCTTTTTTGTAAAATAAGCTGATTAAATCAGTACTCATAATTATTCATCCTTACTCACTTTAGATATGGGGCGTCGTACTAAAATATCGAAATAAAAATTAAATAATTGGAACAATGGGCTGTGAAAAATTCTCAGGAAGCGAATAGAAAAGCCTGGAGTAATATGAAATTTGTTTTTCTTGATGCCCTGAACAATGCAGTCTGCAATTGTATCCGCTGGCCAGGGCTGTACTGTTCCGGTAATCCTTTGGGTTTCAATAGGCTTTGTTTTTTCTTCTTGAATTAATTGAGGGGTGTTGGTATCAGGTGGATAGACAATAGAAACATTAATGCCGTATTTTTTAAACTCAGGCCTTAATGCTTCAGCAAGACCGCGAATAGCAAACTTTGAAGGGCCATAGGCACTATAACCCCAAATTCCTATCAATCCTGCTCCAGATGAAATTAAAACAATATGTCCCGATTTTTGTTTTTTCATATACGGGAATACGGCTTTAATTGCATATAAAGAGCCTAAATAATTTATAGAGATGTTTTTTTCAAATAGTTCTGAACTGAGGTTGTTAAAATAATCACAGTGCGCGACACCAGCCGAGGTGATTAATAAATCTGGGTAACCCTGTGTTGAAACAGCCTCTTCAATCGCATGATGAATTTCAGCCTCTTTAGAAACATCAGCACTAAAAGTAAGTATTGGGGGGGCATTGGAACAGTGAGCAATAATTTCTTGTTTCGCTTGGCATAATTTACGCTCATCCCGTGCAATAATGCTCAGAGAATATCCTTGGTGAGCGAGTTTAATCGCGAGGGCTTTACCAATACCACTTGACCCGCCCGTTATAATCGCATGCTTGTTCGTGCTCATAGTTTTATATCTCTCCAGGATGCTCATTCGCCCAAAAGCTTATTTAAATAGCCATTTGAGAACATACCTTGGGGGTCGACTTGCTTACGAATGTCTTTAAACTTCGTTAAGCAAGGATATAAATTTTGGATTTCTTTATGGGATAACCAATGCATTTTTCCCCAATGAGGCCTGCCTTGATTTTCTATAAAAATCTTTTCAGCTTCTCTAAAAATGGGTTCATAAATATCTTTGGTATAGGCGTGGACAGCAATCCAAACTGTTTTACGCTGATAGTTAGGGCTAAGATAAATATCATCTTCAGCGACACTGCGTACTTCAATTGGAAAAGAAACATGAACATCATGCTGATTCAACAATTGGCGAATCTGCTGAATAGTAGTTACTGCTTGCTCTATGGGTATAGAATATTCTATTTCTCGATGGTTAACTAAGCGCGTGGTCGCGTAGCATTCAGTGCTAGGGGCCGTATTTTTTAAATTAGAATTTAGATTTTTAAGTATATAATTAGCGTGTTTTCTATAAAAATCAGGAAAATTACGTGATAATTCGCACAATAACCACAACGCGCCATTTTCCAAGACATAATCGTTAAATAGTTTTTTAAATTTTTTTGCTTCTGTTTCCTCAGAAACTATATTATGTTTTTTTTCAAAAACAAAATTGGTGTAAGGAAACCAAAAAAACTCATAATTTCTATTATTTGAAAATGACGCAATTAAATTGACAAGTGCTTTATCAAAATCAATAAGATTACGTTCTTGTTGCATGTAATATTTAGGTAATACTTTGATTTTTACCTTATTAATTATTCCTAAAGTTCCTAGAGATACTTGGGCTGCTTTAAAGAGTTCAGGTTGTTGGGTAGGAGAACATTCTACTACCCTGCCATCTGCGGTAATTAGTTGAATCCAGGTTATTTGGGTGGATGCAATGCCAAAAGATAAACCCGTACCATGTGAGCCTGTCGCAATTAAACCGGCAATAGTTTGTTGATTAATATCACCAAGATTGTATAGGGATAAATTATTAGCAAATAACTCGCTTTCCAGATCCGCAATTTTAGTTCCCCCTTTTACGGTAACTGTCATTTCGTCGTAATTAATCTCTTCGATGCCGTGATAGTTATCTAAGGAAATAATGGCATCATTACTGCAAATTAATGGAGTATAAGAATAGCGTGATCCCATAGGCCTTAATTTTTTGCCTTCTTTGGCACAGTGTTGTAATATCTGACAAATATCTTCTTCTGAACAGGGAGCGTATATTTTATTTGGCAAGCATTCAAAAGTTTTTCCCCAATTTCTAATCGTATTATGATGGTTCATACTATTCTCTCAATTGCTCTAGTTGTTTCTGTACTAATTGAACAAGATCTAAAGCAAAGCGATAACAATCGCCTGGCCAGCGTCCTGATAAATAATTGTCGTCCCGCACAGTAAATTGGCTGCATAAAAATTTATGGGTGAATTGCATAGGAAATACTTTTGCTTTACCTGTAAAAAATTGATTTGGGCTTTTTAATAGCTTTTGAATTTCCTCTTGGGCTGTTACCGGATAAATTCGATAATAATCATTAAAAAAATGACGTGTTAGATACCAACCGGATAACTCCATCCAACGGGTGACTGCTGTTGTTTCTCTATTAAAAAGAACCGATTTTTGAGTTTTAGGATCGATGCTTCGAGCAACAGTAAGCACTCCAGTACATAAAGCAGCAATAACTTTATTTTGGTCAAAACATTCAACTATTTTTTGGTGTAAAATAGTCGACTCCAACATGGATTTTATTCCTTCACCATGGCCACCGGGAAAAACCATCCCCAAAATTGAATTAGTATTGATTTCCTGGTAAGAAAGAGGATTTTGGAACTCTTTTGTTTGACTCATATGGTGATAGTGTTGTAGTACACTCTTTCGGGTCATAAGGAAGGGAGACAATAAACCAAGCCCTTGAGAGGTCATTCGCTCATCTGCGTATGCTTGTTGCCCATCTGGGGTGGCAAAAGCAACTGGAATATTGGCTTTTGATAAAAAATACCAAGGGATCGCTGTTTCCGTGGGATCAAATCCTCGGATAGGCAAATTAATTACAATCATGACTGCTCAAAAATATATTCAATAGATTTAATTATAGGCCACTATTGCCATTCACGGAGGATGCACTTATTGCAAGCCACAATATTGTCCTTATTTGGCTCATTTTGAGCATCCATTGATCTTTCTTAGTGTTTGAAAATAAATAATATTATGCTTTTTTTGGCACTTTCATTTCTGTTAACTATACTCAATTTAAAGTTGTGGTGATAAAGGAGTATCGTTCCATGAGACAAAAGGGTTCTATTACAAAAGCTGTATTTCCAGTAGCGGGGTTTGGTACACGTTTTCTCCCTATCACTAAAACAATTCCAAAAGAAATGTTGCCTGTTATTGATACCCCATTAATTCAATATGCTGTTCAAGAAGCCATTGATGCAGGTATTAATGAGCTTATCTTTGTGACCAGTCAAAATAAAGTCGATATTGAGGATTATTTTGATAAAAATACCGATTTGGAAAATAAATTAAGTCAGGATGGAAAGTCCCAATTGCTTTCATTGATCCACCATATTTTGCCTCCAGACGTAACCAATGTATATCTAAGACAAGTCGATTTATTAGGACTGGGGCATGCAATTTTGTGTGCTAAAAAACTAATTGGTAATGAACCCTTTGCTGTGATTCTGCCTGATGATTTGATGGAAGAGCCTAATAGTTCCTGTTTAAAAAATATGATTTCGTTATATGAATCGAATGAGGATATCTCATGCGTTTTAGCAACAAAAGAGGTTGAGCCAAGCATGCGACATCATTATGGAATAGTTGCTTTGCGCAGCAATGATCCTGATGAAACCCAGGTGGAGGCGTTGATTGAAAAGCCTAAGGCTAATGAAATTGATTCGAATTTAGCAATATTGGGTCGCTATATTCTTTCTCCAGAAATTTTTAGTGTATTAGAAAGAAATACCATAACGAAGAATAATGAATTGCAACTTACTGATGCAATTCATGGCTTACTTTCGCGAGAAAATGTCCATATCTATCGCTTTAATGGCTCGCATTTTGATTGTGGTTCGAAGATAGGTTATATCAAAGCAAATGTCACCTATGCGTTGAAACGTGCTGAATTGGAACAACCATTCAAAGAGTTTATAAAGCAAGTGGCTCAAGATTTAGAGTAGTTGTTTCACTGTTTTAAAGTGTATGGTTGTTTGCATGTTGTATATTTAGTTTCCAACGAATACGTCCGAATTACCGCGGTTAAGCCGCGGTAACTCAATCTTTACTCCCCTTATTTATAAAACCACCGTTAGTCGAGCATCCGCAGTTTCCAATTTCTCCAACAAATCTCGAGTACGTGTACTGACATATCCAGCCTTGGAAAGCCCAAATACTGTATGCCCAGATAGTGCCGCTGGATAGTCATTTTTGACCTTTTCCACAGCCTTAGTCACACTCATTGTATACGAGTTAGTTATCAGAGCATTGAGTGCATCCATTTTCGTCTGCTTTAAAGTTTTATTAGGGTAGGGCCAGCAACTATGAATCTCTTTAAACAAACTACTGATTGCATCATTTACCTCATTTAGTTGCTCAGGGCTTAATGATGAGTTTTGAGCGGATTTATCGTTATTTGAGGAGGCCTCTTCCACAACCGGAGGAAACATGCCA
Organism: Legionella rowbothamii; assembly: GCF_900639985.1. Taxonomy (GTDB): domain Bacteria; phylum Pseudomonadota; class Gammaproteobacteria; order Legionellales; family Legionellaceae; genus Legionella; species Legionella rowbothamii. Next base: position 1,052,082 of record NZ_CAAAIM010000001.1, on the reverse strand, counting down.
ATGGACCCTGAAGACGATTTTCTTTGGGGGGGAATTGGCTCTACTACTGGAGTGTCAACTGATGAAGAGGGTACAGGTTTTTGTTCCGAGGAGGGCTGAGCATTAGTCACCGGCACTGGTGAAGGAAGCACTGGTTCCTCATGCGTCTCAAGCATCTCCTTCGCGTCCTGTTCCACAGGTGAAACATCTGTATTGACGGGCACTGGAGTCGGGGTTTTCTCCAGGTGGTCTGCTTTTTCTGTACTGGTAGTTGGTATGGTATTGGCCGGAGAGCTCTCATTTTTTTGGGTAATTTCCGCAAGCTGTCCTAGGTTACGCTCTATAATATTCGTAAAGGCCCCTGGGTTAATACCATAGCTGTTTAATGGGGCAGTTGAGATGGTACCAATATAGGCTTGTAATGTTTTGCCAGGATTAGTTCCTATTGTAAGAGTAGTGGATTGCCAGTGCTCCCCCACATCGCTAAGCCCATAGACTACATTACTGCTGGAGGGGTTATAAATGGCGCATGATTTCCCTGCAGTGTTCATTAAATAGTCTGCAACAGCAATAATATCTTTAGTCGTACGCGCGACGTTAGCTGGATTGTTTGCGGTTTTTAATGCGCTATCAAAAGCACTTTTATGGTTAGCCGCATTATAAATAATATTTAAGGTTGGATATTCTTGAGCAACAGCCATGAGCGCACTAAAGTGCATTTCAGGGCTACCGCCATGATTGGTTAACCCTGCTGCAGGCATAACGATATACTCCCGCTGCTCAGAAACTGCGGCATTGAAGAGATTGCGATACATGCTGGTAATAAATTTTAATTGTTCGTCTTTCTCTTTTAACGCGTTGCTATGATCTCTATTGAGATTAAGCTTAGGGCTAGAAAGGAGAAGAAAAGCCGGGGCTTTTGAATGAATACTGGCGCTGGGGCGAACAGTTGTATGCGCTCTTCCATGGTTACTTACACAGGTTGTTACAAGTAAGTCTATCTCTTGCGCATGGCAGACGGCAACCGCAAGATTTTCCCAATTCACTTTGTTATTTTCTTTAGGTAATTTTTTTTGCTCTGTTAATTTTTCCGTTAGCGCTTTTCGGTAGTGACCAGGAGGAAAAATGCTAGTATCCACATAAATTTTAGCGCTGCTGAAAAGACGGTCTAGGCGTTTTCCGCTAAGGGTTAGTGTACTTTCTGGAGTGTTTGGGGTAAAACTACGTACATTTATTTTAGAATTGCCGGTTGTTTTTATATCTTTTTTAGCAGTAAGTAAGACATGTTTATCATCATAAGTTTCAGGACCACCCAGAGCTGCAATAACTTGTTGGGAGGGTTTTGATGCAAAAGGAATTCTATATGTATGGCTGTTGCCTATGGTTTTATGTGATTTTGAAAAGCTACCAATGTCTTCATTCTCATTAATCGTTTTAACTAAATCCTTTAAGCTTGTCATAAACACATCTCCTTAGGTTGTGGGGCAGAAGTATCGTCATATCCACTTCTACATTAACGTCATCCAGGTCGAAGTGAGGGATTTCCGGAATAGGGGAGACAACATAGATTGGTATCATGCTACGCTCAGAATATTCTTTGTCGTAATCTCCTTAGGCTCACCACTATTAACTTAAGGATTATATTTACGCCGTGTTGGTTAGCCAATGGCCCCAAAAGACATCGAGCCACATCATAACTTCATGTTGGGCCATCGCCCCCTCAATTATTGCAAAATTTCCTTAACTTAATAACTGTGACTCTTTGGATGACGTGCTTATTAGCAAGATTTAGAATATCGCAAGGTGTTGGGCTACGCAATTACCCCTGTTCGTTAAATTCTTTAAGGGTTTTAAGAAAATCACTACCATAATGAGCTAATTTATGTTGTCCCACCCCAGGTACAGCGAGTAGCTGCTCTGTATTTTGTGGTTTAGCTTCAGCCATGGCTTGCAAGGTTGCGTCGCTAAAGATCATAAATGGTGGTTTATTTTCTTCATCGGCAAGCTTTCGTCTTAAGATACGTAATACTTCAAATAAAGGACTGTTGCTGGATTGAAATGGCAGGCGTTCTTTCTTTTTCTTTTTAGTGCCTTGCAGATCATTATTAGGAATTGTTAATGAAATTTTCTCTTCACCTTTGAGTAGGGGAATTGCTTTTTGCGTTAAACGCAGTACATTAAAGTGGCCAATGTCCTGAAAACAATAATCCTTATGAATAAGTTGCCATGCTAATTGCTTCCAATAATGGGCAGATTTATCTTTGCCAATACCGAAGGTACTTAATTGCTCATGACCAAATTGCTTGATTTTCTCCGAACTGCTACCACGTAAGACTTCAATGGTATAAGTAAGTCCATAGTTTTGACGTAGTCGGTAAACGCATGATAAAAACTTTTGCGCATCCTCTGTGGCATCGGCGGTGGTGGGCGGGCTATCGCACACATCGCAGTATTTGCATTCGTTATCCCAAGGCTCATCAAAATACCGTAATAAGATTTGTCGACGGCAATGAGATGCCTCAGCAAAGGCAAGCATGTGATTCAATTTATTGCTTTCTACACGGCGTTGTTCTTCACCTGGGGAACTCATGATCCAGGAGCGTAAGCGGGCACTGTCTGCGGCATCATATAGGAGTAAGGCCTTGGCCGGTAAGCCATCACGTCCCGCTCGCCCAGTTTCTTGATAATAGCCTTCGATATTTTTAGGTAAATCATGGTGAATGACAAAGCGCACATTCGGTTTATCAATGCCCATACCAAAAGCAATGGTTGCAACAACCAGATCAATGCGATCATAGCGGAACAAATTTTGTACCTCTTTGCGCTCTTTATGCGATAGTCCGGCGTGATAAGCCCGGGCTTTGAATCCTAAGTCTTGTAGCTTTTCAGCCACGTTTTCCACGCTATTTCGAGTACCACAATAGATAATACCTGATTGTTGTTCTACCGATTCTAAAAACTGGCTTAATTGTTTTATCACACTGGTTTTGGGAACAACTTTGTAGTGGATGTTTGGGCGATTAAATGAGGCTATGTATTTTTTAGGTGCATAATTTAATTTAACCACAATATCCTGACGAGTTTGTTTATCCGCAGTTGCGGTTAAAGCAATCACCGGAATTTCAGGAAAATAGCTTTTTAATAATCCTAAAGAGGCGTATTCAGGGCGAAAATCATGCCCCCATTGTGAAATACAATGCGCTTCATCAATGGCAAATAAGGAAATGTGACATTCTTGCAAGCGTTCAATAAAGGCTGAGCTGATGATTCGTTCAGGGGCAATATATAACAAATCGAGTTCATCATTATGTAACTGTGCCAAAACTTGCTTTGCTTCTTCGCTGCTTAGTGACGAATTATAGTAGGCCGCGCGAATACCTTGCAATTTAAGCGCAGTTACTTGATCTTCCATTAAAGAAATAAGAGGGGACACTACAATACCAACGCCGGGCCGGACCAAAGAAGGAATTTGATAGCAAAGCGATTTTCCGCCACCCGTAGGCATGAGTACGAGTACGTCATGTCCAGCAATAACATCATTAATAATATCTTCTTGTGGCGTTCTGAAGGAGTCAAAACCAAAGTATTCTTTGAGTACTGCCAGTGCTTCTTTATTGGCTGTCTTGGTTGGCGCTAGTGTTTCCATATCTTTATTCTTGTTTTACCGGCCCTTGAGGCCTGCAATCATATCATCATGGCTTGGAAATAAAAGCATTATCTTTGATGTAAAAGCGTAATAATTTTTCTGCCCATTCTTGGGCGTAGTGCACCCCGATTCGTGGTTTTTCGACAATAGTAAAGGGCTCTTGATTTTCGAGGCAGGCAATATAAAAATTATCACTCGTGAGATCATGAGCATTGAGTTGCTTATCAATGGCCATGGCTTTAGAGAGTAAGCCTGGGCCTTGGGTACGTTCGTGAATATTTTGTATTGGCTCTAAGGCGCGTAAGAGCACCCCTGAACCAATACCTTCCGTTTCAGTAACTACATTAGTGCAATAATACATCCCATAAATAAGGTAGATATAGGCATGGCCTGCAGGACCATAGAGCACTTTAGTTCTTGGCGTCAGTCCTTTCGACGAATGCGCGGCAAGATCATGTTGGCCTATATATGCTTCAACTTCGACAATTTTTCCGATGCGTTCCTCATGAATTAGGTATTTACCTAAAAGTTCTTTGGCGACCGTGACCGTGTCACGCTCATAAAACAGATGAGGTAATTTGTTCATGTTCAAGCCTTGATGAGAATATTTAGTAATCATATGTTTCATTAAGCATATGCTATTCTCTAAGGGTGTTGGTAATGAAAAAGCATTAAAGCGATTTTGTTTTGACTCATAATATGTCTAATGCTAACGAACTATCATTTTATACGCGAACAATTGGGTGATCGGGCGGGGTATTTTGAGTGGGATATTAAGCGATTGAGTGAAACATATGAGAATAACATACTAGGTTTACGATGAACTATGATACTTTTAATGAGTTACGTGCTGCAATTCATCATTTGGCAGCAGAACAGGTCGAGTTATCACAAATGTTAGATGATGTGATGCAAGATTTCGTTACACATAATCCCGGCTTAAACCCTCGTTAAGCTAATAATTATGATTTTTCAAAGAAAATTTTTACAATATAACTCTTTTCCGACTATAAAAAATTGGAAATAATATAGAGTTTCTATACCCTAGGTATAAGTCTAAAAAAAGTTGAGCTTTATAATCTTCAATGCATCGAAATTTAGAGATTTTTCAGTGCATGAGCCATTGATTTTAGGAGTTAACAGCTTTTTTTAAGATAAAAACTTAAATATAATAAAATTTCTAAGGATGGTTTATGGACTTTAATTTCACAGAGGAACATCTCGAAATTCAAGAGATGGCTGCAGATTTTGCTCGTGACAAATTGGCCCCTATGGCGGAACATTGGGACGAGCACAGCGAATTTCCAATTGAAATTTTACGTGAAGCAGCTGCATTAGGAATGGCCGGTATGATGGCCCGTGAAGATATTGGCGGCTCTCAATTAACCCGACTCGACTCGGCCTTGTTATTTGAACAGCTGGCAACCGGTTGCATCAGTACGAGCGCTTATCTTTCTATTCATAATATGGTTACTAATCTTGTCGATCGCTATGCTGGAAAAGAGCTAAGGGCTAAGTGGGGACCTAAATTAACCTCAATGGAAGTACTCTCCAGTTATTGTTTGACTGAGCCTGAATCAGGTTCAGATGCTGCCTCCTTAAAAACCAAAGCAATTAAAGATGGGGACCATTATGTACTCAATGGTTCAAAAGCATTTATTTCCGGTGGTTCCGTAAGCGATGTATATTTATGTATGGTGCGTACTGGCGATGAAAGCCATCATGGAATCACCTGTTTATTAATCGAAAAAGGTACCCCAGGTTTAAGTTTTGGTAAGTTAGAGAAAAAAATGGGCTGGCATAGTCAGCCTACCTCTATGGTCTTCTTTGAAAATTGCCGTGTTCCGGTGAGTAACCAAGTAGGTGATGAGGGGATGGGGTTTAAAATTGCTTTAAATGCCTTAAATGGTGGACGCATTAACATTGCTTCCTGTTCTTTAGGGGGGGCACTTGCTTGTTTGCGTTTATCCCAGCAATATATGCATGAGCGTAAACAATTTGGTAAAAAGTTAAATGAAATGCAGGCCTTGCGTTTTTATTTTGCCGATATGCTCACTGATTATGAAGCGGCTCGTTTAATGGTTTACCGCGCTGCGGCTGCGATGGATAAAGGTGATCCACAGGCCCCAATGTATTGTGCTATGGCGAAGCGTATGGCCACTGATATTGCTTTTAATATTAGCGACAAAGCGATGCAATTGCATGGTGGTTACGGCTATTTACGCGATTATCAAATCGAACGTATTTTTAGGGATTTAAGAGTTCATCAAATTCTTGAGGGAACGAATGAAATTATGCGTGAAATTATCGCAAAGGCAAGTTTGGACGATGGCTTTGTTTTGCGTTAATCAATAGAATTAAACAGGAGTAATACAATGAATGTAGTTGAACAAGAATTAGATAGTCAGGGAATTTTGCTGTTAACATTAAACAGACCCGATAAGCTGAACGCTTTAAGTGCTGAAGTACTGAATGAATTAGCGGCTATCTTTCATGCAGCTAAAGAAAATCCCCAAGTAAAAGCGTTGATGATTACTGGTAATGGCAAAGCTTTTTGTGCTGGAGCGGATATTAATCGTTTGGCAGAATGCACCGCGCAAACTGGTTATGATTTTGCTTGTTATGGGCAGGAAGTATTTCGTTTATTAGAAACCATGGGCAAACCTTCTTTAGCTGCGGTTAATGGCTTTGCTTTTGGCGGGGGGTGCGAATTAGCGATTTCGGCAACTTTAAGAATCGCATCAACCATGGCGCAATTTGGTCAGCCTGAAGTAAAATTAGGGGTTATTCCTGGCTATGGGGGCACTCAGCGCTTGGCGCGTTTAATTGGTAAAGGGCGTGCTTTAGATTTATGTTTAACGGGACGCTTTATTAAAGCAGAAACTGCATTGAATTGGGGATTGGTAAGTGAGGTTGTTGAACCTGAAGCCTTAATCGAGCAGGGTAAAAAACTATTGCAAGGCATTTTAAGCATGGCGCCACTGGCAATTGCTGGGGTAATGGAGGTTATTGATCATGGTTATGATTTATCACTGACTGATGCCCTACATTTAGAAGCGATTCATTTTGCCAAAACATGTGCTTCAGAGGATAAGCAAGAAGGAGTTTCCGCGTTTCTTAGTAAACGATCTGCCCAATTTAAAGGAAGATAAATCATGACTGAAGACGTGCTTTTTACACAGGAAGGTCAGTTAGGATTAATCACATTAAATCGTCCAGGCGCTTTGAATGCGCTAACTTTAACCATGATTATTGCCATGCAAAGGCAATTAAGTTTATGGAAAGAGGATGAAAGTATTCGTGCTGTGGTGGTACAAGCAGCACCGGGGAATGCTTTTTGTGCCGGAGGAGACATCCGTGCACTTTATTTTTCTGGCCGATTAAATGATTCAGAGCAAATGCAGTTTTTCTGGCATGAATATCGTTTAAATCATTTTATTCATCATTTTGGCAAACCCTATATTTCTTTAATTGATGGCATGGTTATGGGTGGGGGGGTTGGTATTTCATTGCATGGAAGTCATCCTATCGCCTGCGATCGTTTTGTTTTTGCGATGCCAGAAACCAGTATTGGCTTTTTTCCCGATATTGGGGCAAGTTATTTATTAACTCGTTGCCCTGGTCATTTAGGGACTTATTTGGGATTAACCGGTAACCGGCTCGGTCCTCATGATGCATTGAAAGCTGGTTTGGTGAAGAAGGTAATGTCTTCAGAACTTATTCCGGTACTACTCAAGGCTTTACAGCAAGCGGATTTATCAGCAGATGCATCTAAAGGTGTTGATCAATGTTTGCATGAATATGCTTCATTAGCCTCCGATTCTGAGCCTAGCCAAATAAAACCGGCGATTAATGTCTGTTTTGCTCATCCACGTGTGGAAATGATTAAAGCCTCATTACAGGATCAGGAAGGTGTGTGGCCTGTTAGTATCGAGAATGCCTTATCACAAAAATCCCCACTGAGCCTTAAGGTTACTTTAGAGCAATTGAATCGCGCTAAAGGATTAACGTTGGCTGAGTGTTTGCAAATGGATTACACTCTAGTCAGTCATTTCATGCATGGCAAGGATTTTTACGAAGGCGTACGCGCTTTATTGATTGATAAAGACAAGAAACCCCATTGGAATCCTGAAAACTTGGATATGGTAAGTGAGAGTATGGTGACAAATTATTTTGAACGCCGACATACAGGATTGGAGTGGGTGAGTTAAGCACATCATCTGTGATGTAGGCTGGGCTGTAAAGCCCAGCTTTCGGGATTAGCGGAACTGTGTTTGCTGGGCTTACAGCCCAGTCTATGCGCTACTCTACAACTGTGAACGGTCCTACTTCAGCCAATCACTAAGAATATCGACAATTTTTTGCGCTTGGTCCGCACTAGAAATATTAAACTTAGACTTTTGCCAATACTGATTATTACGTTTTTGATAACGGCGAATGGAGTATTTCACTGGTCCAAAATCGTTTTTGCTATTATCCCAATCCTGGTATTTAAATATAATAGTAGTCCAGGCTCCTTTGCTTAATACCTGTTTACCTAGTTCTTTAGTTACTTCTGTACCGTTTTCGCTAAAGGCAATGGTAATATCATCAACTGTTTCCGTCATTCAAGTGGTACCTTATGTTATTTAGTTGATGGATTGTAGTTTGCCATTAACAAAAGTCAAGGTTACCGTTGGTTGATATTGACCTGGTTGATAAATCCATACTTTAGGTTTTTCTGCAGTGGGCACTACTTCATTAATGTAGGTATTATTGGTTAATGAAGGGCTACCGCAGGAATAATAAACTTTTTCCACTGGATCACCAACTTGAATACTATTACCACCACAAATAGAAATAGAATTACTATCTGAACTATTTAACTTAATACTTCGTACTTTTTGATCGACGATATCAACTTCCAGCTGAGCGCCACCATTACCTGTGGGGATGTTCCATACGCCGTAAAATGCAGTATCGGCACCTTTGTTATTATAAATAAGCTGTTGTACCGGGATCTTCCTTAAAACAGGCTGATTTGAATCTTGTTGGCTGATGGGTTGACCACAGGCGGCGATAACCTGGTCTGGAGACATGCCAATGCTAATGTAGGCATGGTTCTCCGGGCAATAGAACTGGTCATCAGCAAATAGACTAAAGGGTAAAATAGCTAATGCTAAACCAGTGTAATGCGACAATTTCATAATTTCATCCTTGTAGCCCTTGTCTACAAATAAGTATAGTTCGTTTTAGAGTATTCTCCAGGGAAGGTTCGCATTAATGAATAATGTAATAACTTTCAAAATCATAAGCATGATAAAGGGGGAGAAGTCAAAACCTGAAATATCAGGAATAATTTTGCGTCCTAATTTCAGTAATGGGTCGGTTAATGTTCGCAAAAAAGACTCAATTGGACCATTCCAGGCAGGATTAACAAAGCTCATAATCACGCGAATCAAGATTGCGAAGAAGAGAAGATCGCAGGGCTGAATAATTAAGTCAGCAATAACATAAATTATAAAATAGCCTATAGGCATTAGAGCATGAAATGCGATCATGCTCAGGATAAAAATCTTGAGTATTTCAACCAGCACGAGCACAATGATTGCTGCTGTGTCGTATTTTTGCCCAGGCTTGGGAGTTAATTTCAGTAAACGTTGTACGGGGATTACGAGGTGATCCGTGATGGTATGGATCAATTGGCTTAGTGGGTTAATCGTACTGACACGGAAGTAGCGAAGTGCCATACGTAACCAGATACTGAAAATAAGTACTGAAAAAGCTAAAGAAACAACAAATAATCCTACAGCGGTTAAACCTGACATATTTACCCCTAATCCTATTACTTTTGTTGATATACACCAGCTAGTATATACCTAAATGGGAGAATGCAGGATAATAAAATTCTATTTTCTTTAGATAGAGTTACGGTTTCAACCATTCCCTTTTTCACGCTCACCAAAAATAGCTCGTCCAATACGAACAATAGTAGCCCCCGCCTTAATTGCTGGAACCAAATCATCGCTCATTCCCATCGATAACGTATCCATCTCTAAACCTAATTGCTGGTTCAGGGATTTTAAGAGTCGGCTCATTTGCATAAATAGTTCATATTGCTTTTGTGAATCATGCTCTGGGGGAGGGATGGTCATTAAGCCTTTAAGTTTGAGATGCGGCAATTGACTCACTGCTAAAGCCAGTTCAGTTATTTCTTCGGGACTTATTCCTGATTTGGTTTCTTCCGGGATTAAGTTAACTTGCAAGCACACGTTTAATGGTGGCAAATATGAGGGACGATGCTCACTGAGTAGCTGCGCTATTTTTAGTCTATTTATACTATGTACCCAATTAAAATCACGAGCAATATTTTTGGCTTTATTACTCTGAATTGGGCCAATAAAGTGCCAGCGTATAGGCAAGTCTTTAAGCGTACTAATTTTTTCTTGAGCTTCTTGAAAATAGTTCTCGCCAAAATCGCATACTCCAAGCTTAAATAATTGGGCAATCGATTCCGCACTTTGCTGCTTACTGACCGCAAGCAATAATACCTCGTTAGCATTTCGGCCATTTTCTAACTCTGCCTGTTTAATAAGATGCTGTATTTGATTTAAATTATATTGAAGATTCATCATGTATGTACTGTTTTTTAAAACGCTAACAATAGCAAAAGATAGAGCGTTTGCCGAGTAGATCCTTCTATGCTAACCTGCTGTTCGTAGCTAATACTCGCAGTAATTTGGAAGCATTAACTTATGGATATAACAGAATTGTTGACTTGGGCAGTGAACAACCACGCTTCAGATTTACATTTGTCTTCTGGCATGGAACCTCGGATTCGTGTTGATGGCGAATTACGCAAAATGAACTTACCGGTTTTAGAGCATCTCGATTTATTCGCCATGATTCATGAACTCTTGAGCACACAACAAAAAGAAGAGTTGGCAAAGCATTTGCAGCTGGATTTTTCCTTTGAGATTGCAGCACTTGGCCGTTTCCGAGTAAATGTGTTTCATCATCTGCGGGGTATTGGGGCTGTTTTTCGGCTAATTCCTACAATGATTCCAAGTTTTTGTGATTTGAATTTGCCACCTGTTTTTAATGAACTAATCAATTACTCTCATGGATTGGTATTAGTAACAGGGCCAACGGGTTCAGGAAAGAGTACAACCTTAGCGGCTATGATTGATGGCATTAACCTCTCACGCCATGGGCATATTCTTACTATCGAAGATCCAATTGAGTTTGTGCATCCTAGTAATAAATGTTTAGTGAATCAACGGGAAGTGCATAACAATGTCCCTAGTTTCCAAGCCGCACTACGTTCTGCTTTACGTGAGGATCCCGATGTCTTGCTGGTGGGGGAGCTGCGCGATTTAGAAACAATTCGTTTGGCTATGAGTGCTGCAGAAACGGGGCATTTGGTGTTGGGGACTTTACATACAAATTCTGCGGTTCATGCAGTTAACCGTATTATTGATGTATTCCCTGGAGAGGAAAAAACTATGGCACGCTCTATTTTAGCGGAATCATTAAGAGCGGTTATCGCTCAAAGATTAGTGAGGCGAAAGGAAGGGAGGGGACGTATTGCTGCTTTAGAAATTATGATTTGTACTGGTGCGATACGTAATTTGATTCGTGAAGATAAAGTAGCGCAGATGGTTTCTTTTTTGCAAACGGGGCAGGCAATAGGAATGCAGACTCTGGATCAGCATTTACTAAAATTGGTGATGAATGAAAGTATATCTAAAGATATTGCACTTGAAGTTGCAGTGGATAAGGCATTGTTTTAATGAATCCCCTACCAAATAATAAAGAGAATTACCGCGGTGTGCCCGCGGTATCCATAAGTACGGAATGAGAAGCCAGATGAATCTGGATGCCGGGGGTACGCCGCAGTAATTCAGTCTTCTCTAAGGCTCTCGGCCCTAACAGTGAGTTTTGGTGTGGCTCAATATCTTGTTGGGCCATGGGCCCACCCTAGATATCGAAAGCAGCAATGTTCACGTTTAAGCGTTTTTTTGTAACTCAATTAGCTGAGGAATTCCGATTTCAGCCAAAGCAAGCATGCTGTTTAACTCATCGCGATTGAAGTTTTTATCTTCTGCAGTTCCTTGTACTTCAATAAAATGCCCTGCTTCAGTCATTACAACATTCATGTCAGTTTCAGCAAGTACATCTTCTGCATAATCTAAATCAAGAACAGGTTGCCCTCTATAGATACCTACAGAAACTGCGGCAATATAATTAAATGTAGGCATTCTACGGATTTTTTCACGCTCAACCATCCAAGTAACAGCATCTCTCATTGCAACACAGGCACCCGTAATGGCGGCAGTACGTGTTCCACCATCTGCCTGAATTACATCACAATCCAGAGTAATCGTATTTTCACCTAAGAATTTTAAATCCACACAAGCTCTTAATGAACGACCAATAAGGCGCTGGATTTCCATAGTTCGTCCACCTTGTTTCCCTTTTGCAGCTTCGCGCTCTGTACGGCTGTGGGTGGCTCGAGGAAGCATGCCGTATTCTGCAGTTACCCAACCTTGGTTTTTACCTTTAATAAAACGAGGTACACCATCAATCACTGAGGCGGTACATAGAACCTTAGTATCTCCAAACTCAACAAGCACCGAACCTTCTGCATGTTTTGTAAAGTTGCGGGTTAATTTTATAGGACGAAGTTGATTGGCTTCACGATTACTGGGGCGCATGAGATAATCCTCGCAAAAAAGAGTAATTATACCGCTTAACGCGGAGAGTTGCACCCATCATGTAACAATCTAGCTAAATCCAGTCTTGAGATCCATATTTCCATCTAAAGAATGTTCTGTAAATTTTATGCGTTTTGCCTCTGGAGTATCGTTTGAAAACAGTGATTTCCTTTTTAACGGGGAATCCTTCATAGTAGGACGACGAGCTGTTATTAAGCTTTTAAATTGAGCGTTTATTTTATTTAATGAATCTAAATAGTGCGGCTCCTGGCTTTGTGCGCTAAGAAACTGCATTCCGTTGGTATATCGATTATTCCACTCATCTAATTCTAAAGCATGCGGCGCTGAGTAAAGTGTGCTGATGTATTCATTCGTGAATTCCACTAAGCCATGAGCAGCAGCAATTACCTGCTGTGCTTGCTTGTTTTCACAATCTTTTTCAAAGGCTGTTACGGTTTGGTACAGTGAATTAATTCTCTGAGCATGTCTGAACAGCGTGACAATTTGGTCTTTCCCATCGATGAAGGCTATATCCTGAGGACAGAGCATAATCGTATCATTTACAATTAGTTTTTGTTTTACTAGGAAGTTAAAGCGTTTATTAGCTAACGCATCCTTTGGTTTAAAATCTTTGATGGGCCAAGGTAGGGATACACTTACATTAGCGCCAAATTTTATTAACTCAACAACGGCTTCCACATTCCCATTAATGACAGCCAGTAGGAGAGGAGTGAATCCGTTTTTAGCTCGCACATTAAGATCGGCGTTATTTTGGGCAAGACGCGTAAGTACCTTAGTATATCTATCACTTATAGCGTAATGTATTGGAGTCCAGCCATTAGGTTGATTAACCACATTTAGATTCGCTTTATGTTTTGCAAGTACATCGATAACGTCATCATATCCATCCATCGCAGCTATCATAACAGGAGTAATTCCGTCCTTGTCTGTAAACTCAATATTTGCTCCATATCTAGCTGTCTCCTCAACAATTTGGGCATCGCCTTGTTGTGAGGCTAGATAACAGAGATTAACTTGCTCTGTACGCCGAGCTAGATTACTGGTTACTGGATGTTTTGTCCTGAGTTTGGAAAGTTCTTCTGTTAATTGATTTATGAACGGATCTTTTTTTACTGTAATTACTCTTGAGGCAAAGGCAACATAAGGGCTTTCATGTTCCTTGAAGCTTTCAACAATATTTCTGGCCAGTTTTGGAGTGCTCTCTTTTGAGAAAGATTCTGGTGGATATTCATTAATATCCATATAGCGCCATTCTCCTCTTCCCGTGGTATAGATTAGTGCGCTTGTATGCGTATGACTGGATAACAGAATACCAATTTTTTTTCCATGGAGTGGACAGTGCTTTTCTAGGGCTTGCCCTAAATCATCTAAATAAAGTGCAATTTCTTGTTCGTTATAGATTAAAGGATGAGAATAAACTTTAGTAAGTCCACCTAACTGTTCTATCGTATCAGATGAACCCAGCGTAGATGCTTTATCAATATCCTCCTGAAGTATAGGGAGGCTACTATTAAATAAGCTTCTCTGTTCAAAGGGGGCTTGAAAAATGTATAGGTGATCCATAAAGGCCTGGATTTCAAGTAAATATTTATCTTCTTTAGTTAAGTTTTCTCCTCGTTTTGCTTTGACTGCCTCAATGGCTGTTTTTAGATATTTGCCGTAGGCGGCGATTTTGAGGAGGCGCTTATGAAATTTGGGTTCTTCGTCTAAGAATGAAGCCTCTAACCAGCGAAGTGAGGTTCCATGGCAACAGCCCTGATCATCAACGGAATAGCCAAGAGATACGTAGGCACTAATAAGGGCTTCATGTGTATTCATTTATTTGGTGATTTGGTGGTCAATGTGTATGGTCAGTATAAGGTGTGAGGTAGTCTTATTCAAATCACCAATGGTACAAGCTAATTTTAGATCCTATTAAGATAAAATTTTCAATAAATCTTTTAGAAATTCATCAAAAGAATCAGATATATGGGTGATTTCTTGACTAGCCTCGCTCCATAAATATACTTTCGCTTGCTCTTGCTCCCATTTTAAGAAATAAATTGAGTGAGTCTCGTTTTCTGCAAACGGAAGAGTTTCTAATCCTAAGTGTTCGCTACATTTATTAATGGTAAACCAAATATTCAAGGGATTCTTTTTATCCTTACCCACTATATAGAAATGATTCATATCATATTGCTTCAGGCTAGCACCATTATAATTTCTAAAGATTTCTTTCAGATTAAAAGGGAGGGGATGATCAAAATAATTTTCTAATTCGATTATTTGCGCTTTATTGGCCGGTACTGCACTGTGTTCTAGTTTTAATTCATTTAGGTTAAAAGATAGGTCATTCATAGCAAGTTTTATTTTAGAGTTTATTTGTTCGCTATTGTGCATAAAAATTGAAAACAATCAATTCTGTTGTAGAACGACGGAATTTTTGCTGCGGTTGACAGCCTAGCAAACACATTATAATGCTCGCTTAAGTTGATTATGATCAGTTCTGTCCAATTTTCTGAAATTGAGGTATAGTCGCGCGACGTATCTTCAATGGTATTTTTATGATTCAAAGTATGACTGCCTTTGCTCGGGCACAAAAACAGATCAATGCCGGAACTCTTTGTTGGGAGATTCGCTCAGTAAATCATCGGTATCTAGATATTTCATTTCGTTTGCCAGAACCATTTCGTTTTATTGAACCTCACTTGCGCAATGCGCTACGTGATAAAATAAGTCGTGGTAAATTAGAGTGTCAGCTGAAGTATCAGGATGTGGGTTCTGATAGTCAGACTATGCTTGTAAATACAGCAATGGTAAATGCCTTGGTGGATTTAAGCCATCAATTGTCTGCTTCCCATCACTTAGCAAATGATTTTGGGGTAAGTCGTATTCTTGCTTGGCCTGGGGTCGTGCAGGTAAGTGCTCCGGATGTTGAAGAACTCGGTCAGCAAGCAATTTCTCTATTCGAAGATGCCATCGAACAGCTCAAACAAGTTCGTGCTACTGAAGGAAAAGCGTTACAGTCCCATGTGCTTGGTCGTTTGCGGGATATAGGTAACGAAGTAACCCGTTCACGAGAGCTTGTGGCAAATCAAGCAGGACAAATTAAAGATAAATTGTTTTCTCGTTTGCAGGCCGTGCAGATTGAAGTTCCGGAGAATAGGGTAGAACAGGAAATCGCGTTAATTCTTACCCGGTTGGATGTAAGTGAAGAATTAGATCGTTTACAAACTCATATTAATGAAGTGAGTCGAACTATAAATTGCGATAAAATAGCTGGAAGACGCCTTGATTTCTTAATGCAAGAGTTGAATCGAGAGGCGAACACCTTAAGTTCTAAGTCAGATTCTGTGGAATTGACTCAGAGCGCAGTGGAAATGAAAGTACTAATTGAACAAATGCGAGAGCAAATTCAAAACATTGAGTGAGTCTTATTGTGGGTAATTATTTGGGTAATTTATTTATTGTTGCTGCACCTTCAGGAGGGGGCAAAACGAGTTTAGTGAGAAATTTAATTGAGACTTTGGAACAAATAGAGGTTTCTATTTCACATACAACTCGTGGGATGCGGCCAGGAGAGGCTCATGGAGTAGATTATTTTTTTGTTGATGAAGGCCAATTTACTGCTATGATCAATGCAGGTTCATTTATTGAACATGCGCAAGTTTTTAGCCATTTGTATGGTACTTCCAAGACACAAATTTGTGAGCGTTTGGCACGTGGCATTGATGTGGTTTTAGATATTGATTGGCAAGGCGCGGCCCAAATTAAGAAAAACTTTCCTGAAGCAGTAAGTATCTTTATCATTCCACCATCAATTGAGGTCTTGAAGGAGCGTTTAACCAATAGAGGTCAAGATAATGATGAAATAATTCGTGGTCGAATGAAAAAAGCCCAAGATGAACTGAGTCATTATTCGGAGTTTGATTACCTTATTGTTAATGATACCTTTGAACATGCTGCCGCGGATTTACGTACAATTGTGTTGGCTAATCGGCTGCGTATCGAGCGCCAGGTAAATAAACAAGCAAAATTACTTTCATTCCTGATGTCATCGCAGTAAAATAAGAAGTTTTGGTTACCGGAGGATGCAATTATGGCACGAGTTACAGTTGAAGATTGTTTAGAGCATGTAGCAAACCGTTTTGAATTAGTTATGGTGGCTACAAAACGTGCACGACAAATTGCTGTGCGCGGTGATCAGCCTATGGTTGAATGGGAAAATGATAAGCCAACAGTTGTTGCTTTACGTGAAATTGCTGAAGGACTGGTCACAGCAGATATTTTAGACAAAGAATAAGATTGGGGTTTTGTCATTCTCGCCCAGGCGGGGATGACGAAATGTCAGTTCATACTCGTATTAACGCCGCTTAATACGGGGAAATCGTGCTACAGAGTTCATATTAGTGTTTTGTCTAGTAGGGCTGCTCGTACACAAGGTTCTGTTATTTTTTTGAATTAAATAAAAAACTACCTTCATTGCGCCCGCAATGACGAAATTTACATACAGCGTGAACGGTTACAATACGGGTATGTGTTTTTAAGCAATTTTAAATGGTCTATTGTGCAGGTGCACCATTTTTTATGGTTTGGACTATTATTTTAGTATAGGTTCAATTTTTTTGCTTGGATGTGAGGGGTTGTTTCCATTATCTTAGCCAAAATGAGGTATGACCATGTTGGACATCAGGGAGTGCTGCGTGAGCTATTTTAAAGAGCTTGACGAAGAGCTGAAGTGCTATCTTGAGCAAGCTCAAATAGAAAAATGTTACCAAGCTTATTTGGTTGCTGAAAAGGCACACCATGGTCAAATGCGTCGTTCAGGAGAGCCTTATATTACTCATCCTGTTGCCGCAGCTTTGATTTTGGCCCGAATGCGGCTCGATTATCAAACCATTATGGCGACATTGCTCCATGATGTAGTTGAAGATACCACCGTAAGCAAAGAAGATTTAACCCGCCAATTTGGTGAAGACATCACCGCCCTAGTCGATGGGGTTACCAAACTTACCAAAATCAAATTTGAATCCAAAGCAGAAGCCCAGGCTGAAAACTTCCGCAAAATGGTTTTGGCTATGGTCAAAGATATTCGCGTAATTATCGTAAAATTAGCGGACCGACTGCATAATATGCGCACATTAGGTTCGATGCCTGCAGCAAAACGACGACGTATTGCTATTGAAACCTTAGAAATTTATGCTCCAATTGCCAACCGTTTAGGGATGCACTCCATCTACGTTGGCCTTGAGGACCTGGGATTTCAAGCCTTATATCCCATGCGTTATCGAGCAATTAAATCCGCCGTAGAAAAATCACGCGGTAATCGACGAGAATTAACCCAGACTATTGAGCGTGATTTACAACAGGCTCTTGCGCAATTAAATATTCCCTATGAGCAAGTATTTGGTAGACAGAAGCACTTATACAGTATCTATCGAAAAATGCGGCAAAAAAAGGCCTCCTTTACAGAAATTACCGATGTATTTGCATTCCGGGTTATTACTGAAGATATTGACTCCTGTTATCGTATTTTAGGTGCTTTGCATTGCACTTATAAACCTGTTCCTCAGCGTTTTAAAGATTATATAGGTATTCCTAAAGCGAATGGTTATCAATCTTTGCATACCACCTTATTTGGTCCCTTTGGGGTTCCACTGGAGGTGCAAATCCGTACACGAGATATGGATAAAGTTGCAGATAATGGGGTTGCAGCACATTGGATTTATAAATCTTCAGGATTAGAAGTAAATGAGGCGCAGTTGCGTGCTCGCGAATGGGTACAAAGTTTATTAGAAATGCAGCGTAGTACTGGGAACTCTCTGGAATTCATTGAAAACGTTAAAATCGATTTATTCCCTGATGAGGTT
This sequence comes from Legionella rowbothamii, assembly GCF_900639985.1. Taxonomy (GTDB): domain Bacteria; phylum Pseudomonadota; class Gammaproteobacteria; order Legionellales; family Legionellaceae; genus Legionella; species Legionella rowbothamii. The sequence continues at coordinate 1,033,891 of NZ_CAAAIM010000001.1, read as the reverse complement.
TATGTATTTACTCCCAAAGGCCATATTATGGAGTTGCCCAAGGGGGCAACCCCGGTTGATTTTGCTTATGCAGTACATTCAGGAGTAGGGAATAGTTGTGTGGCCGCAAAGGTGAATCGGCGTTTAGTACCACTGAGCATCCCTTTATCGAATGGACAAACCGTAGAAATCATTACTTCCTCCAGTGCTCATCCTAATCCGGCATGGTTAAATTTTGTGGTTACTGGCAAAGCACGTTCGAATATTCGCCATTTCTTGAAAAGCCAACAAAATGAAGAATCCATTGTTTTAGGAAAACGATTGTTAGAACAATCTTTAGCAGAGTTATCCAGTGATTATGCGAAAGTACCACCGGAGACACTGCAAGCCCTATTAAGTGATTTACACTATAAAACAATAGATGACTTACTCTATTCGATTGGTATTGGTAACCAAATGGCGATGGTGATTGCGAAACGATTGGTGGTCAGTCAGGATCTTCATGAGTTGGACAAAGCAGGCAAAGTTCGCCCCTTTGCTATTAAAGGTACTGAAGGAATGGTGGTACATTTTGGTGAATGTTGCCAGCCAATTCCTGGCGATAACATCATCGGGGTCTTCCAACAAGGTAGAGGAATCATTGTGCACAATAGCGATTGTGCTACCTTAAAAACTTCCCGTATGAACCCCGAACAATTCGTTCCTTTGCGTTGGGATGAAAAGGTTGAAGGGGAGTATTGGGTCGATATTACTGTTGATGTAGCTAATGAGCGCGGAGTATTAGCCGCCTTAGCGACTGCTATTTCCGAAGCAGGATCAAATATTGGTAATATCAATGTGGATCCGCGTGATGGGCGTCATAACGCCGTAACGTTTTCAATTAGTGTGATTGACCGGACGCACCTGGCGCGTGTAATGCGCCGATTACGCGCAAATAAAGTGGTGATGCGTCTGTACCGAAAAAAACAAGGGGATAATTAATGCAGCCTGTACATACCAAATTCGCTCCAGAAGCTATTGGAACTTATTCACAAGCAATTCAATGCGGTAACACCGTATATCTCTCAGGGCAAATACCACTAGACCCTAAAACTATGCAAATGTGTAGTGAAGATATTAGTGAACAAATCACTCAAGTTTTAGAAAATCTATCTGCAGTATGTGAAGCTGCGGGTGGTAGTTTGGCCCATATAGCGAAATTAAATGTGTATTTAACTGATTTAAGCCATTTTCCCTTGATCAATGAAGCCATGGGCCGTTATTTTGTAGAGCCTTATCCTGCTCGAGCAGCAATCGGTGTTGCAGCATTGCCTCGAGGGGCACAAGTCGAGATGGATGGGGTATTGGTATTGTCTAAGTAGGTTGGTTGGGCCGATGGCCCAACATAAAGTCCTGGTGTGGGCTCAATACCCTTGTTGGGCCATGGGCCCAACCTACAGTGTAATATGAGCCATTAATTTTATGGTATTGATTTCGTGGAAGATGGCCCACAAATCAACCCAAATGTTTCAATTTTTAGAGTTTAAAGTATGAGTATTATTTCCCTTCATGACGTAAGTCTTAATATTGCTGGCAATCAACTGTTAGATAAAGCCGATTGGCAAATACAGCCACAAGATAGGGTTGCCCTAGTAGGCCGAAATGGAGCAGGGAAATCAACGCTTCTTAAATTGCTGCAAGGAGATATTATTCCTGACAGTGGACAAATCCATCAATTATCAGGTTTAAGAGTCGCAGGTCTAACCCAAGAGGTTCCCATTACCGGGGATGACTCAGTTTACCATTTTTTAGTGAAAAGTTTAGGCGAAGTTGGTGAGGTTTTATCTCAATTTAATGAACTATCCCAACAAGGGGATATGGAGAAATTAGCTCGCGTCCAACAGCGTATGGATAATCTTCACGCTTGGGATAAATTGCCACAAATCGAAACGATGGCCAGTCGTTTGGGTATTACTACTAAAGAGCGGATGAATAATTTATCCGGGGGAATGAAGCGTCGAGTACTGTTAGGGGCAGCCCTGATTGCTTCACCCGATTTATTATTATTGGATGAGCCAACGAACCATTTGGATATTGAAGCAATTGAATGGCTGGAAGCCTATCTCAAAAGTTTTAAAGGTGCCGTATTATTGGTAACCCATGATAGAGAGTTCTTAAGTCAAGTATCAAATCGAATTGTAGAAATTGATCGCGGAAAATTACATCAACATGATTGTGATTATGAAACTTATCTTGACCGACGTGAGACAATTCGTCAGAGCGAACAAAAGCAAAATGAATTATTTGATAAAAAACTCGCTGAAGAGGAAGTCTGGATTCGCACGGGCATCAAAGCTCGGCGTACACGTAACGAAGGGCGAGTTCGTGCGCTTAAAGCATTGCGTGAAGAATATAAAGCACGCCGTAATCAAGTAGGAAAAGTTAAGACTATTGCTTTAGATGTAAATCGCTCAGGCTCTGTAGTTATCGAAGCAAGCAATGTGAATTACTCTTTAGGGCAAAAGAAGCTATTAGAAAATTTTTCTTTATTACTGACTCGTGGAGATAAACTTGGAGTTATTGGACCTAATGGCTGTGGTAAAACTACTTTAGTGCGTTTATTGCTGGGGGAACTGCAACCTGATTCAGGAGAAATCAAACAGGGCACTTCCTTAAACGTAGCTTATTTTGATCAGTTGCGTCGGCAATTGCAAGAAGATAAAACGGTAATGTATAACGTGGGTGAGGGCGCTGATTATGTCACGATTAACGGCAAGCAAAAACATGTTGCCAGTTACTTGCGTGATTTTTTATTTTCTGCAGAGCGATTTAATCAACCGGTTTCTGTATTATCAGGTGGGGAGCGTAATCGTTTATTGTTAGCTAAGTTATTCGCTAAACCAGTTAACTTTTTAGTGATGGATGAGCCTACTAATGATTTAGATATCGAAACGCTAGAGCTTTTGGAAGATATGTTGGCTGATTATCCTGGTACATTAATATTAATTAGTCACGATAGAGCCTTCATTAACCAGGTGGTAACTAGCGTCTTAGTGTATGAAGAGGCCGGACAATTTAGCGAGTTTGTTGGTGGTTATGATGACTATAAAATGCATAAGAAACAACAGCAACAACAGCAGCGTGAGCGTGATACGGCGGATAAAAATCCAGTGGTGAAGCGCAGTCCATCGACAAATAAGCTAAGCTTTAATGAACAGCGTGAATTATCCCAGTTGCCACAGAAAATTGAGCAATTGGAAAAGAAAATTTCTGAGTTGCAATTACAGATGGCTGATCCAAAATTTTATCAGCAAGATGCATCGGCTATTGCAAAAATAAATCAGAGTCTTGCTGAGGATGAAGCTGTATTAATGGAGCACTATGCGCGTTGGGAAGCTTTAGAGGAACGATTGTAAAGAGTACCAATTAGTTTTTAGATTTATGTTTGAGGAACAAGTAAATGTTATTCACACTGACTATGGTTATCCTGTTGGGGGCTATTACGGTATTTTTTTCACAGGAGTTCCTCGGAGTCATTAAAAAAATTTTTGCGGTTAAAGGTGTTAAATTATTTTTGCCTCTCTTAGTTGCGTCTTGGTTTGTATTTAGTTTTAGCGATTGGGTTATCTTGGCGATCACCTGGTATCGTGAAATTCTAGTGAAGATATTTACGGTTTTGGTGTCAATAATACCTCTCCCACAAATAGCCGAACATGTGACTGTAGTGATTGTATTAACCCTTGTTTCAGTACTCCCTGTATTCCTAATTGATTTATTCATGCGTAAGCGAAGTTATAAATCGTACAATTATCCTTACATCACCAGCACGTTACTTTTTATTGTAAGTACCTTTGTTTTGTTGGCGCTGTAATAGTGTAGCCCGTATTCGCGCAGCGTAATACGGGGATTTGTGCCCCAAAACCGTATTACCACGGTTGTCCACCCCGGGCTATGTGAATTCAGCAAACTAAGCAAAAGTTACATGACTAACTACAGCGACAAGAGTTGGTGTATCAGGCGCTATAGCCTCTGACCTATCTACTGTAAAGCTAAATAGCGCTGTGGGTAGAGAAACATTGCCAGCAGTATTAGTCGCGGGGAAAGGTGAAGGAATGCCCACCTTCATTTAACGCTAATGGTATAAAGGTCCAATTACCACCACTATCTGTGGTAACGTGCCCACAGGGATGCCGTTATCATACGCGGTGATGACAGAACCAACCGTTGCGGTTCCATTGAATGTAGGGGCGTCGTTTGTTGTGCCGCCATTTGCTATCGGTCCTATTGGTGGTACATCACTCATTACGCTGACAAGTACCGGTGGTGGTTGACTCACAGTTAATAGGGCTGCATTACTGATTGCCTGACCAATACGGTTAGTAAATATAGCCTTATATTGTGTACCATTATCGCTCGTCACCAAAATACGTAGTATACGTGCTTGAATTTGCTCCTGAAATGTCAATTCATGTAATTCCATCGGTACTGGATTGCCATTTGATGCTTGGTGTCGGGGTACCCGTGGTGCTAGAGGAATAATTTAATTTTTTTTGCCAAATCATCTTCTTCCGCATAAAAATATGCAGTGGGAACGGACAATACTTTTGCGATTCTTTTTAAGGTGGAAAAATCGGGAGAATGTTTTCCGGTTTCATATTGATTGATACGAGGACTGGCTGAAAACTCATCTATTCCGGCAGCAATGCCTAATTGTTTTTGTGATATTCCTACGGCAATACGGGCTTCTTTTAATCGCTTTGGTAAAGGCGAATCGGTCATTTTAACTTTTCCTACTAATTTTTCATTAAAAACTAAGGATCGCTTAGTATCCGCTTTCCAATGAACCAAATATGATCATTTGGTTTTTTATGGGTTCATGAAGTCTAAATAAAAAACGAAACTGGTGTTAACAAGTTAAATTTTATCAATTTTGTTTAGGGGTTCCTAATGAAATTAAGAATATTGTTAGTAAGTGTGTTTATTGGTCTTTTTAGTTCTTCTAATCTTCTGTATGCCTGGGGTAATTATCACCATCACCATAAACGCCGACATCACCACCATCATCGAATTCAACCTCATTATTATCCAAATTATCCAAGACCACAGGTGCATGTGCATCAACATTATAGTACCAATCGCTATCCTAGTTTGCATTGTCATAATAATATATGTGAGTAGATGTACTAATAACATTGTTCTAAAGACGTTACTGTGAGAAAAAAATGAAAAAATTTATTGCCATTATTCCTGTTTTATTACTACTTGTTAGTTGTGCTACAGGTTACCACCCAATGTCTTTATCGGGAGGATTTGAAGATTTCCGCTTAAATGATGATACTTATACGGTAAAGTTTTTAGGGAATGAATACACAAGTCGCGATCAAGCTTATCAATATGCGCTAAGACGTTCTGCTGAATTAACCAAAATGAACGGTTATCGCTATTTTAAGATTCTTGATTCTGCATCAACAGTAAATAAAAGAACCTATCAAACACCGATAACTGAAACTACCACAATGGACTCGACTTCTGAGCACCATCGTCATCGTCGCCATAATACAACCACTACAAGTACGACAACTATTTCCGGTGGGCAATGGGTAACTGTAGAAATTCCAACAACATTTATGAAAATAAAATTGTACCGTACTCATGTTGGTGGCGTAATGGATGCCGAGGCTGTTTTAAGTAATTTCAAAAAGTAGTTACACTATACTTTTATAAGAGCTGTAGGTTGGGCTATGGGCCCAACCTACAATTTAAATATAACTCTTAACTGTCCATAGACCAAAGATACCGCTTCAAATCCACACGTCCACCAAGCATCACAATACCTTCCATCTCCAGCAGTCCTTTCTGATACTCATATGCTTCGCTGTGCTGAGGAAATGCGAGTTGCCCATTTGATTTGATGACGCGATGCCAGGGGAGTTGGTGTTTTTGCGTGCCTGAATGTAAAAGCCACCCCACCTGACGTGCTGCACGAGGACTTCCGGCAAGTCCAGCAATTAACCCATAAGTGGCAACTTTTCCCTCTGGAATCGCTTTAATAAGCCGAATCACTTCCATAGAAAATTCCGTTCCTACTTTCTGGTCTACAGTCACTAAGATTCCCGGCTAATTAAAGTTGCTAACTCGCGTAAGGCGATAAAAAATTGAGTGTAGTCAACTTCTTGACTGCTGAATAGCATTTCTAATAGCTGCTCCCAGCGATTTTTTATGAAGGTATTCTTAGACAACCAGAAATCAATTAACTCATCCGCTTTAAGTGGCGTTTGATCTTCTTTTAAAATGGCGATCGTGATACGACGTTGTAAGTTATCTAAATCTTCGCGTAAGGAAACTCGTGCCAAACTATTCCAATGCCCCTCACGAGAATCTGTTGCAATCTGATCGCGAAACCAAACTAAATTAAATTTACTACCTATAGTAAAATACACTTCGGCAGTTCGTTCTAAATCAAATTTATTTTGGGTGGCTACCTCGACTACGTTTAATGTGGTATACAGCGCGCGCGTAGCGGCAATTTTCTTCGCAGTTTCTTCAGCAATCCCAATCCCTACAAATTGGGCAACCAGTTTATCTAAATAATCTTTAGTAATTCCAGCCATTAAATAGGGAATCATGGTTTCAAGTTTATTAATCGATTGTTTGTAGTGCTCAATATTACTCGCGAGATCTCCATGTAGTCGCCCATGGTGCAAGAACCAACGGGATGATAAATTCATGAGCTGGCGCACATGATGCAGCAATTCATACTGAGTTTGCACGGATACCTTATAGTTCAGCGAATCAATTAGTTCATGCAATTCTTGCAGACCATAAGCTTTAGCTGCTAAGGTGTAGGCACGAGCAATATCAGCGATTGACATGCCTGTTTCTCTTTGCAAACGATACATAAACGTAATTCCTACGGTGTTTACGATCTGATTGCTTAATTGAGTAGCAATAATTTCACGTCGTAAGCGGTGTTTTTCCATCTGTTTCGCATAAAGCTTTGTTAGCAGTGATGGAAAGCCAGCTTCCATAGTGGCGAGAAAATAGGGATCATCGGGTAAATCTGATTTTAATAACTCCCCGGTGATGTAAATTTTGGTATAAGCCATAAGAATTGACAGTTCTGGGCGCGTTAACCCTTGGCCGGATGCTTTGCGTTCCAAGAGTTTCTTATCATCAGGGAGAAACTCAACTGTTCTATCCAAATTTACTAATTTTTCCAGTTCTTTGATATAAGATTGATATAGGCCACTATACAATACAGTATTTGCGGCAGAAAAACCGAGAACCAGTGCTTGATTATAGTTATCTTCCAGTACCAGTTGGGCAACTTCTTCCGTCATTTGAAAGAGGTCTTGATTGCGTTTTTCTTCAGTGAGATGCCCTTGATTTATTTCCTTATTCAACAAGATTTTTATATTCACTTCGTGGTCGGAACAATTCACTCCTGCTGAATTATCAATCGAATCCGTATTAATATGACCGCCATTTAGCGCATACTCTACACGACCAAGTTGCGTAAATCCGAGGTTACCTCCTTCACCTACGACCTTACACCGCAATTCACTACCATTAATGCGGCAAAATTCATTGGTCTTGTCCCCAACATCCATGTTTGATTCAGTTGATGCCTTAACGTAAGTACCAATACCACCATTGAATAATAAATCAACGGGGGCTCTTAAGATGGCCTTAATGAGTTCATTGGGTGGCAATGAGTTCTGGCTGATGTCCAGCGCCCGTTTTATTTCAGGAGAAAGTGGAATCGACTTGAGAGTACGTCGGTACACTCCCCCGCCAGTGGAAATGAGCTCTGGAGTATAATCCTCCCAAGAGGAGGTGGGTAGATTAAAGAGACGTACTCGTTCATCAAATGATGTACGTGCATCAGGATTAGGATCAAGGAATATATGACGATGATCAAATGCAGCGAGGAGGCGACTATTTCTGGAGTAAGTAAGCCCATTTCCAAATACATCACCACTCATATCCCCAACACCAACTACGGTGAATTCTTGTTCTGCGAAGTTAATATCCAATTCACGAAAATGCCGTTTAATTGATTCCCAAGCTCCACGGGCGGTAATCCCCATTCTCTTATGGTCATAACCTGCAGAACCACCTGAGGCAAAGGCATCACCCAACCAGAAATTAAACTCTTTAGAAATACCATTGGCGATATCGGAAAAGGTTGCTGTTCCCTTATCAGCGGCTACTACTAAATAAGGATCTGCCTCATCATAACAAACGGTATTAGCAGGTGAAACGACTTTATCTTCAATAAGATTATCGGTGAGATCAAGAAGACCGTGGATAAATAATTTATAACAGTCAATAACTTCCTTCTTGATTTGCTCACGGTCGGAAATGCTGTCTAGGCGTTTTAAAATAAAACCGCCCTTGGCCCCAGAGGGTACAATTACAGAGTTTTTGACTTTCTGCGCTTTCATTAGACCAAGAATTTCTGTGCGAAAATCTTCAGGTCGTTCAGACCAGCGGATCCCCCCACGCGATACTTTGGTGCTACGTAAATGGATGCCTTCAAAACGGGGAGAGTACACATAAATTTCATACATGGGTTGACCCGGTGGTAAGTCAGGAACTTTTGCTGAATCCAGTTTAAATGATAAATATTCTTTTAAATGCCCATTGGCGTTTTGGAAATAATTGGTGCGCAGGGTCGCTTTAACTAAAGACCAGAAATAACGAATAATATAATCTTCGTCCAAGCTGCTAATTTCATCGATGCTGGTTTGAATTTCATGCTCTAATTGCGCCATGGATTTTTTAATTTCGGCATTTTGTTCCAGGCTAAATTTAAAAGAAAATAGTTGAATGAGCATTTTGGCAATCGATGCATGTGTATCAATAATTTTTTCTAGGTATTGCTGACTGAAGCGAAATCCTACTTGATGCATGTATTTTGCGTACGCACGAATGATGTTCAGCTCACGCCAGGATAATCCTGCGCCCAAGACCAATTTATTAAACCCATCATCTTCGCAAGCACCACTAGCTATTTGCAGTAAGGCATCACTAAAAATGTTTTGAAGTTGCTCAATAGCAAGGGCGTTACTGTGGGTTGAGGTAACATTAAAGTCACTAATCCAATATTGTTGCTCATTAAGAACAATCTTATAAGGGCGTTCAGTATAGGTACGCAATCCCATATTTTCTAGCATGGGGAGGATATCTGATAAAGGAATAGGGGGACCAAAGCGATAAATTTTCACATGCAAGGGATATTCGGAAAGGGTTGACTCATAGAAATTGATAATTGTTGAACGCTGAGCGGATAACTGATCAAGCAGTAATATATCGCTTGTGGCCTCTTCAACCGTGTGTTGCTCGCAATAACTCATCGAGAGGGCATTAACGAATTTTTGGGAGTTAATATGTTTTTCTAATTGCTGATTTAATTGCTCTTTCCATGAATGGTCCATTTTAGATCCTAAGATGAAAAACGTTATTATTTAACTACAGTATAGGTGATGAAAATTTTCCGTCCATTTTTAGTGATAGCTAGTATTTAATCGAGCACCAATATAGCTACACAAGAAAGCCCTAGACACTCCCTAGAACTAAACTTACAATGATGAATGCAGCATTATTTTAATAAACATCAGTAACTTAATTAATGATAAAAAAAATACTATTCTTAATCTCCATACTAATAGGATTATGGGGCTGTGGTAAGGGAGTAAAGCAGCAAGTCGTTGCGCCAAAGCAATTTCCCTCCAGTACAAAAGCTTACAAACCTTTAAATAATTTACCGTGCCTTGCATGGTGGCAACAATTTCATGACGAAGAATTGAATCGTTTGATTGAGGCTGGTTTGCGTTACAACATGGACATCCATATCGCTTTAGGAAATTTGCAGCAGGCGCGCGGGGAATTGTTGCGAGTCAAACTGAGTTGGATTCCTACCATTCAATTATTAGCGGGATATTCAACAAATCCTGCATTGGGTGTTCCCGGAGGTTTTTATGGTATTTGGCCATACTATGCTTTGAATATGATGAAGCTGTATACCCAAGGAAAAGAGGCTCGCTATAACGTAGAATTTCACCGTGCGGCAGTTGACGGAGCTCGTTTGACGGTTATTGGGCAAATAGCGTCCGCTTATTTTACCCTCATGTCTCAACAAGAACAGATCAGGCTTTTACAGCAGTTAAATAAGGATCTTAAAACGCTCATCACGTTAAGTGAGTACGATATTAAAATTGGTTTAGACAATGATATTGTATTAGCGCAATTGCAATCTGATGAACGTTTGATTGCGGCTCAAATTGAACCCGCTTTACATAACATGGTGTATAGTGAAAATGCACTGCGGTTTTTAATTAATGAAAATCCAGGGCGAATAAAAAATAAAAATAATTTCGCAAAACTCGATTTTTCCCGTTTTAAACCAGGTAGCCTTCCGGCTACAGTGCTTAATAATCGCCCGGACATGCACATGGCCATCTATGCATTAAAGGGAGCTCGTGCCAGTGAGTGGGTTGCTTGGAGTGATTTTTTTCCCGCATTACAACTGGATGATTTGGTGGGACGGATACATCTACCAGGTGGGGTATCGGCCAATGTGACTGATGCCTATGCGGACTGGGATTTAATACCAAGTTCTTTAGGAAAAGTTGCCAGTAGTAAGGGCGCGCAGCAGGCTCAATTAGCGGAACTTTATAAAACAGCCAAACGAATTTTGCGCGAGGTAGATACTGATTATTCAGCCAATAAGCGCATGAATGAACAATTTAATGCCTACGTATACGCAGAAAGTGAATATCGCCGTAAATATAAATTACAACAGGGCTTGTTAAATACAGGGTTAATTTCGTATAAAGAGTTATTACAAAGTAAAATTTATTTAGATAACTTAGCACTTAGAACAAACCAGGCTAAGTTAGAGCTAGCTATCTCCTTGGTTGTTTTATACCAGGATTTAGCCGGAGGCTATGCGATTAAGCCAAGCGCAGAAAAGTAAAAATAGTGTAGTTTGTTTGCAAGCAACTAGACAATGCCAATAAAAAGAAATTATTTGAGAGGGATATGATCAATTTTACCAAGCTGCGTAGCCAATTTAAGCAACGTCTTTCACGGGCCAAGCGTTGGGTTACTTTGGCGAATACTATTATTTTTATTGGTATTTTCACCACATTTATTTATCTTTTTTCGTTTTTATTTCCCTTTACAGATAATGCCTTTGTGATGAATAACGTTCGCCCAGTTGCGGCACTCACTAGCGGTTACATCACTGGGCTTTATGTGCAAAATGGTGATGTAGTTCAAAAAGGACAGAAGCTTTTCACTGTATTTAAAAGACCTTATGCTTATGCTCATGATCAATTTATTGCGGACTTAGCAAGTGGCGAAGCGAAATTGGCGGCTTTTAAGGCAACCTATGAACGTGATCTGAGGCTTAGCCGCAATGAAGAGCGAAATTACATTAAACTAAAACAAGATGATGAAAAATACCGAAAAGGATATCGCTTACGTTCCGTTTCCTTAATTACGCTACAAAATTCTGAACAAGAAACCATGGCTGCTAAAAATCGTTGGGAAGCGTCTCTAAAGCAGTTAGACATTGATAAATATCAAATTCAAGGTCAAGAAAGTGAAATTCAATCGATTAGCGCACGTTTACGAAATGCAAAAGTGAATCTAAACCTCACCGATGTTTATGCTCAAGGGAATGGGGTAGTACAAAATTTATTTTTTACAGTGGGCACTCCAGTAAACATCAATCAACCCTTATTTTCTTTAGTTGATACCGAGAATATCTATATTCAAGCAAACTTTAACGAAACAGATTTAAGTTCAGTACGCAAAGGCTCTAAGGTGGTGGTGTTTCCCAGAATGTATTTAGGACGAAAAGTCTTTCATGGAATCATTGAATCAGACTATTGGTCTGCTAACCGCCAATTGGTTGATCCCCGCACGCAATTGCAAAATGTTACTAATGAAAATCAATGGATTCTATTGCCTCAGCGTTTGCCAGTAATTATTCGCATCACTGATCCTGATCCTAAATACCCACTTCGTCTTGGCAGCAGTGCTTATGTTTACATCAGGGTTTAAAGAATGGCTTGAGGAATATGATCCTTATGGTGCACAAAGGGTCGTTCTCCCTAAAGCACTTTTTCTTGCCACCGTCGCGACCTACGTGTATTGGTTATTTCAACCATCTAATTTTCAAAGTTATATTATTCCTTTTTTGGTGATTGCTTTTTATGAAGCACCAGCCTTGGACTCTTACCCAGAAAAAGAGCGCTTATTAGTTTTTATAACCATCGCACTCATATTAATTAGTGTGTCTTTTTATCTGGTTTACCCCTTTAAAGGGACTTTTTTCTTTTTCTCTGTGCTGGTTTTGGCACTTACTTATTTTTCAATCCTAAAGTATTTTTATGCACTAAAGAACTTAACCATGCTGCTATTGGTTAATGGGACGGTAGTTTTAAGCACTGTGCCTTTAGGAAGTATTCAAGTCGCATACACCTTTATTTCTTCAACCTTATTGGCCATGCTAACTGCATTTATTTGCCTCAAAATTTATCCAACAAATTATTTGTGGATCTGGAATAAGGCGGTGCAAAAGTTTATTCATTGCCTCCAAGAGGGGATTGATTATGCGATTAGAAAAGAAAAGAAAAGTTCAGCATTAGAGATACAGCACTTAGGAATGGCACGTAATTACCGTAAGTTAATTCCTCCAAAATACCGAAGACAAGCTTATCGTATTGCGGTTAATTTGCGTAATATCCAGCATTGTTTGGATAGCCTTTATTATGAGGATAAGAATGTGGCATTTTGGCATGATATACAAGCAAATTTTGAATTACTTCGTCTTAATATGAATACCTATGCTCCCTGCGGTTTGCCAAGAATGACTACCTTAGCAGAAACGCAGTTACAACATTATATTTGTCGTTGTTTAAAGCAAGTTTTTATTCACTGGGATAAATTATGTTATCTACAGCGCAAATGAGAAAAAGGCTTGATTATGCTCGGTTTACTCACTTAGCGAGCATGTTTATGATTGCCATGTTTATTTATTTATTTTCAACTATCCCACATAAATTTTGGGTTTTACTTACTGTGTTAGTTGTGAGTGCAGGGATTGAGCCAGGGTTAATTACGAGAAGGGCCATCCACCGTATGAGTGGAACTTTTATTGCGCTCGCGATTTTACTGCCTTTAATTTATTTAATGCAGATGAATTACCGATTTGTTTCCGTAGTGTTTGTTCTGGCCCTTGTTGGCTTGTCTGTTTCCACCTTAAATCCGCGTCGCTATGATATTAGCGTATTGTTTACGACAATTATGATTTTTTTATTATTAGCACAAACCTCAGAGAGTAATTCACAGGAAGGCCCCTTTGATATGGTAGTTAACCGTGCTATTTGCACCTTAATTGGCATTGCAATTATCTTGGTGGGGGATTATTTTTTATTTCAAAGCTATCATTATTCGCAAAAGCTTTATTTATTTCATCAGCGACTGGTTTTTAATTTTTTTAGAGATAGCGTCCAAGAGGTTATTAAAACAAAACCAGAAGATATAAATACATTTATTTTTGTTGAAAAACTCCGGGCTAATGTAATTAAAAACTGTGCTCCTATCGCGATAAGCTCTGAAAATTTATTGCTAGAGAAAAAACTTAACCCTGATACACAAAAGAAAATAGATGAATTTCAAGACGCGCTTTGGGATATGCGTCGATTAATTTTTGCCTTAACTATTTCTAAGTTTGTTCTGCATACTGAGGCTACAACGGAGAAACATTTGCTACGGTTCCAGGAGTTGCTGACAAAAGCTCGGGAAAACTTCATATAAAATTTGCCGGCATTGTGCACGAAGAGCAGCAATCTAGAATCAATCTTTAATGAAGGATTGTTGTGGGTTGATTGACTATGAGTCACAGTGATGAGAAGTTATAAATTCTGCACAGACTGTTAAACGTCTTAGCATGCTTCTTTGTGTCAAAAAAAATCAATATGCTCTATAATAATTCTTATGGGTTGATGTATTCCACTTCTTATGGAATGTCAGTTTAGAGGTTCATTATGCCTAAGCCAATAAAAGTCCCTGAATTATTAAGACAAGGTGATATGCATGCTTTAACTACGCTGTCGAATTCAATTGAATCGGTCTTTGAAATTGGTCGTAAAAAGCAGCTTGGGATAGCGCACACTAAAAATATAGCTATCTACAATAAGCACGTATTGAACATTAAAACAAGCGTTGAGGATTTAACACGATTGCATAATGCTCTTAAAACAGGGGGAGTCGAAAATCCTCAGGAGATTCTTGCGCAAAAGGTTAAAGCAATAAAAGAATCAATGCAAATTCTAGAAATGACCACCCAAGACCCTGCCAAAAAGCAATTTTTGATGGGGCAGATGAATAATGTATTGAATGCGCTAAGTTATGCACAAAGCGAAATGGTGAGAGCACCATTAAGAGATCAGTTTACAGAAGTGCGGCAGCAAACAGAAACTGATTATAAACAAGGAAAGAATGGTTATTATGATGCTTATGTGAAAGAAAAGTGGGGAAGTTATAGTGCAAATTATGGAAAGCAGCTTCAGGAACATATTGCAATAGTACATAAAAAAGAGTTCGAGGCAGCACTTGAGAAAAAAGTTCAGGAGACTATAACCGCGGGCGGTTTAGGATTAGATAGAGAGTTTGAGGAGAATCATTTAGAGAGTTTCACACGCCTCAAAGAATACGAACTTGAAGCACAGGGAAAAACATTTAAAACGCTAACCGCCGAAGAAGGAAAGGCAATTCAAGCAGAGTTTAATGCTAAGTTTAAAGATTGGGTGAAAGATCGAGTTTTAGCTCAAGGATTTAAGGAAAGTTTTCAAGGAACTCCGCCCAAAGTGTTAGAAAAAGAGTTTAAAGCCGATTTCGATAAAGGCTTTCACAAAGCATATATAGAGCACTGCAAATCTCGGATTAAACATTATGAAGATGAAATTAAAGTTAAACTTGATGACCCGAAAGATCCTAAGTTACAACTAGGGCATATGAAAGATGTACTAAAAGAGATACAAAAAACAAACACAGGAAAAAGTAAACAAGACAAAGTAGCCGCAGAAACCTGTGAGCTCTTGGTGGGCTTTCTTGAGAAACTCGAAAGTCAAATAAGTATGTTAACTAAAGGGGGCATAACCACTGCAGAGGCTGGGGCTGCAGCACTAGCTAACAATCAGATACCTCAAGGTTTTGCTACACTCTTGAATAATTGTAAGAGCTCAAAAGCTAAAGAACTAATGGCACGCGAATTTCCTGAGTTTTATCAGCAAATACAAGGGATTAACCGAGATATACAGGCAGCTCAAATGAAATGTGAAATGAGTGCTTTACAAAGAATGCAAGGTGAAATGTCAGGTAAAAAACAACTTGAACAAGATGTCATGTTAAGTGATGAGTTGGCAGGTGAGCCCTTAGTTGTTGATCCTGTTGTAGTATCGAGTACGGTAAAGGAAAGCTTTTCTAAAATGAAAACACAACTTCATGCTCAAAAGAAAGATTCAGGCCTAGATGAGAGTGATGAAGAGAGTATTAGAGCTCATTTGTAATTATATTTTACCAGTTTAAGGAGCAATATGTTTACGGAGACGCAATTAGGTATATATGAAACCTCCAAAGATTACATTTTTATTCGATTAACGAATTTGGTCAACCGTTCACATGAAGCTGGTGTTGCTTCAGTTAAAGCCTTTTTTTTCCAATTGAAAGTGGCACTCGAATATAACAAAACTTATACTGATTATATAGGACAAAAATTTTATCCATCTCATGAAAAAGTAAAACTCTTTTTTTCTGGACTTAATGATTTATTAAATGGGAATGCTCCTGAACATATATTTATCACATCAATTAGTGATCCTCGTTTTTTTTCTGCGGAAAATAACAATAAAGAATACAAAAAAGCATTATTAATGGAGTTTAGCAGAAAACTGAAACAGGACGTCAACGAATGGTATGCCGAAGAATTAAAAAAAACAAAATTAAACGATTCAGACATGTCTGATTTGCATTCAAAATATCATTGTGAGTTTATCAACACGCTAGCAAGCACAAATAACAATCGACAGTGACAACGGCGGGTTAACTGTCTAGCCATGCGCGCAGGACTATCTTTTAATCTGCCTAAGACCATATAGGCTGTTATTAAAGCAATCGAAAATATTAGAACTTGCATTAAAAATAAAAGCTTGTGATAAATAAGTTGTTTTAGCTTCCTAACCGTGTAGGATGGATAATCTCTAATCTCGTTTTCTTGTATAGAGAAAAAATAGCTGGCCTTCCAGGTTGTATTGCCATGGCCATATTGACTATGGAGCCTTCATTAAAAACATATTTCTGTACCGTAATTTATTTTATTTCCTACCCCTAATTGGGCGAAAAACGTCGTACATCAAAGGTTAGTAATTTAAAATAATCGTAGGACATATAAAACTCACCATTATCTCCATAATCATTCCCCCAAGAGTTACGTAATGTTAACAATCCCGTGTGTTTCTCCCCGTAATTATCAATTGCAACCGCATTATCATCGTAACCGGTAATAATCAGCCCATGTGATGCTTGTATATTTGTTAAGCCGAGTAAGATATCTGATGTGACTAACCAAGTATCATTCTTTGTTTTATAATTTCCAACAGCACCTACAGTACCTAGGTCAAGGCGTGGTAGCATGATCGAAAAAACGGATCTGTCGCCTGCGCGGAGTGCTTCTTTCACCTCATTTAAGGTCCGGGTAGAACTCAGTCTCCAATAGATATTAGACCAGTTCACTATTTTTCCGAAGATTAACTCATTCATGGTGCTGTATTGCTGCGGATCTATAAAAGACTCAGGTTTTTCATCCGAATAAGAGGGGTATTCAGTCAAGCCACCACAGCCATTTTTTCTTTGGTTTTCTTTATTAATAATTCCATACTGTTCCATCTGATTTATTACTGAAATAGGAAAATTGCCATCCCAACCACTCAGTACAAACCATCCATGTTGTTCTAGGTAATTGCCTAGTTGTAAAAGGCACAATTGGCTAATGTAATCTCCGCGCCCAATCACGGCGTCAAGCGCACCAGTCATGGCGAAGGTGATGCATGTTCCATGTCGACCTTGGTCTAGTACGGGAACATTATTCATGGCCAATTGAACCCTTGGCGGTGTTTCGGTACCTAACAATGAATATAAAGCCTGAGGATTAGCGCGGGTGATCTCTTTAACGCGTGCCTCTAGCAATTTTTTAGCTTCATCGGACAGCTCTATTTTCAGTAATTGAATGACTTTTGGGTTATTCGGTTTGCTATAGCTGAACGAGGAATTGGTAACTGGTTTTATTGCATGATTGATGTTACCAACTACATGAACATCCCCAGAAATAGCTCCCTTCATTATCAATAAGGTTAAAATAACCACTTGTACTATAGGGGGTATAATTTTCAGTGCGTTCATAATAATTGGCATGTAGAAGTGTTTTGTGTGAACATTATGCATTTTTACCAATTAGTTATCAAGTCTACTGGGCAAGTATTCAAGCCGGGGTAATAATTTTAATAGCGTAATTAATGGTGATGATAATCCATTCTGTATTTAATATAACCTTTTTAGGTGGAGCTTTCTTGAATGGCATTTCGTCATTGTTCAAGCATTTTTGCAATGACGAAATGGGCATGGCTCTATGAGGCAACTGCTATCCAAGTATAAATAATAATGTACACCACATAAATTATTAAGCTAATGGCTCCAATTGTTAAAGAAACTGAGGCCCGCTTTTTTTCATCCTGATATTTAAGTTCGAGGCCAATAGAAGCCAAAATAGAAATGATAATTACCAAAAAAGTTATCATTTGGATGGCATCTGCAAGACCATAACTTGGACTTGGCGGTAATCTTGGGTCAATGATGTATTTATTCCCGATAAACGCAACAACTGATCCTATAAATACGGTTGCCCGGGCGGCAAAAGGTAATGAACTCATCATATATACCAAATGTGCTAAAATGCCAGCCATAAAGAAACCAATAAAATAACTAATATACAGTTTCCATCCGTTGCGCTTCACTTCAATAATAAAACTAAGCCGGGCATAGGGGCTGCTATCAATAGAGGCATTACCGAAATTAGTTGCATAATGAGTAACAGATTTCATTAGGCTTAAGCCAATAATGTTCCAACCTGGCATGGTGAATTCAGAATGAAGTTTTGATTCTGGGTAATCAGGTTCAAAAATCACCTTATTCTCATCTGCAAAATCCTCCATTTTGATTGTTAAAAATTGTCGTCCAAATGGAAAATATTTACTATTCCAAGGCTGATGTATTTTGGCGTAATAATGGGCGTACGTAAAATACTCATTACCCACTTTGCCTTTACCACCAAATTTATATGAATAGTCACGAGCATTTACAACTTCAATACTTTTGGTTGGATTATAGTTTTTATCTGTAGTTCGCCACCAGGCATAATAACTAATGCTGAATGTGCCATTTGCTGGGTCAACATCATAAATGCTAATAGGATAGACTCCAAAAGTAACAACATCAGGACTTGCTGCCCATGCAGGAAAAATAAACCATGAAATCATTACGATAAGAAAAGCTTTTTTCATCTCCGAAATCCTTTTGAGACTAACTCCATGTTATCGGGAGCTGTTCGGTTATACAGTCGATAAATTAAATACTATCACAGAACGTTGGTATGTCTAATTTGAGTACTAAGTCGTTATAAATCTGTTGGCCTAAACCTGTGAAAGTGTATTCCTATCCTTGAGTTATTGAATTTTTATATTAAACTTTGGTTATGTGTGTCGATATTTTGGACATATAGTGTTTTGTGGGGATTAACTTAGTTCTTAATGCTATTTGGAGCATTTGTATTGAACTTTGAGGAATAACGAACATGGAGTGTTTTTATGAAAACAATTAGTAAAGAAGATCTGAGTAAAATAACTCCAGACCAAGCTATTGATTTACTTAAAAAGGGAAATGAGCGGTTCATAAATAATTTGCGATATAACCGCAATCTTCTACAACAAGTGAATGAAACTGCTAAAGAGCAATTCCCTTTTGCTTCAATTTTAAGTTGTATTGATTCCCGAACTCCTGCCGAATTTATATTTGACCAAGGTCTTGGTGATATTTTTAGTATTCGGATTGCCGGAAATATTGTGAATGACGACATTATTGGAAGTTTGGAATTTGCCTGCAAAATCGCAGGCTCTAAATTAATTGTTGTACTTGGTCATACCAATTGTGGCGCAATAAAAGGGGCTTGTGATGAGGCTCAATTAGGATATTTAACGCAGCTTTTAGATAAGATCACACCTGCAATCGAGCAAGAAAGCTCTTTTAAAGAAAATCGAAATGGTGGCAATTCTGCGTATGTCACGGAAGTGGCCAAAATTAATGTAGATAACAGCATAAAAATGATTTTAGAGAAAAGCAGTATCCTAAGGGAGTTACTCAGCAAAAAAAGCATTAAAATTATCGGTGGTTTATATGACACCACCTCTGGTGAAGTTTCATTTTTTGATGAATAGCAGCCGAACAATCTCAATTTACAAGAAAACCGTAGCCTTGATGTAGCACAACGTCATCAAGGTTTTCATTTCGCCAGCAAGAGCAGGTTAATAAGATTTTTTAGCCGATGGGCTGGGCTCACCGTCAGGCTCTGGTAATTTTTTAGATTGGTCCTTAAATTCAATTAGTTCAGTCCTAATTTGCCGTTGGGCCTCGATATGAGATGATGAAGAGCTACTTGCTGTGGGAGTACTGGCCGTAGAAAGTGGATGACGAATGGAGGCCAGTTGAAAACGACATGGGATAGTGACATCATCTTGATTGGTGCAGCCCTCTTTATTCACAGCCATCTCATTACCAGCACCACTTTCGCCGACTAAGATAATAGGTTGCCTATCCGCTGTTTTATAACAGGCAGCGACACCATAATTAAAATCATCGGCAACATTTATTATGGGGGCGCCTTCCTTGCCTAGAAAATGTTTGCTTAGGTTTTTGGAAAGCATGCCTACTTTATTTTGGCTATCCGTGCGTGGTTTGCTAAAGAGCTGAATTTCCTGAATTCCTGGTTTATTGAGTAAGTCGAGTAACGCCATGACATTGTCTATTGCCCCATGATTTGCATGATACAATCCAATATCACCATTAGTGTATTTAAATATGACGGGAAAGCATGATTGAAAAGAGTTGCTCCAAAGGCATCCTCCATCCGTTGCAGATAAAACCCGGGAACCTTGAACAGGCACCTCTATTGATGTTCCTCCTCGGCCACCCTCTGTTAGTGCGATGGTTGTTGAACGATAGGTTCCAGTAGCGAAATTCTCAGGAGATACGGCACGCCCATCAGTGTTTAATGTAATCGTCGGCATGATTCCCGCCTCAATATGATCTTCCTTGTATTAATCTTAGTAAAAAATAGTATGAATATTTAGGATAAGGTATTTTTACGGAATTCCCGTTGCGGCAATGTCGGGGGCATGTTGTTCAATATTATAGTCGTAGACTGTAAACGGGAAGCAATTTCGAAAGGCACGGGCCTAAAATAAACCGCACGAATTACCGCAGCTTGACCCTGAGGCCTCAGGAATAAGTGCGGTACATGGAGTATCATTTCGTGCGGGGAGTATTTCTTGTCGCAGTCGATCAAGATTTCGGAACCGAACGTCCTTCTTCAAAGAAGGTTACTTGTCCTGTTTTAATATCATGAATCCCCGCAACAATGCCTACTTTGTTATTTTCCACTAACGCCTTGAGGATGGGGCTTTTTTCTTGGATATCTTTTACCATGTTTAATGCATTAGCCCGGGCAATTGCATCTACTAATTTGGGATCTGAACAATTCTTATTATCTTCTGCTTTCATGGTCATTTCCACTGCTGGATGAATTTTATCTAAAACATCAGTCAAGTGGCCTAGTTTCACTCCATTACATGCGCCAGCAACTGCACCACAAGAAGTATGAGCCAATACGACAATTAAACGAGCACCTGCAGCTTTAGTTGCAAATTCCATACTTCCTAAAATATCGTCATTGACTATATTTCCGGCTACACGCAAGGTAAATAAATCAGCCAAGCCTTGATCAAAAAGAAACTCAGGAACACTACGTGAATCCATGCAATTCAACACTACAGCAAAGGGATATTGACCATAAGAAGATTGATAGGCTTGTTTTAAATAGTCTCTAGTAACAAGCTTATTATTTAAAAAACGTTGATTACCTTCTTTTAAACGTTGCAATGCTTGTTTAGGAGACATTTCTTGCTGTTTCGCCTGAGTCATTGTCTTCCCAAGAAGCGGTATCTCTGCATCTGTATTCGCAAAGCTACTCATAGAATAAATAAAACTACAAGCTAAAAAAACTCCTTTTAATAAATGGCTCACCGGAAACTCCTTCTTTCTTTGTTATTAATATTCTTACTCATGATAGCCGTATTTATATTCTTTACAACAAAATTATTATCGACTTGAAAACCGTAGCTTATTGGTGAATGTCAGTAGGGCTAAGAAAATTTATCAAAAAGTTAGGATTTACCTATGTAGTTTGGTTTGAGAGAGTATCTACAATGTTGTGCTACATGGTAATTGTCTCTATGATATTTAAGTGAAAATCGTATGGGACCATGATTAATTCGTGAGGAAAAGGAGGATTTAGTGCATTATCAGCGTCAACATAAAATATTTGGAATGAAATTTAGTTTAGGGCATTATCAGCGGATTAATTTATATCTTCAAACCCATTCTATTTTACGCAAGCATATGAATATATTGAAAAGAAAAATAACAATCCATTATTTATTTTTTTCTATTTTGCTATGTTTTTCTGGAGGAGTGCACGCTCTTGCTTCAATGCTTCCTGAATTGATGCTTCAAATAGACCAGCCAGATGCTAAGACTATGATCCCTTGTAATAGGGGAGTGGGAGCCTGCTCAGTGACTATTGCACAACAGCTCTCATGTTTATCGCAACCTGGTTCAATAACGATTACTAATACCTCCAAAATTGTGGCACAAAATATTAGAGCATTTTCTGCCGACAGCAATTTCTTGGCTTATGTGGTATCCAATAATAAATGTCCCGCACGATTACTTCCTGGGGCCAGTTGTAACATTTCTTTTTACACCAATATTGGAATAATGTTTTTAGTAGCAAACGTTGCTATTAAAGGAAATAATACTGCTCCCGTTTATTTTGATATGCAAGCAATTAATTGTAATCCCCCGGTCGCACTTATTAGTGCCTCTCCATCATCGTTAAACATGACTACCACTTCACCTGGGAATGTACAGACTATTTCTGTGGTAAACAGCGCCTCATCATCCATTAATGCCGAGGCGATCACTGTTGATCTAAGTGGTACTGGGGGAGCTATTAGTGCAAGTTATACTAATTGCAACTCAGTGGCTCCTGGAGGTACTTGCACGATTACACTTACAGCAAATAGTGTATTGCCAGCTAGTACTATTTCAATAAAAGGGCACAATACAAATTTAGTGTCTGCAAGTGTTTCTGTTGTTTCCCTATCGTTATCTGTACCTTCCACTGCAATAGTTCCGGTTAATGATTCTCTAGGTATTGATATTACAGTAACTAATTTGACAGCAGATACCCTAACTAATGTGGGCATTGATTTATCATCTACCGGATGGACTGGTGTGACAAGTACGACTTGTCCTGTTCTTAACGGATTTGGGACCTGTACAGTCAATATTGCGTCAAATACAACGACCCCCTATTTAGCTCAAGGAGGCATAATTTTTACTGCGGATAATTTTAATGTGTCGACACCTATGGCCTTAGCATTTTCCATGTATGGTTATTTAGTATTTTCTATTCCAGATAGCTCCACAGCTTATGTGGTGGATACTAATGATGCTGCTGGCTCACCCGTTATTTGGAGTTCTACGGGGATTAGTGGGGATACGGATTATACGAGTCTTTGGGGAATTGGTGAAACGTCAACAAGTACAATACCTATTCCTAATGCAACAGAACCTTCAGGGCAAACGGCTACTCAATACAGTGGCCAGCAAAATTGTAATGGAGGGAGTGATGGGGCTTGTAATTCAGAAAATATTTTTATTTATTATAACTCTATAATTAGTGGTGCCCCGGTTTCAACTGATTATTATGCCGAAGGTTTATGTTACCGAATCACCACGGATAATAGCGGAAGTGTATCCCCAGGAACTTGGTTTTTGCCAGCCATTTGCCAATTAGGTATTTATGGTGGAGGAATTGATGCTGGTTGTGGCTCCAGTACAGAAAATATAACCACCAATTTATTTTTACTTGGTTTTGTTGGGAATTTACAAACCAATCAATTTTACTGGAGTTCAACAGAATCATCATCGACCCCATTGGGGAGTGCATGGTATCAGGTGTTTCGTCCAGGCCCCGTTTCTGAACAATATCCTAATGTTAAATTTGGCCAATTCAGCGTGCGATGTATACGTGCTGTGAGCTATTAGGGCTCTTTCCTAAACAAGAAAGGCAATTTAATTTGACGAAGTGAGGAGCGTAGTCGGGCCATGGGCTCGACCTATGCCAGCTTGGCGATTTAAGTCTGTTGATGATTAACTATGTGCTGCAGGCTTGGTTGGTGCAAGTACTTAGGATTGGTGCGGAAGTAAGTGAATCAAGAGGCTTACTTAATCGAGAAAATAGAAGCGTTAAATTAAATTTTAAAAAAATAATAAGAAAAAAAAGATATGGTACCTAGGGTGGGACTCGAACCCACACGGTGTCACCACCACCGGATTTTGAATCCGGCGCGTCTACCAATTCCGCCACCCAGGCACTATGGCGGCCATTATAACAAAGAAATAGATTCCCACAATGGGTTTTGGTATATAATTCTAAAAAATATTAGATAAATTAAGGCATAGGATGAAAACTAATTATTTATTTTCGGGACTGGCCCTTATCATGTGGAGTTCGATTGGTTTGGCCATGACTTGTCCTGATCCGGGGACAAGCTCATTGCAGTGGGGGGAGCCGCCTGCTCCTTGGGTTGTTAATCCTTACTCACAGCATCCACCGCAAGGAGAGGAGGGGACTCGTTTTGTGCGTGCAAATATTTTAGTGGCTCAGTATGGGCAAGGCGTGGTTTGCACCTATCGAAACTCTCTTGGTGATTATTCAATTTGGCTACAGGCACTTACCAAGATTCCTGCTCCAGCAGACTATAGTTGGATTAGAACTTTGGGTGGGTATGTCTGCACGCAAGGTGTTGATGAATGTCAGTTTTTTGTCGCAGAGTTTTAACGCGCGTGCATTAAAATAAACAAATGGATTTATTTTTAACCACATTTGCCATATAATGGTCCCAAATAAAATATTTTAGAGCAAACATAAACTGTTCTAAAAGGTTATTTGGGAGTTTTGTTTATGCTATCTATCCCTGAGGAAGGGCGGTTGTTGGTTCAACACATTAATCAGTTAACTGTAGGCAAAGATGAGCAACTTGCCAGTTCAGGGATGGAGCATTTCTTAACTGCAGCAGAAATTGAAGTGCAGGGACCACTTTTATATCCTTGTTCCGGTTCAGACGTAGTATATCCAATATTACTTTTTCCCAAAGTGAATGAGTTTATTTTAATTGATGAACACCCTTTATTTTCTGCAAATCCAGAATTAAATTATGCCGATTTATCACAGTTAGAAAAAATCCCCAATTTGTCTCAAGGAATGGGCTTTTGGGGATATGGATATGATTATACCAATATATTACAAACTTTTAATCGATTGGATGTGTCCTTTAACTCCGATCCCTTTCAAAATAGAGTTGGAGCCTTATTATTAGTTCGCCTGAGAACTTTGTGTGGTATGGAGCTGCTGCAAGTATCTAAACTCGAAGATGGAGTTTATAAAATTGTGGGGCTTTGTAACGACGAGCTTAAAACGATCTATTATGTGCAGCATCATCTTGGCCATGAGTCAAATCCCTATGAGTGGCTGCTGGCACAAAACATTCAATTTCAATCGTTGTTCATTAAAGCTTTTTCGGTTTCTATTAATGATCAGGTGATTCAGCGCAGTATCTTTCAACAAATTAAAGGACTTTATCCAGATAACTTAGAGCAATTAACGGTTGTGGCGGAGGCTGATGGTATTTATGGATTCAATCGCACGTTACCTCATTTACTTAATCCAGACTGTCCTTATTTTAGTGCTGAAACTAATTTTGCTTACGGCTATTCAAACAAGTTGGTGCTTACTAATGGTTTGGGGCTTTATGTGGAATATCCTGAACATTTACTTGCTTTACAACAAATTCAAAATGAATATATTGCTGAACAGTGTAATGAGCAATTTATTGAGCAGCAACGGAGTGAAAAGGCGTTGCAGTATTTTTTACAGTTGGATAAGCATAAGAAGTTTGATTGTATGCAGCAGGAAGGCTTGCTTGGGGTAATTGATAATACATTGATAATTAAACTATTTGATAGTAACAACCTTCACTCCAAATTGACAGATAAAGCGATGATAGAAATCTTAGAGGTTGCTCAAGAAAAGAATTTGCACGCATTGCAATTGAATTTAGGACGGGCGTATACCAATTTAAAACACCAAGAGTTAGTCACAGGTTTTATTAAACGACTCGATGCTCTGGAAGGGAAGGGCATTTGTTCTTTATCCATTAATGCATCAATTGATGAGGTTAATTTTAAAAGCTCTTTTGCGATTGCTGCCGCAGAAGCATTAAAAGTTCATGGCAAAAATTTAGTAGAAATTAATGTGCGGGTAAACGATCAAGCCGCTTTGGCTTTTATTGATACCTTTCAATTTTTGCAGCGAGAAGGGAAGTTAGCGAAAGGAATCATTGAACCAATTGTTAGTTGGCGAACTGAGACCCATCAAGCAGTTGTTGCTTTTTTTCTCCAAAATATCCATCACGATTTGCAGTGGTCTGCTTAGCGTAGTCTGGTTGCAGCCAACCCGACTACGTTTATATAAATACTTATCTTTTTCCCTCAAGATATTGAATTGAAATTATCCCTTTTAAGGGAGGGTTAAAATTATTCTATGAGTCCAGATAAAATTTTTGATGGGAAGTTACGTCCTTAACTATAGGCAAAATTCATAATCATATTCTCTTTTGAGGTGACTAGGATAAGAGGTCATAGAGTCAGCTTTATGGCTCTACATATTGCAGGGGCATTTTAAATAAATTAACGTATCCTTTGGTTTTAGGATACGTTAATTTAATAAGAGAGGATTAAATTCTGTCTTCTGTAATATCGATCATCATTTGTAATGATTTTTTCGCATTTTCAATAACCCACTGTTGATCATTTACTGGCAAGCGGTTGCGGGTTCCTGTAAATTCATTTACTACATCTCCTGCATTTACTTCATTGTAAGACATAGTTTTTCCTTGCCTTAACAAATCGACTAAGGCCACTAAATGGGGCGCGTCATTACGTGACATGGTAGCACAGCCACACCCTATTCCTTTTTCATCATCAGCTTTTGGTGCTTCGGCTAAATTGACTACGTCAATTCCTAAACTTTTGCAATGTTGTTTTAGGTTTTCCACCATGTGGTTTTCAGTGCCAATGGCATAGCGTTTGGTATTGGCGCGATCATTCACAACATAATCCCAAATAAATGCAGTGGAGCCTGAGTGCTTGGCTACACGAATTACGGAGTTGCGGCACTCGGGATGCACGATGGTGGTGTAAGACTTACTATGCCAATAGTCACACATTTCAGGCTGGTAGTAGGTGTGTACTGCGCATTGGCTGGCAAACAGAATCAATTCTGAATCATCAAATTGCTTCAGCGTTTTGCTGTCCTGGGCGGCCAATGAATACTGGGCTCCAGCAGTTCCACCTGGCCAGTAGGCTAGGTTTTTGATCCCAAGCCAATAGGCAACGTTTTCCCCCATGTGCTGATCGGGGATAAAGAGTATTTTCTTATTTTGCTTTTGCGCCCATTGGAATATTTTTTTCACATTGGAACTCGTACATACTGCTCCACCTTGGGCTCCAGTCATGGCTTTAACACGTCCCGAAGTATTCATGTAGCAAACAGGCAAAATATTTTCTGCGCCATAACGTTCATTTAAATCAAGAAAGGCTGGTTCCACCATAAAGTCTTTAGCAAGCATTTCCATGGTGCAGCCTGATTTTGGGTTGGTAATATAAACCTGTTGGTTGCTGTTCGCGAGAATACTGATTGATTCCGCCATGAAATGTACAGCCGATTCAATAATCACGGATTTTTCCGGACGTTCAGCGGCCATTAAGGCGAGTTGATACGAGTCGCCGATAACACCACCAAATTGTTCTACTAAACGGACAATATCACCACCCATGTAATAGTGCGCGAGTAATAGTAATTTATCGCCAAAATGATCTTGGGCTTTTTTCATGTATGGAGTCATCCACTCCAGCACTGTTGTGAGTTTACGGTCAGGTAGTGCCTGATATTCTTCAGCATAAGGAATAAATTCTTCTTGATACCAATCTAAAGGGTAATCACTTTGGCAAATACTCATGTCGTTGCTGATACGCATTAGGGTAGTTTCAGGGGTATAAACAGTTGAATTCTTAAACATCTTTATTTTACCTCTAATCGACTCGTTCTATTATTCCGCAATGTCCATTAATCCCATTTTGGCAATGCTTTCTTGTGCTTGGGGTTTCTTGTCTGGATAATCTTCTCGGTAGTGGCCACCACGTGACTCCCGGCGTGATAAGGCTGCGCGGACAATTAATTCGGCATTAAGAATAATATTTCTTAATTCAATAAAATCTCGGGTAATGCAATGTTTCCAGTAATACTCTTCAATTACTTTCTTACGATTCATTATTAATTGTAGTACATCTTGCAGACCAGCTTCAGTGCGTACTATACCCGCGTAGGATGTCATTTCGCCACGTAAACCGCGCCATTGGGCGTTAATTTGGCTCGCGCGCCTGGTATTAACTTCACCAGGTGAACTCCAGTTAGGGATGTGGGCGGTATATTTCCAGGGAGAGGAAATATCTTTTAGTGTACAACGTGCCGCATTAGATCCCATTACCAAAGCTTCTAATAAGGAATTACTGGCCAAGCGATTGGCTCCATGCAAACCTGTAAAGGCTACTTCACCAATAGCATATAATCGTTTTAAATCTGTTCGTCCGTCAATGTCTGTAAGTACGCCACCACATTGATAATGTGCTGCGGGTACCACAGGGATCATGTCCTGACTCATGTCAATGCCAATAGACATGAGTGTGGTATAAATTTGGGGAAAACGCTTTTCCAGGAAACTTTTAGGTTGATGGGTGATATCCAGATAAACATAACCACCTTGGCTGCGTTCAATTTCGCTAAAAATAGCACGAGCGACTACATCACGGGTCGCCAGTTCCATTTGCTGTGGTGCATAGTGTTGCATAAAGCGTGCCCCAGTTTCAGCATTTTTAAGAATAGCGCCTTCACCACGCACGGCTTCAGAAATCAAAAAGTTATTCAACGAATGGTGATGTAAAAGGGTGGGATGGAATTGATAAAACTCCATGTTGCCCACACGAGCCCCCGCTCGGTATGCCATGGCAACCCCATCACCAGTTGCCACCATCGGGTTTGTTGTATAGCGATAGGTTTTGCCCGCGCCACCAGTAGCTAATATCACGCTGTTAGCTAAAAAGGTATGAATAAGATTATTGTTACAATCTAAAATGTATGCGCCAAGCACCTCGCCCTGGGTATCCGTTCGATGCGGATGGTACTGGGTAATTAAGTTCACTGCGACATGATGTTCAAAGAAGTGAATTTGCTCATGCTGGCGGGCTAATTGATTCATCGTTTGGGTAATTGATAAACCTGTTTGGTCGCCGCAATTGAATATACGCCGATGGGAGTGTCCACCTTCTTGAGCAAGGTTAAATTCACCATTAGCATCTTTTTTAAAATGCACTGAATATTGATTCAGTTGGCTAATTGTTTCCGGCCCCTGGCGAATAATAAACTCTACTGCTGGCGGGTAACACAACCCATCGCCAGCAATTAAGGTATCTGAGATATGAGATTCCAAAGAGTCTTCTGCTGAAAAAGCAGCTGCAATTCCTCCTTGAGCATAGCGGCTGTTACACTCAAATGCTTCTGCTTTACTAATCAGAGCAATCTTTACACGTGGTTGCATGCTTAGTAATTGCAGGCAGTATTGTAGTCCTGCTAATCCTGTACCGATAACAAGAACATCGAATTCAAACGTTTGCCCTTGTTGCGATAAAGTTCCTGTCATGAAAATGCCTTAACAAGTTGTGCTGCCAAACCAATATAATTTTCAGGGGTTAGCTTCGCCAGTTGTTCTTTAGCTTCCTCGGGGATTGATAAGGTTTGAATAAATTGTTGCAAACTGATTCCATCAATTCCTTGGCCGCGAGTTAATGCTTTTAGTTGCTCATAGGCATCTGGAACATTATAACGACGCATCATGGTCTGTATGGCTTCTGCCAAGACTTCCCAGTTGGTTTTTAAATCATCCTGCAGTGCGCGTTTATTAATTTGCAGTTTATCATTCCCTTTAACAACGGAAAGATAAGCAATTAAACTGTAAGAAAATGCCACACCAATATTACGGAGTACGGTAGAATCTGACAAATCGCGCTGTAATCGCGATTGGGTTAGCTTGTTCGCAAAGTGAATGAATAGTGAATTCGCCAAACCTAAGTTACCTTCAGCATTTTCAAAATCGATTGGGTTCACTTTATGAGGCATGGTGGATGAGCCAACTTCTTCAGCTACGGTTTTTTGCTTAAAGTAGCCTAGAGAGATATAACTCCATACGTCTTGGGTGTAATCCAAGAGAATGTTATTTATGCGCACCATAATCTGTGATACTTCTGCTAAACCATCATGCGGTTCAATCTGGGTGGTATAGGCATTGAAAGATAGGCCTAAAGAAGTCACAAAATTAGAGCAGTGCTTGCGCCAATCTACTTCTGGATAGGCAACCACATGGGCATTATAGTTACCCACCGCGCCATTGAATTTACCAGGGATTAACACCTCAGCTAATTGTTGCTGTGGTCTTTTCAGACGAGCTACAAAATTCACTAACTCTTTACCCATAGTTGTTGGGGTAGCGGGTTGGCCGTGTGTTCTTGCCAACATAGGTATGTCGCCGTGTTGTTTACCAAGAAGCGTAATCCCCCCCATGATTTCTGCCAGGGTAGGTTGGATCACTTGTGCGATCGCCTGTTTTACCATTAAGGCATAAGCCAGGTTGTTGATGTCTTCTGAGGTGCTGGCAAAATGAATAAACGCTGTTACGTTTTTCAAATGCTCGTTATTCAGGAATTTCTCTTTGAGGTAATATTCAACAGCTTTCACATCATGGTTTGTTTGACGCTCAAAGTCTTTGACTTTCTGTGCTTCGGCTTCATCAAAATTAGCAATGATTTGATTGAGGTAATCCTTAGTTTCTGGATTCAACTTGGGTACTTCAGGAATCGAGTCATTGGCTGCTAAAGATTCAAACCAGCGAATTTCAACCATTAATCGATAATAGATTAAGGCAAACTCGCTAAAATAGGGACTCAAAGCCCGGGTTTTGTTGAGGTAGCGGCCGTCTATAGGGGAGATGGCGTTTAAAGGAGTTAGAGTCATAAGTAGCTTGCCCCTGATAAGAAAGCACATATGATATTAGATGCGAGGCAAGATGTGAATTCTAGAGAGCCAAATTATCTGTAGAAAATGTTTTTGTGATTAAAAATTGAACATAAAGATTATTTATATATACTTAGATCATATTTTCTTTTTCTGTGGGTATTAAAATAGTCTTTTATAGACGTAAATCTTGAGAAGAATATGACATTTTTCTTGCTTGTGTGCTTATAATGTCAGCAATTTTATTTAACTCAGATTTTATCTCATTCTTATGAAAACTATCATTGAATCTTATCAGGAAGGCTTATTTCATCGTAAGTACTGGCTGCAAAATATAATTTCAGGCTTGATTGTTGGGATTGTTGCTTTACCCCTCGCTATGGCTTTTGCAATTGCATCCGGTGCTAAACCAGAACAAGGTTTGTATACCGCAATTGTTGCTGGATTGATTGTTTCAATCATGGGCGGCAGTCGTTTACAGATCGCTGGACCTACAGGGGCCTTTATTGTTGTTCTCTCAGGAATCACTGCAAAATATGGAATTTCTGGTTTACAAATTTCAACGTTGATGGCTGGCTTTATTTTGCTTTTTTTTGGCTTGGCGCGTTTAGGGGGACTTATTAAGTTTATCCCTAATTCGGTAATCGTTGGTTTTACAGCAGGTATTGCCGTGGTGATCTGGGTAGGACAGTGGCATTATTTCTTTGGTTTTTCTTCCGGTGGAAGCGGGCATTTTCATGAAAAATTATGGTACTTATTAAATTCGTTCCCTCACCTGGATTTCATTACCACTGGTTTAGGGTTGCTTGCTTTAGCGCTCGTTCTTTTTTCTAATAAAATTCCAGGATTAAAACGAGTTCCTGGACCCTTAGTTGCCCTATTAGTAGTTACATCTTTGCAGTCTCTATTTCAATTTGAGGGGGTAGCAACTATCGGTTCGATGTTTGGTGGAATCCCTCAAGGCCTACCCAGCTTTGAAGTTCCAGAGATTACGGTTCATCGCATTATTGAACTGATGGGGCCCGCCCTTACTATTGCGATGTTAGGCGCTATTGAATCTTTATTGTCTGCCGTAGTTGCTGACGGTATGGCAGGAACAAAACATAATTCAAACCGTGAGTTGGTTGGGCAAGGTATTGCTAATATTTTTGCCCCATTATTTGGTGGTTTTGCTGCAACAGGAGCAATTGCGCGTACGGCAACAAATATTCGTAATGGAGCAAATAGTCCCTTAGCAGGAATTATCCATGTCTTTACCTTAGTGCTAATTATTCTCTTTTTAGCGCCTTTAGCAGTGAATATTCCACTTACAGCACTTGCGGCAGTCTTATTCGTAGTGGCATGGAATATGAGTGAGGTGAAGCATTTTGTTCAGATAATTCAACATGCTCCACGTGCAGAGATTGTTATTTTATTGGTGACGTTTTTCCTCACTATCTTTGTGGATTTAGTCGTCGCCGTAGGTGTTGGGGTTCTTCTTGCCATAGTATACGGGAGTTTCGTGAGGCTAATGGGTAGTAATCGGCATTTACCTGATTGAAGACTGGTTAAACGCGCGCATTCCAATAGCATCATAATTTCAGTAGAATGGCGTTCACTTTATGGATATGAGGTAGGGGTAGTTATGGCAATCAAAACACATATTATTGATTTAGCACAGCTTGGCATGCGTGACCTAGAGCAGGTGGGCGGTAAAAATGCCTCATTAGGTGAGATGATTAGTCATTTGTCTTCGGCGGGAGTTGCTGTTCCAGGAGGCTTTGCCACTACGGCTGATTCGTTTAAAGAATTCCTATCCCAAGATGGTCTTGATAAGAAAATTTATGCAAAACTATCCACACTGAATACCGATGACGTACATCAATTAGCCACTGTGGGTAAAGAAATTAGAGACATGGTGATTAACACGCCGTTTACCTCCGAGTTTGAGCAGGAAGTACATACTGCTTATCAAAAGATGTCTCAAGCGATTGGCCATGATGATTTTAGTGTTGCCGTTCGCTCTTCCGCTACGGCAGAAGATTTGCCTGATGCCTCATTTGCTGGCCAGCAAGAAACTTTTTTAAATGTTAAAGGCATTGATGCTATTTTAGAGTCCATTAAGCTTGTTTTTGCTTCTCTCTTTAATGATCGAGCGATAGCTTATCGTACCCACCACGAGTTTGAGCACCATGATGTTGCTTTATCTGCGGGTATCCAGCAAATGGTGCGCAGCGATTTAGCTGTGAGTGGTGTGATGTTTACCATGGATACGGAGTCAGGTTTTGATCAAGTCGTATTCATTACCTCATCTTATGGTTTAGGTGAAATGGTAGTGCAGGGTGCGGTAAACCCAGATGAGTTTTATGTTCACAAACCCGGTTTACAAGCAGGTAAACCCGCAATTATTCGTAAAAATCTCGGCAGTAAGGCATTAAAAATGGTTTACTGTGATGATCCAAGTCAAAATCGTCGTGTTAAAACAGTTGATGTTGATGCCGCTGAACGCCTGTTATTTTCTTTGATGCCTACGGAAATAGAAAGTTTGGCACGCCAAGCTATGATTATTGAGAAACATTATGGTCGTCCCATGGATATTGAATGGGCAAAAGATGGAACCAACGGCAAGCTATATATTTTACAAGCACGCCCAGAAACGGTTAAAAGTCGTGACAATAAGCAAATACTCGAGCGATATACACTGCAAAAGCAGGGTGAGGTATTAGCAGAAGGCCGCAGTATTGGACAGCGTATCGGCCAAGGCAAGGCACGTATTATTCGCGATGTCAGTGAAATGGATCGCGTACAACCAGGTGATGTACTTGTTTCTGATATGACTGATCCGGATTGGGAACCCGTAATGAAACGCGCCTCAGCGATTGTTACCAATCGTGGAGGTAGAACCTGTCATGCTGCAATTATTGCTCGTGAGTTAGGTATTCCTGCGGTTGTAGGGTGCGGTGATGCAACCAAAACGATTCGCGATGGTGATGAAGTAACTGTAAGTTGTGCTGAAGGTGACACTGGTTTTGTTTATGAGGGCTTGTTACCGTTTGAGCAAATACAGCTTGATGTAGAAACTATGCCTGAATTACCAATGAAGGTTATGTTAAACGTGGGCAATCCTGAGCGTGCATTTACCTTTCAATCGATCCCTAATTCAGGAGTTGGTTTGGCGCGTTTGGAGTTCCTTATTTCCAATACTATTGGAATTCACCCGCGCGCTTTATTGGATTTTGACCGCCTACAAGATAAAGAACTGAAGAAATTTATAAGTGAAAAGACAGCAGCTTATGATTCTCCAGTTGAGTATTATATCGAGCGTTTAAAAGAGGGAATAGCAACAATTGCCTCTGCTTTTTATCCAAAACCCGTAATTGTTCGTTTGTCTGATTTTAAATCCAATGAGTATGCTAATCTTACTGGTGGCTCATTGTACGAACCACATGAAGAAAACCCAATGATAGGTTTTAGAGGTGCATCACGTTATGTTTCTCCAGAGTTCGCCGATTGTTTTGCTTTAGAATGTAAAGCCGTGCGCCGTGTACGTGAGGAAATGGGTTTGACCAATGTTGAAGTAATGATTCCATTTGTGCGTACAGTGTCTGAGGCTGCTAATGTTATTGAGGTATTAAAGCAAAACGGTCTTGAGCGTGGTAAGCATGGGTTAAGAGTAATTATGATGTGTGAGCTTCCTTCCAATGCCTTATTAGCTAAAGAGTTTTTAGAGTATTTTGATGGTTTTTCAATAGGCTCTAATGATTTGACGCAGTTAACTTTAGGTTTGGATCGGGATTCAGGGTTGGTTGCCGCTCAGTTTGATGAGCGCAATGACGCTGTTAAAGCTTTATTACATATGGCGATTTCAACCTGTAAAGCAGCAGGTAAATATATCGGAATCTGTGGTCAGGGGCCTTCAGATCATCAGGATTTTGCCCAATGGCTGATGAATGAAGGAATTGAAAGTGTTTCATTAAATCCAGATTCCGTCTTGGAAACCTGCTTGTTTTTAGCGAAGCATAAATAGATATTGGACTGGCAGGCTTTCTCTCCACTCTTACTGTTATTGAGTCAATGAGTTGTAGGTTGGGCCCATGGCCCAACAAGGGCATCGATTCGCCCCAGAGCTCCATGTTGAGCCATGGGCCTAACCTACGTCACTGCAAAATTTCTTTACTTGAGGGCCAGGGTAGGGGGGAGAGATTAAACACCTTCCCTCCAAGCTTGACGAACACAGCTTCAAGCCCCAACATAGACAACATCAATTAGCATCATGCCAAAATTTATCAGAGAGGTCTAGTTTAATGCAGCATCGTAAATGGTGGTTATTTTTAGCCGTATTAAGTCCGGTTGTGGCATTTGCATCTCCAGCAGGAGAAGAAGCCGATCCCATAACCTTTGTATTACTTGGCGTCACTACTATATTTTTCTTCGCCATTCTTGGACGATATATCGCCAGACGTTTAAACCAGCCCAGTGTGCTTGGTGAGCTGCTCATGGGGGTATTGATTGGCAATCTGTTTTACTTTTATGGTTTTCAATTAATTATTTTATTACGCGAAGGGGCGGCCACTTTTGATATTGTCCGCGAACTTTTAAACGGTGTTCCCCTAAATACCGCGGTAACACAGATCATTTCTAATCCTGAGCATGCCCAACAAGTCATTGCTGCTTTAGGCAGTCCTCGAGGTGCTGATTATCTTAAAATTGCCTATGTTGTGGATATTTTTTCACGCTATGGCGTTATTTTCCTCTTATTTATGGTGGGCTTAGAAAGTTCCATTGAAGAGTTAAAGCATACGGGACGTGATTCATTACTTGTGGCAATTATTGGTGTGGTTGTGCCGATGCTTCTTGGGTTTGGCGTAGCTTTTTTATTAATGCCCGAAGCTTCTTTCCAAGCTGATTTATTTATTGCGGCTACCTTAAGCGCCACGAGCATCGGGATTACCGCCCGTGTTCTGGCAGAAATGAAAAAATTACGTACGCGAGAGGCCCGCACCATTCTTGGGGCAGCGATGTTGGATGACGTCTTGGGTTTAATCATTTTAGCGGTGGTTAGCTCGGTAGTAATTAATGGTGCTGTCGATTTTATGGTGGTGCTACGTATTGTTATGGCTTCTATACTCTTTTTTATCAGCGCCCTACTATTAGGTCCTTTCATTTTACGTCGTTCCATTCATTTTTTCCGTTTTCTTGAACCTTGGGAAGCTAAGTTATTTATCTCATTTTTATTTATCATGCTGCTTTCGTGGTTTGCTTCGTTTATCCAGTTGGCAACGATTATTGGGGCATTTACAGCGGGTGTTATTCTGCATGACGATTATTTTAAATCGCTTGAAGTCAATTCGAAAGAGAAGGTTCATCGCTCTATTTATCATTTATTATCCCCCTTAGAAACCATATTGGCTCCCATGTTTTTCATTTTGGTTGGCATTCAAGTCAAATTGGAAAGTTTTTTCCATTGGAATGTGATTATTTTAGCTTTGGGTTTAATTATTGCTGCAGTTATTGGAAAACTGGTGAGTGGTTTGGGAGCTAGTGCTAAAGACGATCGATTGCTTATTGGTATTGGGATGTTGCCTCGAGGTGAGGTAGGATTAGTTTTTGCTTCTATTGGACGCACTCTAGGAGTAATTTCTGATGACTTGTTTTCAGCGATTGTATTAATGGTTATGATCACTACTTTTATTGCTCCTCCATTATTAAAAGCGCGTTTTGTAATGCAGGAAAAAAAGGCACTGTAAATGAATAAACACTTATCACAAGTACAGATTGATGTAACTCATGCGTTGCAAGAAGATGTAGGCACTGGGGATGTTACCGCGGCCTTATTACCAGAACACTTAATGGCCGAAGCCGAAATTATTTCACGAGAACCGATGCTCATTTGTGGTCAACCTTGGGTTAATGAAGTATTTAACCAGATTGATAAGAACATTAAGCTTAATTGGCTGGTAACTGAAGGAACTTGGTTAGCTAAGCCGACTACCTTATGCCGTATTTCTGGATCGGCACGCAGTATGTTAACTGCGGAGCGTACTGCGCTCAATTTCTTACAAACTCTGTCTGCAACTGCAACACAAACATACCATTATGTGGAACAACTAAAAGGTACTAAGACGCGTTTATTAGATACCCGAAAGACCTTACCTGGACTACGTGTGGCCCAAAAATATGCAGTGACCTGCGGTGGTGGAGTAAATCATCGTATGGGGCTTTATGATGCCTTTTTGATTAAAGAGAATCATATAAGGGCATGTGGCTCAGTAGCTAAAGCTATTGCTTTGGCAAGACAGACTCAAAATACTATTCTAGTAGAGACCGAGGTTGAAACTTTAGATGAATTACTAGAGGCGCTGGCTGCAAAACCTGACCGAATATTGCTCGACAATTTTAGTTTGGAAATGCTTACTGAGGCAGTACGTATTAATCAATCTAACCAATGTACTTTAGAGGCCTCCGGAGGAATTACTCTTGAAAATATTGCCAAAATAGCAGCATCTGGAGTAGATTTTATTTCTGTTGGAGCAATTACTAAATCCATCCAAGCAATTGATTTAAGCTTATTGATTAGGGAAATATTATGATGCCAAGTATCCTTTTTACCGGAGGCGGAACTGCAGGCCATGTAGCGCCTAATATTGCGTTGATTCAAGAGTTTCGTCATAAGGGATGGGATATCGCTTATGTAGGTTCTGCTGAGGGCATTGAGAGTGAAATGATCAAGCCACTTGGTATTCCATTTTATTCTGTGAAAAGCGGTAAATTGCGACGCTATTTAAGCGTTAAGAATTTATTGGATCCGTTCAAAATCATTTTAGGTATTTTTCAAGCATTTTTATTACTTGCCAAGTTAAAGCCCGATGTAGTGTTTTCAAAAGGTGGTTTTGTTGCTTTTCCTGTAGTCGTCGGGGCTTGGTTAAACCGTATTCCTGTAGTCGCTCATGAGTCGGATATGAGCCCGGGGCTTGCGAATCGTCTATGTT
Source organism: Legionella rowbothamii (assembly GCF_900639985.1). GTDB lineage: Bacteria > Pseudomonadota > Gammaproteobacteria > Legionellales > Legionellaceae > Legionella > Legionella rowbothamii. The sequence goes on along the minus strand of NZ_CAAAIM010000001.1, from coordinate 996,313 downwards.
TCCCTTTTGTGAATAAAATCTGCCTTACTTTTGAGGCTGGCAAAAAGCATTTTAAAAATCAGGAAAAAATAGAAGTAACGGGAACACCCATTCGTGAGCAATTATTTTCCGGAAACAGTGCTGCAGGACTGGCATTATGTGAGTTTAATACGGAAAAGCCCTGTCTTTTAGCTATTGGTGGAAGTTTGGGGGCAGGGTCAATTAATCGTAGTATTCGTGAGGCTTTACCCCGGTTAACCCAGAACTATCAAGTCATTCATCTTTGTGGTAAGGGAAAAAAGGAGGATGCATTGATGAATGTTGCTGGCTATAAACAATTTGAATATGCAAATGAAGAGTTAGCCGATTTATTTGCTGCTGCATCAGTGGTTGTATCCCGTGCAGGAGCAAATTCACTGTATGAATTACTGGCCTTAGGCAAGCCTCACATTTTAATCCCTTTATCGGCACAGGTTAGTCGTGGGGACCAAATTCAAAATGCCAAGTATTTTCAAGGATTGGGTATTAGTTTTGTCATTGATGACCGCTCCTTGAATGCAGAGACTTTAGTGCAAGCTCTGAGTGATCTCGAAAAAAACAAGGATGAGATTTTTAATAAAATTAAAGCGTTAAAAATCAAATCAGCTACGGAACAGATTGTGGTTATTATTGAGGAGCAAATACATGTTCAATCCCCAAGCGCTGTATGATTTTATTCGACAGCAATGGCAGGAAGAGATTCTTCCCAGTTTATGTGATTACATTAAAATTCCAAACAAGTCACCTCATTTTGATGCGAAATGGAAAGAGCATGGATTGATGGATCAGGCAGTAGATCATATTGCTGATTGGTGTAAAGCACATGCTCCCCAAGGTATGCAATTAGAAGTTATGCGCTTAGAAGGGCGTACTCCATTGATTTTTATGGAAATACCCGGAAAAATTGATGAAACCGTATTAATGTACGGCCATTTGGATAAACAACCAGAAATGTCGGGATGGCATGAGGATTTACATCCTTGGAAGCCGGTGCTCAAAGATGGGCGTTTATATGGGCGAGGTGCTGCTGATGATGGCTATTCCGCCTATGCTTCCTTAACGGCAATTCGTGCCTTGGAAGAGCAAGGCCTTCCTTTCCCTCGTTGTGTATTGATTATTGAGGCTTGTGAAGAAAGTGGCAGTTATGATTTGCCTTATTACATCGAATTATTGAAGGAACGCATCGGTCAGCCAAAATTAGTGATTTGCCTTGATTCTGGAGCAGGTAACTACGAGCAGTTATGGATGACTACATCTTTACGCGGAAATGTCGTAGGCGAGTTGTCTGTGGAGCTAATCAGTGAAGGTGTCCACTCAGGGAGTGCCAGTGGTATTGTGGCCGATAGTTTTAGAGTTGCTCGCCAACTAATTAATCGGCTGGAAGATGAAACAACAGGCACGATTAAGCTGCCGCAGCTATACTGCGATGTTCCTGATGAGCGTGTAACACAAGCGCTTCATTGTGCAGAGGCTTTAGGTAATCATGTTTATGATGAGTTTCCTTGGCATGATGGAGTAGAGCCTGTAGTTCAGAATAGACAAGAACTAATTTTAAATCGTACCTGGCGTCCTGCATTAACAGTAACTGGAGCCGATGGGTTCCCTCCCATTGCCAATGCCGGTAATGTGATGCGTCCATTGACTGCATTAAAATTATCGATGCGTCTACCTCCTCTTGTAAATCCCAAAATTGCTGCCGCAGCAATTCACGAAACATTAACCCAAGCTCCTCCGTATAATGCTAAAATCCATTTCTCCATAGAAGATGGCTCCAAAGGTTGGAATGCACCTAAGCTTTCCCCCTGGTTGGAGGCTGCTGCGGATGATGCTTCTCAAATCTACTATGGCAAGCCTGCTGCTTATATGGGCGAGGGTGGAACTATTCCCTTTATGGGAATGTTGGGCGAAAAGTTCCCTGATGCCCAGTTTATGATTACCGGAGTATTAGGCCCACATTCCAATGCTCATGGTCCGAACGAATTTTTACATTTAGATATGGTGGAAAAGCTAACCGCTTGCGTGGCTTATGTTTTGTATAAGTCGATCGTCTGAAAAATAGCCGTCATTGCGAACGCAGTGAAGTACCCCTGGGTTGTGTCCCGCACACTCCGGGTTACTTTGTCATTATGCTTCTCGCAATGACGGTTTTTTGTTTTAAGTTTTAAACGTTTTATTCTCTCATTCACGCTTGCTTGAACAATTCCCTCTAAAGCATCCAAAAAATTCTAGACAGCTCCCACAAATATTGGGATACTGCTGTTGGCCCTGGAACGGGTCTTTTAGTCCAACAATTAGGAGAAATTTATGAAAGCACAAATACTTGCTGCTGCATTATCATTATTGGCAGTAAACCTGGCTGCTCATGCAGGCACAACTCACAGCGTTAATCCCGAAAAACAAACTTCTCTTGCTTCCAAAAAAATTGACCTCAATAAAGCGGATGTATCTTCTTTAATTGGTTCTTTTAAAGGTATAGGCAAGAAACGAGCTGAGGCAATTATTGCTTATCGCACCAGTCACCAAGGTTTTAAATCAATTGAAGAACTTTCGGAGGTGAAAGGTATAGGGCAGCGTTTTGTGACCGCAAATAAAGAAAAATTAAACGAAATATTTGTTATTAATTAATCTTAACTCTAATTCTCTACCCCTGTTGTAGGCTGGGTTGTTAAGCCCAGCATTGGGGGCAGCATGAACAGTTTTGCTTGGCTTAACAACCCAGCCTACGTGTTACTTTAGCCACGTGTAAGCAAATCTCTCGTTATTGTTATAGCTACTAATGAAGAAATTTACATACTCCGAAACTACATATTTAATATTGCCATGTGTTTTAAACTTAAACACAAGTTCATTTAAGTGATTGATGCGGCAGCAAAAGCGAAAGATGAAAATTTGGTTGAACAAAAAATTTACTTTTTTATTTGAAATTGTTGCCCTAGAACAGTCGATCTTTACGCAAAATTAGTATAAAGTAACGCACAAAAAAAGAATGGGATAGTGCTGCTTATGTTCAGGAAATTAAGGGGCGTGTTCTCCAATGATTTATCGATTGACTTGGGAACCGCTAACACATTGATTTATGTAAGGGATAAGGGGATTGTCCTTAACGAACCCTCCGTTGTTGCATTGCGAAATGAATCAGGTCAAAAGCGCGTTGCAGCGGTAGGTCTAGAAGCAAAACGTATGCTTGGAAGAACTCCAGGCAACATTAATGCGATTAGACCGATGAAGGATGGGGTAATTGCTGACTTTTTCGTTACTGAAAAAATGCTGCAGCATTTCATTCATAAAGTTCACGAAAATAAATTTTTGCGTCCTAGCCCACGTGTGCTGGTTTGTGTTCCTTGTGGTTCTACCCAAGTTGAGCGCCGCGCAATTCGTGAATCAGCTATGGGTGCTGGTGCTCGAGAAGTATTTTTGATTGAAGAACCAATGGCTGCTGCTCTAGGTTCAGGAATGCCAGTAGAAGATGCTAGTGGTTCGATGGTTGTCGATATCGGTGGTGGTACTACGGAAGTCGCGATTATCTCTTTAAGTGGTATCGTTTACCACCAGTCAGTACGTATTGGTGGAGATAAGTTTGACGATGCAATTGTATCTTATGTGCGTCGTAATTACGGTACGCTTATTGGTGAAACAACAGCTGAGCGTATTAAGCATGAAATTGGTTCTGCATTCCCAAGTCGTGATTTGTTTGAAATCGAAGTACGTGGAAGAAATCTTGCGGAAGGTGTGCCCCGTAGTTTTGTTTTAACTAGTGCAGAAATCTTAGAAGCGCTACAAGAACCTTTATCAGGAATCGTAGGGGCTGTAAGAGCAGCTTTAGAATTGGCTCCACCTGAATTAGCTGCTGATATTGCCGAGCGTGGTATGATATTAACCGGAGGCGGGGCATTATTGAAAAATATTGATCTTCTGCTGATGGAAGAAACTGGTCTACCTGTATTAATCGCTGAAGATCCGCTAACTTGCGTTGCTCGTGGTGGTGGTAAAGCTTTAGAAACCATGGACTTACGTGGCGGTGATTTCCTCTCAACAGAATAATAATCGAAACAGATTATTTAGCCGAGGCGGGCACAATCCAATAGGATTTGTGCTTGCTTTGCTTATTTCTGTTTTCTTAATGTTTTCTGACTACCACTATCGTTATTTAAATAGTGTTCGTAGTGGTTTTTCTTTAATTGTAGCTCCATTGCAATACGCTGTTGATTACCCTGTGCGTGTGTTTGGTTGGATCCAGTCATTAGTTAGCGCGAAAAAGGCGTTAATTGATGAAAACATGCGATTACGTTATCAACAGGCAATGTTAGAAGCTGAGTTACAAAAATTATTAGTTACTCAAAAAGAAAATTTTCAACTTAAAGAATTATTACTTACCTCCTCACAAGCCGACATGCGTGCAATGGCTGCGCAAATTCTTGCTGTGGATACCAGCGACTCTCGACAAATTGTCGTATTAAATAAAGGTGAGCGCGATGGTGTTTATGTTGGACAGCCAATATTAGATGCTAAAGGGGTGATGGGGCAGATCATTGACGTGGGCCCTTTAACGAGTACTGTATTATTGATTTCCGACGCTAAAAGTGCCGTTCCTGTAAGAAATAATCGAACAGGGGAGCGGGCTATTTTGGTTGGTACTAATGATATTGAAACTTTATTTTTAATTAACCTGCCTAAAACCTCATCCATCCATCCTGGTGATGTATTAGTTACTTCAGGTTTGGATAGACGATATCCTGAAGGTTATCCTGTTGGACGAGTAGACGAAGTTAATAGTCTTCCTGGCGAAGATTTTGTGAAAGTCAAAGTAAGACCGGTAGCCCTTCTTAACCGTAATCGTCTGGTTTTATTAATCTGGCCGGATAAAGAGCAGGAGCAGTTAACCGCGCAAATTAACGAGCGTTTAAATGCCAAGGAGACCATGTAATGAATCTTCGTTTACGCTTAGCCGTAGGATTTATGATTACGTTGATTTTATCAATACTGCCTATGCCGGAATTAGTTACTGACTTTAGACCACCCTGGGTTTTGTTGTTGGTATTGTATATTGAATATTTTCTCCCAGGAAATTTTAATCAGGCCACCTTATTGTTTGTAGGTTTGATGCTTGATGTGTTGTTGGCGACAGTGATCGGCGAACATTCCTTTGCTTTATTGCTAGTGACTTGGATTGCCTCAAGTAAATCCAGACGCTTTCAATTTTTCTCAATGATGCAGCAAATCTTTTTAATCGGCTTTTTCTGTCTCTTATATCAAGCAATTATTACGTTAATTACCGCATTGCTTGGTTTTAAATACAGCTTATTTATGCCTGTAGCAAGTGCTTTTGTGGGTATGTTCCTATGGCCTTGGATTCGTTTACTCGGTGAAGATACACTCCTACCCCGTTTCGCGTATCGATAAAAAATGTAGCCATATTAGCGCAGCGCACTACGGGAACTGATTGGTGCACTGAGCCAAAAAAGAAGCCAAGATTTGGGCCATAGGCCCAATCTACAAGCCATGAATTAATGGTAGTGAGCATGAGGATAGGGGTGTTCTATGCGCCTAGACCTGCACAATTTTAAACTCACCGGGATTCAATTCATCGAGCTGCCAATCCCAAATTCGATGGCGCACCAACCTCAATGTAGGAAAGCCAATAGCTGCAGTCATGCGCCGTACTTGATGATTTTTCCCCTCACATAAGACAATTTCCAACCAACTAGTAGGAATACTTTGTCTAAATCGAATAGGAGGATTCCGAGGCCAAAGTGAGGGCTCGTCAATCACTCGTACATCGGCCGGTAAAAAACGGACGTCTTTAAGTGCCAAGCCTTTTCTTAATGGTTGTAATTGTGCCTCGGTTGGCATCCCTTCAACTTGTACCCAATAATATTTTTTCTTATTAAACTTAGGGTGCGTTAACCGATGCTGTAAGGCACCATCACTAGTTAAAAGCAATAATCCTTCACTGTTTTTATCCAATCGTCCAGCCGCATAAACATTAGGAATATCAATGAACTCTGCCAATGTATGATCATGTTCCTCGCCAGTAAATTGGCAGACTACTCCATAGGGTTTGTTGAATAAAATAAGTTCTGGCATAAAATTAGCTGGCCTATATTCAAATGCCTTAATGGTAGAGGGATTGCTCTGCTTTGTGAAGCTCATCTTTGCATGAAGTTGTATTTTTAGGGCAATTATTATACAATGGCGACCAGTTTTCCTATTAACGTGAATTGAATCTATGCGATATTTTTTACTCGTTTCAATATTTTTCTCTCAATTTACCTATGCAATGAACCATCTTGTAATGGTTGGTGATGAACAGGTTGAGATTAAACACACAGTTGGTCGAGGTAAAACATTCATTCACGTACACCACAATGAACAGACGGCGCTAAAAGCAGCTCAAGCTGTAGTTAAGAGAGAAGGTGGCAGCCTTATTACATTAGTCCACTCTGGCGGTCGTAACATTGTGTTTAATCTGCATAATAAACGTTATGAATTTGATCCTAATCGGATTTTTACCGATAACGGTATTAAAAAAACGTTAACTAGCCTTAGCCAATACAGCCCAGAAGCTCATCGAGAAGTTAAAAAATTAGCGAATAAAATAAAGCAAATATTACCTAAGGGTAAGGTTGTTGCGGTACATAATAATGCATCGTACTCACTTAAAGATTATCTCCCTGGAAATTCCTTACAACATGATGCGCAAGCTATTCATATGGTGCCGAGAAACTATTATCGAAATTTTTACCTGGTAACCAAAATTGGTGATTTTTTACGTTTAAAAAGCAAAGGTTATAATGGAGTATTACAAAAATCTACGGCAACGGATGATGGCTCACTGTCTATTTATTTAGCCAAAAATGACTACATCAATGTGGAAGCGGGCTATGATCAGCTAATAGAACAGATTAAAATGTTGCAGCACGCATAAACTTCAAACACTAATGTTTACCTTGAAGAAAATCTATTGCATTTTTTCGTATTATCCTAACTAATTTCACGCAATGGACTTGGGATTCCAAGTTCTAGCGTGCTATCATTATTACCTCTAAAATTTACGGAGTTGTCAATGACGTACGATAAAATCAAAGTGCCTGCACAAGGTGAAGTGATTACGCTTAACGCGGATCATTCTCTTAATGTGCCGAATAACCCAATTATTCCTTTTATTGAAGGTGACGGTATTGGTGTCGACGTAACACCTCCTATGATCAAAGTTGTTGACGCTGCGGTTGAAAAAGCTTACGGATCTAAAAGAAAAATTTCTTGGATGGAAGTTTATGCTGGTGAAAAAGCAACTAAAGTTTATGGTGCAGATGAATGGTTACCACAAGAAACCTTAGATGCCTTAAGAAAATATGTAGTTTCTATTAAAGGTCCTTTAACTACTCCAGTGGGTGGTGGGATTCGTTCATTAAACGTGGCAATTCGCCAACAGTTGGATCTGTTCACTTGCTTACGTCCTATTCGCTATTTTTCTGGTGTACCAAGTCCTGTAAAAGAGCCTTGGAAAACGGATATGGTTATTTTCCGCGAAAACTCAGAAGACATTTATGCGGGTATTGAGTGGCAAGCAGATTCTCCAGAAGCTAAAAAAGTAATTGAATTCTTAAGAAAAGAAATGGATGTTAAAAAAATCCGTTTCCCAGAACATTGCGGTATCGGTATTAAACCAGTTTCTAAAGAAGGTACAACGCGCTTAATCAAAGCAGCAATTCAATATGCTATTGATAATGATCGTAAAGTGGTAACTTTTGTTCACAAAGGTAACATTATGAAGTTTACCGAAGGTGCCTTTAAAGATTGGGCTTACCAAGTTGCTCGTGATGTTTTTGGTGCTAAAGAATATCAAGGCGGCCCCTGGATGGAGTTCACAAATCCTAAGACCGGAAATCAAATTATTATCAATGATGTGATCGCTGATGCATTCTTACAACAAATTCTTTTAAGACCTGAAGAGTACAGCGTTATTGCTACTTTGAATTTGAATGGTGATTATATTTCTGATGCTTTAGCTGCTCAGGTTGGTGGCATTGGTATTGCTCCAGGCGCTAACTTAAGTGATCAAATCGCTGTATTTGAAGCAACCCATGGCACTGCACCAAAGTATGCAGGTCAAGATAAAGTGAACCCAGGTTCAATCATTCTTTCTGCGGAAATGATGTTACGTCATATGGGATGGAATGAGGCCGCTGATTTAATTATCAAGGGCACTGAGGGTGCAATCGAAGCAAAAACTGTGACTTATGATTTCCAACGCACTATGGAAGGGGCTATTTTAGTAAGCAGTTCCGGCTTTGCGGATGCAATCATCCAGCACATGTGATTGCTTTTGTACAATAAAGCTAAGAGAAATTGTAGCCTGGATGGAGCGTAGCGCAACCCGGGAGAAGTGTTGAGTCAGGCATTGATCCTGGATTGCGTTATGCTCCATCCAGGCTCCATCTTAAGTTACCGCGAAACAAAGTAAGGGCCGAAGTTGCTATAGGCGAATAGGGCAAAGGTTGTCCATTTTCCTGGAAGCTATCTAACCAATATGTTTTTGATTACCCCAAAGGTCAATTTTTTCATTAAAATTAGCTGTTTTTACTGGCCAAATGCCTGTGGGGAGTCTATAAAAATAGTAAGAGGTTGTATGTTATGAGCGGGCAAAATATCGAGGAAATTGTAAGGCAAAAGGTTGCTGAGCCAGAGGTACGGACAGAAAATAAATTGCCAAGAAAGTACAAAGTAGTGTTGCTCAACGATGATTATACGCCGATGGATTTTGTTGTTGATGTACTGAAACATTTTTTTCATCTAAACGAGGAAACAGCTGTTCAGGTGATGTTACAGGTTCACATCCAAGGAAAGGGCGTGTGTGGTGTATTCACACGAGACATCGCAGAAACTAAAGTCGCTCTGGTAAATGAATATGCCAGAATGAATCAGCACCCATTGCTATCTAGCATGGAACCGGAATAATTTGTTGTGGGCTGAAGAGGAGCAACGACAATGTTAAATAAAGAACTTGAATTCACCTTGAACCTTGCATTCAAGGAAGCAAAAGAGAAACGTCATGAATTTATGACCGTTGAGCACTTATTGTTGTCATTGCTTGATAATCCAGCTGCTGGAAATGTGTTACAGGCATGTGATGCCAATATAGATGCGTTACGACGTGACTTAATTGAATTTATTGATGAAACCACTCCCAGAATTCCCGACGATGAATTAGATCGAGAAACACAACCAACATTAGGGTTCCAGCGCGTATTGCAACGTGCCGTATTCCATGTGCAATCTGCAGGTAAAACCGAGGTAACAGGCGCCAACGTCCTCGCTGCTATTTTTAGTGAACAAGAAAGTCAAGCGGTATATTTCTTGCGCCGTGAAAATATTACACGTCTTGATGTGATTAACTACATTTCTCATGGTGTATCTAAGTACCAAAATAATGATATGCACGAGAATATGAATTCATCAATGGATGAAGATATGGGCGCTGCAGAAGGTAATGAGTCTCCTCTAGAGAGCTATTGCACGAACCTTAACAAACGTGCAAAACAAGGTAAGATTGACCCCCTCATCGGACGTCATGAAGAAGTTCAACGTACAATTCAAGTACTTTGCCGTCGTAGGAAAAACAACCCATTATTGGTGGGTGAGGCCGGTGTCGGTAAAACAGCTATTGCTGAAGGTTTAGCCCGCCGCATTGTGGACGGTGAAATACCTGACGCTATCCGTGATTGCATTGTGTATTCACTCGATTTAGGGGCTTTGCTCGCAGGTACCAAGTACCGTGGGGATTTTGAGAAGCGTTTGAAAGCGGTACTCAAACAATTAAGCCAACAAGAGGGTGCAGTTTTATTCATCGATGAAATTCACACGATTATCGGAGCAGGGGCTGCTTCAGGTGGGGTGATGGATGCGTCTAACCTTATCAAACCTTTATTGGCAAATGGCGAATTGAAATGCATTGGGTCAACAACTTATCAAGAATACCGTGGTATTTTTGAAAAAGATCGTGCTTTAGCTCGACGTTTCCAAAAAATCGATATTCCTGAGCCGTCAATTGATGAAACTTTTGAAATTTTAAAAGGTTTAAAAGGCCGCTTAGAAGAGCATCATGGGGTGAAATTCACCATCCCTGCGCTTAAAGCAGCAGCTGAATTGGCTGCTAAATACATCAACGACCGTTTCTTACCAGATAAAGCGATTGACGTAGTTGATGAAGCGGGTGCTTATCAAAACTTACTCACCGCGAGTAAGCGTAAAAAAATCATTAGCGTCACTGAAATCGAGAGTGTGGTTGCAAAAATTGCTCGTATCCCAATTAAGAAAGTATCTGCACGTGATAAAGATACCTTGCGTAATTTGGAGCGTGATTTAAAACTCTTAGTTTACGGACAAGATCAGGCAATTACTGCCCTATCCTCTGCAATTAAACTGGGACGATCAGGACTTAGAGAGCCGCAAAAACCAGTAGGATGCTTCTTATTTGCTGGCCCAACTGGTGTGGGTAAAACCGAAGTTACACGTCAATTGGCGAATGTTTTAGGTATTGAATTGTTACGCTTCGATATGTCTGAATACATGGAGAAACATACTGTTTCACGTTTAATCGGTGCTCCTCCAGGATATGTTGGTTATGATCAAGGTGGCTTGTTAACCGAAGCAGTAACCAAGAACCCTCATGCAGTCTTACTGCTTGATGAAATAGAGAAAGCGCATCCTGATGTCTTTAATCTGTTGCTGCAAATTATGGACCATGGAACCTTAACTGATACCAATGGCCGTCAAGCTGATTTTAGACACATTATCCTAGTAATGACGTCTAATGCGGGGGCTAGTGAGTTGGTTCGCAATTCAATAGGATTTGCGACTCAGGATAATAGCAACGACGGATTGGAAGTTATTAAGAAACAATTTAGTCCTGAGTTTAGAAACAGACTAGATGCCATTATTAATTTTGCTCCATTAGATGCTGTGACTATAGGTTTAGTTGTTGATAAGTTTATTATGGAACTAGATGAGCAATTAAGTCATAAAGGCGTTACCTTTGATGTAGACAAAGCTGCACGCGAATGGCTAATTGAGCATGGATATGACAAGGTAATGGGGGCAAGACCTATGGCTAGGTTAATTCAGGAAAATGTGAAGAAACCACTCGCCGATGAGCTTTTGTTTGGTAAATTAATACATGGTGGCCATGTGACATTAAAAGTTAAAGATGGTAAGTTACACTTCGATAGCCATGATCATAGAGAGGGCGTTGTTTAAATGGCATTGACTGTAACCGTAATTGCTAAAAATGAAGAACAAAATATTAGGAGATGCCTGGAATCAGTACAGTTTGCTGATGAAATAATAGTTCTGGACTCGGGTAGCACGGACAATACCGTTGCAATCGCTAAAGAATATACAGAACATGTTTACTCAACAGACTGGCCTGGTTACGGGGCCCAAAAACAGAGGGCTTTAGCAAAAGCCACGGGCGATTGGGTTTTAAATCTTGATGCGGATGAAGCGGTAAGTGAGAAGTTGAAACAGGAAATAATGCAGGCTATGGTATTGGATGAAGCTGATGCATACCGTGTTGCAATTCAAATGTACTTCTATAACCACCCCTTGAAATACTCTTCCAGTCCTAAACGCCATGCACGTTTATATAAACGTGATGGAGCACATTTTAGTACGGATATCGTTCACGAAAAAATTGTTCTTCCCGAAGGCGCGCGTATCGGAAAACTTAAAAATTGCATTATGCATCATTCATTTAAAGATGTGAGCCACGTGCTTTACAAAATGAACAAATATTCTTCTTACAGTGCAAAAACCTACATAGTAAAACAAAGAAAAGCAAGTTTCGCGAAAACCCTAGCCAGCACTTCATGGATGTTTTTTAGGTGCTATGTATTACAACGGGGTTTTTTGGATGGTAGAATTGGTTTTTTGTTTGCGGTGTTTAATGCTCAAGGTACCTTTTATCGAGGTATCAAGCAACTATACCAGGATAGCAACATCGAGCAATTACCGAACCTGACCACAGCTAATGAGGACTTAGTGTGAAACAACTCTTTTCGGAAGAAAAAAGCATATTAATAGCACCTTTTTTTATTGTTTTATTTGTTTTTTTTGTGCCTATTAGTTCCAGCTTAAAATCAATTATGGCCGGCCTTGGGCTAGTTGCATTGCTCTTGACGCCATATTATAGAAATCAATTGCTGGGTGCTTACAATAGTTTATGGGGCTGGGCGGGTATTGCCTTGTTTGCTTATGTGCTTATTGGCTGTTTATGGTCTGAAGCACCATATCATTTACGTTATACTGTAGTTGATAAGTACTCTAAAGCGCTTTATCTACCAATACTGGCCGTAGGATTTATTAATCCTAAAACCCGGCGTTGGGCTTTTAATGCTTATTTTGCTACGATGTTGATAACTTGTGTTATTTCCTATTTAAAGCATAAAAGTTTATTTGTCATCAATAACCCCGTAGATACTGGCGAAGTGTTCCATAATCATATCGTTACAGGATTTATGGTTGCTTTAGCAGTATATTTTGCGGCGATTATTGCTTTAGAGCCTGAAGTCAATAAGTGGCAGCGTATGTACTGTTGGTTGATGATAGTCGCTGGAAGTTACCAAATATTTTTCCTAAATACAGGAAGAACAGGTTATTTCATTTATGCCTTTTTAATGCTTTTCTTAATTGTTCAAAAGTTCTCTTTAAAGAAAGCAGCACTCGGGGTGACCTTGCTTATTGCGTCTATTGGGATGGTTTATTTGGCAAGCCCATTAATGCAGTTACGTACGGGTATACTTATTAGTGATATTAAGTTTTTGAAAAAGCATGAGGAAAATACCTCTTTAGGGTATAGAATGCAATTTCATAAATATGCTCGTTCTTTGTTTGAAGAGCACCCTGTTTTTGGTATCGGTACGGGTTATTTTAAATACAGTTTCCATCGCGATAAGCCCGTCCCAGGTTGGGAGGAGAAGCTTAATGAGCCACACAGTCAATACTGGCTTGCCTTAGTTGAAGGTGGCATTGTTGGGCTAATGTTCTACCTGACGTTTATAGGCTCGTTGTTTATTTTAGCATTTAAATTAAGTAAAACAGCGCGACTTGTCATGCTTGGCCCACTGATTGCAGTATGCTTTGGTTCTTTTTCAGATAGTATCTTCTGCTATTCACCGGTAGGCAGCATCTTAGTTGTAATTTGCGCTATGGGATTTGCTGAGCTATTAGAGAAGAAAGCCGCTACTATAGCCTCTGTAAAAGAAAAGACATATCTATCCTCTCATACTGCTGAACTAGCGGTTTAAATGATTGTAGGTTGGGCCATGGGCCCAACCTACAAGTCATTGCGTAGCATGGAAGTACTATCGTGCTTTAAAACTCAGTAAATGAAATTGGCCATAGATGATGGAAGTGATGCACTGGCCCATGTCCTTGACCAACACTGTTGTCTTTAGCTGCTTTAATTGCTTCAAAGAGGTAGTTTTTTGCTATTGCACATGCTTTTTTCATAGGAATATTTTGTGCCAAGCACGCGGTAATGGCCGCGGAAAGGGTACACCCTGTGCCGTGGGTGTTTTTAGAATTAATTCGTGGACTCTCAAACCAATGAGAGTCACCGTTGTGGCTCATCAATAGATCATTCGATGTGTAGGAGGTTAAATGGCCTCCTTTAAGTAAAACATGTTGAGGCCCCAAAGCTAATAGCCTTTGTCCTACGATAATCATTTCTTCCGCAGATTGTGCATTTAAATCGGTAAACGTATGTGCTTCCGGAAGGTTAGGGGTAATCAGAGTTGCCAATGGCATGAGCTCGGAAATGAGGGTATCAACTGCTTCAGGCAATAAAAGTGGATCGCCACTTTTAGCAATAGTAACTGGATCGACGACGATAGGGATGCCCTGAGCATGCTGCTTAAGAAATACTGTCACTAACTTGATAATATCACTATTAAACAACATGCCAATTTTAATGGCATCTGGCTTAATGTCATCAAAAATAGCATGAAGCTGTTCTTCAATAGCTTGTAAGGGAATTTCATAGCAATTTCTTACACCACACGTATTTTGCACTGGCAATGCAGTGAGTACGGTCATTCCATAGCAACCAAAGGCTGAGAATGTTTTTAAATCTGCTTGAATGCCAGCTCCACCGGAACCATCGAATCCAGCTATCGATAACGCTTTGTACTGCATGCTAGCATCCTTTAATCGCGTGATTAAAAAAATCCCAATTGGGCTGATATAAATTATCAATAAATAATTGTCTAAATGAGCCTGGGACTTGGGTTTGCTGATGCGTTTGCTGACCACATAGGCTAAAGTACGCAGTAGCGTGAATTAAGGCTTGAAACATATTGGGATTAGAGGCAACAAAAGCACTAAGAACAGCGGTCATAGTACATCCCATCCCTGTTACTCGGGGCATTAATTCAGAACCAAAGGTAAGCATTTGTTCTTGTTTTCCATCGGTAATGAAATCTTCAGGGCCACTAACAACGATTATTTTATGATGCTTTTGGGCGAGGGTGCGGGCGCTGGTCATCGCTTTAAACACCGGATCAGAAGATTCAACCCCTTTTGTTGCACCATTTTCTCCTGCTAATGAAATGATTTCACTTGCATTTCCTCTAATCACGTTGGCTAAGGGAAGTAATTCTAATGCCGCAGAGGTTCTAAGTTTGCTGGCTCCTGCGCCTACTGGATCGAGAATTATAGGTTTATTTAAATAGTTAGCAATCTTAGCAGCGTATAGGGCGCGTGCCATGAAGGGCTCATTTAGTGTACCAATGTTGATGTAAAGTGCATGGCTAATACTAACCAGTTCTTCAATTTCCTCATGTGATTCAGACATTAACGGTGCTGCACCTAAGGCTAAAAGCGCATTGGCCATAAAGTCCATAGTGACATAATTCGTCAGACATAAGACCAATGGCTGTACTTGTCTTAACTGGCTAAGGGTTGATTGGATTTCATCGATCATGGGTATACATCTCCCGGATATTTTATAAACTACCAGGCCGCAATTCTATCTGTAGGAGTTTGTAGTGAACATTCCTCAGAAACAGAACCGTCATTACAAACAACAAGGCCATTAGGGGCAGTAAGCGAATTTACAACACCACCTTTCCATAAGCAACAACCACGGATCAGTTGCAAATCCATCACCGCATGTGGAGTGCAAAAGCAGGTAGAGTAAAAGCCATTATTACATACCATACGCCCGGCAGATGAGTCACAATAGCTGATGCCGCCCATCCCACCACAACAGGCGCTTGGATTTTGTTTCGCAAATATAGGGGTAACTAGTAGACTCAATGCGCCTACGAGAAATAGTCTTTTAAATGATAGCATCTTGATTTCTCTGATGATTTATTAACCCTAGAATAGCATAGACTTTAGAGCAAGTGTAGCCTGGTTTAACAAGGAAAATTGTCTCTTTAAATGAGCAAATTTAGTGTATTTTGGGCAATAGTTGATTTTTTTTAAAATGAAATTAACATGGAAGTATCCCTAAAAACTCCCGAACGTAATCATGTCCAATAAATTGCCTAATTTTATGGGATCCCAATATTTATGGAACACTACTTGGGGTTTAATTAAAGATTATTTTATTAATTCTGATGAAAAGCTGCGTGCCTGGCTTTATTTATTAGGAATTAGCTTGTGCACCATTTCCCTTGTTGGGCTGACGGCTGCTATGGCGTGGTTATCTGCGGGGTTTTGGCAGGCACTAACCGCAAAGGCACTTCTTCCTTTTCTTTTTTCAATAGGGGAATTTGCGTTCATTGTTGGTATTTACGTAGGTGTGCACATCTTAAAAGATTATTTTATGGGTAGGTTATCTATCTTTTGGCGCGCCTGGTTAACAGATAAAATAATTAATAAGTTTTTTGCTAGTGAAAATAATTACTTAGATTTAAAACGATTTTCATCCAAAGTTGATAATATCGCTCAACGCATTCAAGAAGATGTGAAAATTTTCGTCAAGCTAACTATTGAATTGGTCAGTGATTTTTTAAAATCAGTGCTTAGCTTTGTG
The DNA here is from genome assembly GCF_900639985.1 of Legionella rowbothamii. Classification (GTDB taxonomy): domain Bacteria; phylum Pseudomonadota; class Gammaproteobacteria; order Legionellales; family Legionellaceae; genus Legionella; species Legionella rowbothamii. Next base: position 980,256 of record NZ_CAAAIM010000001.1, on the reverse strand, counting down.
ATGTTTGCGGGTACTTTATGGGTTGTTGGCGGGGCTTTATCCGTTCCTGTTTTAGGCGTAACTATTGTGATTCCGGGTTATTTATTCTGGACCGCTTTAATGGCTGCAATGACTGCTACGCTGATTGCCAATTCGATAGCAAAATCAATGGCTGAAACCAATCATAATGCTGAAAAAGCAGAAGCAGATTTACGCCAAAATATTGCTGAGGTGCAGAAGGAAGCTGAAAATATCGCAGAAGAACATGCCGAGCAGTATTATAAAATAGCAATAAAAAATAAAATTAAAGAGATTAATCTTCGTGCCAATCAAAAACTGGGTATAGGCTTAAAGTTAGATGCATTTCAACATTTCTATTCCCAATTAGCTGAACTTTTACCTACACTAATCGCCGCGCCCTTGTATTTTGCAGGGCTTATTGAAATTGGGCAATTGATACAGGTTGGTATGGCCTTTAACCAAGTTAACTCATCACTTAGTTGGTTTGTATGGGCTTATGATGAGTTGGCCAAATATAAAACGAGTATTAAGCGAATTACTGAGTTACAAATTTCTTTAGAGAAAGAGGGATTAAACGCGCATCCTAAATTAATTATTAGAAATGAGCATGATAAAGACACCATTAAAGTTAAGCACTTAAATATTCTGCATCCCCAGGCTACAAGTACGACACATATCATGTCCAACCTTAATTTAAAGTTCACACCTGAGGAGGATGTTTTAATCAAAGGAGACTCGGGCCTGGGTAAGAGCACGTTTTTTAAGACGATTTCTGGTACTTGGAGCTATGGTAATGGAGTAATTTTATTGCCCTCGGGAAAAAGATTATGCTTTTTACCGCAAACGCCTACTTTAACTCATGATACTTTAAAAGCAGTTTTAGCTTACCCTGACCCGGTAGAGACTTATACGGAAGAACAATACGTCATGGTTTTGAATAAAGTGGGGGGAATGCAAGATTACATTTCTAGATTAGATGAAAAGTGTGTATGGGATGGTGAATTATCCGGAGGACAGAAACAAAGAATTGCGTTTGCTCGCGCCTTACTTAAAAAACCAGATTGGGTCTTTTTAGATGAAGCAACCTCCGCTCTTGATGAACAGAGCGAAGAACATGTTTATCGTACGTTAAAGGAGTTAACTGGCGCGACTTTAGTGAGTATTGCACACCGACGCACAGTAGAGAAATATCATTCGCGAATTGTTATGTTCCGTGCGAGGGACAATAGGCAAATTGAGGTGAGTGAAGAAGGGCCGAGAGGGCTTCATTATAATGAAGGCTGAACTGTCAAGCCCAACATTGGGCGTGAATCTGGTTGGATTTGCTGGTTTAACATCCTAACCTACGGTGGCTATTGAAATATTTGTACATAATTCGGGTAGTAAGTAAACAAATAACTCGTAGCCAGTCCCGCCAATAAACCAAAAAAGTGAGACTCCCACGATACGCCTTTCTTTCCTGGAAATATGCCCAAGAAGATACCGGCAAAGTAATAAACACTGAGCAGGCCCAAAATAATCGTGGTTACGGTACCGGTCTGATATAGATTAAGAACCAAAAAGCCCCAGTAACCTGTTATAACGCCACTTGCTCCAACATGCACGCCTGGCTTGGCAAAACACCATACACAGATCCCCGTGATTAGGGTAATGATCAGCGTTACAGCAATATAATAAGACAGACCATTAATTAAAATAAAATTACTTAATACAACTAATGGGATGCAGTTAAAAAATAGATGGTTGAAATTCAAATGCAATAAGGGTGAAAAAAGTATTCCGGGTATGCCTTTGAGACGCCTTGGTATAATTCCCAGTAATAACAGGCGACGATCCAGGCGTGTAATAAAAAAGATGCTCCACAGAGTAATTACAATAGTAGCTAATATGGAACTATTCATTTTTGTTTGGTAAATAATTAAATTAAGGCTGTCAATCAATTCATCAAGCATGGTCTTGCTCTAATCCTTTAATATTTTTTATTTCACATGAAAGTTTGCCTTGGGCTAAACGCACTTCAATTGAATCGCCAATTTGGGTTTGTTCAGCAGAAAAAAGCACCTTATCTTTTAGTGTAGCAATTGCGTAGCCTCTATCCAGTGTAGCTAAGGGACTTACTACGTGCAAGGTAGACATTTGTGTTCGCAGGTGAAACTTGAGCTGGCTCAGCTTGTTTTGCATCTGTTGGGTTAGTTGCTGGGTTTTCTGTTGCAATTGATTTTGCGCGTATTGAATTTGCGTCTTCGGATTGTGTCTATTTAATTGATGAGTATCTAAATGCAATTGATGAGTTTTTTGTTTGATGATTTGGTTCATGCTTGAAATTAACTGTCGTTCCAAATAATCAGTGGTTTGCCAATAGCTTAAAATGGTTTTTTGTGGAGAAGAAATCTTATCCATTAAATGGCGAAGTTTTATTTGGTTTTGCTGTAGGTGCCTATGGATGGCCTCTTGCAAACGTAACATTGCATGATTTAATGCTCTTAATAGTTCCAGAGAGTCCGGAGTGACGGCAGTCGCTGCCGCAGTAGGGGTCTCAGCACGGTAATCCGCAACGAAATCAGCAATGGTAAAATCGGTTTCGTGCCCTACACCGGATACCAGTGGAATGCTGCTTTGGGCAATTTGTCGGGCTAATTGTTCATCATTAAATGCCCATAAATCTTCAATGCTTCCACCGCCACGTGCAAGAATGAGTACGTCACAGCGTTTTTCTGTATTGGCGCGCTGCACTGCTTTAATCAGTTGCAGCGCCGCTCCAGCTCCCTGGACTTCACTTGGATAAATAAATACCTTAGCTAAGGGATAGCGTCGCGCTAAAGTTGATAAAATATCACGAATTGCGGCTCCAGTTGTTGAGGTAATCACCCCAATGGTTTTTGGCATCCTAGGAAGTGCTTTTTTCTTATCCGGATCAAAAAGTCCTTCCTTCGCGAGCTTGTTTTTTAACTCTTCAAAACGTTGATACAAAGCACCAAGACCTGCTTCGGTTATTTGGTCAACGATTAGTTGATAATCTCCGCGGGCCTCATAAAGGCTTAAGCGGCCACTGGCAACTAGATGTTGACCATCACACAGTTTCGCGGCGGAAGAGCCAAAGTGCCGATTTTTAAAAAACACGCAACGGATTTGGGCACCGCTATCTTTTAGGGTAAAGTAAAAATGTCCCGATGCAGGCTTACTTAAATTAGAAATCTCTCCTTCTACATGAACAATTCCTAGCTCATTTTCAAGGTAACTTTTCACCTGTCTGTTAAGCTGGCTGACAGTAAGTACTGAAACCTGTGTTTCCATAAAAATTATTCACAATCTAAAAAAGGAACACATATCTTAACAAACTATGATTTGCATCCCAAACAGAATTACTGGTTAGGGCAGGAAAAATTAACCGTAACGATCCTCTGTAGATGCGGGTTAATGCCGTACAAATATTGGCAATCGCCACCATATACGTTATCATCAAAGGATTCGATAAAACCTTAATAAAAATAAAAATGAACAGTAGTCAAACTAATTTCTTCAAAGCATCTTTTTGCTTGTTTGCCGCATTTTCCATGGCAAGCTGTGTTGACTTGTCGGGTGCAAGATACCATTCGGCTAAGAAAAAGCCTCCAGTACAAACTAATGCTACGGGAAAAAAAGTAGCGCAGGACAAAAACGCTAAACATTACCGTGGTGAAGTTCATACCATGCTGGGGGGATTAGGGGTTTTCAGTACGGGTATGCAAGAGTTAAGCGACTCTGTTGAGGCGACTTACCACATCCCTGCTCCAAGTGGCATGTGGTATAATGCTGGTGCTGTATCTCGTACTCTTATTACTAATTATTACACGCATAAAAATCCTAAGCCGATCGTTCTTGTTGGACATTCTTTAGGCGCTAATGAACAAATCAAGGTGGCACGTAATTTAAATAAAGCAGGAGTCCCTGTTGATTTGCTTGTTACTATTGATGCGGTGTCTCAAACCGTTGTGCCGCCTAATGTGAAGCATGCAATGAACTTTTACAAAACAGGCTATGTACCCATGTTTAGTGGTTTAAAACTTCGAGCTATTGATGCTGCTAAAACTCAAATAGACAACATTGATGTTACAAAAATCAAAGGGGTAAATGTTAATCATTTCACCATTGATAAACATCCCGTGGTACAAGCAATGATAATGGAAGAAGTTAAAAAGGTAACAAGTAATGCAAATAGAGCAAAAGCCTAAGGGTATTTGTCAGCCGCGAGTCTGTGTCATTGGTGCGGGTCCTAGTGGGCTTGCCGCAATTAAAAACTTGCAAGAGCAAGGGGTTTCTCAGATCACTGTATTTGAAAAAAATAATCAAATAGGTGGTAACTGGGTCTATGATGAAGACAACGATCATTCCAGTGTGTATGAAACAACCCACATTATTAGTTCAAAGCGTTGGTCCCAATTCGAAGATTTCCCAATGCCTGAATCCTATCCTGACTATCCTTCGCATAGGCAGGTTTTGGCTTATTTTCAGAATTATGCACGTCATTTTGATCTAGAAAAATACATTCGTTTTAACACCTCTGTGTTAAAGGTCGAGCAAAACAGCCAAAAACAATGGCAGGTAACCTATCAAGATGAGCAGGGAGTTCATGAGGCTACTTTCGATTACCTTTTGGTCGCTAATGGGCATCATTGGGATCCATTTATGCCAGAATATCCCGGCCAGTTCGATGGTGAGATAATTCATTCACACCAATATAAGAAAGCCTCTGTTTTTGCAGGCAAGCGGGTTTTGGTTATTGGGGGTGGCAATTCGGCTTGTGATGTGGCGGTAGAAATATCACGCGTATCTCCTGAAACTTATATTAGCATGCGCCGTGGTTATAATATTTTTCCAAAGTTTGTGTTTGGTAAGCCAACGGATGACGCGGTTGCGAAAACTCGATGGATGCCTGCTGGGATGCGCCAAAAGCTTTTTAAGCTGGTCATTCGAGTATTACAGGGCCGGTATGCTAAGTATAAGTTGCTTAATCCTGATTGCGGACCTTTGGAAATTCATCCAACGATTAATTCTGAGTTATTGTACTTTATTCGTCATGGAAAAGTACGTCCACAACCAGGGATTACCCATTTTGAAGACAAAAAGGTACATTTTACGAATGGGGAGACGCTTGAGTTTGATACGGTAATTTTTGCCACTGGTTATAAAATCAGCTTTCCCTTTTTTGATAAGCAATTGATCGATTTTAGTGACTCAACGAAGGTGCCATTGTATCGTAAAATGATGCATGCGGATTTGGATAATCTTTATTTTATTGGTTTATGCCAACCACAAGGTTGTATCTGGCCATTAGCGGATCATCAATCGAAGATTGTTGCGCGCATCATTATGGGGACATTGAAACGACCTGAACAATTGCATCAGAAAATTGATCAGGAAATGAATAAGCCCCATTACCGATTTATGTCACATATGCGTCATGCCCTAGAGGTGGATTACCATATGTTTCGCCGGGAGTTATTGGAGATGTTGGGTTAAATCCATTTTTGCGAAAAAATAGTAGGATAGCATCGTCGCTTGCAACCACTAATCCTTCCTAATTGCCGCGGCTTGACCGCGGTATCCGTAGCATGAAGGGATAAACAAGCTCTGTGAATAGCGTCACAAACCGCATTAATTCTGTTTTGCGTACATCATGCAAATGTCTTATTAATCTTCACTACACTGAACGTATCTACCTATATAGAACTTGAAGCATACGAATGAAACCCGACGGATTTCGTTCGTATGTTACTGATTTATATTAAGATACTTTACGAGATTCTTGGCGCTTGATTAAAGCCGTCATTAATTTTTCAACATTGGTCGCATGAGGATTTTCTTGATCTAGCATCGCTTGAGTCCGTTCGTCACAATACCCTTTAACTTCTTTATCCGGGAAAATATAGAATTTTTTCAGAGCGACTTCGTGCACAATATGCTGCGCTATATCCATTGCTGGGCGTGAATGAGCTAATAAGGATTGTAATGCGCCATGCAAGCTTGATTGGCCTTCTCCAGGATTGGAGAGTAATCCAGTATCTGTGAATGATGGAAATATTACAGAGACATCAACCGGTTTATCTAAGCGATGCAAATCAAAATATAAAGATTCTGATAAAGCCAAAACCGCATGTTTGGACATGGAGTAGGGGGCAGTTTGTGAGCCAGCGCATAAAGCGTATAAGCTTGCCATATTAATAATGTGTGATCGGAAACTTTGTTGAAATAAAAAGGGGGTAAAGGCTTGGATTACATGGATCATCCCATGCAGATTAACATTCATGACTTGTTTGATCTGCTCCGCATTTAAATCCCAAACTGGGGCTAGTTGGCCAATAATCCCCGCATTATTATAAAGCCAATCGATACGACCTAATTCACGCTGTGTTTGTTGAGCTAGAACGATTACCTCATCTGCCTGAGTGACATCACAAGCAATGGCAAGAATTTTTCCTGGAAATTGAGTTTGCAGAAGCTCTGCTTCATGATTAAGCTTAGAGCGGTCTCTATCAACCATAACCACAGTATTTTCTTGTTCTAAGTGAACTTGAGTTAATGCTAAGCCTATACCATTGGCAGCGCCGGTAATTACAGCTACTTTCATGTATAAAACACCTTTTTTAGGAAAAACTCGATTTTGCTATACTTTAGCTACGGAGTGCAAATAATAAGGAGCTATTTTGAAAAACAGTGACGAAATACCTGAGCCTAATGAGATTCCTGACTCTCCTGATGAATATCCATCAAATCCAGAACCTATTGAGCCAGGGGATCCTAATCTTCCAGAGCCGGAACCGGTGAAAACGCCAGAGCCGTCTGGAGATTAAAAGGCAGTGAAATATAGGTTAGATCTATGAACCCTATTGAGTTCTAATGTGGTTTTTAGAAGGCTGGGGTGCATAGTGCCGCATTAGGCTCAATAATAGGAAGAGAGACATCTTTTGCTGGGCTTTACAGCCCAGCCCATTTAGGCTCCAGTTATCAAATGTCGTAACGCTGAGCCAATATCAGCCGCTCGCATTAAACTTTCCCCAATTAAGAAGGTATTAATCCCATTCGCTTGCATTAAGGTTATATCCGCGTGGGTATTAATACCACTTTCAGTAATAACTATTCTATCTTGTGGAACTACGTCCTTTAAATTAATACTTAATTGAATGTCTGTTTTAAAGGTATGCAGACTACGGTTATTTATTCCCATTAGTGGTGTGGGTAAATGCAGGGCGCGGTCTAACTCTTCGCGGGTATGACTTTCCACAAGCACGGCCATATTTAGCTCTTGAGCTAACTGACAATAATCAGCGAGCTGTACATCATCGAGTAAGGCAACAATTAATAAAATACAATCTGCGCCTAGAGATTGGCTTTCATAAATTTGGTATTCATCGAGGATAAAATCTTTCCGCAATATTGGCAAGTTGCAATGTGATTTCGCAAGGGCTAAGTAATTGGGATGGCCTTGGAAGAACTCAATATCCGTCAGTACGGACAAACAACGCGCCCCATTCTGCGCGTAGATTTCCGCGATTTGCGCTACATCAAAGTCTTCTCTGATCAAGCCTTTACTCGGCGAGGCACGTTTAATTTCGGCAATGATAGCTGGGGTTGTGCTCTCTTTTAAGGCAGCAACAAAATCACGGCGCTCCCATTGGGGTAATTCTAATGAGCTTAGAGGGCGTGTTTTTTTAGCTTGGGCGACTTCATTTAATTTATGCTGGGCAATGCGTTCTAAAACACTATTCATAATGTGATTCTTTATTTAAAGTTTGAGTTAATTGACAAAGTTGTTGGAAACGTTGTGCGGCTCTACCACTATCTAACGCTTCCTGAGCGTGTTCTATAGCTTGGGTAAATGAAAGCTCTTCTTTGGCGCAGTAAATTGCTGCCGCAGAGTTTAGCAATACCATATCGCGGGGAGCTCCTTTTGCTCCTGAGAAAATAGATTGGATAATTGTTAAGCTTTGACTTGGTGAGTCCACAATAATTTCATCAAGTGAACTATGGTGGATACCATAATCAGCGGGGGTAATCGACCATTCCTGGAAAGCACCTTGATAATATTCAACCACTTGGGTGGGCGCAGCAATACTAATTTCATCCAAACCATCTTGGGAGCTAATCACTAAGGCACGTTCACTTCCCAAGTTCGCAAGTACCGTGGCTAAAGGTTTCTGCCAGCTTGTTGAGAAAACTCCAACAACTTGTCTTTTTACGCGTGCAGGATTGATTAGTGGCCCTAATAGATTAAACATGGTACGAATACCTAATTGCTGGCGGGCTGTACGGGCGTGTTGCATGGCGGGGTGGTAACTTGGAGCAAATAAAAACGCCAGATTGCATTCATGCATGCACGTTTTCATATGTGGGTCAGAAAGATTAAGTACAAAACCAGCTTGTTCGAGTAAATCAGCACTACCACTGCGACTCGATACGGAGCGATTGCCATGTTTGGCCACGGAAACCCCCGCGGCAGCGACCACAAAACTGCAGGCAGTGGATACGTTAAAGGTATTTTTTCCATCGCCGCCAGTACCCACAATATCAATTAAATTAGTCCCTAATTCAATCGTATGAGCTAATTCCTGCATCACCTTTGCTGCGGCAGTTAGTTCGTTCGCTGTTTCTCCTTTAGCGCGCATCAATGCTAAAAAGGTAGCGGTTTGTAGGTCATTATATTGACCAGACATGCAGGCATGAATTACATCATGCATTTGTTCAGCATTTAATTCCTGCCTTGCGATTAACTGTTCAAATAGAAGATTGGGTTTCATAGGTTAAGAAGTTCTCTAATAATTGCTGACCATACTGACTTAAAATTGCTTCAGGGTGAAATTGTAGCCCAAAAACAGGGTATTGACGATGTGAAATTGCCATAATTGTGTTATCTACCCAGGCATCTATAGAGAGGCAATCGGGCAAGCTGGATGTTTCGACTGCAAGAGAGTGGTAACGGGTTGCCTGAAACCCCACAGGAATATTATGGAACAGCCCTCGTTGATGATGCTGAATCAGCGATGTTTTTCCATGCATGATTTCAGGAGCAGAGATAATTTGACCACCAAATGCTTGGGCAATACATTGATGTCCTAAGCAAACTCCTAAAATGGGAATTTCTTGATGAAACTCATGAATGGCGGCTAGGGAAATACCCGCGTCATCAGGGCCTTTAGGGCCAGGAGAAATAACCAGATAGTCTGGGTCTAATTCACGTATTTGCTTGATGCTTATTTGATCATGTGTTGAAACGAGCACTTCCTGATTTAAGCACTGAAAATATTGCACCAGGTTATAAGTAAACGAATCATAATTATCGATAATAAGTAGCATGATGTTAGTCTACAAAGTAAAGTCTTCACCCAGATAAACCGCTCTAACCTGCTGATTTGAAAGAATTATTTCCGGCGTTCCTTCACATAATATTTTCCCCTGGCTTACAATATAAGCTCGTTCACAAATATCTAGTGTTTCTCGGACATTATGATCGGTAATTAAAACACCAATGCCTTTATTACATAAATGTTGAATAATTTTTTTAATATCAATGACGGAAATTGGATCAACGCCGGCAAAAGGTTCATCAAGAAGGATAAATGAGGGTTCAATTGCTAAGGCGCGGGCAATTTCTACCCGTCTGCGCTCTCCTCCAGATAAAGCCATACCCATGCTATTACTAATATGGGTAATATGAAATTCTTGCAGTAACAGATCCAGTTTTTCTTCACGAGCTTGCTCGTTTAAATCGGGTCTAAGCTCTAAAATAGCCATAATATTTTCAGCTACTGTAAGCTTACGAAACACGGAAGCTTCTTGGGGTAAGTAGCTAATTCCCAGACGGGCACGTTGGTGCATTGCATGCGAAGTAATGTCTTGATTGTCGATGATAATTTGCCCTTCATCGCAAGACTGTAAACCCACGATCATATAAAAGCAGGTGGTTTTCCCCGCGCCATTAGGGCCTAATAAGCCTACACATTCACCTTTTTTGATGTGGATGCTTACCCCATTGACTACTGTTCGCGATTTAAAGGATTTTTTTAGGTTTCGCGCTTCTAATAAATTCATAGCGATTTCTTTTCAGGATGATAAATTATAGTTATTCTTTGTTTTTTATCACCATTAGACAGGACATGCTGCTTGATGGTGTCATAGCGTATTTTAGCTGCTGAAAATGAATCATTTCCTTGTTCTACCCGCGCATTTCCAATGAGCTCAATAATGTGAGTTAAGGGGTAGTAACGTATTGTGTCGGCATAGGCATGCATGGGAGGCTTCTTAGGATCGGTGGTGGTCCAATAATGTGCTTGTTTGCCATCACTACCCTTGGCGATTGCTAAAACCAGCTGGTTTTTCTCATTCCCTTTAGTAATAGCCTTTGCGGCCTGTAAATTGGTCGTGCCTTGTATTAATTCCACATTACCAATATAAACGCCTTTATGATTTTGTTGGTTCAAATCTGCTGAATCCGCCTGCACGTGCATTACTTGTTCTTTATCGGTGGGCAGGGCATAACTGGGGCATGCCAAAACGCATACCGCACTATACAAAATACCTTTAACCATTTGCTGGAGCATAGCTTCCTCGTGCTTGATGAAGTAATTCTACTCTTTTTTCATCCAGGTACGCATTCATTCCTTTGGACTGAATAATATTACCTGGTTGCTCATAGGTTACAAGCAGATCGGTAGATGCTTTTTTCTCATTAGGATAATAAGTTACCTCTTCAGTTTTTAAGGTACTCCCTTGAACATTATCCCCCTGGGTTTGATGGACAATGACATCACCGATAAAAACGATTCGCTGACCACCTTCAAAAGATTTAGCATGATTTGAGCGGATATCCCAAGGCGGCTGCTGTTCTTGGCTTACTAAAATATGCGGTTTTTGGAAAAAATATACATCACCTTTTTGAACGTGTCGCATCTTAGGCGTTGCTAGAAGAGTTGTTAGCGAGCCTTTTTCATCAAATTGGCGTACTTTCACACGAGAAATGGTGGTGTCAACGGAGTTGGCTAAAGTTTCACTGTCCAAGCGCAGGATGTTTGAGGAATGACTGTAATACCAGCCGGAACCTGCTAGGGCAACGAGCATGAGGAAAAGCCAAAGACCTTGTTTTGCTGCATTCATTATTTTAGATATCCTTCTATCGCCAAATCCACTTTGTTTTGCGCGTTGAGAATAAGGTCGCATAATTCACGGACAGCTCCACGACCTCCAGAATGTTCAGTTTGCCAAACGGCTATTTCTTTAACTGCCGGTAGGGCATTCGCTACAGCGACGCCTAAACCTACTTTTTTTATTAGCGGCACATCCGGAAGATCATCGCCAATATAAGCAAATTGTTCGTCTTCAAGATTTAATGTTTTCTTCAATTGTTCATAAGTGTCTTGCTTATTTAACTGATCTTTGTAGTAATGCTTGATGCCTAATTGTTGCATGCGGTGATCTACGACCGCATTACGGGAACCAGTAATTACGGCAACTTCAATTCCTACTGCCATAAGTAATTTTAAACCTACGCCATCATGAATGTGGAAGGTCTTAAGCTCATTAAAATGATTATCAATATATAAGAGGCCATCAGTGAGCACACCATCCATATCGCAAATCAGGCATTTAATTTTTTGTGCTCTTTCGATTAATTTATTCATTTAAACAACACCTGCTTTTAACAAATCATGAAGGTGAACGACTGCAACAGGGCGGTTATGTTCATCCGCTACAACTAATGACGTAATGCTATGCTTTTGCATTACGGCTAGCGCTTCTGCCGCAAGAACTCCCGGACGAATAGTACGTGCGTTTCGCGTCATTACGTCTTTAAGTGGAGTAGTATTTATATCACATTGTCGGGTTAAGGTGCGGCGAATGTCACCATCGGTATAGACACCAACGAGATAACCTTTAGAATCTGTAACACAAGTCATCCCGAGTTTTTTATTCGTGACTTCAATGAGTGCTTCGCTGACTGTCGCATGTTCGCTAATTAAGGGCAATTCATGACCTTGATGAGCAATATCATCAATGCGTAGTAATAGACGCTTACCTAAAGAGCCTCCTGGATGTGATAAAGCAAAATCTTCTTCACTAAACCCACGGGCCTGTAATAGAGAAATAGCTAAGGCATCCCCCATAACTAAAGCAACCGTGGTGCTTGTAGTTGGTGCGAGACCTAAAGGGCAGGCTTCTTGTTTAATGCTCACATCCAAATTTACATCTGCAGTACGGGCGAGAATCGATTCGCTATTACCCGTTAGAGTAATTAAGGGTATCTCCATACGTTTTAATAAGGGAAGCAGGGTTACGAGCTCGGCGGTATTACCTGAGTTAGAAATAGCAATCACCGCATCTTGGCGGGTGATCATTCCTAAGTCTCCATGACTGGCTTCACCTGGGTGCATAAAAAAAGAAGGGCTACCTGTACTTGCCAATGTTGCGGCAATTTTATTGGCAATATGCCCTGACTTTCCCATTCCTGTAACAACAATTCGCCCTTTGCAGGCAAGCAGTAATTCACAGGCTTTGGCAAATCGCTCATCAATACGTTGGGTTAGTTCAAAGACAGCTTGTGCTTCAGTTTCGATGACAGCAAGTCCAAGTGTGCAAAAATTCATAGGCTACTATCTGATTCCTTTTTGTTTAGTTTTCATTCTAACATAACGAGTCGTCGTTGCAAAACCGTGGCAGTTTTATAAGGACTTTTAGGTTGGGCTCATCTACAGAGCTCAATTTATCCAATTTATAAGGTTTTGAAATCGGCAATATTACATTAGCTAAAGCTCATTATTTTTTAATAATAATGGAAAGCCAAAAACGGTGGGAAAGGAAGTCTATTAATCAGAACAAATGGACATCGGAGTATTACAATCGACTTAGTAGACAAAGGAGGTAATAAATGAATCCAGCAGAACAAGACTTTGAACCCTGGGGTTAAGGTGGGGAACAAACGTGTCAGTTCAGGCTTCCCACGATTAACGTGATATAGCACAACGCTGACAACAGAACGCTCTCCATAGAAAGCTTATCGGTTCAAACATCTTACCCTGCTGGTTAAAGTAAGTATAGCACTTGAATTGGATAATAATAAATTTATAACTATTTTTAATCAGCCAATCTCTATCTTAATTTTTTACAATCATTCCAGGTAATACGTGCACATGCTAATGCGCAAGGTTTTGCACCCGGTTAATGCGCGATTCATGAAGACTTTTATGACTAACTTTTAAAAACAACTGCCATAATAATGACTAGCAGACCAAGTGCTTTGCGAAAATAGTTCACACCGCTTGTTATCTCTAGCCATGACCATGTAAAGATAAATCCAAAACTGAGTAAGTTAAAAAAATTATGGATTTTGGGCTGATTATTGCTCCACAGCAAATTGAATAGTGTAAGTAGCAGCCAGCAAATGAGCGGCAAATTAGGTGTTTGGAATATAACAATCTGACCTTTACTGTCTTTAAAAAAATCTAGAAATTTATACATATCCTAATTTCCTGAAATCAAATTATAACAATTTTAGAAAGCTAATACTTATTTAAACACTACCACCCTAGTAATACTATCCCAAATAAACCTTCTCGCGGCAAAAATTGAATTGAATGCGCTTTCCCTTTGCGGGGGCAATCTTGACGAGGAATAGCTACGTTGTTTGAGCGCTTATGCATTTCAAATTCAATTAACTGCGGATATCTAGTTCAGTTATTAATAATTCAGTGTGAATGTGTTGGATATCTCTAAAATAGCCCTAAATAATCTCGATATATTGTTCTTCTGTTTTTATTGTTAAGGCATGACCTAATTGATAGCTGGACACTTGCAGTTAGTAAGCATTTTCAAAAAATTTAAGAAAAATAAAGTTACTTTTAATTATAACTTTAACAGTAGCTCTGACATTTTCTGTAGTAGGACAGAGATGGATGGTTTGTTGAACCCTAAAATAAAGCCTATAAGAAGCTAAATTAATCGCCTATATCCTCACTCCATAACTTTCTATTTTGAGCAATGAAGTGTCTCATCATGGTGATACATTCTTTATTTTGTAAGACCTCAAGTTTGACACCACGTGATGATAATAGCGATTCTTCACCCATAAAGGTTTGATTTTCTCCAATCACAACATAAGGAATTTTATAAAGAAGGATGGCTCCGCTGCACATGATGCAAGGAGAAAGAGTGGTATATAAAATAGATTGCTCATAAACTTTAGCTTGCTGTCTACCCGCATTCTCTATTGCATCCATTTCACCATGTAATATGGTGCTTCCTTTTTGAACTCGTTGATTATGTCCGCGCCCAATGATCCTGTCTTGATAAACAAGTATAGCACCAATGGGTATCCCTCCCTGAGCAAGACTTTGTCGTGCTTCTTTTATAGCTTCTTCAAGATATCGTTGATGTGGCATTGGCATGGTTATCCCTTCAAATGACAGTAAAATTAGTGATGCTTTCAAGTATTTAAGCGTTTGAAACAATATCCAATAGTAATAACTGCTTAATTAGAGTCTGCTTTTCATTTTGCCCTCAGTCGCTACATCTACTCTTTATCAAATCTAGAAAATAAATTGAATGTCCCTACCAATTTTTAGTTTGTTTTTTATATTATGATATTTGTATGGATTATAGACCGTATTGTTTATTCCATAAAACGATAGGTTTGTGGAATGTAAATAAAAGAGAGGTAAACATTTGTTTTTTAAACTAAATTGGTTCAAAAACTCGTGCCAATAATGAGAGTACGTATTTATTTGTAATACTTGAGTTAATGAACTCATTCTGTGTATAAATTGAGTGTTCAGATAGTGATGTTGGGATTTAACAATTACACGGCTTTAATCAAAGAACCTAGAAAATTAGGTTGCTCCCTATATTTTTTCATTAAATTATAAATGTGTTTTTTTGAATATTAGCAAGTCAATGCTTCAAATCAATAAGATTAGATCTTAATCAGTTATTTAAAAGTTTTTTGACAAGTTTCATCTTTTAGCTTTAGGTCATAAAGACCTCAAGAATAATCTATTAAGAATTTTTTGGGACATTAAACTCATTTTTCCATGCGCACTCTGATTTCTTTTTTACTTTTTGTTCTGCTTTAAGGTAGCTGATTTAGAGTGCTTTCCATATTCACAATTCCCGTCAGCCTTTACTCGCGCCGCCATAATACCTTCATCAAATCTTATTGTTTTATACTCAATCTTTCCAATAATTCTTCCATTAAACTGTGCTGCACACTTCTGAATTAATTTTTTCTTTGCAATAGACCGCGCTTCTGAAAGGGCGCCTCCAAAGGGGTTGATGATTGTGCGAAAAGAAATATTTTTTTCTCCTCTTGCACTTAATTTTTCTATATGAACTCCACTGGCAAATGTCGAACAAGATAAAATAAGGAACGTCATACCAAGCATATTTTTTTTCATTCGTTACCTCTTCTAAATAGTGAGATTCATCTAAAAACGAGCACTTAAAAAAATCATAATAGCATAAAAGTTGCCAAGACATGCTTATATTTCTACGATTTATTTAAATTTCGATCATCCTGTGGTGAGTTAGTTGTTTTCTCTGCGTATTTTTTTACATCCCGACCCTCTGATGATACTTCTACCTCTGCTGATGGGGGATAATGCCAATCATTTTCCTATCTGCAGCAATTCTCCGATTCTGTCGAAAATATTATAGTTAAGTTATGATTTTTGTAAAAAGGCAGAATATGATCTGTTTTAAAGGACGTCATTCCCCAAAGATTTAATATTGATGGCAATCCGCTGAAAATCTCAAATTACATCTTAACTAGCCTACATTGTTTGAATTGAACTATTCGAAATTATAGACATCCGACTTTTGGGAGGTTATTTTGGATTAAAAAAGTCATATTTGGGGCTCTGTTAATCGAAATATTGAGACGTTATCAACTAGTATTCATTCTTTCAAATTTTCATCATACGTACAAATCTCAAAGAAACATTATTAGGAAGCGTTATAACTTCCTCACAAACTGCTTTATAAGCCAAGGTAGTGTATAGCTTCACTCCGGGAAGTGTGGCCATCATTTCAAATTGAGTAAATCCATTTAAAAGTGCTTCATGTTCACAATGCTTTAGAAGCATACTTCCTAAACCCTGTCTAGCAAATTTGGGATGAATAAAAAAGGCTCTTATTTTGGCAGCCTCTTTTGAGGGCTCGAGATACGTAGCCTCTTCTCGACCTGGAAATTGATTACCACCAAATAACGTTTTACGTTTACTCCACCCACCACAACCGGCTATTTCTCCATCTTTTTCAATAACAAAATAAGTCATATCTTTAACCAATTCAGTATCTACACCAAATACGTACTGGATTGCCCCTTCAATTTCTTGCTCTGAATATATATCTCTGCTTAATTCTCTTGCCGATAGGGTAATGAGTTCATTTAAAGTTATAACCTCATCAATATTAGCCAATCTTATGGTAATCACAATTTTCTCCGCGTTTTAGGAGAAAATAATCTATCATGAAATTTAAATAAATAAATTTCTTATTTATATTATAAAAATTACCTTTTATAATGTTTTTTTTATAAAATGGGTAATATATGAAAAAGACTCTCAACTCAACTCATTTAAAATTGACCAATAAAAATTGTGAAAATGAATTATTAGATAAAACAGACAGAAAAATTCTCAATATTCTTCAGACGGACAATCAGATTACAAATCAAGCACTTGCAGAGAAAGTTGGGATTTCAGCACCTCCTTGTTTCAGGCGAGTAAAGCGTTTACGTGATGAAGGGATTATTCTCAACGATGTTTCTTTAGTCGATCCTTTTAAAGTGGGCAAGCCATTAATTGTCTTTGTAAATATTACCTTAGAAAAGCAAAGAGAAGACCTATTGGCTCATTTCGAACGAAAAATGTCTGAGGAACCCGAAATAATGCAATGCTATTTTGTATCAGGCGATACGGATTATTTACTCATTATTCATGTAAAAGATATGAACGATTATAATGACTTTGCAAGAAGAGTATTTGCCAACGAACCTAATATAAAACAGTTTCGAAGTAGTTTTTGCCTCAATCGAACGAAATATAACACTCAAGTCGTTTTATCAGAAGACTAAATAATTTACTCTGGCTTAGATACCTTTTCGTTCCAATGAGTGTCACCGCCTAATTAGTTTTTTAGGAAACCGTTTGCGTCAATGGGACAAATAAAAATCAATGGTATTGCGTTGCTCATCAATTGCGCGATAGAGATATTTCCATTCGCCTTTTATCTTGATATACGTTTCATCTAAATGCCATCGCCTTACATCGCATTTTTGGGCCAGTCTACCCGCTTTTTAAGCTCGGGCGCATAGTGCTTTACGCAGCGGAATATCATCAACATATTTAAAATATAAATACTCATGATAATTTTGTCGAACACAATCAATGCCCTGTGTGTACGGTTCCTTTTTAAATAAAAAATATGGCCCAAGCCTCATTGCCAGTTTGGGATGATATGCGGTAAAACCCAATATTTTATGAAGCTCTTAAAAATGGATTGAAGATGAATAATACAATAGAAAACTATTCAAATAGTTGATGAGCATTGGCAGATGCTTGAGGATATATCATTCTCTCAAAATGAACGCTCTAAAGATCTAAAAGCTTATGCGAGAGTTAATTCGTGAACGTAGTCGGGAAAAAGCAGCCATTGCTGCAGTACTTTAGAAAAATGGTATTATTCCAGTAAAAAATAGCTGAACAACTGGATATTTCTAAAACAACTTTATTAGTGCCTGCGAGCTAGAATGTTCGTATAGGGTAAACATTATTTTTTCCTTAACCTGATATGAAATCATAGAGGAGCTTTTTTCTGTGCAAACAGTTAACATAGAAAACAAATTTGATTTATTTAATGAATATTGGTCACCAAAGATAGTAGGTGATCTGAATGATTCTCACGTAAAGCTGGCAAAATTCAAAGGTGAGTTTGTATGGCATAAACATCATAATGAAGATGAGCTATTTTTTATAATTAAGGGAAACCTCTTAATAAAATTTAGAGATCATGATGTTATTTTAAAAGAAGGTGAATTTATTATCATTCCGAAAGGGGTTGAGCACTTGCCCGTAGCAGAAGAAGAGGTGCATGTCATGTTAATTGAGCCAAAAGCAACATTAAATACTGGAAATGCCACGAGCGCTCTTACAAAAACAGATTTGGACCGAATTTAATAATTTTTTATTGTGATAGATTGAATTGCTGAGTAACTCAGGACGACCAATCAAAGAAATAGTGAATCTGATTAATTTCACAATTTCGGAGGGTAAATTATTTTAGAATTGATTTAAATAAACACTTAGTTTATGCTAAATTAACAAATTAAAGAATTTAAACTCATGCCCCCAGTTCTCTCTATATTTGATTTTGATCAAACCCTAACTAAATTTCATACCTTTAGAGTACGCCGTCGTCCTATAAACTCTTCAACTTATGATAGGAATGCGCATTACCAGTTAGCAAAAATAGATGCAGCAAGTCAGAAAAAAGAAAAAATAGAGAATTACCTGGTTCATAATGATAGCCAAATTAGTGCAATAGCAGCATACCATAATAATCCCGCCTATATTGCGGGGTTTGTGTCTGCGATACTCAATCTGGACTTAGATTTTGAGGAGACTCTTGTTTCACAAGACACCCCAAGAATAGCTCTAGATGTGTACACCGTGAAGGGGCAAAAGTATCCTTTTTTAATTTCCTATATCCCAGAAACAAGGGATTTTTCTAATACTGTTCAGGCGTTACAAGAAACTGGTAAAAACAAGCAGTTAAGTTATTTAGTACAGGTTCTTGAAGAAAAAAAAATCATATCTTCTGCCAAAATACAGATCAAGTTTTATGATAGTGTTTTAAAGAGTTATTCTCAGGCTATAAATCTTCCTTTTATTAGCCAAAGTTATAACGTAGACGCTTCAGCTCCCCATTTTAAGATCTCCAAATGTCTCAATAAACACGTCCTTAAAACTTTACCTGACATCCCTCCCACTGATGAGAAAAAGTTACTATCGTCAAGTTTATTTCTGCAAATTATGAGTTGTCCAGCTTCTAAAATGATTAGAGGCCTGCTTATTATAGGGGGACTTGCAGCATTAGGTTTCTTTTCAATGGGTACACTGGGGGCTGGAATAGGTTTGGGGCTGGGAATTGGACTTTGTATGGGGATAGGCTTTTTTGCGAACTATAAAAAAGCTAGCCATGAAACTGAGTCTCGGGCGGCGATATACGAAAACCAACCCGTATTGGGGGGCTAGCGCAGAAATGTCCAGGGTTCCGTCCAGCTAATACCAGATGTTTCAGAAGGAGATAACTCAGCTGGTTAAAAAATCAAAGGCTAGTCGTTTTGAATTTATAACAACCTCTGTGAGTTTTCGATCATTTTAATGGCTACTTTAAAACTCAAGGCTTGGTCCTGGGCATATGGGGGGCGTCAAAATCATCGTAGTTAAGAGGAGAAGGAACAGGCTCTTCTTTTTTTGTGGTCATTATTTCACTTTCGTCATTTCCATATAGACTAACCCCACCTAAAGAGTGTTTATCGGACTCTTTTCTATCTTTTGAAACCATAGAACAAAGAACAGGATTCATGCTCGGTATCGCTTCATCTTTTTTATCATTTAAAATATGTTCTGCTTTTGAGTCAAGATTTTTTTGGTTGGTTATTGATAGAATAATTTCGTCAGTCGTTACTTCTTTTTTATCAATTAAATCGATCATATTTAAAACCGCGCCAGAAGAGTGCAGGCCACAACTTACCCCGTCAAAAAATGGTTGGGTACCTAGTCTGTGCACCGTCACCTCTTTACCCAAGAACGAAGATTGTACCTCTTTTCCAATTCCAAAAGCCCACAAACCAAAGGCCTTAAAAGGTGCTTTAATAAAGCCCCAAACTTTTTCAAAAAAATTTGGCGATTCTGATGAGTTAAAGAATTGATTGGGAGAGCTTATTTTGGAATCAAATACAGTTATTCTTCCATGCTCTCCTTTTTCTTTGAACAGAGTTGTATAGTGACGCTCCCCAGTTCCCTTGCCTAATAGAGAGCAACCAATACCAAAGTTTTTATTGCCTATTTGATTCTTTATTGCTTCTACAGCCGATTGGTAAGAGGGTTCTTCGGCATCTCCACTTCCTTGTTTTACAGCAAGTGGACTAGGAATAATTACAAAATTCCTATTTTTATTGTAAAAGTAAGTGACATTTATTTTCATAAAAGAAACTTGAACAGAAGCTTCTTTCTTTTCCCATTCGTTATTTCCAGTGAGATGTTTCTCAATTATTGAATTCATTTCGTTTGAATCAAGCATCTTTCTGGACATTTTTTATAAACCTTAACTTTTTACTTATTTTGTCCAGTATATATAAATTTTATTAGGGTTTTCTTAAGTGGAGGCTTGATTAACGCCACGCGGAGCACGCCAGCGCTTTGACCTGCACAGGCTATGAATCGTAATTATCAAATAAAATTAACATAATTATAAGAAGGAACAGGCTTATCGCGAGACAAAGTGTTTGTCCTTTATTTATCAAGCCGTGCAGGTTCATTCGAGAAAGGGGCTTATTTTTATATAAAAAAATCATTTATTGATCTAAGTCAAGGTAATTTGTTTATTTTAGTGTCATTATTTGAGTCACTAATGACTGTAATAGCCTTAATAGGGGAGTTCAATATGCTTTGTTTTAATGAAACAACTGGAGAAACCGTCCTATCTGGATTAACTAATGTAAATGGCGATGAGTTAATTCGCTCTATTTTTAGAATCAACAAAAATACAAAACATCTGGACATGGGATGGAATAATTTTGGCAAAAGATCAAGTAATGAATTGCAAGCAGCGTTAACGAACTTAAATGACCAAATAAAATTTTTAACTTTACGTGGAAATAATTTAGGCAAAAAATCAGGAGAAGATACCGCACTTGTTTTCTCATCATTAAGGCACGTTACTCAAGTAGATTTAAGTTTTAATGACCTTAATACTCAAAAAGATCTGGCTGTTGGATTAAATGGTTTTGCCTCAACTCCAGTAAATTCATTGGATCTGGGTTCTAATAATTTAGGTCGTTATGATAACAAGCAGCTAAATAATGCTGTTGCTGTTCTTAAACGGTTAAAATCATTAAGTATCAGTTACAACAATTTGGATATGAAGAGCGAACAAGAACTAGAAAATCTTTGCCAGGTTTTCTCAAATAGCTTAGAGCATCTTGATATTAGTAACAATAATTTGGGCAGCAAAATTAGAGTAATTAGAAAATTACCTAAAAATATTACTTCTTTAAATATTAGCGATAATGACATCGCCCAATTAGCTGTAGAGGAAATTAATAATTTAAAAGATTCATTAACTCATTTGCAAACACTTTATATTAGCGTTGATGAATTCAATAATATGACCCCAAAACAAAAAAAAGCTTGGGAGCCTATTCTTGGATCTATAAATAAAGTTGTTTTTCTTAATTCATCAGGAAAAGAAGTTACACCTGAACAATCTCATTTTTCAACCAATAGATCGGCTTTCTTTGGCCACAATTATGATAAAAAAGAGCAGGATATTGTTGAATCGCTTAAAGGTTTTGCGAAATCTATTAGTGATAGCTTACGAAAATAATACTCAAGAGGATTTTTGTCCCCTTTAGTGAAGGAACTCCTAGGGGGCAGGCTGAATTGTGAGTTATAAGTAATTAATAGTTCAATATGACCAGATTATAGAGAGAATTTCCAGGGCTTTGTATCCTATTATTTCAGGTCCATTCAAAGTAATATTAGTTGATAAGGAAAGAATCAAAATATTACATAACCGAACAAGAATTACTGTTGCTGCTATCTTCACTAGTATAATTAGCAATAAAGTGAGGTTTAGCTTTAGGGGTAAATGCATAGCTGATGATATACAGGCTTAATTCATTATTTGGGCCTTATACAGGGCAACGCCACAATTGGCGCAGGTGTCTAATAAAACCTGCGCCACTGCTCCTAAGGGCAGGAATTTTTTTTAACAAGGGTTTTTTCGGGGGCGTTATGCTCATTTCTATTTTGGGTCCGAAATAATGAATGCGCACTTAGAGGAGTCTTCTCATTTAATTTGATTATTTCTCTGGCAGATTCAAAACCAACTCTTGCTTTGCTAATGGAATAACGAGCCTCCGGATTTAAATTCAACATTCCGAGCAATGTATCTTTTATTAGACGTCTTGCGTTTATATCCAGAACTTTAATGCCACTAAAGATAGAGCATAACATTCTAACTGGAGTAGCATTGAAATAAACCGATAGATCATCATAGGTACTGTAATCAACATTCCATAATAAAGCGATAACGCGTGCGAGAGAGAAAACATCTGCCTTAAAATTGATGAGGCTTGAATATTGCCTTACCTCGGGAGCTAAATAGGGTGGAGTGCCATTTATGATAGTATTTAAATGAATGGCATCTCTGCTCAATCCAAAATCAATAAAATGTATCTGAATTGGAGGTCCTAGGTGGACCAGGATATTTTCTGGTTTTATGTCACGATGTACAATCCCTTGGTTACATACTTGCTCCTCTAATGCATTGACTAAAGCGAGGCTTAATTCAATTCGCTGAAGTGCAGATAAGTTCTCGCGCTCATTGAGTAGATAAAAAAGCTCATCTCCGGGGAGTTGATTCATAGTGGTAAAGCTCAGTTGAGCCCCCGAGGAATTGGTAACAATTGTGGGCTTTTTTACTGCAAGATGAGCAGTTTTTTTCGTTAACCTATATTCATTATCCAGTGCTGTGAGTGGATTGGACAAATGGTGTCGTTGTATTTTAACGATGCGTCTTTTGCCATCTGTTCTTTGTTTTTTTATTTTTATGGACTGTTCATCCAAGCTCATTGTACCTTTAATCTTATAGACTTCGCCAAAAGTACCCACACCTAAAGAGGGTTTATTGCTGATTAGCTCATAGCGCAGCCCAGAATGGCCTTCTTTTCGTTCACGGCAAAAGACATTATTTTTTAACGTAATAATTGTGCCATTTTGTAAAGTATAGGGGGTATCTTTTACCCAGAGATTTATCCCTGCTTGTGATTGCATGGAAAAAAACTGAATAAGTAATTGCACAAACTGCATTTCCACTTGTTTTAGGTTAATCAACAGTGGTGTGTCTTTAGTATCAGCGGAGAGTGGCATAATTTGGGGCTCTATCTATAAATAAAAAAATAAATTCCATTAAAATAACTTAAATTAATATATAAATCCTCACTTAATTAAGAAAAAAAGCTAAATTATTAAAAGATATTGATATATTGAAAAATATTTAATCTGTTCATTCTCTGTGCGCTACGGAGGGTGAGGTGCGTCAGCGGACAGGCGACGCTGAGAGCCTCAACGTCCTCACTATCCGGGCATATGGATCAGGTTTCGGGTGGTGAAAACACACATTGATGCATCGTTTAAAAAAATAACAGAGAAAATTGCTTTTAAGTCTGATTATCAAATTAGATAATACCCTATATATCATAATCAATGGAGTTGAGACATGAAACTATTTGTAATTTATATTGGTGGTACTCACCCTAAATCTTTGATTGAAGTTCATGATATTCGATTCATCGCTGCAGAAAATTTAGAACAAACCTACGAATTCCTTAAAACTAGTTGGTGGGGTAACCCTAAAAGCTTACATATTGATGCATGGGGAGTTTTAACACACGTAGATGGATATGACATTTCATTTGCGAAACAAGTAACTCCTGAAACCCCGAAATTGTTTTTTGTAAATCTGGGGGGATATGATAATAATCAGTTTACAGAATTGCACAAGAATATATTTTTAGTAGCTAAAAATGAAAATGAAGCGAAAAAGCAAGCCTTAGCGCAGGCTAAAACATGGAAGTCAGCACATCGTGATAATTTATATGATGTTGATAACATAATTAATGTATCATTAATTTTACCCCCAGAATTTAAGTTACACTTAACGCCAAATGTAGTTGATAAAGATTTTGAGTTTACTTGCTGTTATTTGCCTATAGGAAGAGTTTAATTGTATCTGTATCGTTTTTTTGATTAATTGAGGGGGAGCGATATACTTCACCCACCTCAGCACTCGATGTTGGGCTCAACCTAAAACAACGGATTAGACTGTTCTTTATTTGTTCATTGTGTCTTTATTTGATTAAATTCATAATTTTTTTTAAATTTAAGAGACTCATTTTTCTAGGAACCAGTATATACTTGTATTTTTGGCCAGAACTGGAACTTGAAAGCATGCCTGAAAATTGGGTTGAAATTAATGATCTGATCTTTACTCGAGAGAGTCGTCGCATCTTCAATGGCATTAACATGACCGTAAAACGAGGTAAAATTACGGCCATTATGGGGCCGAGCGGTTCTGGAAAAACAACATTATTGCAATTAATCGGCGCACAATTAACACCTCATAGTGGTACCATTCAGGTGAATGGTCAAGACATCCATCAATTACCTCGCAAAGCATTATATGATGCGCGTCGTGATATGGGGTTACTTTTTCAAAGCTCTGCTTTATTTACTCACCTTAATGTATTTGAAAATGTCGCATTCCCATTAAGAGAACATACGCAACTTAATGAATCTATGGTGCGTGATATTGTATTGATGAAACTGCAAGCCGTAGGCTTACGCGGTGCTGCAGAATTAATGCCCGCCCAACTATCAGGCGGAATGGCGCGTCGAGTTGCATTAGCTCGTACCATCGCTCTAGATCCTGAGCTCATGATGTACGATGAGCCATTTACTGGACAAGACCCAATTTCATTAGGTGTTCTGGTACGTTTAATTAAACGTTTAAATCAATTATTAAATACGACAACCATCATCGTTTCTCATGATGTTGAAGAGACCTGCTCTATTGCAGATTATATATATCTGATTGCAGGGGGGAAAATAATAGGGGAGGGTACTCCTGAAGATTTAGTCCGCTCCTCTGAGCCTCAGGTCAAGCAGTTTATGCATGGAGAAGCTGATGGAGTGGTACCATTCCATTATCCAGCCCGTCCTTATACAGAGGAGCTATTAGATGCTTGATTTGATTATGCGATTGGGAAATCGTAGCACTCGTGTTTTACAAAATATGGGTAGCTCGGGTTTGTTTTTGTTTTTGATGCTATTTCGCAAGCCCAATATTAGAAAATTATGGCCTTTATTGCGTTATCAAATTCATTTTGTTGGTGTCTTATCGTGTTTAATTATTGTTGTTTCAGCCCTATTTATCGGTATGGTTGTGGGATTACAGGGTTATAATACGTTGCAAAAATTTGGTGCAGCCACCCAATTAGGCCAGCTCTTGGCATTAAGCATTGCCAGAGAACTTGGGCCGGTAATTAGTGCATTATTATTTGCTGGTCGAGCTGGTTCTGCATTGACTGCAGAAATTGGGCTGATGAAGGCCACAGAACAATTATCCAGTATGGATATGATGGGAGTCGACCCCTTGGGCCGAGTTATTTATCCTCGCTTTATGGCGGGGTTTATTACGCTACCCGTTTTAGCATTAATTTTTTCAGCAGTGGCGATTTTTGGTGGCTACTTTATTGGGGTGCATTGGTTAGGTGTAGATTCTGGAAGCTTTTGGTCCAATATGCAGGCGGCAGTAAATTTTCGTATTGATGTACTCAGTGGTATCATTAAGAGTTTGGTGTTTGCTTTTGTTGTAACGTGGATTGCGGTATTTCAGGGGTTTGAGTGTGTGCCTACAGCAGAAGGTATTAGCCAGGCGACGACCAAGACGGTTGTTTATTCGTCGCTTGCTGTGTTAGGCCTGGATTTTTTGTTGACTGCAATGATGATTGGAGATTGGTAAATGAGTAAGCAACGTTATGTAGATGTGAGTGTTGGCCTATTTATGTTGCTTGGTTTATTGGCCCTACTGGTCATGGCAATGAAGGTCAGTAATATTTCTGATTTTATGTCTCATAAGAGTTACAATGTTACCGCGGATTTTACCGATATAGGTGGATTAAAAGTGCGAGCACCGGTTACGGTTGCTGGCGTTAAAATTGGTGAAGTAACTCGTATTGAATTACAGCCAGGCGAACTTAATGCCAAGGTCACTATGCGTTTACAGAGTGATAAAAAAATACCCTATGAAGATTCTTCAGCACGAATTTTAACGCAAGGCTTGCTTGGTTCTAATTATATTAGTATTGTTCCCGGTTTTGACGATGATGCAAATCGTGATCATCCTTATTTACGTAATGGGGATGTTATCGCCAAGACTCAAGAAGCAGTGATTCTTGAGAACCTAATCGGTCAGTTGTTATTTAATATTAATAAAAAGTAATTACAATAAAATTAAGGTACGGACATGAGAATATTAAAACATATTTTATTTGTTGTTGGCGTGATTTTATCTCCAGTAATCATGGCTCAAAATTCCCCTGTGCCTATGCTAGAACAAACTGCAAATGAAATTATTGCGACCTTAAAAGAGAATAAAACAAGCTTAAAAAATAATCCAGGCATTATTTATGCGGCGGTTGAGAAGCATTTATTACCTATTGTTGATGTAGCTGGTATGTCTCGTTCTGTTTTAGGAAGACAGGCTTGGATGAAAGCTTCTGCAGCGCAAAGAGAGCAGTTCTCTAGAGAGTTTACCCGTTTGGTCATTCGTACATACTCTAGTCCTTTGGCTCAATATTCTGATGAGTCGGTGCAGTTTTTACCTCTTAGAGCGGCGGCAAATACCCGTTTTCTTCGTGTTAACAGCGTAATTGTGCGAAGTGAAGGTCAAAATATTCCTCTAACGTATAGCCTTGTTGATAAAAATGGCCAGTGGAAAATTTATGACATTAGCGTTGAGGGTGTTAGCCTATTGCAAAGCTTTAGATCGCAATTTGCCCAAGTACTGCAAAACTCCAGTATGGATGAAGTGATCAAGCAAATGCAGCAAAAACAATTAAAAAGGGCTTCTTAAGGTGAAAACAGTTCATTTTAAGCCTCTTGAGCTTAGCTTCAAATCAGTCGTTGAGGTGCGAGCTCAACTTTATAAGACTTTAATGGATGAGACGAGTAATCACTTAGTTCTTGATTTAAGTGAGGTAACTCATTGCGATAGTGCCGGGATGGCGTTGCTTATTGAAGCCAGAAAGTTGTGCAAAAAAAATAATAAGACTTTCGAGATTATCGGTATGTCCACAGAGACTGAGTCTCTAGCGGACTTTTGTGGTGTGAAAGATATTTTGGAAGTTATTTAGGGTATACATTGCTGTTAGGTTAAGAATTTTGTCATTTCCCGCACAGGCGGGAATCTCTCTTCCTGGATGGACTGAAACCCTGCAGGAATGAGGTAAGTGTTCACGGGCTATGTTATTTCTTTAGAATAAATAAAAAAATGTCGTCATTGCGAACGAAGTGAATCAATCCAAGGTTCCGTGCTTCTAATTCTTGGGTTGTTTTGTCACTACGTTCCCCCCAATGACGGCATTTACATACCCCGTGAGCGCGTACGAAATGGGTTCCTTTCTACGTGAAGATGACAGTAAATGCAATGAAGTATGCTCTAAAATTCTCCATTTTGTTATGTTATCACTTTTACTCTAGATTAAGCTGATCGTACACGCAGATTTAATCAGTAGAAAACTGTATTTATTCTAATTTGTGAGCTAATTTTAATGGTAAGTAATGAAGAAATAGAACAAAAACTTAGATCTACTAACGAGGTATTTTTCGTTAAAGTGGACGGGGACGGTTATCAATATAAGGTAACTGTAGTCAGTGATGTATTTTTAAATAAGTCAAAAGTTGCTCGGCAACAATGGGTATACGCACAACTAAAAGAATTAATTACCACTGGCAAACTGCATGCGATAAGCATGGAGACGTGGACACAAGAAGAATGGGGGAGACAACATGGATAAATTATTAATTAACGGCGGTAAGGCATTAAATGGTGAAGTGGTTATTTCCGGTGCAAAAAACGCGGCTTTACCGATTATGGCAGCCAGCTTACTTGCCAGTGACCATGTGACAATTTCCAATGTTCCTCATCTTAAAGACATTACCACAATGATGGAGTTATTAGGACAGTTGGGCGCTCATTTAATTGTTGATGAAAAAATGAATGTTCAGGTTGATTCTGGTCAGGTGAATGAATTTGTTGCCCCTTACGATTTAGTTAAAACCATGCGTGCCTCTATTTTAGTATTAGGCCCAATGTTAGCACGTTTCGGTAAAGCAGATGTGTCTTTACCTGGTGGATGCGCGATTGGGACACGTCCAGTGGATCTACATCTAAAAGCATTAAAATCTATGGGTGCAGACATTACCGTTAAGAATGGTTACATCAATGCACGTTGTAAGCGTGGTCGTTTACAGGGTAAGCGTATTATGTTTGATACCGTGACGGTAACCGGTACTGAAAACATTCTCATGGCAGCTGCTCTTGCTGAAGGTACTACGGTAATTAAAAATGCTGCTCGTGAGCCAGAGGTGGTCGATTTAGCGAATTTCCTCATTCAAATGGGCGCTAAAATTTCTGGTGCTGGAACTTCAATTATTGAAATTGAAGGGGTTGAGGCACTTTCAGGTGGTACTTATTCAGTAATGTCTGATCGAATTGAAGCAGGTACTTATTTAGCTGCAGCTGCTTTGACGCGTGGTCATGTGACTGTAAAACGTGTACGTCCTGATACTTTATTATCACAATTATGTAAGTTTGAAGAAGCAGGCGCTGAATTAACCATTGGCGAAGATTGGGTAAGTCTCAATATGAACAATTTGCGTCCTCAAGCCGTGAATATTTCTACCGCACCTTATCCTGCTTTTGCAACAGACATGCAAGCTCAGTTTATGGCAATGAACTCTGTAGCTGAAGGTCCTTCAACAATTGTGGAAACCATCTTTGAAAACCGCTTTATGCATGTTCAAGAATTACAACGTATGGGCGCTCAAATCCAGTTAAATGGTAATACGGCGATCATTAACGGAGTTGAAAAATTAACTGGTGCTCCAGTAATGGCAACAGATTTACGTGCTTCAGCTAGTTTGATTCTAGCTGGCCTTGTTGCTGAAGGGGAAACCACTGTAGAACGCATTTATCATGTGGATAGAGGATATGAGCGTATCGAAGAAAAACTCTCTTTATTAGGTGCTGACATTAAGCGAGTTTCTGATCGGTGATTACCCAAAAAGAATTAACCTCACACCTGCAACAGCTGTTAAGCTGTGATCGTTTTAAAGATTATGCGCCTAATGGCATGCAGGTAGAGGGTAAAGAACAGATTAAACGCATCTGTACCGCAGTAACTGCCTCTGAGGATGTGATTTCTCAGGCAATTAATTGGAAGGCAGATGCTTTATTAGTACATCATGGTTATTTTTGGCGTGGCGAGTCGCCTGTTATTACCGGTATGAAACGCCAGCGGCTGCAAAAATTATTAAGCCATGAGATCAATCTCCTAGCTTATCATTTACCACTTGATTGTCATCTTGAGTTAGGTAACAACGCTTGCCTGGCAAAATTGTTTGAAGTTAATGCAATACAAATGCATTGCATTGATGGTATCGATAATTTGCTATGGTCAGGCCAATTAGCAAAACCAATGACTAATAATGAGTTGAGCGAGTTTTTAGCTGGCAAATTAGGGCGGCAGCCTCTAATGATTGAGGGGCATAATCGCAAGATCAGTCGCATCGCTTGGTGTAGTGGGGGCGCCCAAGATTATATTGAAGAGGCAAATCGCTTAGGTGTGGATGCTTATTTAAGTGGTGAAGTATCGGAACGTACGTATTATGAGGCTCAAGAATTAGGAGTGAATTACTATGCTTGCGGCCATCATGCTACAGAACGTTATGGTATTCAGGCTTTAGGTGAGTATTTAAGTACTTCTTTTAATTTGGAACATGTGTTTTTTGATAGTGCGAATCCGGTTTGAATAATCTCAAAAATTGAAGGTTGGGCCATAGGCCTAACCTTACAAGTCTGCGTTATCTTGAGAACCTGGCGTATTATGTGGCATCAAGAATCTTATTGCCTCCACCTTTTCTCATTCTGCACTTGTACCACTTAGCCGCATAAGCTAACATGTGTTCATAATCGCTAATGGGCTGTATTAATGAGCAATTTCCGGTACATAATACTTTCTTTCTTTTTATTTTGCTCCTTCCTGTCAGATGCTGGCGCAGAAGCACAAAATAAAGCTTTTCGCAGTTTTTGGCATCCTACATATCAAGGTGAACGTCTCGATTATTGCACGATTGATGGCAAAGAGTGTGGTAAAGCTGTGGCTAATCGCTATTGTAAAATAATGGGCTACGAGTCAGCAAACGAAAGTGTCATTGCATATAATATTGGCTTAACTCATTTTATATCCAGCAAAGCGCAATGCAAAGGCTGGCGTTGTAATGGTTTTATGACTATCGGCTGTGTCTCTCATTTGTCCCATACACCACCTAAATCCTATCATTACCGTGAAAAACGTTATGTTGTACCACGTTTTGACCATTATCGTGTAGATTGGTGTTACGATAAGAAAAAAGGATGTGGTTCACGTGCGGCTCATTCTTTTTGTCGACGTATGGGGTATATGCGGGCGAAACATTTTGCTAAAGAAACACACGTCGCGGCCACTAAAACTATAGGTAGTCGAGAACTGTGTTTTGGTAATCAATGTGAGGCGTTTAAGATTATAGTTTGCTATCGCTAAGAGGCGACTACAAGGAAGTTAATAAGTTCTGCGTTGTATATGATTGTAAAGCCTAGCAAACAACGTTTCTGCGAACCCCGATGCTGGGCTTTACAGCCCAGCCTACTCCCATTCTAAGGGTATGCCTAATGAACTAGGTGAGGTATCGCATTAAGGTGTGCTCATTCAATTATTTTTTTTCTTCTTCCGACTTAGACTCGTTTGTGGTTTTTGTTTCTGCAGGTTTAGCTTCTTCGCTTACATCAGGTTGTGCACGCTGTTCTTTATAATCGTGGATAATCTGAGTAACACTCGTTTTAATATCCCCGAATAATTTACTTGTCATTGAAGCCAGCTCTTTGAGATCAGGCATTTTTGATTTTGGCTCGCTCATCTCTTGTCACTCCATTTTGTAACATCGGTTTAGGTAATATTTGATTTAAGTATATACTATTAAATACAAATTTGCTGATTTACATAAAAACGAGTTGAGGCGCAAAAATACCCCGTATTCGACGACGTCGTAATACGGGGAGCGGGGCACGGATTTTGGCATTAGGCCCAAGGATGCATGAATCTCATAGCGGGTTTTAGTAATTTATTTGCCAAAGAGGTTTTTGGCGGAATGGCCAATTTGAATACCTTATACCCGGCTAGTTTATCGATAAGGTATTCATCACTAGTAGCTAATTTATCCACAAGTTTTAAATCTAAAGCATCAGTAGCTAACCAATGTTCCCCTGTAGCAATTTGATCCATATCTAATTGCTCACGATTAGCGGCAACATATTTTCTGAATGCAGCATGTATTTTTTCTAAATCTTCTTGAAATTTTTTACGGCCTTTTTCGGTATTTTCCCCAAACATGGTTATAGTACGCTTATATTCTCCAGCAGTTAATAACTCTACATCAACATTATGATTTTTAAGCCAACGGTGGAAATTAGGAATTTGTGCCACAACACCTATGGAGCCAATAATTGCAAAAGGAGCTGCAATAATGTGATTAGCAACACAGGCCATCAAGTAACCACCACTCGCTGCAATTTTATCAATACTCACGGTAAGGGGGATTTTTCTATCGC
Source organism: Legionella rowbothamii (assembly GCF_900639985.1). GTDB lineage: Bacteria > Pseudomonadota > Gammaproteobacteria > Legionellales > Legionellaceae > Legionella > Legionella rowbothamii. The sequence continues at coordinate 948,519 of NZ_CAAAIM010000001.1, read as the reverse complement.
GAATACGCTGCAATTGAGAGGCTGCTAAACCATAGCTATTCACTACACCTCCAGGACTATCCAAGCGGATTAAAACCTCATCCTCCGAAGTAGCAACTGAAAGAACAGCGGTGATTTCTTCACGGAGCTGCTCCACTTGCGATGCTTTAATATCGCCATGAAAGTCAATCACATAAAGTGAGGGACGCTTGGAGTCTTTTTTCTTATTTTTTTTCTTAGGTATTTTCTTGCCAAAAATTTCCTTGCTCATTAGTGAATGCAAATGCTCATAATGGTCATTTAAGGAGGTAATCTCTAATTTACCTTTGGGTTTTTTGCTCATTGAAAAAAATCCGGCAAAAACCACCAAAAAGGCAATAACCACAGTGATGGATTTTAAAAGGAATAAACCATATTGACTCAAGAATTCCATTGCAGTCCTTTCTAATAAATAAAGCCTGATTATGGCGGTCAATAGGGATATGTGCAAGGCCAAAAAGCGTGAATTCTAAAAAAAGCAGGCGAATAGCTACTTCACTGATAGTTAGAGATTTTTTCTGGTTTCTATACAAGTTATTTTATTATGCAGCAAGGGATGCTTCATGTTACGAATTGTCAACAGACAGTGGTTTTAGTACCATGCATACTTTCTAATAATGACTCATATTTCATGCTTGATGTAATTAATCTCAGCTTTGATTATCAAGAGCAACCTTTGCTAAATAATGTTGCTTTGCATTTGCCCGCGGGAGGCTTACTCCATCTTCAGGGGGCAAATGGTGCGGGAAAGACCACTTTACTCAAATTGATCGCCGGTTTATATCGTCCTGCTGAGGGGGAAATACATTTTGCTCAAAAAAATATTCATCATGATTTAGCTGAATATCAACGTCAAATATGCTTTGTGGGGCATAAAACAGGCATAAATCCTAATTTAACTTTAAGGGAGAACTGTTTGTTTGATCTGCACTATAAAAAGCAGCCGATTGACGAGTTAGCCGCAACTTTCAAGTTACAAGCTCATTTGGATCAACCTTGTGTACTATTATCTGCTGGGCAGCGTAGACAGGTTGGCTTATTACGCTTGTGGATGACCAATGCTAAACTGTGGTTGTTAGATGAACCTTTGGTTGCCTTAGATGATACCGCTTTAGAAATTATCATGACTAAAGTAGAAGAGCACAGAAAACAGGGAGGGGCTATTTTGCTTACCTCCCATCAAAAATTACCGTTGAACTCGACTGATTATCAGGAGCATAGGTTATGAGCTCCGCTATTTCTTTATTCAAAAATCAGTGCAAACGCGAATTATTAATTCAAGTACGGCAGATTCGCTTTCTGGTTAATTCCTGCCTTTTTTTGCTTATCTTCTTGTTTATGTTTCCTTTAACCCTGAAGCCTGAAATTGAATTATTAAGAACTATTGCTCCTGGATTAGTCTGGATGGCAATACTTTTATCCATGTTATTGTCCGCTGAACGCTTGTTTCAGCAAGACTATGAGCAAGGGGTGATTGAGCAATGGTTGGTTTCAGGACAATCATTACCCTTAATGGTTTGTGCTAAGGTAATTGCTCATTGGTTGTTTCTTTTACTCCCTTTATTGATTTTATGCCCATTAGTCGCACTCTTATTTTCTCTAACAGCCTGGGAAACCTGGATTTTGGCTTTGACTATCCTATGTGGTACGCCAGCTTTATTGTTTTTATGTGCTTTGGTTGCAGCTTTTGGCGCTGGAAGTAATCAGAGAGGTGTATTGATGGCATTAATATTATTACCGTTAACCTTACCCTTACTTATTTTTGGCAGTGGAACCTTGCATGTTGCCATGCAATCTTTACCAGTAAATGGCTATTTAGCATTATTGTTGGCTATGTCGGTGATTGCGGTAGGTTTTTTGCCTTATGCCATTACTGGGGTGATCCGAATCAGTCATGCAGAGTAACAATAGAGTGCCCATTTTGCGAAAGCTCAGTTACATGATAAAATCCGTCTTTTTTTGACTTCCTTTATTCCTATGTGGAAAATATTATATCAATTGGCTTCGCCAAAATCATTCTATGAATATACTGGGCGTTTGCTTCCCTGGCTTTCATTAAGTGCAGTACTTACTCTAATCGTAGGAATTGTTTGGGGGCTTGCTTTTACTCCTCCTGACTATCAACAGGGTGATGCCTTTCGTATTATTTACGTTCATGTACCCAGTGCTTTTTTATCTATGGCACTTTATGGATGGATGGGGTTTCTGGCCGTTTTACTCTTAGTTTGGCGGATTAAAATCGCGGGCTTGCTGATTAATCAAGTGGCTCAATTTGGAGCATGCATGGCGTTTCTCGCCTTGGTAACTGGTAGCATTTGGGGTAAACCGATGTGGGGTGCCTGGTGGGTTTGGGATGCTCGATTAACCTCTGAACTAATTCTTTTATTACTCTACGCAGCGATTTTAGCCACACACCAAGCGGTAAAAAACAAAGAAGACGGGGATCGTATTATCGCTATTTTAACTTTAGTCGGTTTAATTGATTTGCCTATAATTCATTACTCAGTTTATTGGTGGAACACGCTACATCAAGGTTCTACTTTATCGGTGTTTGCGAAGCCCAAGATTGACGGCAGTATGTTGTATCCACTTCTGTTGAGCATTATCGGATTTTTCTTATATGCATTGTGGATTATTTTAGAAAAAGCACGTCAAGAGCTGTTACTTAGAGAAAAAAGACAAGCTTGGGTTAAGGTTCAATTTGAAGGGGAAGTTAAGTGAGTCAGTTTTATGAATGGTTAACAATGGGTGGGTACTCCATCTATGTTTGGCCTGCTTATAGTTTAGTTTCTGTAGTCTTAGTGATGAACCTTTTAGGGATGAAATGGAAAAAGAAACAAACACGTCAAAAACTACAACAATGGTTTAAACGCTAATGAATCCAGCTCGCAAACGTAAGCTTTTGATTTTATTGTCTGCTTTTATTGCCTTATCTATAGCTTCAGGCTTGGTCTTATATGCCTTAAGGCAAAATATCAGTTTATTTTATACTCCGACCCAAATTGCAGAGGGCAAAGCGCCAGCTAAACAAGCGATTAGAGTGGGAGGAATGGTTGAAAAAGGCTCATTAGTGCGGGCCAAAGAAGGCTTAAGGGTTGAGTTTAAGGTCACTGATTTGAGGCAAACTATCACTGTAGTTCATACCGGTATTTTGCCTGATTTATTTCGTGAAGGGCAGGGGGTTGTGGTGGAAGGACAATTAATTGATAACCAGCATGTTCAGGCAACTCGTGTACTGGCAAAACATGATGAAAAGTACATGCCCCCTGAAGTAAAAGCGGCATTAGCGCCAAAGGTGAACTCATGATTGCTGAGTTAGGACTTTTTTCTCTTATTCTGGCATTAATGGCCTCCCTGGCTTTAGCCGTAATCCCTTTAATCGGCTTGCAATTAAAACGGCCTGAGTGGATGGATGCAGCAAAATCCTATGTTGTTACCCAGTTTTTATTTATCGCATTGACCTACATTCTTCTTACTATTTGTTTTTTAAAAGATGATTTCTCTGTCATCTATGTGATGAGTAATTCCAGTGTTGCCTTACCCTGGTTTTATAAGTTGTGCGCTGTATGGGGTGGGCATGAAGGTTCGATGCTGCTTTGGGTTGCGATTTTGAGTTTTTGGACCTTGATGGTGGCCTGCTTTAGTTCAGGCTTAGATAAAGAAATGCGTACGCGCGTACTTGTTGTTCTAGGATGGTTAAGTATAGGTTTTATTCTCTTTTTATTAACGACCTCGAATCCTTTTTTACGACAATTCCAAGTGTTAAATACCCAGGGCCGTGATTTAAATCCTTTATTACAAGACCCGGGATTTTTATTCCATCCGCCCATGTTGTACATGGGCTATGTCGGCTTTTCAGTGGCTTTTGCTTTTGCTATTGCGGCCTTATGGGCTGGGAAAGTTGAAAGTAGCTGGTCTAAATGGACTAGGCCTTGGACTTTAGCTGCTTGGTGTTGCTTGACGGCTGGAATTACTTTGGGCAGTTGGTGGGCTTACCGAGAGCTAGGCTGGGGCGGTTGGTGGTTCTGGGACCCAGTTGAAAATGCTTCCTTTATGCCTTGGCTTGTGGGAACAGCTTTATTGCATTCTTTGGCAGTAACTGAACAGCGCCAGCAATTTAAAGCCTGGACTATGCTTTTGGCCATTGCAGCCTTTTCTTTAAGCCTCATTGGTACGTTTTTGGTACGTTCAGGTGTGCTCACTTCTGTGCATGCTTTTGCAGTGGATCCACAACGAGGTTTATTTATTTTAGGCTTTTTATTGTTGGTTATTGGTGGTTCCTTGTTGTTGTTCCTCTTTCGTGCTCAAACACTGCATGCAACGAATAACCCTAGCCCTTTATCACGTGAAAGCGCCTTACTCTTGAATAATGTATTTCTAGTAGTGATTATGCTCACAGTTCTCATGGGGACAGTCTATCCATTACTGGTTGAAGGTTTGGGTTTAGGTAAATTATCGGTAGGGGCTCCTTATTTTAATGCCGTGTTTGTTCCATTAATGATTCCTATGTTGTTGCTGATGGGATTGGGTATTCATTTAAAATGGCACTCAGATAGCTGGACGGGCATATTCAAGAAATTATGGAGCGTGGCTGTGTTGAGTATTGCGCTACCGTGCGCCTTATTGTTACTGACTCATCATGAATTTGATGCTTCAGCCTTTTTGGGATTGATTTTAGCAACTTGGATTGTGTTAAGTACCACCAAGGCGGTGATTAAACGCATCAAAGAGCGCGGTGGTTTTACTGGTGTTGGTCAAGCTTATTGGGGCATGGTATTGGCGCATTTCGGCGTTGCTGCTTCAGTGATTGGTATTGCTGTTTCTACTGCTTATGGCGTGCAAGATGACGTACAGATGCAACCAGGGAAAAAAATCGATTTGGTTGGGTACTCTATTGAGTTTGTAAATCAAAAACCTTTAGATGGCCCCAACTATAAGGGAACACAGGCTCAATTTAACATCACTCATCATGGCCAGGCAAAGCTTATTTATCCGGAAAAAAGACTCTATACTATTGGACAAATGGCAATGACTGAGTCGGCAATTGATGTTACTCCGTTTCGAGACATTTATGTTGCCTTAGGTGAGCCTTTAAATGGAGATTCTTGGTCGGTTCGTCTTTATTATAAACCCTTTGTGCGCTGGATTTGGGCTGGTGGATTTATGATTTTAGCCGGCGGTTTTTTTGCTTTGACTGACAGACGGTATTATCAAAAAAGACAAACAGCGGGGGCCTCAGTATGAGAAAAATAGGATGGAGAATAATTCCTATAGTGCTTTTTATTTTATTGAGTATTTTTCTTTGGCGCGGGCTTTCTTTAAATCCCCGCAATTTGCCTTCAGTGCAAGTAGGAAAATTGGTGCCTGAGTTTACACTACCTGAATTGCATCATCCTGAGTCCTCTTTTAGCTCTCAGAAAATTCGTGATCACGTCGTTTTATTAAATGTCTGGGCCAGTTGGTGTGCAGCCTGTAGTGACGAGCAAGTTTTCATGCTGCAATTAGCACGTGAAGGTGTGCCTATTTATGGGTTAAATTATAAAGACAAGCCTGAGGATGCATTGCAATGGCTAAGCCAATGGGGAAATCCTTATAAGTTAGTAATGCAAGATCGAGACGGGCGTGCTGCAATTGACTTAGGTGTTTATGGTGCACCGGAAACTTTTGTTATTGATAAAAAAGGAGTGATTCGTTATCGCCATGCTGGAGCTATGAATCAAGAATTGTGGCAAAAGGAAGTCTTACCTTTGATCAAACAGCTGGAGCAAACGGCATGAAGCGCTTACAGTGGATTTATGTTTTGCTCTCGGTGATTTTAGTCCCAACCTGTGTTTGGGCGAATGGGATGTACCCTTTAGACTCAGTAAAAAAAGAAGCCCAATTTCACCATTTGTTAAAAGATTTACGATGTCTGGTATGTCAAAACCAGGATTTAGCGGATTCCAATGCGGAGCTGGCCAAAGATTTAAGAGGGCAGGTCTATCAGTTAGTGAAGGAAGGGAAGAGTGACAGTGAAATTACCGATTATCTTACCGCGCGCTATGGAGATTTTATTCTGTTTAAGCCTCCTGTTAAAGCAATAACTTATTTATTGTGGTTTGGTCCGGTTTTATTTTTAATTTTAGGTTTTTTGATTTTTTGGCGAACTTGTTTTGCTAAGAAAAAAATCTCAGTGAGTCCTTAATATGAATGAATGGTGGTTATTAGCGTTACTCGTTACACTCACTCTTTTAGCTAGTATGGTAATTATTTACCCTTTAAGACGCCATTGGCTTGCTAGTTTATTATTAGTCCCAATTATTTTTATCCTGACATTTACTGGCTATTTCAATTGGGGTGGATTTGACAAGTGGCAGGACTATTTACAATTTCAAGAAAACCAGCAGAAAGCAAATGCTATGCTTAAATCGATTAAAAGCCCCCAAGAGTTAATCACTAAGCTACGTGCCAAATTGGATGATACGCCTAAGAGTGCGAAAGGTTGGTATCTTTTAGGTCGTTTGTACACTGGTCAAGAAGAAAAACAAAACGCAGTAGATGCTTTTGCGAAGGCTTATCAATTTGACCCGAAGGATGAGCAATATGCTGTTAATTATGCACACAGTTTATGGGTATTAAATAATCGACAGTTTACTGAGCAAGTTACACATATTTTTGTTAATTTATTAAAAAATAATCCTAATCAACCCGATGCTCTAGCAATGATGGCGATGAATGCTTATGTAAGTCGTGCTTACGAGGATGCTATCGCTTATTGGCAACGTTTACTTAAGTTAGCTCCTCAGCAGTCTGAAGAGGCTCAAGCGATTCGCAAGGCTATTGCTAAGGCGGAAGAGCAGATTAAGCTTAAAGAGACAAATATAGAGTGAGTGGGATTCAGAGCGCAGCGAATTCCTAATGATGCTGCGCAAAATATAAGACTACTTTATCGGAGTATCATAACAAGAATAAACATACCCAACTTTCTGCATATCCATGTCCGGATCCACAAACTCTGGATAAACCCGAGTCACGTGAGCATGAATGTTCCTCATATGGCTACGCAGTATACAATGACCATTCCGCTCAAAGATTTTTTCTGCAGTAAATGAACGTACTTCATCTTTGTATCTATAGAGTAGAGATGAACTGTTTTTCTGTTCTTGTCTAAAAATCTCGCTATTAAGGTAGTGACAGATTTCATGAACCAAGGTGCTGGCTATTTCTTCTACTGTGCGATCTGAGCTTAAATAGATATGTTGATCGTCGTAAATAATTCCTGAGTATTTTCCTTCAATAATTTTTACGGTTTCATCGGAAGGTGGGTAATCTGACGGAATAGTAATTTTCTCTTCCTGTAACAAATCTTCTTGTATTTGTTGATAATAACTGTGTGAGATATTAAAAAAAGAATTTACTGTAACTAGATTAGATTCTAGAACTTCTAATACTCGTTCTGCAACGATGGACTGATTGTTTCTGATTAATTCGATTGCTTCATTAAGTTTGATATCAAACTCATTTTTTCTCTTAGAGGATTTATCCGTAAAAATTTTAAAGAACATTCCTTTCTCCCTCTGGGTTTCTTATAGTTATTTAATTATAAGGGTATAACTAATGCTAGCTAAGCTTTGTAGGATATTCCAATTTTGCGTCCTTGTTGGCTAATTTAATGTCAAGCTACAATTTCATAAGAAATCTGCTAGTCTATAAGATAGACATCAGTATTTTAAGGAGAAAATGATGTATAAGAGGGTATTGTTTGCTACTGACTTTGATGAGGTTGGCGTATTGGCAGCCCATAAGGCAAAAAAAATTGCTGATGAAAATGGGGCTGATTTGATTTTAGTTCATGTGGTTGAACCTATTCCCGCTTATGCCTACCCGGGTTTTGCAGGCTTTGCTGAAGTGGAATTGTCTATTCGTGAACAAGCAGAAAAAGAACTAAATGAATTAGGCGATAAATTAGGGGTGGATGACCAACACCGCTTTATTGAATTTGGTTCTACAAAGAATGAAATATTAAGAGTGGCTAAAGAACGTAACATTGATTTAATTGTTACCGGTAGTCATGGAAAACACGGACTCTCTTTATTACTGGGTTCTACCGCTAACTCCATTTTGCATAATGCTCAATGCGATGTTTTAATTGTGCGTTCTCAGATTAGTGAAACCACAGATAGAAAATAGTAAGTCCCTATCCTCACTAAAAAGCCCATATTAGTATGTGAGCTTTTTAGTGACTTTTAGTCTGATTTAACTCCAAAGTAACTTCCGCGCCAGGCGCACAATTACCCTTTAAAACCTCAAAGGGACGAGCACAATTAACGAGGATTATATAAACCGCAAACAGTAATTCCCTGTTTCTTTCCCTTATCATTTCTCAATAAGCGAGAAAAGAAGTATACTATGACGTTTTAGTTTATCGATTGAATGATTCAATGAGATTGTTGCGTGGTATTCACCATTTTTCTGTTTTTGATAAGGGCGTGGTTGCAACTATTGGCAATTTTGATGGGGTTCATTTAGGACATCAAAATTTAATTAAAACCTTAAGGGCTAAGGCTAACGCCTTGAATCTTCCTTTAGTTTTAATTTTATTTGAGCCACAACCACGAGAATACTTTCAAAAGGAACAAGCTCCAGCGAGACTTTCTGGTTTAAGAGAGAAGTTGGATGTGTTGCGTCATTGTCAGGTCGACTATGTTTATTGTATTAAGTTCGATGACGTATTTGCACAAACTCCGGCAGCTGAATTTGCACGCAATTATTTATTTTCTACTTTAAACATAAAACATCTTCTTGTAGGCGAGGATTTTCGCTTTGGAAAAAACAGAGAAGGGGATGTAAACTTGCTTCAGCAGCTAAGTTCAGAGTATGGCTGTAATGTACATATTTATTCTGATTTTTGTATTAATGAAGACCGGATTAGCTCCACAAAAATTAGAACGGCATTAGGTGCAGGAGATTTAGAGTCTGCGGCTAAATACTTAGGTAGAACCTATAGTATTTGTGGGCGAGTAGTTTATGGAGCGCAACGTGGGCGTCAGTGGGGAATTCCCACTGCAAATATCGGTCTTCGGCGTTTGTCTGTTCCTTTGCAAGGGGTTTATGTGGTAAAGGCTTGTCTTGCATCCAAGCAAACAGTATATGGGGTTGCTAATATTGGAAAGCGACCTACAGTAGATGGCACCAAATGTGTTTTGGAGGTCCATTTATTTGATTTCGAACAGTCAATTTATGGAGAATTAGTGCAGGTGTTTTTCTTGCACAAGCTACGTGATGAGGTTAAATTCACTTCGGTGGATGCTTTGATCGAGCAAATACGTGATGATATTGAGGTGGCGAAAACATTCGTCAATAACCTAACGATTTCGTAAAGTGGTGGTCAGTTATGGCAGAATATAAAGATACATTAAACCTTCCTAATACTTCATTTCCAATGAAGGCAAGCTTGGCAACTCGGGAGCCAGAAGCTTTGGCCCAATGGCAGGAAAAGAAAATTTACGAACAAATTCGTAAAGCGCGTGCCGGCAGTAAAAAATTTATTCTGCATGACGGTCCTCCCTACGCCAATGGTCATTTACACTGTGGTCATGCCTTAAATAAAATTCTTAAAGACATTATTATCAAGTCTAAATCGTTTAGTGGATATGATGCACCTTTTGTTCCTGGTTGGGACTGTCATGGTTTGCCCATTGAATTGAACGTTGAGAAAAAAATAGGCCGTGCGGGTGATAAGGTTTCCGCTCGTGAGTTTCGTGCAAAATGCCGCGAATACGCTGGTAGCCAAATTGATATTCAACGTGAAGAATTTGAGCGCTTGGGTGTGTTAGGTGATTGGTATAATCCTTATGTCACTATGGATTTTCGCTATGAGGCCAATATTGTCCGTGCTTTAGGTTTAATGATTAAAAATGGCCACCTGCAGCAAGGATTTAAACCCGTCCATTGGTGTATCGATTGCGGCTCTGCTCTAGCAGAGGCTGAAGTAGATTACGAAGAAAAAACCTCCATATCTATTGATGTAGCTTTTAACGCGGTTGATCCAGAAGAGTTTATCAATCACTTTAATATTAAAGCAGATGTTAAAAAGTTGAGTGTTCCTATTTGGACAACGACTCCATGGACTTTGCCTGCGAATGAAGCGGTATGCTTGCATCCTGAAATTGAGTATTCTCTAGTTGATGCCGGAAGTTTTTATTTAGTACTGGCGACAGATCTTGTTGAATCTGCAATGGAACGTTACGGGATCACCGGCTACACCATTAAAAGTTCAGTTCAAGGTAAAGCCTTTGAGCATTTAAAATTGCAACATCCTTTTTACAGTCGTGTTGTTCCTGTTGTTTTAGGTGAGCATGTAACGACTGACTCCGGTACGGGAGCCGTACATACTGCACCAGCTCATGGTCCTGATGACTACTTAATTGGTAAAGCTTATAATTTACCCCTAATTAATCCAGTTAAGGCTAATGGCTGTTTTGCCGAAGATGTAGGTTTATTTTCGGGGCAGCATGTATTAAAGGTCAATGAACGTGTTGTTGAGGTATTGGCTGAAAATGGGGTTTTATTATCTAAAGGAACCATTAGACATAGTTACCCTCACTGCTGGCGTCATAAATCACCGATGATTTTTTTAGCAACGCCACAATGGTTTATTTCTATGGATAAAAACCAGTTAAGACCGGCGATTATAAAAGAAATTGATAGCGTGAACTGGGTTCCAGATTGGGGTAAAGCTCGTATTGGCAACATGGTTGAAAATAGACCTGACTGGTGCATATCAAGACAAAGAGCTTGGGGTACACCAATGCCATTATTTGTACACAGTACCAGCCGTGAATTGCATCCCAACACTCTGGAGTTCATTGAGCAGGTTGCTACGCGTATTGAGCAATTAGGAATCGATGCTTGGTTTGAAATGGATAAAGCAGAATTGCTAGGCGATGATGCACCATTTTACGATAAAATTAATGACACCATGGACGTTTGGTTGGATTCAGGTGTAACGCATTATTGTGTCCTACAGCAAAATAAAGAGTTGTCTTTCCCTGCAGATATTTATTTTGAAGGTTCTGATCAACATCGTGGCTGGTTTAACTCTTCATTGACCACTTCTGTGGCTATGTATGGTGTGGCGCCTTATAAAACCGTATTAACCCATGGTTATACAGTAGATGCTGAAGGTAGAAAGCTCTCTAAATCTAAAGGAAATTATGTAGCTTTAGATCAGATGGTTAACCAGCATGGGGCGGATATTCTACGTTTATGGGTATCTTCGACTGATTACCGTCATGAAGTAAGTATTTCGGATGAAATTATTAAACGTAATGCCGATGCGTATCGTAGAATTCGTAATACAGCTCGCTTTTTATTGGCGAATTTATTTGATTTTGAGCCTCAAGTAGATAGCGTTGATGCTAAGGATCTATTGGAGTTAGATAAGTGGGCGATTAAGCGTTGTCAGCTTTTACAAGAAGAAATTATTGCTGCTTATGAAAGCTATCAATTCCACGTTATTTATCAGAAAATTCATAATTTCTGTGCTGTGGACATGGGTAGTTTTTATTTGGATCTAATTAAAGACCGCCAATATACGTGTGCAAAACAAAGCAAGGCACGACGCTCCTGCCAAACAGCGATGTATCACATCATTAGAGCCTTTACTTTATGGTTGGCCCCTATATTGTCATTCACTGCGGAAGAGATTGCTAAGTTTATTCCTGGCTATACCAATGAGACGATTTTCACTGAGCTTTGGTATAATGAATGGCCGGCAGTTGAGGGCGTGAACATGGCTGAGTGGGAAGAATTGCATGTGATACGCGATGAAGTAAACAAAGCTTTAGAAGAAACACGGCAAAAAGGAGAAATTGGCTCTGCTTTAGCTGCGGAAGTTTCTTTATATGTTGAGAGCACTACTTTACCTAAGTTAACTCGTTTAGGTGAAGAATTACGTTTCTTACTTATTACTTCTGGTGCAACAGTACAGCCTATGAGTACTGCTCCTGCTGGATTAGCGACAACGGAATATGGTGTATCTATTTTAGTAGCACCGAGTGCTCATGAGAAATGCGCCCGTTGCTGGCATCGCAGACCTGATGTAGGACAGGATGTAAATCATCCAGAACTGTGTTTACGCTGTGTTGGCAATATTAGTGGCCAAGATGAAACGAGGCAATTTATATGAAAAAATGGCATTGGTTTGCGTTAAGTATTTTAATTATAGTTTGTGACCAGGCAAGTAAATACTGGGCTGGAGCTTCTTTAACTGCTTATAAACCTGTGCCCATTTTTCCTATGCTTAATTTCACTCTTGCATACAACACTGGTGCCGCTTTTAGTTTTTTAAATGGGGCAGGGGGCTGGCACCGTTGGTTTTTTGCCAGTTTTAGTTTAATCATGAGTGTGGTTCTTATTGTTTGGCTAATCCGCGCTTCGAATAAAGATCGCCTTTTATGCGCCGGGATTAGCCTTATTTTAGGTGGTGCCGTCGGTAATTTAATTGACCGCGCCTTTTATGGTTATGTGATTGATTTTATTGATGTGTATTATCAACATCACCATTTTGCAACCTTTAATGTTGCTGACAGTGCGATTTGTGTTGGTGCTGCTTTTTTTGTATTAGATGTTCTTATAAATCGGAAATAACCGGATAGAGTTGGTGCCGATGAGCCATCGAAGCCTGACCTACATCTAGTTGGGCTGTATAGGTACCCATAAGTAACATAGTCCATTGCTGTAGATTAGCAGCTTGATTCTGGTATCTATCAGTACCCAAGATTCGATGAATCCCGCGGGTCAAACCACGGGAATTCGAAAGTAGCTATAAATATTAATTCTCATCAGATGGTTATGGAGTATTAGGTATTAAACCAAAATACTTGTTGCAAGTGCGGCTAATTGTTTTTTATCGGGGTTATTAATCCCAACAGCTGCTACTGCAGGTAAATTCAGAAAATGCTCTGCTTCTTCCCATTCAATTTCAGCTGGGAATAGTTTTAATCCAGGCAAGCATTTATTCAGTATGGTACAAAAAGCTAAATCAGCAGGGAAGGGGCGAACGTGAACATAACCCAGGCTCATTGCGGCCATTGCCTCTGATATAGTTGCAATGCCAGGCAGATAATTCATGGAGTAAACCGTCGCTGTTTGCGCAATTGAGGGTAAAAATCCAGGACTCGTGGCAAAATGCACTCCCGCATGATAGCAATATTCTAATTGCTGCACCTCTGTTACTCGTGCAGCACCGATCTTAATTGATGGGAATTGGGCTATTGCTTGTTGCAAGAGTTTGGTTTCGGTGGAATTAATTTCAACCAATGAAAAACCTGCATGAGCAATTTGTGCTAAGCGCTCAAATAAAAAATTATCAACATCCAGAGAGATGATTATGGATTGATTGCCCAATAACGTATCTAAAATCATTTTAATTCCACCTGTTGATGATGAGCGAGACTTTTATAATAAACGGAGTAGGTGGGGCTGTAAAGCCTGGGATATTCCTAATCTTAATGATATTGATTTGCTGATCCAGTCATACGCTGAGCTAATAGGGTTACAGCTTTTGTTTGTTAGGTATGCAAATGAAAAGCTGGTTGCTTGCAATGTCACTTAACTCGAATTCCCGCGGCTTGAGCGCGGCAATTCGGTCCCTATCCGCGCCAAGCCCTACATAAATTAAGTGCAAGCAACCAGGCTAGATATTATTAATAACCTGTTTTAAATGGTGATGGGTTAAATGGTTTCATTTCTGGCTCTTCAGGTTTAGGAGCTGGCGGTTTAGGACCAATTTTTGGATGTGGGCCATCTAAAGGAGGTGACATTTTAACATCCTGTTGCAAATCTAAAGGACCTTTTTCTGTACTTACCCCTGGTTTGGATTGAACCGCTCCAAATCGTGACATATGTTGTAGCAAAGATTGCATGGTTGTATCAGGTAGAGGAGCAAGAGAAAGTATTTTGCCTACTCCTAAGCTTTTTAATAACTTAGTGAAATAATCCGTAACCTCTTTTTTATCTTTTTTATTTAAGGTTTTATCATCATTGATTTCATCAAATGCACGTTTCGATGAGAAACTAAAGAAAGGTATTACTTTATGAGAAATCTTAATTACTGATTGTGGTGGAGGTGGTAATGCCATTGATGGAGCCGGAGTCTTACCTGAAGCTGTCGGTGTAGGCTTTGGCGCAGCGTCTAGTTCTATTCCGGGATTTTGTTGGACAAAGGATGCCTTTACGGACTGTAAAAGAACTATTTTATTCTCAAGATTCATTTTTTCATCACGTTTTGCTTGAGTTTTTGCACTGACATCATCTAGGCGTTGATCCAGATTATGGAATTCTTTTTCCATCTTAAGTGTTTTGGTTACAGCCTTACTAACCGTTGAAATTTCATGTTCTGCTTTTTGGAAATCAGATGAGGCTTTAGCAAGTTGCTCTTTCGTCATGTCCTCAACTTTATCTTCTTTCTTCACTAGGTAATACTGTCCGTCTTTATTAATTACTTTTTTATCGTTGTTTACAATAAAGGTTGCTTCTTTGGCTGAAGGGACTTCTACACCGTTTGCATCATAAAATGATTTTTGTTGCGCACGTTGAGAACGTATGTCTTTTAGCTGTGCTAAATCAAGGTTTAACGCCACTTGTTGATCCAACAGCTCGCGTGCTTTGTCTTCACTTCCCGGTTCGTTACTGTCTAATATGTCTAAAATAACCTCAGTTTGACGATGAAGTTCCTCTTCTATCTCGTTCATTTGAGTATCGAGCTCTTCATCGGATAATAGTTCATAGCTTTCGATTTGTTCATGAAAGGCGGCCATTTGGTTTAGGAACAAATCATGTTTGTTATTCAGACGCGCTTTTTGTTTATGTAAGTTTTCGAATTCTTCAGTTAATTGAGATTCTTCTGCAGAGACTAATTTATGTTGTTCTTCACATTCTTTAATTGCGGCAATATAGCTATTTAAGGTTTGTTGTAGCATCTCTCTTGTAGGTGGTTCTTTTGAAGTTTTAGGTTGCTGTTTCTCATCAGGCTTACTTTGATGAATGGCCTTCGCATTTTGTTCTTCAATAAGCTCTCTAAGGTGGCTTGCTGCATGCCCTTTTTTTTCAATGAACCAAAGTAGCAGGTGTGCTTTGAGACGGTGCATTAGGTTTTCATGTTCGCGGAGTTCAAACATTTGTTGTTCTTCAATAGCTTCATCAAGTGCTACTTGAGCCTTGATTTCAGTCTTAAGACTTTCTCCAGCGGATGTTGATAAAAATGCTTTTACCTGGGTTGCATTATGAAGACCAAAACGACTTAAATTAATTGGGGAATCTGGGTCCAGATCTTTATCAGATGGCTCGGCAAAATACAGCGGTTGAGACTTAATTGCCTCGTCTAACCAGTGGTCTGCCTCGGGGTTGCTTGCCAGGGGATAATCGCGATCGGTGGTAGATTGGTATGTCATATATATGTTCCTAATTGCCCCATTTCTGTTAATTATACACAATATTGCCTAATAAAGCACCAGCTTTTTTGGCCTCTGCTGCGGGTATTAAATATTTTTACTATGATTTAACTATTTTTTATAGGATTAATTACTTTTTCTATGAAAATAAATAGATAAACCCTATCTGATACTGTTTATTGCAATTTACTGATAGCGTGTGATGGACTGGCTCTTTCCTCTACAGGCTGCTCTAAGGAAGGCACTGATGAAAACAAATCGTAATGAGTTGGCTCGATGCAGGCTGATTGTGGAGGGCTGTCTGGTTGTTCCAGTAAAGCTTTTAGCAAACAATGATGACTGTCTTGACGATGGGGAACAAGCTCATAGCGACTGGGCTTATCTAGAAAATAACGCTCATCGGTTAGTAAGGTATTTAATGTACTATTGGGGGCAACAAAGGCCCAGTGATGTAAATTTCGACGTTGGATTTCTATATACGAAAGCAAGTGTTGTTTTCCTCCACTTATCCCATTATCCATCCAATTAAATAAGATGGTTAATCCATCAGCGCTGCGTGCAAATAAGGAACCTGCAAATGGATCCCACATCGCCCCAAAAGTACAAAGAACCAGTCCCAGGGAATAAGCCAATACACGGGTTGGAGGATTAATAAGCATAATGCTTAGACGAATGCTCAATGAGCACATGTCGATTAGCGGTAGGATCAATAGATTTTTAAGTAATTGCAATATCGGTAAAAAGAGACCAAGTCCCGTATTTACACCCAGATTAATAAGGGTATTATCTGAAAAATGTACGAAGGGTGAACTAAAACCATAAAGTGGTGAAAAGCTAAAACTAGCAAGAAGATTAGGTCTTGGAGCTCTGTCAGCAAATGTCAGCAGTACCTTACCGATGGGTTCAATATGTCCTAGTATACCTAAAATTTTGGTAAGTAGATTTGTTATACCACGAAACGGTACATGAATAAAAAGAGAACCTATTCCAATTAATACAAGGGTAATGAGTGATAAAGACAAGTCGGAAATAGCTGCAAAGAATTGCTTGCTGAGTTTTTGGAACAAAGGAATATTCTTTTTGCCACCTTGAATAAATCCATCATGAAAACCATAATAAAATCCTTCGATAAAAGGAGCGACAAACAGTTTTCCCAGTGTGAGAAAGCTTTTGCAAGTCCATTTACACGTACCTAAAAACCAATCATCACCAGGATGCATGATGGTATCATACATTGCTGCACCACTCTTACCTCCTAAGGCAGCATAGTTTGTGTAGGGAAAATCCCCCATTTCTCTTTCTAAAGCTGGGATGGCTTTAGTCAAACCATAGCCTAAACTTAGTGCCAATGCGGCGATAATAGCAATTTGCACCGGATCTTCTTTAAGAACTTGAAAGGCTTCAATAAAAAACTTATCCATATTCCCACCCACAATCGTACTTTGCCAATATAAGACGGATACGGATACTGCTTGCGAGTAGGTGCCATGATTAAGTAGATGCCCCAGTTTTTGAGTGGGTTCTATGGCACTAATCAAACCGCTTAAGTGTAGTTTTATTAAAATATCTTCTAATTGCTTAGAGGCAAGAATGGCTCCTCCACCGAAAGAATATGCAGCAATTGCTAAGGAGCCAATTAGGGGATTACGTTCACTGGCATCAATAAAAATATTCCCTATGTGGCGAACAATATTGAGTATCCTATGCAGTGGATTATCATAGGTCGGGGGGATAGGGGGATGGTTTTCTTGGGCAATCACATAGGGATTATTACGAATTTGTTCTTTGATGAATTCCTCTAAAGTTTGGCCACTCATGAGCAGGCCTTTGTTTCTTAAGACTCGAGCCAATGAGTTTTTCTTGGGACTTCGGAGTTTGGGTTGAATAATCTGCTGTTGCGGAGTGTGGTGCGAGGCATGTACATGATTTACAAATTCTTCTTTTAAGTCATGAATAATAAATCGATGCATGCGTTTATAAAAATTAGAAAAGAAATAGGGAATGCGCGTTACGAAGGTTTTAAATTGCAAACTTGCTCGCTCAGGAAGATAGAGGTGCCGTTTGCAAACCTGGGCCAAGGTATAAAGATCTTGGCCTGTAGGTAAGGGATAGAAATGTTCTCCATGATTAAAATAACGTAATTCCGCTATTTTATTTTCTTGCCTTACTAGGATTCGTTGCTCTTTGGCAATAACCACGCAGTGGGCATGACCTTGATTACTCAGTATTTTTTTTGCTTGCTTTACATTATCGGCAAAAGTAGGCTCATAAGGACTTTGTATTAAATCGGCAACAAGCTGATTGATACTTGAATATGCTTTTTGATCAAGCCCCTGTAGTTTGTAATAGGGGGTGATTTGTATTAAGGAAATACCTTGTCGTGGTTGTTCCTCTTCAATTTTATGTTCGGGCTTGTTTTCCGAAGCCAGATGCTTAATCCAATCATGACCGTCATGCCACATTTTATAAAAAAATGAATGGATTTTTTCAAGCCGATTTGCCGGTACATCATTTAAACTGGGGGCGGGAGGAATTTCATAATAGTGACAAATAACCCTTAAGGCATCATCTAAATCCCGTTTATTATGCCCAATGTGTACTTCACTATCCCAGATGAAACATGGACTTTCAGTATTTGCTTTTTTGATTTTACTAAAATCCATTTGATCTTGACGCGAAACGGAATGAATACGACTAAACGAGTAATTTTGTGCAATTTTATAGGCATCAAAGAGGAAATCTCCCAATGAGCCTTCAGAAATCAAGGGATTATTAGCTAGCATGCGGTTTTTATCGCGGTACTGCTTAATAATACTAATGGCTTTCCGTCTTAATGCTTCTTGCTGTTCGTAATCATCGCTAGTTAAGCGGCGCTCCTCTTTTAATAAAGGGTGTAGCCCGTTAATGCAATCATTGGCGATTTGTAGTTTTTGCTCTTGTGGCAAGGAAAGAGGATGGGTATAACTTTCTGAACGGATGCAATAGCTTTGGACCTTATTAATAAGATCCGCAATTAACGATGAATGACGTTTTCCCGGAAGCCGTTTAATGAGCTCTGCCTGGTGCGTAAATAACATCAGTTGCACCGTTTTTTGATCGTGATTTGCGATAAGACGTATCCGATCATCATTGGGAAGGAGGTATTCCATTTTATAATGGCCTATGAGCACGGCTCCCGCCTCATCGCTAAATAGATTTCCGGCGACTGTTGGCAGCGCTTGATGACTAAAGGGGGTTATCATGAGTGGAATAATAACCTGGGTGTGTCCTTCAGTTGTGAGAAAATCAGCCATAGACTTTGTTCATTGTGCAGATATAGTTCAGCATACTTGGTTTTTATCTGAAATAGCAAGTAGGAGGTAATGATGTCTGGCTATTTGATGGGGGCACTGATAAAATGTCTTAAAAGTATACAGGAATAAATTAATGACTAGTTATTGTGGTTACATCGCCTTAGTTGGCAGACCGAACGTGGGAAAATCTACGTTGCTTAATCGTATTTTAGAGCAAAAAGTAAGTATTACATCCAAAAAACCGCAGACAACGCGGCATAGCATTTTAGGTATTCGTACAGAAGGCGATTATCAATTTGTTTATGTTGATACCCCAGGTATTCATCAGCAGGGAAATAAAAAAGCAATGAATCGCTTGATGAATAAAACTGCGATTAGTGTGTTACGTGATGTTGATGTGATCGCGTTTTTGGTTGATGGGACGCATTGGCAAGATGAAGATGAATATGTATTGAAGTTAGTTAAACAAGCCAACATACCCTGCATTTTAGTTGTTAATAAAGTGGATAAGATTGACGATAAAGCACAACTGTTGCCTTGGATGGAAGAAATGAGTCAGCGCCATGAGTTCGCGGCAATCATTCCCGTTTCTGCACGAACAGGAGTGCAGGTTACTGAGTTGCAGGACAAGTTGCAAACTTATTTGCCCGAAGGCCCTCATTTATTCCCGGATGACCAATTGACTGATCGCCCCACAAAGTTTCTTTGTTCTGAATTACTACGTGAAAAAATCTTCCGTTTTTGCGGGCAAGAATTGCCTTATGCAGTTACTGTAGATATTGAATCATTTAAAGACGAAGGGAACCTAGTACGTATTCATGCATTAATTTTGGTTGAGAAAGACAATCATAAACGGATGATTATCGGTGATAAAGGTCAGAAATTAAAAGAAATGGCAACTGATGCACGTATTGACATGGAACGACTATTGGGTAAAAAAGTGTTCTTACAATGCTGGTGTAAGGTAAAATCTGGCTGGGCTGATGATGAGCGTATGTTAAAACAATTAGGCTATGACTAGAACAATCGAAGCGTGGGTTGTACATAAGCAATGGACCGGGGATACCAGTGCAAGAGTAACTTTTTTTACTCGTGATTCCGGGCTGGTTCATTGCCTTTGCAAAGGAGGGCGTACTCCCAAAAAACAGGCTTTGTTACAAGCCTTTACTCCTTTATGGTTGACCGTTGATGAGCGTTATGAACGTTTGTATATGAAAACGGTCGAAAGTATTTCCCCATCTTTAGCCCTTGAAGGCCATGCCCTTTTTTCAGCATTATATGTGAACGAAATCCTTTATTATGTTCTAAGCCCCCAGGCTCCAGATCCCTCATTATTTGATGCCTATTTATTTACTTTGAATGGTTTAACTTTGGCGAAAGAACGTTTGGTGCTGGAGGTGTTACTGAGGCGTTTTGAATGGGCTTTGTTGAAATCCTGTGGCTATTCTTTTTCGTTAACGTATGAGGCTCGCTCAGAAGAGTTGATTCGTGTGGATAGACACTATCAGTTTATTGCAGGGGAGGGGTTTGTCTTGAGTGATCGGGGCATACCTGGTGCTCATATTTTTGCTTTAGCCCAAGATAATTTGGTGGAACCGGGGTGTTTGCATTCGGCAAAAGTGATTATGCGTAAGGCCGTTGATCACTTGCTAGGGGGAAGGGAGATTAAGGCTCGGGGATTGTATTTGGTGTAGGTTGGGCCATGGGCCCAACCTTCCGTAAGTTATCTCACTTCTTCCTCATCATCGTCTTCTTCATCCTCCTCAGACTGATCGCCACCATCATCTTCATCACCAAGGAACTCATCATAAACGATCTGGTTTGCCTCAAAGCCCAGGACTTTAAAATAATCATAGGACATATAAAAATCGCCTTTATCCCCAACCTGAGTCCCCCAGGAGTTACGTAAGGTGAATAAACCAGTATGGACACGGCCCAAATCATCAACCGCTGTTGCATTATCGTCATAGCCGGTAATAATCATTGAATGGCCTGCCATGAACGGGTATTGGTAGAGTTCACGCTCAATCGTTGTCGATAAAACCCAGGTATCATTAGCTACATGATGTTTGCCTACCGCGCCGGCAACACCTAAATCAATCGCGGGCAATAAGCTAATCATAGTAACTCGTTGCTCTCTATTAATTGCTTGCTTAATATCACTAATCAATTCTTGGGTATCTACCTCATTAGTAAGCATTGCTTTATAAGCATCAAGGATTGGTGCTGAATAGATCTTATTATCGATTAAGCCTTCACTGAGTTTATGGTAGCTATCAAAACTAATAGCTGTGGTTGGTGCTGGGTCCTCATTCCCTGGATATTCATTAAGACCACCACAGCCTACGGTACGTTGGGTTTCTTTAGAGACAAAACCATGATCTTCGAGTCTGCTTAAAATGCTGCGATTTAACGAGCCACTCCAACCACTAACTGAATAAGAATATTTATAATTTCCCAACTGGAGTAAACATAGCTGGCTTATGTAATCCCCTTTTCCTAAGATCGCATCAATAGCTGCGGTATTAGCAAAAGTGACACACGTGCCAAAATAGCCTTGATCAAGAACTGGAACACCATTCATTCCTAATTGGTTCTGCGCTGGCATAATGGATGGGATAAAGCTTTTTTGATGGGTGGCTTGAACTTTTTGTTGCATTGCTTCTATAGCATTACTTGATAATTTAAAATGCAACAGCTTGAGCCTTTTAGGCAGAGCAAACTGAGCTTTTCCGGCGGGTTTTAATGTATAATCTATAGTGCCTGCCGGCTCTATTTCAGTAGCAAATGCATTACCAAACAATGCGATACTTAACATAAGAACTTTATTAAACTGCATGGAGTAACTCCTTTATCTACTGAATCTATTAGTCAAAGTTAGCGCGAACAATTTGTTGCGCTTCGAGTACCAGAACACGGAAATAGTCATAAGACATATAAAAATCGCCTTGATCTCCCGCATCACTACCCCAGGAGCCGCGTAATGTCAGTAGGCCTTTATGTTTTTCTCCCATCTCATCTACGGAAATTGCGTCATTATCATATCCAGTGATTATCACGCTGCGATAATATAAGGTAGGGAAGTTATAGAGATCCCGTTTCATTTGGGCATTAAGAATCCAAGTATCATTCTTTTCATGATAAGAGCCCATAGTACCTAATCTGTTCCCATCTTTATAGAATGCTAAAAAGCCCATGGTAGCGCGATGTTCCTGGTTTATAGCTTTTTTGATCTCAATTAGGGTTTTTTCGGTATTTACCCGTTCACTCACTGATTTATGTAAATTTAAGAGCGGGAACCACATTATCGAGTCTCCGATAATATCGCGGCTAAGTCGATTGTAGGTTTCATAATTTATAAAAGGGGTATCAGGGTCTTCGCAGCCAGCACCTTTCTGATGCACTTTTCTGATGTATCCATAATTTTCAAGTCGGCTTAATGAATGATGCAATGTGAAACCAAAGCCCTTATTTGACGGATCCATATAATTACCTAATTGGATAAAGCAAAGTTGGCTTATATAATCGCCTCGACCCAATAGGGCATCAATTGCTGCTGTGCTAGCGTATGCCGAGTCATAATAGTTATCACCTTGATCAAAAACAGGAATATTGTTCATACCCAACTGCTTTGCTGTCGCGAGGCCTTCGTTTGCACGCATCTGGTTTGAGTGCTTTAGTGATTTCAGACGTGCTTGTACTAACGAATGTATTTTTTTGGTTACAGGATATTTAAGGGATGTCTGTGCAGTGGGCGTGGTGGCAAATGCATTGCAGCTAAACACTATACTCAAGAAAAGTGCTTTGTTAAGTCTCATAATTATTCCATTTTGATGAAAAATGAGCAGCATGGTAGCAAGTTTACTAAGCTAATGTAAAGCTCAGCTTGAGTTTAGATAGGCAGGAACATTATACTCTTCTTTTTACCTTGTGTGGTGCAAAATGAGTAAGCTGATTTTATTAGGTGTAAATATTGATCACGTAGCTACAGTGCGACAAGCACGTGGTACCCGTTATCCGGATCCTGTACAAGCGGCCATGGATGCTGAAGAAGCTGGAGCTGATGGAATTACCTTACACATGCGTGAAGACTTACGCCACATTCAAGCACGTGATGTGCGTTTGATAAAAGAAGTATTACAAACTCGCATGAATCTTGAATTAGCCGTAACTGATTCTATGCTTGAATTTGCAGAAGAAATATCTCCTGAGCATACTTGTTTAGTACCTGAAAAGCGTGAAGAAATAACAACTGAGGGTGGGTTGGATATTTTAACGCACCAAAAAACAGTTGAGCGTGCAGTGCGACGTCTGCAGGCAATGGGCAGTGAGGTTTCTTTGTTTATTGACCCCGATCTGGATCAAATCAAAGCTGCTGCAGATGTGGGGGCTCCTGTTATTGAATTGCATACTGGTTGCTATGCCGATGCCACTCATGTTGAGCAACAACAACACGAGTTAGAACGTATTAGACGAGCAGCGGAATATGCAGCCAGCCTAAACTTAATTGTTAACGCGGGTCATGGATTACATTATCACAATGTACAAGCGATTGCTGCAATTAAAGAGTTACATGAACTTAACATTGGTCATGCCATTATTGCGCGCGCTTTATTCTGCGGAATGAAAGAAGCCGTAAGACACATGCGTCAACTAATGCTGGAAGCGAGACTTTATGTTAATCCGTGACGTGATTGTTTTGAACGCCTAGAAATTTAGACTATGAAAAAGAATGGCCAGAATAATTATTACTGCAATAATATCCGTATTACTTGGCTCATAGTCAAATCCATAAGTAGAGCGTGTGTTCATCTTTTTAATAAAAATTTAAAAATTATTCTTTTAAATCATTCGTATATACAAAGAATCCCGGCAACTGCCGGGATCGGATAAAGGAGACTCATTGGACTCCTATAGAAAATGAGTGCACCATCATTTAGAGCTGACAATGGGTGGTAGAAACTAATGGCTCTACTTCCATACTTAAAATTTCATTTTGCATTTGCGCAAATTTCTCTGTATAAACTTTTCCTCTTAGTTTCTTATTGAGACAATCCTTTTTCTCTTTGTTATTTAACTGTAATAGCATTTGTACGTATTCATCGCTAACAGTTTCCGTATCCTCGTCAAGGCGATGGGTTATTGAGCCTTGTGTAACAAGCTCAACTAACTCGGTGAGGAAGGGATTTTTTTCTTTACTGGCGTTTTGGCTGATCGTCTCTAAAGATGTTTTGAGCAAGTGTAAAAACAAGGTCAGGCCTTCAACTGGATTAATGCTACCTCGCGAGACTGCTTGTAAAATCACTAAGGATTTTTCCCGACATAGTTGTTCGATGACGTCATCAAGGTCGTTCACAAAGGGGGGTAGCTCAGTAGTTGAGTTGAGACTATTCATTAAATGAGTGCCACTGAGCAGACAGGCCTTCGGTCTTTCATCTTTGTTTAAAATGGTTTCATCAATTAATGCAGGAAATATACTGTTATGGCAAGCTTCGCTAAGCAATAGGTTAGCTTCTGAGCTGCGGCCGCGGCCATGTTGCAGATAAGTATGGCCCAATACGGGACTCAGGTTTTTTTGATAATAAGCAATCATGGTATAAAAAAACAGATCCACACGCATATTCGCATGCTCCAGAATATTCTTTTTGGCGAGTAAAAGGAGTTGGGCAGCGGATTGTTCGTCTGGATTCAATTGTTCATTGCTTAACGGAAGGGCTAATGAGGCAGTATGGTTTTGTTGATAACTAAACTTTTGGCGCGCGCGTTGAGGGAATAATTTTTTTGCTGTTGTTTTTAATTGTTCGGCACTGCATTCTTGCGAGGAGAAAAACTGTAAATTAGCTGATTTTTTTTGCTTGGAGAGGCTTGATTGAATGGATGGAGCTGGCTTGCGTGCCGCTTCCTTGGACGATAGTGTAGTTTTCCCTTTAGTGTTAGGCATATGACGTCTCCTAATTATTCAGTCATGGTTAAGTAGTTAATGGTGCATGGTGAGCAAAGCCTCCTGTGGTTGAGAGATAATGAACTTTTAGAGTATCGGATAATTTTAGGGAAAACAATGTGCAGTCTTATTAATTTTTAGATTAGATTCGGATTTACTCTGTTTAAATAAAGTTTTTTTGCACGTTTATTTTGTAATTTGTTATAATTATGCCCTTGGGTGAAAAAGCCCTAACTTGAAGGAGATATGTAGAAGATGTATAGCAAAGGTAATGGTTTTTTCCCCCCGGCACTGGCAAGTTTTTCTAT
The DNA here is from genome assembly GCF_900639985.1 of Legionella rowbothamii. Taxonomy (GTDB): domain Bacteria; phylum Pseudomonadota; class Gammaproteobacteria; order Legionellales; family Legionellaceae; genus Legionella; species Legionella rowbothamii. Next base: position 923,525 of record NZ_CAAAIM010000001.1, on the reverse strand, counting down.
TGATAACCGCATTGAGCAACCTGATTTTGAAAAAAATCTTCCCTCAACAGTATACCAGCCATTCTTAGAGGGTTTATTTAAATTGTTAAGTATTGAGTTTCCTCGGCATCAATTTATCTTGACAGGTAGTGCTGCGAAACAATTACAAGATCCGACTAGGCCGAACCCTAATGATCTTGATTTTCTTATGGGAAATGAAGATTTAATTCAAGGCATATCACAAATAAAAGCAGTCTTAAAACAGATGAATGTTCAATTTACATTTGACGACATGCGCGGGACTTTAGTAGTGGTCCACGATGGTCATGCGATTAAGATTCAAGTAATTGATGCGCATACCAGTAATCATTGCTATCCACCCAAAGACCATTTAAACGATTTACGTGCTAATGGTTCGATTCGTATGCTTGCAGCTGAGGTAATTCCAGTGGTAGATATCTCTGATGACATCATTGATTTGGATGGGAATGAATTAATAGTTAACGAGGTAGAACTGTCTGATTTTTCAATATAATAGAGTGGGCGGTTGCTGATTTACAGTTTGTTTTCCATTTTTAAATAAAACATCGTCATTGCGAACGGAATGAACCAATCCAGAGTTCCTTGTTTCGAACTCCTGGGTGCCTCACTGCTACGTTCGTTGGAATACTGGTAGGGCCAGTCTAAAGTTTATAAACTGTTCCCTAAAATTAAAGCAAAAAAATCCCAGCAAGTGCCGGGACCAAGTAGAGGAGACCGATTTTAGTCGCGGCCTGAGAATGCGCTTAATATATTGAGCAGGCTCACGAACAAATTGTATATAGATACAAACAGACCTACTGTGGCAGCAATATAATTTGTCTCACCATCATGGATTATGGCGCTGGTTTGGAGCAGAATTAATCCAGAAGAAATCAGGATAAATGCTGCTGAAATAGCTAATTGCAATGCTGGGATCTGAATAAATATTCCAGCAATCATCGCTAAGACCGCCACCATCATGCCAACAAAAAGGAATCCACCTAGGAAGCTGAAATCTTTTTTCGTGGTTAAGGCATAACCTGAAAGGGCAAAGAAAATCATACCCGTACCACCGAGCGCGGTAGCAACTAGCTGAGGTCCATTACTAAAATTATGCATGTAAAAGTTCAATAGTGGGCCTAAGGTGTAGCCTAGAAAGCCCGTAAAGGCAAAAACACTAACCAGACCCCAAACACTATTTTGTAAGGCATGGGTTAAAAACATTAAACCATAAACCCCTACAATCATCACCAGGACGTTTACTGGGCGCGCACCACTTGCCATAGACATATAGGCAGTAAACGCACTAAATAAGAACGTTAAACTAAGCAGCAGGTAGGTATTGCGCAGTACCTTATTGCTGGACAGTGCCGATTCCCTACGTTGGCTAATCAGGGTAACATCATTTCGGTTCATCGTTTAGAACTCCTCTTTCGTTTATATTTATTCTAGCACATCTGGGGATAAGTTTCCTATATTTCAAGTAGTATAGGGCAATTTTGTCAAGAAATATTTGAATTTTTTTGAATTCCAAATTCTTTGAGGATCTATACTAGTCTATAGTATGATGAAAAATTCTTAATGCAGTAGATGAGGCGTACTATGGCTCGAGTTGCGGTGGCCCAAATGGTTTCTTCAGCAAATGTGATGGAGAATTTGCAGCACGTTGAAACCTTGATGGTGCAAGCACGTGAACAAGAAGCAGAATTAGTTTTATTACCTGAAAATTTGGCCTTTATGGGGCATAAGGATGTAGACAAGCTGCAGATTGGGGAAGTTTATGGCCAGGGCCCAATCCAGGAGAAGATAAGCCAGCTAGCAAAACGTTTAGGATTGTGGGTTATTGCTGGGACACTCCCTATCAAAGTGAGTAGTTCTAAGGTTCGTGCAAGTAGCTTAGTCTATGATAATCAAGGGCTTTGTGTGACACGTTATGATAAAATTCATTTATTCGATGTAAACGTTTCCTTACAAGAGAGTTATCAAGAATCTGCCACTATAGAAAGAGGACATGAGCTTGCCCTTGTGGATACGCCCATAGGCAAGGTTGGATTAACAGTTTGTTATGATTTACGTTTTCCGGAACTCTATCGGGAATTAGCGATTCAAGGTGCGCAGCTGTTCACTGTTCCTTCCGCATTTACAGCAATAACGGGTCAGGCTCATTGGGAGGTTTTATTGCGGGCAAGAGCGATTGAAAACCTTTGTTATGTATTAGCCGCCAACCAAGGAGGGCAACATGAAAATGGGCGATCTACTTATGGACACAGCATGATTGTTGATCCCTGGGGCAGGGTATTGGCTGAGCAAGAAGAAGGTGTTGGAATAGTCACCGCAGAGATTGATTTGCATGGTCTGCATCATTTGCGAAAAACCTTTCCAACGGTGGACCATCACGTATTAAATTTAAAGGGTACTTAAATGACAGAAGCATTAACTACAGCAAAAGAGATTCTACTGGCTCCAGCATCTTTGGATGAAACCGGTATTGAAAAACTGTTTAAGTCGATGATGAGTCATCATATTGATGATGCAGATTTATATTTCCAAAGCTGCAGTTACGAATCGTGGTATTTAGAAGATTCGGTAGTGAAAAGTGGCAGTTTTTCTTTAGATAAGGGCGTAGGCATCCGTGCAGTAAGTGGTGATAAAACAGGCTTTGCATATTGTGATGACATCCTTTTACCTTCAATGCTGCGTGCCGCCGATGCCGCTCGATCTATTGCCCTAGCTGGGGCGAAGGTTTTACAGCCGGTTCACATCAATACGGTTGCTGAATCACGTTATCATGGGCTAAACCCCATTGAAGGAATGAGTAAGCAAGAGAAAATTGCTTTACTTGAAGCTATTGATAAAGAAGCACGTAGTATCGATCCACGAGTAGTTCAGGTTAATGCCTCATTAAGTGGATGTTATGAAGTGGTTATGGTTGCTGATATGCATGGCAAGATGGTTGCTGATGTTCGCCCTTTAGTCAGTGTGAATGTAAGTGTTATTGTTGAGGATAAAAACGGCCGCCGTGAATCAGCTCGATCTGGGGGGGGCGGACGTGTCGCCTACTCTTATTTCACTGAAAAAGACAATGCCTTAAGTTACGCGCGCGAAGCGGTGCGGGAAGCTTTAGTTAATCTCGACGCTAAGCCTGCACCCGCAGGAACTATGCCTGTTGTTTTAGGGCCAGGTTGGCCGGGTGTGCTATTACATGAGGCTGTGGGGCATGGTTTGGAAGGTGATTTCAATCGTAAAGGGTTATCTGCGTTTTCAGGTCGCATTGGACAGCAAGTCGCAGCTCCGGGGGTAACTGTGGTTGATGACGGTACCTTAAAAGACCGACGCGGCTCTTTGACTATGGATGATGAAGGAACACCTTCTCAATGTACCACCTTGATTGAAGACGGAGTATTGGTAAATTATATGCAAGATAAACTGAATGCCAAGTTAATGGGTATGCAATCCACAGGTAATTGCCGACGAGAGTCTTATGCTCACGTACCTATGCCTAGAATGACCAATACTTATATGTTAGCTGGTCAGCGTGACCCAGAAGAAATTATTCGCTCAGTCAAACGAGGTTTATATGCAGTGAACTTTGGTGGTGGGCAAGTCGATATTACCTCGGGACAATTTGTTTTTTCTGCCAGCGAAGCTTATCTGATTGAAGACGGTAAGATCACCGTCCCTGTTAAAGGTGCGACCTTAATTGGTAATGGTCCGGATGTAATGAAAAAAGTCAGTATGATTGGTAATGATTTATCTTTGGATCGCGGGATTGGGGTCTGTGGTAAAGATGGCCAATCGGTACCTGTGGGAGTAGGGCAGCCTACTTTGAAAATCGATGCCTTGACCGTGGGTGGAACTAGTTGAAGCAAAGAGGCCAGTAGATTTAGCCCGTATTATACGAAGTCGTAATACGGGTTGTGATGGCAAAAATCCCCATATTAGGCTGCGCTAATTCGGGCTATGTTTTTGTTTGGCGTATTCATCTGAGTCATACCTGCAAGCAATTTAAGAAATTTCTTACACCACAACAAGTATTATTCATCAATATTCTTTCAGACTAATTCGTTATAATAATCATGTTTGGCGCAGCTGGAATAGCGACAGGATGTCGCACTTGATAAGGACAATTAACAGGGATTATTACAGCTGTCGCACAAACACGATGAAGCTTGCGACGGATAATTGCTGCATCACAAACTCCTCAAATGATTATTCTAAGATTATGGACCTGCCTTATTACTCATGGTTACAATGGTTTCTAGAGCCTCAAAATTATCAGTCTCATACTTTTGCAAAGTACAATCAGGGCGAAGTGTGTATTTATACTCAAAGTAATTTTTAGCAAAATTACTTTCTTTTAGGCGTTGTTGAAAATATTTAATAGCATCTTCATCCTGATGAGACACGGATAAATCAAGCCAGTCAAATCCCGCGCGGTAATCAATGCTTAAAGGAGGAAATACCACCTGTATATCTTCATCCATCTCATTTTTTAATGCCTCAAAGTCACAAAAACAAATGAGAGCTATTTCGAGTTGAGCACTAGAGTAACGCTGTCCCTCACCGGTTTTTTCTTTTCGTTTTGCGATTAACAATGTCTCTTCAAAGTATTCGTTGAAGGTTAATATACGCTTATCTCCCTGAAAGAAAGAGTCATATTTATATTTCATTTTAAAGGCTTCGATTTTTTAAAGCCTTATTGTATAATTAGTTTACATAAAGATCAATGCTTGTTTATCGGCTTAAGGATAGGATAAGCTTTCCTTAGTATAATAATGATATTAAACAGATAATTTGGAATATAGGTATCGTGGCTAAAAATAAACAACTTAAAAGAGAGAAAGTAAGTATCATTCGTGATGAATATGGCCATTATGTCGTCCAATCGGAAAAACATAGAGGTTTAGTATGCAGTGGCGGTGGTGCTAAAGGTATTGCTTATATGGGGATGCTCAAAGCGCTGCAAGAGCGCGGCTATCTTGAGCAATTAACGCATGTGAGTGGTGCTTCAGCAGGAGCTATGACGGCAAGCCTGATTGCTGTGGGTATGAGCCCTGAAAGTATGACCAAATTAGTTAATGAGCTGGATATCAAAAAACTTCTTGATGTTCAAGGAGTTGGTTTTAGGGCTAAAGGAGATAGCTTTCGAAATTTTCTTGATGTAATTTACATGATGCAGATCAAAAATCATTTGAAGGATTTGCCTAAGCCAATTCCGGAGGACTTAGAAATAAATTACGTTCAATTGTTCAGCAAAGTAAGTCTATATGAACACGCTCTGGCGGAACAAGGGATAGAAATTGATAATGTTGATGATGTAATCCAATTAGCCAAGTCGGTTGAAAGTATTCAAAAAATGAATGCTGCTCTGGCTACTGTACCCCAACAAATTATGGGCCAAAATGGTGAGGAATTAGAAAATCCACGGCTTACCTTAGGAGATCTTGGGCTCCTTCGTGAATTGTTATCGGACACAGAAAAGCATCGGATTAAAAATTTATCAGTCGCCGTAACGAATCAAACAAAAAAAGAATTGGAGCGCTACAGCGAAGAGAGTACCCCACAACAATCTATTGCTCAAGTTGTTCAATGGTCAGGAGCTCATCCCGTTCTTTTTGTTCCTGGGAAAAATGCAAAGGGAGAGTTCGTCGCCGATGGTGGGATCTTAGATAATATGCCTGAAATTGAAGGCCTGGATCGAGAGGAGGTATTATGTGTCAAAGCAGAGGCCGCGGGAGCTTATGAAGCCCGTGTGCAAAAAGCGGAACGACATCTTCCTGAAATAGTATCTGCATTTAAACAAGCTTTAGATTCTGTAATTACTTATGCTATTGGCGGAGAATGGCTGAAAGCCACTGCTGCCTTATTAAACCGTGAAAAAGTATTTCATCACATCGATAATATGATTTATATCAATACCGGTGAAGTCACTACAACCACGACAGCTCCAACTGAAGAGCAAAGAAAGCAAGCCATTGCAAATGGATATGAACAAACTTCAGCGCAACTTGATAAACATAGAAAAACGTTTAGTCATCCTTTATTAGCAGTACTGTATGTCGGGATAGACAGATTAGATCAAACAATGCTTGATGAACAGCATAATCCTGAGCTATTCCATGCGGCAGCTTATGCAAAAATCATTACCAGGTTGCAAGAACAAATAGTACATGAAATCAGTCTTGGTCACTACGAGCATATAAAGAATTACACAGACCAAATCGACGAACTCTTAACTGATGATAATCTTCTGTTAGACATTGACGAAGAACAAAAAGAGCAAGTGCGTGCTTTGTGTTATAAGCAAGTGAATCATCTTACTGAGGGTAAATTCCTTGACCATATGGCTAAAGTTGCAGCAAAAGAGCTGGCCGACGCGCAGCCTGGATGGGGAATTCGCATATTGAGTTTCCTATTAAAGCCTATAGAATGGGTCCTTTCTTTGTTTAAGTCTTCATCTCTTTCCTCAGATGAAAAGACCTCTCCAGAATTATCTCATTCCGTGACTCGTTATAAGCAGGCTCTATCAGAGCAACAACAAGATACTGACAATGATGATGAGTTCGTAATTAGGGCATATTTGTGATTATTATGGCTATAAATGTTGATGTATTTGCAGCACTTCTCTAGGAAGCAAGCTGCAAGTTACTGATGGATGAGAAATACTAAAATGGCAATGTTACCTCAATTTTTGATAAACAATATTTGCCTGGGTACATGAGAGAATATCTTAGATATTTTTATATTTATTAGAAACCCTGGTTTGTGCGAGTAACATGTGACCCCATTCTTATACGCCCAAAAGTTAGGCCGCCAACTATTTGGCGAATCTAATATTTTGAAGGAGTATGCGTAGAAGAAGTAGCTTTATTAAACCACAGAGCATTATTTACCTAAGAGGGTACGAGGAAGAAGTGCCACATCCTTGTGGAATTGCCTCAATCCGTGAAGCGAGAGTACTCCCTGCACGACATCCTTTGTCTTTCCTCGTATATAGAGCATAGGACATGTTGCTTGAAATGTCAGGATGACAGAGGCTTAATTTGCTATAAGATATTTCTCAATTACATCAACTCACTTTGGTGGTATTCTAAAATATATTAACAGCGCGTATTGTGGGATAGGAGATGTTCATGAATGTTAATGCAAATAAAAGAGGCTTTGTAATTACCATACGAGCTCGCTTATTCATTGGATTTATGGCGCTGGGCTTGCCTTTACTGTTCTTAATTATCTTTTTAATTCCTAAAGTACATACCATTGTTTTTTTAAATGAAAAAATTGGGAAGGAAAGTTTACCGCAAATTCTAGACAGCCAAATCTTGCAAACTCAAGATACACTTGAGGAATGGGTAATGACTGGAGAGCTTAAAGATAGGGAACATTTTCAGCATCTTTGGGAGGAAATTAATAGTGCCAGAATCCTATGGGATACAACTATACATTCCTTAGATAACCAGCAATTACGTAAAGAATGGGATAGATTACAAGAATTGTATACAGCCCTTTATAATGTTCAATCAAATATAATAAATGCACCCAGGGATCCTAACAATAGAGATAGCGTCGAAAATAGTAAAGCCAGTACTCAGGATTTTATCAAAGAAATGATTTCGATTCTTGATGGGGTATACTCCAAGGAAGAAGGGAAAAGAGTTGGTGGTATATTTAATCTATTGGCAAGTGGGGTGGAGCATAGTGCTAATTTAATTAGTTTAGATTTAATCGCATTAGAGAATTTTGCCTATGGATTACTGATTTTTGCGATTTTATTAACTCTTATAGTTCCCTATATGACCCAAAGATCTATATCCGTTCCTGTAGAGAGGGCAATTAATATCGCAGAGCAAATTGCTGCAGGTGAGCGTAATATTGAAATTAACATCGCCACTAAAGATCAATTAGGAAAATTGCTTTCATCGCTTAAAGTCATGCAGGAATCGATTAGGAATAATGAAAAAAGCCTTCGTATTAAAGAAGAAGAGTCCCGGGAGTTATTTGAAAAATTAGTTAGTTCTTCGAAAAAATTTAGAGAGCATAGCAGTAAAGTTGCGGCAGGGGATTTAAGAGAGCGTTTGAAAATTGATGAACAAGATGTCTTACAGGATTTAGGTAATGATTTAAATTTAATGACGGATGGCTTGGCTACTATTACTAAGAAAATTACTAAAGTCAGTAATGATATTGTAACTATGGTTGAGACGGTTTTTGCTTCAGCAAATGAACAATCAGAAAGCATTATTTCCCAAGCATCAGCAATTAATGAAATTAGTGTCTCTTTAGAGGAGATTGATAAGAGTTCGAAGCAAACAATGACTAAGGCACAGACTTTGAGAGAGGTTGCTAAAAACACGTATGAGCAAGGGAAATTAGGCACTGAATCGGTAGAGCAGAGCATTGTAGGTATAAAAGCTTCAGAGGAAAAAATGAAGCTCATTGCGCAAACAATTCTTGACTTAAGTAACCACACCCAACAAATTGGCGACATCACTTCTGTAGTGAATACTTTAGCTCAGCAATCAAAAATGTTGGCTTTGAATGCTTCGATTGAGGCTTCAAAAGCAGGCGAGGCGGGAAGAGGGTTTGCTGCAGTGGCAACGGAAGTCCGAAATCTTGCTGAGCAATCAGAACAATCAACAGTGCAAGTACAAAAAATTCTTGAAGATATTCGCCGTACCACAGAAAAAGCAGTCACTGTGACTGTAGAAGGGGAAAAAACATTAGATTCAGGATTGAAACTCATTGAAAAAGCAGGTCACGTTATTCAAGCCTTAAGTAAAATGATTAATGATGCTTCGATTTCAAGTCAACATATTGAGGCATCTATTCGCCAAGAAGCAGTTGGTATTGAACAAATCGTTGAGGGTATGAGTGAAATTAATCGTACAACAGCTTCTTTTTCAAGTAGTATCAAAGAGATGATGGCATTTATTCATAACTTAGATGCGATTGCAAAGCACTTGAAAGAGGACATAAATCTTTATAAGGTATAGGGACTGGAGAGGATTAAGCACTTAATAATGGTCGTGGAGAGGCTACTGTATCTAGTGTATAAAGAACATGTCCCAGATGGATGAACGAATAGAGCCTATGTTTATAGGGTTGCTCATGCCATTATTGTTAATGTGTGAGAGCGTACCGCCATTATCTATGAGCAAAGCATGGCTCGGGATGATAGAGGGCTTAATTTATTTGAGGGGCTCACGATTAATGAGAAGGATGTGCACCCATCACTAACTTAGTAGTCCAAAGAAATACCAAAATGGAATAGACGCGATAACAATTCCTAGTTTTAAGAGTGAAAACCAAGCATTTAATTTAAGCAAAGGACTAAGATGAAAATTATTATTAGGTTTTAATAATTCTTCAAAACACAGAAAATAGCTGGATTGATAAGGAAAAATCCATGCTTCTGTAGCGACTAAAATGACAAAAGCGACAACCCAATTACTAATAGAACTGTGATTGGCAATAGGCATAATTAGGGTAAATAAAATTGCTGGAGCAATCATCGTACCCAGAAGCAAACCTGTTAACCAACTGATCGCATAGACAACAATGATAAAGTAGAGATAGTTCATTGTTGCCAAATAGTTTAACCATTGAAAATGTCCCACTACCCATGTTTCCAAGCCTGTATTTTGTAAGGCGTGCATGATGCCAATGATGGCGCCAAAATAAAATAAAAAGTTCCAGTTAATTTTAGAGGCCAGCTCTTTTGTATTTAATGCCCTAGTGCTAAATAATAAGAGGAAAATGCCCATGCAAGTCCACGAAGTTGATGTATTTTTCAAAGTGGCGATAACTGAACCTATAAAAAAAAGGCCTAAACATAATAAGGCAATATATTCTTCAAATGATAACCTTCCTAAGGCTTTAAACTCGTTTTTTAATTTAAAATGGTCCATTTCTAACGGAGTTGTTGATTTGAAAATCCGCGATTGGATCAAAAAGAATAAAGCAACCAACAAGATCCCAGGAAACGAGGCCGCCCCGAGCCATCCTAACCAATTTCCTTGCCATTGATTTTGCTCTGATAACAAACCAAAAACAATAAAATTGCTTGATTTACCTGTAAGGAAAATAGTCGATAATAAAATACATCCATTGAACGCTGCATTTGCTAAGGCATTCGCTGTATCACTGCGGGGATTAATAGAGCTGCTTTCTAAAATATCATCTAACAAGGGAGCCATTAGGGCAACTCGGGAACTTTGTACACTCATTATTGGGGTGATAAGAGCACCAAAGAGAAACAAAAACTTTTGTAGAAAGGACTGTCTGGATGGTAAGTGCATTAATAAAATTAATGATAAACGATAGAACAAACGGGATTTAGTAATAATAGCGCCGACAGCAAATACACTTGTGGCAAGAAAAAAGCTATTGGAACTGTAGCCTGAAAGAGTAATATTTTCTGGAGCAATACGGAGAAAAATAGCGGCTAAAATGAGAACTAAGGCTGGGATGTATTCTGGAACTAATCTTAAAATCCACATCAATAATGCGGCAAGTAAGGTCACGGCAAAGCTTGCCTTCGCAAAATTTAGCGCCATACTCTGATGTAAATACAAAGTGAGTATGACGCCACATAATGCGAAGATAATTAAAGCCTTCCATGGTATTGTCGTTATTCTTCCCAGTAAAGTCTTCTTTAGCTCAAAAATCATGTATTATTTTTATGTCATTAATTTATCAAGTAAGCTGTGAATTTCAAAAATACGCTCCTCTGGAGTGGTACTATCCAAGGTAAAACGTAATCGTTGTGGGCCTTCCATTTGATAGCGTTTGGCATGCACTTGAATCAGGCTAATTAATACCCCCGGATCAATCGATGGGTTTTCATTAAAGTCTAATTTACCCTGTTGTGCGCCCGCACTAATTTTTAGAATACCCATCTGCTGTGCTTTTAATTTTAAGTCCGTGATTAACAGTAAGTTTTTCACCGGCGGAGGTAATAAACCAAAGCGATCAATTAACTCAATTTGCAGCTCATGCAATTGCTGTTTGTCTTTGGCATTAGAAATACGCTTATACATAATGAGTCGATTATGTATGTCCCCAATGTAATCCTCAGGGATTATTGCGCTAATTCGTAAGTCAATTTCAGGGCCTTGGTACATTGGAGCAGACAATTCGGGTATTTTTCCTGCTTTTAAGTCACTGACTGCTTTGTCGAGCATTTCCATGAATAAGCTAAAGCCGATTGCATGCATATTACCGCTTTGCTCTGCACCTAAAAGCTCACCGGCGCCACGAATTTCCAAATCATGAGTTGCTAAGGTAAAGCCTGCACCTAAATCTTCTAAGGACACAATAGCTTCTAAGCGTTTCACCGCATCAGAAGTTAATGATTTTTCATTGGGAGTTAATAAATATGCATAAGCCTGGTGATGTGAACGACCAACACGGCCACGCAATTGATGTAACTGAGCCAGCCCAAATTTATCAGCGCGATCAATAATGATGGTATTAGCAGTAGGGATGTCGATTCCCGTTTCGATAATGGTGGTACATACCAATACATTAAAGCGATGATGATAAAACTCAGACATCACTCGCTCCAATTCGCGCTCACGCATTTGACCGTGAGCAGTACGAACCTTAGCCTCAGGAACTAATGTTTGTAGATCCTGACTAATACGCTCAATGGTTTCAACATTATTGTGCAAGAAGAAAACTTGGCCACCGCGTAATATTTCACGCAAAATTGCTTCACGGATGGTGGCATCTTTCCTTTCTTGCCAGAACGTTTTAATTGCCAAACGTTTGGCCGGTGGAGTGGTCATAAGTGATATATCGCGGATTCCGGCCATGGCCATATTCAGTGTTCGGGGAATAGGGGTTGCCGTCATTGATAAAATATCAACATGAGTCCGTAATGCTTTAATGTGCTCTTTTTGCTTGACGCCAAAGCGATGCTCTTCATCGATAATTAATAGGCCCAGATTTTTAAAGGCAATGGAGCTTTGAAATAGTTTATGCGTACCAATAACAATATCGACCTTCCCTGATTTTAATGAAGCTTGCACTGCCTCTGTTTCTTTGGCTGAGCGAAAACGTGACAGCAGTTCAATATTCACTGCAAAATCAGCAAAACGATCTCTAAATGATTCAAAATGTTGTCCAGCAAGGAGGGTAGTTGGGACCAACACACAAACTTGCTTGTTATTTTGCACGGCAATAAATGCAGCGCGCATGGCTACTTCAGTCTTACCAAAGCCTACATCCCCACAAATCAAGCGGTCCATGGGTTTGGTCGAAGACATGTCACTCATGATCTGGTCTATAGCTTGCTGCTGATCTACGGTTTCTGTAAAAGGAAAGGCACTGGCAAAGCGAGCATATTCGTTATGGCTAATTTCATATTGATGCCCTGGTTGCGCTTCTCGTTTCGCATAGAGATCAAGCAGTTCGATGGCCACATCGTGAATTTTTTCTGCAGCTTTTTTCCGCTCTTTTTGCCATTGGTCCGAGCCCAACTTATGCAGGGGAGCATGTTCGCTGTCTACGCCTGTATAACGACTAATTAAATGCAAAGAGGTCACTGGGACATAAATTTTATCTTCACCGGCGTAAGTGAGCACTAAAAATTCGCTGGCAGTACCATTGGTCTCGATATGTTGTAGTCCTTGATAACGTCCCACCCCGAATTGCAAGTGGACGACTGGGGCGCCTAAGCGCAATTCAGCCATATCACGGATAATTAAATCCGGGTCAACCGTTTTTTGCGCACTGCGTCGTTGAGGAGTGCTTTGCTCACCAAATAATTGCGACTCTACAATTAAAACCGTATTACTCTGGATCAATTCGCAGCCGCTAACTAATGCTCCGGTGGTGATATTAATCGGAGACGAATCTTTGATAAAATCATGCCAATTACTTTGAGTTTTAGGAAGAATGCCGCTGGGTTTAAGCAGGTCCAGTAATACTTCACGACGTCCCGCACTTTCTACCACAATTAGATAACGGCGGGAGGTATCCGCACAGTATTCACGTAAACGACTTAATGGCTCTTGTGTTTTCCTATCGATGGGTAATTCTGGTGCAGGAGTAATCTCAAAATTGGTTACTGCACCTTTCTTACTGCTCGGAGTGTGGAATAACCGCAGTTGTTGGTATTCATTAGCTTTGGTTAAAAGCTCTGTCGGATTAAGAAAACAGGCTGTTGGCTCAAGAATCGGTCGGCTAATGTCATAACGACGTTGCTCATAACGCCCGGTTAATTCTTGCCAAAATTGCTCGGCATTATCTTGAATGTTTTCAATCAGACAGACTTTGGCGTCTTGAGGCAGATAATCAAAAAAGGTAACTGTTTTTTCAAAAAATAGTGGCAGGTAGTATTCGATGCCTGCAGGAAATTGCCCATGACTGATGGCTTCATAAATGGGGCATTGGCTGGGATTTCCTGGGAATAATTCACGAAATGTCCGGCGAAATAGCGTTTGGCTTTGCTCATTGAGCGGAAATTCACGTGCAGGTAATACGTTTATATAGGGAATTTTTTCTATGGTGCGTTGGGTTTCGGTATCAAATTCTCTTAAACTTTCAATTTCATCGTCAAAGAGTTCGATACGGAAGGGGCGGGTAGACCCCATAGGATATACATCAATAATTGAGCCGCGTAAGGCAAACTCGCCATGCTCTAATACTTTATTGACGCAATGATATCCTGATTGTTGCAGTTGGTTTCTAAAGGCTTCCAGATCCAGCTTTTGCCCCTTCTTAAGCATGAGGGCGTACTGGTTTAAAAATTCAGGTGGGCAGAGTCGATGCATTAGGGTGTTTGCAGAAGTAATAATAATGGCATCGCTGACTTGCTTAATACGACTTAAGGTATAGAGCCGTTCTGAAATAATATCTTGATGTGGGGAAAATTGGTCATAGGGTAAGGTTTCCCAGTCGGGGAAAAATAAGACTTCTTGCTCTGATTGTTTTGGATTTAAAAAGAACTCTAATTCAGACTGCAATTGATTGGCGCTGAGATTATCCTGGGCAATGAGCAACTTAATGCCCGGTGTCTTTTGGCAATATTCGGCTAAAGCAAGAGCTAAGCTGCTGCCATGAAGTTGTCCCCATATTTGTTTGGTCTGTGTACTTTGGTAGAGTAGTGTTTCCATATTCATTACTTGTTTAATCTTCAATAATTTAAAAATTCGTAGCTGTAGCCTGGTTGCTTGTAACCAGAAATTCTCTTTACTCTGCCTATACTTTTATATACCAGAGTCCTATCTGGTGGTTGCTTTTAGGAACCTGGCTGCAAGCAGCCAGGCTACGCCTATTATGCTTACTGCAGCTTAGGATATCCTCTATATTCATCTTGCACCAAATGGCCATGACCCTCAACTTGAGGATAGATAGGCTGATAACCCGGCTGATAAATAGTATTGTAAGTTGGTGGTTGCTGAGTTTGAGCAACGTGTTGGCTGTATGAAGGTGGCATTACCCTGTTAACCACTTGATACGATTCTTGATGCCTTCCTTGTGTCTCTGGATGATCATTTTCATGTGCGCTAGAAGAACAGCAACAGGATTTAAGTAAGCTGAAGAGCCCGCCAACTACATCCATGGTAATGCCTAATGCATGAAGACCAACAAAAGTTAAAGCAGCTACTGCGCCTGCTTGATATAAAACATTGGAGCCAACGTATGCGGCAATAGACAACCCCAAAAGAGAGAAATTAGCAACGGTTGCTAAAGCACCAGGCCAGAAAAGTAATCCAGCAGCAACCAAAAGACCAATGGTCATCGCTGTTTTTGCGAATTGGAAATAGTTATATAGTGTGATCACGATGTTTTACTCCAGTGTTGTAAAATCGAGGTGGATTGTAGCAAATAAATTGAGAAGTTAGAATATAAACTGCTCAATTTGTTGATGAGTTTATTCCAAACTACGTTGACCTGCTACGTCATCCCGAACGAAGTGAGGAATCTCCGGAATGAGGCACGGATTAAAATGTGCCTCATTCCGGAGATTCTTCGTCATAACTCCTCAGGAGGACGAGGAGTTTTTATGCTTCCTGACTTATTTCGTCCGTTTCAATTAATTCTATTTCTTCTAAATCGATATCTACCGATTCAATTTTTTGAAAGCGGGAGCTAATCTTTTTCGCTGAAGTATTCACTTCATTCACATCTTGATGTGCCAGATTAATATGCTTGGATAATTTATCCATTCTCTTTTCAAAACGTTGGAAATCATCTGCTAATGCATGTAAATGCTTTTGAATGATATGGATTTGCTTGCGAGTAGCATCGTCTTTAAGCACTGCCTTCGCGGTGGTTAATACGGCCATTAAGGTACTGGGGGAAACCATCCATACTTTTAAGCGTTGTGATAATGCAATTAAATCAGGGTAGTTTGCATGAATTTCTGCGAAAATTGATTCGGCAGGAATGAACATCATGGCGCCATCACTGGTTTCATTAGGGATGATGTATTTTTCTGCAATGTCTTTAATGTGTTTTTGAATATCTTGGCGAAATTGCTGTTGCAACGTCTTGCGCTCAACGGAACTCACTTCGCAATTGATAAGACGTTGATAGTTTTCTAAGGGGAATTTTGCATCAATAACCACATTTCCAGTGGGATCTGGCAAAAACAAAATACAGTCGGCGCGCTTTTGATTGCTTAGTGTGTACTGCATTTGATAGTGAGTTGCTGGAATCATATTACCAATTAAGGCAGAGAGTTGGACTTCACCAAAAGCTCCGCGCGCTCTTTTATCAACTAATACATCTTGCAAACTGACCACATGGCTTGAGAGCTCAGTAATTTTCTTTTGTGCCTCATCAATAATGGTTAGTCTTTTTACTACATCAATAAACGTTGATGAGGTTTTTTCAAAACCTTCAGTCAGTTTATGATTAACCTGTTGCGTTAGGCTATGTAAATGGTTGCGAATTTCCTCGGTAAGAATTTGTAGATGAGAGGTTAGGGAACTGGCGTGCTGTTTGAAGCTATGGCTCATCTGTTCACGCACATCAGTCATTTGTTTATGTACGGTGTCATGAATTAACTGTTGCGTAAGTAACTGCCCTTGACCGATTTTCTCGTTAAGATCGAGATGCACTTGATGCAATTGGTTAGTAAAGGTTTCAACTACTTTATCATTAAGTCGTGCGCTTAATTTTTTGTGTTGACTTTGGCTGACCAAGAACCAAATAAAGAAGAAAAACTGTAGGGCAATTGCCAATGCAATGCCCTCAAGAAGGGGGAATGACGATAAAAATTGCATGCATTAATCCATGAGTTTGCTAAGTTTTATTGGTTCATCGTATTGATAAACGGTTTTCAACTGGCCGTAATCAGTAAGATGTAGATAACCAACGGATAGCGTATCCTCTGTTAAATGCTTGGAATTGTCAAAGCTAAATTTAATTGTTTGTTTTCCTGGTTCTAACCATTGTGCGCTTTGAGCCGTTTCGACGGGTAGAAGCTGTCCTGCACTGTTACGATTAAACAACACTGTTTGCAAAGCGTAGCGACTTGCAGTTGATACCTCTACGGTTGCCGCAAAGGTTAAGGGATTAGAGGATAGCTTTTTCAATGTGACCAAGCTTGCTGATGGAATTGAGTAGGAAAATGCGCTTCGTGCAGTACGTCGTACATGACCATCTTCCTGCTCACTGAATACCTCTGCTTCTACATACCAATTATCGCCATGTGTGTTTAACTCAGATGATAACTTAGCTTTAGCTTTAAATTCATTATGCTTTACTTTGCTCAGTTTTAAAGGAATAAATTCATCATTGGTGCCGATCAATGACACATTAACATCATCTATAGAATAATCCGTGTCATAATCTTTTAAAGAAATTGTCGCGGAAAATTCATCACCATACTGATACTGCAAGGAACTTGGCTCAATCTTTAAATAGAGCAATGAAAATTTATCAAACACATTAATCAGGTAGGAGTTTGCATCATTGGCTGTGGTAGTTTGGCTTTTAAGAATAAAGGTACCAAAGCCTAGTTCAGGCTTTAATTGGGTCATGGTTTGATGCTCTGCCACGAGTAATGATTCATCTAAATCTTCATCTTGAGAATACAGTGCGGAAGCTTCTTTTAGACTTAGATGCTGATTTTGTGGTGTTTGTAGTACTAGATTGGGCACTGATTTTTTTTGTAGAGGGGTAATTCGCACCACTGCGCCGGGAGCCCGAGTCGATATGGTGACACCCTGACTCAGCTGTTCTCGAGTAATGACTTGGTTATAGCTATAACTCTTCTGGTTGTTACTGACTTTATGTGTTAAGGGCGTCTGAGCAATAGTCCAGCTAGCACGTAACGTTTCATGAGATAACTTATTGCACTCATTACATTCATAAGCTTTAGTAGGATGCTGAGGTAATGTATATGCATGGGCTTGGGTCAAGTAAAATGCAGACATTAAAAAAAGATGGGTTGTTTTCATTGTACAGCTCCTTCTGTAGCTAAGGCACTTATAAGAATTTTATCCAGCCCAAAGCAGGCGTGTCTGCTTTGGTTATGACTTAAAGTCAAATTGTTTTCCAGACGATCTTTATCGAGAAACCAGATTTCTCCTGCTGCTTCTTGTGAGCTGCAATTTAAAAATCCATCGGAACATTTATCAAGATATAATTTAGTAATTTTTAATCCACTGTTAAGTAAGTAGCCATTGCAATAGCTGGCTGAAGATAAAGGTGAGGCCACCACATCGGTACCGATGATTGGGTTAAACGGGACGGGCAATGAGGGGCGACCCTTGGTGCCGAATAGTAATTCTTCGTTATATATACGCATATCACCGATGCGTTGCTGTTTGATGGCATCGCCATGGAAGCCTAAAATCCAGGACAAGCTGGAGCTGATAACATGACCACTTAATACCAAGTCCGCAAGGGGTGTGCCTTTGCTTGATGGGGCTAAAGCAACTACTTTTCCAATGTGTTTTTTTAGCTCCATATAACGCCTACTGTATGTGGGATTTGATAAAATCCAGCGCAATACATTTCCCCCATTAGAATGAGTATAAACTGTAAGCGTGCTGATGTTTTTATCGTGTATGAACTTTAATAATTGATCCACAGTACATTCGCCAGCTGTTTCATCCCACATGTAGTTACTGTAATTACAATGTATGACGACATAGTTTTCAGGATTTGCTAATCCTTGAGTGACGCTATCAATAAAATCGACTTTCCAATAACTTCCATAGGCATCTGCACGATGATCTCCGGTACCATGTACAAAGGCAAGGCCTGGATTATCCTTAGCTTGAATTAATGTTGAAAATATAGCTAATAAAAAAGCAATTAAAACACGTCTAAAGTCCATTTTTGTCATGCCTCAATATTCGATTGAACCTGTATCTATAGCATAAATTTTAATGATAAACTAATGTTTTAAGCCCAGATTTAACCATTTTTATAACGGTGTGTAAAACACTGTCATTACGCGTATTAGCGAAGCATCTTCCAGCGAATTTCCGCGTTTTTAGGGTGTGGGCGGTTAGGCAAATTTTTCTTATTTAAAGAACGGATATTTTATGAGTATTAACGAAATAGCAGGGCAAATTAACGAACTAAAAGAGAAGATTCGGCAATATGATTATCATTATTATGTGCTCGATGAACCTCTAGTCCCTGATATAGAATACGACCGTTGCTTTCGTACCTTACAAGATTTAGAAACTCACTATCCGCAATTGCTTACTGCAGACTCCCCCACGCAGCGTGTTGGAGGGGCTCCTGCTGACGCTTTTATGCCGGTGTCTCACCGACAACCAATGTTGTCTCTTTCTAACGTGTTTACTGATGATGAATTACAGGCTTTTGTAAAACGAGTCACGGACAAACTGGATGAACCCAATCAACAGCTAGTATTTGTTTGTGAGCCTAAACTGGATGGTTTAGCAGTTAATCTCACTTATGAACATGGGATTTTGGTTTCTGCGGCAACCCGAGGAGATGGTGCTACTGGTGAAAATATTACTGCCAATATTAAAACGATCGCTTCTGTTCCTTTAAAATTGCGGACGGATAACCCTCCGCCTTTCATTGAAATTCGTGGCGAAGTCTACATGCCCAAGGCCGGTTTTGCAGAATACAATAAAAAAGCGCAAATGCAGGGGGAAAAAGTTTTTGCCAATCCCCGTAATGCAGCAGCTGGAAGTTTACGTCAATTAAACCCGGCCGTTACAGCACATCGGCCATTGGCAATTTATTGTTATGGCATTGGTGCGTGTGAGGGTTATAAGCTTCCAGATACCCATTGGCAGCAATTAGAGTTGTTGAAAGAATTGGGCTTTCGCGTTTCGTCTGAAACTTTGCGTGTAAATGGGATGTCTGGTTGTTTGGATTATTATCATAGCATACTGGCAAAACGGGAGCAGTTGCCTTTTGAAATTGATGGCGTTGTCTACAAAATTGACAGCATCCGTTTGCAACAACAATTAGGCTTTATTTCACGAGCGCCTCGTTTTGCTTGCGCCCATAAATTCCCCGCATCTGAGGAAATGACTGTGTTGCTGGCTGTTGATTTTCAGGTAGGGCGCACTGGGGCATTAACCCCAGTTGCACGCTTAGAACCGGTTAATGTGGCAGGTGTAAGGGTGAGTAATGCTACCTTACACAATATGGACGAGATTGCCAGAAAAGACATTCGTATTGGCGATACGGTAATCATTCGTCGTGCTGGAGATGTGATTCCAGAGGTGGTTTCGGTGGTTAAGGAGCGTCGCCCTGAGCATACACAACTGATTCACTTACCGGAAAAATGCCCAGTTTGTGGTTCTGATGTGGTACGTGAAGAAGGGGAGGCGGTGGCACGCTGTGTAGGTGGTTTATTTTGTAAAGCACAATTAAAACGGATGATGTGGCATTTTGCTTCGCGTAAAGCAATGTACATTGAGGGCTTAGGTTCTGTATTAATCGATCAATTGGTTGATGAGGGTTATATTCGTCATTTATCGGATCTTTATGAGTTAGATGCTGCCACCTTGGAGAATCTGCCACGTATGGGCGCCAAATCAGCACATAATTTATTACAGGCTTTGGAAGAGAGTAAAAAAACCAGTTTTAATCGCTTTTTATACGCCTTAGGTATTCGCGAGATTGGCGAGGCAAGTGCTCGCGTTTTGGCGGAGCATTTTGGCGACATTCCTTCAATTGCTGCTGCCACTGAAGAAGAGTTAATGAGTTTAAATGATATTGGTCCTGTAGGTGCATCCTATGTGGTGCATTTTTTTGCTCAAGAACATAATTTGCAAATCATTAAGCGTTTATTGGAGCTAGGAATCCATTGGCCAGCAGTTGAGAAAAAGCAAATTAATCAGGAAAATCCTTTTTTCGGTAAAACAGTGGTTTTAACTGGAACGTTAAGTACTATGGGGCGAGAAGAGGCGAAAGCAAAATTATTGGCGTTGGGTGCGAAGGTTAGTGGTAGTGTATCTGCTAAGACGAATTATGTGGTTGCAGGGACTGAAGCAGGGTCTAAGTTGGATAAGGCAAATAGTTTGGGCGTTGCGGTTTTGGATGAGGAGCAGTTTTTGAGCTTGCTTGCCGGTTTATAAGGTATTTTTGCAAGGATGAGTAGGTTGGTGCCATAGCCCAACGTTGAGTTGGGCTATGGTGAGCTGCTTTGTTCCGTAATGGGCTTAACCTACCTTTATAAATATAATTCATCGCCACAATTCGTTTAAAAATAAGGATGTACCATGACACTAAGAACAGGATTGTTCCTAATACTGATGCTAAACAGCATCAATCTAACCCATGCTAGCTCCTGGGTTTTTAACAATCCTTACCCCCAAAGCCAAGCAAATGAACTTATTTTTTACGCCTCTTTCGGCGAGCAACCAAAAACTTTAGATCCAGCATTATCCTATTCATTAAACGAATACTTATTTATCTCGCAAATTTATGAGCCTTTACTCGAATATGATTATCTACTCCGCCCCTATCAGTTAATTCCCTACACCGCAGCTCAATTCCCACAAACTAGATATTTGGATGCCCACGGTAAACCGTTGGCCGAAAAAAGCCAAACAGCAGCTGCATATACTGTATATACCCTACACATTAATAAAGGCATTTATTATCAACCTCATCCTGCATTAGCACGAGCCCAAGATGGTCATTACTTATATCATCATTTAGCACCGGATTATTTAGATGAGCATCGCATTAATCAGTTATCCGATTTTAAACATGTCGGCACGCGCGAGCTAATTGTTGATGATTACATTTATCAAATTAAACGTTTGGCTAATCCTGCTGTCAGTTCTCCCATTTATGGATTAATGAGTGGATACATCGTTGGTTTTAAAGAGTATGGGAAAACACTTCCCGGATTAAATGCTTATACCGATTTACGAAAGTATCCTTTGGCAGGGCTAAAAAAGCTGGATGATTATACTTTTGAGATCACCTTGAAAGGTCAATATATGCAGTTTCTATTTTGGCTGGCTATGCCTTTTTTCGTCCCCATTCCTTGGGAGGCTGATGTATTTTATTCCCAACCTGGAATGAGTGATAAAAACATTTCCTTAAGTTGGTATCCCATAGGCACAGGGCCTTTCATGCTGACCACCAATAATCCTAATAGCAGCATGATCTTGGAACGCAACCCTAATTTTCATCCGCAATTTTTTCCAACAGTAGGTTCGGATGAAGATAAAAAAGCTGGATTTTTGCGTCATGCAGGAGAGCGATTGCCCTTAATCAATAAAATTGTATTTACTTTAGAAAAAGAAACTATCCCACGATGGAATAAGTTTTTACAAGGTTATTATGATGATTCCACCATCAGTTCAGACAGCTTTGATCAGGCAATACATATTAATAAACACGGAAATGCAACCCTCACTCCAGAAATGCGTCAGAAGCATGTGTACCTAACACAAACACAAGAACCTAGCGTGTACTATCTGGGATTTAACATGTTAGATAGTGTGGTTGGGGGCGCAAGCGAACGGGCGCGTAAATTAAGACAAGCAATTTCTATTGCGGTAAATGACGATGAGCGCATTGCTATTTTTTATAATGGGCGAGGGAATGCTGCTCAAGGTCCTATTCCTCCTGGTATTTTTGGTTCTCGAGAGGGGAAGGCCGGCATTAATCACTATGTTTTTGAATGGAAAAATAACGAGGCTGTTCGACGCTCAGTAAGTGATGCACAAAAATTAATGACTGAGGCAGGCTATCCTGGAGGGATTGATCCGCAAACTGGTAAGGCACTCATTCTCCATTACGATACCATGAGTACCGGAGGACCAGGAGATAAAGCCATGCTGGATTGGATGCGCAAACAATTTGCCAGTATTGGTATTGATTTGAATGTACGAGCAACATTGTATAATCGATTCCAAGAAAAAATGCGCGCAGGTAATGCTCAAATATTTAGTTGGGGCTGGGTTGCGGATTATCCCGATCCGGAAAATTTCCTATTTCAACTCTACGGGGCTAATGGAAAGGTAAAGCATGGCGGTGAAAATGCGGCTAATTATCAAAATCCTGAATTTGATCGCTTATTTGATCAGATGAAAAATCGTAAAAACGATGCAATAAGACAGCAGATTATTGACAGCATGTTGGAAATCGTTCGCCGGGATGCGCCTTGGTCTTGGGGGTATAACACTGAGAATTTTATTCTATCCCACAATTGGGTTTCCCCGACGAAACATAACACCATTGCTTTAGGTACTTTAAAATATGTAGCGATTGATGTGCCAGAACGTAATCGTTTACGACTTGAGTGGAATCAACCCATTTTTTGGCCTTTAGGTTTATTACTCGTTGTAATTCTGGCTTTAGTTTTTCCCCTATTTATTGCCTATGGAAAGAAAGAAAAACAGCCTGCTAAGAGGATTAATCTGTCATGATGAAGTATTTAATACGACGATTTTTTTATGCAATCCCTATCTTGTTTGGTATTAATGTACTCACTTTTATTTTATTTTTTATGGTAAATACCCCAGATGATATTGCTCGTATGCATTTGGGTCAAAAACATGTACAACAGCAAGTTATTGACGATTGGAAAGCGACACATGGCTATGATTTACCCTTGTTTTATAATGAGCAGAAAACAGGATTAGAGAAGCTCGAAGCGACTTTATTTTTCCAAAAATCGATGCGCTTATTTACTTTCGATTTTGGGATGTCGGATGCCGGCCGTGATATCAGTCAAGATATTACCTTCAGGATGTGGCCCAGTTTAGCTATTGCCATACCGGTTTTATTTCTTGATGTGCTTAGCAATATTGTATTAGCTATGTCTATGGCATTTTTTCGTGGTACTTATCTTGATTTAACTGGGGTGATTTTTTGTATTATTTTAATGTCCATTTCCAGTTTATTTTACATTATCGGTGGTCAATACCTGTTTGGAAAATTACTGCGTCTGGTACCTATTTCAGGCTACGATGGGGGTGTGGAAGCATTTAAGTTCATTATTCTTCCTGTGGTAGTGGCGGTGCTGGGAAGTTTAGGGGCTGGGGGTCGTTGGTATCGGACTTTGTTTTTAGAAGAAATGCATAAGGATTATGTGAAAACGGCGCGAGCTAAAGGCTTAACTGAGCGCAAAATCATGTTTAAGCATGTGCTAAAAAATGCAATGCTGCCGATTCTAACTGGGGTTGTGGTTATTATTCCTTCGCTGTTCATGGGAAGTTTAGTTTTGGAATCCTTTTTTGGTATCCCTGGTTTAGGTAGTTATATTATTGATGCGATCCAACAACAAGATTTTGCGATTGTTCGTGCCATGGTATTTTTGGGCTCGATTATGTATATCATCGGTTTGGTCTTAACTGATTTTTCATATATGTTGGTCGATCCCCGGGTTAAGTTGTCGTGATTATTAATGATAAGCCCATACTCCTGAAGTACCGAGGTTGGTTTGCGATTGCAGTAGCCGACTTACGAGGAACGGTTGATGATAATAGAGAATAAAAAATGACATTTGAATTTTTATGGACCGATAAATGTTTTCTCATCCTACTGATATTGGGAACACTTACTATTTTATTGAGTCTACGCAAACAACACATCCGACGTTCTTTTACGATGATCCTTCATCGTCCTATTGCCGTTAGCGCAGGAATTATTCTTTTAGCATTTATGACTATAGGCGTATTAGACTCAATTCATTTTCAACCTAATAACCAGTCCAACGCCACCATATCCGTTCTGGATAAACTCTTATCGCCAATTGATGAAATTAATGAAAAGACCTATTCAGCCCCCTTAGCTTTATACCAATTTGTTACAGATACCATGCTTGTTAATGGCGTTGTCACTCAGTTTTTTCCACGTTTAAATTATCCTGCTAAATGGGTGAGCACTGAGGCAGAAAAGGTACTGGTTATTAAAAGCAAGGCTTGGTATTCGCTGCAATGGGGGGGGGGAGTTGGCCTAGTGTTTTCCGGTATGCTCATCCTTTATCGTTACTTGCGTGGTATCAGGCCATGGTGGCATTTCAATTCCACAAATCTTAGTGTGGTACTTACGCTAAGCATCCTTACTTTTTTTATTGTTTATGGTTATCAGCTCTCTCGTGTTTTCCATGTTTTAGGAACAGGACAAATTGGCCAAGATATTTTTTATTTTACCATTAAAAGTATTCGCACCGGTTTAATCATTGGTTTATTAACCACACTCTTTATGCTGCCTTTGGCCTTATTCTTAGGTGTGGTTGCCGGATATTTTGGTGGCCTAGTTGACGACATTATTCAATATGTTTATACCACGTTAAGCTCTATTCCCGGAGTGTTGTTAATTACCGCGTCGGTTTTGTCATTACAAACCTACATTGCTAATCATCCCGAGCAATTTCCTACTTTGGCACAAAGTGCGGATGCTCGCTTACTCGCTTTATGCCTGATTTTAGGGGTAACCAGTTGGACTAGTTTATGCCGTCTTTTACGAGCTGAAGCCTTGAAATTACGCGAGGTTGATTATGTTTTGGCGGCACGAGCTTTAGGCTCTAATTGGTTTACCATTTTGCGCAAACATTTATTGCCTAATGTAATGCACATCGTAGTGATTACGCTTGTTCTTGATTTTAGTTTCTTAGTAATGGCAGAAGCGTTGTTATCCTACGTGGGCGTTGGTGTTTCACCTATGACCATTAGTTGGGGGAATATGATTAACAGTGCCAGACTGGAGTTAGCCCGAGATCCAGTGGTGTGGTGGCCTATGCTAGCAGCCTTTATATTTATGTTTTTGTTGGTTCTTGCAATTAACTTATTTGCTGATGCAGTGAGAGACGCTTTTGATCCCCGGCAATAATTACGTTAGAATCGACCCAGATTAAAACCGGCGATTGAGTTTATTCTTCTATGCAACAACGTTTCGTTCACCTGCGCGTTCACACGGAATTTTCATTAGTTGATGGTCTTGTGCGAATTAAGCCATTAATGAAGGCATTACCCTCACGGGGGATGTGCGCCGTTGCGATTACCGATCATTGCAATTTATTTGCCGCAGTAAAATTATACAAGTATGCATTAGATTCAGGTATCAAACCGATTATCGGGAGCGACCTTCCTTGTCATGATCCTCTACAACCAGAGCGGATTTCGTCTTTAGTGCTGTTATGCCTTAATGCAGAAGGCTATAAAAATTTGACTTGCCTAGTTTCTAAAGCATACCAAGAGGGGCAGCATCAAGGACTACCACGTGTTCAGAATAAATGGGTTGAAGAGTACTCTGCAGGCTTAATTGCCCTGTCCGGGGGTAAGTTTGGTGACATAGGTCAAGCTTTATTGGCTAATGATTTAGAATTAGCGAAAAACCGTGCCCTACATTGGAAAAATTTTTTCCCTAATCGTTTTTATTTAGAAATCCAACGCACGGGTAGACCGGATGAAACTCAATACAATGAGCAATTGATCGCTTTAGCCGATGAATTGCAATTGCCGCTGGTCGCAACTAACGATGTACGCTTTATTGATGCCGAAGACTTTGATGCCCATGAAGCACGTGTTTGTATTCACGATGGCTACACCTTAGCGGATCCTCGTCGTAGCAAGCAATATAGTGCCCAACAGTACTTGCGTACAGCAGATGAAATGGAGGCTTTATTTGCCGATT
Organism: Legionella rowbothamii; assembly: GCF_900639985.1. GTDB lineage: Bacteria > Pseudomonadota > Gammaproteobacteria > Legionellales > Legionellaceae > Legionella > Legionella rowbothamii. The sequence continues at coordinate 897,467 of NZ_CAAAIM010000001.1, read as the reverse complement.
TGCCTTCTGCTATTCAAAATACCGTAGAAATTAGTAAGCGTTGTACGGTAAAACTGGACTTAGGGAACAGCTACCTACCCAATTTCCCTATTCCAGAAGGCTCTACGGTTGAGAATTATTTATCGCATCTATCCCAAGTCGGTTTAGAGGAGCGTTTAGCACAAATATTTAAAAACAAATCTGCAGAAGAGCTGGCTGCTGCACGTGACGAATATGACAAGCGTTTGCAAATTGAGCTTGATGTAATTAACAACATGGGATTCCCCGGCTATTTCTTAATCGTTGCTGATTTTATTCAATGGGCCAAGCTCAATGGTGTTCCCGTAGGCCCTGGAAGGGGATCGGGTGCAGGCTCTTTAGTTGCGTATGCATTAAAAATTACTGATCTTGATCCTTTAGAATATGAATTGCTCTTTGAGCGTTTTTTGAACCCCGAGCGGGTTTCCATGCCTGACTTTGATATTGACTTCTGTATGGAAGGACGCGATCGGGTCATTGACTATGTGGCGGAAAAATACGGCCGCCAAAGTGTGTCTCAGATTATTACTTTTGGTACCATGGCCGCAAAAGCGGTGGTGCGCGATGTAGGACGGGTCTTAGGCCATCCCTATGGTTTTGTGGATAAATTAGCCAAACTAATTCCTTTTGAAATAGGAATCACCCTAAGTAAGGCGATGGAGCAGGAGCCAGAGTTAGAGCGTCGTTATCAAGAGGAAGAAGAGGTTAAGGAGCTAATTGATTTAGCACTTAAACTGGAAGGGATCACCCGTAATGCTGGAAAGCATGCGGGGGGGGTGGTTATTGCCCCTTCTTTGCTTACTGATTTTACCGCAATTTATTGTGAAGAGGGCTCAACGCAAATTGTGAGCCAGTTCGATAAGGATGATGTTGAAGCCGCAGGTTTGGTGAAGTTTGACTTTTTGGGTTTAAGAACACTAACCATTATTGATTGGGCTTTAGCTACCGTAAATAAGCAAAATCAAAAGAATGGTTTGCCTACAATTGATATCAGCCAAATTCCTACGGATGATGAAGCTACTTTTGATTTACTCAAAGCCTGTAAAACAACCGCCGTATTCCAGCTAGAATCTCGCGGAATGAAGGAGTTGATTGGTCGTTTACAACCCGACTGTTTTGAAGACATCATTGCGTTGGTGGCCTTATTCCGACCCGGACCTTTGCAATCGGGAATGGTGGACGACTTTATTGACCGCAAACATGGGCGTGCGGCGGTTGATTATCCCCATCCTGATTTGGAACCTATTTTGAAACCTACCTATGGGGTTATTTTATATCAAGAGCAGGTGATGCAGATTGCCCAGGTTCTTGCGAATTACTCCTTAGGCGCGGCAGATTTATTACGTCGCGCGATGGGTAAAAAGAAACCCGAAGAGATGGCCAAGCAGCGGGAAATTTTTACCGAAGGTGCCACCGCACGAGGGGTCGATGAAAAAGTCGCAACCTATATCTTTGATTTGATGGAAAAATTTGCTGGCTATGGTTTCAATAAGTCACATTCCGCTGCATATGCTTTAGTTGCGTACCAAACAGCCTGGCTTAAAGCTCATTACCCTGCAGCCTTTATGGCTGCTGTAATGTCTTCGGATATGGATAACACCGATAAAGTAGTAACCTTTATCGATGAATGCGCACATATGAAATTAACTGTGTTGCCTCCATTAGTTAATCAATCGATGTATCACTTTACGGTGATTGATGACAGTACCATCGTCTATGGTCTTGGTGCGATCAAAGGGGTAGGAGAGAATGCTATTGATTGCATTACTCAGGAGCGTGCAGTTCAAGGCCCCTATACCGATTTATACAGTTTTTGCCAGCGGTTGGATTTACGTAAAGTAAATCGTCGGGTACTTGAGGCTTTGATTAAAAGTGGTGCTTTTGATGTGTGGGACGTTGAGCGAGCGGTGCTGACTGCGTCATTGGAAAAAGCACTAAAAGTTGCTGAAAAAGAACATCAAAATCAATCCAGCGGGCAGTTCGATTTATTTTCTCTATTAGAAGATGATGCCAGTAACCAAGAATATGTAGAGTGCAAGCCTTGGTCTGAAGCGCAGCGGCTGGATGGTGAGCGAGAGGTATTGGGCTTTTATTTAACTGGACATCCGGCAGATCAATATCGCCGTGAGTTTGTGGATTTTATTGTTCCCATAAGCCAATTAAACCCTTCCGTTCACAAAAAAGCAGTGATTTGTGCTCAAGTCTCAGGTATTCGTAAGATCATTACCAAACGTGGTAAAAAATTGGTAATCATTGGTATGGATGATTCAACCTCGAGGATGGATGTTGTGGTCTTTGGTGAAGTCTTTGAATCGTTTACTTCACCTCTGGCTTCAGGGGATATGCTCGTAGTTGAAGGAGAGGTTGCCCACGATGATTTTAGTGGGGGAGTTAAAATGACGGCCTCATTTTTGTATAATGTCTCCTCAGCACGATCAAGATTTGCCCGTTGCCTGGAATTGCGTTTAAAATCAGAGCACCAGGGTCTGTTGCCCTCAATTCAAACTATATTAAAAAGCCATTCCGGTGGTTGTGCTGTCCAATTTGCTTACACCAATGAGCATGCAAAGGCACAATTAAGCTTAGCAAAACAGTGGTATGTTGAACCGAGTGATGAATTATTAGGGCTTTTAATCAACCTACTTGGCGAAGAACGTGTATTAATGAAGTATTAAAAGATTTATTTTGGAGTTTAAAATGTCTAAAAATGTAATTTATCCTACCCTGGTAACTGAATACGGTATGTTTGGCTCTACTAAGCTCCGTTTTAACGCGCTGTTAAGTCCCATTCAATCTCGTGATTACAAGCATTCAGATTTTTTAATTTATGCAGGTCGCCCCATCATGGATCTAATTGCGGTCCCATCTTTTCTGCTTGATGCGGTAATTTCTGCATTTAATTGTGTCTCTTCGGTGATTGCAGCGGGGCAACTTTGGTCTAGTAGTGTTTCTCCAAGAGGGCTTCAGAGCGATGCCCCTCTATCAAGAGCTAGGACACGATGGGAACATTCGAAGGAATATTTTTACAACTGCGTGTCTGCGCTCGTTGCGGCCATCATTAATCCGTTGCTGAGCATCATCGGTTTATTTACACGCCCTGTGGCGAGCGTTGTTCATATGGTAGCTGATCTTTGTGCTGATAGTGCAAACTATAAATTCCGTTAAGTGATAATTGAAACCTGGGTGCTTGCAACCAGGTTTCCTTAACGACAAATAAGATTACATCAACGTTACACTATATCTAAATGCCTAGTAATTCTATCTTCTTTTAATCCTTGCTTAAAATCATTCATGACTTTATTGGCTGCAAAAAAAACTCCAGTACACGCTCCAAGGAGGGAGGCATAGGATGGAATTGCTTCATCAATGGTTGGCGTTACTTGGTTAAATTGCGGCGAGCGTGAAAAATGCAAATATTTTTCTTCTTCAGCCGCATAGTCCCCATTTGGGTCGATGACTTGATGATTAATCTGCGCATAATTATTCCATGATTCTTTAAAAAGATAACTGGAACTCCAGCCTAAGGCGGCACCAGCAATCGAATAGAGCGAAATAGTTAATACGGCTTTGGGTGCGTAACGTGCTGCAAAAAGTAAATCACTGATTAAATCTGGAGAGCTAGTATTTGATGTGGGCATATCGAATAAAACAAAAATAAATAGTGTTCATATACTGCGCTAAATTTAATTTTTAGTCAATGTGTTTCCATTAAGCAATATTCGATGTTTATTTTGCCACAGAGATGATTTTCTGTGGCAATTGGATTGTTCCTCTTTTATATCAACCCAGTAATAATTTATCTAATTTTGCGGCACAAATAAAATCATTATGACTTAAACCATCTAAGGCATGGGTCATAAAGCTTACATGGCAATAGTTATAACCCACTTCTAAATCAGGATGATGGTTTTCAATGTTTGCTATCCAGGCAAGCGCATTTACAAAAGCCATTGTTTCGTAAAAATCTTTAAAGGATAACTCACGGCGAATAATGCGGTTATCCGCGCTAACTTGCCATTGCTTATTTAATTGAGGCAGTAAATTGTTAACTTGCTCTGCGGTCAATGCAGCCCCAATTCCTTCACATGATTCACAATGTTTACTGCTTAAATCACTCATTTCGACTCCTTTTAACGATAGTAACTTTTTAGTGCTTCAAGAAAGCGAGCATTTTGTTCTTGAGTTCCAATAGTTACTCGGATGTAATTATTCATTCTATAGGGATGAAGCGGTCGAACAATGATACCTTTGTCTAAAAGATAATTATAGAGTGACATCCCATCTTCCTTACAGTTAAAGGTAAAGAAATTACAGGCTGAAGGCAGGTATTCTAGATCTAAGTCTTCAAAACCCGCACGCATTTGTTCCATTCCTTCTGCATTAGTTTTCAAACTTAGTTGGAGGAACTCTTGATCATCCAAAGCTGCGTGTGCAGCAGTTAATGCTGCTTGATTGACGGTAAATGGGAGTTGTACTCGTTGCATGATGTCGATAATTGAGGGATGGGCCAGCGCATAACCTAAACGTAATCCGGCTAAGCCATAGATTTTAGAAAAAGTGCGGGTAATGATGAGGTTAGGGTGTTTGGCTAACCAATCGATACTGTTGTTATTATAATGTGATGCTGCAAACTCATAGTAGGCTTCATCAATCACTAATAGGGTGCTTGCAGGAATGCTATTAAGCAGATGCTGTATTTCTTGTTGATTAATGAGTACCCCAGTCGGATTATTGGGATTGGCTAAGAAAATAATGCCTGTTTTCGGAGTACAGGCTTCAATAATTGCAGTGATATTGACGTGCCAGTCATCATTTATCGCAACAGAATGGACAGGGATGTTTAATGTCTGTGCCTGAATAGCATAAGTGCTGAATGCATAATCATGAACAAGGATGTGCTTATCATGATGTAACACGAATGAATTTAACAGAATGGTATAGATGTAATCGGAGCCATTGCTAACAAAAATTTGATTTGTGTTTACTTGATGCTTTTGTGCTAATTTAGGTATTAATGGGTGATTTGCAGGGGAGGGATACATTGCCAGTGTATGAGGCGACATATCACGAAAGGCTTTTAAAGCCTTAGGGCTACATCCCAAAGGGTTTTCGTTGCTGGCTAATTTAATAATATCACTAATTCCTTTTTCACGAGCCAGTTCTTCAATGGATTTTCCTGGTTTATAAGGTACTAATGAACGTATTCCTGCATGTGGTACTTCTTGATAATTAACTACCATAAAACATTCCTTGCTAAGTAATTGATTTCATATTACCTAAGGCAATGCTTTCTGTCACGAAGCAAACAGTTTTATTCGCGAGTAAATGATTCAGGTAAATTAGGCTGCGCTTTTTCAGGAGGTTACATAGGGACGATAATTGAAATTTTTTTTCATCATTAGCAACCATAATGCCTTTCCCTTCTGTGCTTAAACGAATAAATGATTTTTTTTTACGGGGAGGTAAAGCGTTGGAATTGTTCATTTTCAATTTAGAGGCAAGATAGAGTCCTATAGGACCAGCACCAATAATGACTAGTTTGTTTGTCAAAAAAGATTATATTGAAACAAAAGCGAGCATTCTAGGGGAGAAAGGTTAAGTCAATATTATGCCCCAGGTAGTATCTGCTTGAATTTTAATGATTAGAACGCTATTCTGCGCAGGTAACCAACCTCAGGAATTATGGAATATGAATCAGCAAAAGGGATTTTCCCTTGTCGAAGTGCTGGCATCGCTTTTGCTCGTGACAATGGTTGCTTTATCCTTATTGCAACAGCAATGGCAAAGCAGACAATTGCTCAAACAATTAATCTGGCAGGAACAAAGTTCTCAGTTTTTGGATCAAATTGAGGAAGCCTCATTTGCTCATCTGCAACAACTTCCTGCTCCGCCGCCATTCTATCAGCTACAGATTGAACATAATGCTCAGGGTACTCGTGTATTGCGTGTAGATCATCTTGCCAAACCCAATGTTCTGACTCGTCATCATATGAAATTGGCAGGTTCCGCATGAAGAAACAGGCGGGAATTAGCTTATCGGAAGTATTAATCGGCCTGTTTCTTTCAAGTCTTCTAATGACAATGCTAATGCAACTTTATAGCCAAAGTAAACAGGGATATATTGAGATGGAAACCATGCTCGCAACCCACTTTGATTTACGCTGGGTGAGTGATTTATTGAGTGACAGCATTCGTCGTGCGGGTTTTACCCCCTGCTTGGGTCTCGAGCAGTTAAAACTTAAAAAGCAAGGAGCGCTGGTCCATAGCGTGCACATCGAAAATGGGCCGCGGTATTTACTGCAGATTAATCGCATGCATGAGCAGTTTGCCGAAGTAGTCAGTATACAGAATACAAGGCAGATTCTGGTACCTCATGCCACCTCATTTAATAAAAAACGCCCCTTAATCATTGCGGATTGCGACCATGCAGAAATACAACAAAGCTTCACGATGAAGCCCCATGCAAAGGGTGTCTTAATTATCTTAGATAAACCCTTGCAGTTTAAGTATACGAGGACTGTTTATGTGGGGGAATACTGGGAGGAGCGATGGTTTATTAAGAAAAATACTCAAGGAAAACCCGCTTTATTTTATCAACTGGGCCAGCCAGAGGAGGTGACTCCATTAATCCAATCATTGCATAGCCGTCGCCAACGCAGGCATGGGACTGTGTTTATGCATTTAGCATTAGGGCTTACGGAGGGGAGTACGCACAATGTTATGGTTACGGTCCGTGGCTCATGAAACGACACCAAAAAGGGTTTATTTTTCTAATAGTCTTACTTATTACAGCAGTAATAAGTTTGTTGGTAGCAAGCTCGATGCACCACCTATTGTTATATCTCAAAGTAACCAATCATCAAGAGGTGTTGCATCAGCGTTTTTATCAGTTAGAGGCTGTAGCACTCCAATTGGTTCAACAGAAACCTTTTACTTTAGGCTGTATACGCCATCAAGACTCAGCAAATCATGCGTTGAACAGGCTGTTGCAGCATCAAGGCTGCTCTTTTAATGATGGGGAGTTGACTTACCAATATTTTATCGAGGACTTAGGCTCCTTTGATTGTTTAGTGGTTTATGAGCAAGGGCAAAAACGATCAAGCCATCATCTACGGGTTTCTATTGCCTTAATGGAGGAGGGGAGGCCTGTTTCTTTTTTGCAAATTCGTTATATTAATTCACGTACCCTAGTTAATTGTGAGGGCAATGAACGTCTAGTTCGCTTGGGAATGAGCAGTTGGCGCTATTTGGGATCCATATAGGTATTTCTCACAATAAAATAAATGAAATCAAGTGGTTGATGGGGTATACTATTGACCTTTTTAACGTCATAGCACATAATTTGGGTTAAAAATAATCAATTTTTAGTTGCATTATTTTCCATAACGTGTAAAAATTGCCCTCCATGAAAACAAAAATACTTTATACATCATTATTTGTCGCCATTGCAGCACTAGGTACAACAGCCTGGTGGTTTTGGCATTCCAAGCAACTTAAACAGCCTGTAGAACCGCAAAAAACTGCATCTATGTTTAGGCCGGTTACTTTTAACCAACTCCCTGGATGGACGTCTGCTGATTTAAAGCGCTCATTAACTACTTTTCAAGTTTCTTGTCGCGCTTTTGTGAAGCAAAAGCCTGAGCAAGTGGTTGGAACCGATCATATTGTGCTCCAAGTAAAAGATTGGCAACCTGCCTGTGCTGCTGCCTTAAACATTCATTCAATTACTGATCAATCAGCTAAATTGTTTTTTGAGGAATGGTTTCAGCCGGTGGAGTTTTTTGATCCCGATACTGGGCCTGGTTTATTTACTGGTTATTATGTTCCAACAATTAAGGGTAGTTATACTAAATCAAAAGAATTTAGTGTGCCTTTATATGAAACACCAGATGATTTAATTACTTCTGATCTTGGAATGTTTTCTGGAGATCTGAAGAATCGCCGTATTGTCGGTCGTTTGGTAAAAAAACAACTCGTTCCTTATTATACGCGAGCTCAAATCAATAAAGGGGCTTTGAAGGATAAAGCTAAAGTCTTGGTTTGGATTAATAGTCCTATTGATCGCCTATTTTTAGAAATTCAGGGTTCAGGGCTTATTGAACTTGAGAATGGCGAGCGTCTCTCTGTAGGTTATGATGCGCAAAATGGACAACCTTATACGGCTATTGCGGGAGTTTTAATTAGAAAAGGAGTTATGACTCGTGATAATGCGTCCATGCAAGCGATTAAACGTTATTTGACAGAGCATCCTAAACAGTTGCATCCAGTAATTAACCAAAATAAATCTTTTGTATTTTTCCGGAAAATGAATCAAGGTGTTGCTTTGGGGGCGCAAGGTGTGTGGTTAACTCCCGGCTATTCCTTAGCAGTAGATAAGCAGTGGATCCCCTTAGGCACTCCATTATGGTTAAATACGACACGACCAAATAGTCTTAATCCTGATAAAAACAAACCCATGCAGCGTTTGATGATCGCTCAAGATACGGGTGGAGCAATTCGTGGCAAGATTCGTGGAGATGTTTTCTGGGGAGATGGGGAACGCGCAACCTCGATTGCCGGTCATATGAAGAATACGGGGCATTATTGGCTGTTACTACCTAAACACGCTATTTCTCGAGTCGTTCAAGTTTCTTCTTCTTAGTATTGTCCAAGTACGTGTAGGCTGGGCCATGGGCCCAACCTGCAATGGCAACTCTCTCAGGAGGAGTGGGACGATTACCTTACAATTGATTAAGGCGCCACCACCTTATTCACAACCGCCTCTTTAGGAGTCTGCTCAGTAAGATTTGAAGATTCTGCACTCGCATTTAAAGGCTGCACTGTATCAACTCTCAACGCATCGGCAAGACTAATAAATTTGTATCCATTCTTTTTATACATCTCAATAATATCTTCTAGACAGTAGCTGTTTAGTAGATTCGCGTGGATAAGTAATATTTGTTTTATTGGCTGTCCATTAAACTTGTTGGATCTGCGTTCTGCTGCCAGAGTTTGTTTCCAAATGTAGGCTAAGTAACGCTTCTTAAACTGATTAATGTTTTGTGCTCTCTTGCGATAAGGAATTCTATAAAACTGTGCATTGAACTCATAATCTTTACTGTCGATAGTAACTGGGGCAATAGTGTATTGGTGTGCCGCTAAATAATTCACTACCTGTTGTTTTTTCTCGCCGTTTCCCTCAGCAAGGTAAGGATAGCGGAAATATTTTGGTTCTGTTAGTACTGGCGCTAATTTAACATCTGCTCGCTCGATATCCGCAATGTATTTGTTAGCGCTCATGCTGTTTAGACTATCATGGGTATACGTATGATTACCTAATGCAAAGCCTTGATTGCGGAAAGTCTCTAATAGATCCCATTCATTTTTTGCTACAGCGCCACCAATTACAAAACCTGTGGCAGGTACTTGATTATCAACAAGTGCTTTCACTATAGCCATAAATCGGTCTTGGGTTCGTTTTAAACTGGCTGGAGTACTCGTGCCTGAACCAACAAAGGGTAAATCATCAATAGTGATGGCTATTTCACGTTCATCAGCAGCAAAGCATGGGAGGGTACAAAAAAATAAAGCGATAGCGGTCCATCGACGTAACATGACATCCCCCGTTTGTTATTATTCTTATTAGTCTTAAAACTATAGTAGATAATTTAAAAAAAAACAGGGAATGTCATTAGTCATTTCAGACTGTTAAGGGCCAGACTTTGCAATTGTTTCGGATAGATTTTCTTCCTCGGTATTTTTTGGAGATATTGGTTTTGTAGAAGGAAGAGAAATGACGGGACCAAAATGAGCTACCTCTTGAGGCTCTAGAGTTACTTCTATTGTTTTTTCAGCTACGGGAACATCATTTGGATTCGGGTATTTGTGAAGTAGTGTTTGTACGTACTCTGCATCCTCATCAAGATATAAATCTGGCTTAAGTTCCCCATCAAACTCCATGCGATAGCGATCATCTAATAATGTATTGCGATTGACGTACGTGTAAATTCCACCAGTAGCAAGGGAAAGGAAGGCGACTCCAGCAAAAACCGCAGGAACAGCCATTGCAATGATTGGTGAAGCAAAAAGAACTGGTGGGAGTAGAGCACTTAAGGCACTTAAGCCCACAAAGCCAACTAATGCTGCTACACCAATAATGGGTACTCGATGAAAACCAAAACGATTACGGTCTCCATTGGCTAGCCAGGCAGCAAGCTCTTGAGGTGTTTGGCACATCAATTTAAGCCCTTGCTCTTGATAGCCATTTAGATAAGAGCCTAATTCATATAAACGGTACCCCCACTTTTCTTCATTAACTTTAGTCATCTTACGAGCATAAATTTCAGCTCCAATGGCAATTAAAGGCATTGCAACCATCATGACGGGTAATATAAATGTAGCTAGAGGAGCAAAAAAAGCAGTAGTTGTTGCCACTACAGTAAACAAAATTGAGGCAAGAACTACGGGTGGAAATGTAGCTGCTACGCCCCAGGCGATACCTTGAGCTATTTTATCGTTGGTACGCAGCATACTTTTTTGCTCATCTTGATGACCTAAAAGAAAGTAGGGTAAATTAGCTTTGGTTGCGAAAAGATCGTTAACCACGCCATATAAAATTCCACTTAAATAAGTAGAGGCACCGGTAAAAAGCCCGGCAGAAACAGCGGTAAGCCAAAAGGGCGCGCCTCCAATAAGGGTTGTTGCTACGAAAAAAGCGACAATTACTGCAGAGATTCCTACACCTGTAAAACCGGCGCGTAGAAGTGGGTTTAAGCCGTCATATTGTTGGCCAAGCATCCTGGGATTACGATACAAAATACGATAGACCCCATTTTTTTTAAAATGGTCGAGTGTTGATTGACCGCCATCCATCTGTTCAAGTAAAGCAATTAATTTATTTACATTATCTCTAGCTGCACTTAATTGTCCCTCTTGCTCTTTAAGGGGCTCTTGGCAATCAGAAATGAGTTGGTGTATTTTATTATCTTGTTCTAGATTTTGATTTAATGCTTGTTTTGCATCCTCAAGAATCGCATGGAGCAAGTATATTTGTTGTGCTTCTGTCATTTTTCGAGCATCGGATGAAGTGAGATTTCGTAGATCAGCTTCTGTTACCGCCATGTTGGACTCCAAAGTACAAATAAGAGATACTAGAGTATATTAAAAAAAGTCTTTTTGGTCAATATATGATCTTTTTGTTCTCTGCACTTCATTTGAATTATTATTGTAACAAAGCCTAGGTAATAGTATTTTTTGATGCATACGGAAGATATTGAAATTGAATTAGCAAAGTACAGAGTGAATACGAAAGTAGAAAATATTGAGATTATATACGAGTCTTAACAGGATGTTGGTAGGAGTCACCAAGAGATTAGCTTTGATGGTGGCCAGAGACGGAATCGAACCGCCGACACGAGGATTTTCAATCCTCTGCTCTACCGACTGAGCTATCTGGCCCCAACGGGATGCATTAAACCGTGATATGGCCTTAGAGTCAAGCATTGATTTCATTTTTTATGAAAAAATCTGAGGCCATTCAACAAATTGGGTTGTTATTTTTCAAAGTGGTTTAATTTGGATTATATCCAGCGGGTTTTTCTGAACCTTCACCGAAGAAATATTTTTGCATTTCTTCTTTTAAAAATTCTCTCGATTTGGGTTCGAGTAAATTTAATCGATACTCATTGATTAACATGGTTTGATGAGACAGCCACATATTCCAGGCTTCTTTAGAGACTTCATTGAAAATTCGCTCACCTAGAGCACCAGGGAAGGGAGCTTTTAACATACCCTCAGCATCACGATTTAACTTACAGCAGTGAACGATTCTAGTCATAATTTACCTCTTATAGCAGTTAGTGTAGTCCGTTTGTTGACAAACAGGTTATGTTTTTTAGTAGAATGTCGGAGCGTGTGATTCAATCTAATTAATAGGCCGCAGGGTACGGACCTATTAGGAAGGGGTAGTTTACTGTGGATTCACTAATTTTGTAACCTTTTAGTCGGAGCGGGTTTTTACTTGTCCCAATAAAATATGCTGGGATAAAATTTGCTCTTGCTCATCTGTTAGGCCATTAAATGTTACCGCAGTACGATAATGGTGGTCGCTTTGATATTGGCTGTAAACTACAGTTGCTTCTAAAATAATCGGAATCATTTTGGGCTTGGTATAGATAACCATCTTTAAATTGGTCTTTTCTTTAATAAGCTCTGTTGTTTTAAATGCCATGCCGCCAAGACTAATATTTACCTTACGCATTTGAATGGTATTGGTCATAAGCATTTGCCGAGACAAATAGTCTATTTTGGTATTTAATAAATTAAGATAATGCGCTAAAGCAGGGTCCTTTAATGCAATAGCCTGGGTTAATTCAGCTAATTCGTAGTCAATATTTTGGAAATAATGCGATGCTTCCAAATAGCGCTGTCCATTTTTACCCAATAACTCATCGACAACGGCTCTATCCGAGCACATTTCACCCGGTTCCATAATTCGGTAGTTAAAGTATATATAATCCTCGATACGGAAGTGTTGTCGTCGCTCATGTATTGGCATAATAACTCCATTTATTCAATATGCTTTATGCTGTCTGTTTTAGATATGAGTTAGCGTTGAAAAGACCAACTTATCTATAATATAGACAATTTTTAAAGCATTGCTAAATATGAATTGGAAAACAGGTATAATATAACTTGTTGGCCTGAACTGTAAGCCTTAGTTGCTTTTTCTTTGCCTAACTAATTGAGTTTATTAAAATAAGAGCTCTTCCTTGAGCACTTATCGTTGGCGCTTAGCAAACTGCTGCTAAGGAGTTTTGAGCTGAGGGATTAGTGGATTCAATTTCCTGTGCAGCAACAGCCGCCATTAATGAATTGAGTGCTTCTCCTTTAAAAACAATACTCGTGCCGCGTAGAGTCGCTCTATTGAAGAATCTATTTTTCTTTCGTGCTTGATAAGAACTTGGTTCTTGTTTTTTAACCGCGGCAAAAAATTGCAGAGTTGATTTTGCTTTTTCTTGGTGCTCAATTTTTTCCTCCTCTGCATCTGTTTCTGCTTCTGGAGTTGTATCCGAACTTGGATTGGGGATAAAAACTACACTGCCGGAATTTTCTTCCTCTTCTCCGTCCTCGTCATTGGTTTCAGCACTACTTTTAATGATGACGCTAGCTGCTTGTGATTCCTTATCCCCATCCATTTTCGTTGTTTTATGAATCACAATACTACTTGAAAGGGATTCATCCCCTAAGGATTCCTCAGTCAACTCTGAGTCGGATTCCTCTGAGGATAGACTTGCCACTTGTTGCTGCAGTGGTTCATTGGGAGTTGATTCTACCTCATTGCTATCTTCAGAAAAGAGTGTCGCAAGTGCGGTTTTTATTTCCGTCATATTCGCTTGTAAGAAATCTATCACGTGTTGCGATTGTTTCGCTCCCAAATGGAATAGATGGGTTTTAGATAAGGATATAAAAGGAATAAAATGGGATTGGAATTCGGGTCCTGAAAAATCCAAAGCAATTTTTATTTGCGTTACATTTGTTATCTCGGGTACACGGAAGTAGCCAAAGGATACGTAATGAATCAATTTTTGAGTGAAGCTAGCATGTTGCCAGTCTTGGTCTAATAGGCTTTTTTCAATGGATTTTGAAAGGTTTGTAAAATAAGACTTCGAGCATTGTTGATAACATTTAACCGCTAGCTTTTCAGCAAGTCGATTTAGGCGACATTCCTGAGGATCTCGAGTACTTAATTGAATAAAGAGAGGATTGGCTTGTTTCAATAATTCCTCATTCCTCAGATTACTATTCAATAAGGCCTGAATTTCATTATATTCTTTTTCAAGTCCCACTGATGCTGAAGGCAGCATCTTTTCTACGTCTTCATAAAAATTAATAGGTTGCTTACCGATGATAGTTAATAATTGCTGCATTTGGCTAATGGACAGTCTTTTACCTTCTTCGTGGCGAGTCATTTCGCGAATGAGCAAAATATAGTTCTTTATTTGATTGTTTCCGTCTTTAAAATAGGACTCTATATCGCAATCAGGATTCCAATAATCATCGGGGAGGTCATCCATTTTTGTTAATAGTAAGAATTCTTTAAGAGCCATACCTACTTGATATGCCATAAATTGTTCCATATCAAAACGGGTTCTATAGGCTTTGGCTACATATGCATCCTGGTCTTCATTGAGGCAGTCAGTGTATTGTGGTGGTGCATATTGAGGTGAAGAGCGTAGATTTGATGCAAGTTGAGATTGTCCGCTAACAAAGGTTTTTCTATCTGCAACAAGTAATCGATTATTATGCGCCAGGAAGTTACTTAATTTTATATCTGGATGGTATACATCCGCTTCTTTTAATTTGAGGCAAAAGTTATTTATTCTTTCGAAGTAATGTTTTGCACTGCTCAAAATGAACGCGGTATTTTTGTCCCTTAATCTTTTCGCCACGCTCCGCAAATCGCCTTCTTTAGCAAACTGACTTAAGACTAAAGGCTTATAGCAGACATCCCCGTCCCCATCTTTGAACTGAATCATCGAAAATGCAACATCATCAGCAAAATAATCAGTTACTTCATAAGACTGTAATTTTTGTTCAATACCCAATTGCGGGCGATCTTCGATACGTAGAACAAATCGCTTAGATTCTTCTTTTTTAGATTCTTCTTTTGCAAATTCCTCTTGAAGCACCTTGATGTCTAGAGTGAAATTAAAATTGTTTGCTTGGTGATCACCTAAAACAGCAGTTTGATAATTTTCGCTCTCTTCTTGGTTATGGCCTTTAATTGCTGATAGTTTAGCTTTGGCTCGGGTTAAATCAAGAAGGTGTCTGGTTTTAGTTACTTTATATTTGGGTTCATTCTCCATTAAATAGTCAATACGACAGGACAAGGCGATGTATAAAGTTCTATCTTCTGCACCTAGAACGGTTTTTTCAAGAAGCTCATCTCGTTTCTGCATTAGCTTATGGAGATCGTTATAGGCTGCATCTTTTACTAAGGGAGGGTAGGACCTCATTCTGCTTTTTATCGCTTTTGCAAACTGAGCGCTTTTTAAGAAAAAGGAGCCATCCGGTTCAATACCGTAAGTAGTTAAAAGTGATTCCCAAGAGCCAGTCCGGTCGGGGTGGCCATTGCGCCAATTAAATAAATTCTCATTTAATGGAACCTTGTTCAATTGATACTGGATTCGCTGTAACTGAAATATACGCTGAATATGATCATCTTGAGGAAGCGCATTAAATTGCTCAATAAATGTTTTTAGGGGGCCTCGTCCATATTGAGGATAAGGGTCAAGCTTTGCAAATATTTGACTTATCCGATAGTTCAGTTCAAGGAACTGGGTTCGGCAACGTTCAAAAGGTAGGTTTTGTTTTAATAATTGATTAAGAGCTTCTGTTAATTTCTGTGCGCTCTCTTCTTTACGTGCTGTAGGTCGTTGTTCTGTACTGTTTGCTACTACATCAGCAAATTGAGTCGTTTGTAACAGGGATTCTGCAAGAGGATTAATCTCTAAAGACATTAATAGTGCTTGCCAACTTCCTTCTTCATTTGAACTGGCATTGATCCAACGAGTTAATTCTGCATCAGCTTGAGTATGTTTCAATAAAAAATTAATTTTTTGTAAGTAAAAACAGCGCTCAAGATAATTCTCTTTTGGAATCTCATTAAACTTGTCTATAAGTTTTTGAATTTCGGGGTTATTTGCTTGGTCAAATAGATTGTTTAATTGAGGCATTGGTGCTCCGGACAAAAAGCGATGATGGTATAAAAAGGTTCTAGTTGAACCTTAAAAATAAAATTGATTAAATTTAACACAGGATGGTGTATCATTCAAGAGCACAGTGATTATTTTTAAAATTTAAATTACAGATCAAGCCCGATTAATGTGGCCGCAGCACGGTATAATTACTACCACCAATACTGGGTTTTATGCTTTAATAACAACTATTCTCTATTCCCATTTTGAAAAGGTTTATCATGACTTTTGTCGTAACTGAAAGTTGCATTCGTTGTAAGTACACTGACTGTGTAGAAGTTTGCCCAGTTGATTGTTTTTATGAGGGACCTAATTTTTTAGTGATTCATCCTGATGAATGCATTGACTGTGCATTATGCGAGCCTGAATGCCCAGTGAATGCTATCGTTTCTGAAGATGATTTAACTGATGAGCAAAAGCAGTTTAAAGAATTGAATGCTAGACTGGCGCAAAAATGGCCCAATATTACAGCAAAAATAGATGCACCCGAGGATGCGAAAGATTGGGAAACGGTGACTGATAAACTGCAATATTTACAAGAAGAGTAATCGAAATCACTTCTCTTAGCGAATCATGTCGGCACAACCTAAGTGAAAAAGGCCGGCTTTCAACAGCCATCCCAGGATTTATGGCTAGAGCCCCTCAGTCTGATTTGGCTGAGGCTATTGCTCAGGCTATTGAGGATAAATCAATACTAGTTGCTGAAGCAGGGACTGGAACTGGCAAAACCTTCGCCTATTTATTGCCTTGTCTGCTTAGTGGTAAAAAAGCACTCATTTCTACCGCCACTAAAACATTACAAGATCAGCTCTATCAAAAAGACTTGCCTACCTTAGTTCGTGCTTTGGGCCTTTCTACGCGCATCCAAAATTTAAAGGGCAGAGCAAATTATATTTGTCAGCACCGTGTTGAATTGCATGCTGAGGAAGGGCAATTTCAAAGCCCACAATGCGCACATGAGGTTGCTCATGTGCGGAGTAAATTATCGCAAATGAAATTAGGGGATCGCTCTGAATTACCTGAGTTAAGCGAAGATTCCCCTGTATGGCCTTATGTGACCTCGACCGTTGATAATTGCTTAGGCGCGGAATGTCCTAATTATGAAGACTGTTTTTTGGTAAAAGCGCGTAAACGCGCCTTAACCGCTGATGTGGTTGTAATTAATCATCATCTATTTTTCGCTGACTCTCGTTTGAAAGATGAAGGGTTTGGGGAATTATTACCGGGTGTTGATGTAGTGATTTTCGATGAGGCCCATCAATTAGCAGAAATTGCCACACATTTTAATGGCGATCGTATCGGTACACGTCAATTTCGTGATTTAGTTGATGATGTAATTCGCGAGTGGCCGGCGATTGATTTGGCAAACCAGCCCTTAAAAGCGCTAAGTTTTAAAACAGATAAGCTGATGGATGAATTAGTAACGCATGTATCTGCCTTTGATGAGCGCAGTAGTTGGGAGGAACTCAAACGCAATAAAACTTTTATGGGGATTTGGGATAATTGGTTGAGTTTACAAAGCGAATTGCTCGGGTGCTTTGATGCGGAGGCGATTGCGGAAAAGCCTGGTTTAGTGCGTTGTAAAGAGCGTTTAGAAGAGTTTAGTGCGGTCCTGCAACTGTTTACTCAAACGCAAAATGATAAAATTCGTTGGTTAGAGCGTTTTAAACATACCTTAGTGTTTCATGCAACTCCTTATACGGTTGCTGAACCCTTTAGCCAGTTACTTAAAAGACAATCCTGTACCTATGTTTTTACGTCTGCTACCTTAACTATGGCGGATTCTTTTGAGTGTTTTTGTAATCCCCTAGGATTAGATGAGGCTAAGACCTTACTTTTACCAAGTCCGTTTGATTATCAGGAACAAGCCTTACTTTACTTGCCTCGCGGATTACCGGATCCTAAAAATCAAAATTATTACGATTTATTGCTCAAACGAGTCATACCTATTATTGAGGAACTGGGGGGACGCTGTTTCTTCTTATTTACCAGCCATAAAGCGCTAAAACAGGTTGCTCAAATGATGGACGGTGTCTTAAACTATCCGATATTAATTCAAGGAACTGAGGCAAAGCCTATTTTGTTGGAGCGTTTTCGACAATTAGGAAATGCGGTTTTATTAGGTACAGCAACCTTTTGGGAAGGAGTTGATGTTAAGGGAGAGGCGCTTTCTTGTGTTATCATTGATAAATTACCTTTTGCCAGTCCCGTTGACCCTGTTACACGAGGGAGAATGGCTTATTTAAAAGAAAAAGGGTTGTCTGGATTTGATGAATTATCCTTACCCAATGCGGTAATCGCATTGAAGCAGGGAGTAGGGCGTTTAATTCGAGATAATACGGACAAAGGTATCTTAGTCATTGCTGATCCGCGTCTTACCGGTAGAGAGTATGGTCGACGTATTTTAGCCAGTTTGCCGAAACTTCCCATAACGCGTGATGACCAAAAGGTTTTAAAATTTATTAGAGAGTTGGCATTGGATTATGAAACTATTAGCGATTGATACATCAACAGAGCAAGCAAGTGTCGCGGTATCGTTTGGTGATGAGCTCTTGCATCAAGAACAGGGAGCCCAACGAACCCATGCGCAATTTTTGCTGCCTATGATTGATGAGTTATTGGCAAAGGCAAATATACCAATGAATCAGCTAGATGGTATCATTTTTGGCTGTGGACCTGGTAGTTTTACGGGCTTACGTATTGCCTGCAGCACTGCTAAAGGATTGGCTTATGCTCATGATTTGGAATTAATTCCGGTAAGCAGTCTGGCTGCCATCGCTTGGCGCGCCCGACAACAGACAGCGCAGGCCGATACTGCTGTATTAGCAGTACTGGATGCGCGTATGCACGAAATGTATTGGGCGTATTACCCGCAAGCACAGTATGTTGCAGAAGAGCGAGTGAACGCAGTTGCTAAAATTTCAGTGCCTACTCAACAACCCATTGTGCTTGCCGGGGTAGGTATCGATGAGTATTGGGCTGATTTTTCTGATACTTTAAAAGCACAAGTAAGTAACAGGTTAAGCGTATATCCAAACGCTGCAGCGATGATTGAATTGGCACGGGCAAAGAATTTACCTGCCATTCATGTTGCAGATGCGCAGCCAGTATACGTTCGCAATCAAGTAACATACGATAAGAACTCTTAAATGAGTGAAGGAGATCTTGGTGGATAAAAAATTATTGGAAATTTTGGTTTGTCCTTTATGCAAAGGTAAACTTATTAATAAAAAAAATGAATTAATTTGTAAATTTGACCGTTTAGCGTTCCCAATTCATGGTGATATTCCGGTCATGCTAGAGCATGAGGCTCGGGTTATTCCTTTGGAAGAAAAAGATAAGTTATAAACTCCATTCACGTTATTATTCGTTTGGAGACCTGGTTGCTGGCAACTAGGTCTCCAACAAGCAGTATCAATCGCATTCCCATAAACCCTTGAATTACCGCGGCTGTGGTAATTCGGTCTTAAAATCGGTTCTAATGAGTGAGCTTACTATGGCGGGAAAGTAATTAGATTCAGCGGTGGTTAGAGAGGGCACAAATTATTTTGCTCCTCTCTACAACTACTTATTTTATGAATAAGCTGCACGTGCGATCCACTTGGTCATGCCATTTAGATGCAGTGTCTAGCCATGACTTATTAGGTGCGAGCTGCTCTCCTGCAGTAATCGCAGCGTGGGGTAAGGGCGTAATGATCGTAGTGAAAAAGCTATGATTTTTGTTACTCAAAAGACTGGTCTCTTGAGGGAGGCTCTTTAATTTTTCACCTAATAGAGTTATCTTTTTCCCTGTTTCTACTCCTTGCTCATAAGCTTGAATAGCGTAAGAGTATGCATAGTAGGCTCCTCCCGCCATGAGTCCCAGAATAAGCAGTGAAGGTGCTAAGGAAAATATAAAAGCCAATAAAAGGGCTGCCCCAGTGAATAAAACAGCATTACACGTACTATCTATTGCAGAAAGCAGTTGTTGATTGCATGCAGAAACTTGCTCAATAAATTTGACAATCTCTGGTTTCTTTTCAATAAAACCAACAAAGGTAGAAATTTCTTGGTTATGGCTTTGTGTATTATTTATAGCCTGAAGATGGGTAAGCATCTTATCGATAATATAGAATAAATCAGCAATGTTTCCTTTGCGTATGTACGTCATTGCGATGTTATAAAAAAGGTTTGATATGTTGGGCTCTGTGTTAATGAATTCCCGTGCATAAGCTGCGACTTCATTTGAGAAGTCTTGAGGTAATTTGCCAATATATAAATCCTTTTTTTTCCAAAGTTTTATTCCGTGATCATACTTGGGTAGCTCGTTATTAAAGGGAGTATTCCTTACTGCAACGGATTTTAATAAGCTAACGTACATGTAAAACTTACCAAAATCATCTGTTACTTGATTTTCAATTTGTTGGCACAATAAATCTAACTTGTGTGATGGCATGATACTCTCTCAGGATGTTGGCACGAATACCCGTATTACGTTGAGCTAATACGGGCTTCGTAATGCTATAAACTGGCTTCTTGGCGTCTTTTACGCCAGTAAAGCAGGACGGCAGGTAGGATCATTACAAAAATACCTATAGAGAAAACCAAACGGAAATGAGATGCACTACCAAAATTCATAAATTCAACAGGAGGTATAAAACCTACAATTAAGGTCATAGTACAGCCGCATAAACCCAATAGGCAGGTAAGATAATAGCCTGGTTTACCACCTGGTATTGCAAAAGGTCTTTGTACCTGAGCAAATTTTGCTTTCAGCTTCAACGCAGCAATAAACATCAGTACATACATCATAATGTACAATTCGGTACTTAAATCGGTGAACAACCAATAAATCGCATTCACACTTGGGAATAAAAGAAAGCCGCTGCATAATACTGTCACCAATAGGGCTTGCATGATTAAAATGCGCGAGGCAACTCCATGCTTATTTAATTTGCAGAGGGATTTAGGTAAAAAATTATGATTTGCGGCCATGAGTAAGCCTTTTGCGGGTGAGATAATCCAATTAATCATGCTACCCAAGCTGCCTAAGAGTAAAAGAAAAATCAAAATAGGCATGAGCCAGGTCAAGTGATAAGCCTGGAAAAAATTATTAAACGCCTGCATTACCCCATCCACAAGGCTAATTTTCTCTTTGGGTAATACGAAGGCAATCGCTAGAGAACCTAAAATCATCGTTGATAAGATAAGTAGCCCTGAAAAGAGGAGTGCTCGGGGGAAGTTCTTTTGCGGATCTTTCACGTTACGCACATGTACAGCCGCCAGCTCCATACCTAAAAACGAAGTCATGATTGCTGTAAGTGAAACCCAGGATTGGCTGTCTTTCCATTGCGGCAATAAATGAGAAAGGCTCATATCAATAGCAATGGGATTTCCTTTTATAATCCAGATAATTGCCAGCACAATAATAAAACCCATCGGAATAATCATACCTAAAATGGCACAGATTCCCGCAAAATGGGCTGAAGCACGTAGACCTGATAAGCCAACAAAGGTTAAAGACCAGAATATGGTGAGAATTACAGCAATCAAATAGTATTTATTTTGGGCTAGTTCGGGATTGACTAAATAAGCCAATGCACCGGCAATAAATGAAAGGATGGTGGGATACCAGACCAGGGTATTAATCCATTGCAGCCAGATCGTAAAAAAGGCCACATTTTCACCGTAGGCATGATTTACCCAGCTATAAATACCTCCTTCTTCTTCTGACCAAGTGGAGGCTAACTCAGCCGCGACCATAGCGACAGGAATCAAAAAAACAATAGCAGAAAAAATAAAAAAGAAAATTAACGACGAGCCGAACAATGCCGTACCGGGTAAATTTCTGATGCTATCAATAGCACCGGTTATCAAGAGGACTAAAGCAAGTACAGAAATTTTTTCCGAAGACCAGTTGTTCATTAATTCGTTCGAGTTGTTAAAAGGGAA
This sequence comes from Legionella rowbothamii, assembly GCF_900639985.1. Lineage (GTDB taxonomy): Bacteria > Pseudomonadota > Gammaproteobacteria > Legionellales > Legionellaceae > Legionella > Legionella rowbothamii. Next base: position 875,781 of record NZ_CAAAIM010000001.1, on the reverse strand, counting down.
GCATTATATACTTAACATACTTTAAAATGCTATGTATGCCATTAATTTCCTCTGATTTAGAAACTACGATCCTTGCCTAAATAAGTTAGCAAGTAAAAATAATAATATAAACGAAGGAGATTAATTGAGTTCTTATTAAAAAATTAGAAAAATTATAGACTTAGAAACGAAACACGAGTTATTGTTAATACCCAAAATTATGGACTCGTTGGATAGAATCGTACAGGACGCAATAATGAATATAAGGAAGTGTTTATTTTTACTGAACTCTTTGTTGGCATTTGTTTCTTTAGAATCCACGTCATTTGCTGCCAAAGAACAGTGTGGGGAGCTACTTGATCAAATTATTTTGAAATATAAAAGTGTTAATAGTCAGGAGCAACCTGAGCTTGGTGACTCATGGTGGGATGGTTTTGCAAAAAAAAGCGGGTTGCCGATACAATCAGTTAAACCGCTGGTCAGCGGAGCTTATCTGGTAGTCATTAATTCAGAAAAATTAACGCGTTTATCTTCCGCCAAAAATGTTTTAACAGACCAATATTTTAATGCGGGTTTACGCAAAATATTAAAACAAACTGATGTTCAATATGCTGATCGTGACATGCGTTATTGCGTGATTAAACCTCCAGTACATACATCAAGCCCTAGTGCATTGCCCTCACCCTTGCAGGTATCAATTTCTCATGCTTCTCAATGGGATGAATTTAGTTATCCAGGAGTTATGTTGGAATCTGCCCCTGGTTTGTTAAATGGAGCCTGGTCGATAACCTTAGGGTATGCAGTTCCTCCGATTGCTATTTCTAATTTTGAAGCGATTAATTACAATCCTGACTTAACCCCTAATCTTTTGCCGGGTTGGAATTTTAGTAATAATAGTACCAATGTCAGTCAACCCGGAGACGAACATGGTACGCATACTGCCGGTACAATTGCAGCAACAGGAGCTGTCTCAGGAATTACGGGAATGGGGCCTTCTCTTAAAATCCTTCCTATTGTTCCCGGCTCACTTTCAGATTTAGAGCAAGGGCTCTATTGGGCCATGGGCAGAGATATTCCTGGAGTGCCTCATAATAATTACCCAGCAAAGGTCGTGACCATGAGTTTTAATTACCCATCATATGTTGGGTGCCAACCATCCTTGCAAGAAGCCCTTGATGCCTTCATTCAAAACAATGGGATTATTACGGTTAGTGCTGGAAATGATAATGTACCGGCCTCAAACAATCCACCTCGGTCATGCAATAATGTACTGGTGGTGGCAGCAACACAAATTAATGGTTATCGAGCTAATTATTCAAATTATGGGCCCCGGGTTACCATTGCAGCTCCAGGAGGAGAACAGGTTGACGGAAATCCCTGTGACGTCAATGGTATTTTATCTACAGTCTCTGCGGGAACAGGATGCCAAAACAGTGGTTTTTCCTTTTATGAAGGAACTAGTATGGCAACACCTCATGTTGCAGGGATAGCGGGATTAATTTATGCCTTAAATCCTTATATCAGTTCTCAGGAAGTAAAAAGTATTCTATTGGAAAGCGTTGATCCTTTTGCCCCCACCTCTGATCCCGAACGTTCCTGCCTTGGTGAGAAGTCTTGCGGAGTAGGAATTGTAAATGCCTACAAGGCGGTGAAACTTGCAATTTCAGGTCATACTATTATTGCGGCTCCCTCATCCACAGATTTGAAGTTGAAAAACTCTTTTGATCCCTTTAATCGTTGTCCTCCTAATTCGTACGTGGCGACAGCGCGTTCAATTCCTTCGCCCCTTGCTACCAAGTGGGAAATTAATCAGGCGACTCGCGCATGTCAACTTCTTTCAGCCTATGAAACTCCTATATTACAAGTTAATGGCTCACGCCTTATGGTGACTTATGGACGTACAGTATTGACCTTAGCAACACCTGGGGTAATGTGCCGTATTAACAATTCAAATGGCTTCATATGCTAAAGGAATATAGCTTGGGCCCATGGCCCAACACGGAGTTCATGTGTGTGGTAGATGCTAGGTGGATAGCAGAGGAGCCCACTCTGCAATTTCGTTTCGCGACGTAGAGGAAAAAAATGAAAAAGAATTTATTGGTTGTAGTGATGCTCATTGTCTCTAAAGCAGGTATGGCTGGCGCTTTTTATGCTAAGTTTGGCGCAGATTACTTACGGAGTCGTAGTGATAACTACTCCCTCAAACGGACCCATCCAATTGCCGGTTCTATTTCACCAGAAATAACAGCAGGGTCCCTCCATAGTAGCAACGGAGCAGGTAATGTGGCACTAGGGGTGAGCCATTTGCTAAATCCAAATTGGAAGTTGAGCTTGGAAGCTTCTTATTTACAATTATCTGGATATTCTAAAAAACTTAACCCCTTTATGGCGGGTCCTTACGAACGTGATGACTTAATTAATATCTTTCATTCTACAATGAACGGTAATGTGGGGGCGGCGATTTTTAATATTGACTATTTCTTTAAACATAATTATTCAATCTACATGGCTCCCGGATTAGGCATTGCAAATATGAGGACCCACTCTGAATTAAATTATCAAGCCTACGATTATGAAGAGAATTTGGTGATGAAATCACAAAAGACTCAAACTAATTTTAGCCCTCAGGTGGCTGTCGGCCTCAAATATGCCATGACTCAGCATCTAATGCTTGATGTAGGAATAAGTTATATTTGGCTTGGAAAAGTACGTTTTGGTGAGTTATCACGAGATAGCGATGATGAAACTAAAACTGAGGTTATCGCAAGAAATACTTATTTATTCGGGCCAAAGCTTAATTTAATTTATTATTTTAGTTAAACGTCCCCAACGCGGAGCTTGGCTTAAGAGCATAGGCTGGGCTCGAAAGCCCAGCAAACATCATTTGTGCCACTTCCAATGCGGGACTTGGCAGCTAGTCTACATTTTGTGGCCCAATCGAGGGTGTAATCATCAACATAATGTCTTGGGGCCTAACCCACAACGTATCTATTTATTTTTATAGCCATCACGACAAGAGGGTGACTTAGGAACGGCTTGATTTTTCTCCCATTCATCTGGAGTGTAGAGATGCATGCTTAACGCGTGCAGCCCTAAGTCAAATTCACTAGCAAGTAAACGATTAACTAGTCTATGTCGGGCAACACGATTTAAATCAACAAATTTAAAAGAGGTGGCTGTGACTTTAAAATGAGTTTCTGCACCTTGAGGAACATGATGATTTGATGACTCATCGTCAACACTTAAATAAACTGGATTAAGTTCCTGGTTTAATAGTTCTTCTATACGTATTTTTCGTGACATATTAAATCCTACAATTCGCGGGTACATATCGGTTATTATTTTTTTCAGTTACTGCGCAAACCCAAGTAATCGTTGTCGTAGGCGGTGTGCCAGCACTGAGGAGTTCACCATTGGATTTGGGACTCATAGTGATTGCAACATTTTGAGCGAGTGGCGTGTAATTAATCGTAATTACCCCAGTGTCTTTGGCAATACTGACACTTTTTACAATAGCAGTAGCTGATGGGCTGGTCCATCCCGTACTTAAATCAGTATTTCCGGTCATGGCGTTTTCAGAAACTGTAGTTTGTGCGGTAGTGGCTAAACTCAAGCCTTCTGTGACTCTGGCTCTAATCAGATAATCCTGATAGGCAGGGATAGCAAGGGAAGCAAGAACACCAATAATTGCTATAACAATCATCAATTCAATTAATGTTAAGCCTTTCTGTTTCATGTGTTGCTCCTAAAATATAATCGTATTTGAGATAAGGCTACCGGGGCAACAATTCCTTATCATTTAACTTAATGGCAGTTGCCCCTGTAGTATAAAATTAACCTTAAAGTTTTTTTGCAATCAACTGATTTTTTAAACGAACATAATCAGGTAACCCATTAATATATTCAGGATAGGCTTCACCTTGAATCAATGGAGCTAAATAACGTCGGCATGCCTCGGTAATTCCCATTCCATCTTCAGAAATATATTCTGCAGGCATGGCCTTTTCCTGATTTGCTACGTCTGCTAAAGGTACATGACTGATAGACCATTGATAGGGTTCATCCTGTTCACGGACAACAATAGGCATGATCGCATTATGGCCTTTAACCGCGTATTCAACCGCAGCTTTTCCTAAAGCATAAGCTTGTTCTACATCTACCTTGGAAGCAATATGGCGAGCTGCACGTTGGAGGTAATCTGCTACCGCCCAGTGGTATTTATAGCCTAGCTCAGTTTTAACTAACTCAGCAATAACTGGGGCAACACCGCCAAGTTGTGCATGGCCAAATGCATCACGTAGGCCGGCATCACTCAAAAATTTACCTTCACTATTGCGAATTCCTTCAGAAACAACCACAACGCAATAGCCATGCTCTTTAACACAGTCATCCACCTTTTTCAGAAACTTAGTCGGTTCAAAAACGACTTCAGGTAATAAAATAACATGGGGTGGCTCACTGGGGTTTTTACTGGCCAAGCCGGCGGCTGCCGCGATCCAGCCTGCATGACGTCCCATTACTTCAAGAATAAATACTTTAGTAGAAGAGGCTGCCATTGAAGCTACATCAAAGCCTGCCTCTTTAGTTGAAATTGCAACGTATTTGGCAACAGAACCAAAACCAGGACATGCATCAGTAAATGGTAAGTCATTATCTACTGTTTTGGGAATTCCAATACAGGTAATTGGATAGCCCATTTTCTCTCCTAACTGAGATACTTTGTGCGCGGTATCTTGGGAGTCGCCACCACCATTATAGAAAAAATAACCTATGTTATGAGCTTTAAAAACTTCGATTAGACGCGCGTATTCGTCACCATCATTTTTTAATTTATAACGGCAGGAACCAAAAGCACCAGAAGGTGTTTGCATTAATTTGGCGATATCAGCATCAGTTTCTAATGACGTATCGATTAATTCTTCGTTTAATGCGCCAATAATCCCATTTTTGGCAGCGTATACTTTGCCGATCTGCTCCGGATATAACTTAGCGGTTTGAATTACTGCGCAAGCTGAGGCATTAATTACTGCGGTTACACCGCCTGATTGTGCATAGATAGCATTTTTTATTGTCATTTTTTCTCCTGCTTGATGAGTCTATTCGTCTGATGCCAGTCTGTGTTTAAAAGTGTGTCATCCTAAGGTTAATGTTTGCTGGGCTTGACAGCCCAGTCTACGTTTTATTATTACTTGACTTTTTCATCCTCGCGTGCGGGGACTTTCAACTTGTCTTGAATATCACATGACTCCTTATAGGGCCGGATTATGGCGGTCAAGTTGCGCTAATTCGAGAGTCGTGTTGCAACTAAAAAAATCAGCTCATTTTGGCTCGGATACTAAAAATGTCAACACGCTCTAAGTATTTTTTTCAGGTAGATTTTCATACTCACTAATTACTGCATCAATACTTTGAATTAATTCGGCAAAAGGAATGGCCAATTCATCAATAGAGGCCGGGCGAGCGGCCATCTTTTCTACCTGAATGACCTTAGCTTGTAAGGTCGGTACTCCGGAGAAACAACAGGCGCCGTGAAGCTTATGCGCCGCGGCACCAAGCTGTTTGATGTCCTTTTTATGCATTAGCTCAAGGAATTCTTCACGATTTTTATGTAACTCTTCAACAAATTGGCTTAAGAATTCTTCAGCGAGCTCTTGGTTTCCAGAAACTTTTTGTACACAGAGTTGCCAATCAATAGCAGCATGTTTTGCTCTATCAACAATACGTAGAATATGCATCAGTAATTGTTTTTCATCAATGGGTTTTTGTAGGCAAAGATTGATGCCAGATTTCTTTAAGTCCGTATTATTGACATCACTGCTATTAGCGCTAATCAAAACGACGGGGGTGTGCCGGTTGAGCTGCGATTTTTGGCGAATGATACGGGCGGCCTCTAAACCATTTAGCTTAGGCATTTGCAAGTCAAGCAGGATAATATCGTATTTTTTTTCATTGCATGAAGAAACAGCCATCTCCCCATCGTCGACCGCATCGATATTGGCATGAGTTCCTAATAATGAGTCCAGTAGCATTTTATTTACAGGGTTATCTTCAGCAATCAATAAGTCTGGGTGCAGAAAACGTAATTGCTCTCTTAAACCATCTAGTTCATGATTTCCTTGTTTTTTTTGGGGACTTTCATTAATGAGTAATTCAATAATATCTTGGAGCTTTTGGATACTAATCGGTTTAAATAAAAAGCCATGGGCACCTAATGCCGCATAATCATGAATATGCCATTTAGAAATAAGTACATAAGGGAAATGATTATGTGCTGCAATAATTTTTTCTATTTGCCGTTCACAGCCTTGATTTACGTTCAGGAAGGCCATTTTACAATCCATATTATCATCTAAGGCTTGAGGCAGCTGGCTAAATGAATTTACAGAAATACATTCTATTCCCCAATAACCTAAACCATTGCATAGAGCTTCTAAATGCAGTGGGTTATCATCGAAGCACAATACTTTAAAATGGGCAAAGCGATGTGTTTGATTCTTTTCTATTTCATAAGCAGCTAATTTTTCCACTTTGATATGGGCAGTAAAGGCAGAGCCTTTATTTAGCTCACTCGTCATACTCAAACGCCCCCCCATTTCCTCACAAAGCTTTTTACAAATTACCAGGCCTAAACCAGAGCCCCCATAACGGCGGGTAATACTCGTATCTGCTTGATTAAATGCAGTGAACAATTTGCTTTGATCCTCGGGTGATATTCCCAATCCAGTATCACTGATCGTAATGCAAAAGGTGTAATCCTTTTCCGTTTCTTGCTCAATATGAGTTCGTATAAGCACATAGCCATGATCCGTAAATTTCACGGCATTGGTTATTAGATTACTAATGAATTGTTTAATACGGAAGGGATCACCCAATACCGTTTTGGGCACATTAATGTCAGTAATCGGGATTAAATCAATTCCTTTTTTATGTGCAGTAGGAGCTGCTAGGGTAAGTACCTCATCAATGCAATGTCGAATATTTAAGGGAATGCAATCCAGATGCAATTTTCCTGCATCAATTTTCGAGAAGTCGAGGATATCATTAATAATACCTAATAAATCTTGAGCAGAGGATTTAATGGTTTTTACATAATCCATTTGTAATGGGTCAAGTTTACTTTCCAGTAACACATTAGTAAAACCAATAACGCCATTCATTGGCGTACGAATCTCATGGCTCATATTGGCAATAAATTCAGATTTTTGCCGACTTTTTTCTTCGGTTTTTTTCTTTTCTAAAGACAACTCAATATTTTTTTCTTCTAAAAGCTCCAGACTTTGCTGTAAGTCCTCAGTAGCGACCTCAATATGCTGATTAAGGTCTTTGATTGTATCGATGTATTTTTTTTGTAAGTGGGCGCATCCTTTTTCAATAATGCCTAACTCACCTTTACTTGAGGTTTTTATTTCCGTTTCAAACTCATTACGTAGAATTTGTTTCATACTACGCCGCAAACGCGAAATGGGTAAATAAATACGTTTAGAGAGAAAATAATGGCTGGTTAATCCCATTAACAGGCCAAATAAGGTAATGAAAATAGTAACAATCAGCATTTGATAACGTTTGATTAACATAGAGCGGGTATCAATATCAATGGAAAGCCAACCAAGAATGTCATCGGCTTGGAAGGTTGAGGCATTCGTTAAATTTCTACTAAAAGTATTATTGGAGTACAGATTAAATTTAGGAATAGTGACTGGGGCAATGAAGTTAATGGTGAAGGGGTTTATCTGTTTGCTTTCAATATAATCCCCCGTAAAGTCGGGCGGTGTAAAGGGTTTATGCAGGGAGTGCTTGCCGCCGCGATAAGCCAATAATTGCCCTTCGCTATTATAAAATGCAAGTGCTTTAACTTCTGGGTTAATTGTTGAGGCATTAATTAAGCCTTGTAGGGTGCGATCATCTCGACGAAGCATTGCATACTGAGCTGCCGGTACTAATTGGCGAATATAAGCCTCCCCAAGCCGGGACATGTGTTGTTTTAGGTCATTACCAAAGAGGCCATTGTAAAAGACTGCGAAGAGTAATGCGACGAGAAATGCTGGGATAAGGGTGGTGATTCTTAGTTGATATTTGATACCAATACTTTTCAAGGATGACTCCTGGGGGTAGATAATCTGGCGTTTGTTTTCTGTGTATCACAACTTATTTGCTGCATTCAAGTCCTTATGTAAGGCGCTTCACCCAGACTACAAAGTCAGTTATTATATACTCAAAATGCTATTTTAAAAGTGCTGCCATTAAGTTAAGGATTATATATATGTTGTAGGCTAGGCCAGGGGCCCAACCTACAACCTTTCCTTAGCTTAATGGCAATGTATTATTTTATCCCATAACAACAGAAGAGATTATGACTGTTAGAACTCGATTTGCACCAAGTCCAACCGGATTTTTACATGTAGGTGGTGTCCGCACTGCTTTATTTTCATGGCTTTATGCAAAACGCCATAAAGGCCAATTTATTTTAAGAATTGAAGACACCGATAGAGAACGCTCTACTCAAGAGTCCGTGCAAGCTATTTTGGATGGCATGGCTTGGTTAGGATTAGATTGGGATGAAGGACCTTTTTATCAAACTGATCGCTATGAGCGATATAATCAAGTAGCACAGCAGTTTTTAGATGAAGGCAAAGCCTATCGTTGCGAATGCAGTAAAGAGCGCCTGGAAACATTGCGTGAAGCCCAATTGGCTGCTAAAGAAAAGCCACGATATGATGGTCATTGCCGTAATAAAAATTTGCCGCAAACAGACAAGCCTTTCGTTATTCGTTTTAAAAACCCAGAAGAGGGTACGGTTTCATTCACCGATGAGGTTTATGGTGAAATTCATGTAGAGAATAAAGAATTAGATGATTTAATTCTGGTGCGTTCTGACGGGCATCCTACATACAATTTTGCGGTAGTTATTGATGATTTGGATATGAGCATTACCCACGTGATTCGTGGTGATGATCATGTGAATAATACTCCAAGACAAATTAATTTGTTTCGCGCATTAAACGCACCTGAGCCAGTATTCGCTCACTTACCCATGATCTTAGGTGACGATGGCAAGCGTTTATCTAAACGTCATGGTGCAGTAAGTGTATTGCAATTTAAAGAGCTGGGTGTTTTACCTCATGCTTTATTAAACTATCTGGTTCGCCTTGGATGGTCTCATGGCGATCAGGAGATTTTTAGTCTGGATGAAATGATTTCCTGTTTTGATCTTAAAAATGTAAGTAGGGGAGTTTCTAGTTTTAACTATGATAAGTTGTATTGGTTAAACCAACATTATCAAAAAAGTGATTCGCCTCAAGAAGTTGCTAAAGCACTGAGCTGGCATTTTGAGCAAGCTGGTGTGGATTTATCTAAGGGACCCGATTTAAAAGAATTGGTCGCAATCCAAGCTGAACGCTGCAAAAGCTTAGTTGAAATGGCTGAAATCAGTATGTATTTCTTTACCGATTCTATTGAATACAATGAAGATGCAGTGAAAAAGCATTTACGCCCAGTTGTTTTAGAGCCGTTAATGGCACTTTATGAGCGGTTTAAAGCAGTTACTGAGTGGCAAAAAGATGTATTGCAAGAATGCATTAATGATACTTGTGCTCAGTTTGATATTAATATGGGTAAAATAGCTCAACCTTTACGGGTTGCAGTCACTGGCTCTAGTATGTCGCCTTCTATTGATATGACTCTGCTTTTGTTAGGCAAGGATAGAGTACTAAGTCGCCTAGAAGGTGCTTTAGAACAATTAAACATTCGCGCCTCATCAACCAATTAATTCGCAAGCGTTCACATCGATGTAAATTTTATCTTTGTGAACGCATCGGTGAATGCCTAGCTCAAGGAATGAATGTTGAAGATTAAATCATCTGTCTTAGGATTAACCGCGTTATTCCTTTCGCCTTTTACGTATGCCGTTACAAATTCAGCGCCTTATGTTACGGATTTCTTAAAAAAAACAGTTGATGGCTACTATAAGAAATACAGTAAAAAGGAAAAATTTACAGCAGTTCAGGCATCGGTATTAATTCCTCAACATCAAGGGAATAATCAATATGAGGTTAAAACGGCATTTACAGGAACTTTCGGTTTGCCGCCAATTTCAAAAACCGTGAATGCAGACAGCTTATTTGATATAGGCAGCATCACTAAGTCGTTCACCTCGTTAATGCTCCTGCAGCTGCAAGCGGAAGGGAAATTATCATTGGAGGATCATTTGGATAAATGGCTTCCCCAATATCCTCATTGGCGGGATGTGACTTTGCGACAATTGTTGAATATGACCAGTGGTATTCCTAATTATTCTGTAGACGATGATTTCAATAAAAAGATGGAAGCTAATCTATCTCGGGTTTGGACTGATGAGGAGCTATTAAGCTATGCTCATCCAGAAAAACCATTACCTAAGCATAGAAAAAACACATATGAGTACTCTAACACTAATTATATACTTGCAGGAAAGGTCATTGAAAAAGTGACTGGAGATACTTTTGCAAACCAATTGAAGTTACGGATTGTTAGTGCCAAAAATGGATTAAATCAGACTTACTATCCTGCTGGTCCTGAGGGCCCAGCAACACAAAAAACTATTTCTTTAGAAAAGGTACATGGCTATTATTTAGATCAAGAACCCCCAAAACTTGTGGATACCTTTAACAATGATCTTTCATGGGCGGGTGCTGCAGGGGCGATTGTGGCCAATACCCAAGATGTGGTGCAGTGGGTCCAATTACTGTATCACGGTAAGTTAATTGATGCAGCTCATAGAGCTCAGGCACTTGCTGAATTAGAGTCTGTAGTTTCAATAAAAACAGGATCTCCAATTTCAACGGTATCTGCTGAGGACCCGCGAGGATTTGGATTGGGGGTTGGTTATTACTACGATAAAGAACTTCAGCAAAAATTCTGGATTTATAAAGGAAGTACTTTAGGATTTAGAACGATGTATTTTTGGCAACCTTGTAATAACGTAACCACTGTAATTGCATTAAATAGTAAAGGGGGCGAAGGTAATCCTGATTCTAAATTAGGCGATGAGATTCTGAATGCTAATCTTAAATTATATAAATTGATTATAAAGTCCCATCCCGAACTAAAATGTATGCCTTAATGTGATAAAACTTAGCCCCTATTCGTATTAGCGCCGTGTAATAGGAGAATTTGTACCACAGCACTCCTGCATTATGACTTTGTCTAACAGGTTAAAGCAGCTGACAGGTTCCCCACGAGTTAATAATTCCTTAATGGAAACTAGGGTAAAATTTCAGCCATATTTTTTTGCCTATGAAAATTATGCCAAATAGCCCCATCACAATTAAAAAAACAGATCGATTTTTTATTGCCATTGCTAAAATTGAGGTGCATTCGTTTGTCTTGTTTGGAGTTTATAATCAGTTTAAGGTAAATAACTTACTAAGTCGGGTAGGTAAGGTATTTGACGATAGTAAAATTGATGACACTTGCATTGATGAGTGCATGCGACCGTTCTATTTCCTTTCTGGAGGTATTGCTGCTCAATTAATGGATGAAGGAGTTTTCAGAAAAAAACGGCGACAAGCCGCGATCAATTACCAGGCTTATGATATTAGCTACGAACAATATTTAGAATATCTAACGATTTTAAGTAATTTAAGCACCCAAAAAAATGCTTTTTACTGTTATCAACCCAATTGGGTGTCTGAGGAGCAAATTATACTTAAGTATGATAAGGTGCCGCGTCAGACCAGTTCGAATGAGAATGTAGCTCAAATAAAACAAAGCGTAGCGAGTTTGAATGTCGGAAATACTTGTCGACATAGCGCCATTGCATTGGTGGAAGCGGTGCAGAAGGAGCCGATTTCTACTTCTGTTTCATCTTATTTCTTTCGTGATTTGCCTTATAAAACCATATTGGAATTTGGTCAGCCCACCAATTCGATCCCTTTTTATGTACTTCCAGCCCCTCCCTCAGCCTACATAGGATTGGGAGATGAGAAAGAGCTAATTCTTAGGGACCTCTATGCAGGGATGGAGCGTTTGCCGCACATTGCGCCTCACGACCAAATTACGATGGATAAATTTAGCCGGCTTAAGGAGTTATATAATAACATTGCGGGACCGCAAAAAGATGTAAGCCTTAATGAATTACTCCAAAACATTCAGGTGTGGAAGAGTAAAAATTGTGTCGTTTTAGACACCTTAAGAGAAAAATTTTGGGGTTTGGATTTCTTTTTTAAGAGGACATCAGCTACTATGTTGTTAGTCAATAACGTAGAGTCTAGGCTAGAAAAATTCATAACCTCTTCGTTGACTCGATGAGGGGTTAACTTACATCAAAGGAGTGAAGATGAAATTCTATTATTGCAAATCGGCTTGTTCTTTGGCAGTACGCATTATTTTAAATGAATTAGATTTTAGTTATCAGGATGTAGAAGTTGATTTAAGAACAAAAAAAACAAAAAACGATGAGGACTTTTGGGCGATTAATCCCAAAGGAGCAGTGCCAGTGATTATGCTGGATAATGGTCAAGTCATCACTGAAAACCAAGTTATTTTGCAATACCTGGCTGATACGGCCAAAGACCAAAAGGTTTTAGCGCCTATAGGAGATTTGAAGCGCTATCATACTTTAGAATGGTTAAATTATGTGGCGACAGAGTTGCATAAGTCTATTGGTATGTTTTTTAATCCAGCACTGACTGAAGAAATGAAAAAAAATATTTATATGCCAATGATTCACGCCAAGTTGAAATTGGTAAATGAGCATTTAGGAAAAAATACCTATTTAATGGGAGAGCATTTTACCCTTCCAGACGCTTATTTATTTGTTATTTTAAGATGGACCTATTATTTTAAAATGGATTTATCTGCGGTACCGCACATAGAAAAATTTATGCATCATTTAAAAACTCGCCCTTCAATAGTAAAAGCACTACAACAAGAACAATTATAAATACTTGCGCAGCCTGGTTGGCTCCAACCAGGTTTTCCAAGGCTCATGCGTACATCAAGATAAGTGAAAATTGGGGCTGGGGCTTTACCAAAGAAATAATTTATGACACAATGTGTATTTTTAAGTCAAATTGAGGATTTAATACATGCGGAATCAAAATGCATTTACAGCTGAGCTGGATTTGAAGTTTTTTGGATACGCAGGTTTTGAATCAACAGCAGGGCTTTCTTTATCAGACCAGGCTCCTCTTATTGCACGTAATGTATTGCGTGTATTGATGATGGGATGGACTGATGCTTGGAGAGAGCTATTAACCCCAACGGTTTTTCATGCCGTTTTTATTGAGCGTAATCCGACATTTTTAAAGGAAATGCGTCGTGCTTTCCAAGAAGGTTTTTTAGAGTTATTTAACCAATTAGAAGGCAAACAATTTAATGAAAACCAATCAGAACAAATACAACTTTATTTAAGTAATTGTTTGGCATTATTACCTTATAGTGATTTAACTCCCTATGAATCGATTAGTATTCCTCAAAACATTGCCGGCGAATGGGTTCTGGTGGAGTATGCGGTAAAACCAATTGAATTAACCAGTGGAAAAGAGCGTGATTCGGACCGAGTTTTTGCTTATGGTCTTGAGCCTTTAATCAATCGGTATGCAGAGCCTCACTTAATTTTTATGGGTACCACTTATCCTGCTGGACAAGGATTTTTAACCCAGATTAATTCCGATGCTCGCGGCTTTGAATCCGTGGGGACTTCTTTATATAAAACAGGTAGACAACGTATTCATGATTGGTTGGCGTTGCAGCACAATCCTGTTCATGTTTGTGGAACAAGTCTTGGGGGTTCGTTAAGTTTATTATTAGCTATTGATAATGGTGATTATACCTTAGCACGTGTTGATGCCTTAAATCCTGCAGGATTACATGAGGCACAGTCTTCAACTAATATGGATCACTGGGATAAATTGTCTTCTAAGCCTCGAGTTGTAGTCCAGAAACAGGGAAACGATCCGGTTTCTTATTTTGGTTTTTGGAAAGATGATTGGGAAATAGTCGAAGTGAGGCCTCCCAAAAATAAACAAGGCCCAAACGCAGTTACCGATCATGCATTAAATTATGCAGGTATTAAGGGCACACAGTTTACCTACATTAATGCTAATGAAGACAATGCCAAACGCAGTTCACGAAATTTTTGGATTTTTTCCCTTGCTCGCAGTGCATTTTATTATAGTGTCATGGTTCCTTATACATACGTAATTCGCCCGACAGGTTATTTTTTAGCTAGGAATTGGCCTTTCTTATTCTTGGCTCCCGTGGTTGCTTTGGCTTCGTACGCTACATTTCTTGGAGGCGTATTGGCTGTGGGGTTTGGTGTTGCGGCAACAGGACTCGCTTTGCTGGGAGCTGCTATTTTTGAGCGCATTTTTAAAAGCACTCCACAAACGCATTATGCAAAAATGCATGATCCTTCACTTCCGCGAAATGAGGAGCTGGACATTTATAATCAAGACAATGCCCTTGATCTAAAGCTTACTTATCGCGATGTAAATGCTTATTATAAAATGATGCGTATGGCTAAGGGCAAAGAGTTTTTGCCGGATCATGATCGCACTTCCAAATATGTTAACACGATGACGAAACGAGAATTACTAGCGGCTAGTGAGGATCCTCTTAATGCAGATGTGGATGTGACTTTACGTTTACCCAAAGCTAAAATAATACAAATGAATCATGCTTTTAGACTTTTTGGTAAAATAGGGGCCACGGATCAACATCGATTAGCAGAAGGATTGAATGCTAGCCAGCAAGAGTATGCGTGTGGGAAAAAGCCATAGTTTATTGTAGGTTAGGCCCTAGGCCTAACCCAAAACTTACAAAATATTCTTCATTTAATGGCTGTGAAAGGGTGCCTATGCATTGTTCAATGAAGCACAGCTGTGCTGCACTGCCTCCCCCACAAAATCAATAAAATGGCGCACAGCGGGCACCAAACCTCGCTTAGAGGGATAAATAAGGTAGAAACTTGCAGTAGACAAAGACCACTCAGGGAGAATACGAATTAAGCTCCCTTCCTGAATTTCCTGGTTGCAGTATTCTAATGGCAGTAACGCAATACCTAAGCTTGCCATAACTGCATGTTTTAAGATCGTCCATTCATTACTTTCGAGACGAGGAGTTAATGGAATACTCACTTTTTGTCCATTCGTATGTGTCAGTTGCAATTGATTGATGCCGTCCATTTTCGTTTTACCTAGCCAGGAAAACTGCGTCAATTCAGTAGGGAATTTTAGAGGAGGGTGTCCTTGCAAATAATTGGGAGTTGCAACTAGACAATGAGTGCTCTCTCCTAGTTTTCTAACGACTAAATTGGAATCCTCCAATTCATTGACTTGGAACCTCAGGGCCATATCAAATCCTTCTTCAATTAAATCTACTTTACGATCACTGGCATAAAGGTTGACACGCACTTCTGGATAACTCCGCAAAAACTCAATAATAATCTTTTTAAAGTGCGATTGAGCAACTAAAGTAGGGCAGGTTACATGAATGCGTCCTTTAGGTTTGGCTTGAGCTTGAATTGCCACTTCTTGAGCAAAATTGGCTTGGTTTACCATGGCTTTACTGTATTCATAAACTAATTGGCCTATATCCGTTAAACTCAGTTTACGCGTTGAGCGATTAAGTAAGCGCACTCCTAAATAATTTTCCAACTCCGAAATACGTCGACTTAATTTAGATTTCGTCATTTCTAAACCAAGGCTTGCTTGGGTAAAACTACCTTCATCAACAACACAGCAAAAGAAATATAAATCATTTAGGTCAGGTAAAAGAGTGAATGAGCGCATAGTTGGGTCTTTAAAATATTGATTATTGTTAATTATAGGACAATGTTTCATGAAATAGCTATCTTATCATTTATTGTTTTAATTATATGCTTAATACAGAGGCAAATAATTAATTCGGAGATAAAAATGAACTTACTCGCTCTTGATAGCAGTATTCTGGAAAATAATTCTATTTCTCGCCAACTGATGAGCCAATTTCTTGATTATTGGCAACAAGAAAATCCACACGCGGAAATAGTTTATCGTGATTTAAATACACAACCTATTAATCATTTATCCAGTAAATTTTTAGGTGCGAAACAAAAAGCCCCTGCAGACTTGTCCCCATCCTTAAGAGAGGATTTGGAGCTTTCAGAGCAGCTGATTAATGAATTTATCAATGCAAATGAGCTTGTTATTGCAGCGCCTATGTATAATTTCACCATACCTTCCCAATTAAAATCTTGGATCGATCGTGTTTTAGTTGCTGGACGTACGTTTAAGTATACCGAACAAGGGGTTGTAGGGTTGGCAGGTGAAAAAAAAGTTACCATTATTTCTACTCGTGGTAATCATTACTCAAGTGATGAAGTAATGAAGGCTAGGGATTTTCAGGAAGACTATTTAAAGGTTATTTTTGACTTTATTGGCATTAAGGATGTAACCATTGTCCGAGCTGAAGGTTTGCATATTAACGAATCAGTACGAGTTAAATCCATAAGTTTGGCTGAGCAAGAGATTAAAAATCTTTTTCAGGTTACTCACTAAAAACTCCCCGAATTCCCATATTTTTTAAGGTAGGCTGGGCGATAAAGCCCAGCAAACAATGTTTGTCCTAAATCCGATGGGGCTTACATCCGCCAATAACTGCCAAATGAAGGTGATTTTATCACCTGCTCTCCTACTCCTCGCGACATCCCTCATAATTGTCACCGCTCTGAATTACCGTGGTCAAGCACATGGTAATTCGAGCCTTAGGCAAAATTTGAAGTGAAATTCGGCCATGGGCTGTACCGCTAGCCTTTGCTATCACGACGCTTTATTTTCTTTCCATTCATATACTTTTTGCTCATCAATAACATCGGTGGTTTCGTTAAAGCCAGCACGATTTTTCAACGGCTCTATCGCTGTTGCGGCGATGTTAATGCAATTAGGTTTTGCATATTTTTGCATATGACCTGCAATATCAATAACTCGATCGCTTATTTGTTCCAGAGGTGTGTCCTCATCGATATAAACAAAACCGGCGTTGATACCACAACGAATTTGAAAGTCGTGTTTTATTTTCTTTTCATTTTGGTTAAAGCTTTTTAAGCGTTCAAGCAGACATACGGCGGCGCTGACGGCGCCATCAACAGTACGAAAACAACTCATAATACCATCAGGTGTTTTAGTGTACTTTACAACCCCGTTTTCTTTAAGGCATAAGTCCACAAAAGTGTTATAACGATCAAAGTCATAGGCAGCAAGATGTTTGTCTTCGTCTCTTTTCATCCCCGTTGAGTCAACCACATCAATGGCTAGAAAAGCTAATTGTTGCCCCATATTGTCGAGTTTACTTTTAAGATCTGCGAATTCTTTAAGAAGTTGTTTTCTATCACTAGGTTTGGTTGTACTCAATGCTTCAAATTTACTATCGATTTCAGTCATTTTTTCTTTGGATACAACCCGGCTGATTTGATTGCGCCATTCATAATAGGCTCTCTTCTCTTTCTGTTTACTGATTATACTCAAGCATTTTTCTCTCAACGAAGTACAGAAATTGGCTAAGATCAGTAAGAGTACACCTAAGATTAGCAGGCTAAAATCAATGCCATGTAATTTATAAGGTATAATTAGTTTTATGTGTGATACGAGTGGCTGGCTTACCTGATGTACCCAGTTTGTTATTTTCATTAATATTGTGTACTGACCAGGGTTATCGATATAATGGGAGCCAAAACTGATGGCTAGCAAAAGGACGAAAAATAGAAGTACTAATCTTACTACTTTCACTATATATGCCAAGGAAGTTAATAACATCTTTATCATTTTTTGACCTATAGTAGATACTCGTTTACTTTGGAATTCACACAAGCATTGGTTTAATAATAGGCAATAATTGAGAGATATGCGAACAAATTAGGTTTTTTAAGGTTAAGATAATGAAATATTGTAATAACATGTAGGTTGGGCCATGGCCCAACGTAAAGTTTTAGAGGGACTCGATGCTTTGTTGGGTTATGAGCCCAACCTATAAGGCAAACGATTTTAGCTTAAAACCGATAAGCTAAACGTGCAGTAATGGAATAAAGGAAGGGATAATAGGCATCCGCTGGACTTAGTTGAGACTCTCCAAAACCCGCAGTGTAGTTTGCTACAACTTCACCCATTATACGGTCTGTAAAATTATAATTGACCCCAACGCCAAATGTAGGGGATGCGCGCCAGTCATCAATAATCAAATCTTCACGATAGAGGGCTGCGATTCCGGCACTAGAAAATACTCTAAACTCAGTACGAGGGATTTGTAGCATAATTTTAGCGAGGACACTGATGCTATCAGTTTTCGTAGTTAAACTCAGTTTCCCATCATGCTCATAACTGAACAAGCTATAAGATGTGAAGTATACTGTCGAGTTTGGATAACGCATGTAATTTGCTTCAACTGCAAAATAAGGGGTAAATTCATACCCAAGCAACGCTCCCCAAGTTGCCCCGCCTTCCTGAACATCTACAGGTGTGGACATTAGCAGCGCAGTTTTTTGGTTTTTATTGGTAGGGATTAGTGCATGCCAGGTGGTAGATCCATAACCGGCTATAGCACCCGCATAAAAAGGATGTTTTACTTGGTTATTTATATTTGCGTAGCATCCAGTAGTTGAAAAAAATAAAAGCGAAAATAGAGGTAATATTGATTTTTTATTAATCACAATGCAATACTCTTTTTACAAAATCAGATCTAAATCAAATTGAAAAGCTGGGCCATAGGCCCAACTCGGTTCAGTGCAATTATTGACAGGCTTTCCCAGAAGAACTACAGATTCTTCCACGAGAATCAGTACCACCCAAACGGTAGCAGTTCCAGTTGTCCATACAATCTTGTACCGAAGTGTATTTTTGATATTCACATGCTTTTTGTAACGAGCCAAACACACTGATTAATCGGGCATAGAGCATTCTCATATCTTGACACATGCCTGCGGGTAAACCTGAAGCTTGGCAATAACAGGTAGCAGTAGTTTTAAATGAAGGGCAAAATCCGGGATTGTCTGTAGGAACGGCATTGGTGCAAGCAAAGGAAGATATACTAAAAAAACACATCAGCACAGCAAAAATTTGTCGTATCATTTTTGAGACCTTAGTTGAGGGGAAAAAATAATTGCAGTAATGTATCAGAAAAATGGAAAAGCTGCAAAAGAGATAGCTTTAAAAAGTAAAGTTTAGAGCATACAAGACACCTACAGCTTTGAATGAGAGCAGCATAATCAAGATTTTTTCACCACAACCTCGTTGATTACGCTCTGCATCAAGTCTATTTGTTGTTCAATAGCTAATCTTTAAACTATTTGATAACTCGTCCGATTGGGTTGCCCTACAGTTTTTTCTATTACCAAGCAATCCATAATCTTAACCACTTCTTTAGTAATTTGCTTGCGGTATTCCGGGGTTAGATTTGCCGAAACTACTAAATAATGTAAATATTGCTCAGGATCATAAAAAAAGCATGCCTCAAAAACATAATCAATTACTAATAGATCCTCTTGATAGTTTTTTATAGGGTGAGTTTTTAACCCAAAAAGTTCAGGTTTCTCATCAAGATGATCAATATTGGCAATAAAATCATTTCTAACATTAACGTTCATAATGAAATGAGTATTTCGTTTAAAGAACATTAACCGTGCAATAGAATGCTGTAAAATTTTATGATAACTCGTTGAAATTTTTAATAATTTTGCAGCAATAGGCATTAATAATTTGATTAAGGCCGCTCGGATTTTTTTACCTTTAAATCGCAAGGTATGAGTAGCCCCGAGCTTAATAAGATTAGAACAATGTTGATGGTTGCTGGTCTCGATTGTTGCTGCGCATATTTGCTTGGCCAAGGTGGTTACGGAAGCATGCTCATCCAAGTCAATTTTAATGGGCTCAATGCGTAAAAATGCACCTAGCGAATGATCATAGATAGGATTGTCTCGCGTTGATTTAATAATATTCATGACAGTGTATGGTGCATCATTTGGTGCATTGTTGCCGCAATTACGAAGTGCGAGAGCCAGTATGGCACAAAGTCCATTATTCAGACTGATATGATTTTTTTTACAGAATAGCTTTAGTTTACTCAACGTGTGAATGGGGATTTTTTCATAGGTTGAATAGCTATGGTTTGCTGCACTCATATCGTCCACGACATATTGTTTGGGAAAGGAAAAAAATGAAGCATCATGTAAATACTCCTCCCAGAACCTAATATTTTCATCTAATGATGTTGTAATTACATGTTGGTCAATATAAACATACTTTTTAAAAGTAAAGTCGGTTTCAATGGTATCTAGTGAGAGTGGATTTGTGTGGTAGAGCAGATAATATTTAGATAAATCAGCAAAGAGGATGGTAATGGATGCATCATCTGAAGTGATGTGAGGCATGCAAATTTGCAGTTCGCTAATACCAGTGTTTAGATGGAATAATTTGATGATAATTGATGGATAATTTTGTGGCCAATGCTGTGCGCTACTTAATTGCTCCATCGACATAAGGAGTCTTGTTTCTGCATCCTGTTTTGATAAAGAGCTTAGATCTTCCATCAGCAGTGGGAGAGCTACATTTTTTTGTATTTGCTGTTTGGGGCTAAGCTTTAACATGCGATAAGTTAAAACTTCATGTTTTTTTAAAATAGCTTGGAAGGCATATTCCAATGCTTCTTGATTTAATCGGCCTTGGAATTGTTTCCTGGCAACAATGTTTAACTTTTTTGCTCTGGGCTCAAAAGTATCCGCCATCCATAATACAAATTGGAATTCAGTTAATGGGATTTGTTTAACCCCAGGGTAGTACTCCTCATGATGAGTAGGGAGCTCTGATTCTTTAGCATTTTTAATTGCAGGGATTAACTTTGCGATAGAGGCTGCTTTATAAAAATCTTTTAAGGTAATACGTTTATGTAGTTGATGATTAATTTTGGATACTAAGCGTGCTGCTGATAATGAGTGGCCGCCTAGTTCAAAGAAGTTATCATTTAATCCAATTAATTTAACCCCTAATTCCTCGGACCACATTTTTACTAATTGTTTTTCTAGGGTTGTTGTCGGCTCTACATAATGTTGGCTAGCCTCTATATGGGGTATAGGCAAAGCCGCTTTATCAAGCTTGCCATTTGCGGTCAGTGGTAAGGAATTAACACGTACGAAGGCTGCCGGAATCATGTATTCAGGAACATGATTCTGCAGGAACTGTCGTATTTGGTTCATACTTGGGGATAGGTGGGGTTCATTGTCTTTTAGAATATAGTAAGCAACTAATCGCAATTCATGGTGTTCATCTTTTTGTGCAACTACGGCAACATTTTTAATCATGGAGTGCGTTTTTAAGCAGGTCTCAATTTCTCCTGGTTCAATACGAAAGCCACGGATTTTAACTTGATCATCCTAGCGGCCAAAATACTCCAGGGCTCCATCAGCTCGTCTGCGGCATAAGTCGCCTGTTTTGTAGAAACGTTTACTTGCATGATTATTGAGGGATAATGTAATAAATTTTTGTTGGGTTAATTTGGATTGATTTAGGTAGCCCCGAGCTAGGCACAGGCCACTAATTAATAACTCACCTGTTTCCCCATCAGCAACGGGAGCTCCATGCTCGTTGACAATAATGCAGCTGATCTCTGGGCCTGTGGTACCAATAGGAACATTGATTTCAAAGTCAGAAAAATTGTGTGCATCGACTCGATACACCGAAACCGCAACGGTAGTCTCTGTAGGACCATATTCATTGAATAATACATGCTTGGGATAGAGTGAAAGCCACGCTTTACATTCTGTAGCAGTTAAATTTTCTCCGCCTAAGATAATCGATTTTAAGTGAGGTAGCTCAAGATAATTATTTTGAGTTTCATGCTGCAGCGTTTTAAAATAGCTTGGCGTTGTTTTAATGATGTCGATTTGTGCTTGTACTAGATATTTAAGATAATGACTTATATTTTTTTTGACATCATCCTGGCAAATAACCACAGTTAATCCAAGCAGTAATGGAGCCAATGAGGTGGATACCGCCATATCAAAAATCGCGCTGGAAGAAAAATCAATCCGTTGTTGGGCTTGGCATCCGGTATATTCTGCAAGCCATTGGCAATAATTAATTACTGAACGATGCTCAATTAATACCCCTTTGGGAAGTCCAGTCGAGCCGGAGGTATAAATAATATAAGCTAATTGCTCCGAGGAGAGCTGAGTACTCAAATTTCCAGTAGTTTGCTGGCTGATGTGTTTCTCTTCTTTATCGAGAAGAATCAAATCGCCTTGATATTGAGTAAATTTATCGTTAAACGTTGATTTACTAATTAAAATAGGTGCCTTACTGTCTTGCAGCAAAAACAATAACCGCTCTTCAGGTTGATGTGCATCTAAGGGTAGATAAGCTCCGCCCGCTTTTAAAATAGCAATAATGGTGATAAGAAAATCAAAGGATCGAGGCAAGCATACAGCAATGGGTGTATCGGCCGTTACTCCTTTTTCTTGTAGATAACGCGCAAGTTGATTCGCTTTGTTATTTAATTCAGTGTACGTTAGTGCTTTCTTTCCCTGTAGAGCGCCAACATACCCTGGAAACTTGCGAGCTTGCTCCTCAAACAAACCTGGTAGTGTATTTGGTATCCCCATGTTTTGTACCTACATTGTTATTGTTATAGTCTCGGTAATAAACGATTAAGCCACTGTGGCAAATACCAATTCCACGATTTAAAAAGAGCCATTGTTGCTGGGACTAAAAAGCTTCTTATTAAAAAGGCGTCCATAAAAATAGCAACGGCAATACCTAATCCAAAGGCTTTAACCATTAATACGTCAGCGACTAAAAATGAGCCGCAAATCACGATGACAATAAGGGCTGCACTAGTAATGATACGGCTGCTTTTTTCAATTCCAAAAATAATACTTTTATTATTGTCTCCAGTTAATTGATGAGCCTCTTTAATTCGCGATAACAAAAATACTTCATAGTCCATTGAAAATCCAAATAGAGCGCAAAAAATGATCACTAATAAACTAACGTCAAGCATCCCTTGGGGTTCAAAATTAAGAAGATTAGCGAGATATCCTTCCTGGAATACAAACACTAAAGCACCATAAGAAGCAGAGAGACTTAGTAAGTTCATTAAAATGGCTTTTAATGGTAAGAAAAGCGATCTTAATAGCACTAAGAGTATCAAATAGGAAAATATCATTATCCATAAAATTGCATGAGGCAAGACGCGATAAATAGTATGTAATACATCGATATTGCTTACAGCCGTTCCTGTTAACTTCATCGTTAAACCTGAAATTGGCTTTAAATCACGTAACTCAGCAATCAATTTTTTGGTTTCAGGGGAGTTTAGCGGGTATTTGCTGACAATATTGAGCACCGTTAAATGTTTTAATGTGGTATTTGCCAATAATTGTTTCACATGAGTATCTGATAGGCTACGTTTGTCATGATATAAGGTATAATATTGGCTTTTCGTCAGGTCAGAGTCGCTACTGATGATCCCTGTAACTTTTTTAATACGGGAATTATCTTTCAATTTATCCACCAGATTATAAATCTTCGACAAGTTACTCTTGGATAAAATCGAAGTCTTGGAGGTTATTACTAATTGAATAGGGTTTAATTCTTCAATGTTAAATTGCTCCGCATAGGTATCATAAAAACTTCGCTTTGCAGAGTTTTCGGGGAAAATTCGATAGTCTGAAATACCAAATTTTACGGATAAGAAAGGGTAACCCAACACCAGTAACAGCGTTAATATTGTAAAGAAAAAGATATAAGGTCGCTTTACAACACGCTCAGCAATCCATCTCCAATAACTGACCTCTTCGTTTTTTCTGCGGAAAAAACGTATAGGAAACAGATTAATTTTCGTTTTTAGAACAGCAAGAATTGCGGGTAACAGTATGGTCGATATAAGAACGGCATAAAATACCGCCATAAGCCCACCAACAGCAACAGAAATCAAAATATTAATGGGAAATAAGAATAGGGCACTTAAGCTCACAAATACTGCTAACCCACTAAAGACGATTGCTTTCCCTGCACTGGCTTGGGTCACCGCCAAGGCTTCGCCACTGCTTAGCCCACTCTTCAATTCATCACGAAAACGGCTGATAAAAAATAAGGAATAATCTAAACATAAGCAAAGACCTAATAATAGAGCGATGTTGATAGTAAATACAGAGAGTGTGTAATAATGCCCAATAAAATAAAGGCTGGTTAAGATAATCAGAGCACACCCTCCACCTAAAATAATAGGTAGAAATGCTGCAACAACTGAACCAAACACAAAAAGTAAGGTAATAATTGCCACCGGGGTTGCGATAAAATCTGCTTTATAAAGGTCGATTTGCGTTTGATGCGTTACTTGTTCGACAAACTCGGGTTCCCCACCAATTTGCATTGTCATATTGGTAGGTTTTTTGATGGCAGCCTTAAATTCTTTTAATTGCTGATCCGTAATGGCTTTTTTGTTTTTAAGGATTACTACTGCATAAGCTGTATGCTTGTCCTGAGAAACTTGTTGCTTTTTATACGGGAGTAGGATTTCATGCTTAATCGAGTAATCATCTAGGCCAGACAATGATTTTTTAATCTTGGAAATGAATTCATCATCAGTCGCCTTCAGCCTAGAACTGTGGTACATGATAATAAATTTATTATTATTGTCGTAACCAAATTCCTTGTTCAGGAAGCTTTGCGTACGTGTGCTGTCAGAGAACAAATCGACAAAACCCGTTGTTTTAAAGGGGTCCATAATTTTAGGTAGAAAGGGAATGCATCCTAAAATAAGCACTATCCATAGGATAATAACAGGCCAACGAAATCGATTAATAAATTTTCCTACTTGGTAAAAAACCATATATTCTTCTCATTATTTAGCAGAAATTAATGTAATTTTGCAGCAAAAATTCAGTGCAACATGCTCAATCTATTTGCGAATTTGCAAAATAAACCCCTAAAAAAACGATGACTCTTTAATCATATTAGTATAAATTAAGCATTATTGTTTTGTTTTAGCCATTGAAAAGGTATTTGTGCATCACTACGAGGATTTGATAACCATTTTTCACGCTTGTTTCGGCGCGGATTATAACACCAGATTGGTTAAAGGTGGTAATGAACCCATTTATTTACCTGCCGATGATCAACGAGATTATCATGCTATTTTCTTTGCTCATGGTTTTTTTAGCAGTGCATTGCATGAATGTTCACATTGGCTAATTGCAGGAGAAGAGCGAAGGAAACAGGTTGATTTTGGCTATTGGTATGCTCCCGATGGACGTACGGCGGAACAACAAGTTTTATTTCAACAAGTTGAAGTAAAGCCACAGGCAATCGAATGGATACTTTCGAAGGCTGCAGGGCATAAGTTTCGCGTAAGTATTGATAATTTAGATGGCGAACAATCAGACACTGAAGAATTTAAACATGCAGTGTATGACCAAGTAAAACATTATTGCACGCATGGACTCTCCGAGCGCGCAAAGCGATTTCGAGATGCAATCAGTGCTTTTTATGGTCAAAATGCAGTCTTATGTGTGAATGATTTTTTACTAGAGGAGCTGTAACTAAAAGTAGCTAGGGCAGCTAAGGTCTCTTGCCTTGAATTCCCGTGGCTGGACCACGGGATCTAAGAGAGCAGGGCAACTTGCTATCCATGCATTAATGATGCAACACAACCCCCATTGTCCAATCTATATTTTGTTCAGAAGGTACATACTTCACCGTTTGGGTGGGTGAGAATCCATAACCATGCACCATTAAGGCATAATAAAAAGCAGGTAATAGGCAGTAGGAGTCAAGATACTCATTGTCAGGATAGGTAGAGCTCAATGTTTCCCAAGCTTGATGACAAGCTAAATCATTAGCTTGTTGGAGAAAATCTTGAGTAGTTAATTGCTCGCCAGGAAACTGGAATGGTTTGCTTTCAGCAAGGTTGGCAATACCACCAATAGCATACCAAGAGCGCGTAGGCTGGCTATTTAAAAGTGGTTGAATGATTTGGTTGGCCTTATGTACCCCATTGATCAGTGCTTCAATTTCTTGGGCACACTCAAGAGCGTTTCCTGCTCCTACCCCACCACTTGGAAGAGGGTAGCTATCAACAAAACAGGAAGAGGAATCCAAGAGTTGGTGGGCCATTTCATTTTGACCTAAACCAAGAAAACTATGCACGAATAAGGTAATATGTTGGCCATAGAGGTTTAACTCAATAAATTTTCCTTTTTGTTGGGTTGCTTCACTAGAGACAGGGAAGGCAATTTGAGTAGATGCGCCGCCAATATCCAATACTCCGACAGATTCAGTGGAGGCTGATTGTAAGGTTTTGAGGTGATAATTCACTGACAACCAGTCATAGAGTGCTTCATCATCTCCGGTAATTGTTTTGGCATCCATTAATTGCCAATTGGCATTTTGGTTAAACCAGTTTCTTATATTTTGGTAATAGACTTTCTGTTTTGCTTGAGGGACTAGACGCATTCCGGCAGTAGCATAAAAATAGACGGGCATCTGCTGCGTAGGAGCTCCTGCAAAGAGAATGGTCATGTAGGAATCAATAGTGTTTTGATTGGTTTCAATCGTTGCAAGTCCGGGGGAGATTTTTTTTGCCCAGACTTCAGTGATGTTCGTTGGGGTATTTGTATTATCTTTGTTATAGGTAAAAACATGTAGCCTGGAGCCAGTACTTCCTGCATCAATTACTGCAATACATTGGTGGTCTTTACAGGGATTTTTTTCGGCATAAACATTCGTTGATATGATGAAGAAGCAAGAAATAAAGATGAAAATACGCAGCATAGTCTCAACCGTTAAGATTCAGTGCGCAAATGATACACTATGTATTTTTTGTTTTCAATATGATATCCTCACAAAAAATGCTAAATTATTAAAAAAACAAATAATGTAGGCTGGTTGCTTGCAACCAAGATCACTGCCATTAAGTTAGGATTATATTTATACCCTGTAGGTTGGGCCAATGGCCCAACAAATGCATCGCGTTATACCAGAATTTAATGTTGGGGCGTGGACCCAACCTACAAGTAATTATAATTTCTTAACTTAATTGCTGTGGTCAAAAACACGGGCTATTCCGCTTATACTACTGGATTACATCATAATGACAAAAGAACATGTTGGCGCAACCTATGCAATTTTATCTGGCTTTTTATATGGATTTATTGGCTATTTCGGTTTAAGTGCCATGAATGGATCAATGTCATCCAGTACCATGTTATTTTGGCGATTTTTTATCTCCAGCATTGCTATTGTAATTGTACTTTTACCTCAACTTAAAAAGAGCACAGACACCGCTAAAAGCATGTTAAACGCGTTTTTAACAGGCATGATTTATTATGGTTTTTCAACCTTACTTTATTTTTTAGCTTGCCAATACGTGAGCACAGGGGTATCGATGGTAATCTTTTTTACCTATCCCGTATTAATTATGCTTATTAACTTTTTAGTATATAAGCAAGCAATTCCTAAGGTTTATTATCTGGCAATTCTATTTATTCTGATTGGTATGAGCTTTTTAGTTGATTTGAGTGCCTTATCCTTTAATTTATCAGGTATTTTCCTTGGGGTAATTTCCGCATTTTTTTACGCTTGTTACATTATTTCCAGTAAACGAAATACACTGTCCCCGAACATGTCCACTTTAATGGTGTGTTTAGGGTGTATGGTTACTGCATTCATTGTTTCTGTTTTTAATCATACATTTGCTATGCCATCCTCAACTAACGTATGGCTTCATTTATTAGGCATTGCTATTATTGCAACTGTGGTTCCAATTTTATTAATGCTGTACAGTTTACGTTATATTAGCTCTGAAAAAGCCTCTATTCTATCCGTTTTAGAACCTGTATTTGTTGTGATCTTTGGGGTTCTACTTCTTGGCGAAGAATTACGCCTGATGAGCGCTGTAGGAATTATTCTTATTCTGGCTGGGGCCTTGGTTACACTGTTTAGCCATAAAATTAGTCTTGAGCTGGGGCGACTCAATGGGTGGCGAAGAGAGGTTATTGGGGAGTAAGGTGAGGAAATAACTACTTGATCGACGTAGCCCGTATTA
Organism: Legionella rowbothamii; assembly: GCF_900639985.1. Classification (GTDB taxonomy): domain Bacteria; phylum Pseudomonadota; class Gammaproteobacteria; order Legionellales; family Legionellaceae; genus Legionella; species Legionella rowbothamii. The sequence goes on along the minus strand of NZ_CAAAIM010000001.1, from coordinate 847,755 downwards.
CGCTATACGAATACTGGCTACGTGGTGGGTACGTTGTTCTTATCTTAATACCAATTACCCGTATAGCTATTAGTACCAGAACAATCGCTCGGTGCGCATGTTCCATTACATGGATTACCGCAACAGTTACTCAACGCTACAGAAGCAATCACCATAGCTAAAACCAATATCATTTTTTTCATGACCTATCCTTGTTATGACTTCTTATACCTTAACTATACTCCAGGATTGTTCATTTAACCAATTAAAATTCAATGCTCTACTATTTGTAGCCACTGTAATTTCCATAAGTCAAAAAGAAATAATTGATTGGTTTTTTGGTCTAAATAAGGGCCGGCATTAATCGAGCGATGATTGGCAAGTTCCCGAAGCAATTCTGGTGTTACGCCCTCTATATCCCACTCACAACCATTAATATAAAATTGGTTTATTAGCCCTGAGTTTTCTTCTACATAAGCAAAACGGCAAGAGGCATCGCGTATCAGAATTAATCCTGATTGTAGTTCCTGGATAAAATTGGACAAATCACTTAGTTCATCTTCTTCCAGGGGCATGGGTAATTGTTGTTCGGCGTTTTGATCCAAACGGGTCGCAAAACAACCAAACCAAGACTTCATTATTTTTTCATCATTAATTAAGTGCTGTAAGAGTTTTTGTGCGTGTTGCCAGGCCGGCTGAGTAATTTCGGAGGTATTTTCTAAATGCGACCAATCTGGATCTTGATATAAATCAGTGAACGCGCCTTTTTCAGATAAAAAGTCACCAAGGCTGTCCCATAATTCTTGTCCTTGATAGCTGCGATATCCAAAAGAATAGGTCATGCATGATTCAGAGCGGGAGATGCCATAATGGCCAACATGCGGTGGCAGATAAAGCATATCACCTTCTTCAAGAATAAATTGCTCTTCTACAGCAAAACGCTCCATGATGCGTAGTTCAAGATCTTTAAGATAATTGTCTTGATTGCATTCTTTAGTAGTTAACAACCATTCTCGACGCCCTTGAGCTTGGTATAAAAAGACGTCATAGTTGTCATAATGCGGCCCCACGCTGCCATTAATTGCAGCAAAGCTAATCATGATGTCGTCGATTCGCCATTGGGGAAGAAAGTCAAAATGATCCAGCAGGGTATACACTTCAGGTATTAATCGATCTACCCCTTGGACTAATAAAGTCCAGTGAGTTTGCGGCATAGTGTTAAAATCTTGTTCTGTAAACGGTCCACGCTTTAGATGCCAAGCAGGATTCTGTTCTGGTGTTTCCCAGACAATACGGCTTTCAACATCTTCCTCTAGGGCCAGCCCTGCTAATTCATCGGGAGTTAAGGGGTTAACAAAATTAGGCAAGGCATTACGAATAACTAAAGGTTTCTTTTGCCAATATTCGCTAAGAAAAGTTTTTAAAGAAATATCCTGAAAATTGATCATATCTACTCCACATAGCCTGATGCAGGATAGCGTAATCAAGGTGAGTTCTTGATTGAGCTGCACTGCTTGAGCCTAAGTTGTTCTAATTGGAATGTAGAATCCGTTCTAATTCTCCACGCGCCTGACGCGCAAAGTTAATTAAATCTCGTTCCTGTTCAAAAAACTCAAATGATTGAATTAAGGTTGCATTATCATGCTTTTTGAATGCTTTAGTTTTTCGCTCAATATCCTCGTGTTTATATCCTAAAAACTTCATGACTTCTTTAGTCATTGTGAGCGAGGATTCAAAAACTTCTCTGATGAAATAATCAACGTTTAACTTATGTAATTCATAAGCATGTTGTCGGTTACGTGCTCTGGCATAGATTTTGAGATGTGGGAAGTGCTCTTTAGCTAATTGAATGATTCTAAGATTTGCATCGACATTACCCACCGTAACAATCAAGAGCTTAGCATTCTCTGCTCCTGCACTTTTAAGTAAATCAAGGCGGGTAGCATCTCCGAAATAACCTATGTAGCCAAATTTTCTTAACAGTTCGACTTGTTCCGCATTATTTTCTAATACAGTGATCTTTATTTTTTCCCCATTGAGAAGACGACCGATAATCTGCCCAAAACGTCCATATCCAGCCAGAATAATGTCATTGCTTTCATTAATAGAATCGTATTCTTTTTCCGGTAACATACTCATGTAACGCGGCAAAATAACACGATTATACAGCAACATCAAAAAAGGAGTGGTTAGCATGGATAGGGCGACGACTAAGGTGAAAAAATCGATAGTATTGGGATTAATAACGCGGGTTGCTCCCGAGTATTGGAAGAGTACAAAAGCAAATTCACTACCTTGGGATAGAGCAAAGGCCAAGCCAAAGGTTTGAAAATTAGTTAAATCGAAGTAACGTCCTAAAAGATTGAGCGTGGTGGCTTTGACCAGAACCAAGGCTAAGACGGCTCCGAGGATAAGCCAGGCATGTTCTGAAAAGAGCGAAAAATCCATGCCCATGCCTACGGAAACAAAGAACAATCCCAATAATAATCCTTTAAATGGTTGGATATCGGCTTCAATGGCATGCTTATATTGAGAGTTGGCTAAAACCACCCCAGAAATAAACGCACCTAAAGCAGGAGACACGCCTATTGACTCCATAAGTAATGTGATGCCAACAACCAATGCCAGTGAAAAAGCGGTGAATACTTCACGGAGGTTCGTTTTCGCAATAATAAAAAATAAATACCTGGATAAATAATGACCTACTAAAATAATGGAACCAATAACTCCTGCAACAAGAAGCGCATGCACCCATTTAGGCAGCTGAGTCATAAAGGAAGTTTCATGCTCGTTAAGTTGAATATGCCCACTCAATTGCAGCAAAGGGATAATAATTAAAATAGGGATTACTGCAATGTCCTGAAATAAAAGAATGGCAAAAGAGGCCTCGCCTTCTGCAGTTTTAAGCAGATTTTTTTCTTGTAGCATTTGCAAAACTAAGGCGGTAGAGGAAAGTGAAAGTGCCATGCTGACTGCAAGGGTGGGGCGCCAGTCATAACCAAGCATTAAACCAATAGTGAATAAAGCCCCGGTGGTAATAACCACTTGGAGACTACCTAAGCCTACAATGAGCTTTCTTAATTTCCATAACATGGACGGTTCTAGCTCAAGGCCGATTAAGAACAACATCATAATGACGCCAAACTCAGCAAAATGCATGATTTGTTGCGAATTGCCAATGAGTTTAAATCCGAAGGGACCAATCAGCATACCGACAATGAGATAGCCTAATACGGAGCCTAATTTAAATCGGCTGGCGATAGGCACCATGATGCTAGCGGCAGCAAGGAAGATAAAGACATTTAGTAAAATAGTTCCACTCATAGTATTAGACCTGGGATTTATTTAGCGTGACAATTTTTATATTTTTTACCGCTACCACAAGGGCAGGGGCCATTTCTGCTTATTTGTTGTTTCTTTACCTTTGAGGGGTTCTCCTTATTGACTCCATTCACATAAAACCAGGAACCATTCTCTTTGTGAAATTCACTTAGCTCGTGGATTACTTTTACTTGCCCATGGTCGATAAAGCGTGCGCAAAACTCAACAAAACCCTTATCAGAATCGGTTGGTTGCGCACTTAGAACTTCTAAGCCCAGCCAGGTGACATTTTTTGCCCATTGCTCGGCTTCTACCGGGTTGAAACCCACTAACATTTGACCTTTCATGGTGTTTTGGATGTAGTCGATGTTGGCCAGGCTATAAGCGGTATATCGTGAGCGCATTAATTGCTCAGGTGTTTGCGGCAGCTGTTTTTTTTCTAGATATAAGCCGCAACATTGCTCGTATGTCTTTTGTGTCCCACAAGGGCAAGGTGTCATAAGGAGCTCCCAAGCAAATAAATTAACTTGGAGATTATATGCGATATGGATGTAAATTTTTAGACTTATTCTTTCATTAGCGTATTTTTATCAGAAAAAACTAGCAGAAAAAAAGTAATCAGTGCACAATTCCGCAAAAATGTAGGTCATTGGGAGATTGGTCCCCGGAATGATCTGTAGGCTGGGCCCCTGGTCCCAATCTACATCTAATCATACAATCAGAGGTCATCGAAAAAATGAATTCTTATTTACTGACACAAGATATAGAACAAATCAATCAACAAGAAAGTGTTGAGCAGTTAGAAGACGGAAAGGTATTATTTTTCCCCAAACATGTCTTTTCTAACATTCATCCAAATCTTATGTCAGAAAGCATACTCGATGGCACTCGAAAAAATATCAGCTACGACTCCCAGAAAAAAAGTTTAAATGCTTACAAAAAGGACATAAATGGTCTTGATGAACAACTTGCGGACATGATGCAAGGATATGCCGATTTTTCCTATCAATTAATCCAAGCCGCCTTACCCTCATACATTCCTCATCTACGCTGGGGGCGCACCAGTTTTAGACCCGCTCAAATTAATGGGCGTGCTAGTTCAAAACGTAAAGACGACACCCGCCTACATGTGGATTCATTTTCAGCTAGTCCTGTGCATGGATTACGAATTTTACGCGTATTTTGTAATGTAAACCCTAATAATGAGCCACGTGTGTGGAATCTTGGTGAGCCATTTCCTCAAGTTCTCGCACGTTTTGCCCCGCAGATCGCCACCTACAGCAAGTTCAAAGCGCATGTGCTGAAATGGACGAAAACAACAAAAACATTACGTTCTGCCTATGATCATTACATGTTGCATTTACATGATACGATGAAGCTTGATGATGCGTATCAATCACAAGTGAATAAAACACGGGTTGATTTTCCTGCGCAAAGCACTTGGATTGTCTTCACTGACCATGTCTCGCATGCGGCATTAAGTGGGCAACATTTGCTAGAACAAACATTTTATCTCCCAGCAGATAAAATGATCAAACCTGAGTGCTCTCCATTAGTGCAGTGGCAAAAAATTAGGCCGGAAGTGGCTGTTTTTTAGGACAAATTCTCTTTACGAGGGGTCGAATTGCACGTTATGATGGGTTAGCATTAATTTAACGAAGGACCGTCGTACTCATGCAAGGAGTTAAGTCACCTGAAAAAAGTAAGAAAAAACGGGTGATTCCCCCTAGTTGGAAGAAACATTTCCCCTCTGAAAGCTCATTAGGCTTGCTGATCCTAGCCCTTGTGTTGATGATTGTTCTGTTATGGTATTTTGTCGCTAATAGGCAGCATGTTAATCCGGTCAAGCCGATCCCGATTGTTTCTGGGGTGGCAACAACTCGGGATGTCCCAATTTATATTTCTGCCTTAGGTACGGTAACCCCAGTTTACACGGTTACTGTTCAATCACAAATTAATGGCCTTTTGATGAAGGTTTTATTTAAAGAAGGGGATTTGGTTAAAAAAGGACAGTTAATTGCGCAAATTGATCAACGCCCTTATGAAGCATTGTTAACTCAATATCAAGGTGATTTAAAACGAGATACGGCTTTATTAGAAAATGCGCGTATCGATCTGAAGCGATATCAAACTTTGTGGAAAGAAGACTCTATTTCGCAACAAACTTTAGCAACCCAACAAGCTTTGGTAAAGCAGTATGAAGGTAATGTTGAAACAGATTTAGGCTTAATTCAAAGCACCAAGATCAATCTGATTTATTGCAACATCACCTCACCAATCGATGGACGAGTAGGCCTACGGCTTATTGATCCAGGTAATTTTGTGCAAACCTCAACTACGAGCGGCATTGTCGTTATTACCACCCATGATCCCGTGACGGTTATTTTCCCAATTGCTGAAGATTTTGTGCCGCAAGTAGCGCCCCAGGCATTTAAAGGCAAGAGTCTTGAAGTGAAAGCATACAATCGTCAACAGAATCAGTTATTGGCAACTGGAAAATTAATCGCCCTGAATAACCAAATTGATCCAGCTACTGGAACGGTCAAACTAAGGGCCATATTTGATAATAAGGAAAGTAAGTTATTCCCCAATCAATTTGTAAATGTACAAATATTAGTAAATACCTTAACTAAGGCAACTCTGGTTCCTACCTCGGCCATACAACATACCACCACTGAAGATTTTGTTTATTTAGTGAATGCAAATCACACCGTCACTACAACTCCAGTGGTGATGGGCCCTGTTAGTGGCGATGATACTGTAATTTCTCATGGTTTAGTTCCGGGCCAGCATGTAGTTATCGAAGGAGCTGATAAGTTAATGAATGGTTCCAAAATCATCGTACAGGAACATTATCCATCTAAAAAACCTAAACCACATAGGGTCTTATGAGTATTTCTGGCCCATTTATAGCAAGAGCAATTGCTACCTCGTTATTGATGTTTGCGATTTTCTTAAGTGGGGTCCTTGCCTATCAATTACTACCTGTTTCTGCACTACCGGAAGTAGATTATCCAACAATCCAGGTTTCAACTTTTTATCCAGGTGCCAGTCCTGATGTTATGAGCTCCACGGTGACGGCTCCACTTGAGCGTCAATTCGGGCAAATGCCAGGTTTGGACCAAATGACATCAAACAGTTCTACGGGTTCATCGATTATTACCTTACAATTCAATCTAGATATCGGATTGGATGTTGCCGAACAAGAAGTACAGCAGTCCATTAACGCCGCCAGCAGCTACTTACCCAAAGACTTACCTAATCCCCCTGTCTATAGTAAAGTTAATCCGGCTGATACTCCTATTATTACATTGGCTCTTACCTCAAAAACCCTGCCGCTAACGCAGGTGGAAGATTATGCTGAAACCCGGTTAGTGCCGAAAATGTCCCAGTTATCTGGAGTCGGGTTAGTAAGTATTGGGGGCGGAAATCGTCCTGCAGTTCGTATCCAGGCCAATCCTAATGCCTTATCCGCTTATGGGTTGACTATGGAAGATGTACGTACCCTAGTTACCGCCTCCAACGTTAATGCAGCCAAAGGAAATTTTGATGGGCCACGTTTGGCCTATACGATTAACTCCAATGATCAGCTTTTATCTGCGGCCGTTTATAAGCCATTAATTCTTTCTTACCAAAATCAAGCCCCGGTGCGTTTATCTGACGTCGCTAATATTATTGATGGCGCAGAAAATAATATGCAGGCAGCTTGGGTCGATAAAGAGCCTGCGATCATCCTTAATATTCAACGACAGCCAGGAGCTAACGTTATTGAAGTTGCTGAGCGGGTTAAAAATTTATTAGTGCAAATGAAGGCTGCTATTCCTGCAGCAATTAATGTAGAAATTATTACAGATCGTACTTTAAGTATTCGTGCCTCGGTAGAAAACGTGCAACTAGAGTTATTGCTATCTGTGGCCTTGGTGGTCATGGTGATTTTTCTATTCTTGCGTAAATTGCCCGCTACGATTATTCCCAGTATCTCGGTTCCTTTAGCGTTAGTTGGTACTTTGGGCTTGATGTATTTGCTTGGATTTAGTCTAAATAACCTAACCTTGATGGGGCTTACAATTGCCGCAGGTTTTGTTGTTGATGATGCTATTGTAATGATTGAAAACATCATGCGTTACATTGAGTTGGGAGAAAACCCGGTTGAAGCATCCCATAAAGGAGCGGCACAAATAGGTTTTACCATTGTTTCTTTATCGATCTCCTTAATGGCAGTATTAATTCCCCTATTATTTATGGGCGATGTCGTAGGGCGTTTATTTCGTGAATTTGCTTTAACCTTAACGATAACCATTGCCATTTCAGCCTTTGTTTCTTTAACACTAACGCCGATGCTTTGTTCGCGTATATTAAAAGCTCAAAGTGAATCGGAAGTAAAGCCATTTGAGTTGTATTTAGAGCGGCAGTTAAATCGCTTGATTGATGTTTATAAACGTTCTCTGAACTGGGTTCTTTCCTCACAACCATTTGTTTTATTAATTTTTTTTACCACCGTAATTATTACTGCCCTTTTATTGTATGTGATTCCTAAAGGTTTTTTCCCGATTCAAGATACCGGTATTATTCAAGGGATTTCCGTGGCTGCTGATTCAATTTCTTTTCCCGCCATGGCTGAGCGACAGCAGGCTTTGGCAAATGTAGTTCTTAATGATCCCGCGGTTGCAAGTCTCACCTCGTTTATTGGCATTGATGGCACCAATGTGACATTAAATAGTGGACGAATTCTTATTAATTTAAAACCTTTAAACGAACGACCTAGTGTTAATGAGGTGATTAAGCGTTTACAAAATAAAATACACAATGTGACAGGTGCTACCCTGTACATGCAACCAGTACAGGATTTAACGATTGATACGCTTACGAGCCGAACTCAGTTTCAATATAGTGTGAGTTCACCGGATAGCGCGGAGGTGGTGAAATGGGCAAAAATACTCGAAAATAAAATGCGAGAACTTCACATTTTAAAGGATGTAAATAGCGATCAGCAAAATAAGGGATTAGTTACTTCCATCAACATAGACCGTGATACAGCATCCCGATTAGGGATTACCATGCAAATGATCGATAACACCTTGTATGATTCCTTTGGGCAGCGGCAAATATCAATTATGTTTACGCAGCGTAATCAGTACCGGGTTATTTTGGAAGTCTTACCTTTCTTACGCAAGGCCGCTGTTGCGTTTGAAAACATCTATATTAATTCATCCGTAAGTAAGGCTTCAGCTACAGGAGGAGCGGCTACGACAGCAGGATCAACAGCAATTACCACCGGGAATGCCATCACCGTAAGTAATCCTATTGGTCTTGGGGAGAAAACAATTACGACAACTAGTGGCTCTGTTCCATTAAAAGCGATTGCCAGTATCTCACAAACTTTAGGTCCTTTGGTTATTGCGCACAAAGATCAATTTCCCTCAGCAACCTTATCATTTAATCTCGCAGAACGCGCTTCTTTGGGTGATGCTGTACGTGCGGTTACTGACATGCAAGAAAAGCTTAATGTTCCTTTAAATGTCGATGTGGGATTCCAAGGTACAGCCAAAAGCTTCCAAAACTCTTTAGCTAATGAGGGATGGTTGGTTGTTGCGGCTATTATCGTGGTTTACATTATTCTGGGCGTACTTTATGAAAGTTACATTCATCCATTAACTATTTTATCTACCTTGCCTTCAGCATCGATGGGAGCTTTATTAGCGCTTTATTTAACGGATAATGAATTAAGTATTATTGCCTTGATTGCGATTATTTTGCTGATTGGTATTGTACTGAAAAACGCCATCATGATGATCGATTTTGCTTTAGAACAAGAACGTCTTTATAAAAAGACGCCGCTTGATGCAATCTATGAAGCGGCTTTATTACGTTTTCGCCCCATTCTGATGACGACCATGGCCTCTATGCTAGGAGCAATTCCCTTGGCCTTTAGCCATGGTATTGGGGGGGAGTTACGACGTCCTTTGGGTATTGCTATCATTGGTGGCTTGATTGTCAGCCAGCTGGTGACTTTGTATACCACTCCCGTGATTTACCTTACTTTTGACCGTATTTCCCGGAGAGTGATGGGGTATCGGACAAATACTATACATTTATTGGGTCATTCTAAACACAGTGAAGGATCTTCTGAATGAGACGTCGATGCTATAGATTGGTAAAGTGCTTCCTGCGGAAGGTCCTTAGTTGTCTACTCCTCAGGATGACGTTAAAAGCTAAGGAGATAATATGAATATATCTTCCTTATTTATTAGTAAGCCAATAGCAACGATTTTATTAGCATTAGGCTTAAGTTTTGCCGGTATTCTGGCGTTTAATTTATTGCCTGTAGCTCCTTTGCCACAAATTGATTTTCCCACCATCAGTGTTCAGGCGTCACTACCTGGAGGTAGTCCAGAAGTAATGGCTACTTCCGTAGCATCCCCCTTGGAACGACAGATTGGACGTATTGCAGGTATTACTCAGCTTACCTCCACAAGTACTCTCGGACTATCGAGTATTATCGTCCAATTTGATTTATCACGTGATATTGATGGTGCAGCACGTGATGTGCAAGCAGCCATTAATGCCTCTTTAAGTCAATTACCTACTAATCTAACGAATAACCCCACCTACCGCAAAGTTAATCCAGCGGATGCGCCGATCATGATTCTTGCCTTAACTTCGGATAAGTATCGAACTGGGCAACTATATGATATGGCTTCGACTATTTTGCAGCAGCGAATTCTACGTATAGAAGGGGTCGGTCAAGTTAACGTCGGGGGAGGATCCTTGCCGGCGGTGCGTGTAGAGGTTGACCCTTTGAGCCTGAATAAATATGGAATTGGCTTTAGTCAATTGGCCACTACCATCGCGCAGGCAAATGTAAGTCAGGCAAGAGGTAGTGTTGTTAATGATGATGGGACAGTGTCCACCATTAAAAGTAATGATCAAATGTTTAAAGCGGCTGAGTATGCGCCGTTAATTATCTCCTATCAAAATAACAATCCCATACGTCTTTCTGATGTGGCTCATGTGACTGATTCTGTGGCTGATGTGCATAATGCCGGAATAGCGAATGGTAAACCTGCGGTGCTTTTGGTTTTATTTAAACAACCCGGGGCCAATGTAATTAAAACCGTAGATTATGTAAAAAAAATATTGCCTCAACTGAAAGCTTCTATACCTCAGGATATTGATTTAAATATTCTGATGGATAGAACGACAACCATCCGTACCTCCTTACATGATGTTGAATTAACCTTATTTATCGCCATGTTATTGGTTATTTTTGTGACCTATTTATTCTTGGGTACTTTTCGCGCCATGCTAATTCCCGGGGTCGCTGTGCCCTTATCTCTACTGGGAACTTTTGCGGTCATGAAGTTATGCCATTACAGTTTGGATAATTTATCACTCATGGCACTAACCATTTCAACAGGCTTTGTGGTTGATGACGCAGTTGTTGTTTTAGAGAATATTACCCGTCATATTGCAATGGGCAAAAAGCCAATGCAGGCTGCATTCGATGGCTCTAAGGAAATTGGTTTCACCGTAATCTCCATGAGTATTTCGCTTATCGCTGTGTTTATTCCCATCTTATTTATGACTGGAATTGTGGGGCGTCTCTTTAGAGAATTTGTGGTCACCCTATCTGTTGCAATTCTTATTTCCTTAGTGGTATCACTTACTCTCACCCCAATGATGTGTTCACGTTTATTACATTCTGGAGAGGAGGAGCAACCGAATCGCTTCATGCGTTTTATTGAAGCGGTAAAATTCCGTTACGGCCGTGGTTTGCGTTGGGCACTCATTCATCCTACTATGATGTTGGTCTTAACTTTTGCAGCTATTTTATTAACTATCTATTTATATATTATTGTGCCGAAGGGCTTCTTTCCTCAACAAACAACGGATCGAATAGCTGGCTCATTGCAGGCGGATCAAAATATTTCCTTTCAAGCAATGAAGAAAAAAATGATTCAATGCGTTTCCATCATTAAAGAAGATCCTGCTGTGGCCAATGTTGCTGCATTTATTGGTACGGGCCCAGGTAATAATACAGGCAACACGGGTACCGTATTTATTTTGTTAAAAGTTCCCAAGCATCAAAATATTCCAACAGAAGAAGTATTGGCTCGCTTACGGAAAAAATTAGCGGTGATTACCGGGGCAAGATTATACATGCAATCCACTCAGGATTTAACCATTGGCGGTCGTGCGAGTGCTGCTCAATTTCAATATACAGTGTCCTCAGATAGTTTGGCTGATCTTGCTGTTTGGACACCGCGCATTATGGAACAATTGTCTAAAATTCCTGGCATTTCAGACTTAAATAATGATCAGTTGAATCATGGTTTACAAAGTTTTGTTAAGGTAGAGCATGATACGGCATCACGCTTTGGCATCACTCCGGAAATCATTGATCAGGAACTTTATAATGCCTTTGGACAAAGCCAAATTTCGGTGATGTATATGCCAATGAATCAATATTTTGTGGTGATGAATGTGGCGCAAAAATATTGGCAATCTCCGGCAATATTAGATCAGCTCTATGTTAAGTCTCCAGCCGGAAACGAAGTTCCCTTATCGGCCTTTGCTAGTTTTAAATCGGGTTCAACCTTGTTGTCAGTGAATCACCAAAGCCAGACGCCAGCAGCTACCTTTTCCTTTAATTTAGCTTCGGGCACCTCACTTGGAGAAGCTGTTAACACGATAACTACAATGATCAACGAGATGGAGTTACCTCCCACCATGACCGGTTCTTTCCAAGGAACAGCACAGGCATTTCAACAATCTTTTGCAAATGAAAAGTATTTAATTTTAGCGGCTTTATTAGCAGTATATATTGTCTTAGGCATGCTCTATGAGAGTTTAATTCATCCTATTACCATTTTGTCTACTTTACCTTCAGCAGGGGTTGGGGCTTTGCTTGCTCTGATGCTGTGTAGTACCGATCTCAGTATTATTGCTTTGATCGGCATCATTCTTTTGATTGGTATTGTAAAGAAAAATGCCATTATGATGATTGATTTTGCTTTGGAGGCAGAACGAAACGAAAATAAAACTCCACGCGAGGCTATTTATGAGGCAGCCTTATTACGCTTTCGTCCAATTATGATGACAACTATGGCTGCACTACTTGGTGCTTTGCCTCTAGTCGTCGGTTTTGGCGTCGGCTCTGAATTACGACGTCCATTAGGTATTGCGATTGTTGGTGGTTTAATCTTGAGTCAGTTATTGACCCTTTATACAACACCAGTGATTTATTTAGCATTGGATACTGCAAGCATCCGCCTACGCCGCTGGATTGCGCAATTTAAATCTACTCGAGGTGCTTATGGTCAATCAGCCTAATCGATTAGTCAAAGGGTCGGCAGTGGCTCTAATTGTAACTCTGCTCACATCCTGTATGGTGGGACCTAATTATGTGCGCCCAAAAGTTGTTGGTCCTTCTGAGTTTAAAGAGGCTAAGGGCAAAATGGTTGCAGGACCCGTGCGTAAAAACTGGAAGCCCATAGAGCCTCAGGATGAGATGGATCGCGGCGAGTGGTGGAAACTTTTTAACGATCCGGTACTTAATGATTTGGAAGATCAGCTTAATCACTATAATCAGAATATTGTGAACGCTGAGGCGAATTACCGCCAATCATTAGAAATTGTGAACGAAGCGCGCGCCAGTCTTTTTCCAACACTAACGGGTGCATTTAATATTTTTAGACAACGCCAGGGTGGGGGATCCACTGCATTTATCAGCTCATCTGGGGGCACAACTTCGGTAGGTACTGCAGCAACGGGAAGTGGAAATGGTGCCAGTACCATAACAAACTACACCGGAATTCTTAATGCAAGCTGGGAACCTGATATTTGGGGGTTAGTCCGCCGGACTATAGAAGCAGACCGTTCTTTGGCAGAGTCTAACGCCGCATTAATTGGCGTAACACGACTGTCAGCACAAGGTTCTTTAGCGCAATATTATTTCGAATTGCGTACCTTAGATAAGAACCAAAGTTTCTTAGAGGATACAGTTAAATCTTATAAAGGAATTTTACGATTTACTAAGAATCAATACCGCTCGGGGGTGGTTTCGCAGGCAGATGTGGTTCAAGCAGAAAGCCAATTGGAATCCGCACAGGCTGCTGCATTGAATAATGGTATTTTACGTGGCCAGTATGAACATGCTATTGCCGTATTAATTGGCCGTCCCCCTGCATTTTTATCCTTAAAACATATGCCTTTAGCAGCCAAAGCACCAACAATTCCTTTAACAGTCCCCTCTGTATGGCTGGAACGCCGACCAGATATTGCGCAAGCAGAACGCTTAATTCAGCAAGCAAGTGCACAAATTGGAGTTGCTGTGGCAGCTTATTTCCCGACATTGACCTTAACTGGTACGGGAAGTGCTTCAGCAAACAGTTTTCACCGATTAATTCACAAGCCTAATCTTGGTTGGTCATTGGGATTACAAGTAGCAGAAACCATTTTTGATGGGGGTTTACGTTCAGCTACCGTACGTGCTGCGAAACAGGCATATCTCGCTCAGGTAGCGTCCTACCGGCAAGTGGTACTAACTGCATTCCAAGAAGTAGAAGACAATCTTATTGCCTTGCGTATTTTACGGGAGCAAACTGTGTTCCAAGATAAGGCCGCAGCTCATGCTCGTTTGGCACTTAAATTAGTGGTGAATCAGTATAAGGCAGGGACCGTGCCTTATTCTAACGTATTGACTGCACAAATTACGGCTTTTTCTGCCGAACAATCAGCTAATAATGTAGATGGTTTGCAGATGAGTGCGGCCGTAGGTTTGATCAAATCGTTAGGCGGAGGCTGGGTGGTGAAGCCGGTTAAAATAAAAGTGCAGGGTATTTGCGTTGAGACGAAGAATTGTGGGCGAGGGAATGTTTGAAATAAAATATAGTGTTGGTTGGGCCTATGACCCAACCGACAACCCTTAATGCAACTGAACTGGCTCCTGCAATTCCTCAATTACTGCAGCCAACTTCTCACTCACTGGGACCCCAGTTTTTTTCAGGGTTTCAACCAAGTGCCCTTTAGCTTTCAGCGGATCAGTCAAATTAAAGCAAATAACCTCAGCAATTTCAGCAAGGAAACAATCAGAGCTTAATGTTTTTGCTTTTTGAATTAATTCCTCTGCCTGCTGAATGTCTTCTTTCAACGCAGCAATCAATGCCAACCCACCCCAACCATCGGCTAATTCAGCAACCTGATGTGCCGCGATTTGATAGGTATTGAATGCATCATTTAATTCATCTTGTAACAGTGCACACCAACCTAAAGCAATACGGCAATCATAAAATTCAGGATAAATTTCTAGAGCTTTTTGCAAACTATAATCGGCACGCTCAAAATCACCTTGATTCATATGAGCACTACCTAAGGCAAACCAGAGGCGGCAATCACCAGGGTTTATTTGTAACAGTTTTTCAATATCTTCTACTGTAGTTTCTTGGGTAGTAAGGCCTAACATGGAATGAACTAGTTTTGCATCATAATTATCTGGGTCGCGTTCAAGAGTTTGGTTCGCTGCTTGAATAGCTTGCTCATTTTCATCGCGGTCAAAGTGTAGTAGTGCAAGAAGACCTAAAGCGTCTGCATCACCAGCATCATGAATTAATACGTCCTTTGCTAAGTCTAAGGCTTGATCTAATTCACCTTGTGCATGGTGTATTCGCGCCATTAATCGTTTTGTTTCTGGATGATGTTCCCCTTCAATAACTGGTGATAAAACCTTAGCTGCACTTTCTAAATCGGAATTAATAAAATGGATAAATCCCAGGTTATAACGAAGAGCCGGTGTATCTTCGTATGTTAAAGCTTCAATAAAATTTTCTTGAGCTTGGGAGAGTTGACCTCGGTTTAAATGGAGTAATCCTTGATGACCAAGGCAAGCAATTCGGTCGATGTCATTGGCTTGATTAAGATAGTTTTGAGCTGCATCTAAATCATTGAGTTCTATGTAAAGATCACTGATTTTTACTAATAGGGCAAGGTTATTTTTATCTTGGTCTAAATAAGAAAGATAACGATTTAATTGCTCTTGGACTTGTTGATTACTCATATGTAGGATTCCTTGTCATGTGAGGTTGTTAAAAAACTGGGGAACTATAAGCCTAACAGGTAAAAAAGGCAAACTCTATGCAGAGCGTATGTGAAATTGAATCTCTTGAGATGGCACAGAACCACATTCAGGAGGACCTCAGTTGATACTATTAAGTTAGCACCGGTTCCCAGTCTCAAAATATGCTATATCTTTAATGTGAGAAATAATTCATAAATTCGTAAGGTTAGTTGCAAAATTATTATGATCTTATCGGATTTGACAGCTAATTATTTCCCACATTATTATGATGTATAAATACTACTCAGGGAGGGTGTTTTTATGCTTGGGATGGTTGCATGGGAAGACGTTTGGAATGTAATTAATTTTGCCAAAGATAAAAATGAGGATTGGTTTTTACAAGGTCCTGCCCGAAGATTTATTGAAACGTATAAGGCGCGACCTGGTTTTTTCACAGCGTATAAAAATAGCTATGAGTTTTCTGGTGGTTTGCTAGCCAATATTTTTTACCCTGTAGCATTGAGTGCTTTTTCTGGATTTTCAGTGGCTTGTATTATTTTTGGTGCCGTTCTAGGGGTAGGTGCCTCGCTTGCGGCAACAGGAGCTGCTCTATTTGGTTGTTATGAATTTTGTGATGAGTCGATTGATAATGCAGCAACCGCGTTCCACATCGCAGGCTTAGGATTGACTGCATTTGCCATTAGCAGTCTTTTACTTGCCTTTAGCTTATTTCATGCTCCGCTTTCTTTTCTTACTCGCTCAGGCAGCACTTTTCTTTCAATGCTAATGACTTGTAACTCCCAAGCTGAAAGCAAGCCGAATGCAGACAGTGTTCAGGAGGTCCATCCAATGTTAAGCTAAAGGTTGATGAGGCAATATTTTTCTATTTGACACAATATTTTTCAAAAACGTATAATGATTATTTTTTGGTCACTATGCTGGGGAACGGTATGCTTGGGCTATATGGCGAACGTGAAGTAAATTATATATTTTCAAATGATGCAAAGGACATGGAAGAGATTGCGAGCAGAGCTCTTGAAACCTACAGCTCGCGTCCTGGTTTTTTTACACCCTATAAAAATGTGGCTCATGCAGTTGGCGAGTTCATAGCACCAGTTGTTTATCCTCTCGCTGGCGGAACTCTTGCTGTGTTTTCCGTATTTTCTGCAGCTCTTGCCGCAACGTTTGGTATTGGTTGTCTATTAGTTGCAGTTGGCGCGTCACTCTTTGATGATCCGACTCTTGCTAACGAAGCATTTGATTTGGTAAGTGATACTTTGCAATTTATTGGGAATACATTAGTGATGGCAATTGTTGCCGCTACTTTAGGTGCTCTTAGTTTTCCTCATAGCGTTGCATCGGTGATTACTCGCTCTGCAGCTACTGGTGCTCATTTTACTACAGGGTATACTGATGATTATGAGTATCCAGAGGACGAAGAAGAGTATTACTGTCTTTCCTATTAAGCAAAAACATTATTCCGCACGTAGCCCGTATTAGCGTAGCCCTAATATGGGTCGCGGTATAAGTAAGGTTATAGGCTAGAATTAAATTTGAAAACTTCCTACTAAGGCCTGGACAACCAAATCCCAGCCATCAATTAAAACAAACAGCAATATCTTAATCGGCAATGAAATGCTCATCGGAGGCATCATCATCATTCCAACAGTCATGAGAATTCCAGAAACAATGAGATCAACTAATAAGAAAGGTAAAAAAATCATAAATCCAATTTGAAAGGCCGTTTGCAATTCACTGAGGATAAAAGCAGGAATCAATTGATAGAATTTAATTTCTTCTGTAGAGGAGGGCAATGGTTCCTTTGCCAATTGCAAAATGACTTTCATATCCTTTTCTCGAGTTTGCTGCAGCATGAATTTTTTTAAGGGTTTGACGGCATTATCGAGTGCTGCTTCTGTAGTAATTTGATGAGATTCATAGGGTTGATATGCTTCAGTATAGATGGTTTTAGCTACCGGCATCATGGTAAACAAGGTCAGGAATAAAGATAGACTGATAATCACCGTATTCGGTGGTGTCTGCTGTAATCCCAACGCATTACGCAGCATGGAAAGCACGACCACAATGCGTGTAAACGAAGACAACATAATTAAAATACTAGGCGCCAAACTTAAAACTGTAAGTAGAGCGAATGCTTGCAGTGCTGGAGAAATATTATCCTGCTCTAAATGGATTGGGCCTATATTAGTTCCAGAGGCTGCAAGTACCGTTAACGGACAAAATAAAATAAAACAGAAAATAATACGCTGCAACATCATGATGAAGGTTTGACCTCTTGAATTGGATGAATGGCTAAGGCATTTTGATTGTCGGCAATTAAAAATCGTTGTCCCTGATAATCAAGGATGTAAACTTGCATTTTATGATGTACAGAGATTTTCTCAATGAGCTGATATTGGGTTGGTTTTTTTACTAATCCTTTCGAGCGCTTTGCTAGGAATGAAAGTATTACGAGGAGGATTAACAAAACAACTAAATAAGGAATCCAGTGGATCTGGGCGATTGGATCCTGCTTAAATGCCAGAGTATTCTGGGCATGAAGTGCTGGTGCAATTAGCAAGCCCAATAGCAGCCAGCTTTGTTTTATTACTGTGTTATTCATGCATTAATTTCCGTAATCTGTACTGCGAAATGGTCCTCATGGCTCATTAATTCACCGCGAGCAATTACGCGATCATTTAACAGAATTTCCACGGGTTCATCTGTTTTTTGATCAAGCAGTAATTCATAACCGGATTTGAGCTCCTTTAATTTGGCAATACTTAGATTTAAAGTACCAATACGTACAGTGCATTGCACTTCAATATCACCAACTAAGCCTAGATAGTTTTGATTAAGGAATTGGCCTTCAGCTTGTTGGGCATGTTCTTTTAAATTAACTTTTTTTACCGTAATGCTCATGATTTCCTCTTTAATACAATTGATTTATGGGATGCGGATTGGCCTAATTCAGCCTCAGCGAATAATTCTTTTCCTCGGGTTACTTTTAGTGGTTCGGTGATTGGGTGTTTGGTGCTAAGTACGTCACCGACTTGTAATCCCACAAGACTTTTTATCGATAAATTACTGGAACTAAGTTCTAGTGCTAAATGAATGTTTTGTTCCGCTAATGCTTCATCAAGGGAACTCAATGGGGGAGCTTTTCTTTGAGATGCAGGAAGTTGTTGATAAACCCAATCAGGGTTCACGATCAGCGTGAAATTGCTTTGTTCACAAGTGAAGGTAAGGAGCACACTCGTTGAACCAGCATAAAACCAGTCTGGATTTTCTCCCTGATATGCTTGCAGCATACATTCCTCAAGCTGGAAAAACTTATTTAACAGTTTTAATAGAAGGTCTTTGCTCGCTGCATCAAAACTAGATTGTTTACTACCGAATAGTGCATGGTTGAGCACATTTAAATAACCACCTTCAAGGCAGCCAAGTACACCGTTATGCCCCTGAAGCATGGAGGCTTGTTCTACGTGGTAGTTTTTAGGTGTCATGGCCAGATGCAAGTCAATAGGAGTGCAACAGTACTCCTCATTCCAAGCATCGAGTTTTTGTTTAAATTGTTGGGTTAATTGGTGCAGTTCTACCACATTAATTAATCGATAGGGCTTCATAATTTAGTTTCTAACTCTTCTAATAATTGTTTGTCTATATCCATAATCTGCGAGCAGGCCTGGAACATTCTTTGTAACACGACAATATTGGCGAATTCCACGGTGGGATCGACGTTAGAACCTTCTAAATAACCAGATTGAATAGCTTCTAATTTTTTGGTATTTGCGTGTCCATAATGAATACCCTGCGTAGTTTTTGCGCGAAAAAAATTGTCTTGCGTTTGTATTAAATTGTTTTCCATATCATCAAAAGAGGCCATGCCTATGTAGATGCCTTTAATGATTTGTCCGTTATTATAGTGGTAGGAAATTAGGCCTTCTTCATCAATCCTAATTTCATTTTGTTCGCCTTTGGGGTAACCATCGTTTTTGTGGATTTCAATGGTGGTGTCTGTTGATTGATTGGTAGAGGGGCTCCCTAGTTCTACGTATTCATTTTGCCCATTATTAGCATCTCCAAAGTAGACAGAGAGGGGTTGGCCATTTAAAGATAATTGAATCGTGCTGTATTCTGAGATAATACCCTTGGGAAAAGCACCAATGTCATTAAATTTTATTATTTGCCCCGATGAGATCGAAATTTCCTTTTCACCATCATATTGGATACCTGTTAACATCCATTCTGTTGGTGCAGTAGTTTGCTGTGGTATTTCTGCACCTGTAAATCTTAGGGTGATGGTATGAGGATTTCCTTGCGCATCATAAATGTTTTTTAGTTTAAAGGTGATATCTTCATAGGTAGACATAGGCGTTTTTGGGTTTTTTTCTTGAGGTATAAATTGACCATGTATAAAAACATTTTTAGTGGCTTTACCTGCAGAAATTTTAGGCCCTTGCTCATAGATAGGAGCCAAATTGCCAGAATGGTCATAGCCTTGCACTTGCCCACCTGTTTTATAATCAGTTAAAACCCCATCTTTAAATTCGAAATGCCCATCTCGGGTATAAACCAATTCATTATTCTTTAGTCTAACTACAAAAAAACCGTTGCCCACGAGGGCTAAATCAGAACCAGAACCGCTTTCTTGATGATTACCACCCTTAAAATTAATCGAAGTACCTTGAACACGCACACCATGACCGTTTCCTTCCTCCCCATGACCATTACCTAAAGAGGAATAGAATACATCACTACGTTTAAAACCATGGCTTTGCATATTCGCTATATTGTTCGAAGTATTTTGCAATCCGTAACTTGCAGCAAGCATTCCCGAGAGACTGCTGTAATAAGTACTTGTCATTTTTTTCCTTTTAAGACGTTAAGTTTTATTTCATCACTCGACCGAAACTCCCTTGGTCCAGCCTTTCAATCAGTCCTATGTTTCCCTTGCTCTCTTAGAATGCCAAATTACCACAGCTTGACCGGGTAGTTCGGCATGCTAGATGACATACCCGTGCAAGAGGCACTCAAACTTCAACCTCAAGAACTTGATCCAACTTTGCTTTGATATGCTCACCCCCAACCAAAACCATAATTTCTATCGCCCCATTTTGCTGTAAAAGCACCGATTTAACTTCGCCTGATAGAGCCTGTCCGTCTATTTTGACTTTTCTACCTAAAAGATTAAGGCCACGATTTTCCTCTGCCAATTTTAATAGCTGTTGTACTCCGCTATTAGTTCCAACCGCCTGTTGCAAAGAAGAAAATTGCGCCATCTGTGCCATAAATTCACGGTTATCTATCGGTTTTAACGGATCTTGATAGGTCAGTTCTTGCATGAATAATTTCATGTACTCATCTTGGCCCATGTTTACAGCCTCAACTGGTTCAGTCATTATTTACTCCATTAATAATCAAACGGCTTAAAACCAAGCCTCTTTTCTTTAAATAATTTTGAATGAGTTGCACCAGCTCATTTTGTTCGTATTTATCTAATGTGTGCAGATTTAAAGAGAGCTCTGCTTGGTCTCCCTGAATAAACAAGTGACTGTTTTTAAATGGTGTGGCGCGCGTCGTCATGCTATATGAAATACTATTTGTCTCTTTAATTGCTAATCTATCCTGTGTGAATTGACTCGTATGCAGTAGCATAGGCAACGATGATTGTTCTAGGGTTTGTTCCAGCTCAATCATAAACGGCATAAATTTATTTTCAGGCGAATACGGTGATGCGGTGTTATCCGTTGCCGTCATCAATGCATTTTGGAATTCAATATATTGAGATTCCCGAACTTGGGCAGACGTAGAGCACACCGGTGCATTTTCCTTAGGGAGTGCTCGCTCTGTTTGCGGTGTCTGCAGTGGCTTCGCATCAAAGTGCAGCTCAGAGTGTTGTAACTGAGTTTGGTGCTGCCAATAATACTCATCCCCTGTACTTTGCTTGGCTGGATTATTTAACCAATGTTCAAAGTCAGCAGATGAATACTGATTGGTATGCCGTTTTGCCTGCTCTTGGCATTGCGGTAGTGATTCAATAATTTTCATCATGTTCCTATTAAATAATACATACCTCAGGCTGATCTGAATTCCATGTCATTGCCCCCGTTGAATAACCCACTCATCCAAGGCATTATTTTCTGCTTTCTTCTGTTGCTCCTTGAGCTCAGCCTGTTCACGCTCCAAATATTTTTCTAACATCTTTAATTCTGTTTTAATGCGCTGCATTTTTTCTTCCACATTCTGTTCTGTGTCTTGATGCTGTTTCAGCGTCATATTCAACTCTTCCTTTTTTTCATGTTGTTGTGTTATAAAATTGAGCCGGTTGATTTCAAAATCAGGATTAATCGTTAACGAATTAATTCCTGCTTGTTGTATTTGCTCATCCAGCGCCTCTATCTCTTGGCGCACTTTGTGTAATTGATTTTGTGTCTCGTGTAATTGCGAATGAAGCTCATTAAGTTGCCAGTTTAATTTAGTCATCAGTGCTGTAAGTGATTGGTTCATAATAAAATCTCTTTAAAACGTTGCATGAGTTCAGTAAAGGATAAAGACCGTTTCGTATCTTGAATGAGTAGCTCATTGATTGCAGGCATGCGTTGAACCGCAGCATCTAGCAAGGCATTATTCCCAGGCTTATAAGCACCCAAGTCAATCAAATCTTTATTTTGTTCATAAATGCTTAACGTGGCGAAAATCTGATTCATGAGTTGCTGCTCTTCCGCACTCACCAAATGCTTAGCCAGTCGAGAGACACTTTGCAGAATTGAAATCGCAGGATAGTGACCACGTTGTGCCAATTCGCGAGTGAGGACAATATGTCCATCAAGAAGTGCACGCATGTGATCAGCTAAGGGCTCGTTAAAATCATCCCCTTCAACCAAAACCGTATAAACCGCACTAATGCTTCCTTGATCCTTAAAATTTCCCGTACGTTCAACAATGCCAGGAAGAAGCGCGAAAACGCTGGGAGTGTAACCGCGTGCAGTAGGGGGCTCCCCTAAACTTAGTCCAATTTCTCGTTGGGCCATGGCAAAACGGGTAATAGAGTCCATAAATAACATGACGTGTTTGCCTTGTTGGCAAAAGTATTCCGCAATTGCAGTGGCGGTATATACGGCCTGACGACGCATCAAAGCGGATTCATCACTGCAAGAAACTACCAGCACGGATTTTCTTAAGGTGGGTTCATCCAAATGATTGTGGATAAAGTCATTGACCTCGCGGCCACGCTCACCAATTAAGGCAATCACATTAATATCCGTTTGCAGGTTTTGCACCATGTTGCCCAGCAGGGTACTTTTTCCCACACCACTACCTGCAAAAATCCCAATTCGCTGCCCTTTCCCTAAGGGAAGTAAAGCGTCTATAGTCTGGATTCCCGTACTTAAACGCTGACTAATTGGCAAACGGTTAAAGGGATTAATTTTTTTATTTTGTGTAAATACACGTTGTTTATTGTGTAAACGTAAACGCGTATCAATTGGTTTCGCAAAGGCGTCAACGGCATGACCTAATAAAGAATCACCTACCGCAATACTTAATGGATTTCCCGTTGCCCGTACTTTGTAGCCCATGCAGACCGGAGCAGAATCATAGGGCATAAGATAGACTTTTCCTTGTTCAAAACCAAGGACCTCAGCTTGCATAATTAATTGATGATGTTGATCTAGTATGTCACAGACCTCACCAATAAAGGTTTGTGGCGGCCCATTGGCAACTAGCTTTAAGCCAATGAATTGCTCAATTTCTCCTAAACGTTCAACGGCTAAGAGTTCATTAATCCATGGATGCATGAGCGCCTCGCTGCTTTAATTGCAGTAATACTTCTTTGAGCTTATCGATTTGTTTTTCGATACTGGCGTCAAAAATACCATGGTTGGTTTTAAGCACATAACCTCCTAAGGCAAGCGATTCATCGGTTTTTATTTTTAAGCCATTTAAATGCGCTGCACTTAATTGCATGGTGCCGTTTTGTAAGGCCACAATGTCTTGTGGATGCAAGTAAAGCTCAACTGATTGTTTGTCATTTAATTGCGTAAGAATGTGGTTGATTTGCTGACTGAGTGCTTGTTGATTATTGCTGTTTTCCACAAAAAACTGTTTGCTGATTAGCAATACAATATCGGCAATTTCATTAGCCAAATCTAGACGATTTTGTGCTACTGCTTGGGGGAGCGATGCCAGCATTTGTTCTAATTGCTGTTGGTTTTGGCTCTTTTCTTGTCCGAGGCGAGCCTGCTCCTCAGTCATTCCTGCTAAATACCCTTGCTCATAAGCCTCTTGGCGAATTAGTTCGCATTGTGATTCATCTACAGTGGGTGTCTCAGGAGGAACCGTGTCAATTAGCTCAGGAGCCTCCTGGTTTAAATAAATTACTTCTGTACTGACCAAGACATTTTTATGGAGTGTTGCCATGAGGCACCTCCAGTTGTTCACTAAAGCTTAATTGTCTTTGCCATTGTTGGAAGAGGTATAATTTCGATGCAGGTTTTAGCTGTCGCACTTGAGTCCCTAATTCCTCTTGGATTTTTTGTTTTTGCATGCACGTTTCTAAAAACATATGCTCCCAAGTGAATTGTCCTTGCTCTAGTATAATGGCGATGTAAAGCGGGTCTTCCTGGCTTAGCTTTTGGCAAAATTCAGGTAAGCGAAATTCCTTTGGTGCAAGCTCAGGGCAGGGCAGATGGCGAAATTTATTTGCCTCTTTAAGTAGTGCATGGCCTTGCACGTTTGCAAAACGCTCGCGCTGTATTGGGGTTAACCGTTTAAGTACCCATCGTTGATCCACAGGTTTTAATTTTGCTAAATTAAGCACGATTTTTTTTAATTCATTATTCATGATGATTTAGCCATTGGGTTAATTCTATTAAAAGCTGCTGGCGTTTTTTTTGCCGGTTGCGTCTTAAGATGAGCAGCGATGAACTACCAAGCACCGCCAGAAACATGAAAACAATAAGGGCTTGCCATTTTTGTTCTTCACTCCATTGTTCTAAGATGGACGCACGAAAGTGCTTTGTCGTTATTTGTTGATTTGCAGTAGAACTTAGGGGCACTGAAATTTTTGCTGTTTTGGGGGCGCTAATTAAAGCTTCAACACTGATTGCATCGCCACGCTTTTCATCAAAACCTACCGTACTTTTTATGAGACGCTGAATTTGGGCAATAGTTTTAGCATCCGTTTTTTGTGGTAAAACCACGCTGACTGAAAGCCGTTCAATAGTGCCATTTGCCCGTTTAAATAATTCTTTTTCATGGCCAAATTCATAGGTTTTTTCTAAGGTTAAATCTTGCTTGCCTTTCTGATTTCCTTTTTTGTCTACCGTAGAATGTTTGGTTTGTTTTTCATGGGTAATTTGTCCTCTGGCTTGCGGTTTTACCAATTCACGCTGTAGTTCATCGTAATTGATGGCTACATTAATTTTCACCATGACTTGATCTTTGGCAAAGATTTTTTGCAGTAGTTGCATGACCTTGTCATTTAGATAATGCTCTATGGTTTTTTGCGTGGTGAAATGGTTGGAAGAGGGGTCTTCTTCTGTTGCTGATAAGGTATTTCCATTTTGATCCACCACCACAACATTGGCTAAACTTAAATGCACAATACTTGCTGCAACTAACTGTTGAATGCTGTGCACTTGTTTTGGTGTTAAAACCTGTTTTAAGTGCAAGGTCACTGAGGCTTTAGGTTGATTGTTGTCGTGATCAAATAAATGACGTTCTGGAATCAGTAAATGTACCCGTGCTTGGCGTATTTCATCAATGCTGGAAATAGTGCGCTCCAGTTCACCTTGCAAGGCACGCTGGTAATTAATCTTTTGCGAAAAATCAGTCATGCCAAAATCGTTTTTATCAAATAATTCAAAGCCCACATTGCCAGCTAATTGCATGCCTGATCCCATGATTTTTAAACGGGTTTTCGCAACCATATCTTTATCAATTAAAATATCTCTGCCCCCATTACGAAGCTGATAGGAAATATTTTCTTGATCCAATTGGCTTAAAACCTTATTCGCGTCTTGCTCATCCAAATGATTAAATAAAATAGCGTAAGAAGGGGATAAGACCCACCAGCTAAGCATAATAGTCATGATGAAAATTCCGGCGATGCACGCAATTAGACTGAATTTGCGTTTTGCTTCCAAGTTCCTAAACCAGAGGCTGGCTGTTTGTAAGTAATTCACTTTAAATTTGCTCTCTTAATAAATCTTGATAGGCACTCATCAACCGGTTACGAATTTGCTCTAAATACTGAAACGATAATTTGGCTTGCTCCAGGGTAATCATGGTTTGATGCAAGTTTTCTGCATGGCCGCTGGCGAGTTCATTTAAAGCTTTATCAGCAGTATTTAATTGTGTATTGGTATCGTCTATTTTTTCGCTAATCCAGGCAGAAAAAGACTCTTGTGGCGCAGCTTTTGTTGATTCTATTTCTGGACTTTGCACATTAGGTTTTAAAAATAAGTTATCTAGTGCATCGATTCTCATCGCTCATCTCCTATACTTAATGCCTGTAAGTACAAGCTATGCGCGCTATTGATCATTTTGATGTTGGCTTCATAGGCTCGCGAGGCGCGTAAGAGGGTGGTCATTTCATCAATCGTGCTAATCCCTGGATAGGTGATGTAGCCTTGTTTGTCCGCAGCTGGATGGCCGGGTTGATAAACTTTATTAGGCGGTAAATTTTGTGGAACCACCTCTACCGAGTTGATACCCATCTCTTGGGGATTGGCTACCAATTCAGAGAATATTTTAGCGGAGGTGATTACTTGGCTTGCTTGAAATACTGAGCCATCTGCATTTTGCAATGAGTGTTGATTGGCAATGTTATTTGCCACCACATCAACACGTAATTTTTCAGCATTCATTCCTTGGCCGGAAATGGCATAAATTTGCGCGTAATTCATTATTGATTTCCTTGTAATGCGAGTTTCATAATGGCTAACTTTTGATTTAAGCCTTTAACCAGAGCGCGGTAATGGGTCATGTTCTGCACGTTTAATGTCATTTGCTCATCAATGCTGGATTGGTGATCACAACTTTGGTAATAGGGTGCAATTTCTGATAAATTATTATTATTTGGACTTAAATGGTTTTCCTGTAATTGCTGTTCAAAATTAACTTCCATGCTTTGGTAATTTTCCGTATTGATGTTGGCAATATTATTGGCAATAGCTGTCTGGCGCATTAATGCGGCATCCAAGGCCAGACTAACTAATTGTATGGTGTTATCTGTACTCATCACTTTTCCTTTATTGAATCACCAATTCTGCGTGTAATGCTCCGGCGCGTTTTAAGCTTTCCAAAATAGCAATAATGTCACGCGTGGAGGTTTGGACTTTTGTTAAGGCACTAATCAAATCAGCTACCGTGGCGCCTTGTTTTAATTTCACGGTGTTGGCCATACGTTCATTCACATTAATGTTGGTGCTAGGCACAACAGCGGTACGTACTTGCCTTCCCATGTTTTGCATTAAGGTTGGTTGGGATATTTGATATTCAGTAGAAATAGCAATTTGTAAATTGCCATGAGAAATGGTAACTGCATCGATTTTGACATCGGCCCCCGCCACCACTACACCAGTACGCTCATTCACTACTACTGTAGGTAAGTTATCCGGAGTAATCACTACGTTTTCAATTTGACTTACAAAACGAATAAAATGTTTGCGGGCTGATTGAGGTGGGTGGATTTCAATATCCTGTGCTGAACGTGCGCGTGCAGTGTTCTCACCAAATTGACTATTTATAGCTGATTCAATAGTGTCCGCGGTGGTGAAGTCTGGATGATTTAAAATCAGATGCATTTCACCTGATTTTTCGATTAAATCGTTATAGATTGTTTTTTCGATAATGGCCCCACCAGGTATTAAGCCAGTAGTGGGATGATTTTTTTGGATAACATTGCCATAAAGGTCATATTTAAATCCCCCAATCGAAATAGGTCCTTGAGCTAAGGCGTAAACCTGATTGTCTGCCCCTTTTAGCGGAGTTACCAGTAAAGTTCCACCCAATAAGCTTTTGGCATCACCTAGTGAGGCCACATTGATGTCAATTTTGTCTCCTTGATGGGCAAAGGAGGGGAGATTTGCGGTAATAATTACGGTTGCGGTATTACGGCTATTGATCTCATTAGGGCTTAAAGTCACGCCAAAGGTTTGTAATAAGTTTGAGATTGCCTGAGTGGTATCCTTATTACGTCGTGAGTCGCCAGAACCTGCCAAACCAATGACTAAGCCGTAACCAGTAATCGGGTTTTCTTGTAAGCCCGACAAACGGGCAATGGATTTGAGACGCACAGCAGAATAACTTGGTTGCCAGCATAGTGGTACCCAGAAAGCCAGCAGGATTAGCAGTTTCTTTTGTACGCTCATCATACGACCCCTATAAACGACAGGATCTTATAAATGTAATTACGATCTTGTGAGTTAGATACAGAACCCGCTCCGGTATAAACGATCTGAGCTTGGGCTAAACGAGTTGATAAAATAGTATTTTGCGGGCTAATGTCTTCAGGCCGTACCACGCCGCGTAACAGGATTTTTTGATTTTCTCCATTAATGGTAATTCGTTGTGCGCCTTCCACCAGATAAGTCTGGTTAGGAAATACTTCCTTGATGCGTACGGTAAGCGCGGCTTTAATTTTACCATTGCGTCCTGTTTTGGCTGCTGCTTTTCCTTTGCCATTCAAACCAAAATTTACTTGGTGGTTGTTGCGGTTATAGCCGGCCTCTAATGCGGCTTTTATCTCTTTATGTGAAGAAAGATCAGCACTGGTTTGGGCATTCGAGGTTTCCATAACAATGACGGTAAGTACATCACCGGGCAAGGTGGCTTTACGATCGGCGATTAAAGGTCGGTAAACCTCCTCATCGAAAAGATTAATAGCCCATAATGTTTGGCTAAGAATTAGCACTCCCAGGAAAATTAGTTTTTTTAATAGTGCATTCATGCGACAACCTCTGCGGAGTTTTTTCCAGTGACTACTGCAACAAAGTATTTATTTGTACGAGGATTTTTCATACGTATCGATTGCCCTTGAACTCCGTTACTTTGCGCTACTGCTTCAATGGTGATTGCTATTCCATACTGTTGTACGAGGACCTTTGTTTTTTGCCCCTGCATCACTTCGGGTTGGTTACCAAGCAAATCCTGCGTTAAAATTTGTTGTTTATTAATCGGTTTATTAAGCCAAATGGTCGCTGGAAATTGTGTTAATGGGGTGCTGTTGAGACCAGCAATGTTACGTTTTTTTAAGATCATATCTGAGGGCCGAAGCAGGGTATGACGCTTAATCGTGTGCTTCGCAACCAATACGGACTGATAGGCTTTAACTGCAAACCAGATAGGGATAGAGCGATTTTGATAATGCAGACGAACACAAACGCGTTTAGCAACAGGATAGCCTTTAGGAAGTTGGATTTTAAAATTGGCTAAGGCAATACGGCTATCTTTAACTACTGTTTTGCTACTCAGCTCCACTTGGCTATATGCTTGCTTTTTTAGTTGCTTAGTCAATGCGTTTTGCGCTGTAGATAGCAAATCTTTAGCTTTGGATCCTGAGGTTTCGCGAATGGTGGCACTGAGTTTACCCTTCCATTGATAAGAAAATTTTCCAACTCGGTGTTGCAACCAAGTAAGTACTTGGTGCTTCTTCAGTTTGGTTCCAGACATGGGCTTGCTATCCAAGATGATTTTTCCCCATTGCTGTTTATCTGGGGTAATAAGCAGCAAGTCGCCCAGCTTTTTAGCTTCAGGAGTAATGGGCGTGCGAAAGCGCAACACCGTTTCTGCCTGGATTGGAAAAACGCTCAATAACAGTAATAAATTAACCACGAATTTCATTAGTTATTTTTTCCAATTCATCCGCAATTTGTACGGCTTTCGCATTAAGCTGGTAAACCCGTTGTGCCATCGTGAGCTGCATTAGCGAACTGACCATATCGACATTAGAGCCTTCGATGTTATTTTGCATTAAAGCGCCTAAACCACTACTGTTGGGATTATCAATTAGTGGCTCGCTGGTTTTATCCGTGACAATATAGAGTCCTGAACCAATAGGATTTAAGGTTTCAGGATTGGTAAATTTAGCCAACTGAATGGTTCCTACTAATTGCGGTTCTGGTTCATCAGTTAGCGTAACCATTACATCTCCATTGCTTTTAATGGTTAATTTATCGACGTCATCGGGAATTTGAATGTTATCTGCAAGTCTTAGTCCGTCTTGAGTTGCCAGGTAGTTTTCCTCATCATAGCGAAGACTGGAACTGCGAGTATAAGCAATATTGCCATCGGAATTAATGACTTGATAAAAGCCATCGCCGTTGATGGCAACATCTTTTTCATTGCTAGTGGCTTTTAAGGGCCCTTGGGTAAAATCCTTGCCTGTTTTGTATACAGCAGTCCCTAAACCTAATTTGGCACTGGCTTGATTGTTGAATAGCGGTTCTTCCCCATTAATATTTTGGTACAGCACATCCTCGAAGGTTACCGTACTGGCTTTATAATTCGGGGTGTTCAAGTTTGCCAAGTCATTGGCAATACGATCAATATGATATTCCTCCGCTTTAAGCCCACTAGCG
Organism: Legionella rowbothamii; assembly: GCF_900639985.1. Classification (GTDB taxonomy): domain Bacteria; phylum Pseudomonadota; class Gammaproteobacteria; order Legionellales; family Legionellaceae; genus Legionella; species Legionella rowbothamii. The sequence continues at coordinate 817,815 of NZ_CAAAIM010000001.1, read as the reverse complement.
GCAATGGCAAGCGTGTTAGACATTTCCTTCTCCTAACTGATTAATGGCCGTTGCTAATAAATTATCTGCGGTACGCATGACCCGTTGACTGCTTTCAAAATGACGTGAGGTTTTAACCATATCCATCATTTCATCCATAGATTTCACATTGGATTGCTCTATAAATCCTTGCAACAAACGGGTATTGGCTCCTGCAGGAACGGGCGATTCATCACTTTGATACAATCCATTACCGGTGTAATGGAGCAAATTAGGCTGATTAAATTGAACGACGCTTAATTGGTCCACTTGATGATGGTCAATGAATAATCGGCCTTGTATATCAATAGTGAATGTATGATTATCTATTTTGATGACCCCACCTTTACCCAAGACCGTTTCACCAGTTGCTGTCGTGAGTTCACCTTGGTTATTTACTTGAAAATCACCACGACGTGTGTAAAAAACACCTTGTTCTCCCTGAACTTGGAAATAGCCATCTCCACTAATTGCAATATCTTTGGGATTCTGCGTTTGGTTCAGTACCCCCTGCGTTTTTATTTGTCCTAGATCAATTTGTTGGGTTGCCTGGTTGATATTCGCTTGCAGATGATCAGTAAACATTGCTGTTTCAGCCAGCTGCCGTTTAAATCCTGGTGTATTCATGTTGCTAATGTTTTGGCTGATCGATTGCAATTTTAATTGGTCAAAATCCATGGCTAATTGTGTGGCGGTAATCGCATCAAACATAATGTTTCCTTATTTTACTATCCCAAAAGATTCCACTTGAATCGTGACTGGAATTTCACTCATGGCCAGTACGGTTAAATGGGGAATAACTCGCTGAGTTAATTGTTTTATATGGCGTCGCAGTAGAGAGGAGCACAATAAAATAGGGCGTTTGCGCTCTCCTAACATCGTTTCTACTTGACTTGCTAATGCAGTAATTAAGTTTTCCGTAATTTTGGGTTCCAGTGCTAAATGATTTTTTCCGCTAATACTTTGGTTGAGTTGTTGTTCTAATGAGGGTTCTAATGTCAGAACATATAAGCTATTTTGATTGCCTAGCAGTTTTTGACAAATCGGCATGGCCAAGCCTGCCCTCACTAGCTCAGTAAGTTGGATGGGATCTGGGAGTTGTTTGGCATGTTCTAACAATAGTTCTAATATCTGTTGTAGGGGGCGAATGGAAACTTTTTCTTGTAGCAGCGTTTGCAATATGCGTTGCACATGACTTAAAGGTAATTGGGCGGGAATTAGTTCCTCACTTAAGGTTTTAATACCAGGCTGTAATAACAGTTTTTCGGTTTCTTCGCGAGTTAATAACTGTTCAATATGCGCGTAGATAATTTCATTTAGATGCGTGGTTAATACCGTAAGTGGCTCGCATACGGTATAACCTGCTTCTGTGGCTTCTTGCTTTTTCTCTAGCTCTATCCAGCACGCCGGCAAGCCATAGCTTGGGTCACGTACTTCAAACCCGGCGCTTAGGGTCGTAGGGTTTTTATTGCGACTGGAAAAAATGGCTAATACTTTATCCCAATAGAGGGGATTTACGCCGGAGTGATTTCCTTGAATCGCAATGTGGTAAAGAGGGTAACTGAGTTTTTTATCAGCTTTTAGTTTCACATCGGGCAGCACAAAACCTAAATCAAAAGCAATTCGCTCACGAATTTGTTGAATGATTTTTAGTACTTGTTCTTCATAAGGTAATAGTGTTTGATACAGTTCTTTGTTCAGACTAATTTCAATCGGATGAATTCGGATTTTATCGTATAAATTTTCTTCCGTCTCTTCGATGAGTATTTCTTCTTTCTTGGACTTAATTGCCAAAAATGTAATAAATAAAAATAGCACTAAAATAAATAATACGGGAATTAGGGGAATACCTTTTAGAAATAAAAGACAGGTTAAACTCAAACAAACGAGTATTAAACTTTTAGGGTAGGCGCTAATTTGTTTAGCAACCTCAGAACCTAAATGCGCATCAGTTGCTGCCCGAGTGACGATAATTCCGGTTGCGGTGGAAATAATTAGGGCCGGAATTTGCGTAACTAAGCCATCACCTACGGTAAGTAGAGTGTAGGTTTGAATCGATTCGGAAAGACTAAAGCCTTTTTGTAATAGACCAATGGCAAAACCACCAATGATATCGACCAGAATAATTAAAATGCCAGCAATAGCATCGCCTTTTACAAATTTACTGGCACCATCCATCGCCCCATAAAAATTGGCTTCTTTTTCAATTTGCGAGCGCCTAAGTTTAGCCTCATCCTGAGAAATGCTGCCCATATTTAAATCCGCATCGATACTCATTTGCTTACCTGGCATACTGTCTAAGGTAAAGCGGGCCGCCACTTCAGCTACACGTTGAGCGCCATTAGTTACTACAATGAATTGCACGATGATTAAGATTAAAAAAACAACCAGCCCCATTACGTAATTCCCACGAATAACATAATGTCCCATGGCATCAATAACTTTACCTGCATGAGCATCTGATAAGATAAGGCGGGTAGCGGAAATATTCAGTGCGAGGCGAAATAGAGTTGAGATTAGTAATAGAGCAGGGAAGGTCGAAAAACTTAGAGGCTTATCCGTGTAAAAAGTAAGTAAGAGAATGGTTAAAGCCCAGCTAAAATTTACAATGAGTAATAAATCTAATAATGCCGCTGGGATGGGAACAAACAGAATAAAGAGAATGCTTGTGGCAAAAGCAATCATGAGCATTTCGCTGCTGTTATTAAAGAAATTTTTGTTCATTACACATCCTGCTTACGCGCATAAATTTCGCGAAATATTGCTGCGGCAAAGGGATAAAGCTCCTTATGAATCCATTGATTTAAATCCACAGAATGATAGAGCATGCGTGCAAATGGTTTATGTTCAACAATGGGAATACCGTGTTTTCTTGCCAGTTCTTTGACTTGCAACACCATGTTATCTTGCGCTTTGCAAACCACTTTAGGAGCAGGCATACTGCTGCGATCGTACTTTAAGGCAATGGCTAAGTGGGTTGGATTTGTAATGATTACATCAGCAGTTTTCACTTGTTTTAAGGAGGCGGTTTTTTGCCGCAATTGCTGTTGCAACTGTTTGATTTTCGATTTTATTTTCGGATCACCTTCCCGTTGCTTGTATTCGTCTTTTATTTCTTGCTTGCTCATGCGCTGATCTTTCGCATAGCTCCAGCGCGTATAGAACTTATCCAATATTGCCAGCATTGAGAGCAGTAGCAATAACTGAAACATGAGGGCTAGGAGGAAGGGCATGATGATGCGAGGCTGTTCGTTAACAGGTGTTAACATCAATTGCAATAAGTTAGGTATTTGATTCTTGAGGGAGAAGAATAAAAAAATAAATGCCACACTCAACTTCAGGCTGCTTTTCATGGTTTCAAAGCAACTTTTTATTGAAAATAACTTTTTAAACCCTTGGGCCAAATTAATCCGTTTGAAATCAGGGAGCAGAGGGGTAGTTGACCAGATTACACCGGTTTGCGCTAGATTAGTAAGAATGGTGGCTAAGCTACCTGCTAAAGCAAAAGGCAGCCAGAGACTAATGACTTGGCTTAAAATAAATTGCTGTAAATGAGAGATGTTATCAATACTAAATTGTAGATGTGCTGCCAGTTGCAACAAATGACGAAACATCTTTTGTAATTCATGCAATTGCTTTGGCCAAAGTGCACTCAACATGCCTAGCATAACCAATAAGGCCACGCAGGTAGTTAACTCGATGCTTTTGCTTACTTGTCCTTTTTCTTTGGCTTTTTGTAGTTTATAGGGTGTTGCTTTTTCAGTTTTTTCACTCATGGCATAAGCTCCTGCCAGGTTTGAAAGCATTGAGCAAACACTGTATTAGTAATAGGGGCGATGTAGCCCATCATCATAAATAAGAGGAATAAGCCTAAAATTATTTTGATGGGTAAGGTTAAAAAATAGGTACTAACCTGGGGCATATTACGGGTAATTAACGCACCACAAAGCTCAACAGCAAGCAAGGCAATGATAATAGGGCTGGCAATTATAAATGCCATACTAAACATAAAGGAAAATTGTTTCGTAACCGGGATAAATCCTGCAAACAAGTTGAGGGTTCCAGGTGGAATAATTACAAAAGAATAAGCTAACCCTTTAAATAGCCATTGGTGGATATCCAGACTAAAAAAGAATAAAACTGCTAGCATCGATAATAAATGGCTGGTTAATGCTTCTTGATAATGTTCACTCGGATTAAAAATAGCGGTCACATTAAAGCCTGTTTCATTATCAATTAATTGACCAGCAATTTGAAAGAGTGCGAATGCTGCATAAAGGCTGGTTGCTAAGATTAATCCATTAGCAAATTCAGCAAGCCCGCCGAGAAGAATGGCATTGTTACTTAATGCTGAGGGAGCGACTGGGACATAATTAGCTAAAAGCAGGCTCAAAGTAAAAATAAAAAGTAAGCGCGCATGAATAGGTAAATAACGTACTGCTTGAATAGGGGTAAAGAGCAATACTGTGCCTAAACGGATGCTGATAAAAAATAAATTGCTTAGCCAAGGGAGGGATAGGGTCATGATTTGAGGGCCCCTGGAATGTTGAGAAACAAGGTTTGCGCAAATTCAACTAAGGAATGCAACATCCAGCCGCCACAAAGCATTAACATGAGTACTACGGCTAACACCTTAGGTACAAAGCTTAGGGTTGAATCTTGAATTTGGGTAACAACTTGAAGGATTGAAACCAGTAAACCGCTAATGAGTGCGACTAGTACTATTGGTGAGGCAATGAGCAATGCATGCCAAAGCAATTGTTTACTTAAATAGATAGCTAAATCGTTAGACATCTTCCGTTTCCATTATTTCTAACTTGCTGTACTCCACTTGCATCGGTGCGATACAAGCCAACATTTTTCCATAGGTGCCTTTGCTTAAACACCGCGGCGGATTAAATCAAACTTAATGAATTAAAACAAGTCTGGAGAGTCAAAAAAATTGTAAGTGAGTTAGGGAATAAGATCGATTTTTAGTAAGAGCTTGAATAAGCTTGGGGCACGTATGGACATAAATCCTAATCACTCCTACGGGCTGACAGGGTTAGTTTGCGAATAAAGTGTCTGAACCTGATTTGAAGCGGTATGCGCTAATTATTTTTAGACCTGCTTATCAGAATAAATACATAAGCACTAAAAAAATAAAAAACCGCTTGACAGGATAAGGGGAGGTCATTACAATGCGAGCCTTATTCAGGGGTTATAGCTCAGCTGGGAGAGCGCTTGCATGGCATGCAAGAGGTCGGCGGTTCGATCCCGCCTAGCTCCACCATCAACATCTTAGTATGTTGATGGGGAAAACGTTCAAGGTCCCCATCGTCTAGCGGCCTAGGACATCGCCCTTTCACGGCGAGAACAGGGGTTCGAACCCCCTTGGGGACGCCATTTTGGCGTTTTAAGTGGTAGTAAATAGTTGTAAAAAGTAGTAGAATAAAAATCTAGGTCCCCATCGTCTAGCGGCCTAGGACATCGCCCTTTCACGGCGAGAACAGGGGTTCGAACCCCCTTGGGGACGCCATTTTTAGGCATTTTTATTGCCTTATCTCAAGTTAAAACAATTATTTTTATTATTGATATTCAATATGTTGTATTTTTGAGCCAATCTTTATTTCATTTGTGATGAAGAACTTAAGTATATGTCTCCTATCCTGATTTACCGCCGTTTAAGGAAGTTCTAGTTACTAGCAACTACGCCACCAATTGTTAAAACATTAGAGTCTTATATAAAGACTGAATTACCGCAGCTTGACCGCGGTATCCAGATCTATTTGCATTTTTAATGCGAATTTATGATTGTGTGGGCACCGGGGATTTGTAGGCCGGGGACCCCCAATCTACATATAAGTCTATAAACGTTCAAAAATTGTACGTGTATTAAACCCAAAAAGACGCTCATGCATGCGATAAGCGTATTCATCGGTCATATTTGCTAAATAATCACAGACAACTCTATAGGCTTCAATTTCGTCCTTAGCTTGTTTAAATAACAAACGATTTTTATTATCTAACAAACTTCCTGGATTTGAGCTAATCGCATCAAATAATCTCAGCACCACAGTTTGACCTCCATATTCAAAGGTGCGGGCCTCTTGAGAGTCAATTACATTATCATAAATGCAGTGCATCAAATACTTTAATAAGGCAGCCGCTTCGGGAATTAAGGCTAGATTATATTTTAATAAATTATTCTCAAAGCCTTCATGAGTTACACTAATTTGGGTCGAGGTAATAAAATAATTCACCATTTCCCCAATGGTCTGCTTTCTTAAATAGGGGTCATTAGAAAATAGAGAATCAATAAGCCGATCTTGATGATCTAAAAGAGAGGTATTGTTCAATAATCCTCTAAATTCAGGAGTATCCAAATGTGAAGGATTTATCAGACGCAGATGAATGGCATCCTCTAGATCATGAACTCCATAGGCAATATCATCTGCTGTATCCATAATGGAGCAGTCAAAACTGTGATACGCGGCTTTACCTACTTTAGTTCCATTAGGTTCTACGGACAGAGATTGGAATAATTCACGATCATTTGTTGAAAAGGGTGCTAATAACCAATCGACCTCGGGTTGTTCGCAATCAAAATAAGCTTTGGGTGGCAACCAATCATTTATTTTAATGGTTTTATGAATAGATTCATGAACCGGAGGTTGTTGTGGAGCAATAACTTTAGAGCGCTGTACCGGGTATTTTAAAACACCAAGCAATGCGCGGCGTGTGAGATCCAGACCAAAAGCACCATAGCTGCTTTCTACTTTTGTTAATAGACGCAGTGTTTGTCCATTTCCTTCAAAACCACCGTAATTACGCATCATGTAATTCAATGCGACTTCACCGCCATGCCCAAAAGGAGGATGGCCAATGTCATGCAGTAAACAAATGACAGAAATTAAATCATCATTAGGCAATAGCCCAGTGAGTACCGCATATTGTTCTTGATTAATCAATAGGTTACGTACAATGCTGCGGCCAATTGAATCTACTTCTAGTGAATGAGTAAGGCGTGTGCGATGGAAATCCCCCTCATCAGTTCCTAAAATTTGGGTTTTTCTCTGTAATCTCCGAAAAGCAGGGCAATGAATAACTCGAGTTCTATCTCGTTCGTAAGGATCTCGATGATCGTTGGTTCCTCGTTGATTTGTTTGTCCTGAGCGTCGATGCGTCCACATAAATCTTGCCGTGAAAATGATAAAGCAGTAACTGTAAGCCATACTATTAGTTGAAACAATAGGGTTTGCTCATATTTCACTTATTTAAAATAGCCGCTAGGCTGCAAAATTTGAACTAAGAGTTTTTCTAAAGTTTTTCCAGATTTGGAAGATAACAGTTAATAAGAAGGCTTATAACCAGGGGAATAATAATGAATAATAATATTAGATTCGCCATCGTCGGGTTAAGTGTTTTAAGTATGTCTGCGTGTACTATGGTGGACAATCAAACAAGTGAGAACTTGTATTATCCGGCCTATGCTAGTTATGATAATAGCCAACTGTATATGCAAAGTAATTATGGGAACTCCAGTTCTAATTACAAGTACAATTATTCAATCCGACCTCCTCGTGATGTAATTGTGCCTGACTCTTATCATGTTGGGGATATGCGCTCACCAACCTCATTCCATGAGCGTGATGAAGAGTGGGTGCGTAGTCAAAGCCCACAAGCCTATACTATTGAATTAGCTAACGGTGAAAAGGCTTCAAAGGTTGCTCAAGCTCTGTATAAAGCACCGAAACAAAATCGAATGGCTCAAGTAAAATATCAACGCAATGGAAAAGATTACTACAGTGGCGTATATGGCTCCTACAAGGATGCTGCTGATGCACAAAAAGCGTTGAGCTCCTTACCTGCAGATCTTCGCAATGGGGCTACAGTAAAAAGCTGGAGTAGTGTGCAGCAATAATAAGCGTTATTATATAGTCCAGGATTAAACGCTCATTCAGGATTTTATTATGTTGCGTATTCGCATTCACGGATTTATGCTGCTTGGTTGTTTTGTTTGTTCATTTAATACCTTTGCTTGGTGGGATTCTGGACATCGTTTGGTTGCTTTAATTGCTTATAACAATCTTGATTCTGAATCACAAAGAAAATTTAATGAATTGACTCAAACGCTGAGAAGGGACTATCCAAAAGCTAATCTTGCAACTTGGCCGGATGCTATACGAAAAAACTCGATAGAGGCTTATACGCACTGGCATTATATAGACATGGCATACAGCAGTGATGGTTCCCCTACGGAAGTTTCTGTGGATACCGATAATGCAGTATGGGCTTTAGCGCAAATTAATCACGTGTTATCAAATAAAGACGTGCCGCTTAGCGAGCGTGCACGATTTACCTCTTTTCTTGTTCATATTACTGGTGATTTACACCAGCCTTTGCATGCTATTTCACGCTCCAATAAAGAATTGCCCCAAGGTGATCAAGGGGGGAATTTATTTTGGGTAAAAGATCCAAGGCACCCAGAGTCATTGATAACCTTACATGCTTTATGGGATAGTAGCTTTGGTTTATTTAAAGATCTTTCTGATGAGCAGATCCAACGCATCGCTCAGGAAATTACTAATACCTATCCGCGAGATTATTTTTCTAATCAAGAATTAAATGCCCCACCCCAGGTGTGGGCACAGGAAAGCTATAGTTTAGCTAAAAATTGGGTTTACGCTACGATAGAAAATGAAGTGCCCACTCTAGAATATCAACAACAATCTCAAGAGCTAATTAAACAGAGAATTGCTTTAGCTGGTTATCGGCTGACATTATTGCTCGCGGCCTCATAGACGGAGCCATAGGCCAACCTACACTTAATAAATACAATCCTTATTATTTAAGTTGCACTCATTAAAATCATCACATGAGCCACTCCAGCTGTAGGAGTTTTTTCAGCATTAAATTGCTTGATAGTAAGCGCATATCGTTCATTAATTTTGGTTAACCAGGTAACAAACAAATTAAACGGTACTGATTCAAAAGTCAGTTGGACATCTCCAGTACCAGTCTGTTGCAACTGATAAGGAAATTTCTGCAAGGTGTGTTCTTTAAGCTGTGTTGCTAAAATAGTGAGTAACTGACTATTATCAACGGCCTGTTTACTTTTAGGCCGTAGGTTTTGCCCTTTAACTTTTTTCATCCAATCCAAAGTGGAGATTTTCTCAACCAATTGTGTGGATTTTTGATTGACCTGACGGCTCAATGGAGCATATAAAAGCATGTAATAGCAATAGAGAATAAGGCAGATTGTTGCACCAATAATCATCCATCGTTCTCTCTCATTAAGCGTATTTAAATAAGCTTTCATGATAACTCCAGGGTTGCAACAACTTGTTGTTCATGAGTTGATGCTTGCGTCTGTTTGACATTAAGCTGGGATTGTTTCAATTGGTTTTCTAGTTTTTCCAATTTAGCAAAATCAGGGCTAATTAGTGTAACGGATAAGGTTTTATTTTGATAACGAAATTGTTCCAAAGTAAATTGCTTGCTATCCATGACCTTGGAAAATTGGTTGAGTAAAAACCAAAAACGAGTTTGTCCTTCGTTATTATTGTTTTTTAGTAACTGCATAATACGAAATTTAGGACTAATGACCTGTTTGGAATCAGGAAAAAAGCCATGATAAATTTCCGCAATTTGTTTATCAATTTGCGCTGTTTGTTTATTCACAAAATAGAGATTAATGGCATTAACCAAGATCAATGACACTAACCAAAAACAAAATAAAGCACCTGCAAGTTGATATCCCTTTTTAATCCAATCAGACTTGCTGCCGTGTTGCATGTCGCCTTGGCAAAGATTCATTAATTTAGCATTTAAGATTCTTTTAGCAATCCACTCATAAGAAGTTTCTTGTCTTTCTTTTGCATCTAGTTCGACTTTAATGAGGCTATCCGTGAACACTAGAGGGGTATAAAGCGGATGTTTTTTTATATAAATATCTGCTAAATCCCCAGAAAGCTCTCCTCTAAAATCATCGGAATTGACGAGTAAATCGCGCTCACTAATACAGAGCTCTTCAGGTTCTAGTGCAAACCAATCTAGAGTAATTGCTGTAAATTCGATGTTCTTTTCAGTCAGCAAGCTCATAATATAATGCATTCGTTGCTTGCTTATCGCTGTAATCAGATAGTGGTTGTTTTGATATCTTGCTTTATCAAAAGCAAAATGGAGCTCATCAACGGATTGGGCTAATTTATCTTCTAGAGCATAGGGAATGGCTACGCGTGCTTTTCGATCTGGGAGCCAGGGTAGTTCAAGAGTTAAAAGACTGGCATTGGCGCAACTTTCAATTACTATGGTGCCGCAGTCTTGTTGTAAAGTTTGGATTTCTGCAAAACTTCGCTGAGCAGGTGGGGTATTCGTAACCCCCTCTGCATCAAGTTTTAAGCAAAGACATCCCTCGTCATTAATATGCATAGTGAATAAGAATAATGTATCCACTATGCATAGGCCCTATACTTTTTTGCGTTCATTGCCACCCATTGTTGCTTTAATTGTTGTGATAATAAATAAACTACCAGTGCATATTGAGGACTTGAATTATAGCGAGTAATTACAAAGAAGTTTGGATAAGCAATCCAATATTCATTGCCTTGAGCTGTAATTAACTCCATCAGTGCTGCACGTGACGGATGATTATGCGCTGTAGTTACTGGTTTTACCCCATTTGCTGCTAACTGTGAATAATTGTAATTCGCAGTTCTAGGATTTATCTGAATGTTTTTGTACCGTGTTCCTACAAGTTTCGCGTGTTGCGCTACACCTGCATTAGTCTGCCAGCCATGGGCCTTGAAATAATTAGCAATACTCGCAATGGCATCGTCATTATTATTCACTAAATCACGTTGGCCTTTATTTTGGAAGTCAACCGCAAAATTTCGGTAGCTGCTTGGCATAAACTGAGGCTGACCTATCGCACCAGCATAAGAACCTTTGTATTGAGTTGCAGGAATCTTATGTTCACGACAAAGCAGTAAATATTCTTTTAACTCATGTTTAAAGTAGCGGCTACGCTTGGGATAATCAAAGGCTAGAGTTGCAAGGGCATCGAGTACTCTGTGGTCACCTTGACGTTCACCATATAAAGTTTCTACGCCTAAAATAGCCACGATAATTTCTGCAGGAACGCCATATTTTTGTTGAGCCTTCTCTAAGGTCTTTCTATTGGCAGTCCAATAATCAATACCGCCTTTCACACGAGCAGAGGTTAGAAATATATCTCGGTAAACATCCCAATTTTTCTTCTCATATGGTTTTTCCATGGATTCTATAATTTGCGGCTGCAACTTGACTTGGTTCATCGTGGCGGTCAGTTGTCTGGCATTAAAATGGTGTGTTTTAACCATTTCTTGAATAAATTGCTGTACATCTTTACGTTTGGTGAAGGCAGTATCTAGTGCATACGACGCAAATGAAAAAAGAGCGAGCATTAACGCGGTAAAACCCATTCTGATTATTCGTTGCATTGTAAGTCTCATCTATATTGAAGCGGAAGAAAAAAATTCTATTAAAAAAGTGGAATATTAGCAAATTTTTGTAATCACTTTAAGCTGGCGCGTATTTAAGCTAAAATGCGCTATTTGCAAAAAAGGTTAGCTGAATTGAGTGATTTAAAGCGGATTCGCAATTTTTCAATTATTGCCCATATTGACCATGGAAAATCGACTTTAGCAGATCGATTTATTCAGGTGTGTGGTGGGTTGACTGAGCGTGAAATGAGTGCGCAAGTACTTGATTCCATGGATATTGAGCGTGAGCGCGGTATTACCATTAAGGCTCAGTGTGTTTCATTAAATTATAAAGCCCAAGACGGTAAGACTTACCTACTGAACTTTATTGATACTCCAGGACACGTAGATTTTAGCTACGAAGTATCGCGTTCACTAGCCGCTTGTGAGGGTGCCCTCTTAGTAGTTGATGCGGCTCAAGGGGTTGAAGCACAGACTGTAGCGGTGTGTTATACCGCGATTGATCAGTCTTTAACTGTATTGCCTGTACTAAATAAAATTGACTTGCCTCAAGCTGAACCCGATCGCGTGATCGCTGAAATTGAAGATATTATTGGTGTGGATGCCCATGATGCCATACGCGCCAGTGCGAAAAGTGGTTTGGGTGTTGAAGATGTTTTGGAAGCTTTAGTTGTTAATATTCCTCCACCAGAAGGTAATATTGATGAGCCTTTGCAAGCTCTGATTATTGATTCGTGGTTTGATAGCTATCTGGGCGTGGTTTCTTTGGTACGTATTGTGAATGGTTCCATTCGCAAAGGCGATAAGATGCGAGTGATGTCTACTGGCCGTTCTTATGAAGTGGATCAAGTCGGTATCTTTACCCCTAAACGCACTAAATTAGATGCGTTAAATGCCGGTGAAGTGGGTTATGTTGTCGCTGGCATTAAAGAAATTCAAGGTGCTCCAGTAGGGGATACATTAACTTTGGAAAAAAATCAGGCTGCTAGTGTTTTACCTGGATTCCAACGTGTTAAACCTCAGGTATATGCGGGATTATTTCCAATTAGTGCGGATGATTTCGAAGCGTTCCGTGAAGCATTAGCTAAATTAAGCCTGAACGATGCCTCTTTATTTTACGAACCTGAGTCTTCAGAAGCTTTAGGTTTTGGTTTCCGTTGTGGCTTCTTGGGTATGTTGCATATGGAAATTATTCAAGAGCGTTTAGAGCGTGAATATAATCTTGATTTAATTTCAACAGCACCTACAGTGGTTTATCAAATTGTTACCCAAAAAGGGGAGACCTTATTAATTGATAACCCATCGCATTTACCTCCTTTACCACAAATTAAAGAAATGTATGAGCCTATTGTGCGGGCTAATATTTTAGTACCCCAAGATTATTTAGGGCCCATTATTAATTTATGTATTGAGCGTCGTGGTGTGCAAGTCAACATGACTTATAGTGGTCGCCAGGTTTCTGTTACTTATGATATACCGATGAGTGAGGTAGTTTCTGACTTTTTTGATCGCTTGAAATCAGTCAGTCGTGGTTATGCTTCTTTGGATTATAATTTCTTACGCTTCCAGGAAGCGGATTTGGTAAAAATGGATATCTTAATTAATAGTGAACGAGTTGATGCGCTTTCTGTTATTGTTCATCGTTCCTCATCTCATAGTCGTGGAAAAGCGATTGCTGAAAAAATGAAAGATTTGATCCCAAGACAAATGTTTGACGTAGCAATTCAGGCTGCCTTAGGAAGCCATATTATTGCGCGCCAAACCGTTAAAGCCCTACGTAAAAACGTGACTGCAAAATGTTATGGAGGAGACGTATCACGTAAGCGTAAATTGCTAGAGAAGCAAAAGGCAGGTAAAAAACGCATGAAGCAGGTTGGTCATGTCGAGATACCTCAAGAAGCGTTTATGGCGGTATTCCAGACAGACAAAAAGTAATGGTCGTGGGAAATTAAGGAAATTTTGCAATGACTTGTAGGTTGGGCCCATGGCCCAACATTAAGTTCTGGTGTGGCTCAATGTGTTGTTGGGCCATGGGCCCAACCTACATTTATTAGGATGTGATTTATGAATTTTGCTTTAATATTGGTTATATTATCGTTAATCAGTGGGTTAATCTACCTATTAGATATCATCTTTTGGGCTAAGAAACGTACACCTGATGAAAAACCCAATAAGATTATTGAATACGCACGTTCGTTCTTTCCCGTATTTTTTGTGGTGTTGATTCTGCGCTCTTTTCTCATTGAGCCGTTCCGTATTCCTTCAGGATCACTAGAGCCAACATTATTAGTAGGGGATTTTGTTGCTGTAAATAAATTTGCTTACGGTTTCAAATTACCTGTTATAGAAAAAAAGGTAGTGTCTATTGCTGATCCTAAAACGGGTGAGGTTGCTGTGTTTCGTTGGCCGCCCGATCCTTCTTATGATTATATTAAACGAGTTATTGGTGTTCCGGGCGATCGAATTAGCTATCACAACAAGGTATTGACCATTAATGGTAAAGAAGCAAAACAGACTTTTGTTGAATATGCTATAGATGAAAGTTCAGGTAAACCTGTGTCGAAATATACAGAAGATTTAAATGGTGTGGTGCATAATATTTTCGTGCGTACGGATGTTCCTGCAATAGACTTTGACATCGTAGTCCCAGAAGGAAGTTATTTTATGATGGGCGATAACCGAGATGACAGCGCCGACAGTCGTTTCTGGGGATTTGTTCCTAATTCTTATTTCAGAGGAAAAGCCTTCTTAGTCTGGATGAGCTGGGATAGTAAAACGGGTACAGTTCGTTGGTCTAAGATAGGTAAAATGATTCATTAAAGAGGTGTACTAGGTAGTGAAAATTAATTTAGAAAGATTATGCAGGCGTTTAAATTATCAATTTAGTAACCAAGCTTATTTGAAGCAAGCCTTGACGCATTGTAGTGTTGGTAGTGACAATTATGAACGCTTTGAGTTTCTAGGCGATTCCATTTTAAGCTTCGTCATTGCTAATGAATTATTCCATCGTTTTCCCCAACAAAGCGAAGGGCAGCTCAGTCGCCTCCGTTCTTTTTTAGTTCGGGGGGATATGCTGGTTGAAATTGCCCGAGAAATTGATTTAGGTGATTATCTCTACTTAGGCCAAGGTGAATTAAAAAGCGGCGGATTTCGCCGCGCTTCCATTCTTTCTGATGCTTTAGAAGCGGTATTTGCAGCTATCTTTTTTGATGGTGGTGTGGATGCTGCTAAGGATGCAATTTTAAAGCTATATAAGTCTAGGCTCGAAGATCCTAATTTAAACGATTGTTTAAAAGACTCCAAAACCCAACTTCAAGAATATCTGCAAGCTGAGAAACTGGCACTTCCTGAATATGCTTTGACCAAAGTTGAAGGGGAAGAGCACGATCAAATATTTTATGTTACCTGCATCGTTGATTCGGTAAAGCAAATGACCCAGGGCCAAGGCCCCAACCGCCGCAAGGCAGAGCAAATAGCAGCAAAATTAATGTTGGAGCAATTAAAATCTAGGGCCAAAAGATAAAGTGTCGGGCCATCGACTTGAGGGATCCTCAACTTTTTATTCATACAGGATCCCCCAATTCTCCTATTGTATTTTCATAAGAAAATGGATATGTTAATTTTCTTCTAATGATTTGGCATCCCAGGAAAAAAATGAGAGCACTCCTCGGTGCCGATAAGACCTGAAAGTGATAGTGGAGGTTTAATAGTTCCGCTGAATAACCAACAATCTAAACAATATAAGGTTGTGCATCGAGAGTGACATTCTCATTAAAACTTAGGCATATCGTTGGCTTTTTAACATCTCGAGCTTCTTGCCTGCTTTATTACGGTGCCCTCGATCTTATTACTGCATTTCGTGTAATGATTTTTTGCAAAGCCACATTGTTTACTCCTACAAATCGGTTCATTTTTCAGGGACAATTTTTTTTGCGATGATCGGAGTGGTAATTATTTTCAGTGAAAATACAACTGTTAATCAAACAACCTAAAGATTTCATCAAATTAATCACTAATTTCTCACCAGATCCAAAACGATTCATCTCCGTATAACAAATTATTTTAGGGTGTTCCTAGCTTTTGAATAAAGAGGTATATAATCAAAAGCTTGGGGACTACTCTCTGAGCCACATTCATCGTAGGTATTATCGGCACAAAGAAAAAATTCCTCTGCTCCATATTCTGCTGCTTGAGACATAGCCTCGCCAATAGAGTCGAAATGTCGTAGATCTTTGCCTTCATGAATAAATTCATCAGAATTTTTAGCGATAATTTCGACAATATATTCATGAAGCTCGATTGGTGAGTAAATTAAAGCAATTGCTTTAGAGCCACTCTTAGCCTGATTAATTAAACCCTCTCGCGTTTGATTTGCCATAGTTCTATCCCTCATGAAAGACTATTAGTTAAATTATAGCTGCCATTTTGCTTATGCATTGGCAATTATCTAATGGAAACGCGTCTCTAGAAAAGAATAAGCATGTAAGGATATATCGGTAACAAAAAGTTTTGATTTTGGAAAATAGAACTTTCTTAATTAGAAACTCAAACAAAATTAAGCCAAAACAAATACATTATGTTCAATATGTGGTCTGATATTCGGGGTATGAGAGGAAAGTTAGCATTTTTCCTGACATCCGAAATCCAATCTAATCGATGCAAATTAAAACACCATGTTACAATGTTGATCGAATTGACATCTAGCCCGGAGGTAGCTATCAAGCTATATGTAATATCAACTAAACGAATAAAGGATTTAGCGGGTTCTGAGTGAGTACACAATTAACATTACGATATAACTTTTCTGATTGAAAATTAATGTTGTAATTTGGAGTATTAAAATAATTGAGGTTAGCAGCATGCGAATAAAAGTCGATCCAGCCTTTGTGCAAAAGAAAAAAGAACGGAAGTTAATTAAGGTAGAGCTAATAAGAAAGAAAGTCGAAGTTTACAACTACCAAATTCAGAGTATTGAATCAGATATCACTTCCCTGAATGAGTCTTTAATAAGTCTCAATCTCGTAGAAAATATTGATGTAAGTGCGATAATTGAAACTATAAATTCTAAATTATATTCTCTAACATTAGATAAATATTCTTTGGAAACAAAATCTTATAGACAAAATCAAAAGATTTCTGAGTTACAAGGACAAATTGAACGATTATCCTCACAGTTGTCATGGGTGAAAGATGGCGAAGATGAGGAGCTAAGACCTAGTTCTATAAATAATATTACTGGCCTTGAAAAGCTGCCCTTAGTTGGAGATTGCGAGGAAACGGATGAAGAGGGCGAAGAAGTCCCTACATCAATGGAGCATAGCGATCCGGACCAGGTTCAATTTATGTCATTGACTACTGCTGCCCCACAGCATCCTTACCCCTTTACCCCCCCCACTTATACGCTAGAAGAAAAAACAAAGATCTTAAGTCTAGCAAGCTATGTCACTACTGATAAAAGTCCAAGATTAAGTTATGATCTTCATACGGGTGTATCCGTATTGGTTCCGTTAGGTGTAACCATATATTGTACTAATGATCGACCCAACCAAAAAAAATATTTTGCCAAACATGGAGATGAAACCATATTACAGGTCTTTACCCATAATGCGATTCGTAAACGGCAACTATTTCAGAATGATATGAGTGGTAGGCCGATAGATATGAGTACGGTTAAAAAAGTTCATTTTAAAAATGAACAACTGCATCGAACACCTTATGCTATTGATCTGATTGATGGTACTTGCAATGTTTCAGTGATAACCAAAACTCACTTTTGGTGGAAAAAGAGTGGTAGCCATTCAAATAAAAGACAACGAACTGAAACTCATTCAACTTCTAAAAGTCCACGTAATGTTGCATCAGAAAGCTTAAGAAGTGTAGCCACGTCATTACACGCTGATCAACCATCGACGATGACGATTAACAGAAATAGTTTCTTTCAGAGAGTAGTTAATGAGGGTATTCTCACTAGATCTATCGAATCAATATCCGCGATTTCCGGGGTTCAACAAACTGAAAGTACTCAAAACAATTGCTCTTAAAGGGCATCATTTTCATAGGGAAGTAAACGGTGCGCCCCTCCCGTTATATTTCCCGTATTATTGACTATAGGCTTTAACCTATAATGAACAGGAGAGCTCCTGTGGTTTAATAGAAACGACATACACCTTCGGTATTGGCATCAATGATAGTACTGTGGCAGAAGGGGCCTATGTTATCAAGATCCGGGTCGATAGGATAAAAGGAGCGTGTCATAACAATATGAGGGAATGAATAGTCCAAAGTCAGGGTGAACCTACTCGCGCATTTTTTGCTTTTGAGTCAGAACGGAAAGGTTTTTTATTGTGCGGGCAATAAAATGGGCAATGATAAACTATTTTATGATAAAACTTTTCCACTAAATCCTTCTAAGACATTAACTGTAGCGGTTAATTTTTTAAATTTAAAAGTTGACGATGCTGTACAGGTATATAGGTCAACATGTTTTTTCCATAATCATTTTAAGAAATCCAGAACAACTTAAGGTTTAGGTAAGAATTATTTAGTACAATAAGTATATATTTTGCTCTAGGTGATTAAAATGTGGAAAAAAGCGGAAAAGGTATTTATACACTCATTAAAAGATAAAGCGCTTTCGGCAGCCAAGCATAGTTGGGCTTTGTTTTCGGTAACAGCCTTAACCGGAGTTAGCGCAAATTTTTTTAATACAAAGGAGGAGTCTTCATCTCCTGTTGAATCGCTTCCAACACGAAAAAAAGGGCCCATATCATACTCCATCATGGCTTCAGGTAGTGCTGAGGAAATTCGTATGCTCGCTGAAGATTATGCTCAAAACCAAGCTGAAGAAGAATTTAACGAGTTGCTAAAGACGACTACATGTAGAGGCAATAATCCCTTGCATCTTGCTGCACAACACAATACATACGAAGGAATCCTTGAGTTATTAACTATAAAGGGGGAAGAGATACTCCCTTTAACGACACAAATCAATCATTCAGGAAATCCGCCTGTTCGCTTACTTAACCAAAATAAAACATTAGCCACCAAAGACAAAGAAGAGATTGATAAATTAGCTGGCATGATGTTTACGCTGACTCGGAGTGCACCAACTTCGGAATTAACGCAGTTAATTGACCCTAATGCATTGCTCTCTGAGCGTTACTCACATATTGAAAACGAGCATTTCAAATATAATTTAAAAACGACTGTAGATGTCATTAATGAAATACGGGGGATTGTTAAAAAATCCTCGACGCATCATGCAGTTAATTTACCTTATTCAAAAACAAAGCAAGATGAAATGAAAGAGGTTACTGGAGCAATTATTTCTATGCGCCGACGAGCTATTTTTTCGAGTATATTCTCCTTTAAAGAGCCAGTAGAAATTATATCTGACTACGCGCTTCAAAGAGAGGTTGGAAATTGCGGTGAATTAGCTGCGCTTGTTCATGTCAGTTTAAAGAGAAAAGGATTTAATTCTTCTTGTGAAATTTTTCAGATTACAAATGGTGATCATATGTTTAATGTGATTGATCGCATTCCTGGAAGTGATATAAATGATCCAAGCACTTGGGGAGAAAATTCATTAGTGGCTGATGCATGGAGTGGAGATGTTTATCTGGCAAGTGAATTGCCTCTTCGTCTAAAAGCATATCATTCTGTTGATTATATGAAAAAAGAGCAGTACTACCTTGCACCATTTAATCCGTATTTTCATAAATTTAAAATTCATAATTCATATTATCCTGATGTAGAAAAAAAAGAACATGCTGAAAATCCAGATTCTACAGTAAATAGAATTTGATAAAACATCATGAATGCCGACAACTTTGCTACTTGTAACGGCTTGTAATTAGCACATGGAATCCGTCGCGAATTAATTGCTAACACTGGGAATGATGAGTTTAATAAGTCAGAGTGTATTAAGTTAACTGACTTTTAGATTGGTTTTTTGTAATGGTGCGGCTCTAGAGACGCTATAAAATATAATAAGTTGGGTTAATCGGAAGATAGGGGGGCTTCGCAGTATTCGCTGATCATGTCAAAACACAATACTGTGTCCATTAGCTCCTATGCCGCTCATAAAAAAGCATCCCATTAATGCAGTATACAACGCAGGGCCTCACCAATTTGATAGATGAGCAAGGGAATATAAGTTTTTCAGTGGTGTGTCGCAGTGAGTTTGTTATTTTTTATAAAGCGTGACACTAGGTCCCTGAGCGTAGGGAATTCATAAATAACGCTCACGAATATGCATTAAATAATACTGCGGATTGAGCTCCTCACCGGTTGCCTGGTGTAAAAGCTCCTGATACGGCAATAATCTGGCTTTTTGATGGATATTCTCCCTTAGCCACAGCAATAAAGCTTTAAAATTGCCTTGTGCAATATGCTGTTTAATATCAGGGATTGCCCTTTTTACTGACGAAAATAATTGCGCAGCAATTAAGGCACCTAAGGTATAAGCTGGGAAGTAACCAAAAATTCCTGAGGGCCAGTGTACATCTTGCATAACCCCATTTTTATCATCGCCTTTAGTTGAGAGGCCTAGATACTTTTGCATATAGGAATCCCATACCTCAGGCAAATCATCAATCGTAATATCACCAGAGAATAACAACTGTTCTATTTCATAGCGTAGGATTACATGTAAAGGATAAGTAACTTCATCGGCATCAACACGAATAAAATCAGGTTTCACCTGGGTATAATGATAAAACAGATTCTCTTCTGTAATATTTTCTGCTTCGCCAAAATAATTTTGTGTCAAAGGCACTAAGAAGCGCATAAATTCAAAGCTACGGCAAATTTGCATTTCCATAAATAATGATTGGCTCTCGTGTACCGCCATACCTAATGAATGCCCAACTGGTTGAGTCAGCCACTCTTTTAACAAACCCTGCTCATACAAGGCATGTCCAGTTTCATGGGCAATTGCCATAAGTGCTGAGAGAAACTCATGCTCCTTATAACGTGTGGTGATGCGAACATCCGTAGAAATTCCACCACAAAAAGGGTGATGACTTACATCCAGGCGTCCATAGTTAAAATCAAAGCCTAAGCGAGACATAATGTCTAGGCCTAACTGCTTTTGGGTTTCAAGCGCAAAACTCCCGGCGATGGGGGTTATATTACGAGACTTTTGCTTTTCCATAATTTGGGGAATCAAGGTTGGTAATTCTTGCTTCAGAGAATTAAAGATAGGTGTAATTGTTTTGCAGTCTAAACCGGGGGAGTATTCATCAATCAATACATCTATGGGCGATTTTGTAAACAGCTGTGATTTGATTTCGGCAATGGTTTTTACCTTACCAAATAGCTTTTTTAAATAGGGTTGAAAGGTTTTCCAATCATTTTTTACTCGCAACTCTCGCCATGCCTGAGAACAAATCAATGACTCATTTGTAAACTCTTCTACCAGTATGGAGGGGATGCAGGTTGCTTGTTGGTACTGTTTTTCAATCCAATATACATTCCTATGTTGCCAGTGGGAAAGCTCTAAGTCTCGGCATTGCTTAAGCCATTCACCTACGATTTTATCCGTTAACCAATCGTGCTGTATTGTGCTTAAGGTGGCTAATGCTTCTGCACGTGCCGGACCACCGCCAACAGGCATCATGGCTGCTTCATCCCAAGAAACGATCGCTGCAAGATTTTCAAAGTCGTAATATTTTTTAAAATGCTGCTCTAATTTTTGGTAAGCATTCATTTCTAGCTCCTTCTTAGGATGTAACCGATCGGTGAAACTATTTCATCCTGAAGAGTTAACTGCGAAGGAGCTCCTGAATAGGGGCATTAAGCTCATTTCAACATCTAGGTCTCATTCAGGAGATCGCTCACTGTGTTCAGGATGATTTTTTTATGCCCTTTAGTACTTAGGTTAAATCTTCCAAAGTTTCACTAATTTCCAACCATTCTTCCTCAACCTGAGCCAATGAAGAATGAGCCTGTGCACGTTTTTCCACCAATTGATTTAGCTTATTCTGTTGGGTGCTGTCTTCATAAAGACTAGCATCACCAAGTTGAAGATCCAGTTTTTCTAGCTCTCCATGGTATTGTTCAATCATTTGCTCTAATTTTTTTAAACGATTTTGCAATACCTTTTTTTCTTTATAATCATTTGCAGGACTCGAGGTAGTATTAGTGTTTTCTTTCACTGCATCTTTAGATTGTAGCCAAGTATAATAATCATCTAGGTCGCCATCGAAGGGCTGTACTTTCTTTTGATAAACCAGGTAGAAATTATCTACGGTGGTTTTGAGCATATGTCGATCATGAGAGATGAGAATTAAAGCCCCCTCATAACTTTGTAGTGCCAATTCGATGGCTGAGCGCATGCCTAAATCCAAATGGTTGGTTGGTTCGTCAAGCAATAATAAATTAGGTTTAAGCCAAACCAATTTTGCTAGAGCCAAACGGGCTTTTTCTCCACCAGAAAAATGATGAATAGGCTGTACTGCCATATCTCCCACGAAATTAAATCCACCTAAAAAATCCCGGATGCTTTGTTCCCGTGCTTCTGGAGATAAGACTTGAATTGTTTCTACAGGACTTAGTTTGCAGTCTAATTGCTCCAACTGATGTTGTGCATAATAACCGATTTGTAAATGTGTGGAGCGGTGAATCGTCCCATTTAGAACGGGCAAGGAACCAGTCAATGTCTTAATCAGGGTGGATTTACCTTCACCATTTGGACCTAATAAGGCAATGCGGTCTCCCGGACTAAGCGATAGATTAATTTTTTTAAGTATTGGGTCTTGCCTGGCATATCCTGCATCAACTTGATTACATTGGATTAAGGGATTACCTGCGCGAGGGCAGGGGAAAAAATCAAAAGAAAATGGCGAGTCTGCTTGAGCTGCAGCAATAACTTCCATGCGTTCAATTGCTTTGAGACGTCCTTGCGCTTGCTTGGCTTTCGTTGCTTTAGCTTTAAAACGGGTAACAAAACTCATCATATGGTTAATTTTGGTCTGTTGCTTGTCATACATAGCTTGTTGTAAGGCTAATTGCTGAGCATGAGTTTTTTCGAAGCAACTGTAATCGCCACCATAAAGGGTCAAGTTTTGCTTTTCAATATGAAGAATATGGCTAACAAAGGCATCAAGAAACTCTCTATCGTGAGAAATCAGGATAATCGTGCTGGGACTTTGTTTTAAAAAGCGTTCCAGCCAAAAAATAGCCTCCATATCCAAATGGTTGGTTGGCTCATCAAGTAATAATAAATCAGCTGGTTTCATGAGACAACGCGCCAGGCTCAGACGCATACGCCATCCGCCGGAAAAACTATTCACCGAGGCATTTTGTTCATCACTACTAAACCCCAAACCAGACATAATTGTTGCAGCTTGTGCAGGTTTACTATACCCACCTGAGTGACTTAATTCTTCATGACAGGCGACTACCTCATCATGATTATCTTCTTTTTCTGCTTTTTCTAAACGTTGTAATAGTTTGATGTATTCCGAATCACCACTAACGACAAAATCCAGGGCTTTTTCGTCACTATCAGGTAATTGCTGCGATAAGTGGCTGATACGCAGGTGAGGATTAATTAAATACTCCCCTGTGTCTGCAATAAGCTTACCCAGGAAAAAATCAAACAAAGTGGATTTACCACAGCCGTTATGGCCGATAAGACCTATTTTTTGTTTTTCATAAAGAGTGACGCTGGCTTTGTCCAGCAAGACTTTATTGCCGCGTGATAAGGTGATTTGGCGTAGAGTTAGCATTTTTAATTATTAGCAACAAAAGAAGAGGAAGAATTCTATCATAGATATAAAAATATAGAGTCTAATAAAATGAAAAGAAGAATGTAAATTTATACGAGATACCGCCATACGTTGCATATCAGTCTCACTATAAAAAGCAAAATGACGTGTTTGTTTTCATGCATTATAATTAATATTATATCAATATGGATAATTTGATTCCCTTTCTTGTTTGCATTTGGTTTTTTCTTGGAGATTTAAGATGCAATCGAAACCCCAGCTAATGGATGGCGTGGAAGATGATGCGGGTCAAGAAAAACCAACGTTATCTGCTAGTCCCCCCGCTAATGCATCTGTCGCCGCCAGTGCTGCTCCTGTTGCCAATGCTGTTTCTGAGCCTGCCGCCTCCGGGACTAGCACTGGGGCTACCGCCGCTGCTGCCGCAGGGGCTGGTGCTGGGGCGGCTGGATATCCATTAAAAAGGAGCCCAACGCAGATACAAATAACGAACAATTTAGCAACAAAAAGCAATAGCGTATTTATCGATGTTTCTGGTTTATCTGCACTAATAAAACCTGAGCAGCGCCTTTGGGTAGGCAATACTCCTGCTCCCAATGTTTGGAAATGGACAGATGGACTTAAAATAGCGGTGTTCTCTCAGGAGGCTTCTCGGCATTTTTCTATTAAATATTGGGTTTCCGGAGCAGGACGCTATCAACCCCATAGTGGGAGCGCTAGGTGCTCTATGGATCAAGCCGCTCAAGATACATTAATATCAAAAATTGGTTATTACACTAATGTAAGTACCTATGATGATGCATTAACAAAGTTATTTGAAAATAGAGGGATTCCTCATGTCGTTGCTATTATAGAAGGCAAAAAAGATAACCTGCCAGAAGAATTTAGTTTGACGGGGTCTCAATACCCCGCTAGTGTTGCTTCTGCTACTACGGTAGCTACTTATAAATTACATGATCGCGGGGTCCAAGGAATAAATTGTCGGGGTTTTAAGGATGCCAAACAAAATATGCATTTTTATGTAAGAGATGACATGGTAGTGGCAATTACACCTGAGGAAGTAAGGATAACTGATAATTTTAAAGTAGGTGAGGTCCACTTTGAAACTGGCAGCGGGAAATACAGTGTTCTAGTTCCTCATATCCCTAATGATATCGCAAAAAACGCAAATAATGCGGATAAATTATTAAGAGCCTATGCTCAACAAGTAGCATCAGAGAGGACTGTGGTGGGATATATAGGAGATACCAATTATAAGAAAATGCTGCAAGAACATTCTAGTCCATCAGCGGGGGGGCAACAAGCTGGAGTTTTTATAGTCCCAGCCTCTTCTGGTGCCGGAACATTTTCCTATTTCATGCAAGCAGCTACTTTCGGTCCTGACCAGGGTAATACTTTTCGTATACAACAGCCTACTCTATTAAATCATGTAGAACTTCGGCTTGGTGAGAATGATAAGACAGCAACGGATCATCCTTCTATTCAAACCACTATTTTTCTCGACAGTGCCATAAAAAAAAGAATCTATTCTGATATTGGTGTTCATCCTAATACCGTTCGGAATTTGCAGTGCCAATTAAAATATTCGGCCGCAGTTGTAGCCGCAGCTGTTGCTGCTCCTAATACCGTTCAGTATGCACATCAGTATTTTCATCAAGCGGTCGTAAATGCTGCTGCTTCTGCTAATGGACTTCAGAGTCTACCACCGCATTCTCAACAAGCTGCCGCATCTGCTGCTACCTCTACTGCTAATCCTACCGTGGTTGCTGCTATTGCTAATCTTAACACAGTTCAGTATGCACATCAGTATTTTCGAAATTCAGTTGTAATTGCTGCCACAGCAGCTGCTAATTCTAAACCATTTCAAAATCTACAGTCGCATTCTCAACAACCTGCCGCAGCTGCCGCTTATCCTAATCCAGCTCAAAATACGAATGATATATTTCGACGGTATAAAGCAGAACTCCAAGCTCAATGCGGTAATCGACAGATAGCAAAAGATAAAGGAAATAACCATGATGACGAAAACGGAAACAGTGACGGTTGGGCTCCTATGTTGTGAACCTCCTATCACAGACCTTTTCATCAGCATATGTATCTTCTGATGCCTTATTATTTCGGCGCAGTTGTTCCAGTGGGTACTAATACTGGCCCATGAGAAATTTGGATTTTCATCATGTGCAGTACTATTGAATATTTATCAATGTCTCTGGCCCGTGACCAGCGCTTGGCGTCGAAAATCGAGTAGACCTGAGAGGTCACGATTATTCCTCAGTAGATATCGGATCAATAACTTTATTTCTTGCTGAACGATAACGCTCTTGTTTTTCAATATCAATATAACGATCTGTAGTAGCACTGGAGCTATGGCCGGCATCGTCACGCACGTGTTCACGAGGACGGATTTTTACATCCTCTGAAATTCCGGTATGTCTTAACCAGTGCACCGTTGCTGCAGCGAGGTTATCGGCCTCTTCGCGCTTGCCTTTTATACGAAGCTCTTCCGCGGCCAAATCAAAACAATGCTGAATGATGCGGCGGATGGGGGCGGTGTCACTCATAGGACCATTTCCTCTAATTTTAGGAATTAGTGGGGAGTTATCCGCTGCTGAGGGGAGTGGGGTTAACCCAAGAAAACTGCGCCAGCGCATTAAGCTATCCAGCATGGCATCACTAACGGCAACTTGGCGTTCTTTATTTCCTTTTCCTACCGTAGTAAACCACCAATGACCATTACTATCTTTCGCAAAGTCATTCATGCTGGGAATCCAGCGGTCATTTGCTACCAATTCGGAAATACGTAAGTACATCCCGAAGAGCATACTTAACATAAAGCGTGTGCGCTCATGCTTTTCAGGCGATTCCTCCGCCAATGTTTCTGCAGCATTAAGTACAGCACTCCATTGATCAATACTTAGCCGACGAATAGGGGCGTTTTGCTGGCGCTTACGAATGAACTTACTTTTTTGACGAATAAGGGCTACTGGATTCGAGACTAAATATTCTTCTGCAATTAAAAAATTAAATAAGGTACTTAATATAGCAAATATCTCTTGTGTGGCACCTTGAGATAGACTGAATTGTTCTATTTCCGGTTTCTGCCCATTTTTTATCGCTGCTTTACTTAGTGTAACCACAAATGGGCGCCATTCTTCATTAGGAATGCGTAGTCCTGCTTTTTCAATAAAACGGGGGACTTTTTTTAAGTTTATCCAATTTTTAGGTGGGTTTTGGCAAAAACGAATGTATTGTTCGATGTCATCTCGTTTTAATTCGGTGAGCGGGGTGCCTTTAACATGCCATGACCATTGCAACAAACGTTCAGCCTCACGACGGTAACTATTAAATGTTCCTTGACTACCAGTATAGCTTTTTAAGAAATTTAAGGTGTAATGGAAATCATTTTTAAATTGTGGATCGGGTAATACCGCATTTTCGTGATTCTTATGTAAATGGTTTAAATTATCAAAAAGGGGAAGCAACTTAAATTTCATGGTGTTTTAAATGAAATAAATGATGTCGCAATGCTATCTGAAAAACTATTAATATGTAACTCTCTATTAGGTTTGGATTACATTTTATGGCAAACAAGGTAGAGATTTATTAAAATAAAAACCAACTGAGTCGCAATTTGTTCAATATGGTTATTTTTGCGCTAAGCAATTTAAAAATATTAAAAAAATGTGATTTTAGGTATTGACCTTATGCGTCTAGATTAGTACCATGTGCGCACTGTCCTCGGGACGGGTAAGTCGGGGTATAGCGCAGTCTGGTAGCGCGCCTGCTTTGGGAGCAGGATGTCGGGAGTTCGAATCTCTCTACCCCGACCAAATTAAGCGCCCGTAGCTCATCTGGATAGAGCATCGGCCTTCTAAGCCGAGGGTAGCAGGTTCGAATCCTGCCGGGCGTGCCAGCCCATAGTGAAATCTGATGGCAATTTATACTAAGTTATGGTGAGCGTAGCTCAGTTGGTAGAGCCCCGGGTTGTGATCCCGGTTGTCGTGGGTTCGAGTCCCATCGTTCACCCCATGTGATGAAAACTAAGGTTTTTCGCTAAAGATTCATCTGAGTCTTTACAAGACCGAATTACTGATTGATAATCCAACCTGATTGCGAAAGTGGCGGAATTGGTAGACGCACTGGATTTAGGTTCCAGCGGGGTGACCCGTGAGAGTTCGAGTCTCTCCTTTCGCACCATTTCATTATAAAAATCCAAGAGGTGAATTGATGCAAGTTTCTGTTGAGACCCTAAACGGTTTGGAGCGCAAGGTAACTATTTCTGTGCCTACAGCGAAAGTTGAGGAAGAAGTAAGTTTGCGGCTCAAAGATCTGGCTCATAAAGTTAAAGTTGATGGTTTCCGTCCTGGCAAAGTACCTATGCACATTGTTACCAGCCGTTATTCAGATAGCGTTCGCCAAGAAGTTGCTAGAGAAATGGTTCAATCAACCCTATTCGAAGCTTTACAACAAAATGAATTAGTTCCTGCAGGGTACCCATACATCGAGCCTGAAGAAATAGAAAAAGGTAAAGATTTTAAATACACGGCTACATTTGAAGTAATGCCAGTGTTTGAAGTTGCTGAATTAAATCAAGCGACTGTTGAATTAGCTCGTTCAGAAGTAACTGACAAAGATCTTGAAGAAATGTTAGATAAACTACGTGAGCAAAATAAAGAATGGCATGATGTTTCACGTGCTGTTAAAAAAGATGATAAAGTTGTTATCGACTTCCAAGGCTTCTTGAACGATGAATTATTTGATGGTGGTAGTGCAGAAGGACACGAATTAATTATTGGCTCTGGCGCAATGATTCCTGGTTTCGAAGATGGAATTATTGGCGGTAAGAAAGACAAGCCTTTTGACATTAAAGTTAATTTCCCAGAAGATTATGGGCATAAAGAATTAGCGGGTAAAGAAGCTGTATTCAAGATTACTATTCATAACATAATGGAAGGTAAGTTACCTGAACTTAATGATGCTTTTGCTGAAAAGTTTAACATTAAGGAAGGTGGTGTTGATGCTCTGAAGAAAGACATTAAAGAAAACATGACTCGTGAGTTAGAGCGTCGTGTTAGTATGATGAACAGAGAGAAGTTATTTGATAAATTAATGGAAGTTAATGCTATTGATTTACCATTAGCCTTAATCGACAAAGAAATCGAACACTTAAAACATGACATGTATCATCGTCTATTTGGCCATGAGCATCATGAAAATGAAAAGATTCCTGATTTCCCAAGAGAATTGTTTGAAGAGCAAGCTAAACGCCGTGTTCATCTTGGCTTACTGTTCTCAGAATATGTTAAGAAACATCAAATCGTTGCAGACAAAGACAAAGTGAATGCAATGATTGAGAAATTTGCTGGTGCTTACGAAAATCCTGATGAATTACGTGCTTGGTACCAAAGCAGCAAAGAACATCTTGCTGAAATTGAAGCGTTAGTCATGGAAGAAGTAGTTGCAGATAAAATAGCAGCTGATGCTAAGATTAAGCATAAATCTATGGACTATGATTCAGTGATGAATCCTAAAAAGGCTGAGAATACAAAAGGAGAGTAATTATATGTCGGGATATTCAGATAACATAATTCGCAATGCCAGTGGATTGGTACCAATGGTTATTGAACAAACTTCACGTGGTGAACGTTCTTATGATATCTACTCAAGATTATTGAAAGAGCGTATTATCTTTCTATTGGGTGAAGTTGAAGATCATATGGCTAATTTAGTGGTTGCTCAATTGCTGTTCCTTGAGTCTGAAAACCCTGAAAAAGACATTTCTCTCTACATTAATTCTCCGGGTGGTGTGGTAACGGCTGGTTTAGCAATTTACGACACCATGCAGTTTATTAAACCTGATGTCAGTACTTTATGTATCGGTCAAGCCGCAAGTGCCGCGGCTTTACTGCTTTGTGCTGGTGCTGATGGTAAGAGATTCTGTCTGCCAAACTCACGTGTAATGATTCACCAACCTTTAGGTGGTTATCGAGGTCAGGCAACTGATATTGAAATTCATGCTCGTGAAACATTGGCCGTAAGAGAGCGCTTAAATAACATTATGGCGCAGCACACTAAAAAAACTCCTGATCAAATTATGCGTGATACAGAGCGTGATAATTTTATGAGTGCTACGCAAGCAGCTGAATATGGTCTTATCGATAAAGTCCTTTACGATCGAGAAGTAATAAATAGTTCAGCAGAGCAGTTGTAATTCTCACTTGCTGCCCCAATATGCAGTGAGATCTCTTGATTTTAGCTTTTTAAATCAAGCTTTAACCAGAGATTGATATGTTATTGCGGGGCGCAAAATAAATTTGTTCTTAATTTGTAGTGGCATATCTTTTTCTGATTGACTAATATTTTACATGTGTTACCTATTTCCCGGTAATGGCTGTAAGAAGGGGTTGGATATGAGTAAATCCAGTAATGGAAGTGGTGATAAGGTTCTTTATTGTTCTTTTTGTGGTAAAAGCCAGCATGAAGTAAAAAAATTAATTGCTGGTCCTTCTGTATTTGTGTGCGATGAGTGCGTTGAATTATGCAACGACATTATTCGTGAAGAAACACACGAAGCTCATGAAGAAGCAGAAGTGCATTTACCCTCACCAAAAGAGATTTCAAAATTCCTTGATGAATATGTCATCGGTCAGCCACATGCCAAAAAAGTGTTGTCTGTTGCCGTGTATAATCATTACAAGCGATTGCAGCATAAAAACGAAGATGGCGTAGAGCTTGGAAAAAGTAATATCTTATTGATTGGGCCGACGGGTAGCGGTAAAACTCTTTTAGCGCAAACTTTGGCGCGAATTTTGAATGTTCCTTTTGCTATGGCTGATGCAACAACGCTAACCGAAGCAGGATATGTCGGTGAAGACGTTGAAAATATTATTCAAAAATTATTGCAGAAATGTGATTACGACGTTGATAAAGCGCAGCAAGGTATTGTCTACATTGATGAAATTGATAAGATTTCTCGGAAATCAGACAATCCATCAATCACTCGAGATGTTTCTGGGGAAGGTGTGCAACAAGCCTTACTAAAACTCATCGAAGGAACAATAGCTTCTGTTCCACCACAAGGTGGCCGTAAACATCCGCAACAAGAATTCTTGCAAGTCGATACCTCAAATATTCTATTTATTTGCGGTGGAGCATTTGCTGGTTTGGATAGAGTAATCAGAGAACGTAGCGATAAATCAGGTATCGGCTTTTCAGCACAATTGAAAAATAAAAAAGATACTAATGATGAAGTATCGAAAGTATTAAGCCAATTAGAGTCCGATGACTTGATTAAGTATGGATTGATTCCTGAGTTTGTAGGTAGATTACCGGTGGTAACTACATTACAAGAACTGGATCAAGCCGCGCTTATTGATATTCTTACTAATCCCAAGAATGCACTTACTAAACAGTTCCAATCGCTTTTCAAAATGGAAGATGTTGGACTAGAATTTAGAGAAGAGGCTTTGGTTGCGATTGCTAAAAAAGCCTTAGAGCGAAAAATGGGTGCTCGCGGTTTACGTGCAATACTTGAAAATATTCTTTTAGACACCATGTATGAATTACCTTCTCTTGAAGGAGTAAATAAAGTTGTAATTGACGAGGGTGCAGTGAACAATTCGTCGAAGCCTATACTTATTTATGAACATGATGAGATGAAGAGTGCAGCAGGTGGTAAAGAATAGCTAATTAATTTTGCGACTATTCTCTATGTTAGTCTCTGCGCCTTTATCCAGTTACTGGTTCAGAGACTTAAAATGTTGAATAGTTGCATATGTCTTTTTATTTAATCAATTAAGTCTTTCAAACAGGTAGCTGATAGGGCGCTTGTATCTAATTTAGATAAGTTGTCATATTAATTCCCCATTCTTATTAAGTACTTTGTTCATTTCCTTAAATACCGTTATACTCAGTTAAAGAGCAGTAAAAATTTGTTGTAAAATTATAACTATAGCTTTTGTTTGAATAAGGGTTCGTTATGTCTATTGAAAATAAAGTGACGCCTAATGAGACTGAAAATGTGTCTATGATTCCAGTGCTACCACTGAGGGATGTGGTGGTTTATCCTCATATGGTTATTCCCCTTTTTGTTGGCCGAGGAAAATCCATTAAAGCCCTTGAAGCCGCTATGGTTGATAGTAAGCAAATTTTTTTAGTCGCCCAGAAAAAATCATCTAATGATGATCCATCTCCTGAAGATATTTACCATGTAGGTACTTTATCGAGCGTTTTGCAGTTGCTTAAGTTACCTGATGGTACTGTAAAAGTTTTGGTTGAGGGAGAGCAGCGTGCGCAAGTTAAAGGATACAGCCAGGAAAAAGGATATCTGGAAGCTTCTCTAGAAGTTATGGAGGAAGTGAATGTTGCTGTACAAGAACCTGAAGTTGGTATCTTAATGCGTTCTTTAATGTCGCAATTTGAACAGTACATTAAATTGAACAAAAAGATTCCTCCCGAGGTATTATCTCCTTTAGCAGGAATAGAAGAGCCAGGTCGTCTGGCAGATACCATTGCTGCACATTTAACTTTGAAAGTTGATGATAAACAAGAATTATTAGAGACCTTAGATGTTGGTACGCGCCTTGAACGTTTAATGTCAGCCATTGAAACTGAAATTGATTTATTACACGTTGAAAAGCGTGTGAGAGGTCGTGTAAAACGCCAAATGGAAAAAAGTCAGCGTGAATATTACCTGAATGAACAAATGAAAGCTATTCAAAAGGAGTTGGGTGAGCTTGGTGAAGAAGGTAATGAAATTGAGCAACTTGAAAAATCTATTGATAAAGCTGGCATGCCAAAAGAAGCTAAAGAAAAGGCGATGGCCGAACTTCATAAATTAAAAATGATGTCACCAATGTCTGCTGAAGCAACAGTCATCCGGAATTATCTTGACTGGATGCTGATGGTTCCATGGAAAAAGAAAAGTAAAATTCAATTTGACTTGCTCAAAGCAGAAAAATTATTGGATAAAGAACATCACGGTTTAGAACGCGTGAAAGAACGCATTATCGAATATCTGGCAGTTCAACAACGAGTAAAACGTTTGAAAGGACCAATTTTATGTTTAGTTGGACCTCCAGGGGTGGGTAAAACTTCCTTAGGACAATCGATTGCGAATGCAACAGGTCGTACATTCATTCGTATTGCTTTAGGTGGTGTACGTGATGAAGCAGAGATCCGCGGCCATCGTAGAACCTATATTGGCTCAATGCCTGGGAAAATAATTCAAAAGTTATGCAAGGCTGGCGTGAAAAACCCATTAATTATGCTTGATGAGGTTGATAAGATGGCTATGGACTTCCGTGGTGATCCCGCCTCTGCGCTACTTGAAGTATTAGATCCAGAGCAAAACCATACGTTTAGCGATCATTACCTTGAAGTTGATTATGATTTAAGCGATGTAATGTTTATTGCAACTGCGAATTCATTAGAAATTCCTGCCCCTCTATTAGATAGAATGGAAGTCATTCGTCTAGCAGGTTATACAGAAGATGAAAAAGTCAGCATTGCTGAACAATATTTAGTGCCTAAGCAGATTAATCTTAATGGTTTAAGTAACGATGAGATTCATATCAGCGAAGGAGCTATTCGCGAAATCATCCGACACTATACTCGTGAGGCTGGGGTTCGTAATCTTGAGCGGGATATCGCTAGTGTTTGCCGTAAGGTAGTGAAGGAGATTTTATCAAACAAGAAAAAGTCTAAGCGTTTAACTGTTACTGTAAATAATATTGAAAAATATTTGGGTGTTAAAAAATACAGATATGGTCTTGCTGAAGAGTTTGATCAAATTGGCCAAGTAACTGGTTTAGCTTGGACGAGCGTGGGAGGGGAGTTGTTGACTATTGAATCTTCCATGATGCCTGGTAAAGGTAAGGTGATTCATACAG
Source organism: Legionella rowbothamii (assembly GCF_900639985.1). Classification (GTDB taxonomy): domain Bacteria; phylum Pseudomonadota; class Gammaproteobacteria; order Legionellales; family Legionellaceae; genus Legionella; species Legionella rowbothamii. The sequence continues at coordinate 784,713 of NZ_CAAAIM010000001.1, read as the reverse complement.
GGCAACTTGGCGAGGTAATGCAGGAATCAATACATGCTGCAATGACCGTTGTCCGTAGCCGCGCTAAAAAACTACAGCTTGCTGATGATTTCTTTGAAAAAAATGACTTCCACGTTCATGTTCCTGAAGGAGCGACACCGAAGGATGGTCCAAGTGCTGGTATTGGTATGTGTACCGTATTAGTCTCTGTTGTTACGCAAATTCCTGTTAAGGCAGATGTTGCCATGACAGGGGAAATTACTTTGCGGGGACAAGTATTACCCATTGGTGGACTAAAAGAGAAGCTATTAGCAGCTCATCGGGGTGGAATTAAGCATGTAATCATCCCTGAGGAGAATGTAAAAGATCTGGAAGAGATACCTGATAATGTGTTGCGTAAGCTAACAATACACCCAGTGAAGACTATTGAGCAGGTGCTTGAGCTGGCTTTACAACGCAGTCCTTGGATAGATAGTCCAGATAATATACAGTCTGCCGTTTTAGCGGGTAAAAAATCAAAAAAAATTAAAAATAATGATTTACATACCCATTAATTAAAGGTATATTTCCTTTCGTGGCCCGCTACTGGCGGGCGTTGCAAGGAAGTAACTACTTGACTGGTTAATTTGATTAAGTTTAAGTTAGATTAGCTTGGAGTATGGAAGATTAACTGTATAGGGGAAGCAATGAATAAGAGCGAATTAGTTGATGCTTTAGCAAGTGGTTCTGGTTTAACTAAGGCAGATGCAAGCAGAGTGCTTGAGACTTTTACTAGCACTATTACTGATGCCTTAAAGAGTGGCGATCAAGTGGTAATACCTGGATTTGGATCGTTCTCTACTGGTAACCGTTCTGCTCGTACTGGCAGAAACCCACAAACTGGGAAGGTCATTGAGATCAAAGCATCAAGAGTAGCTAAATTTAAAGCAGGAAAAAACCTGAAAGAAGCGGTTCAAGAAGCTTAAAGATTTGGGGTGCTTAGCTCAGCTGGGAGAGCATCGCCCTTACAAGGCGAGGGTCGTAGGTTCGATCCCTACAGCACCCACCATAATTGGAGTGGTAGTTCAGTTGGTTAGAATACCGGCCTGTCACGCCGGGGGTCGCGGGTTCGAGCCCCGTCCACTCCGCCATATTATTAAAACGCGCTCAAAAGCGCGTTTTTTATTATAAGTGAGAGCACCAAGTTTATGCAATGCATAGTTGGTGAGTAGAAAGCGAAATTTATAAGATTTCGGGTGCTTAGCTCAGCTGGGAGAGCATCGCCCTTACAAGGCGAGGGTCGTAGGTTCGATCCCTACAGCACCCACCATATTGGAGCGGTAGTTCAGTTGGTTAGAATACCGGCCTGTCACGCCGGGGGTCGCGGGTTCGAGCCCCGTCCGCTCCGCCACATCCTAAAAGATGCCCTCAAGTCTGGGGGCATCAATCAAAAAATTAAAATAGTATAGTTATGGTTGATTACAGCCTAGCATTCATTATTAATCGCACATTTGTCACAGCCATTACTGTTCATGGGAAAACTTGCTGCTAGAACAGACTACGCGGAATCGTCAACTTAACTTTCGCTAACGAAAGAACGAGTTCTTATCGAATTTTAGGCTCCAAGAATTTCAGAAGATGCTTCTTACCAAATTTCTTTAGCCTTTTGAAATTGATTTCTTCGTTGATGAGCGCAGTAGGTGTAACGCCTAACAGCGACCGCGAAGATATTTTTGTTTTCCCCTGAGTGTTATGACGCATTTTTCTTTTCTGCATGGTATTTTCACCCCGTTATTGAGTCCTTTATGTGAGCGATGCTCGCGCTGCCTTGACACATCTGCCGAATTGGTTTTGTGTAACTCATAGTTTGTTCGTTATTATAACCTGGGGTTGGGATAGGCGTTTAATAGACCAGCCCGGAAGCGAATTGCAGCCTATTTATTGCGCCGATTTTGTAGAAACACTTCCAGTTCATAACCGTCTTCATCAATGGCACGCCATAAATATAGGTCTCGCCATGGATGCGTAGCTGTTGCTCATCTAAAAGGCATTTATCTGATGGCCTGGCTTTGCATTTATTAATCACGTTTTTAAAATGAGGGCCAAATTTAATGCACCATTGACGTACTGGTTAATAACTCACTTCATTGCCCCAATACAATAAGCGCTCCGAAACATCTCGATAACTGTCGTTAAAACGATGATAGCTCCACAGCGCAATGCTTAGCAGAGCCCCTTGGTACCAGGTATCTTTCGGTTTTCTTTCCCGTATGACGAGCTTCCTGCAAATAAAATACAGTCTAGGTTAAAGGTTAAGTAGACGATGCAATTAGCATTTCTCTTAAAATCATGCTCAACAAAAGGGGTTCAATATTAACTCCAATCAATTGTTCAGGCATCAGAGCTTAAATTAAAGTATCTTATTTTGAGGCTGCTCCGGTTGTAGTTCTCCTTGTTTGACTGGTGGTGGTTGAAATAAAGAGAATGAATGGTATGGTTCTTCAGTATCCATTCTTTCATTGTTTGCCCTTGAGTTCTCATCAGCTAAATTTTTATACATTATTGCATGAGAAGCAGGGACTTCTTTTTTCACAATATGAGTTTCCTCTTTGGGGGTAATCACCCACCGGAAGAACGCCTGCTGACTGAGCAAATTTCTAAATGACAGTTGTCCTGCCCACCATGCACGAAAATTAGGGAATAGAATTCCCTCTCCTCGCCATGCCGCACGGAAATCAGCAATAAAGCTGCTGATCAGGCTTGGATTTTTTACAATTTGAACACTACCCGCAGCAGTAGGATCATAATGCTCTTGCAGACGTACTTTTTTCACATCGTCCACAATTACAGAATCCTGTTTGATTTGTTGCAATTCACTGAACCATCGCTTTAACAATCTGGGTGTTTTGATGTTTTGAACTGGACTGATTTGATCCAAAGTTTTTTGTTCTTCAGGCAGGTGCTCGGCAAAGACTGCCCAGATTTCCTGTGCTTTTTGATTATGTTGTTTTAGTTGCTCTTTGATAATCTCGATGTTGGGATTATTTTGTTGCAATTGTGCTTCGATTACCTGAAGAGTCAGATCTTTACTGTGATTGTATTGTTCTAAAAACTCACTCCAGGTGTGGGTTAAATCATTATCTTCGGTTTGCAGTGCTGAGTAACGCTCTGAAAAATAGTATAAGTAGTTATCATAGGCACGGTGAAACAAACGTCGAAGCTCTTTAGTATGGGTTGCAAAAATTTGCAGCTTTTTAATAAAGTCTTCGGGATTAAGATAAAAATCAGTGTTCACCTGGTCAATACCAAAATCTTTTTTAAGTTCTTCCAGATTTAGAACCATTTGTGTTTCACCTATAGCTGAATATCTGCCCGAACGGCCGATAACTTGCCCATAACTTCGTTCTCCATGGGGAAGATAAGTCAGTAAGACTTTAAGTCCGGCATTATGCGCATTTTCTTTTAGTTCAATATCAACTCCGCGTCCTTCCATTTCAGTCGTAATCGTTACCTGACCTGGTTTACCTGCTTCGTTTTTGATATAGCTTGCTTCTGATATGGATTCATCATAGTCAATTCCCGCATGGATACGAGTTAACTTGGGTAATCCATTTTGATCGCGCTTTGACTTTAAGCGTTCTTCTAGTTTTTCATTTAGTATCTTGGATTCATTATCATTTTTACAAATCAACAGTATGGGTTGGTTTTTCTTTCTTGCTTCCAGAATATGTTCAACCAATGCATCTAATTGTTTGACTTCATTTTGAGTAATGCGGGTAGGGCGATCAAAACGACGTAAACCTTTATGTCTTGGTACATGGATGAATTGTGTCCCAAATTCAGACTGAGCTTCTTTTTGCTCCATTTTTGAGCCTATAGTCCCAGTTACAGCATGTAAACTGCCCTGGCCATATGCTTTAAGTAAGGTATTAGACGAACTACTAAAGGTGATCTTTCTTATAGGATCAATATTAAAAAAGCGCTTCTTGTTTTTACAGAGTTCAATCGCTTCTTTTAAATAGGGATTTTCTATGGTGGGGTTTTGAGCTTTTATCAGACGATTCAGCTCAGCATGCAAACATTGATGCACGCCATCATCAAAATTGGAATTCTTACTAATACGTGAGCCGATAAGGCACATTGCCGCAGCTACTTTTTTATCGCCAAACGGAGTGGGTTTGGTAGCCTCAGATACAATGGTATAATCATCATTATATTCCAGATGGCGAGCTGTATAGGCTGCATCTTGCCATTTTTCGAGTTGTGCTATGGGGATTGATTTTATCAGCTGGAATAACTTGGGATTTCTTGCCTCAATGAATGACAGTAGTTGCTCATTGCAGCGTTGCTTGTTTTCTGCGTAGGTTTTTTCCGTGTCACTCTGCGCAAAAAAATCCATGAGTAATGGGAATAAGGGGAGTAGCTCGATATTTTGCTTGGGTAGTGTCGATGAGTAATTGTATTTTAAGTTGGCAACATCAAAATAGGTTACATCGGCCTCATCTAGCAGTAACGCTCTTTGTTCCGGATCTTTATTCAGAACCAGATCCGATTTGTTTTGGCTAAATGCTTTATTACGAAACAAGCAAAGGTTTTCAGGATCAGAGAAATTAATCCCGCCCATTTTATAATCTTCAACATTGGATGAGGACGTAATGAAATTAACTTCAGCACCCAGAGAATTAAAGAAGGGTAGCGATTCCAGATAGTCGCGCTCGGCAAGAGCTAAATTGCTCGTCAGGAAATCTACTGTTTTGCCTTTAAGGAACTGGCAGGCATTCAAAATCATCATGATTCGTGATTTGCCTTCGCCCGTGCCTATTTCAGCGGTGACTTTATTCCCGGTTTCAAGAAGGGACAGGATGGCTATAATCTGAGTGGTATTTAACTCATAAGAGCGCCCTGGTACATGGCTTTTACCGACAAACTCTGGGGGACGTCCTTTGCATCGATGTAATAATTCAGCGGCAAGCATAACCATAGCAATATGGTTTGCCGGTGGATTGTCTTTAAATGTCTTCAGTTGATCCAATATTTGTCGGGTCGATAAACTTTTTACCCTTTCTTGCTCCTCTGTTACTTTGGCAAGATAGTCCGAGGTAAATATTTTTTGAACTTCAGGCATTTGCGACAGTGTTTTTTTCGCTGCATCAAGCTTGAATCCATTATTTTTTTCACGTCCGTCATGTCTATTGATGGCGCAAGGGTTTTTGTCGAAATATTGATATTTTTCATCAACAGCTTGAAGAGACTGCACTGAGCGCGAATGCACAGATTTGCTCCAAAGCATGAAGATAGTCAACGGTGGATATGGGGCATGCTGGTAATAATTGTGCAAAAATTCGGTAATGGAGCTATTTTCCTGATGTTTATGAATAAATTTAAGGAATGTATGAACATCTACTTTGCTGCATTTCACCGAATTATTCATTTGGGTGATGATTGCATTAATAAAATCTTTTTGCAGATTTTGCGAGAGTTCATTGTATTCCCTGGAGTTAAACAACTCGATTAAATCTTTAACACCGCGATCCGCCAGTCCTCCCGAATAGTGGTACATAAGACTTAAAACAAGATTTTGATGATCCAGAGCGACAAACTTATCGATCAGCTGACACATATCGTTGTGGTTTTTACTTACATCATCGGGTGAACCCTTTAATGCCTTGCTGATATAGTGATTCGCACGCGTAGCAATATTGCTGTATTTTTGCGTTAACTCTCTTTTTTTCGCCTGAAGATGAAGAACAACATTTTGGAAACTATGATTTTCTTTATCTCTGATTGCCTGCAACTCTTTGTAGGTATCTGATTGTTGTCCCACCAGATCAAGGTCAAGACCTAATGATCGTAGGCTATTTAATTCTTCAGGTGTTGCATCATCTTCGGTAGAAGGGTTATTCCAGAAATAGCTGAACATAGTTTGCAGGAAATTTTTATTTTTTTGTTGGGGGGTACGCTCTTCTACAGCTATAAGAATGTCAGTAATACGTTCATTAATTGCCCGGCATTCTTTAAAGTACTCGTTGTTATTTACCGCAAGCAGTAAAATAGCATCAATATCCTGCTTAATGTTTTTTAATTTATCGAGAGCCTTAAGGTCGGAGTTAACGTTATCGATTAAATCGACAATCGAGTCGTTGAGATTGTTTAACTCTTGTGGATAATCGACCGCTGCAGCTACTTTTGCTTGAGCATGATATTCATGGAGGGCATTGGCTTTAGTTAAGCACACGAGCTCGGCTGAAAATTGGAATGCTTCTTTTCGAGAGATGGGGCCTTTCATCAATTGTGGGTAAAGAACATCCAGTAAGTAGCTGCATTTTGACAGGGTGTTGCTCACATCACCTTTATTGGCACGATGTTCCTGAACAATATTCATATACTGTTCAAACTCATCAAAAGAGTTATTTGTGATAATGCTTTCAACAAGACCTTTAAATTGAGTCAGATAGCCAGGAGGCCCTGGATGTTGGGTGCGCGAGAGAATACCATTCGTTTTAAAAGCTTCCTGACAGAACTCAAAAAATTGTATTTTTTGAGCAGGGGTTAACCTTTTGGTGAGATTTACCAAACTTCTGACCAAGGGTTCATGCTGATCTTTTTCTTCCTCATTATCAAAATTACCCACCAACTGCTCAATTGCAGCGCATGTTTCTTTTTGCGTGCAGTGAAGCTCCCCAAAAAGGGCGCTAAAATTAACCGCATCTTTAAGATCGAGTAATATTGTGCCGCTAAAATGCTTTCCATAATGCTGATGCATCCACTCTCTGATGTCTTTTTTAGTCGTTGGTTGCGCTCGGCAAATAAGTTTTATTAAATCATCCTGGATTTTATTCAGGACGGTATAGTCGAGCTTATTGGGGATTGTTCTATTTTCAAGCAATTGCAGTAACGATAACCCATAGGGTAATAAGTTATTAATTTTTTCCTGATATTGGGCGATATTTGGATTAGTGAGCCTTTTTATATAAGGAGTTATGACGTCATTGGCTAAGCGGATGCTATTTTCATATTCCAAATGAAATGAGGTCAGTAAAGGCAGCAACACTTCTTTGGGGTTTAATCCCGGAGGGTTCATGCTATTGTGGTTGGGTGCGAGCAATGCTTCACAGGCGCTAATGAATTGTTCCAGTAACGTGATATCGTGAGGTTCGGGAAAATATTGGCCATTACTATTGGCTGTAATTGTTTCTGTTTTTATCAGGCGAATGGCATACATCATGCTTTCTGGATAATCTTTATAAAGCAACGCAGCCTTATCCATTTTGACCATCATGTCTGTTTGAACTTTTTGTAGTTCAAGCAAGCTTAATTTGGGATCGAGATATTTATATTCAGAAAGCTTTAACAGCTTATTTAAATAACTCATGGGTGGCGTCATAGGCATATCCATTATTGGTTTCAAGGTTTGAATCCGTGCAGCCGGAATTCCTCCTTGTGCCTCGATACCTTTGGTAAATAATGCCTTACCTATCGCACTGCGATTTGCTTTAATGCGCTCAAGAGAATCAAGCTTAATCATTCTTATCTGAAAGCTTTCCCATTCTTCAAGTACTACTTTGGAATCAAAACCGGTTTTGGCGCTGGTGCTGGTTGATTTGGCTAAAATATAAAGTAAGCGTATTTTTGCTTCATTATTGAGCTCGTGATTTGACAACAACTCATCAATAATTCGTTTATATTGCTCCAAAGGCAAATGTTGCTCCTGGGTGGCAAGATAACGATAAAAAGCCGGTTTAACTAATTCGGGATTGCTGTTTTTATCTTGGGCTAATAGTCTTTTTATCCATTCAATATCCCCTCGCTCGCCTAAATTAGCTTCTGTTTGCATTTCCGGAATGATGAAATGGAAATTATTAGGCTCAGGTATGCTGATTTTATTGATACATTCCCATTGAACAGCTTGATCCTGTGGGTGGCATTTATTTAACAGCGCAACCATATCAGTCAATGCGAGGGGAAGAGTTTTTTCCTCTTTGATGCTGGTGATCTCGTGAAAACTTAACCCCATCTGTTCGATGAGGTTTACGGTATCAGTAAACTGTTTAAATAAACCGTGCAAGTCGCTATAGCCTGTTTTACGGCCATGACTCTGGATGAGCGCCATCCACCAGCTACGATGTTCTTTACTGAGGTTTGCTATTTTAGCAAGGGTATCCTGGAATTCCTGATTCTCAATAAAGGGTAGAAACGTAGGCATATATTTTAAAAATGAAACATAGGTATCAATAAATGCTGGTCCTTTATAGGGATCCTGATTGTATTCATCCCAGGTGCTGAATAATTGTTTTAAACCTGGCGCCCCATATTGCCCATAAACGTCGAGAAGAGCATTGTATTGTTCTTTTTCAAATTTAAGTTTGTTGTCCCACATTGTAAAACTTTGACTTAACTCCCCATCCTTTTTAACAAGTTCAGGAAGAGGGTGGTTCTCTTTATGAAAGAGGTTGCCTAAATCTTTTTTAAATTGTTGTGCTTCGTTGCGGTTTATTAATTGATTCCAGCGCGACAGATATGCTTGTTGACCGGGTAGTGACAAACTCTCCGTGATCACCTGGGCTGCTATCGGTGAGCGCTCCAGTATGGGAAAATCATTGGTCAGCTGTATGGCGGATGGCTCTTCTAACTCGTTCATGGGCACAGGATCTGGATCAATGTCTGGCTCCTCATGCAGCGTAATTTCAATTTTGGGTATGATCTTGCCTTTAGGAAGTATTCTTCCTTCCGGTTTTTTCGTAGACTGAACAGTTTGGGGGAGATTATCGGCCCATTTTTGTTTATTTTTTTCCAAACGATGATTGGAACTAACATTATCCAGTTCAATCTGAATTTTCGTATTTTCCAAATGCTCCGGCAGATGAATACTTTGGATTATCTGTGGATGGGTTTTTAGATAATCTGCTATTTTTTGTGCCTGAAGGGCGGTCATTTCACCACCCTGAATTATTAGATTTTTTGCAGGGTTGTCGATAAGAGCGGTTAATGCCTGAGTGATGTATGTATCAATATCAGTGGATACTTTGCTTAAATCCAGTAATGCATCATCGTTGTGATATTGGAGAAGTTCATGATCTGTTTTCTCAAGCATATGTACTCCTATTTGAAATAGACAATGATGGACACATGTTTATTATATTTATTATTTATTAACTTAGCCTTAAGATTGAGCAAACTAACAAATAAAAGTTCTTTTTTTGATTCCCTTTGAAATAAATAAGATGTAACTGAGTGATTTTAAATTAATTTAACATGCTGGCTTATATGCTCATTTTTCAATATTGTAAACAGATGCTTCTTAAATCGTATGGATTTTTGTTATTCAGTGCAGTTGATGATGTATAACCCCTCTTTAATATTGCCGCTTATAAAGGCCATGTTGATGCAGTTGAATTCCTTTGCACGTTAAAAACGGAAAGCAATGGAGGCAGCAGCTCAAAACGATCACGCAGTAGTTATACGTCTATTACAACAGCTGGTGCAGATTTGAATATACCTAGTTTCCAGGGATTAACTCTGGCATATATTTCTGATCAAAATGGTCATTCAGAAGTCATCTGGGTTTTATATAAAGCTGGTGCCGATATTGATTTGACTCTTGCTGAAAATAAAATGGCACCTATAAGTATTGCTGTGGATGTGGGATCCAGACAAACAGTTCGAACTTTAGCTGAATGTGGTGTTGATTAAGCTAAAGCCGTGAAAGGCAAAATAGTACTCGAATTAGCAAAAGAACAAGGGCATGAAGAACGCGTTACATATCAATGAATAGTACCAAAATAAGCAAACTCAAATATCTGAGTCGTCTTGCTCCTTTTTCTCAAAAAACTAGCGCACTTCAAAAAAGAGCCTCATTAGGCATAACAGCAACGAACATCAAGAACAGCCAAAATTAATAAGTTATTATATAAAATAAACGTTTTGACAAGGATACAAACCGCAGAACTTTGGCGTGATATATTTCAATAATTGGTTAACTAGTTCGTATCTTGATGTTTTGATACACTTCAATCATGCTATTTAAATTTCCTGCTAAATAAGTGGAAAACTTACACCTAAGCATTCACTTTGATATTCATTGATTTTTAAATGGAGAATCTCACCCCTGCAGTTATTTGTAAAATTTAGCGGTTATTGTTTAGATTTTTGTCCGATTAGGTTACAATCCAACTTCATAAAACTTTGTTAATACTAAATGGATCTCGGGACATGTTGCAGAAGTTAAATGAGCGCATACAAGGTGTTGTTGCTTGGCTGGTTGTTATTTTAATCGGCATTACGTTTACTCTTTTTGGGGTTGATTACTATTTTCAATCGCATCAAACGTCAAATGCGAAAGTGGTTGTTAATGGTGAATCTTTAACTTATCAAGCGTTTGAAACAAATTACAGACGTGCACGCGGCATGCAAGATGCGGCGCATATGACTGCTGAAGATGAGAAAAAACTACAAAGCCAAGTCCTAGATCAAATGGTGGCTAATGAAGTGATGGTGCAAGCAGCGCGTAAAAATGGGTTTGATGTTAGTGCAAATCAAGCGAACGCAGCCATATTAAGTATTCCACAATTTCAGGAGGATGGGCATTTCTCTGCTGAAAAATATCAACAAGCTCTTAGTGCAGCTTTATTTACTCAATCCAGTTTTCAAAATGAGGTAAGTCAAGGCATGTTGTTGAATCAACAGCGATTTGCTTTTATAGGTACTTCATTCGCGTTACCTGATGAAGTTGAACGTTTCGTTCGCTTATACATGCAAAATAGAGATTATGATTATCTAGTTGTTCCTGCTTCGCATTTTGCAAAACAAATTAATGTATCTTCTGAGGCCGTGGCTGATTATTATAAGGAACACCAAAAAGAGTTTATGGCTCCTGAGCAAGTAAGCCTTGAATATGTAACTTTGTCTATGAATGATATTAAGAAGCAAGTAAAAATATCAAAGGATGATGTAAGTCGTTTTTATAAAGAAAATCAAAATAACTATTTAACTCCAGCACAATGGCATGTTGCTCACATTTTGTTTGCAATTCCTGAAGGTGTTTCCAAAGATGAGCTAGACCAAATTCAGAAAAAGGCTGACGATGCCTATGCTGTGTTACAAAACGATCCTAGCCAATTCGATAAGCTTGTTGCTTCGCAGTCTGATGATAAGCTTTCTATAGCAGATAAAGGAGAGCTTCCTTGGATTACGGCCGGACAAAATGATTACGATAAAGCTTTATCGAATCTAACTAAGGCTGGTGAAATATCTGCTCCGGCTCAAACCAAACACGGTTTTGAAATTTTTAAGTTAATTGCCTATAAACCAGTAACCATCAAACCTTTATCTGAAGTAGAGACAACGATTAAAGAACAATTGATGACTGAAATGGCTCAAGCTAAATATGCTCAAGCTTTAGAGCAATTATCTGATTTAAGCTATCAATCACCAGATTCTTTGAAGCCAGTTTCTGATGCAATGAAATTAAAAATTGAAACGACACAACCTTTCTCTCGTGCTGGTGGTCAGGATAACTTAACTAAAAATCCCCAAGTCATTAATGCTGCATTTAGCCATGATGTATTAGAGTTAAGTAACAATAGTGAACCTATTCAATTAGACAATGACTCGGTTATTGTTGCACGTGTTAATGAGCATACTCCTGAAAAGGAACAATCATTAAATGAAGTAAAGAGTCAAATTCACAATACATTAATAAAACAGGGTGCGGAAGCTAAAGCTAAAGCCTTTGGAGTGAGCTTGCAAAATCCGGTTGACGACAAAAAGCATGAAGAGCTTCTTAGTGCCAATAAACTATCTTGGATTACAGTAGAACAATCAGCTCGAGATAGTGATAAAGCAGATCCACAAATTAACGAATTGGCATTTAACTTATTACGACCAGAAAACCGTGATGGCGCAGTATTGCCTAATGGTGATTATGTTGTTGTAAGACTAAAGCACATTAATGATGGAAAATTAAGTACTTTAGATAAAGAACAACAGGAAAGCCTCATTCAACAGATCGAAGCTAGTTATGGCATGATGGATTATGATTTGTATGCAAAAAGTTTAATTAATCAAGCCCAAATTGAAAGGCATTAGTACGAGTTCTATTTAATTTTGACTGGTATGAATATGAAAGGGGCTGAATTTAGCCCCAGTCAAAAGCAAAGGACTGCTGAATAAGGGATGCAATAAAATGCAAAAAAACCCTAAGTTAAATGGGATTAGTGCTACTTAATTTTAGGAGTAGCTATGGCAAATATACGTAAATTTACTGATCATAATTTAATGCTATTTTATGGCAATGTCTTACAGCATTATAAAGATTGTACCACTCGACATAATGATGTTACATCAATTTATAATGAATTGTTTCTTGCTGTACAGTTTTCCCTTGAATCACCCCATGGTAATCTTCACTACTTAGACTCTGTCGAAAAAGCTAAAGTTTATAAATTCTTTAACGCTATTTTTTATGCTCTACCTATTTATAAAGATCTTTCTGAACGAGAGCAAGAAAATTTTAAACCAGAACTTCCCAAGTTTAACGCGGAAATTAAATTTGTGTATAACAATTATAATCACAATTGCCATGATTCATTTTTGTTTGATTGGTTGCTGATAAATTCAATTATTCACGATTGTCACGGACATCCTGGATTTCCTCATGGCGGATTTCCCCATGGAGGATTCCCTGCTGACCATGGCCATGGTGGTAATTGTTTTGACACTGATTCAGAGGTTCTCGCTGCATTGGCATTATTGATTATGGCTGCGGTTGCTGCTGTGTTGGCGAGCATCGCGGTTTATTATATGCTTAATCAATTCTTGGAAGGTGCTGAGCGTTTTTACTATAACGAAGGTTGGTTAAAAGCGGCATTAGTATTGGCGAATTCGCTTGCTTTTGGTGCGGGCTCTACAGTTCTTTCTCTAACGTTTGCGGCGGCTCCTTTAACTAGTTTGGCAATTATGGCTGGTTTTAATCCTGCCATTGTCGTTGTAACTGGTGCAGTTCTTCTAAGCATTATTGGTGCTGGTATCGGCGCATTTGCAATGAACCTACTGTATAGACCTTTGCAAACGGATAAAAATGCCATAGATCCTAATGATCCACTTCGTTTTAGGTTAACGGCTAATGAAGAATATAATTTAGCCAGTAACGGAATTGATCCCTCTATGGTGAAATTAGCTATCGTTGCTCTGCGCTCTGAAATCGCTAAACATTTAAATAGCAACAATGCGGAAGTCCCATCGTTCTTTTCGCGTAAAGATAAGGGTATGGCTAAAGTTAATGAGTGTCTTCAAAAGGTTAGGGGGCTCCGTAGTGGTACTTTAACTTGTGTTGAAGTGGGTGGTTTGATTTTTGATTGCCAATTAAAAACGCAGTATTACTTACCGCCACAAGTATATGTATATGTCCCCGTGGTAGAACAACGTTTTGTATCAGCTCCCCCACAATCTTATTTAGAACAAGAGCAAAGCCATAGTGTACTGCAGGAGAATAGAGGAGTTTTTGATATACAATATCAAAGTGTGGACGGTATGCCATTACCAACAGCACCAATTATGGATGAGCACTTTCCCCCTCCGTCGTATTCTAGTACCTCTAACGGTCAGTTCGGATATTCACAATAAGCTGTTAAAGGGTATGCTGGGCTTTTAAGCCCAGCATACCCTCATCTCCCTAGGTAAAATCTTCCAATTTCCAAACTTCATATGCAGGTGTTTCATAAGGATGAGCATTTTTTAAAGCTACAATCACTTCATGGATGCAATTAGAAGCACAAATCATTTCAACCTTATATTCGGAAACTTTTTCTACTTTATTTATTTGACCAATAAATGGTTCACTTCCATTTAATGGCATAAATTGGCCTTCACCTAAAACTTCCCATGCACATTGAGAATAATTGCCGATAGTGCCTGCTCCAGCGTTAAAAACAGCTTCTTTAACCCTACTTACATGGGATGCAGGGACGTAAAAACACAGTTTATACATGGGTTAGATCCTCCTGTAGTTGAATATAGGTCTGGTTGCAAATAATTAATAATTTAAGGGAAACTAAGATAACTATTATGTGGGTATAATATAAGACTGAATTATTGCGGTTTGACCGCAGTAATTCGAGCGCATATATGGAACAAGAAAACCTTAAATTAGGGCATTAATTATTTGCAACTGATATTTTAACTAGGGCAAAGTAAGGCTTCCATCAAAGGGTTCTATAGAAGTTTCATCTTTCAACTCATGAATTTCTTTACGTAATACCATTGTTGGATTAAATAAGGTTTCAGCTTTTTTAGAGCTAAAAACAATGGCAAATTGATAGATGATTTCATCGATTAGCCGCTTAAATACATTGCTCTGGTTGGATTGGATTGTATGTTTTATCTCTTTATCGCGATAGCTATTTTTAAAGGCGGTTAATTTTTCAAATGGAGATTGCTCTTCATTAGTACAGCTAATGGTGTTTTGTAGTGTTTGGACTGCGTCATAGCTTTTAGCTGCTGCTATTAATGCAGGGCTAGGATTGCGTAGCTCGTTATTTAGTACCTGAGCTACTATAGCGGTTGTATCGAGGGACTCCACAGCATCAACGCTCTCATCTCCATCTATTTCTAAGAGCTGAATATAACACTCATTTTGCTTCTTCATTTCATCTAAAATTTGTTTGCTTAGATATTCGATGCAATCATCACATCGTGTATTAAGACTTTCAATCATCGATAAGTACTTTTTCTCGTGTTGATATTCTTTATTCGTATAGTATTTAAAGTAATTTATAACCTTGTCTTCATGTCCTTCATTGAGCCAGGCTAAACATTGATTTGAGGTAGATTTTGATATTCGTTGTACTTTTTGCACCAGCCCTTTAAGTTCAACCTGTTCCCGATTTCTTTTAATGCAGTTGATTATTTGCCCTTCAGCAATATGGCGTAATACCAGATTAGGTGAGGTTTTTTGGGCATAAATGCTGTCTTTTTGTAAATTCTCAATTAACTTATCTACATTACTATCTTCCCAACTAATGCCAGAACTTAATGGAGTATTCTCATTAGCGTCGGCATGATGAATGAGTACAATTTGTTCAGGATTATGTGACATTGCCATTTGCTCCATCACACTTAAACCACCGCCACGGGTAACAACAATATTGCTACGAGTCATTAAGGCAGAAATTTCTTTATCGCTTTGATTGTCCAAACGCACAATGCGATCTTTATATTCTTGATGCGAATTAATTAACTCCTCGATTTTATCACTAATACTTTTATTTTTACCGCCAAATACGAATACACGTTCTATTCCGCATTTGAGTAGCGGTTCAATATATTTCACTGTATCAGCACTTGCCTGACTTCCAAGCATAATTGATGCGATTCGTTCCTCGGGGGCAATTGTGGATGGTACCTCTTCTTTTTGAAATCTTAGCGTTACTTCTTCATGAAATTTGTCGCTGTTGTCATAAGCACTATCTTTAAATGCCACGCGAACCATAGGGTTTTTACTGGCAGGTACATTATAAATTTTATTGAAATGATTACCGTGCGGGAAGAAATGTTGAATGACATCATCTTCCATGTTCACCCCATATAATCTCATTTGTCGTTGTTGAGTTGGTGTTAATGCCGCAAGAACATTAAAAAAATGTACTGCCCCTAAAGTAGGGAGATCAGTGAGATATTGATTTATTACTATATGATTTTCTGCGGGGCGATTGGCATTGTAATCATTAACCACATTACATAATGCAGGAAGTGCCATAGCTTGGGTACTAATTATTTCAGTGTAAGGTGCTCCCATTAATTCTGCATCTTGTAATTTTTTCATGAAATAATCATATACAATCTGGTAATTGAATGTATCGCTCATGCTTTGGAGGGCAATTAATTTTTTCAAGGTGCTGGTTTTTTCATTACGTTGTAATATATTCCAGACCGCCGCACTTTCATAACCTTCAGGATAAACATCAAGTAGCATGTCAATATAGCAACGTAAACCATTGGCTTGCTCTTTTTTATTTAGGCTTCTAATCTCCTCATCTAATGCATTGGTATGAGGCAATAGAGGGATAGGAGTTAATTCAATTATTTTTTGAAGAGGTTTTCCTACTCCATACGCGTGCATAATATTAGCACCAGTATGGATCGATGCGGCTGGAGGTTTGTGTTCCGCTAGGACTGGTGTATACAATGGAAGTTCTAGTTTATCCGAATCATAGGTTTGTTTAAGTGATTGTTCAATACCGAGGATTGCAGATATATGGCCGCCACCGCCACTGCATCCTATCATTAATGGTTTTCTTTGTTGGTTTTTATGTTCCTTGCTCAACTTGATATTATAGTAGGGTTTACTATGGTTACTCATCGACACACCTCAGGATTTAAAAAACAGGCAAATTAGTCTTATTTCAACCACAATGTACCATTATTTTGTTAAGGTTTTATTAGGTTAGGACTATTATGCATCATTTAAACGCAAATTTTACAATCAATCCACATAAGTCCTAATCATAAAGGCCAGGTGTGAATAAGTACAATTGTTAGTAGTTAATAAAGTGATATTGGATTTATATGATACAAAGGGGTTTCTCCAAGCGCTGCGTTTGGCTTTAAAAGAGGACTCTAAATTGAACACGCCAATTTTCTAAAGATAACTCATACCTTAGAGCAAATCCTTGGACGCAACTTTGGAGCTCAATGTCGGAACGATTTTCGATTTGCCAAAGAATGTTTCTATTTATGTCCGGTAATACAGGCTTTATTTGATGCATTTGCAAGGTTTAATTAAGGCTATGATGGGTCTCGAATTTCTTTGTTGTTTACCTATATTTGATATACTGATTTAGGATTATATGAATTTAAGGTAGGCAGTTGGCGGAGAGACAGGGATTCGAACCCTGGGAAGGTTGCCCTTCAACGGTTTTCAAGACCGCCGCATTCGACCGCTCTGCCATCTCTCCGACAGGCGAGAATACTATCGCAACATAAAAAAATTTGCAAATACTTTTTTGATTTCATTGCAAATTAAATCCGCATAAGAATGTTCTCAAATTAGATAGTCCTAGGTATAATGGTCCAAATTTTTGTTACTGTTTGTGGATGCGGCAGATATAATTCAATAGGTGTAGTTTATGAAACGAATTCAAGTGTTATTCCTGGTTGGTCTTCTGATTTCTTTATCTTCCTGTAAGACCTGGTGGAATAAGGATGATGACGATAAAAACCCGTTTAAAGGCATGAGTGCTGAACAGCTTCATGAAGAGTCGCAAAAGGCTATGCGTAAGAAAGAATACGTTAGCGCGATTAAGCGATTAGAGGCAATGGAAACAATGTATCCCTTTAGTGATTATACTGAAAATTCACAAATGGATTTGATTTATGCTTATTATCAAAATGAAGATTATCCTTCTGCTGCAGCGACGGCGGAGCGATTTATTCATCTGTATCCCCGTGCAAGACATGTGGATTACGCGTATTACATGCGTGGCTTAGCAAATTTTCAACAAACCCGCGGTGTCTTTGCTAAAATGTTGCCAATGGATGAGTCTTGGCGTGATCCTGGAACTCAGACGCAAGCATACTCTGATTTTGCTGTCTTTATTCAAAAATTCCCTGAAAGTAAATATCGCGCGAATGCCTTACAACGTATGATCTATTTACGTAATATGTTTGCGCAAAAGGAATTAAACATTTCTAAGTTTTATTTCAAACGTAAAATGTATGTCGCGGCCATTGAGCGGGCGAGTTATTTAGTAAAGAACTACCCTCAAGCACCAAGTGCACAAGAGGCATTAGTCGTGATGTATGAGTCTAATGTTGCTTTGGGATTAAACAGTGCAGCTGAAGAAGCTAAGAAAGTTTATGAAGCCACTTATCATACAATAAAAATGAAAAAAGTGTCTTAGAGATATAAATATGTAACCTGGTTGCGTGCAACCAGGTTTTCCTAACCATACAGCTCTTGAATACGCTAAGCTGTATCATGGCTCCGAAAATCCAACTAACGTTATCGTTTTACAACTACATAGCACTCTGGTCTTCTTCCGAAGTATCCTGCCTACTCATTTTACGATGTTTATGTCTAGCACTCTTTTTCCTCATTAAGTTCTATAATTTCGTGTTGATTACAAACTATTAATTGGTTGACAATATTGAATGCACAGCGGGATTGATGTAACTAAAATACTCCCATTGAGAAGTGCTAATGTGAATGGGTAAATTAAGGGTATTTTTGATGATAAGGAGACATACTTAATTACAAGGATAGACCCAATAAATTAGATTTTGAACAACTTGGTTTATTAGTGTAATATATTCAAATTTAATGGCCGTTGGTTATAATGAAAACTCTATGTTCTATATTGGACCACAAGTCCGCTGAGGAAAAATTCGAATTTCTCTATAAATTATTTGAGATACTCAATACAGAGGTAAAACAAATTTTATCATTCGGTCCTAGCAATACGGTGCAAGCCCAAAAGGCTAATGATTTATATCATTTTTTAAAGGATAGGAAAAATTTTTTTCCAATCCAACTACACAAAGATGAATTTGCGAACCTACCTACTGTATTTGCGCAAAATCTACTTTATGCAAATGATTTAAATAAAGCGGATAAAGCGAATAAAACGGATAAAGCGAATATTTATGAACATTATTTGCAACTAGCGCTATATTACGGAACAGGGACGTGCGAATTTTTTTCCATAGTCGGAGCGTATTTTCTAGCTAAAAAATATGACATAAATCTATCCATTGAAACGATCTTTTCTGATGAAAGTCATACCTACATTCGTCTCCATACCAATCCTGAATACATCCTGGACTTTTGGTCCGAAATGGTATGTGAATATGATGACGAGGTTACCTGGCTGGAGGTTTTGGGACCGAATTACCAACGTAAGGACGCTACCTTTAAAACTGAGTTGATATTGAATAGTAACGATTTAATAGCCATGGGTGACCGTGTATTCACGGAACAGAATGCGCGTATTCGTTTAGAAATACAGCATATTATCGAGAATAAAGTAGCAAATTTTCTCTCTTCAAATTCCGGTATTTCTTCGGAAAAAAAACAGTTTTCTTTCCTTAATCGTTTTCAAGTGGATGAGGAGAGTCCAACAGATTTCGATCTGGCGTCAAAGGGACTTTGAACCATAATCATCCAAGCTCTAAATCTATATGAATGATGCCTTAGGTAGTTCTTACATTGAATCAATGAATATTAGTACTACCTGAATGGGTTTTTGTATTCCAAGATGCTCTACGCTTTCAAAAGGTGGGGGATGATTTATTGAGTCCTAATCTAACTCGCTATACAGATGTGAAAATCGAAAAGCAGCTTATGTGATTGAGGTTAAAGTTGCTGATAAGAGCTCCTACGAATAAAGATTATCAAATATGCTGGATGGTTAATATTTGGTTAATATTCCTATTGTATGATACCTCAAATGCTAGTTCGTTGAGGTACTTAAATGTTTACAAAGTTTACAAAATCGCCAATGTGGTCAAAAAGATCGACAACGCTAGGGGGTAATACCACTATTGTTCGGTTTTACTCTAATTACGATTGGCAAAAACATAACGAAAGTTCTTGTTCTCTTGAAACGAGACTTCTCTTAGACAAGCAATTGTATCCCGATATATTTCAAACAAGCTCTGTCGAATTTACAGTTTTAACCCATGCGGTCCAAACGACAGAAGAATTAGTACAGTTACTGAAAGGCTTTGGACGCTATAATAATCATTCTGGTAAATCCGTAGCTGATTTGATTCTTTTTGAAATGGAACGGCGCTCCTTGCAAATAACAGGCGCATTAATCCCGCTGTTATTAAAAACGCCGGCTAAAAATAATGATTTTGGCATTTTTGTGCGTGATTTTCATTCACAATATATTTTTAGAGATCTTCCTAATATAGATATGCGAATTGAGCGGAAAAAATATTTGGACTTGATCTATTCATTTGTAAATGAAAGCAAATCTAGGAAAGAAAATCCATTGGTATTAATGCGTTTTAATCAATGCATAGAGATACTTACCAAGCGAAGGGAAGAAAAGACTATTGATTTATCAAATTCGGAAATCACCGAGTTGGCTTTATGTCATGTGGCAGATGAGTTGCTTAAAGAGGAAATGGATAGGAAACTGCATGATATTGCAGAAGAAAAAATAGATTCTCTTATTCAAAAAGGAGTATTTGAGTCACTACCTTTAGTTTCTGCAATCGAAGCAAATACGTTCATTGGTGTGCCCGAAAAACCGGTTACAACTTATCCTAATCGCTTTACTGTCTTAATGGCAGGAGGGCCTGGGAGTGGTAAATCAATCTCAACGGAAAGCTTGGCGTTGCAATTAGAAGAAGCAACAGGATATGGGTTAGACGACTTAGCTCTACTTACTGTTGATAGAAAGCGAACCATTTATTATGCCGATGAGTGTGTCAAAGAAACAGAATCAAAACATATTGGTACCTTAACTCACGATGAAGCTGTTTTGACTTACAATATGAGTGGTCAATTTCTATCGAAGCGCATGGATACTGGTAAAAAAGTACCGAATGTTTTTAAAGAAATGTGTAACATCTGGTCTAGTTGGCTTGATATCGGATTAAAAAAAGATGGTACTTATATGATAACAGTTTCAACAAGAAAACCTGAGAATGCAGTTGATGGGGTTATTGCCAGAGGTCTTGCCCATAATGATTTTGTTACTCCTCCAGAGTATGTATTAGAGTCATATCGTAGTGTTAGTGAGCGTTTTCCGTTGGTTGTTCAAGAAAGCCAGTCAAAAAAAGTAATAATTAATGTGGTCAATACTGAAATGGCTATCGCAAAAAAATTCAGCAACGAACAGGAGCTAGAACCGGAGAATAGTAAACCATCTGTTGTTGTTGATTGTGAGACAAATACAATCTACATAATAAATTTATTAGAATATGTGGATTTCCTGAATCAAAGCCAGCTCAATAGCAAAGCAACTAATCCGCAACAACTACACGAGAATGCAGATATTTCAATTGTAAGCAGCATCAATAGAGCCATTGATCCAAAGAAATTTGGTTCTGCTAAAATAGCTTTGGTTCGGCAAGATATTGAGTCAACATCGATTAATTACTTAGAGGATAACGTAGTAGGAATTGTTCAATATAGCGAACTTGAGATTTATGATGAGGAGCAGTTCGAGAAGTTGCGTTCAAAAGCACCTGAGCATTTTGAGGCATTAGAAATGTTGACACATCATAAAGCCTCAATTTCGTATACTAAACTATAAGAGCGGAAACTAAGGATAGTTTCTTTTTAGTACAGGCTCTTGAGTATCACAAGATGAACTATTTTCAAGTTCATTTACAATAGTTTGAGATGATGAACTCAATTTCTTCCCGTTAGGATTGGTTTTCGTCAAAGACCAATTTATGTCTTTAAACCCTGGAGTTTTACTTTTTGGTATTTCTTTTATGAGTTGCGAGGAGCGTATAATTTTGAAAAACATGATAAACAATCCTTAGTTTTGGTAAAAATAGTACAGAATAACTTTCATATGCAATCGCATAAAATGAATTTAATGGCTCAAAATTGAGTTATAAATTTTTCCTTCAGATTTATTTGCTCTTAGTTATGCATGAGGTGAGTCTCTGCATTTTTTATCCTGATGGAGTGGCTTATTATTATTATATTGCGGCCTTTCGTCCAGCTCTTTTTGCCAGACCGCATATTTTTATCAATTCCCTTGATCATAAAAAGAGGCCTTTCGGTTAAACCGAAGGGCCTCTTTTTCTATTAATTCTCTTTAAAAAGTAACACTTAGCTCTTATTGTTGTTATTTTCTGGATTTAACTCATCTTTATTCGGAATAGGGTTTTTATCTAGCTCATTAGCGATTATTTGGATATTTTTGCTGAGTGAGTGTATTCTTTTTTTATCAGAGGTTATATTCCAATTAATCGACTTGCTAAAATTCTTGCGTATTTTATGAGACATTTTAATTAACTCCAAAGCCTGTTGTGCTCAAATCATGGAATATGGTCTTTAAATTAAGCATTTTATTATGGTCGATCCAAAATAGAACTATTTGTTTATTTTATCACATTTCAATGCTTGATGTTTCCATGGCAGAAAAAAAATTTGTCCACCTATTTTCTTCTGCTTTGCCCGCGGGACGCCGGTAGATTACCTAGGCTTAAGAAGCCCTGGTTGCAAACAACCAGGGTATGTGAATTAGATTGCTTCTTCCAGAGCTTTAGTTTTTACTGCGAATGCAGCTAAAAGATCATTCGTTAATTCGCGTAACTCGCCAGCTAACAAGGTAAGTGCGGCATCTCGTTGTTGTAGTTCTTCGTCTAGTGCTTTAATTTCATTAAAATCGTCAACTAAATAGTCAAGGCTTTTCAATTTTTTAAAGGTGAAATCATGAGTTAAGGTAAATTGAATACGTTCCTTCCAAATTAATGAAATTTCGGAGGTGACCATGCCTTGCTCAAGCAAAGTCAAAATTTCATCTGCAGGTAATTCATAACCTTTGCAATGAATTCGTTTCTTTTCATTATCTAAAGAAAAGAGGACACAATCAGAAGCTAATTGGAAATTTGCGGGAAGCGTAGCAGGGGACTGTATCCATTCTGCAAAACGTACTGCCAGATTTTCAGTATGAGTGATTGGGTCAATGCTAATACCTGGAACTGATTTACGTAGTAATGATGTTAGCTGTGATGCTTGGTTATTACTGGAGGCATTAATAATAATTCGTTTACTTGCCGTATCCAAAATGGCTAGTAATCTTTTTTGAATACAAAATGACTTAGGAAGTAATTCAAACTCAATATCTTCTGCCATTTGTGCTTTTTCGGCACGCTTAATCATACGACCATGTTGGTTTTCAAGTGTTTGTACGCGTTCTGCAAGCATTTTATTAACCACGCCACGGGGTAGTAAGCGCTCTTCTTTGCCCATACAAATAAGAGAGGTTCCAGCAACTTCCTGAACTAATTCATCAGAAAAAACTGGACTCCAGCCATAAATAAACCGTGCATGCGGGGGGCAGGGTTTGAGAATATTTTCAACTAAAGACGCTTCTAAAACGCTTGCGTCCTCAAGTTCGAATTGATAAATAAGTGCGTTATTGAACCACATGAACAACTCCTGATTTACATAATATAATAAGTGCCAATTGCCATGGTCCTATTATACGGAAGTTTATAAAATTCGATATTTAAATTGGCAGAATAATTACGAATTAAGAAAGCAAACAACTTTTCTTGCCAGAAAAAGGTTAATGATTTCTTGCTTTTTGAAGCCAAAATATTAGGAATTTCAACCATATAGGTTGCTCGATCTTTATTAAACTTGAATGGCAAAATATTTTTATCAGATGCTCGTTCTATAGCACGAGGAATGGAAACATTTTCCATAAATCCATAATGCAAGGTTAAGGAATAGACTCGCTCATCAAGACAGGTTACTTCATAACGCTGGCTGTAATGTACATAAGGAATATTATCCACAATGTAATTTACAATGAGCACATGTTCAGGCACTGAGCGACTGAGTTTTAGAAAATGCAGAAAGCTGCCGCCGCTTTTATCATAGACATCGGTAATAAAAATTGCTGTTAAATCAGGAAGTTGATTTAAGTTTTTATACTGAAGTTGCTTTAAAATTTTAGAAATATCTTCTTTATTCATATAGAAATTGCAACGGAGATATTCCAGTCCGTATTTCCAGGTGTACATAATGCTGGCTAATATGAAGGCAAGGGTTACGGGTACCCAGCCACCGGTTAAGAACTTGTGTGAGTTCGAGCCTAGGAAGGCGAAATCGACAAGAAGGAATAAACCAAAAATGGCCGAGGTTTTAATTTTTGACCATTGCCAGATGGAAATCGCGGTATATGCGACCATAAAATCAACCATGAGCATATAGGCATTCACAGCTATTCCATAGGCATGTGCCATTTTGTCCGAGGTTTGGAATGCAAAGGAAAGGGCTATGGTGCCTACGAATAAGATGAAATTGATTTGTGGAACATAAATTTGCCCTGAATGTTCTTTTGATGTTTGTACTATAGGTATACGTGGGCATAGACCTAACAATACGGCCTGTTTGGTTAAGGAAAAAGTTGCAGAGATTACCGCTTGTGAGGCAATGATGGTAGCAAGAGTTGCCAGAATGATTAATGGCAAATAAAACCAACTTGGTGCAATCATATAGAATGGATTGCTAATGGCTTCCGGGTGTAAGAGCAAATTAGCGCCTTGGCCAAAATAGTTTAATACCAGGCAGGGTAGGACAAGGAAAAACCAACTGGTGCGAATGGGATTCTTTCCAAAATGGCCAATGTCTGCATAAAGGGCTTCACCCCCGGTAACAACAAGAAAAATACCGCCTAATAATAAATAACCCTTAAAACCGGTCTCACGTAGCATCACAATGGCATAATAAGGATTTACTGCCTTAAGCACTACGGGGGCAGAAATAATTTGAATAATACCTAGTATTGCAATGGTTAAGAACCAGATGAGGGTTAATGGGCCAAATAAATAACCTATACTGGAGGTGCCTTTTGATTGAATCATAAAGAGAAAAACCAAAATCACCGTGGCTGTGGGTAAAATATAAGGCGTAAATGAATGGGATAAGGTGCTCAACCCTTCTACAGCACTAATGACTGAGATGGCGGGGGTGAGCATACCATCTCCTATGAGCAGCCCTGCGCCAAACATAGCGAGGATGTAAAACAGGGGGACGTATTTAGCATCTTTATGCTTGAGCAATGCCAACAAGGCGAGTATACCCCCTTCACCATCATTATCGGCGCGAAAAATCATTATTAAGTACTTAAATGAAATAATAATAATTAAGCACCAGAAAATAAGTGATAAAACCCCTAAAATATGCCCCTCATTTACAGAGAGGTTTTCTAAAGTTACCTTTAATGCATATAAGGGACTGGTCCCTATATCGCCGAATACAACACCTAAAGCAGCTAGTGTAAGTCCATAGGAGAATTTATTTGTTTTTTCCATAAAAGCAATGCACCTTGTTAACAGAGACTATTCTCATGTTTTATTACCAATAAGCATTAACAGCTAATACATAAGCCATGAAGTGCGAAGTATTTTTCCCGGCAACCGGAAACCACACACCACCAATAATACCTACATTAGAATTAAAATTATATTCAAGTGCTGGAGCGAGCCCATATTCAACATATTGTTGGGAGCCAATCGCTGCTAAATCATTGTTCACAATATCTAAAATACCATTAAAGCGGCTTGCTTGTCCCTCAGAATAATAACCTTCCATTACGGCGACCCAGTTTTGCGTCAGGGTATACTCAAAAGCTAAATCTACGTTATCTTCAGCACCAGGATTGATCCGGCCACGTGTATTGGCTGTTCCGCCAAAGCTATTTATTCCTGTAACATTTACAGAAGATGAGTAGAGGCGTGAGACCATGAAACGAGTCCGTAAATAATGTGAATCATAGATTTCTTTTAGGTATTGAAAGTTTGCTGCAATGAGTGTTCTGTAGCTGCCTAATCCGGTGGCATCAGTGCCTAAAAATGCGGGGTTTAGCATATCATAGGTTCCAGTAGGGAATGTTTCTTGAACAAAAAAACGAATGTCAGGGAGCCATTTTGATTTTTTTTGTTCGACTAGCTGAACTCCCACACCTACAGAGCTATCTGTAACTCGGTTATAGTGTACTCCCCGCGTGCTGTTAAAGGCATAGGGTACTGAAAGTTGTATATCAAGCCAGTCGGTAAATCCATGGGTCAGGAGCGGGTTTAAAAGTACGCTGTTAAATAGAGGGGTTCTGCGAAACTTTCCGGAACCGTTATAGAGGCCATCGGTTTCTACATCAATACCGTAAAATTCAAAGTTGGTATGGCCCTTGGGTACGGTATGTCCTGCTGGAGCTAAGATGGGACCTGTGAACCAGGGACCGGCATAAGTGATTTCGCTAAGACCAGCACAAAGGAACAGAACGAATATTTTTACATAATGTGACATAAAAGCATCCCTATATTTTTTTTATTTAGCAAATTGCGATAGCCTGATGAAAAGACTAACCATTATCTTAGAAAAAGCCATTTAGCGAGTGGCGCCATTAGGTGTTTTTTAAGTAGTGAGCTAGCCTGGGAGTACTTGTTTCGAAGTATATCTATTGCAGGTCTACGGTTCTTTGTGTAGATTAGCCGATTTTTGTCCGTTGGGAAATAGATAATGAATGCAAAAGTCATTTTGCTTGCTGCAAAGCAAAGCACCGTATTACGTGGCCATCCCTGGATTTTCCCTAAAGCAATAGCACGTACTTCTGGGAAACTTATTACGGGTAACCTAGTCGATATTTATAACGCTGATGAAGAGTTAATTGGAGTGGGGGCTTATAATGAGCACTCCTTATACCGAGTGAGAGTTCTAGCATTAACGAATGAACACATTGATCGAAGTACTTTTTATACTTTAATTACCCATCGTCTAAAACAAGCGCATTTAGTAAGACAAAGTTTAAATTTACCTAATGAGCAAACAACTGCATATCGTTTCTTTAATAGTGAAGCAGACGGATTATCTGGGTTAACTATTGATCGGTTTAATCAGTTTTGTGTGGTAGCAAGCTCGGCTTATTGGGTTGAAGCAAATAAGAATGTGATTAGCAAAGCTTTACAAGAACTATTTCCCAATGATCAAATTATTTGGATGTCACAAGCTAAGCCTTTGGGGCAAGATGGTTGGAAGCAAGTAAACTCTCAAGTAGTGGAGCAGAGTGCTCAGGTGCTTGAGGCCGGTGTTCTTTATCAAGTTGAATTTGCTAATGCGCAAAAAACAGGTTTGTTTATTGACCAACGCGAAAATCATCAACGTATTGCTCAATTAGCTAAAGGGAAAAAGCTATTAGATTTGTATAGTTACACCGGCGGCTTTGCTTTACATGCTGCTAAAGCTGGAGCATCTAAAGTAACCGCGGTTGACAGCTCTGCCCAAGCAATAGCGCAGGGAGGTATTAATGCCGCGTTAAATGGTTTGGATAATATTGAATTTATCGAAGCTGATGCACGAGATTATTTGATGAAAGCAGGGGAGTATGACATTGTTGTACTTGACCCACCAAAGCTGGTTCCATCTCAGCAACATGTTCAGCGGGCAAAAAACTATTATCGATTTTTACATCGCGAAGTGTTTAAGCACATGAACTCCGGTTCTTTATTAATGACCTGTAATTGCTCTTCGGCGCTTTCATCACAAGAGTTTTGTGCTTTAGTCAGTGCTCAAGCAGGGGCGGTTGGTAAGCAAGCACGTGTTTTAGGGGTTTATGGCCCAGCAAGTTGTCATCCTACTTTAGCTTCTTTTCCAGAAGGAAATTATTTAACGGCTGTGTTGTTAGCTGTAGTCTAAGAAACGTTTTAGCCCGTATTAGACGAGGTCGTAATACGGGATCTTGTAGTATATGGGGTGTGACAATCATTGGAGTTGGGTAACTAACCCCTATTATTGGGAGCAGTTCTCTAAGAACCGTGCATGCAAGTTTCCTCGCACACGGCTCAATTTTTTAAGGCCGCATTGGCATCTGCGCACGAAGTATGTAAATTACTTCATTGCGAACAAAGTGAAGCCCCTGGAGTTCAGAGCACGGAACCTTAGGGTGCTTCACTTTGTTCACCATGACTGCTTTTTAAAGTAAAGAATGTGAATTTCTTTAGGTATGAACAGCCCTATCCCGTTTTTTTAAACATTCTAAAACATCATAAAAACTCAATTCACTGGCTTTTAAAAGGACTAATAAATGGAATATTAAATCTGCGCTTTCATTAATAAACTCTTCATTATCCTGATTCACGGCGGCAATTACGGTTTCAACAGCTTCTTCCCCAACTTTTTGTGCACAGCGGTTAATTCCTGAATCTAACAATTTTGCCGTATAGCTATTTTCATCTTGCGTCTCGGCGCGTTCATTTATGATGTCAATTAATTCACCCATAAAGCCCAATGCACTATTGCAGTCGGGTTGATAGCAGCTGCTAAAACCTAAATGGCAGGCTGGACCTTTGGGGAGGACTAAAATTAATAGGCTGTCACTGTCGCAATCTGTACTAATTTGTTGAACGGACATCGTGTTGCCGGACGTTTCGCCTTTACGCCACAAACGTTTGCGGCTGCGGCTATATAGAGTAAGTTGGCCTGTGGTCACCGTAGCAATTAATGCTTCTTCACTCATGTAACCGAGCATTAATACCGTACCTGTTTCCGCATTTTGAATAATGGCAGGTAATAAACCATTCATTTTTTGCCAATCTAAGGCGCTAATTTCCAATTGATTCATAATCGTACCTCAATATTTTGTTTCTTTAGTGCAGATTTAACTTCCGTAATGGTTCGTATTTTGTCATGAAAAATACTGGCTGCTAAAGCACCACTAACTCCTGATTGCATAAACACTTCACTGAAATGTTCTAGAGTCCCTGCACCCCCAGAGGCAATAAGAGGGACCTGGCATAAAGAACGCATTTTGCGTAATTGCTCGATATCATAACCAGTCCGTACTCCATCGGATTGCATGCAATTGAGTACAATTTCTCCCGCCCCTCGCTCTTGAACTTCGCTTATCCATTCACAGGTTTTGCGTTTCGAGTTTAAGGTTTTGCTCTCATCGCCGGTGTATTGGTAAACATAATAATCATCATTAATCCATTGACTATCAATACCAACAACTACGCATTGAGTACCAAACTGGCGACTTAATTCATTAATTAGGCCTGGGTTTTCTAACGCTGGGCTATTAATTGATACTTTATCTGCTCCAGCATTTAAAATTGATTTTGCCTGATTGCTCGAACGAATTCCACCAGCAACAGTAAAGGGAATATTAATTGTTGCGGCTACTTGGTTAACCCAGTCTGGGCAAACAGCCCGTTGCTCGGCACTGGCGGTAATGTCGTAAAACACTAGCTCATCTGCTCCGCCCTCAGAATAGTAGGTGGCCAATTCCAATATATCGCCAATAATACGGTGATTGCGAAATTTTATGCCTTTAACCACTTGATTATCGCGCACATCTAGGCAAGGAATGATTCGTTTGGTTAACATCATTCATACTCCTTGAGGCTTTGCGCTAAATCAAGAGTACCTTGATACAACGATAATCCTAATATTGCTCCTGCGA
This sequence comes from Legionella rowbothamii, assembly GCF_900639985.1. Classification (GTDB taxonomy): domain Bacteria; phylum Pseudomonadota; class Gammaproteobacteria; order Legionellales; family Legionellaceae; genus Legionella; species Legionella rowbothamii. The sequence continues at coordinate 755,605 of NZ_CAAAIM010000001.1, read as the reverse complement.
CACCTAGCTTATTTAGGGTGGCAAGATCCTCTTGGTTACGAATTCCTCCAGAGGCTTGCCAGGCAATATTGGGAAAACGTTCTACGGCTTCTTGATAGAGCTGAAAACTTGGTCCTTGCATCATGCCATCACAAGCGATGTCAGTGCATAGGATTTGTTGGATTCCTAGCTGTTGATAATAAGCTACCACATCCCATAGATTGGTGTTTGATGCTTCTTTCCAGCCATGGGTTGCAGGAATAGGTATACCATTGATAATGCGGACATCCAAAGCCAAAATAATATTTTCAGGGGCAAGTTCAGCACTAATTTTGGTGGTTAGATTACGGTCTGTCAGGGCAATGCTGCCAATAACTAAATTAGAAACACCCGCAGCATAACAGTTCCTTGCTTGTTCTAAAGAACGAATCCCACCGCCTGCTTGAACTTTAACACCTGTATTTTGCATGGAGCAAATTAAAGGAAGTTGCTGCATGCTGCCGGTTTGGGCTCCATCTAAATCCACAATATGTAAGCGTTTTGCTCCTAACTGAGCAAAATAGGCGGCGCGTTCAATTGGTGATACCTCAAAGGAGGTAACTTGATCAAATTGTCCTTGTTTGAGACGTACGCAACGCCCATTTTGTAAATCAATTGCTGGAATAAGAATCATATAGTCTCCAGTTCTAAAAAATTTTTAAGCAAGAGCATTCCTGTTTGTGCCGATTTTTCGGGGTGAAACTGCATTCCCCAAACGTTATCTTTGTTTACAATCGCCGTAAATGGTTCATTGTATTCACAGCGAGCAAGCGCATATTCTTCACTACCTAGGGCATAACTGTGAACAAAATAAACGTAATCCTGTTCATTTAAGCCACGCTGCAATGGTGAATCTTGGCACCATTGCAGTTGATTCCAACCCATGTGGGGTACAGGGAAATCATTTTTTTGAGCGAATCGTTTTACTCTGCCTGGAATTAAACCCAAACAATCAACTTCTGCTTCTTCACTGGAGTCCAATAATAATTGCATGCCCAAACAAATCCCTAGCAGTGGTTGTGTTAATGATTTGAGTACCTCCACTAAGCCATGGCTTTGCAATGAGTTCATGCCATATTCTGCAGTGCCAACTCCTGGAAGAATCACATGGCTGGCATTAAGGATTTGGTGAGCATCATGGGTTAATACATAATTAAATCCCAATCTGCTTAAGGCGTTTCCTAGAGAGGTCAGATTATTGCCACTGACATCAATTACCGCAATCATAAAATCCCCTTGGTGGATGGCATGGCATTATTGGTTTTCGTACATGCTTGCCGCAGTGCTCTTCCTAATGATTTAAAGCACGCCTCAATCATGTGGTGGTGATTTTTCCCACTAACTTGCAGGTGCACAGTAGCCCCTAGAGCACAAGCCAGAGACTGAAAGAAGTGGGAGACCATTTCAGTCGCCATTCCACCAACAAATTCTCGCGTAAATTCAGCTTTAAAATCACAAAAACCGCGACCACTAATATCTATAGCAATGGAGGCTAATGATTCATCCATCGGCAGGGTAAAGCCATAGCGATTAATACCCCATTTATCACCTAGAGCTTGTTTTAATGCTTCTCCTAAGGCTATCGCCGTATCCTCTATTAAATGGTGGTCATCGACTTCTACATCGCCCATCGCTTCTAAAGTCAGATTAAATCCACCGTGTTTGGCGATCTGCTCCAGCATGTGATTAAAAAAGGGCAGTGGCGTGGCAATAGAGCCTTCTTGATCAGTATCTAAAACTACCTTTAAGTTGATCTCGGTTTCCTTCGTTTTTCTTTGTATCGTTGCTGAACGGCTCTGATTTAAAATTTTCTGAGCAATTATTGTCCATCCATGCTCCTCAGAAACAGGTAAAAATTTAAGACCTAAATTATCAGCTAATTCACGATCGGTATCGCGGTCCCCAATGACCCATGATGATGGGAGGCTAATCGCAGTTTCCTTCATAAATTGATCAAGCAAGCCAGTTTTCGGTTTACGACAGGAGCAATTATCTTCGGGCATGTGCGGGCAAACAAAAATGCTATCAAAAAAGATTCCCTGAGATGAAAACAAATCCAAGGTAAATTCGTGGCAAATACTAAAGTCTTCTTCGGGGAAGGAGAGTGTACCAATTCCATTTTGGTTGCTTACCATAATGAAACGAAAACCCGCTTCCTTCAACTGGAGTAGCGCGGGGATTACCCCAGGAGTTAATTTAATTTTATCCAATGAATCCACCTGGAAATCAAAAGGTTCTTCAATTAAGGTACCGTCACGATCAATAAATAATATTTTTTGCATGTTACAACCCCGAAATTCTATTTTTAAACGAAGATAAAGCAGTCATTATGAGCAGATTTTGTTGTTCATCACCTACGGTAATACGTAAGTGATTATGTAAAATTGAATTGGCAGCAAATCCTCTAATGCTGATGCCCTGTTGGCTTAGCCAATTCACTAACTCTTGGGCATAAGCTGTTTTCACCAAAATAAAATTGGTTTCTGATGAGTAGACTTTTTCAATTAACGAATTTGCAGCTAAATCAGCACTCAGCTTCAAGCGCGCCTTTTTAATGCGTTCGATTGCCGTAGTAAACCAGGCATCATTACTAAGTGCTTGTTGTGCTAAGCGCATCACCACGCTGGATAGAGGATAGGGCGCCATAATGTTATTTAAAGCCTGAATGACCTGCGATTGCGCAATTACGATCCCCAAGCGTAAAGCAGCTAAGCCATATGCTTTAGATAAAGTGCGCAACACAATCAAATTATCAAATTGCGAAATCAAAGACACTGCACTTTGACGATTAGCAAATTCAATATATGCTTCATCCACCACAATAACTGAGCGATTTTTATATTGTTGGCACAGAGTGGCAATGAACTCTAAATCAATGGCATTTGCAGTAGGATTATTAGGGCTACACAGCATAATCATTTTGCAATTTTCTTGCCAACATCCGTTGATTTGCTCAATGCCTAAGACAAAATTATTTGCAGGATCTAAGGGGCATTGAATTATTTGTGCTTGCTGCAATTGCACATAAAATTCATACATAGAAAAAGTTGGGGGAAATTGCATGAAAGCATCTTGTCGGGCTTTTAAAAATAAACGCACTAGAAGATCAATGCCATCATCAGAACCTCGTGTTAATGCCAATTGGTCCGATTTTATTTGATAGCGTTGAGCTAACTGCTCTTGTAGCTGTATTTTATATTCTGCTTCCGGATAAAAATTTAAATCAATAGAATCTGCATTGATTGCTGACCAAGGCAATTCATTAGCGTGCAGCCGATTTTTTATTTGCTCAGTGCCTGCAATGTACGTCGGAATTTTCAAAAGTTCAGGGCGTATTAAATTAAGTATGGACATTCAAACCTCCAGAGAATTAAGTCTAATTTCTACCGCATTCGCGTGTGCGCTTAATCCTTCAATTTGTGCTAGCGTAATTGCTGCTGGTCCTAAATTTTTAATCCCTTCCTGGTTAATTGTTTGCACGCTAAAACGAATTAAAAAATCTGCGGTGCTAAGGCCATTATGATTTCTAGCAAAACCATTTGTAGGTAATACGTGATTGGAACCAGTTACATAATCGCCTAAAGTTTCTGCTGCCCATGAGCCTAGGAACACTGTACCTGCTGCATTGATTTGTTGTATCCAAGTATCTGCATCCTGGCGGTTAATAATTAAGTGTTCAGGTGCATAGCTATTAATAATATTAAGTTGCTCATTTCGTTGATTACATAAAATGATGAAGCTATTCGCTAATGACTCTTTAATAATTTGTGTACGTGTTAATGTCTTGAGCTGTACTTCTAATTGTTGATTCACCTGTTGGGCTAGAGGTTCACTTTCACAAATTAAAATGACTTGAGAATCAATACCATGCTCGGATTGGGCTAATAGATCAGCTGCAATAAAGGCAGGATTTGCCTCATTATCCGCAATAATCATTACTTCTGATGGCCCTGCAGGCATGTCAATTGCAGCCCCTGCAGGATCATTAGCAACTAAAGTTTTGGCTTCAGTCACGTGACTGTTTCCAGGACCAAAGACTTTATCAACTTTGATAACACTTTCGGTCCCATAAGCCATAGCGGCAATCGCTTGCGCTCCACCTAAGGTGTAGATCGTATCAATACCGCATAAACGTGCAGCGACTAATAAGTGCTCATTGATGCCACCGTTTGCATCCGGAGGTGTGCAAAATACTTTAACTGGACATCCTGCAACTAATGCGGGTATAGCTTGCATTAATAAGGAGGAAATCAGAGGTGTTTTATTACCCCCAGGAACATATAAGCCCACACGTTGAATAGGGCGATACACTGTTTGGATGTTTACTCCATTTGCAGTGCATATATTTTGGCTTTCTGGCAAAAGAGACTGATGGTATCGAGTAATGGTTTCGATGGCAGTATTTATTGCTGTTAAAGCGGATTGGCTTACCCGTGCCTTTTGGATTTTTGTCGTGGGTATTTGTAGTCTCTCTAGTGTAATCCCATCGAATTTTTGGGTTAATCCAATAAGTGCCTTATCACCGAAGTTTTGTACCTGTTTAATGATCTCTAAAACCCCATTTTTAGCTGCTGAGGTTTGCGGGGGACGTGCCAAAGCTAATTTTTTTTCTGCCTCAGTAAGTGATTGCCAATTTTTAATTGCTAACATTGTGACTACTCCAACATCTTTTCTATTGGTAAAACCAGAATGGAACTGGCACCTAATTCCTGAATGGTTTCCAGGGTGTTCCAAAAGACCCGCTCACTGGAAACGACATGCACAGCTACCTTATCCTGACTACCTGGTAAGGGGAGTATCGTTGGTGATTCTGCTCCGGGCAGTTTTTCAGCGATACGCTCCAACGCAGATTTAGGTGCATGAAAGACAATGTATTTGCGTTCTTGGGCTTGCTGCACGGACTGAATGCGACGCGCTAGCATGGCAAATAAATCTTGAAATTGAGGTGGGCATTCGAGCTCGCTTTGGATTAAGACTGCCTGGCTTTGGAGTAGGGTATCTACTTCATAAAGCTTATTGTCTTCCAGAGTTTGTCCACTAGATACCAAATCACAAATGGCATCGGCCATGCCCATGCGGGGGGCTACTTCAATAGAGCCCGATAAAAACAGAATTTCCGCACAAATTTTTCGTTCCTGTAAATACTGATTCAGAAGGTTTGGGTAACTGGTTGCAATTCGTTTGCCATCTAAGCAGCCTGGACCTTGATAATCAAAAACTTCAGGGACGGCAAGCGATAAGCGGCAGGTACAACTTCCTAGTTTTGCAGTGGTTCTATATGATTTGCCTGGATTAGCCAGTGAGGATTCAAATAAGACATTTTCCCCAACAATTCCACCATCACAAAGTCCATCAAATACCAGAGTAGGAATGTCATCATCACGGACAAATAATAAGTCTATAGGAAAATTATCTACATGAGTAAGTAAGGCATTAGGCTTGATACGAAACTTTAAGCCACAACGTTGTAACAAATTCAGCGATTCTTCCGATAAGCGCCCCTTTTTTTGTAGTGCTAAACGTAAACGATTTTTCACAGCAACTCCGATCGATTTGCGATTAATTCATAACCGCCAGTACCAAAACTTAAACAGCGTGCAACTCGAGTGATGGTTGTAACACTGACTCCAGTTTGTTCATGTATGGTGCGATAAGGAATACCTTGTCGCAGAAGGGGAACCACCTGCCAACGATCCGCCATTGCTTCTAACTCAGCGGGGGTACAGAGGTCAGTAAAAAATTGCAGTGCTTCCTCTTTATTTTCCAGCAAGCTGATTGCTTGCATTAAATCAGGAAGAGCAGAATGTTTTACAGTAGTATGTGTTTTCATGGTAATGTATTAGCGTAGTGTAACATTGTTACGATATTAGGGGAGAATTGAGAGGCTGTCAATAGAAGTGAGATAAAACAGTGGCCTGTACTAGTTGAGGATATAATATAGGAGTTTGACAAACAAACTGCCCAATTAAGTCAAAATGAAACTTAAAACTACGTGGATTTACTGTATGTTGGGCCATGGGCCCAACATACAAAGAACAAACTGAGATGATACACGCGAATTTTTTGGTATTTAATAACCATAAACCTGTTGGTACTCTTCTAATCTTTTCACTTGTTCTAACTCATCGGTTGCTTTTAAATAATCAATTAAATCAAACAAATTAATAATCGAATAGACATTAATTCCCTGGGCTTTAATTTCAGAGAGTGTGGACTCATGAGTTAGTCCGCGTTCACAACGATCGAGTGCTATGACCACGCCGGTAAGATTTCCGCCATGTTCTTTAATTAATTTCTGTGCCTCACGAAAAGCAGTTCCTGCAGTGATTACATCATCAACAATAATGGTATTACCCGTTAATGGTGCACCAATTAATTGACCACCTTCACCATGATCTTTGGCTTCTTTCCGATTAAAGGTCACGGTTGTCTCTTTGCCTAATTCTGATAAGGCAATGGCGGTTGTAGTTGCTAGAGGTAATCCTTTATAAGCAGGACCAAATAAATGTTCGAATTCAGCCTGATGTTCTAATAAGGTTTGGGCATAAAATTGGCCAAGTTCGTGGAGCGCGCTGCCTTGATAAAATAATCCCGCATTAAAAAAGTAGGGACTTTTCCTTCCTGACTTTAAAGTAAACTCGCCAAATTTTAAAACTTGGCAATTAAGCGCTAATTTTATAAAAGATGATTTCGTATGGTTCATAGTGTTTTTCCAGTAGCACGAAAAGAGGTTAATTATATTGAATTTAATAAAAAAATCTTAACAATACATAAAAAACTGTTATGCTAATCTAGCTGTACGAAATTCTTGAGTACAGAGTAAATGTTTATTATAACGCAGTTCTCTTTAGTGAGTTAACTTTTTACCACTTGAGCTTGCGTGACAATAAGCATAAATAAGTAAAAAGTTTAAAGACAAAGGGGATACTAATGTCACAGAGAGAGACAGGCCATGTAAAATGGTTTAATGAAAAAAAGGGATTTGGATTTATTATTAATCAGCAGGGTGATGACATTTTTGTACATTATAAAGATATACAAGGTGTAGGTTTTAAAACTTTGCACGAAAATGATCCTGTAACCTTTGTTCTTGATAAAGGACCTAAAGGCTTAAAAGCTCAAGACGTTGCATTAATTAATGAAGCTGAGTAAGTAAAAAACCGAGTACATTATTAGCTATCGCCGAGCGTTTTTTTTCAGCATAGGCGGAGGTTCGGTTTTAATGTTGGGTTAGTTATCCTAAATTAGGGTCGTCCTTTCGCTTTTGCCTTTTTTATCTATATATCTGTCTATATAAAACGCGGTTGTTGAACGTGCTGTGCTTGAGGCTCTGTTATTACCTGATTTACAGGTATCAATTTTTCGTCTAATTTATCTATTACCTCCTGACGTTGTTCTTGTTGGGGCAATTGGGTGTGTATTTTTTTAAACAAGTTTATTTGATATTGGCTCAACTCCGAACCGTTGAAATTTTGCTGATCAAGCTCAAGCAAATTTTGGGTAAATGCCTCAACTAAGCTATTAGGTATTGATACAATTCCTTGTCTTAGGATTTGAGAAATATTCTCGGCATAAGTCTCTAATAACTTACATTGCTTTTTATTGGGATGAGATGAACGATGAAAAAGTGAATTTGATTCTGCAATAGATACTTTTATGAATTTATCAGCGAGCACTTTAAGACGCCCATTGATTATCTCTAACTGGGCTGGTGAAAACTCTTTATTTTCAACCAAGTTTTTTACTTTATTAATTTGCGCAAACCAGTAGTTAAAATCTACATAATCACCAATAAGAGTTTCATAGGGATGAATTTTTTTTATAAATTTTTTAAATACCTCTAAGTTTGTATCATCAAAAACTATGATTTTTGCCAAGGGCTTTGTAAAGAGGGCGAGTTCATTGCTTGTAAGCCTTCGTTGGGCAGCCAACCACTGACCGAATTCTTCTTGAGGGTTTTCTCCTAAACGTATGGCTATGTTTAAAAATCCAGTGAAATCTCTTCCATTTAATGTAGTTATCTTTTTTCTAAGCTGATTGTATCCATGGTGAATTATCTCAAGATGTTCAGGGTGAATAGCTTTCGCCTTGAATAGATCAACAATTGTATAGCTAAATCGACATACATCTCCCTCATTCTTAATCAGCAGATCCATTTGACGTTGAAGGGTATCTAATAAAAATTGGTCAACCTGACCCAATGTATTTTCATCAGCATTTAGGAGCTGCAATGATTGTTTTAAATTCAATGCCTTAGATAAGTAATTAAAAACATTAAATGAATAATCGTTTTGTCCCCATTCTTGTATTAATGATTTAGCCGATGCACATGCTATAGCGCTAATTTGTTGCGCCTCATCTTCCAAACTATATTGTTTAGCCAAAAAGTAGGCTTTACCTAGCTTATTGTTTCCCAGTTTGACCGGGCTTATCTCATTAAGCGCTGTAATTGGAGTAAAGTGTACTGTATCTTCGATAATGACATCACCGGTAAACGATGCCTCAGGTGCTGACTGAATAAAATCACGAAGCTCTTCTTTTATTTTTTGAGCACTTAATGCTTGGAGTTTAGGACTGTAAATTAGGGAAATAAAATATTCTTTTGAAAAGACAGAACGCTCATTATTATTAACTTTTTCCCATAATTCGGCTTCATGTTCAGCAATTAGATGCTGTCTTTCTATTTCAATTGCAGATGAGATTTTATCTCTTAGACCCTGGGGATAGTTTAAGTCGGCAGGTTGATTTACTTTAGCGAGATAATTTTCTTTATACTTATACATGCTTAACACCTTGATTTCATCAACACTCATTGTATAAAGCGAACTTTCCTCAATAGCCTTTAACTGCTGCCCCATAAAATCAGTACACATAGTAAGCCACATTTCTACAATGTGTTCTTCGCTTAAGTCTTTAGGATCCACCTGCACTAAGCGATTATTTTGTCCTGAATATTCATAAAGCGGTAAGGTTTTGTTAGAACCAAACCGCTCTAAGAAAAGTTTCAAGCCTTCTATTTCTCCGTATTCTATGAGAAAAGCCGCCTTTGTTACTTCATATTGCTGTTCGTATTGTTGTTGCAAATAAATAGCTTGTAACAGCGGTGAGAATCGATGGAAAGGATCTGGGTCATTATGTGCGATCTCATTAGCAATTACAGGATCATTAGTATAAAAAATAGCATCATAATGATTTATATCATACAAAAGTTCCGCATAGTTTGAAGCTGCAGTATTCGCTTTACCAAATAAACCTAACTTCATTTTTCCAATAAGCGCTGTATATTCCTCTTCTAATAAGGAAGCCGTTTTTCTAAATTCTTTTTCCTGTAAATGAGCTATTTTTTTCTTGCTTCCTCGACCACTATCAAAGTCTTCAGCAGAAATTTTTCTAATCTGTGCCACATTAGGATTAAAAATTAACATTCCAGCGGAAGGATAAACACCACTGCCGTAGCCCAAAATGGATACGGAGCGCATGGGGTTATTATGTTGCGGAATGGGTTGGGTTTTTCTTCTTTTAACATTAATTAGGTCTGAACGCATGGTTTTGCGTATCTCTTTCTCCGCCAAAGTTGCATCCGCATAGGCAGCCTTGTGAGCGCTGGTTTTAGGCTGGGCACTTGGGGTTGCAATACCACGTACTAATATGCGTCCTTCACGTAAGGCTGCTCTTAGGTTATTTCCTGATAATTCTGCTGTTTTATCAAAAGTGCTGAGGTCGATTAAGGGAGAGTCTTTTAATTCATCTTTATCTAATAATCGCTCGTATAAAGCAAAAAGAACTGGATAAGTTTCGGGATGGATGTCGGCGGTTATACTGGAATAAGCCGCCTCATGTTCGTAACGCTTTTTCACGTCTAATTTAAGTTTAATTCGCGCATCACCTTGAGTATAAATCAGGCTTCGGGCCTCCATGATGAGTTCAGCCATTTCTTCCAAGGCGATTTCATTGCCTGGTTTACTAGCGATTTCTTTATAAAAGTCGAGATAGTGCGCGTCAAATTGATTTCGTGCTCTAATAATGTCTAAGCAATCACAATCATGAATGATTTTTTGAAAAATATTTTTTTCTGGGAAGGAGTTTTCTTCGTTCTTGATAAATTGCCAAAAAATTTCACTATCTTCATGTTCAATAAGCTCAAAATATCCTTTTTCAGGGCTGGGATCTTTATTTGCAGTTGCCTCAGCCACAAATTTAGCTTTTTTGATGTCGACTCCAAGTACCCGAGTTAGGTAGTAGTATAAAAATATAGCGCTTTCATGATCCCAGTGGTCAATTTCCTCATCTTCACGCGCAGAATCATGAAAGATTAATGCGATTTGTATTAGCGTAAGATCTTCTTCACTTAAATTTTCGGCTTCTAAATCTCCATACTTCCGGTAAAGATTCGCAAAAACTTTGGCATATACGGCAGCACGACTGACGTGCTCAATTCCATGATAAATCCGGGCTAGTGTTTCATCTTGAGCACCATCAGGGTATTCATAATTATAAATATGGTTGAACGCCCAGCGCACGTGCTCACCAATGTCATCTTCCAGTTGAAGTTGATTTTCTTCTTCACTATAAAAAGTATCTTGAGGTAGATTCTTTTGGAGCAGTAATTCTTCAATATAAGGCACAGCCCATTGTTCATTCTCCTCATAAGGCTCTTCTTCTCCTGACAATATTTCTATTGGTGAAGGCTCGATAATGCTGCTTTCTCTCATGGAAAAATAATTAGAACCTTCATCAAACAGTATATTGTTTAGTAAATCGTGTAATTTGCTTGTGGGAGTAAGGGCTTTCGATGCAGGGCCTAAAATAGCCAACAATTCTAGCTGAGTATTTGCTGTTTCACCTTCTGTTTGGTAGATTTCACTGTTTTTTAATGCGTTTAAATTTGCAATTACTTGATCGATTATAACCAGGGTTTCGGGAGAATTTGACTTCGGGAGCGAATCTTTAAAAAAACCAAACAAGCCATCTTTAGTCCTACGCAAGATAGAGTGCAACCACGATGATTGCTGTTTTTCTGTGTCACTTTTTAATCGTTCTAAAGTTTCTATCAATGAATCAATCGTATCTTTCTGCTCATGGTACTTATGCTCTTGATAGATTTCGATGTATTCATTACTCATGATCGATCCTTATCAAAACAAGTTCTATATCCTATTAATTTTAGCATAGGGGTTGGTCTGTTTTTGAACATTTATTAAGAAATATTTTATTGTATTGCACAAAGATAACGATTATGTAAGCCAGAAATTCAAGCCACAGAACCTTGGGCTATTTCAATGACGAAGGGAGGATTAAAGATTAATTTATAGTTCGTTATTGCTAGGAACGAGGAAGCAAACCAGGGGGCACGCTGCACGGAAAGCATTTACTTTCCGGTAATACATGATTATTCTTAGCCAATTTTTCTGGTAGAACAGAGGGATACCTTATGGGTGTAGGTATTATTTACCTTTTTAAAGAACGGCGATTTTTGCCTTTCTTCTTTACTCAGTTTTTGGGGGCCTTTAATGATAATGCATTTAAATTAGCAATGCTTACCATGATTAGTTATTATTTAACTGATTCTCAGGCGCAGTCAGAATATTACCAAGCATTAGCGGGTGCTTTATTTATATTGCCATTCTTTCTACTTTCCGCCACTTCAGGGCAAGTTGCTGATAAATACGATAAAACAAAAGTTATTCGCATCATTAAAATTTTTGAAGTAATTTTAATGATTATTGGCAGTTTTTCGCTTTATTATGGCAATATTTTTTGGATGATGTTTACGTTAACCGGAATGGGGACTCATTCAACATTTTTTGGGCCAATAAAATACGCAATTTTGCCTGATCATCTGCCTAAAAAGGATTTGCTGGGAGCAACAGGGCTGGTTGATGCAAGTACCTTCATTGCGATTCTATTGGGAACCACCTTAGGGAGTTTAGCTATAGGCATCAAAGGTTCTACACCTTATATCGCTATTTTTATGACCATTTTAGTTGCTCTATTAGGCCTATTGTCTGCTTTGTTTATTCCTAGTGCCCCAGCCACTTCATCAAACCTCAAGATTGATATTCAGTTTTGGCGTGCCACGTATCGCTTGATAAAACAGGCAACAGAGCATTTTGGTATTTTAGTGGCAACCTTAATCTTGTCTTGGTTTTGGCTTTTGGGAACGGTTTTATTAACCAAATTACCGGATTATACCAACTATGTTTTAGGCGCTAATACTAGTGTTTTTGCTCTTTTTCTAGCACTATTTTCTCTTGGTATAGCCACTGGTTCTGTGACTGTTAATTTCATTTTTCGAGGCCGAATTGCTCTAGCTTTAGTTCCTTGGGGAATGTTTGCTTTTACTTGTTTTACCGCGGATCTCTATTGGGCTTCATCCTATGTTCAGGAACATGAATTTTTATTAACATTCAAGTCCTTTTTTAACAATAAAACTCATTGGCGTATTGCGATTGATTTGTTTCTACTGGCTTTTAGTGCGGGCTTATTTGTAGTGCCATTATATACTTATTTACAGGTTGCCAGTGCGCCAGAAAATAGGGCGCGGGTTATTGCTGCAAATAATATTTATAATGCATTATTTATGGTTTTAGGCTCATTAATGGTCATGTTGTTTCTGCATTTTAGTGCAGCCATTCCGCAAATATTTTTGATTTTAAGTGGATTGAATGCGATTGCCGCATGGCTTGCATGGCGATTTTTAAAACGTGTTCCGATAATTGGTTTGGTATAGCTGGTTGCAAGCAACCGGCTAACCCTAATAATTATTTATTAACACCCAACCAATCTCGTGGCGGAAGAAAATCGCTGTAAAGCTTAGCCTCAGAACTATTTACTTCAGGTTGCCAGTTATACGCCCAGGAGACATCAGGTGGGAGCGACATCAAAATTGATTCAGTCCTGCCTCCAGATTGCAAACCGAATAAAGTACCGCGGTCATATACCAAATTGAATTCTACATAACGTCCACGGCGGTAATTTTGGAAGGTTTTTTCTTGAACTCCAAAAGGATGTTCTTTTCGACGCGATACAATAGGTGCGTATGCTTTTATGTAGTGATCGCCGATACTTTGCATTAGAGCAAAACTATGTTCAAAGTTGATCTCATTATAATCATCAAAGAATAAACCACCGATACCTCTTGCTTCATTACGGTGTTTAATGAAGAAATACTCATCACACCATTTTTTAAAGCGAGGATAAATGTCCTCACCAAAAGGTTGGCAGGCATTTAGCGCCATTTGGTGCCAATGTCGACAATCTTCTTCAAATCCATAATAAGGTGTTAAGTCAAACCCACCCCCAAACCACCAAACTGGAGGGAAACCTTCTTTTTCTGCAATAAAAAAGCGAACATTCGCATGAGATGTCGGAATGTAAGGATTATCGGGATGTATCACCAGAGAGACGCCAAGGGCGCTAAATTTTCTACCTGCTAGCTCCGGACGATGCGCGCTAGCAGAAGGTGGGAGCTGTTCTCCAGAAACATGAGAAAAATTTACTCCAGCTTTTGCGAAGATCTTACCTTGAGTCAACACACGCGTGAGACCACCGCCACCTGCAGGGCGCTTCCACGCATCTTCAATGAATCGCGAGTGACCATCTAAATCTTCAATAATAGTACAAATATTGTTTTGTAATTGCAAAAGATAGGCTTTTACTTGTTCTATAGCATCTACAGGAAGTTCATAAGTATTTGACATGGCGAGTACTCAAATTTATATTAGATCGACTATTGCTAGATGTTGCATGTAATCTTCGAGGATTGTTGATTAGCTGCAACGGGTTATTTTCTCATTTATTTAGAATTGGCACAATGTTTGTGCTGAGGGATGTAAAGTTATAAGGGAGTATGTATGTCACGAAATCTTGACTCTTATTTTGGCATTCACGCCAAGGCCTTAATTGGGCGAGATCAGAGATCCTCATTGTTAGCCAATAACCTGGCAAATGCCAATACACCGAATTTCAAAGCACAAGATGTTGATTTCAATAGTTTTTTGGCAGAGCAAATGGCAGCAAGCGCACAGCAAATGGCCGTTACTTCAGCGAATCATATCACTAAGAACGGTGATCTTGCGGCCAATACGAAGTTTCGGGTTACGGCTCAAACTGCTTTAGATGGAAATACGGTTGATAAAGATTTAGAAACCATGGAATTTGCTCGTAACTCTCTGAATTATCAGGCAAGTTTGACTTTTCTTAATAATAAAATTAAAACTATGATGCTTGCATTGAAAGGAGAGTAGGGATGTCTATCGGTTCTATTTTTGATATTGCAGGTTCAGCGTTAACTGCTGAAACTGCACGTTTAACTAGCAGTACATCAAACTTAAGTAATGCCAACATAGAAACGGGTGATATGGATGATGTTTATCGAGTGCAATACCCTGTATTCAAAGCCATACAAGAAGGTGCAAATCAATGGATGGACGATCAGGTAAAGGCCGGCGTGCAACTAAAGGGAAACTATGTTAGCAACGCAGATCCTATTAAACATTACCAACCGGATAATCCTATAGCAGATAAGGATGGTTATGTTTATACGCCGAATGTCAATTACGCAGAAGAAATGGCCAACGTTATTTCCGCTGCCAAGTCTTATCAAATGAATCTTCAATTAGTTAGTCAAGCAAAACAATTAATGCAACGTACTTTGCAATTAGGTGAGTAAGGGGAAAGGGAATGACAACAAATTCAATAAATGGAGTAAACGGCGCGGCTCAGATGTCAGCGGGTCAAATGGCTCCCCAAAATTTGGGACAGCAGGATTTTTTGCGGTTAATGGTCGCTCAAATTCAAAATCAAGATCCCATGCAGCCGCAGGTAAATGGTGAATTTTTGTCACAACTCGCGCAATTTAGCACAAACGATGGCGTTAATAAAATGCAAGAGTCCATGCAGCAAATGGCAAACTCATTGCAATCAAATCAGGCACTACAAGCTTCTGCATTAGTAGGGCGTAAAGTTTTAGTCAATAGCGATAGCCTTAAATTGGATAAAGAAGGCGAAGTAAAAACGGCTATTGATATTCCACCCGGAGTAAGCGATATCAATGCATTTATTTATGGTGCATCGGGCGAGCTGGTAAAAACTATTCCTTTAGGTCCACAAGTACCAGGATTCTATCAGTTCGCTTGGGATGGCATGGGGCAGGATGGAAACCGCTTACCAGAGGGGCAATACAAAGTAGCAGTACATGCTAAGTATATGGGCAAAGAGGTTGCATTTAGGACGATGACCTCTGCCAACGTAGATAGCGTGAGCCTTGGCCAAAATGGCGATGGTTTAAAACTGAATGTTGCTGGGGTCGGAGCAGTTTCATTAGACCAGGTAAAACAAATAACGGTATAGGACGGAGACTAAAATGATTTTTGATACTGGTATAAGCGGACTGAACGCGGCATCAAGCCATTTGGATGTAATCGGTAATAATATTGCAAACTCTTCAACCGTTGGTTTTAAAGGGTCACGTGCTAATTTTGGTGATATTTACTCTTTTGGTGGTTATAACTCGGGAGGAAGTACCACTGTGGGTGGCGGGGTGATGCTCACCCAAGTTCAGCAAATGTTTAAAAATGGTACCATTACCAATACCAATAACACTTTAGATCTTGCTATTAGTGGTAACGGCTTTTTTATTTTGAATGACCAAGGTACCACCGTATATACACGTGCTGGGCAATTTGGCCTAGATAATCAAAATTACATTACTAATTCCACTGGCCAATTTCTTACCGGCTATTTGGCTGATGCTTCAGGAAATATCACTGGATCAACTGGTAAAATTCAAGTGAATCAGGCAAATCTGGCTCCACAGGCAAGTAGTACAGTAACTGCAGGACTTAACTTGAATTCGGGTAGTACACCCCCTGCAGCTGATTGGGCTGGAGGTGCTGCCCCTGTCAGTGATACTTATAATAATACAACCTCAATGACGATTTATGACAGCTTAGGTAATTCACATGTGTTGAGCATGTATTTCATCAAAGCGAATGCTGCGGCTGCCGCAGGAAGTCCTGATGCTGCTTCCCCTCCAGGAACTGAAAACCAATGGTATGTGGCGTTCCAGATCGATAACCAAGATGTCCCTGCCATTATGACACCAGGCAATAGCGCGAACCTCTATGCGGTTAATTTTAATTCTGATGGTTCTTTTTCATTGGCCCAAGATACCACTGGAACACCATTAGCAAGTAATTTGATTCCTTTATCAATGACATTAACTAATGGTGCTAATCCACTGAATTTAAATGTTGATTTATCAAATTGTACTCAGTTTGGCAGCCCATTTGCAGTTCAGTCAGCTAACTCGAATGGATACACCACGGGTAATTTATCAGGATTACAAGTTGCTGCTGATGGTACGGTTTCTGGAAGTTATTCTAACGGTCAAACCTTAGCTATGGGGCAAATCCAATTAGCTAACTTTGCAGATCTTGAAGGCTTACAAAATATAGGCAATGTTTGTTGGTCTGCCACAGCAGCTTCAGGCCAGCCATTAATTGGAATCGGAACAACCGGTAGTTTTGGTGATATTCGCTCTGGTAGTTTAGAACAGTCGAATGTTGATTTAACCGGGGAGCTGGTTAGTTTGATTGGGGCTCAACGTGATTTCCAAGCCAATGCGCAAACAATTCGTACTGGTGATGCCATCACGCAAACGATTATCAACATGCGTTAAGGGGCTAATTAATGGATCCTATTTTGTATAATGCTGCTAATGGCGGGCGTAGTAATTTCGCCCGTCAGGAAGTGATTGCAAATAATTTGGCAAATGTAGGCACTACCGGTTTTAGAGCCGATATGTACCAAGCACAAACACTCTATGTTCAAGGCGCCAAGGGCGGCAATAATTACGGTCAATCTTTTACTGTCCAAAATCCTTCTGCTGCTGATTTTACTCCCGGGCCCATTGTTGTAACAGGGCGCAACCTGGACGTCGCGGTTAATGGTAAAGGGTGGTTAGCCGTGCGCGGCAGTGATGGAAAAGAAGCCTATACCAAAGCAGGAAGCCTCAATATCGATGCAAATGGTTTCTTAGTTACTGCATCCGGTAAACAAGTCATTGGAAATGGTGGTCCGATTTCTATTCCCCCTGCAACCAATATTGACATCGGTACTGATGGCACCATAACGATTGTACCCACCGGAAACGGTCCTCAATCTGCTACCACAGTGGATAGAATTAAAATGGTTTCTTTAGATCCTGCCGGCATCACTAAAGGTAAAGATGGTTTATTCCAATTAAAGAATGGGGGGGTTGCTCCTGCGGATAATACCCTTAAGTTGACCAGTGGTGCGCTTGAAGGCTCTAACGTTCAGGCGGTAGAGCAAATGGTTGCAATGATTAATGCTGGACGAGATTTCGAAACTCATATGAACTTGTTATCCACTATGGGGGAAAATGCTCAAAAGCTAACCCAACTATTGGCTGATTAACTAAGTTTTTAATTTTAAGTAATGTGGATTATTTTTGAATAAATGTAGGAGATTTACATGCAACCAGCATTATGGGTGAGCAAATCGGGCTTGGAAGCTCAAGAAAAAACTATTGGTACAATTGCAAATAACTTGGCTAACGTAAACACTACTGGTTTTAAGCGTGATAGGCCTCAATTTGAAGATTTACTCTATCAAACTTCTAGTCAGGCTGGAGCTCAATCATCAGAAAATTCCATTGTCCCAACGGGTATTAATACAGGAACAGGGGTCCATTTGGTTTCTACCCAAAAAATGTTTCAACAAGGAAGCATTCAGAATACTAATAACGCCTATGATATTGCAATTCAGGGACAAGGTTTCTTTACTATTTTGATGCCAGACGGTACTCAGGCTTACACCCGTAATGGGGCGTTTACAATTGATAGCACAGGGCAGATTGTGGATAGCCACGGTTATTTATTGCAGCCTGCAATTACCTTACCTGCACAGACTCTGGGTGTTACGATTAGCCAGGATGGGGTGGTTAGCGCTACTGTAGCAGGCTCTACAACTCCCACTAATCTTGGCACAATCCAGCTTACTAATTTTATGAATCCAGCAGGACTTCAGCCATTGGGTCAAAATTTATTTGTTGAAACGCCCTCAAGTGGAAACCCAATTCTTGATAACCCTGGAAATAACGGTCTAGGTACCTTATTACAGAATAATTTGGAAGCATCAAACGTCAATGTTGTCGAAGAATTGGTGAATATGATTCAGGCTCAGCGTAGCTATGAAATTACTGCGAAAGGAATGCAAACTGTAGATAATATGTTGCAATACTTAAATCAGACTGTTTAAGAAGATTAGACCAATGAAATTACTTAACTTTTTAACAGTTGGTTGTATAACACTTTTTTTAGGCGGATGTGAGGCTTTAAATCCGCCTGTAGCAGGAAAAAGTCCCGATTATGCACCCACTTATCCCGTATCGCCTGATCCCAAACAGTTGAGAAGGCAAACCGGAGCTATTTATGATCCTGAAACTGCCCTACCTCTATTTGAGACCAATCGAGCCCGGCATGAAGGGGACATATTGACGGTGCTTTTAATTGAAAATACAAATGCGACCAAGAATGCGACACTCCAGCAAATGAAAAATGATACCAATAAGGTAACCAATAAACTATTTCTGGGGCGTCCTATTTCTCTTGGAGGCGGTTACAGTATGGATTTTGACTTAAATAATCAGCGCCAGTTTAACGGTTCAGCACAAGCGGTGCAAAATAATAAGTTGGCTGGTAATGTTTCAGTAACCGTAGCCAAAGTTTTAGCTAACGGTAATTTGGTTGTTCAAGGAGAAAAGTGGGTAAAAATAAATCAGGGCGAAGAATATGTTCGCCTTTCTGGTATTGTGCGGCCCCAAGATATTAAAGGCGATAATACGATTACATCAGATCGTGTTGCCAACGCACGAATCTCTTATGGCGGAACAGGTCAGGTTAATAATACGAATGCTCAAGGGTGGTTGGCTCGAATTATGTGGGGACCATTATTCCCAACCTAATTGTGTTATTTGGGGTTGGGCTTGCGTGCTCAACCTGATCAAGCTTGCTTGGTGGCATTAATATTTGGATATTTATAATAATGAAAGGAACAGTAATGCGGCGAGTGCTGATGGTTACATGCCTGTTCGCAATAAACCTGCTGTTAAATCAGGTTTATGCTGAACGGATCAAAGATTTGGCAACGCTGGCTGGTGTGCGTACTAACCAATTAATCGGCTATGGCTTGGTAGTTGGTTTAAATGGTACCGGTGATAAAAATGGCACACGTTATACTGAAGATAGCTTTGCAAACATGCTGACGCAGTTGGGTGTTAATATTAGACCAGGTACCAAACTTAACTCAAAAAATATGGCAGCAGTTATGGTAACAGCCAGTTTGTCTTCGTTTATGAAAAAAGGACAAACTTTGGATGTTAATATTTCCTCCATAGGTGATTCGAAAAGTTTGTTAGGTGGTACTTTATTAATGACGCCTCTAAAAGGAGCTGATGGCCGTATTTATGCAATCTCTCAGGGAAACGTCATCGTTTCAGGTATTAGTGCCTCAGGAAGTGATGGTTCGAGTGTTACAGTCAACGTTCCAAGTGGGGGGCGTATTCCCAATGGTGCGACAATAGAAGCGGATATTCCTAACCCATTTTATTTTACTAAAAACCTCACTTATAACTTACATAGCCCTGACTTTACTACAGCTAAAAGTATGTCGGATGCAATTAATCAACAATTAGGCCCAGGTACTGCTAAGGCTTTGGATGCGACTTCTGTAGTGGTGACTTCACCTGTTAAAATGTCACAACGAGTGGATTATGTTTCCGTTATAGAAAATATAGAATTTAAGCCTGCCGAGCCGATGGCCAAAATTATTATAAATTCGCGTACAGGTACGGTGGTAATCTCATCAAATGTTATTGTTAAATCAGCTGCAGTATCTCATGGTAATCTCGTATTAAGTGTTACTGAGACACCAGTAATTAGCCAGCCGAATGCATTTGCAGGTGGCAGAACAGTGGTTAGACAGCAATCCCAGGTAAATATTGCCCAGAAAAATAATCACGCGTTTGTATTACCTAAAGGCACCACACTTAAAGATATTGTTAGAGGTATTAATGCTGTAGGGGCAACACCAGCGGATGTAATTGCGATACTTGAAGCTTTACAGCAGGCTGGTGCATTGAATGCAACCTTGATCGTGATATAAGATAGGTGATTCATCCTTAGTTTTACGATAACCCTAATTACCGTGGCAAGCCGCGGTAATTAGGTTGTTTTGAAAGTCGAATAAAACTTAGGGATAATTGGAAGCCTTTCGTTTTAGGCAGAAATAAAAACGCATCAAAATACTTGGAAAAAAGAACTTGCTCTTTTTTTGAGCTAGACTTTAGGTTAATTGAAAAGGATAGTTATTATGTTACATGGCATTGCAACCAGTGATTTTTCAGCCTTGGCTGATTTAAAAGCGAAGGCAGCTACTGATGCCAAAGGAGCTGCACCTGAAGTAGCCAGACAATTTGAAGGGATTTTTATACAGTCCATGCTAAAAAGTATGCGTATGGGACAACATTTTCTTGATGACTCCAGCCCTTTTAGAGGCAAAAATCGAGAAACCTTTGAGGATATGTTGGATGCGCAATATGCGAGCAATATTTCTGGATCAAGAGGTATTGGTGTTGCTGCGATGCTTACCCGGCATTTAGAGTCGGTTAATAACCCACAAACTCCAAGCCAGAATGCGGCACCGATTGCTATGCCAACAGCATCTTCCCCCATACAGTATATAACTCCGCAGCAACTGACCACTATTGACACAAATAAACCAGCAACTACGGTAGATGATTTCGTGAAATCCATTTGGCCCAAGGCTAAAGAAGCAGCTTCTCTTATTGGCTTGGATCCAAAGATTTTAATGGCTCAGGCAGCTTTAGAAACTGGATGGGGCAAATTTATTACGAAAGATGCTGAAGGAAATAGCAGCAATAACTTATTTAATATCAAGACAGGTGCTAATAGTAACTATGATTCGGTTAATGTTAAAACAACGGAATATATTGCCGATACACCTATTAAGGTAAATGCATCATTTAGGAAATATTCTTCAATAGAGCAAGGTTTTGAGGATTACATCTCATTGATTCAGCGAGATGGACGTTATCAAGGCGCTTTAGCGAGCGCGGCTAACCCTGAAAGTTATGTACGTGAGTTACATAAAGCAGGTTATGCTACGGATCCAGAATACAGTACAAAAATTTTATCTATTTATCGCGGAGATGAATTAAATCAGGCAATCCAACGTTGCGATTTATCCGCCCAGGTTTAATAATAAAACTATGATAATATTAGAATTATTATGGTAAGCTAATAAATACTAGGGACAGTTTGCGTTTCGCTAACGTAAGGAAGACAGTTCCAAGTTTAATGGTAACGAAATAATAGGTCAGGGAGTGAACAGTTATGTCGATTTTGAGTATCGCGTATTCAGGCTTAAATGCCTTCCAATATGCGTTGGATGTAACCGCTAATAATATAGCAAATCAGAGAACACCCGGTTATTCCAAACAAAGTATATTGTTAACCGATGCGATGTCAGAGCGTTATGGTGGCGTTTATGTAGGGACAGGGGTTTCTATTACCTCTATTTATCGCAATGCCGATCAATTTGCCAATACTCAAATGAGAGCAGCATTAAGCACTCGTAGTCAATATGAGGCCTTTTATAACCAAGCAAGCCAGATTGATCAGCTAATCTCTCAAAATGGCAGTAGTATTTCTGCCGCAATGCAATCATTTTTTGATGCATTTAATCAATTAAACAACGCGCCTGACAGTGCAGCTTCACGAGGCGTGGCTTTAAGCCAAAGCCAATTATTGGTGCAACAATTTAATTTCTTGCAATCTAATTTGGATCAAATTCAAGAAAATACGACCTCCCAAATTACTATGATTGCCAATCGAATTAATCAAATCGGCGCAGATTTGGTTGCATTCAATGAAGAAATCATGGGAAATCCTACTTCACCTGAACTTTTAGATCAGCGCGATCAACTACTTAAAGAGTTGGCCGAGTTCTCCGATTTAACGGTCATCGTCCAGGATAATGGTACAGTAAATGTTGGAATTGGCTCTGGGGAAATGTTGGTCGCTGGCCCAAACCAAAGAACGTTATCTGTACAGTTTGATCCATTGAATACACTAGGTACTCGCGTTTTATTAGGCAGCGGGGCAGGCCAGTTGGATATTTCTGCTGAATTAACTACTGGAACCTTAGGTGGTCTAATGAGTTATGAGAGCAATATAATTGCGCAAACTAGCCAAACAGTAGGACTGATGGCGATTGGTTTGGCGCAAAGATTCAATGCTCAAAACAAATTAGGTATGGATCTCTATAATCAAGTCGGACAAGATTATTTTACTGACTATAACAGCAGTGCGGCGCAGTTAAAGCGTTCGATTTCTTCTACAGAGAATGCAGGCACTGGTGTATTGTCCGTGGCTATTTCTGATCTTTCACAAATGAAATTAAGTGACTATCAGTTAGTTGTTAATGATACCGGAACAAATGAGGTACGTGTTATTCGTCAGTCTGATGGCACGAGTATGACGCTTAATTGGTCAAGCAATCCACCAGCTCCTCCAGCAGGGCAAATTGAAGTTGATGGAATGACAATTACGGTCGATGACATTAGTAAATTAGTTAATAATGATTCTTACTCATTAATCCCTACACGTGGCGCTGCGCGTGATTTAGAGCTCTTAATTAGTGATCCTAATTTAATGGCTTTGGCGTCACCCGTTAGAACTTCTGCAGCCACAAGCAATACTGGAGTTGGAAATATAGCTTTAGGTACGGTATTTAATACCTCGGGCGTATCGGATCAATACGCGATTAATTTTACTTCGCCTACCGAGTTTAATGTGGTTGATGTAACTACAGGCACTACTGTTGCAGGTCCCTTACCCTTTACTCCTAACATGGACAATGTGGTACAAATTCCTGATGCAACAAACCCTTCTTATTCGGTTGTTCTATCTGGAATGCCTAATGCGGGAGATAGTTTTACTGCTGAATATAACCAAGGTGGCTTTGGTGATAACACGAATGGTTTATTACTGGCAGGTCTTCAACAAGCACAATTATTTGATGGTGGTAATGAGTCACTTTTTGATTGTTATTCGGACTTGCTTTCCAGTGTCGGTAGTCAAACTCGCCAATCAAAAACGCGGTATGAAGCTTTTGATGTGTTGTACAAACAAGCGCTTTATTTTCAAGAAAGTAAAAGCGGGGTGAACTTAGACGAGGAAGCCGCAAATTTATTGAGGCTCGAGCAGGCTTATGCAGCTGCAGGAAAGTTAGTTGAAGTTTCTAATCAAATGATGCAAGTGCTGTTTGAGATGATGAGGTGATAAATGCGTATTTCAACAAATCAGGTGTATCAGACTGGATTAAGTAGTTTATTAACTCAGCAAATGCGTGTGTCAAAATTGCAAGAAATGCTTGCCACGGGGGTTAAGGTACAATATGCCTCTGATGACCCCATTTCATATGCGCAAATTCAGTGGTTGAATCAGCGTGTGAGCACGACTGAATTATTACAGACGAATTGCGTTAATGCTCAAAATGCATTGGGTTTAGAAGAATCGCTGTTAACGAACAGTGTTAGTAGTTTGCAACGTTTACGTGATATTCAGGTTTTGGTTGGAAACGGTACTTTATCTGACATCCAACGTAAAGCTTACTGTGTTGAAGTTAGTGACATATTGACGCAATTACAAGCGTTTGGAAATACCAAAGATAATAATGGTAATTACCTTTTTGCGGGTGGCCAAACCTCTACGGAGCCATTTTCTTTAAATGCCGCAGGAGAGTATGTCTATAATGGCGACAGTACTACTCGCTATCAGGTTATTTCCGGAAGCTTACAGATCGCAATTAATGATCCGGGCAATGGGATTTTCATGAATATACCAGGTGGAAATGGTAGTTTTACTGTGAGTCAAACCGCAACCCCTAATACAGGTACTGCTTCGACAAGTACTGGATCTGTAACGAATGAGGCTGCGTATATTCCTGATAATTATACGATTAATTTTGTATCAAACTCTGCTGGTGAATTAGTTGTCATGGTGAGTGGGGCTGCAAGTGGTAATGTGATTCCTACCTCCGGCTCACCGGATGATGCACCCTTATATCAAGAGGGAATGTCCGTTAGTTTCAATGGTATGACGATAGATGTGTCTGGTATGCCAAACCCTGGGGATGCCTTTGCCATTAATCCTGCAACGAATACGTCTATTTTTGCTACGATTCAATCTATGGTGAACAATTTAAATTTGCCTTATTCTACAGCGTCAGAAAAGGCTTCTGCCGTAACTGAGAATAACCAAATATTAGCTCAAATAGATAGCGCGTTGACGAATTTTACCAATATGCTTGCAAGTATTGGTTCTCGAATGAATCAGGTTTCTCGATCATCTGATTCGAATCAGGACTTGATCGATATGAGTAAGGAAATCTTAAAGACCTTAACGGATACTAATCCTGTTGATGTTGCAACGGAGTTCAATCAAGAGTTAGTAAATTTACAAGCAGCACAAGAAAGTTTTGTGCGTTTGCAAAATTTATCGCTATTTAATTATATTTAATTTTAAATAGGCGGTCATGCCAAAGGTAGAATGCCATTGCCAACGAAGTGAGCACCCAGGATTCGAGATACGAACTCTTGGGTGCTTCCTTTCTAGCTTATACAACGGGAAACTCCTTCAACCAATAGTTAGCAATACTAATCCGCTGAGTTATCCATATATCTTCATACTGTAGCAAATAATCCAAAAACTGTTTAATCGCTTGGCAACGGGCAGGCCTACCACTGAGTCTAGGATGTAATCCTACCGTCATAATAACCGAACGGTTTTCCTCATAGAGATAATTAAAGCTAGCGATCAACTGCTCATAAAAGGCTTGTGAAGTAACAAAACCAGGATTGGTGGTAAATTTAAAATCATTACAATCAAGAGAATAAGGAATAATTAAATGCTGATCATGATAATAGGGCAACTCATCAGCATAACTATCTGAATCATAAGTAAATCCACCAATTTCTAAAAGCAACTCGCGGGTATTTTCACTCCGTCTTCCGGTATACCAGCCCTTTGGTGTTTGCCCAGTTAGTTTTTCCAAAGTTTCAATGCATAAAATGATATGTTCTTTTTCAACCTCTCGTGGTACACGTGAGTAATCAATCCAACGCCAGCCATGGCTCGCAACTTCATGATTATTTTGAGCAAGGTAAAGCGCAAATAAAGGATTTAAGAGCAATGCTTGACCGGTAACAAAAAAAGTAAGAGGAATTTGATACCGATCGAAAAGCCTAAGTAATCGCCAGAGGCCAACACGGCTTCCGTATTCATAGAAGGATTCGGCACTGAGATTACGTATTCCTTCATCTTTGGAAGCAAAGGGGAAGTCCATTCCCTGTGTTTCAGCATAGACATCACAGTTAACAGGGCTCAGCTCAGAGCCTTCCTCATAGTTAATAACGAAGTTAATCGCTACTTTAGCATTATTTGGCCAATAGAAATTAAATCCATCTGGGCCATAACCTATTAAGTCACGCATGGTTTATGCCTGTGAAGCCCTATTAATTTGATTATAGCCTTAATAAGTTAACTGCTTGAAATGAATTACATAGTCACGCTTCCATAACCAACTATGTTCATCCTCGGTAGAAAGAGCTAATGAGACGACATTCTTTTCATTTAAGTAGCTATTTTTCACATACAATAAAGTGAATTCTGTGGTATTTTCGATCAGAGGGGATAATAAAAAGCCTGATTTTGCCATATTCGCCACAATACGATATTGTCTGTTTATGCCATTTTCCAATGTAAATGTCATATATAGTTGGCTGGGTTTAAAAAGCAGTGTTGCGGCACGTCCTAGAAGGGTAGGGGTAATTTCAATTTCCACATAAATTGGGGCCTGTGCTTTTGGAACGGGTACTGACTCTCCAAGTAAATGCTGTTCTTTGGTTAATAAAGTAAGAGCATTTTTTCCCCTTACAGGAGCTTTCTTTTTTCGAAGGTATAAAAAATCATCTTTCAAATCAATTGGTTGATAGTTTGCTAAAAGCAATGGCCAGCTTTTGCCATCTTCCAAAGCAGGAATGCGCTCATCGATTGGTTCAATTTTAAAAATAATATTATCGGGCTGAGCTTTTCCTTGTAAATGTTGTTTATTTTTTTCCGCTAAACTGGCATTAAATACTGAATAACTCTGGAATACGGGCCGAGGAGCCCATCGGTTGTTTGAGGCAATTAAATAAGACTGGTTGTATGAATAGATATCCGTAGTGCCTTGAAAAACGGGAAATTCTGCTTGTTGACCCAGAAAGTTCATTGAGAGGGCAAAGTCTTGCTTCAATGAATTGGGATTGTTTATTCGATTTTTAAGTCCATGCCAGGCAGAAGAATAATTTGATTTAAAGTTATCACTAATCGATAAATGGGTATAGTGATTATTAATAACATACCAGGTATTTAGGGAAATACAGAATAAGGTAATCAATAGCTTTGTATTATTAATTAGTAAAGACAAAAATAAGGTTGCCATCATGATGGAGGTTCCCGGAATTAATGCATGCCCATAATGACGGGCGAATCCTGCTTTAAAAGACATGAATAAAAAGACAAACAAAATGCAGAATAAGAATAATTTTTTCGTTCCGCGAATATTCTTTTGCCAGACGATGCTTCCCACAAGAGCGAGCGCATTAAGGCAATATAAAATAATTTCATCCTTATTGCCGTTTACTGACATCGCTTCCGTAAAATCTGAGGCAAGAGAGAGGCTACCACCCAAAAATGAGGGGAGATTCGTGATGGATTGTCCAATGGCAATCCAAAATAACATCATAGAAAAAAGGGGGACAAACATCGCAATTAAAGCCAGCGGAGCTTTCTTATGGCTAACAAAAAATAGGCCACACAAAATGCTCATAGTAATACATAACAGTAATAATGAACCTTTGACTAAAATCATTAATCCAAATGGAGCAAAGAATAGAACTGACCAGTAGGGAATGTAAGGGGAGTGCTTTGCTGAGACTTGGGTTTTATAGCAATAGATCCCAACAAGTAAGGGATAGGAAAAAAGCAACGAGTCTCGAGCATAGACCATAATAAACAGGAAAAAGCAAAAGGATAAAGCCCAAGACCAACGAAGTTCTTTTATTAACAGAAGCAAACAAAGCCAATAGCTAAGGGCTAAATACAAGCTCCCACCAATCATTAACCTATCTAATTCAGGATGATAGGTTTTAGTATAAATAAAGGAGTATGGTCCCAAGGTAAAAATAATTTCATTACCAAAAGCAAGTCCTTGAACTACCGCCTGATTTAAGCCCACAGCCCATGACGAATCAAGTGTTGATGCGGGCATTTTGGGTGCAAAAGGAACATAGATACTGATGAGAATAAGGAGTAAAAGAAATTTTATAAATAAGCCAACAGAGTAATTTATATTCTTAGCGAAAGGGTTCATATTTTCCATTGCTCCCACAACCGATATTGGCTTAGATTAATGGCGAATCTTGACCTTAAATAAAGGGGAAGTCAATTTGTTTTAATGGAGTAGGGCTCAGAGAATAAGTAGCCATATTACGCTGTGCTAATACGGCTTACTTGGTTTTTTATCCCAACTCAAATGACGTAATTCCATAAATACCTTCAATAGATAAATCAGGAGCTCCTTTTAAATACATCCGGGCTGTAGCAAATACTTTCGTCATATCGTACTGCTCAACTAAATCAACCGCAAAAGGGTTATTTTCAGGAATATCAAGAAAGACTATTTCGCCTTGGGCATGGGCTACCAACTGCTCAAATAAATTGGTTGCAATTGCAGGGGTGTCTGCAAATAACGGACCTATTTTATATCCTTGAAAACATTTTCTAATTATGCCATAACCCCGCAGCTGACTTTCTGTGACATAGGCTAAAGCCAAAGCTTGGTCTTGTTTAATCCAATTTACGAGAAATTTATCTCTAGGAGCCGGGAAGTGATGGCGGTCGTACTCAGCCAATTGCTCAAAAGGAATTTTTTTTAAATCAACAAGATGCTCTAGAGTCTTTGGCATGATTTGCTTATTATCTAAGGCGTAACGCGCATTATTATGAGCAAAACGATAGCCAATACGTGCATAATTATCCGTCATTTCCAAAACACCATCAATACCTGCATTGCGATTACCAATATAGGCTAATCTGGCTTGAGTAAGTTGCATGCCATATCCCTGAGCACGATATTTTTCATCAACAATATAAAAACCACAAAAGGCAAAATGCTCATCATAAATGACAGCAGAGCCCACAGCGATTATTTGGTTATTAAGCTTACCTGCAAAAAAGCCATGGGGATCGGCTTGATAAAAGCATTCTGCATCATGGAGACCGGGATTCCATCCTTCCTGTCTTGCCCAATCTACAGCCAGTGTCACTTCATCACGGGTCATCTGTTCAACATGATAATTAGACATGATATTTGCAACAATCTAGATAGGTATATTAATTAAAGGATAGTATTAGGGCTAAAGCAAATAGGTACTATTTACATTGCAGATGATTCACTCATACATAATGGATTAATTTAATAAGGGCGGGAACTAAAATGCCATTGGCAGTGATTATTCTTTTTATTACCCTCGTTGCCATTGCATTACGTCGGGTTGCTAGAACAATTATTCCTATTTGGGCAATTATGGCTTTTGGCGCTATTGTCGCCTTATTATGCCAACAAATAACACCAGCGCATGGAATTGCAGCGATTGATCCAGAGGTTATGGCTTATTTATTGGGTGTTTTTTTTATCGCGCAAGCTGCCGAGGAAAGCGGGTATTTAGAACAATTAACGAATGATATTTTTTATCATGCGCATACAGGAAAACAAGCCTTATTCATTATTGTTTTTATACTCGGAACAAGTGCTGCATTACTTATGAATGATACTATTGCGATTATTGGTACGCCAATTATCCTGCAATTATGCAAATCACATAAAAGTTTAATTAAACCTTTACTCTTTGCTTTAGCCTTTTCCGTGACAATTGGAAGCGCCCTAAGTCCGGTGGGTAATCCACAAAACTTGCTTATCGCGGTTAAAGGAGGGATGTCCTCACCCTTTCTGGATTTCATTAAACCCTTAGCCATTCCAACTAGTTTAAATCTTATTATCTGTTATGCGCTTATTTATTTTGCTTATAAAGAACAACTGGATGAACCTATCGAAAAAGTAATACCTGCTCAGATTCGCAATTCTAAGGAAGTTATTTTAGTAAAGTTAAGTTTAATTATTATGCTTTCCCTGGTATTTACTAAAATTATTATGGATTTCTCTCCTTCATCATTTAGGATTAATTTCAGTTATATAGCACTTATTTCTGCAGTCCCTTTATTATTAAGTAAACAGAAATGGGTGTTTCTAAGGAACCTAGATTGGGGAACATTAATTTTCTTCGCGAGCACTTTCGTGCTGATGCAAAGCGTTTGGGATAGTGGTTTTTTTCAGGAGAATATTCATCGTTATCATATTTCGCTAACTAGTCCAATTGCGATTTTAGGAATTAGTATTCTTTTAAGCCAATTCATTTCTAATGTTCCTCTAGTAGCGCTTTACTTGCCTTTATTGTTGCACTCAGCTCACACAAGTTCTCAATTAATAACCTTAGCATTTGGAAGCACGATTGCCGGTAATTTATCCATTTTAGGTGCGGCAAGTAATATTATTATCATTCAAAATAGTGAAAAACGAGGAATTAAGGGCTTTGGTTTTTTTGAATTTATTAAATTAGGCTTACCGTTAATCGTATTGAATATTTTGGTGTATGTGTGTTTTTTTAAAAATTAGTGAGTGAAATTGATAAAAATAGAAAACCATAAATAAATCAAAAGCGCTGCTATAATTTAGTACTATATTAGACATAGTTGTTTTTAAAACTTAATTAGAGATGCAAGAATGCCTGAAGCCCCTTACTTGCCCAATGAAGAACAACGCCTTGCTGCTGTTCAAAAATCGCAGATGTTAGGTACACCTGCTGAGGAACGGTTTGATAAAATTACGCGATTAGCACGTAGGATTTTTAACGTGCCAGTGGCTGTGATTGATATTTTGGGTGAGAAAGTAGCCTGGATTAAAAGTGCTCAGGGTTTAAAGGCAATCATGGGGATAAGAAAAGACTCTTATTGCCATCATACCATTTTAGAGGAAGAGGTTTGTGTAACCTTTGATGCGCGCAAAGACCTCCGTTTTTTTGATAGCGCCTATCGCCTATACTGATACCTGGGTTTTTTATGCCGGCGTTCCCATCCATTTTGAAGGTGAACGTATTGGTGTGCTTTGTGTTGGTGATAATAAACCTCGTAGATTCACTGGAAAACAACAAGAAACCTTGCGAGATCTTGCTTCATTAGTGGAGCAGGAGCTAAATTTTCATGCGCTGTCCGAGGCATAAGTTAGACTAGCACAACAAAATGAAGAGCTCGAGCTGAAGAGTCGCATTGATCCTTTAACCCACTGTTGGAACAGAGCCGCTATTTTTGACATTGTTACAATGGAGTTAAAAAATATTCAAGATAGCTGCCTTGCAATATTGATGATTGATGTCGATTGTTTTAAAGAGGTAAACGACACTTATGGGCATCCAGCTGGAGATGAGGTTCTAAATACTATTGTGGAAAAAATACGTGCAATACTTCGTCCCAAAGATGCATTAGGACGTTATGGTGGAGATGAGTTTTTAGCGGTATTAGCAAATGCCGATCTAAACGAAGCTCTGAGAATTAGTCGGCAAATTTGTGATGTGGTTGCGGCAATTCCTTTGCCTTTTGATGGATCTAGCTTTCACGTTACATGCAGTATTGGTTGTGCAATTTTAACTCATTTAAATGATATCAATTCATTAATTAAACATGCGGATGAAGCTTTGTACCAAGCTAAAGGTGCTGGACGGGGTAATGTGGGTTTTTGATGCGCTAACTCAGGAAAGTAACCCCAATAGTCTTATTGGTGCTTCTGTCCCATCACGTACCTTAAGTGGGCAAATCATGACAAAAGCCCCTGTTGGTGGCATATTATCCAAATTTGCCACATTTTCTATCAATATTTTGCCTTTTCCTAAAAAAGCTTGATGGACTTTAAAACCATATTCCGGACAATCTGGCGATAAGGTATCAATACCCAGTGCAGCCACACCACGTTCAAGCAATAAATTAGCGGCTTCAATTGAAACAGAAGGAAACACATGGTTGTTATGGTATTTTAGTGACTCCCTCCAGAATCGTTCCCAACCTGTTTTAATCATAACGCATGTACCCTGCCTAATTGGGCCATACAGACTTTCAAAATCACTAATATCCTGAGCGGATACACGATAATGCTCATGGGCTTTACTTGAAACATCAATGACCATACAGGGCATACATAAATCGCTCACATCAAACTCATCAATGCATTTTCCGCCCGTAATACAGTGACTGGGAGCATCCATATGGGTGCCAATCCCCGCATCCATACTTAGTTTCATCACCCGGAATTTATCTTCACCATGGCAATCAGAATAATCCATTTGAACATCATGATTAAAGCCACAACCACCATCCCAAGCTGGCATGATGTTTTCTAGTACATGGGTTAAGTCAATGATTTTGTAGGGAAATTTCATGTGATGACTTACAATAGGATTCTAGTACTACATTCTACAACATAAAAAGAAGGGCGCGTAGCCCGTATTCGCTGAAGTCGTAATACGGGGGGCTCAATGATTAAGAAATAGAATCAGTTGCAGGGGGAGCGAGGTAATCTCTTACTTTAATTTTAGAGTGATTAGGTACTAAGCCGTCGAAGAAAACATCAGAAAAGATGCTTTTGGACATCTTAACGCGTACTTCATCTATTTCTACCTCATTGCTATACAAACGTAGCGTGAAGCCTTTTATAAGTAACTCTACATGTCCATATACTGATACCCAAACACTTCCATCGCTATTATTATGTATAAAGATTTCTGTTTTTGCTGGTTCTTGCTGAGCTGTTTTAACTTGATTTGTACTTGTTACTTCAGTGAAGAGTGTACTAGCATTTGCATTGAATACCAGCGATGACAGAAGAAGGCAAATAAATAGTATTTTATTTTTCATTATTATTATTCCAAATTGTGGTCAAAAAAAAGGCATCGCACTGTATCATAATTAAAATAAATATTAAATATTATTAATTTCTCATGGATCTTGGTACGTACTTCTAGTTATCAGGAGACTAACCAATAGCTATAAATGAGTTTAATTTCAACACGGTGTTTTTTATAATTCCGATATTGAAAAAAAGAACTCCTAAGTGTATTCTCCGAATTCTTCAATCTTAAACCAATATGGAAAGGCAACCCTCTGAGTCTGTTGTGAATGGAAAATTATGGAAAAATCATTTTTATTTAGCAATCTTACAATCATCTGTTTTAACTCAAACCACTCAGAAACAAACCGATACCATTCCCGAAAATGTAAATACTCTTTTATCGAAGCATGGTTTACACAGCTCAAATCAAAGTGAGGATAGCTAACCATCAGATGCTTCATCTGCAAAGAAAACTCCTACAAACATTATGAATGTAACAAATAGATTTATGTAAATTTCATTCCAACTATTAGCAAGCAAGGAACTAAGGAAAATGGCAAGCGCAATTAAAATTTTAACCATTGGCACAAATGATCTTGGAGTATTACCTCGCGAAGTAAATGGTGACTATATATCTGAGATTGATTGGTTTGAATCGAATCAGAAATATGCTCGGGCTTCAATTCAGGCTGATCAAAATGGTGAATATAATATTACGGATAGTGTAATTGGAACGAACAATCATGGGGAACTTTATGACAATGGCACTAAGATTTTAGAATGGCACTCTACTCCGGATGGAAAGTTAATAGTTCAATCTTATACTGAAAAACAAATCAATTTATTTGCTGCCCTTAAAACAAAAGAATGTTTTATTAATGCAAAAGGTCCTGTATTTATTAAAGGTTCTTTAGAGTGCGAATCAATACTAGCTATTGATGCAGAAGCGCTCTGGTTGGATGATGAAATTACCTCTCAAGGCTCTATTCTCTTAAAAGCCCGTCAAGGTATTGGTCTTTTAGCACCTGTTAAATCAGAGAATTTAGTTATCGATGCCGCTTATGTTCATCAAGCTGCAGATGTACAAACCTCGGGGCAATTTGATGTTTGTGCGCAATTTTTTAAACAAGATACTTCAGTTAAAACAGTAGTGGATAAGTTGCGCCTCATTTCTACTAAGAGTGAAATGAAAGGGGATCTTACCGCCAATAATGAATGTTTTTTAACCTCAAAATCATTAATTTTGGGACATGAAACGGAATTGTCTACCTTTAGATTTCTAGGAGCCAATCATATTCATACGGGTAATTTACATTTTCGAGGTGATACTCAGGTTCGTATCGGAAACTCGGCTCTGCCTCAGGAGGGGTTATTTCTAGTTGATGAACAATTAGTTATTGATGAACAAGCTGTAGCTCTTCTGTTTAATACAAAATCCTCTTTAAACGAAATAGAAAATAAAGGCGAGTTGGTGCTTGATCAATGTCATTTAGAAGCGCAACACGTTGGGCAGCAAGGTTTTTTTGGTGCGAATAGCTCATTAATAAAGCTTTCGGATTATTTTACTCATGATAATAAAGCACTAACAACACTTAAAAATTGTCTCTTTATTGCCCCAATAACTTATGTGCATGACAATGATTTTTCTATAAATGATAGCGTTTATAAAGGAGGGTTATGCGCTATATATGGAGGATCTTTAGAATTTAATAATCATTCAGTAATTGAAATTGCAGAGTTATTTGTGGATGAAGAGGCTGAAGCGATTATTCATGATTCTAAGCTTAAAGCACACACTTCGATAAAATCGATGGGGCGATTGTTATTTGAAAAAGCTGATATACTGCGGGGGATCTAACAGTCAACTTTGCTTTAAAAGCAGTTACTGGTTCTTTTGCCGCTCCTATTGCTTGGGGTTTAGTTGGGATAGGGGTTTTGGACACGCTGCTTTATGATGAAAAGGTAGTAGAGTTATGTATGGCTCAAAGTAAATCTTTGGGGGAAGAAGGTCTTAAACAATTAGGTGAAGGCAACTATACAGCTGCAGCAACTTTCATGCATTCTTCTCAGGTTCAAGCTCAGGCATATTGGAGTGCACAAGTAACACATTATCTAGCGGGTTTATCCTCACATATTGTTGATGGGGTAAGTCAGGTTTGGGATAAGATGAAACCTAAGCCTAGGTCTCCAGCAGTGGAACCCGTTATTCTGGAGCCTAAAAAGGTGAATAGGCATTCATTTTTTAGTTCTAGAGATGCCGCAATGGGGGATGAGCAAACGGCAGATAATCTTTCTGTAAATGAAGTAGGTAGAACATGCGAATTCAAGTAAACAAACAAATAGTTGTTGCTATAATCTTATCTTTATTTTTAAGCGAGGGCTGGGGACAAAAAACGCCTTGGGAAAATATAGATTCTCAGTATTGGGAATCTAAAAGGCAGGGCTACAGTAAAAAGGCTTTGGTGTTCGCGAAGCAAGCTTACATCATAGCCTTAAATAAAGAGATCAAACATCTACCCATGAGCTGTTTTAATTTAGGATACGCCTATTATACTCAAGGAAATTTTAAACAGGCAGACAAATTTTTACGTAAGGCTTTGCTTTTTTTTGAAAAGTTATATGGTGAGGATAGTTATTTTGCGGTTGGGGCATTAAATCTTCTTGCCAAAAATTATAGTGAACAAGGGCAATATGATAAAGCAGAATATTATGCTGTGAGAGCTTTGAACCTTTTTGATAAGAAGCATCGAAAAGATGACGTTAAGCGGGTTCCATTTTTAGCTGTTTTAGGTACCGTTTATCGAAATCAAGATAAATATGCTAATGCGGAACGTCTCTATAAAGAGGCCTTGGAAAGTTTAAATAAAGAGCCGATAAAAAACTTGAGATTACGAGCTGGTCTCTTTTCTAATTTTGCTGGTCTTTATGAAGAGATGGGTTATTACGAAAAGTGCGAACCCTTGTACCATCAAGCAGTGGCTTTGGAGGAGCAATTGTATGGAAAAAGCCATCCTGAGTTGGCATTGATTCTCAATAACCTGGCTACTTTTTACACTGCAAGCGGTTTGTATCACAAAGCAATACCTTTACTTTTACGCTCTATAAAAATTGGTGAACAATATACTGATTCTAAAAATTATACACTAACAAAAAGTCTGGATAATCTTGGCTTAGCTTATGCAGGAGTAGGAGATTATGAGAATGCAAAGCATGCCTATGAACGGGGACTGGCAATTAAAAAAGAGCTGCAAATTAATGGTCCTGATTATGCTACGAATTTAAGTAATTTGGCCGCATTATATCAATTACAAGGTCATTCTTCGGAAGCAGAAGAATTGTATCTTCAAGCTTTAGCGATCGATCAGAGGTTTCTTCCCGCAGATCACCGCTCAATTGGTGGAGATATGAATAACTTGGCGGGTGTTTATAGCGCGCAAGGGAAAGAGAAACAAGCAGAGGAGTTATACCAAAAGGGCGCAGCACTCTATCAAAATAAGCTGGGTAATGAACATCCGAGTACCGCCACCGCATTATTAAGCCTTGGGACTTTTTATGAAGAACGAGGTAATTACATAAAGGCAGAATCTTTATATCAACAGGCACTTGTGATTTATGAAAAAAAACTTCCAGCAGAAAGCCCTTTAATCGCTAATGGGCTAAACAATTTGGGGGGCTTGTATTTGGAAGAAAAGAAATACAGTAAAGCGGAGGCAATTTATCAACGCTCATTGGCTATAAGAAAGAAAGCATTAGGGGAGGAGCATCCTTTATACGCTCAAAGTTTAAATAACTTAGGCTATGTTTATGGTGAATTAAAACAATATGATAAAGCCGAGCCGTTATATTTGCAGGCTATAGCCATCATTGAAAAAAAGCATGGCGAAGACCATCCGCTTTTAGTGACGTATATGAACAATTTAGGCACGGTGTATTCTGAGCAAGGTAAGAAAGAGGCAGCAAGGTTTTATTTTGAAAAGGCCATAGCGATTGGTACAAAGAAATTAGGTGCTTCCCATGCAACTGTTTTGGCGGCTAAGAATAATTTAAGGATATTGTAATTTCCCATGCTTTCTAGTGCAGTCCGTATTATGATGTCGTCGAATACGGGCGCTCTAACTTAACTCAAAGGAAGTAATTCCCTAAATATCCTCAATAATAAGCATTCATTTTTTAGTGCTGGAGAGGTCGTAATGAGGGATGAGCCAACGACACTTAATCAGCCTGTAAACGAAATAGGTAGAGCATGCGAATTCAAATAAAGAGGCAAATAGTTGTTGCTTTAATCTTATGTTTATTTTTAAGCCTGGGTTGGGCACAAAAAACGCCTTGGGAAAATATAAATTCTCAGTATTGGGAATCTAAAAGGCAGGGCTACAGTAAAAAGGCTTTGGTGTTCGCGAAGCAAGCTTACATCATAGCCTTAAATAAAGAGATCAAACATCTACCCATGAGCTGTTTTAATTTAGGATACGCCTATTATACCCAAGGAAATTTTAAACAGGCAGACAAATTTTTACGTAAGGCTTTGCTTTTTTTTGAAAAGTTATATGGTGAGGATAGTTATTCCGCTGTTGCAACGTTAAATCTTATTGCCAGGAATTATAGTGAACAAGGAATTTATGATAAAGCAGAATATTATGCCTTAAGATCATTGAACCTTTTTGATAAGAAGCATCGAAAAGATGACGTTAAGCGAGTCCCATTTTTAGTTATTTTAGGTGCATCTTATCAAGATCAAAATAAATATGTTCAGGCTGAGCATATTTATAAACAGGCTCAGGAGATTTTAGACAAAGAGCCAACTAAGGAGTTGAAGTTAAGGGCTGGTCTTTTTTCCAACTTTGCTTTGCTCTATGAAGATATGGGTTATTATAATAAATGTGAACCATTGTACCTCCACGCGTTGGCTCTGGATGAGCAGTTACATGGAAAAAGCCATCCTGATTTAGCACTTACTCTTAATAATCTGGCTTCTTTTTATACATCCAATGGCTTGGATCACAAATCAATACCATTACTTTTACGCGCTATAAAGATTTATGAACAACATACTGACTCTAATAATTATACGCTAGCAGCGAGCCTGGATAATCTTGGAAAGGCCTATTCTGGAGTAGGAGAATATGATAGTGCAAAACGAGCCTATGAACGGGGGCTGGCAATTAAGAACAAACTGCAACTTAATAATCCTGATTATGCCACGAACTTAAGTAATCTGGCTGGCCTGTATAAATTACAAGGGCGCTATTTTGACGCGGAAAAATTGTATCTTCAAGCATTAGCACTCGATCAGAAAATTCTTCCTAAAGGTCATAGTTCAATTGGTCGAGATATGAATAATTTAGCAGGTGTTTATAGCGCGCAAGGGAAAGAAAAAAAAGCAGAGGCTTTATATCAAGAGGCAGAAAACATATTTCAAAATAAGCTAGGTGATGAACATCCAATTACTGCCTCGGCATTACTGAGTCTTGGAACTTTTTATGCAGAACGCCATGACTACAGAAAGGCGGAATCTTTATACCAGCAAGCACTTGCTATTTATGAAAAAAAACTTCCAGCAGAAAGCCCTTTAATCGCTAATGGGCTAAACAATTTGGGGGGCTTGTATTTGGAAGAAAAGAAATACAGTAAAGCGGAGGTAATTTATCAACGCTCATTGGCTATTAGAAAGCAAGCATTAGGGGAGGAGCATCCTTTATACGCTCAAAGTTTAAATAATTTAGGTTATGTTTATGGTGAATTAAAACAATATGATAAAGCGGAGCCGTTATATTTGCAGGCTATAGCCATCATTGAAAAAAAGCATGCCGAAGACCATCCGCTTTTAGTGACGTATATGAACAATTTAGGCACGGTGTATTCTGAGCAAGGTAAGAAAGAGGCAGCAAGGTTTTATTTTGAAAAGGCCATAGCGATTGGTACAAAGAAATTAGGTGCTTCCCATGCAACTGTTTTAGCGGCTAAGAATAATTTAAGGATATTGTAATTTTAAGTGAGGTTGTAATGTGAGTTTTTAGGTTGACAAAGAACTCTTAAAATAGCATTAATTGGCCGTGGCTTTGGTACGAACTTTCAGTTGAAAGTAGTCTTTATTTTTTTCAATCTGGATTTAATGTTATTACCATTGACAAAAATAAATCACCGAGGTGCGCTGCGCGTTCTCCGACCTTGATCTGAATATGGAAAAGCACTTTTTACTACTCTGCTGTGAATGGAAAAATTATGGAAAAATCATTTTTATTTACCACGCTTAAAACCAGTTGTTTTAATTTTCCCCCTATCATTGTCAAGTTATTGTCTTGATATAAAAACTATTGTGTGAGGCAGGAATGAGCAAGTTTGAGAATTTCTCCGAAGTAGAAAGAAACCATTTAAATGAATTAAAATTAAATGAATTAAAAACCAATCTATGGGAACATCCTGTAGAGTATTTTTTTCATCGTTATCGTGATTTTAATGATTTTAAAAAAATAAATTATTCCATGTGGATTGGGCAGTGGCAGTATGTGAGTTCTGGTTTTTCACTGATACTTGAAACATTCAAAATCCTCGGTCAAGTAGCAAGTTCTTTGTTGGCATTGAATTTTTCTAATGCAGCGTCCTTAGCTTATGATGCCTTTCAAGAGTGCAAGACTGCTTTAACTAAATTAACGTTAGCTCTGGGATTGTTGTGTTTAAATCTCTGTCGCGCTACGACGCTTTTTGTGGCAACTTTTTACCCTCAGCTATTATTCGCAAGTTTGACTGTATGTTCGGCTTATCTTTATTTTATGGTTTTAGGACAGTCTCTACTTGAAGCAGCCACTTTAATATCGTTTAGTCTGTTTTTAGGTATTTTTGGGGCATCTATTATAGGACCCTTAAAGGACAATAATGAAAGTAAACTCACAAAAAAAGAAAGAGAAGCACAGCATGAGTGCTCGTTTTTTATAGAGTTTTATAAAAAAATGACTGCTGAACAATGGCACGTATATGAGTTTCTTAAAGAGTTCAAAGATAAACATAAATTAGCATTCCAGGAATTAAAACAAGATCAGAAATTTTTCTCTGTTGGTGATCAGTGTTTAATAGATCAATGTATGCGCGTACATATTGAAACGACAAAGGTTTGTGTCGATCTTAGTGAATTACTTACCTCTTACCCGGAGTTTTCATTTGATTTGGCTTCAAAAGATAGGATCTATGCCAATATGACTTACAAGGAACTAGTAGAACATCATTCCAGGGTCATGAGCATAGCTGACTTATTAGCTCAAAAGATGAATAACAGACCTGAAAATGAAGCCCAAGAGCGTAATTTATTAAGCTCGATGTAAAAATGCTATCACTGTTTAAAAATAATCAGTTAGAGGTATAGTTATGAAGAAAAAAGTAAGTCCTGTACGGACCGGGAGTGTTATTAGTTTTGGTATTTTATCACTCGGAGCCGTATTAGCAGTTTGTGTTGCCCCTCCATTAGCTATACCTCTTGGCGTTAAACTTGGAACTGGCATCATCGGGATTATTGGTGTCGCTTTTTCTGCAGGGGATACTGCGATTAATCATTTTAGCAGTTGTGGCGATGGGCAAGATAAAAGAGCTGATAATGAGGAGGAGAAAACAAAGGAAGAACTAAAAGAAGAGCTAAAGGAAGAGCTAAAGGAAGAGTTAGACGAAATAAAACGCCGTCAAAACACGATAGAACTGCAAAGCAAAAAGGAGAAGAAGGAACAAAATGCCAAAATAACATTGGTTCGTGAGGACGTTGATTCGAACACTCGTAGAATCAGTACTCTTGAGCGTCGAAAAACCACTTCTCATGGAAATAATGAACCAACGACCTCCTCTAGCACCACAAGCTCTCCGACTCAAGCTATCCAGGAACAAACAGATACTATTCCCGAAAATGTGAGTACTCTTTTATCGAAGCATGGTTTACACAGCTCAAATCAAAGTGAGTACAGCCAACCATCAGATGTTTCATCTGCAAGAAAGAGAAGAAATCCAGCAAATCTGAGATTCTAATAAATAGGTTTTCTGCAACAATGCGCTGCATCTAGGCTACATTAGATTTGGACGGGATGAATGTTGGTGACATATGAGTGTGCAAAATTGCCGCCATTGCGAACTTCTTGAAGCAACCAAGATTGGAGCTCTAATTGAGCATATTCTTAGAAAGCTTCATGATTGTTCGCAATAATGATGAAATTTTTGTTTACTTAAAATAGACCTAATTCCGACGACGATGGTTCTACCTCAGTTTCAAATGTCACATCTTTTTGTATAAAGGCATCGACTTGTTTTCTAAACGCCTCTAACCCGCCATCGGTATAGGGTGGTACGTAGCTACGAAATGTTAGGCAGCGTAAAAAGTATAGATCTGCTAGGGGGGCGTTTTTTGCTTGAAGCCAATAGTTATTCCCGGCAAGCGCATGGGGATATTGTTTTCTGGTGTAATCCATAGCCTTTTTATAAGCATCCAGTTTATTCGCAGTAGTGTCTCCATTATTGTGATTTATTTTAATGATAAAGTAGTTAAATGTTGGGCTTTTGGATGGGTCGATTTTTAGCTTCATGATATCTCCTTATACAATGCTCATTTAATTTAAAGCGAATTAAGTTAATTGGCAAATACAAATAGAGATAAATTTAAGTAAGGAATGCTTAACTATTTTTAACTTCCTGATTTTAATATTATTGCCGCTCCTTTTTCTGCGATCATGGTTGTAGGGGCATTGGTATTGCCGCTAACCAACGTTGGCATAATAGAGGCATCAATCACTCTTAACTTATCTACCCCATATACTCTTAATTGTTTTGGATCAACCACAGCCATCGGGTCGACCCCCATTTTACAGGTGCCTACGGGATGATAAATGGTTTCTGATTTTTGCTTAATATACTCACGAATTTGCGCTTCTGTTTTTATTGTTTCTCCGGGCTCAAATTCTTTTGAAAAATAAGAGCTAAAAGCTTGTTGCGATAAAATTTCTCTCCCTTTTTGAAATCCAATAACCATGGCATCCAAATCTTCTTTTTCAGATAAATAATTAGGGTTGATTAAAGGCATGTCCATTGGATTAGCACTACGTAATTTAATTGTGCCGCGGCTTTTCGGATGTAAAAAACAGGTCATTAATAA
The DNA here is from genome assembly GCF_900639985.1 of Legionella rowbothamii. Lineage (GTDB taxonomy): Bacteria > Pseudomonadota > Gammaproteobacteria > Legionellales > Legionellaceae > Legionella > Legionella rowbothamii. The sequence continues at coordinate 714,321 of NZ_CAAAIM010000001.1, read as the reverse complement.
ATAGCCGTAATGGCAAAACAAATCCTTTAATTGGCGGGCACTATTGGTATACATGGATGCTGCAAAATGCCATTGTACATCGGGGACTGTTAATGTGGGGTTCGTTTTGGCAAAACCTACAGCCTGCGTATAATTGCTAGTTAATTCACCTTGGTGTTTAAATAAATAAAGCCCTAATGATTTAAGGTGTCGCCACAAAGCGCTCGGAAGAAAACTAAAAGAAGTATGTGTTTTATCCAGGCAGGTGATGTGAATATCCAAATGATCTTGTAAGTTTTCTCCTACACCTGGTAAATCATGTACTAAAGGAATGCCATGTTTTTCTAACTCTGCTTTTGGTCCTATACCGGACAATAATAAAAGATGAGGAGAGCCGATACTGCCTGCTGACAGAATCACTTCTTTGCGGGCTAGGATGTCCTGAGTTGTTCCTCGCCTTATAATGCGTACTCCTTGAGCGCATTTATTTTCACACAGAATTTTAACCGCATGGGCATGGGTTATAATGGTTAAATTGCTTCTTTTTTTAATTGGCTTTAAGTAACCGCGAGCATTGCTCCAGCGCTGCCCGTTTTTTTGGGCTACCTCAAAATACCCCACGCCTTCTTGCATCACTGAATTATAATTCGCTAAAACCGGATATCCTGCTTGCTCTCCTGCATGCACAAAAACACGCATTAAAGGATTTAAATATCTAGGCTCATCAACATGAATTTTTTCTTCGCGCTCAAATTTTTCAAAATAAGGTAGTACTTCTTGGTAAGACCATCCTTCATTGCCTAACTGTGCCCAGTGATCATAATCATGAGCATGTCCGCGCACATAACACATTGCATTAATAGCGGAACTCCCTCCAAGTGTTCTTCCTCTCGGCCAGTACATGCTTCGATTGTTGCAATTTGCTTGGGGTGTGGTCCATAAATGCCAATTTAACTTTTTACTCCGTATGGCCATGATAATTCCCATAGGCATACGAATAAAAGGACTAGTATCTGCAGGACCTGCCTCGAGTAGGCATACTGTGTTATGGGGGTTTTCGGAAAGTCTATTTGCTAAAACGCAGCCTGCGGAGCCGCCACCTATGATGACGTAATCAAAGATTTTAGGAATTTGGGTCATGATATGCTCTTTGCATTTATTTATATTTTATTATGGCCTAAAAAATCAGACATCTGTGATGCGTATTAAAAGCTGCCCGCAACCGCTCTTTTCCATTAGCTTTAAGTTTTAATGACCAAACAACCCTTATGTCTTGACTGCCGAAATTCGGCATACCCGTAGACAAGTTACGGACCTAGATATCTATGGATACAAGTCATCGCTGTAAGCAGCTCGATTTTTATGAAACAACATAACCTGAACCGGAGTTCAATATGTTAATTGCTCGTGCAGCGAGCATTACGACAATCGCTAAGGAGATTATTGCTTGTAGCATACACATGCACTTTGCCCAGCGAGTTAATACTGGGGTGTCTGTTGGGGAAAATGCTGTGGTAGTATTGAAGGCTAAGAATAAATAATCCACAAAATGAGGTTTCCAGTCTTTTATAGATTTCGGAACGCCTGCGGTTTCAGTTAAGGCAAGTTGTGTTTGTGGAAATAAAAAGGCAGTTGAGCCTGCGCTTTCTGGAAGCTCTCTCTGTACGGGCCCGCCAGCATCTAAGCTCCAGTACCATAAGGCAAAAACCAGGATATTGGTTGTCCATAAAATTATTGATGAGAAAAGCAAATGGTTGGGGCCAATTTGTCCCTGGAATGTGGCGATAAGTAAGCGACATACAGAAGTAATGGTATATAGCGTAATCAGAATATTAATTGATAAAGCAAGAATGCGATTAATTTGTGAGCTACCACGCCATTGGCTAATTATCAGGGGAATTAATAGTACGGTCACCAAGCCAATAAGTAAGCCTCGCGGGCCCCAATAAAAGACTTTAGGAAGAGCTTCATAGAGCAAGGCCACCACAATAAGCGCAAGCCAGGTTGGCCAGCGCGTATTGAGTTGATTGAAATGATGTGATTTTGTTTTATTGCGATGAGATCCTTTCATCATTGCTCCATTGGAGAATTATCCTTTTTTTACAAATTCTGATTTTAATTTCATAGCGCCAATACCATCAATTTTACAATCAATGTCATGATCGCCATCAACCAGTCTAATATTTTTTACTTTAGTGCCTACTTTTACTACTAAAGAAGAACCTTTTACTTTTAAGTCTTTAATTACAGTGACGGTATCCCCATCATTTAATACTTGACCATTGGCATCTTTAATGATTCGTTCCTCACTCTGGCTGTCATCCGCTTCGTGCTCATGTTTATTCCATTCATAGGTGCATTCGGGACAAATCAATAATGAACCATCTTCATAAGTATATTCTGAGTTGCATTTGGGGCAGGGTGGTAGTGTATGCATGTTTTTTTAAGTCAGTAGTGAAAAAATCAATTATAACATAAACACCTTGATTAGTCTCAGCTGACTAATGGAATGGCAGGTCTGAAGTACAGCATCGTGGCTAGAGAAAACTACTTAGCCTATGATTCATTAATACAGTTCATCCCACAGAAGTAATTGTTTGCCGCCATTCATTTTTCGTTCGAACTGGGTCACATCAAGAGCGAGTGCCGGTGTTTTATTTAAGTGATAGCGTTGGCAAGCCAAATGGAAACGTTTTTTTAATAAATTCGCGAAAATCCCTTCGCCAGACATCCTTTTACCAAATGTCGCATCATAATCTTTACCACCGCGCATTTGCTGAATTAAACTCATGATATGCGATGCCCTTTGAGGGTAGTGTTCATCGAGCCATTCTCTAAATAAATCCTTAACCTCATGGGGTAGTCTGAGTAAGACATAATTGGCATGTTGAGCACCCGCGTGGTTAGCAGCCTCTAAAATTTTTTCAAGTTCGACATCATTGATCATCGGAATGACTGGAGCAACCAGTACGCGGACGGGAATACCGTGCTCAGTAAGTTGCTTGATTGCCCGCAACCTGGCTGTTGGCATGGAGGTGCGTGGTTCCATGATTCTTTTTAACTCTTTAGAAAGCGTAGTGATACTGATTGCTACACTAACCAAGTTGTCTTTCGCCATTGCTGCTAATAGATCTATGTCACGTTCAATCAGAGAGTTTTTAGTGATGATACTTACCGGATGCTTATATTCTCTGAACACTTCAAGTAAACTGCGGGTGATTTTTAGCAAAGCCTCTGCGGGTTGGTACGGATCTGTATTAGCGCCTAAGACAATCGTTTTACAGCGATAGCTGTTTTTTTCAGAAGTTGTGCTGCGTTTTCTTTATAAAAAATTTTGGTTTCAAAGTCGATGCCGGGGGATAAATTAACATAAGCATGACTGGGGCGCGCATAACAATAAATACAACCATGCTCACAGCCACGGTAGGGGTTGATGGATTGCTCAAATGGCAGGTCAGGAGAGTCATTATGAGAAATAATGGATTTAGCTGTTTCTTCTAAGAGCAAAGTTTCAATTTCTGGCAAAGTTTCTTCTTCTAAATCCCAGCCATCATCAAAACGTTCATATTGAGTCGTTTCAAAACGGCCTTCGGGATTACTCAACGCGCCTCTATTTTTGGTTGTAAATTTATCTTCTAAGGGCATCTTTACATAATCCAATAAAGAGCAAAGCAAAGGTGTTTTTTTACCATACTGCATAGAAAAAGACAAATCTGTCTTTGCCTCATCATTTTAATCTTAGGTTCCCCACTAAAAAATCTCATGCGCTATGGGTTCTAATATTTCTTGTGTTTTTGCTCAACTTATTTCAAGATGGATTTAATTTAGAACTGAAAATCGAATTCATAAAAATGTCTGAAAAAATGATTCAGGTGGAAATAATTCCAATAACTGAAGAATACATCGAAGGATTTTGGTCGGCTGTTGATAGCGTTGCGCGTGAGCGTAAGTACCTAGCTTTTCTAGAAGGCCCGCCAATACATACTACGCGTGATTTTGTTCTCCAAAATATTGAAGGAAATTGGCCTCATTTTATTGCAGTATGTGATGGTCGCGTAATTGGATGGTGTGATATTAGTTCACTTGATCGACCCGTTTTCGCTCATGTTGGTTCTTTAGGGATTGGCATTTTAGCGGCTTATCGAGAGCAGGGAATTGGCAAGAAATTAATGCAAGCCGCAATTCAACAAGCAGAACAAAAAGGATTAACACGTATCGAGCTTACTGTGCGGGAGCAAAATAAGCCTGCTATTGCCTTATATAAAAAATTGGGATTTGAGGAAGAGGGCGTCCATAAAAATGCTGTGTGCATCGAGGGAAAATATGAAAATCATATTTTTATGGCGCTGTTATTAGATGATGCAAAAAACTAAGAACTTTGGTTTGGAAAAATAGCTTCGCGTACAGCAAAAAAATCCTACATGGTTAAGAGATTTCTGAATAGCCTTGATTCATTACCTGTTAATGAGGATATTACTCTTATTTTAAAACTAGATTGCCTTCAAGATTTTCTAAAACAAGTAGCTGAAGTGGCATAAATCTCTGAAAACTTATTTCCTCCTGGACAATTGAGCATGGCTTTTGATAATAAATGTAACCTGATAGTCGAAGGCAAGTGATTCATGCACATGATTTTATATAGGGAAGTGCGGGCTTCTATTTCATGCCGTGCCCGACTGTAATCTTGGTTACAGCCCTTAATCTACCTTACCAAACATAAGTCCTTAAATAAATTAAAAAGAAAATATTTTTGACATAGTACCCTTCTGCGCTACACTATACATATAGAACGTGCCCTTGAACATTTTATTCATAAGAGAATTACTATCACTAAATGAGTTGAAATGGTTGCCATATCAGGTTATGCATTACAAAAGAAAATGCGTAATAATCATAATATCGATACTTACTATGCAATTAGAAGTAAAGATAGGTGTCCTGTTTTATTAAAAACACCAAATAATCATCATGTTACAGCTGAAAATCTAGCCGTTTTGCAACATGAATTTAATTTGTTACAGCAACTTGATGCCCCCACAATCATCAAAGCTTATGATTTTTTACAAGATATTCCGGTACCCATTTTAATTTTAGAAAATGTCGAGGGGCTCCTTTTACATTCCTACCTTAAAGATAATCGATTAGATATCGGTGATTTCTGTAAGTTGGCTTTACAGCTAGTAGATATAATAGGTGAGCTGCATCAATTAAAAATTATCCATAAAGAAATAAATCCGTCGAATATCATCATAAACCCAGATAAGTTAACCCTTAAATTAATCGATTTAAGTGTCTGTTCTCAAATTTCAGAAGAAACTTTTGAGTATATGACATTAAATAATCTTGAAGAGGATTTGGCTTATATTTCACCGGAGCAAACAGGACGCATTAATCGCCCTATTGATTATCGTACTGATTTTTATTCTCTGGGGGTTACTCTGTACCAGATGTTAACGAATCAATTACCGTTTCAAAGTAATGATCCGTTGGAGTTAGTTCATTGCCATATTGCAAAAAAAGCACCGCCAGCATTTGAAAAAAGATCGGATGTTCCGGAAATGCTTAATGCGATTATTGATAAGCTTCTGAATAAAATGCCAGAATCACGTTATTCAAGTATCATTGGTTTAAAATCGGATCTTCAGGCATGCCAAGAGCAGTGGGAACGTCAACACTGTATTAAACCCTTTACACTAGGTTTAAATGATACTCGGGATTATTTAAGTATTTCGCGTAACCTATATGGCCGTAATGCTCAAGTCGGGCAATTATTACAAGCCTTTAATCGTGTCAGCAAAGGCAATAAGGAAATTGTGTTAATCGCTGGCTATTCCGGTATTGGAAAAACCTCTTTGGTTAATGAAGTGCACAAAGCCATGGTGCAGCATCGTGTTTATTATATCCAGGGAAAATTTGATCAGATACAACGAAATATTCCTTACAGTGGGATTGTCTCTGCATTTCAAAAATTGGTGAAGCAAGTCCTTGCTCAAAGCGAAGAGCATTTAAACGATCTTAGAACCAATTTATTACATTCTTTAGGCAAAGTAGGTCAGGTAATTATCGATGTTATTCCTGAAATAGAATTAATTATAGGAGCACAACCATCCGTTCCTAAATTAAATCCTAATGATACACAAATACGATTTAATCTGGCAGTCCAAAATTTGATTCGCGTATTTGCGCAACAAAATCATCCTTTGGTTATTTTTCTTGATGATTTGCAATGGGCGGATAATTCATCCCTTCATTTTATCGAAAACCTATTACAAGATCAGGAAACCAATTATTTATTGCTGTTAGGTGCTTATCGTAATAATGAAATTAGCGAGGAACATCCTTTACAGCAAACATTAAATAACATCAGCAATAATAATGTGGCGCGAACACAAATTACACTAGAGCCCTTAGAGTTAAAAAATATTCAGCAATTATTACACGATACATTATTAAGCTCGGTGGATAAGATTCAAGAGTTGGCACAATGCGTTTTTGAAAAAACCGAGGGCAATCCTTTTTTTATTAATGAATTCATTAAACTACTTTATCAAAACAAATTATTGCACTTTTCCTATGAGCAGGGCTGCTGGGAATGGGATTTAGCTAAAATATTGCAACAGAGTGCTACTGATAATGTATTAGACCTACTGACGACTAAGATCCATTGGCTGCCGCAGACCACACAGGAAATTTTAATGCTGGCGGCTTGTTTAGGCCATAAATTTGATTTTGCAACTTTGGTTACCATTAGTGAAAAGACGATTAGCCAAACTGCAGATGGCTTGTATCAGGCAATTAAAGCTAATTTAATTTATCCGATAGACGGAGCCTATCTAACAGAAAATCTGATGAGTTTAGAAGGCATTGTGAATCATGAGCAATTAAGTACTTTATATTATCGATTTGTCCATGATCGTATTCAGCAAGCAAGCTCTGAATTGGTAGAAAAAGATGAGTTGCCCTATCTTCATCTGAAAATAGGTAGATTATTACTCAAAGAAAAAGAACTAACAGAAAATGATGAGCGCTTGTTTGAGGTGATGAAACATTTTAATCAAGGCCTTGCTTTAATCAAAGGCTCATCCGAACGTCTGCAATTGGCCAAATACAATTTATGGGCTGGTCAGAAAGCTAAATCAGCTTCAGCCTATTATGCTGCTAATGAATATTTTTCTGCTGGTATTTCTTTATTGCCAGAAAATTATTGGCAAAATGAAGACGAGTTGGCTTTCCAACTTTATAAAGAGCTGGCTGCATGTAAATATTTGATTGGAGATTTTATAAACGCCAATGACTATTTTAATCAATTGCTTGATCAGGAAAAAAATCCTCTTAAGATTTTAGAAATCAATCGACTTAAAATTGAAATGCTGGCGACCCTAGGTAAACATCGAGAAGCGCTCAACTTAGGATTAAACGCTTTAAAAAGTTTTGGTATTCAAATTCCTAAAAACCCAAAGAAATATCATCTACTAATAGCCATTTATAGAATTAAATTTCAATTGAAAAGGACGCGACCGGAATTTATAGATTTACCTTTAATGAGCGATTTAAAACAAAAGGCGATAGTTAATTTAATCGCGCAGTTACTTAATAGCGCGTTTATTATCGAGCAAAAAATGTTTATTTTGCTTACCTGCATTAATGTACGCTTGAGTTTAAAGCATGGTTATACCGAAAGCACCTCCATGTGTATTCCTGTTTATGCATTTGTACTAATGCATTCTTTGTACTTACACGAGGAAGCACTGTCTTTTGTCAGACTTTATAATAAGTTAAAACAGAAATATGGGGCATCAAATTTTGAAGGTAGGAATCAATTTCTTTTAGGAGAATTTATTGAACCATATCAGTTACCCATGAGCGAATGTAACAAAACAATCATAAATGCCTTTAAGCTAGGCTGTGAAGCGGGTGATTTAGGTTATAGCAATTACAGCAACCTCGCATTGATATCTCATTCATTTATCATAGTCCAAACACTGGACGAAATAAAAGGTTATGTTGATGCTACCTTGTCATTTATGGCACGAACTAAGATTTCTGATTTTGGCAATGTGACACGATTTTGGGGTTATTCCATTCAATGCTTAAAAAATTTGGAGGCTATTCAGCCGGAGCAATTAGCCGCTTTTGAACAACGCATCATTCAAGGAGAGAACAAAACGGAACTGGGCTTTTTCTACTGTTCCATAGCGCGATTACATTTTTTATTCGGCAACATCGACCAAGCCGTGCAAATGGGGCAAAAGCATGAGATTTATTCTGATTATGATAAAGGATTAATAACTCATTTTGATGGTAAGTTTTACTATGCTCTGGCTTTATGCCAATACCTCCATCAATTACCGAAAAAGCAGCATAAACCGATTTTAAAGAAAATAAAGCAATTGAAACAATTGGTTGACAGGTATACTGTCTGGTGTCCTGATAATTTTAAAATGCATTCCTTATTACTTGAGGCGGAATTAGCACAGCTCAATAATCAGGATGCACTTCCTTTTTATGATGAGGCGATTAATAGGGCATTATCTAGCAAGTCGATATTAATTGCCGCGATTGCTAGTGAGCGTGCGGGTTCTTATTGCATTACTCAAAAAGTTGGGCGTGTGGCGCAACTTTACTTACAGAATGCGTATCAATTGTTTAAGAAGTGGGGGGCTTTAGCCAAAGCCCAGTGGTTGGAAGATAGCTATCCAACGTACATTACTAATGAAACTGGATTAGCCAAACCATTACTTTCTCAAAGGGGAGGCCAAAATTTGGACATGCTGGCTATGTTAAAATTTACCCAGTTACTGTCCAGTGAGATCCGTTTGGATAAATTATTACAAAAATTTATCACCATTGTATTGGAAAACTCAGGGGCTCAGAACAGTATTATTTTAACCCGAATCAATGCTAAATGGATTATTGAAGCAGAAGGAAATTCCGAGGAACAAAACATTTATTTAAATAACCTCAAAGAGACTGATCCTGGAGTAAAATATCCCCTTTCCGTTTTGAACTACGTACAGCTAACAAAAAAAGCAATTATTATCAATGATACAAATCAGTCAGATCTTACCTTCAACGATATTTATGTACAAAAAGAAAAACCCAAATCTATTCTTGCAATGCCGATTTTTTATCAAGGTCAGCTCTGTCATATTTTGTACTTAGAACATAAAGACAGCAATGATACTTTTACCTCAAGTCATATAGACAGTTTGCAATTACTTAGCTCTCAGGCTATGACTTCGTTGGAAAATGCAAAGCTTTATTATCAGGTTTCTCACGATCCGCTCACCGGTCTTGCTAACCGCAATATGTTGTATGAACTATTTCAACAAACCGCTATAAAGGCGAGTCCCTCTGGAAAGAAAATCGCCTTATTATTTTTGGATTTAGATTATTTTAAAATGGTTAATGATAATTTAGGTCATGATTATGGAGATAAACTGCTGATCCATACAGCAAAAATATTAAACTCTATTTTAATGGAAGGCGATATTGCCGCACGGATGGGGGGGGACGAGTTCGTCGTAATGCTGACCCATTTTAATTCTAAAGAATATTTAACCTCGGTCGTTGAATGGATATGTCATGAGTTATCTAAGCCTTTTCATGTTGGTGATCATATTTTGCAGACGACAACTAGTCTTGGAATAAGCATTTTTCCTGACGATGCGGAGGACATACAAACGTTGCTTAAATTTGCAGATACCGCGCTGTATCAGGCCAAAGAAAAAGGGCGAAACCAGTTCTATTATTATTCAACCCAATTACTTGAAGATTATCAACGCACACACGGCTTAGATAAAGAATTACAACGAGCTTATGAGAATCAGGAATTCTTTCTGATGTATCAACCTTTTTATGCTTTGGATACCGGAGCAATAATAGGCCTCGAGGCATTGATAAGGTGGAAACATCCTGAGAAAGGAGTTTTAGAAGCTAAAGATTTTATTACGACATTAGAATCAAGCCCTTTAATTAGCCCGGTAAGTGAATGGGTTCTTAAAACGGCTTGCCAACAAGCTAAAATATGGCAGGAAAAAAAGATTTTTTCAGGTTTTATTGCGATTAACTTATCAGCGACACAATTTCTTAATCATTCAATTAGTTCTGTCGTTGCCGATGTTTTAGCAGAAACTCAGTTTGATCCTGCCTTTTTAGAACTTGAAATTACTGAAACTATTGTTCTTACTCATAATGAAAACTTATATAAAGAAATTAAAAAGTTACAACAATTAGGGGTAAATTTAGTTCTTGATGATTTTGGCACTGGTTATTCAGCCTTATCTTATTTAAAACTTTTGCCGGTTAATAAAATAAAAATTGATAAAATGTTTATTGATAATTGTGCTGAAAACTCTTTAGATCAAACGATTATCCACGCGATTACTACCATGGCCCATAAATTAAATATGAAGGTGATTGCTGAGGGTGTTGAAAATGAACAACAGCTTAATACGCTTCATATCCAAGGGATTGACGGCTTTCAGGGCTATGTTTATTCCCGGCCACTTACCAGCGAATGTTGTGAAACCTATCTGGATTCTAAGAAAAAGAGCTGATTTGGTATCAATTTAAGAAATGTTCGTCATGCTTCATCTGAGGGAAGTGAGGATGAAGATGAGGAAGTCTTTGATATTAATTCGTTTTTATTGAACAAGCATTTGAAATAACAGGCAGTTTGAGGTGACCCTAATAGGGAGCATTTTTCTTATCAAACAAAACCGGGCCTTTAAAGAAAAAGGTCGATGATAAAATAATGAGTAAAGCAATCAAAATCCAACTCATTAAATAAAAACAGTCATCCAAAGCAAGGGCGGTTGCCTGGCGATTAAGGTATGAACTGAGCTGGGCAAAGGCATGTTTCCCGGGAAGTGGCACTTGATGTGCTTGTTTCAAAAAATCATTAGTTACGGCAGAGAACTCTGTTAAGCGGCTGCCTAAACGCTCATAATAAAATACTTGCCGACGGTGCCATAGTGTTACAAAAAGTGCGATGCCGATACCGCTACCCCCAAGCCGGATAATATGAAATAAGTTTAAACATTCATGTAGTTTTTCTTTGGGGTAAACCTGTGCTGATAAGCGAAAGAGTGGCGCGAGGAAAAGGCTAAGACCAAAACCAGTTAAAATTCGCGAAATTGCAATGCGGCTAAAATTAATTTGTGCATTAAATTGAGTGGTATATAAACTCGATGCAATTAAAAAAATCAGGGCGATAATCAACGGAAAACGCGGATCATAGGCTTTATAATGAATCATAATTGGCAGCCAGGCTCCTAAAAGCGTTACACCAATTGAAAGAAGCACCCAGAACGGGCTGTAATTAACATAGAGGTGCAGCCATAAGGAAAGCAATATAATCATGCCAAAATAGATGGCAAAGAGCAAACTCACATGCAACATTGCTAAGCAAAAGTAAGCATTTTTCAATAATCTCAAATCGATTAGAGGATAACGATGATTAAGACAACGGAGAACAAAAAATAGGGTGCTGACGCTGCCTATAATTGCTAGAGCACAAACAATAGGGGAGCGAAACCAATCCAACTCTTGGCCTGCAGCAATTACCGTGCCAAAGCAGGTTATTAACATAGCGTAGAAAAAATAACCTGGGTAATCAAATCGGACTCTTTTAACTGCTGGATAGTGTTTTCGGTAACGATAGCCCACAAAAATAATTAAAAAGAAACAATAGATGATGTGAGATAGAAACAACAGTCTCCACTGGTGGTAAAAGGCGATCCATCCCCCCCAACTGGCTGCCAGAACTGGACCTAAAGAAAAGCAGAGTAGCAATAACGAGGTGATAAAGGCTTTATCGCGATTGGGAGCCAGGTCTGGAATAAGCGTATAAGTAATCAAGATATATAAGGGTCCCGAAGCAATACCCTCTAGAAAGCGATATGAAATGAATGAGATATAGTTCGTCGCAAACGCGCATTTCCAAGAAAAAAAGATCATGAGCGCTAAGCACAGGATATAGAGCTGGATAGGTTTCAAGCGAGTACTGTTTGGTTTGCCAAAAGGCACCCCTAACATATTACCAATACAAAAGAAACTGATTGCATAAGAACTGATGTAGGTACTACCACCAAGATTATCAACAATAAAAAGCCCTGCCATAAGTGGCAAGGTCAGGTTAAAAACAACAGCTGCAAGAGAAAATACAAGAGCATAAAGGATCATTGGGCTCTCGTTTTTTTATGGGCTAATTCATTATAAGCAAAGGCGGTTTGCGCATATTTTTGCAGATTCGGATCGATATTGGCAGCAATAATATGGGTAAGTAATTCCTCGACCCCAACTTCTTCCTGTTGAAAAATATCTGTTGAATAACGCGGTGATTCAGTTGTCGCCGTATTATTGAATCCGCCGTCTAGGTTTGAGATATCCGTAGTGGCTTCTAAGGATAATCCCACCCGTAAGGGATGTTTTTTTAGTTCCTCGGGATCAAGGGACACTCGCACTGGAAGGCGCTGCACAATTTTAATCCAGTTTCCCGAAAGGTTTTCGGGAGGCAACAAGGCAAAAGCATTTCCGGCGGCACCAGGTAGGCCGGCTATCTTTCCATGAAAGACTACTGAGCTACCATAAAGGTCAGAGACAATTTTTACCGACTGCCCAAGACGAATATTATTCAACTGGGTTTCTTTGTAATTCGCATTTACCCAGATTTGGTTAAGCGGAATAACCGACATAAGTCCATCGCTGGGAGAGAGCCACATACCGACCTGCACGCTACGTTGGGCGATAATACCATTCACGGGTGCGTAGATTTTGCAACGATAAAGCTGTACCCAGGCATCACGTACTTCCTGAGCTGCAGATTGGACTAAAGGATGTTCAGTGATGGAGGTACCTTGGATAAAAGCAAGTGTTTTTTGGTAATTGTTTTGAGTGCTTTCCAGTGATGCGGCACTAGCGCGTAAATCATCGGCTGCATTTTGATAATCTTCTAATGAGACGCCTTTCATTTGGATTACATCATAGCGGTGTTTAAAGTTTTGTTTTGCTTTCATATGTTCTGCTTTTTTCATTTTAATGTCTGAGGCAAAAACAAAAACATTATGAAATGCCTGACACACATCACGTACGGTTTGCGCTAATTTTTGCTTTGCCTTCTCTAGCGCGATAATTGAGTCCGTTTCATTTAGGGTAACCAAGAGTTGTCCCTTTTTCACATAATAGCTGTCATCAGTATAAATACCGGTTACAAAACCAGGACGTAAGGGTTTAATGGTCACTAAATTGCCTTGAACATAGGCATCAGTTGTATATACTTCGAAACGCCAGATAAAGAGCCAATACAAAAAGAAGCATAAAAAAACGACGCAAAGTGCAATAATCAGCGCAATATGCTGCTGTTTAGCTTTTTTCTTCATGTTGCTGTACCAGTGGAACCTGGGATTGATAATAACCACCACCCAAGGCTTTTGTTAATTTAATTGAAGCGAGATATTGGTTATACAACAAGGTGCTATCCACCAATTGTTTTTGAATCACTTCTTCATGCAAATAATACACATCAAATTGGCTGTCTAAGCCTTTTTGTTGACGCAACCGCACCAGACGATAACGCTGTTGGGCCTGATGGATGATGTCCGCTTGTTCTGCTTTATTCTGATGAATCGTGTCGGCAAAAACCAGTGTGTCCAGGACTTCCTGAGTACTGCGTAAAAGCAAATTATTATAAGCATAAATTGCTGCATCAAATTCTGCTTGCGTAGTTTTAATATTGGCGCGAATTGCTCCTGCAGTAAATATGGGTAAATGAATTGCTGAGGTGAGGCCACCAGTGCCATTGGCAATTTCAAACAATTTGGTCCAAGTCACACTTTGCAATCCAATAAAGCCCTTTAGATTTACATTAGGGTAATAAGCAGACATTGCTGCTCCTGTTTTATAAGCCCAGGCTTTAGCCCGCCAAATTTGTGCCATTAAATCAGGCCTGCGTGCAAGCAGATCGAAGGAAATATTACGCGGGATTTCCAACTTCTTAGGGAGTTGGGGGAATGTTCGCTCTGTTGATAGGGGATGAGCTGGGCTTCGTCCTGCCAGTACATTAATCAAATGGGTATTGTTACTTAATTCTTCATTGATACTTGCCAGCCATTTTTTCGCTTCCATTAAATTTTCTGCAGCAGTAAGCGCTGGCAACTCTGAGGAAAGTCCTTTACGCACCATGAGTTTTTGCAAAGTAACTATGTTTTGCCGTATACGGACTAATTCCTCATATAAATGTTTTCTTAGTAAATTGGTTTTATAGGCGAAATAGGCCTGACTTAGGGCTGTAGTAATAATGAGCTTTACTTCTTCGGCCTCTGCTTCCTGGGCTTTGGCCTTGCCCAATGCCTCGTTCAGCAGATTTCGGTTTTGCCCCCAAAAGTCAAATTCATATATAAATGAAAGTGACAAATCTAATAACGATGTATTGAGAGGAAGTTTGGGATTAAAGGCTCGATATAATCCATGCTTGCTTAAATGCTGTTGCGTGTCTGCTGCATCAAAAAATACCAAGGGGAATAAAGTGGAACGTGTCACATTGGCTTCTTGTTGCGCCACGGTAATTCGGCTTTGTATTTCCTGAATTGATGGATTGTTCGTCAGAGATTCAGCGATTAGTGTATTTAATTCAGATGAGCCATAATTTAGCCACCATTGTTGTTGCGGCCAATTACCCATTAAAAAAGTGGTTTTATTTAGCTGCCCTTTAATTTCATGTTCGATCTTCGGTAGGGTTTTGAGATGTTCAAGTTGGCGTTTTTGCGGTAATGATACAGTGCAACCCAGGAGCACTACTCCCAGACTTAGACAAAGAAACATCCTTATGATAAACCCCATGCACGTATCCTTCGTACAAATTTCTGAGGCATGTGTCCCAGAAGTCTTCTTAATATGCGAGTTACAGTGTAAACGGATATACCGTGCGGAACAAGCGGGTCTATTTTAAGTTAAGGATTATATTTACAATAATGTAGGTTGGGCCCCATGACCCAACATGGAGTTCTGACTCGACTAGATGCCTTGTGGGGACAGGGGCTCGATCTACAAGTCATTTTTCTTATGGCATCCGAAATGTTATTTTTTTGTCAATTTTTCGGTACAATGGACACTATTAATATAATTTAGATTTGAACCAGGAATATTGCTGTGCAAGAAAAAAAATTTAGTCAATTAATTGAGGAATATAGTTCTTCAGCGGAAGAAGAAACCACTCAAGATCAAATAAAAAAAAATTATTTTCAAAGTGTTGAACAGATCGTACACAAATTAAGTCAAGTTAAGGAAGAGGAAAAAGGGGCCTTATTAAAGCAGCTCAAAGAAGTGGATCAGGTTTATCTCAATGAGCAGAAACTGGAAATTAGGGGACATGTATTATTTAGCCGCCATGGAAAAAGTGCCATCTGGGCCCAAAAACGCTTGGGCATGA
Source organism: Legionella rowbothamii (assembly GCF_900639985.1). Classification (GTDB taxonomy): domain Bacteria; phylum Pseudomonadota; class Gammaproteobacteria; order Legionellales; family Legionellaceae; genus Legionella; species Legionella rowbothamii. Next base: position 698,912 of record NZ_CAAAIM010000001.1, on the reverse strand, counting down.
GTCCTAATGCGCCTATTGCCGCATCAGCAGAATCTAGCATGAGCAAAACCAATCAAGTTACAGGGAATTTATTATTTTATCCTGATCATAATCAATCATTCATCGCAATTTCTCCCATGAATAGGGCGATGCAAACTGCTGGATTATTAATTCCCGAACATATTTGTGAGGCTGAAATATCTATTGAACCGGCATTAACAGAAAATAGTAATCATCCTTCTGGATGTGATGTTCGCTCAACAGCTGATATGAAGAAAATATATGAAGCTACTTCTTTTTGGCGAGAACCATTCAAAGTGATTCTTTGGTTCTTTTCTATGTTGTTTTGTAGCCAAAAGGATTTTAATCATCTGTATGAAAAAAGAATGCAAGCCCTGGAAAATATAAAAAAGCATGGTGCTGTTGAGCCTCAAATAATTGATGAGCGTATGGATGTAAAACAAGATTTGGGTTATGCCGGAGATAAAGTCAGTGAGATTAAGAGGCTTATCGAAAAAGCTGAGGGCCGCGATTGTTGGTTCTTTGGGCATGGGAAAAATTTCCAGACTTTTTTTGCTGATCTTTTTGGGATTAAGTCAATTTTTGCTTATGCAGAAACCCGAAGTGTTTATAAAATAAGAAATGAGCAAAATGAATTATCATTGTTTACTCCTCCTTATGTTTTGCAGGTTAACCAGGAGACAGGAGCAATTGAAGGAAAATTCACTGCTACGTTAGGCATTTCTGATAGATTTGACCTAATAAAAACAAGCCCAGATTCTTCTAAAACGATTAGTTTACTTGGAGGGCCAATAGTACAAAATAAACCGCAGCTGGATCCAAATAGTAAGGAGCAGGCATCGCCTTCTTTAGTTTTTGAACTAATGGAAGAACATCACCAAGTTAGAGCAGATTACAGCACTGGCACTGGTAATTTAGGTCAGACAAGTTAACCCTGATCTATCCGCATGCTTGGTTGCTTACAACCAGGCTACGCCTATGAGAGTCGGTACGGACCCTGAAGCCAAAAGGTGTTTATTATTTTCCCCTATAAAAGCCCATTGAATTACTGTGTGTATTAACCCCCCTTTAATGCTTATTTTAACCCTTGAATCTTACATTTATTACGCATATAGTGGAATTTAAGCCATTTATTGAGAGGGATTTATGCCAAGAGGATCACCGCAAAACACTACATCGGACTCTCTGAGTGAGTACGATGATTTTGAAGATTTAGATGACTTTGATGACTTTGATAATGAGGATGTTGATATTTATGAACTTGAGGCTGATGTTGAGGATCTTGAGCCTTATGTTGAGGAGATCAATGAGTCTGAACTTCTCAAAAAAGATCGACGTGAACTAATAAATATTTTAGTTCAAGGAGACGAGGACGCACTAAATAATTGGTTGATTAAATTGAATAGATCTTGGAATCAAGAAGAAATTATTAGTGATGTTTTATTTTTGGCTTTGCAATGCAGTTCATTTCCGTTTCTTTCATTATTATTTACAAAAGTATTCCGTGAATTAAGCCTGGCTCAGATGGATGACTCACCTATTTTTATTAAAGAATTAGATTTACTGACTTATCACTATAATGCACGTAACTTTACAATTTCCTTTAATGAATTTATACAAAAAGCTCTTTTACCATCACCTAATATAGGCCTGCTTACTATTCAAGAAGAAAATGCGATTAAGATCTCAGCAGAAGTGCTTACTGAACTTTCTGATGTGTCCAGCGCTCAGGGAGTTGCATTGGTGTTTAATACATTATTTTCCTGGGTGAAGGCTGTTGGGGAACAGGGAGAGCGATTTATGATGCTTAAAGATAGTGCATTAGATGAGGATGCATCAAGACGTCCATATTGGAGTAGTTTTTTTGGTGGAGCTACTTCTAAGAAAGAGGAAATTGATGGCTATTTTCATAAGCATGATGTGGTCACTGCTCTTGCACTTACTTTTTTTAATGGCAGGCTTACCTCAACTGCGAGCGAGCATTTGTTTTTAAAAATTATCCAAGAAATAAAAAAGGATATTAAAAAGGAGCCTGAGCTAGTTAAAGAACCAGGATATGCTTTAATTGCCTTATTTAATGAGGAGGCTCATAAAAGGTTGTATTTTAGACATTTCCACGATGCAATAATTGAGTCTCGAATTACAGAGAAAACGGAACCGAAGTTATTGTCTCAAAGTAGCCCGTATTAGCGTCGCATAACATGGGAGCAACCCCTGATTCGTGTATGGCTCCCGTATTACTTCGTACTAGCGTAGTCTCCTTCCCCTATGCTTTTAATGGCATAAAACGTCGTGGTAAAGGACCTGGCCTGGGGGGGCTCAATACCGATGTAATTCATTTAAAAAATAAGCTAAATCGATAGTGAATTGTTCGTACTCATTTTCTTTTCAAACTTTGGACTATACCCTTGGGGATGTTCCAGAACATATTCCTGTTTGGAATGTTACTGGAAAAAGAGGCATCTCGAGCTAAGGCTCCCTTCAGATTAGAAACCTATGATCTTGTTTCGATTTAACAGGAGAACGTGATGCCCCATAAAAATAATGCGATTGATGAATTATTGAGCACTGAAAAAAATTATAAAGTTGCCTTAGAGAAACTTATAAAGATTCATAATGACAACCGCAATATGCATGATGAGTTTTATTCTACTCCTCATCCGGAGACGCATAGAATTTTTAATTCGTTAATTGGTTTTGAAAGAATTTCTGAGCGTTTAATTAAAAATATAGAAAAGAGTATAAAACATAAAGATAGTCCTGAAAAAGCAGAAGGATATGCTAAACAGCGAGGATTAATATTAGACAGCTTTGTAAGTGCTTATTCTGCATATATTTCATTATATTCTACGTTTCTTCAGGAAATAGAAGATAAACCTGAGATCTTAGAATATTTTAAACTAAAGTTAGAGGCTGCCCAGAACGATGCTCTACGGGCCATTACCGCGCAGCCTTTTCAGCGTGGCCCTAAGTATCTGTTTTTATTGAAAGAAAGTTTAAGACGAGAAGGGCTAACCAATGAAAGGAAAGAAGAAATTCGTATTTTATACGGTAAACTTAAAAATGGGATAGATGCGGCTGCAGAACGGATGCCAATGGTAACTGCAAAAATAGAAAAAGATGAGTATTATGTGGGTAAATATGTGCTCACTTCCGCCTCTTCTGTAGCGTCGGCTATGGCTAACTATAGACCCGGAGATATTTCACGCGCTTTAACCTCCTTCAGTTTTTGGAATAAAAACGAAGAATTACAACAGACAGAAAATTATTCGCCTTATGAAGACGAAAATGGTTTTACTCTTTTATAAGCGCTATTTTCTTTTCCGGAGACTTGTTAGGGAGGATGGGCTCCGTTGAAAAAAAGGTTCTTTATATTCTTCCGTGTTTATCCCCAAATTAATGACGCCTTCTAACAGAATCATCAACCCCGAGCCGGATAAATATAAATAAAGCATGGTAACAAAAGAGGCATTATTTGCGTATCTTTTCTAATTTGACAATAAAGGAAGAAATCCATAGTGCAGTTCCATATAACTTGAAGTTCTTTTGACCAAGTACTCGTGATCTTCTAAAAGCGACAACTACGTTTGCAAACAGGACACAAATCTCGAACACAAATGCCGACATTGTGTTCTGTAAGCGCTTCATTCAATGACTGAGGTCATAAATGTTTTCCTGAAATAGGATGCTTATTCTTTAACGTTATTGGGCATGAACATTATTCCCGCCGGTTTAATCTTTCCTTAAACCCTGATTGCCATAATAAATGATATAGACGCATTAAAACCTCGGAGATTAACATGCCTAAACGACTCTATGCTGACACTTATTTCACTATGATTAAAGAAAATCATAAAAAATATTTAGAGCACAATATGGTAAGCCATTTAGAAGCTGCTGGAGGTGGAAATCCGGAGCTAATTGAAAAATACACAGAGAATTTAGCCTTTTATCATGGTAAGAAAAAACGTTATCTAGATGAAGCAATTCAGCAATTATCTACTAGTGCGAAGATTGGGCATGGTGCCTTAGCTGCATTAATAGGAGCAGGAACCGGCGGTTTGGCCTATTTGGCTATGAATAATAATTTTTCGCCAATAGCTTTTCTCAACCCATTAGCAGGTGCGAGTACTTTAATTGCAGGTGCATTTAGCGCTGCCTTAGGTGTTGGGGTTACGACGTTAGCCTATAAAACCTGGCAAGCGAGTGTAGAAAACCAACCTGGTGTTGATTTGGCAGACTTTCAAAGGATGATGAATGACGCGGGTTTTACCAATGAACAATATGCTCAACTATCAGAAGAGTTGGTTCGATTATTTCACTTTAGAGAATGTGTTCTTTTAGGGTTAGCCGATAATGGCGGGGTGAATATGCGGGTCGAATTTAAGAAAGAATACCCTGCGGATTACACCGATGAGGCCCTAAATGCAGCTATCGAAGTATATTTTTTAACTCAATTAAATAAGTTATTTAACAATGCGTTTCAAGACATTTACCAGATTCATGAACAAGAGATCCAGGAGGATAAAAATGAGAATCCAATTTTAAGGTGGATTAAGAGCTATTTCCAAAATCCTCAGGAAAGACATAAATTTACTCAACAAATGCAAATTGAGTTTATGGAACAATGCCTCAATTATTTAAGCAAAGAGATGTCAGAACCCAGTTTTTTTGCTAAATATCCTTCTGCAGTGGCAAGTATTGGTGGATTAATCGCCGGTGCTGCTGTACTTGGTTTAGCAATGGTTATAATCGGTGGCCCAATTACCCTAGGTATTGCCTCAATTGCTTTAGTTGTGGCTTGCCTAACTGCTGTGCCAATCTACTTCTCTATTAATAATATCGACTCATTAAAATTTACACGCAGTGCAGAAAATCGCAGTGCTATTAAAAACACTATAGAAAACATAAGTAAGGAAGTTGAGCGTTTAAATAGACTAATCCAAGAAGTTGTAGAAACTCGCCCCGAAGATATAGCACAAGCAGGGAAGTTTAAAGCTCAAGGCTCCGAGAAAGGTTGGGTAGATTATATTTTGAATCGAAATACTGAGGTAGCGATGGGAGCTGGTACGGCCTGGGTGAGGGACTATGCTTCACGTTACCGACATAGTAAAGCCATTGAAATTGATTTGCAAAATGAGCAAAAAGATATAATTAATAAGGCTGTGGATCAAACCAGCACATTACAAGATGCCCTAAAGCAAGTTCAAAGTAGCGAGCGGGCGGAGAGGATTCCAGCTAAGCTACGAGATTATATTGTTAATACTAAAGCTTATTTAAGTAAGGCAGATAATCAAGAATTCATCAAGAGTTTTGGGCTGGTGGCAAAAATTAAACAACAAGTTTTGGAGGTTGTGGCGATTGTTCCTGCTGGAGGATATATACCTCCAGATCTCATTGTTTTCTATACTAGCCCAATTGAGGAGGGTGGACTTGGTGGATTAGCTCAAGACTTGTCTCAAGTAGGTAAAATGGCATCCGTTGTTGAAGATGATGTAGCGCCAGACAAAAATCATCCATATTCTTTAATGCTGGCTGCGGCACAACGTTTCGATGATGCCTTGCATAAGATGGAGAAGGAGTTTATTTTACTTGGTGATACTCAATATCGAGCTATGTTAGGCTTGCCAATCGAGAGTCAGTCGGAGCGAGTGGAAAACAAAATAACTTCCGCCAATATAGAGGACTATCTGAATACTTCCTTTGATTTTCTTTATTCGCTCAATAAAAGCTCAAAGATTGACCCTTCAGCGAATTTAGATACCCCGTTTAACAATAGCAATGAATTCATTTTATATCGTACCTTATTAATTAAACAGCTAGCGAATTTATACGACTGGAATTCTCAGGTTGATATCGAGATACGTAGTAAAATTGAAAAATTTGTTCAGAAAAAACTACAACTTGATCCCAAGACCGTACTGGATAATGCATTAAGCCAAATGCTCTTCATTGAGTCTAATAAGGGTGGTCCTCGCATTGAAAATCCTTTGAACGTTTCGCTCTCCGTAGCACAGCTTGGTTATGTAGCAGATGCAATTCGAGTTGATTTAGCTTATGCGTCCAAACCGATCACCCCTAAAATGCTAATTGAACTTGAAGCCAGCAGTTTCTTAAGCTCCAAGGCAAAGAAAACTATTTTTAGCCATAATAATTCCTCTGATGAATTGAGAGTGATGCGAAATCCTAAATATGCTGAACTAATAAAACAAACCATTGAGACCACACATGAATTTATTTCGGCAATGTCTGAAAACAATGGATTAGTAAAATCTGGTGCATTGACGAGCTATCTCTACAGTGTTCTTCGTGAAGTTCAAGCATTAAAAGTACAAATCAGTACATATGAGCAACTGCAGTTGAAGTCCGGTCGTGAACCATTTGAACCATTTATACACGCTAAGGCATTACTGCAAGAGTATGAAAATGAATTAAATGTCATTCTTTTCAATAAGCCACCTGTCAATATGTTAAATTCCTTTCTGAACCTTAGCGAATTTGGTAAAAACTCCATTGATTTAAGTTCTCTCGTTAATGATTTCGACTTTTTAGAAGGTTCTCTAGCGTTGTCAAAAGATACTCCGAAGCAATCCGACAAGGGCTTAAGCTCTACTTGGGTATCTATTGAAATCACTGATAATTTACAAGAGGCACTGCTCCCCCCTTCAATGGAGACCAATATAGCGATGGAACTTTCGGAAAAGGTTAATGTTCAGACGCTAGACACCAACGGTTTAAGCTCGAGTGAATGGGTTATTATGAGTAACTCGGTAGTGCTACCGAAAGAGGCCACCGATGGTGTGGAGGTATCTTCAGAAAAGCAACTGGATAATTTTATAGCCTCTCTTGGAGCTTATATTGAGGCTGTTGCTAGTGAGCAGGATAATCATTACACGAGTTTCTTTGCTGGCTATAGCAAAGGAGCAAAAATAAAAAGTGCGAATCGTCTTCATACTGCTTTAAATGATCTTAGAGAAGGTAATTTTGTTGATACGACATTTCTAGCGGATAAAATTTATACGGATGGGAGATTAAACGATTGCATCCAAAATAACCTTAAACAACTAGGATGTCCCTCATTGAACCATCTTTTTGAACAACAAGTTTCCCAATGTCAATTTAACTCTTCACCTCGCTAAATTCTATTAACCCTTATCTCTTTCTGAGATAAGGGTTCACCTAGTATCTTACTCTCCGCATAAATTAAGTTTCAATTTATAGTGAATTAAATTTTACATGATCGACTTTAAATGCCACATCAATAGGCTCTGCTCATTTATATGGATTTAGGTTTGTCCAAAATTACCCGAGGGGATTTTAGTCTGGTGAGTAGGGTGGAGAAGAAGGGTTCTCTATTAATATTCTTGGATGCTCCGATCGATGAAAACCAGTATTCTCCTAGGCAGTAACCCAGACCTTGATTATAACTTACTCGAAAATTTCCTGCATACCCACCTGCAGTATTACTCTTGCAGCTGTCCACAATAAATGTCTCTGGTGTAACGTTTTCCAGATATTTCATTCATGTATTGAGAAACATTCCTATCAATTTTTCTGGAAATAAACTGAGCAATACCTAACAATATCAATATAAATAAATTTTTCAAAATCTGGAGTGATTATATTTACGATAATAGACGTATCCATTTCATGAACCGAGTACTTTTTACATCGTCGCTTAGACGTATCGAAATGGACGTATTATAACTTGAAAATAGGAAGGTATTTCGTGAAGGGAACATCAAAGTTTTGATTAATATAAATTTGAAACGCTTCATTATTTATTTATATATGGTTTAGCTCATGGCAGGAAGAACTACGTAACCGAGATATGCTTAGTTATGTCGTGATGGTAAAATTGCTAAGGATTTTTTGAAAAAAATCGGAAGTCTCTAGGTCATGGGTGGTGATTAACTCGTGGTTTTAGTTCATAGCATGCTAGGCTGTGGAATAAGTGGGTTAGATTATGGGTATAAGCATAAGCCGGGAGTTAAAAATATGCATATCGATGCGTGCTTTATTTTTATTTAGAGATACATCCCGGCATTATTTAAAAGAGAATTATTAGCTATTGTCAGATGACTCCTTACCTTGGTGAAGGAGCACAATTAGCTAAATATTCATCGTCTTCCTCTATATCAATCCTATTTGCTCTTACGGTACTGGGGTTATTGGATACTGCCTCACTGACGTTGTTGGATACTACCGCGCGAGTGTTATTAGTTACTGTCGCAGTGGGTTCGTTGGTTACTGCGACTCCATCGGTTAATGCAGAGATCATTTGCACTGTTGAATTATTAGTGCTCGCCAGCTCCCCTTGAGCTGGAGTTTGACTACTTACTCGATTTTTTATTGTTTCGTAAATAAAACTTGCTGCCTTAATACATGCAGGAGTAATGGTTAATAGGCCTCCAGTAATTGATGTTGTTGCAAGTACAACAAGACCCGCGGGAGGAAAAAAAGGAACTAAAATAAGTCCGGTCAGAGCCGCTAGAGATAAGGTTATTCCCACTGTGTTCCCAATAAAACGAGAGGCCCCTAATTCAGATAAAACAGATTCATTGCTTTGTTTAAGTTCCTTTAATTGTTTAATAGTTTCCAGCTGTTGCTTCATGGATTCGTTGTTTTTTTCAATATCGGCTTTAAGTTCCATAATTTGAGGCTCATCTAGGGCAGGGGTTTCTAGTTGAGATAGCAAATTTTGGGTATTTTTTAGTAGGTTTTCTAATACTTCACTCGTAGTTTCTATCTTGTTATTTAATTCATTAGCTTCGCGTGTGGCTTTATAACGACTGTAGATATCTTGGCCTAAAAAAAAGAGGCTTGTAGCTATACCTAAGCCTGCTCCTGTTAATGCGATTGGCCATCCTGCTACAGCAGGAGCGAGTATTCCTGCAAGTGCTAAACCAAACACAACCCCAGAATATGCCCATTTCATTGGGGTAGATATAGGAAAGGGGGGCTTCTCTCCAGTGAGTAGTGTGGAAAAATAAATAAGTGGCATGCTAATAAAATTAATACCAGATAAAGTAGCGTCAATAATGCTAAATGCGTTACTTGCTTTGGTAGCTCGGGGAAGATGTTTCAATTGGGCAATTGATATTAATCCATGTCCGAGAGTCGTGAGCTGCTGTAATAGACCAATAAAGCCAGGAATTTTTTCTGATGTTGGAGTGGTAGATAACGGGGTTCCTAGAGTTTTATTGGTCTTCGCATTTGAAATCTCTTCTGTAAGCTCCTGTGTTTTTTGTTTCAGTAAGGAGTGTATTTCTCTTGCTTGCTCATTCATATCATTCTCCGCATAGGTTTCTTATTTTTAATATTAGCGCCACAGTCTTTTGACAGGCTTAAGCTGCTTTGAATAATAGGAATGGCATGTGCTCGGAGAGAATGAGGGATTTTGGGATGGAAAATTCCTATTTTCATTATCACATGAAAATGTTATTAGCAAAGGAAAAAATGGAATGAGCTATTCTAATATTTCATGAGAATTTGAATTGAGTTTTCACTTGGAACGTCTCAAAATCAGGGACAGGATCTTGTCAAACCATTCGAAGACAATGGGGTCTGCAGTCCTGATCAAGAGTTAAGTGTAATTCCTGATGAGCATCACAGGCCCGTACATTTTGTAATGTCCTAGATTGAAATGACATGGACACTCATAAAGCAAGTAATTGTTTCAGGCTAGGAGTCATTGTCATGTGTTTATTAAAAAAGTACAGTTTCTTAATGATCTATTTATTATTAGTACTTCCCTTTATTGGCTTATATTTTAGGGGATGGTCGACTTTTTTTCCTTTTCTTATTGTTTTTGCTTTTATTCCATTCGTTGATATTTTTATTAGAGATCCTTCGAATCCCACAAAAGAACAGGAAAAGAAATTAATCAATGATAATTATTTCAAATATTTAACCTATGCTTACGTATTTGCGCAAATCATCATGCTTGCTTATGGCGCTTATATAGTGAGTACCCAGCATTTACTATGGAATGAATGGTTAGGTTTTACTATGTCACTAGGTTTAATATCTGGAGGGGCTGGTATTAATTTAGCTCATGAAATGATGCATAAAAATAACCCTGTAGCGCAATTTTACAGTAAAGTTCTATTAGTTATCGTATGTTATGGGCACTTTTTTATTGAGCATGTTAAAGGTCATCATGTTCGTGTTGCTACGCCTGAGGATCCAGCTACTGCACAATTAGGTGAAAGTTTCTATCAATTTATACCTAAGACATTAATAGGCTCATTGAAATCAGCCTATCATCTGGAAAAAAAGCGCCTTACTCAGAAAAAATACTCACTATGGGGGATTCACAATAATTTCTGGTGGATAATCGGTATTCCTGTCGGGATAAGCTTTAGCTGTTTGTTATTCGGGGGGATAGGAACCCTCATCTTTTTTTTATTGCAATCATTCATGGCCATAACGACATTGGAATTAGTCAATTATATAGAGCACTATGGCTTAGAAAGGAAAAAATTAGCAAATGATTACTATGAAAAAGTCAGCCCTTATCATTCATGGAATGCTAATCACTGGTTAAGTAATAGCATTTTATTCCATTTGCAACGCCATTCAGATCATCATACTTATGGAGCTCGTCCATATCAAATTTTACGTCACGTGGAACAAAGTCCTCAACTCCCATCGGGATATTTAGGCATGATCGTTCTCGCCTTAATTCCCCCACTTTGGCGTGCAGTGATGGATAAGCGAGTGATAGAATATAGAAAACACCTTGATCATCAAGGAGGGTGTCAGGAAAAGACGCTTCATGCTTAACTTTAATAAAGCTCGAGGGAGCGCCACGACGCTCCTTCAAAGATTAGCCTAAGCAAAAAAACTATGCGATAGCGTTAGCTATGTTGGTTTTTTTGCCATTTATTAAAATAATTAAGAAAGGTCTGAATGCTCACCTCATGGCTTCTGCGTTTTTGATAGTGGGCGTTAAAATTGAGACTGATATCTACTTCATTTATTTTTAGTTCACATAGCTTTTCAGAAGTTACATTTTTAGGTAAAAAACTCCAACCTAAACCATGTTCTACCATTGCCCTAATGCCATCTACAGTTGATATTTCATAACCTGTATTTAAATCAACAGAGTTTTCTTGAAATACCATTTCAATTTTATCGCGTAACGAAGTACTTTGCTCATTTAATACCGCTGGAAAAGGTGCTAAGTCAGAAAGCGATATTTCCTTTTGTTTTGCTAAATCGTGGGTTTTATTTACCTTAAGTGAATAAGTCTCATTCCATAGGTTGGCTGTATTAAATGCATCAGAAATCTCTCTTTCTGGACTAATTACCACATCAACTAAACCATGATTTAAATAAGTTTCCACATCATATTCGGCCATGGTTTTTATATAAACTTGTAACCGAGAGTCTGTATTTTTTAAAAAACTTATAAACTGGGGTAATACATAATGGGACACAAATACTGTAGCACCAATTAATAAATGGTGTTCAAAAGAAAGAGCTTGTTCTTTAAATGACGTGACCATATTATTATAAGCTGCAACCATTTGGCGGGCATAGGGAATAAAATGATGTGCTGCCTCTGTTAAAATTAGGCGTGCTCCATCCATAATAAACAAGCGAGAGCCTAGTTCATCTTCCAGCCTACGAATTCGCTTACTCATAGTAGATTGGGTAACATACACTCTTTTTGCGGCTAATGTATAAGAGCGGTATTCAACTACTGCGAGAAAAGATTTAATTTCTACGATATCCATCGAGAGTTCCTGAAACTATTTCTATTCAGTAATAATAGCATGGAAAACCTTGTGCAATCTCCTACGTAGGCAGTTAACTTAATGATGTTTTCGGACTCCTTTATTCAATATAAGAATGGTTCAGTATTTTCTTTCATTCCATCCTAATTTCCGCTTAAGCCTAATTGTATATTCTGTAATCTCTACGCTACATTATAAATCACAAGAGAGGTTGTAATCATGTCTGATAACGATAACAAAACAGAAGTTCCAAGAGTGTCAACAATCATGGGCACAATTACGATGAACGCATTATTTCCACGGGTTGAGCCAAACTATAAGCATACCTTTCCTCGGAGAGAAATTTTGCATGAGCAGGCCCCCCCTCATATTCAATCAGTTAACCAGGGCCTTGATAAAGAAGGAGTTGATTTACGTCAAAATCACATTGAACATTTTAAAAGAGGAATGGAAATAGATAATCACAAACCGCTAGCCAATCAGTGGGTATATTTTCATAATTTCATTAAAAATGCCAAAAGTATAAAAAATGAAACCAAAATTGCAAATTCCTTTTACGAAGAATATAAGGATGAAGTACAAAAAGAAGGTGCTAATCTAAAAACAAAGGTGTACGCTGAAGCTGGTGTACATTGCCATACCTTGTTTGGCGCAGCGAAAGCAGCTCAAAATCCTTACATAGCTCATGAAGATGATCTCGCGATAGGTGCCACTATGGATTACTATCGTAGCCATAAGTCTTAACATCATTTTAAATTCTAACTGTGAAAAGCAGTTAGAATTTTTTTAAGAGATATTAAAGAGCATTATGAGATAATTTTAAAAACATCATACCAGGAGAGTTATTTTGAATTTATGGCATACATTTTTTTCCGGTACAACTACCCAGAAGAAGACTCCTTTCACTAATCAAGGTGAAATTTTAAAAAAATATGACCAAGGCGTTAATGATAATGGTGAGTTTGTGGGAATGTGCAGACCTATGAGTAATGTTTATCTAGACCTTATTTTAAAGAAAAAAAACCCGACGGAGTATTTAGCAGACGATAAAGAGTTTTTAGTATTATCAATTAATGAGGAAAATAAAGAATTACATGCCACAAAAGCTGGGGAGACAGATATTGAGCATTTTTCCTTTAAAGAAAATAATATTTTACATACCGATATAAGCTATAAAAAAAAGGATTTAACCCAAGAAAAATTGACTAATCTTTTGGAGCATAATCAGCATCTTTTAATTACTTTTCCCCAAGAGAGATATGCTCATGAAGTATATTTAGGAAAGAAAAGTAAGCAAAGTACCACTTGTCGTTTTTTTGATGCCAATTTAAAAGGTGGGGAACGGATTGATAGCTGCCAAGATCTCATTCCGAAAGTAGTTAAATTAATAGAATCACAGTATTCGCAGGAGGATAAGCCCTTTAGCATTGGGATGGGTTAAAATGCTAAGAGATCCTTATTTTCATAAGGATCTTTCTATTCTCTTGTTGTCTATCTTTCGTGTAGTAAATACTTGGTGTCTAGGTTTTTTTACCCTGATCGAATAAAATTTGTTTTGCTTCCTCGGATAAAACTTGGTCAACGTTGATGTCTTTTTCTAAATCGTATGCACGCTGAACTGAGGGGCGTTCTTGGATTTTTAAGAACCATCTTTTTAACGAAGGAAAATCATTTAAATCTTGTTGCTGTTTTTCATGAGGGACAATCCAAGGATAGCAAGCCATATCAGCGATTGAGTAGTCACTTCCTATAAACTCACGGTCCGTTAAATGCTTATTCAAAACACCATATAATCTGGCTGTTTCTCTAACATAGCGCTCTGCTGCATAAGGTACATCTTTAACGTAAATATTGAAATGATGATTTTGTCCAGCCATAGGCCCTAATCCTGCAACTTGCCAAAATAGCCATTGCAGAACTTCATAACGAGAATGTAAGTCAGCAGGTAAAAATTTACCTGTTTTTTCAGCTAAATAAAGTAAGATCGCGCCTGATTCAAATATAGATATAGGTATCTCAGAATCTTGGGGATCTTGATCAACTAATGCAGGCATTCGATTATTCGGGGATATTTTTAAAAAATTTTCAGTGAATTGCTCTCCCTTAGAAATATTTATGGGAATAAGGTTATATGGCAAATCAGCCTCTTCTAAAAAAATAGTAATTTTATGTCCATTTGGCGTAGGCCAGTAATAAAGATCTATCATGGTATTTAGTCCTTTAATTTGCTTATATCACTACTCAATTTATATAGTACGTACAATAGTTCTAAATGTTAAATTAATTCTAGGCATGCATGTTATTTTTGTTGGCGGTAAACGGTGAAGCCAATTACTCTGAGTTGAATCTTTCATCACTAATAAACTTCCATGCTGCAGGATTTTTGAAACAATTTCATGTGTTTTTTTGTGCTTAAATGAAAATTTACGTTCTGCACCAAAACTAAGAGAGCCTATTGCCCCATTTTGCTTTAAATCTTTTTCCGCATCACTATGCCAAGCCATACCTTCGTTGCCATCATGATATAAATTAAGTAAGCATGAGTTATAGGTTTCTCCACTTTCTTTTTCCACAATTATTTTTAGTTTGTGGAGAATAGGCAGCCATGGCTGGGCTGTTTTAGTTATTTTGGAATATGTATAGGAAAAAGGCTGATCGGCATACCATGCTACCTTGCGTTTAGTAATTATTTTTTTTCCATAAATAATTGCCTCATCATTTTTCCACTCGATGGTTTGCATCAACACATCATAAAAATCATCAGCTATCTGTTGGGTCATAATAGGGCCATAATAATGCACTGTACCTTCATAAGGGAGTAAATTATGTAATTCCCCATTGATTTGTTCGATAAGATCCACGTGATTCACCTTTAACATCTATATCTCAATTTTAGCTGCTTCCCACCCTATAATTGCTTTTTTCTTAGTTTCCCCCCAAAGATATCCACTTATTTTTCCACTGCTTTGAATGACACGGTGGCAAGGAATGAGGAAGGCTACAGGATTGCTTCCAATCGCAGACCCCACTGCGCGTGATGACTTGGGTTTTCCTATATCCTTGGCAATGTCACCATAAGTAACCAATGCTCCTAAAGGGATTTTTAAAAGACTTTCCCAAACCTTTAATTGAAAGGGTGTTCCTGCTAAATGCAGTTTAATTTTATGAAGATTGTTCCAATCTTGCTGAAATATCAGTAGGGCGTCTTGTTGAAATTGATCAGTAATATAATGATATGTTGCATTGGGAAAGCGCTTTTTTAAATCAAATAAGGCTTGGTTTTCGTCTTCCTCAAAAGACATAGCACATACTCCCTTGGAAGTAGAGGCTACGATAACCTTTCCAAATGTACTTTCAGCAAAACAATAATTAATCGTTAAATCAGCCCCTCCATTTTTATACTCTCTAGGAGTCATGCCTTCAATATTTACAAATAAATCGTGCAAACGGCTGCAACTGGATAAACCTGTTTCATAAGTGACGTCGAGTAATGGCATACGATTCTTTAATAAGGTTTTGGCATAATTAAGACTAATATATTGCATAAATTTTTTGGGGCTAACTCCAGCCCATTCACTAAATATGCGTTGAAAATGATAGGGGCTAACATGAATTGCTTTCGCAATCTCATCTAATGAGGGCTGTGACTTAAAATGCTCATTAATATAATTTATGGCTATTTCTACTCGCTCATAATTGCTTTGTTTCTGTTCTATCATCCTCGTAAACTCCCTTGGCTCGTTTTTGATTGGTCTGTACAGAGCCCTTCATAGTCTTTTAATTAATGATAGGTTTTGAGCAAAGTTTATTCTATCCATTTCTTGCGAAATTGTAATTAAAAATTACATTGTGTAAGCACCTTGAAAAGGATTTAAAATTTTTATGGAGGATTGTTTTGGGAATTTTACAGCAAATTAGAAGAGATCGCACTGTAGTAGAGAGTAAAGGGTTCGTTTAATAGGGCAAAATTATTATCCTTCGGAAGATGAATTACATCAAAAATCAGAGATGATCTTACCGATTACTAAGCATAGCTTCTTCTGTATTAAAAGTTCCAGAAATAAAAACGGCTTTACCTCATTTGACTTATAAGATAATAAGTGACGATGTAAATCCAATTCTTAGTTTTTTATGGAGCATAAAGAGGACAAAAGTTATCCCGAGGGTAGCTTTGGAAAAGTTAAACAAGGCAGTTTAGAATCGTCACCATTTGCTCCAAAATTTGCCATAAAAATTTATCATAAAAATATGTTTTCTGGTAATACCCTCCATGAATTGAGATGAGCCATGCGCGCCGCTTATTGTGCCAAACAACTTGATCTCTTAATACCGTAAAAAACACGGTACTTTAAATATCTAAGGTGTAATAAAATACCAATAATGCAAATTATTAATCAAAAAAGCTGTATTGTAGTTCATTAATCAATGAATTATAGTTCGGCCGCTAGATGTTAATGTCTTTATAGGATACAAAATGCTTGATAAAAATGACCCAAGCTTAAAAAAAAACATTTCGTCTCATCCACAAGAGTTATTCTCATTAGAACCTATCACGTTAAGGACTCTAGGGAATGCGCTCCTGAGGGTGGCGTCTGTCACGGAGAGCTGCTCACCCAGTTCACTTTTATCGCATTTTAATTTAATACTTACTTAACTTTAATACCTTAAAATACCGATTTTTATCCGTTGTTTTATCACTGTAAATCTGCCAAAAATTGAGAGTAAACGCATGCCTATTATAATCAATCGCAAATTATTTAAAGATAGATTGTCTGACCAAGCAATGAGTGAAATGATTGAGCGAGTAAAAAAATTACCTGAGCCAGAAATAAGTTCCGATGAGATGCTTGTCTGTAATAAGCATGAAATTGGTTTATGTTTGCAAAGAGAATCCTTCTACCTTGATCAATATTATGCTCCTAGCGAGATAAAGTATGTGGGTTCAAAAAATGTAATAGGTTGTATTGTTGCTTACATTCATAGTGAAACCGATCATTTAATAATTCATTTTGATAATACGAATAATATTAATCTTACGGATTTAATAAAACGGTTCAATTCGAAACATGATATTAAGGTAAGCTTGGTGGGCGGCATACCGAGTAAGCAATCAGAGCAAACTTTAAATAATATAGTAAAAAATATTTTTGAAGCAGCAAAAACCTTAGCTATTAATATAGAAATAACCCACCAGAAATTAATTGAGAATAATAAATTTAGTTCAGAAGATAAACCTGCCTTTATACTTAATAAAATTATTGAAAAGGCTGATATCACGTTTCGCCGGCTTTATAACCGACCACTCAATGAACAATATATTTTAGGAAAAAAAGTTAGCGATTTGAAAAGTAAATCAGTGGAATGCACTTCTAAGTTGCAATTAATGGCTGCTATGCTCTCTCAAGCCAAAGAAGCATTTGATATGACAGATAGACATAAAATTTCTATGCTTGATGCTCTATTTAAAAAAGAGATTAAGGATGAAAAAGAGTTCATCGCTACTTTGGATTTAATGTTTAGTAGGCAGGGTTTTGAGTTATTAGATTTAGGCTATCAGAAAAACGCTTTATATGGAGATTCTAAACTTCGTGATTTTGTTTTTGATATTAATACTGGAAAAATGTTTATTATTAGTTCTCAAACAAAAACACCCAACGAAGAGATTCGAACAGTAAGTATCTACGATAGTCATCAAACATCTTTTTACTTTCTTTGCTATGATGGAAGTAAAGGCACTTATTTTATACCTGACTTAAGTGAAAATTTTGTGAGGGGTTGTCGAAAAATAAGACCTCTATTGCAATCCACTACATTCTTAGACAATAGCGCCATTCCAACAAATTTCGATGTAATATTGTCTATCCCTGAAACAAACAAGCTAATGAAATTCATAAGGTCGATGAGTGAAAAGAAACCTACGGTTAGTACTTTTTTTACTCCCTCAGCAACAATTGCCACACAAACTTATCAACCTAATGAGGTTAGTAACCAAAATCTTCTTTTAATACAAGAACTAACAGGTATTTCTTTTAAAGGAAAGTTGCGTTATTACCCTGAATATACCGTTGATGCGCTAGTGGAATGTGCTACAGAAAATGAAGCTTTGAAAGTTAAAGAAAACCTTGATGAGTTCTCTCTTAATTCTTTAGTTATAAAATATGAAAATAAATTTACTGTATGCATCCCTGCAATTAATGTAGGCCATTATGCTCAAGAGATTTACGAGAAGAAAAAATACTTAGGAATGTGATTGAGTGAGGGCGAAGGGTAAAGCTCCGCGTGCTCTTAATTTCTCAACGCTCCGATTTTTGGACGAGTTAAGTCAATCAGATTAAATTTATTTAAAAGGACAGGAGACAGTCTGGGACCGTCTCCATTGCTCTTGAGGGGTTAGAATGCGTAATTTCCACTACTACTGGCATCATTGTGTACCATCTTTTGCAAGCACAGGGATATTCATTTTATTTTAGCCTCGATGAGGATGGTCTTGTTCAGGCATTATAGACTCTGGATTTACAGTCTCATTTTCTCTGGAGGAGCATTTTTTATTAATTTCAAGGAGTTCGTACTATGTAGGCATAAATGCTCTCTTAATGATAATAAGATTATTTATGGAGCTTGTTATGCTGGAAGTAAAGTTACAAACCTATAAGCTAAAGAATAGGGGCTTCTATTTAATCGGGTGATATTGATCAATAAATGCTGGGCTTATCAGCCCAGCCTATGTTTGCTGCTGCTTTTTTGCATCCAGTGTTACAATGATCTCATCAAATTTTGTTTGGATGTACATGAAAAAGGTTACTTTGTTTTCGGCATTTTTAGGAACGTTGATTGAGGTCTATGATTTTACAGTGTTTCCTTTACTTATTCCGATTTTATCAGAAGTATTTTTTTCTTCTCAGGAAAAAAGTACTGCTATTAGTTTTACTATTTTGGCGTATGTTGTCAGTTATGTTGTTAAACCTTTAGGGGCGATTGGCTTTGGCTATTTAATCGACCATTTGGGTCGGAAACGAGTATTAATTTTTTCAACGTTATTTATGACCTTAGCTACATCAGCAATTGGTTTGCTGCCTGTGTCTATTATGAGTATGTATTATGGTGCTGGCCTTATCATTTGTAGAATAATTCAAGGATTATCCATTTCTGGAGAATATTCTTCGGCGATTATTATGTCTGTAGAGCAGGGGAAAAAATCTCCTGCTTTTTCTGGAAGTTTCGCCTTTGTTGGTGGTAGCGTCGGACTTTTATTAGCTAACCTTAGTATTTTTATTCTTCTTTATTTGGTGCCTCATGAGCAAGTTATTCAGTATGCTTGGCGCATTCCATTTGTAATTGGCGCATTGAGCTGTGTTATTTTGCTCTTTATTAGGAACCAAATTGAGGATTTTATTCCTAGTGAGGTTCAGGTAATTCCGAGTTTTAGAGATCTTATTAAAAATTATAAGCGGGAATTATTAGGAGCATTTATAGTCACCAATTTATCTGCATCTGCTTTTTATATTACTTTTATTTTTATGCCTACCTTTTTGTCCACTTCATTAAATTTATATTCTCATAAGCAATCGATTTTAATCACATTTATTGCCATTTTAACCTATCTTAGTGCTTTACCATTTGCTGGGATTTTAGCGGATAAATTTGGCGTAATGAGACAAATAACTATGGCCTCATTACTTTACTTATCCTTTTCCTATGTTGTTTTTGCCGTATTGCCTAGGGTTGATAGTACGTTTTGTATTGTTGCGTTAATTTTTTTCGCCCTCATACAAGCATTACTTAATGCTGCACTGCCGGCCTACATGGTCACACAGTTTCGATTAAGCCAACGTGGTAGGGCGCTTGCTGTCTCTTATAATCTGAGTTTGACTCTATTTGGGGGCTTGATGCCTTCGTTAATTATAACTTCTGAAAACCATTTAAACCCGGGTATTCCAATAAGCATTTGCGCTGTTTTATGCTTGATCTTTATTTATTTTACGGGGAAAAAATATGGGGATTTACGCAGTGAACTTAGCTATTAATGTGCATCATGCAGCTCGTATTACGCTGCGCTAAGACGGGCTATGTCCACTTACCTTACAAATACTCTAGTCTCCGTCGAGTGAATTCCTATATCGATGAGATAGCTCTGCTGCTCTGAGTGTGGTTTCCCAGGAGCTGATGGCGGAAAAAATCGATGTTCCAAGGTAGCTAATTTACTCAAATTGGCGAGTGTATTATAAGCATTTGTATCGGTTACATCTTGGTTGTCAATGTTCTGGCAACGTTCCCAGAATGAATTTAATGACTCCTCCTGTTTTAAGGTGCCAAGATTTTTGCTAAAACGTGCTGTTCCTGCTTTGATAAATAGGTTGCGCTCAGTAGTGGCGTCTAATAACAGAGAAGCCCAAAGCTTAAATTCGTCTTCGTCCTGATAGGCATTATTTAACAGAGGCAAATCTTTATACCAAGAACTGATTCTTTGCATGTTTTCTTCATTTAGTAATCCTGCAGATTCAAGCTTCAGGAGTATTACGAATTGGGAGTGAGGAAAGGAACCTAATTTTTTCCATTCACCCTGAGGAACTAGTTCTCCTGGCGTAATCAAGCCATACTTATGTAAAAGCTCTACTAATTTGACGTCGTTATGGGTATATAACAATTCTTTGGGGAGTTTTTCTGGAGAAGACAGCCAATAATCTAAGCCACTCATTGTTATTAAGCGCGCATCTAACAACCACTTTAATAGCGGTGCATGTTCAATTAATAGGGGAATAATGTGATTGTATTTGTTGTATCTTAGAAAAAAATCATCTGGAGAAAGGGTGTAAGCGCGAATGGCTTCATACCCGGCAATGACTGTATTGGTAGGAAATTTTTTTTTCCTTAATAACCAATCCACCAATTCTCTAGTAAGCATATTATGCTCAAACAGAGCATTTATCCCTGCCCACAGACGAGGCTCAGTCGCTAAGCGTCCCCAGATGGGGTCATAAAGCCGACTAATGGCGTATAATTTTTCAATTAAAGGTAATTTATCTGGATGTTGATTAAGAATGGAGTAAGCATATTCCTTATTCCATATATAAGTGGTTGTTTGAGAGATTAAATACCATTTTCTGAAGCTAGCAATTGGGTGAAATAAGAAATTAAGCATGTCCGTATTCGAATAAGATCCTGGATTGTCACTATAACATGAGTTAGTGTTATGACGAAATCAGTGAGTTTTCTAGCCTGGATTATACTGTGCACTGCACCTCAAGCTACAATGAATTATCCGGGTGGGGTCAGGGCTTGCTCATTACTCTCACTTAGGCTATTTTCTCTGCACATGCTGTTATTTAGCTCAGTAGATGGTCTTTGAGGTTGTATTTTTTGCGAGAATACTCCTATGGAGATAACAAGAGAGACAGTAGCTACTGTTGTTGTAATTATGGCTGCAACTAAAGTTATTGGAATCAAGTGTGGAACTGCGATGGCCAGTATGCCAACCGCTAATGCTTGCGCGCTGAGTGCGGCTAGTGCCCCCAGACACTTTAGCTGGAATGATTGGTTATAAGAAAATTGAGCATCAAAATCAATTTCATAATTTCTTCTAATTTCTTTTTGAATCGCATCGATGACCTCGGGCTGTTTTATCCCATTGCTATGTAAGATGCGGATTAGATTGGCTAACAAATTTATTTTATGTTCATAGCTCACATTGACTAATTCATTATTGTACTCATCAATGCTCTTTTTAATCGCTATGGGCAATTCATCATATTTTGATTCGCCTTTTTTGAAGACTTTTAAATAATTAGTATCTATCGTATCCAGGGGTTTAGGAATAATACCTGCATTTCTCATTAAGTCTCGAGCTTGTTCATTGAGTGCTATTATTTTGTCCTGAACTTTAGCAATGTAAGCGCTATATAAGGCCGGATCTGTTACACCGAATTTTTCCAGTTCGTGGGTGGAGCAAAAGGAGGTGATACCCCCTTGTTCCAGTAAAAAACGAGAATATCCTGAGCAATTATGATATCGACTAAAAAATTTATAATAAGTCTCATGAACGCCGTGGTGAATAATGTTTTGTGGGTTTTCAAATTTTTTTATACCACTTTCTATTCCTTTTATACTTAATCCAAATAAGTTTAGATGCTCAAGATAATCATTATCGTTATCATCTAAGGTAAGTGAATTTCCCGCGGGTATAACCCATTCTATAATAGGTAATTTACCATATATGGGCTCTTCATCACCGCCTTCTAAATCCATGCCCAGGCCTTTTTGAACTTTTAGTTGCTCAACACAGTTTAAAATGAGGTATTTTTTTTCAAGGGCAGTTTTCTCATTTTGCAGTTGCGCTATTAGAGGACGTAAGGCTTCATGCTGTTCTGCTTTAACTAAAGATTGAGCACGTTTTTCTGAGCCAGTTGTTGTATCCATTCCTAATTGCTTTAATACGTTAATTTTATTTGGCGAGGGGTCTTCATCATACCCATCTTCCAAATCTTCATCATCATCAAATACCTGATGCGCAAGCATAATTTGATACAGAGATTTTAATAGTTCTATCTGATTTTCACGAATGTAAAGTGAACAATCTTCCCAAAAATCGTCGATTATTGAAGGGATTTTGGGCTTTTTATTGTCAAACCATGTGTTAATCAAATCCTTAAGTATTTCTGGGGTATGATTGGATGTACATCGTAACTCTGAATCACTATTATGAGTAAGCGCACGGAAATTGTCAGCATGAACTATCTTACCGTTTTCGTCATACTCAGCGAAAAATTGACCATTTTCATAAGCATGTTCGGCTTGCGTAACATTAAGAGCAATATGATTTGCACTCCAATAATAGACTGTAATACTTTTTAAATATTTCATGATAAAAAATGAAGTGTTTTTCTAGTTGCTTGGATTATAACGGATTAACATTAAGGCAACATGAGCTAATTTGTGATGCGATGACTATAATGGGGGCATTGGGTTTTAATGTGATGTATCAAGGGCTTTTCAAGCTATTGCTTAATGCATCTTTAGTTTCAGGAATGTCTTCACATTGTTATAAAGTGGTTCAAAAAATTTGAATAACAGTATTAGTGATAAAACAATTAATCTTAAGCCAAGATGCCGAGCGGATGTTTTATTGGGAATAGATGCGAGCACAATCTATGAAATGGAAGCATGAATAGTATTATAATTTCTCCCATTCTTTCTTCTGTTATGTGCTGCGCCATTTGTTTTTTATCCTAAATAGCAGTCGAATTTTTAGTTTCAAATTGCAAGCCAATTATTTTCCAATCTTTAATTGGTTTAAAGTCATTTTCTTCAGAAAATACGTGAATGGTGTTTTTAGGATCGATTGCAAATAAAGGATAATTTACATTACTTTTTGCTTGATAATCTTCAAAAGAAAATTGCTCCGTAATTGTAGTGGTCTTAATTTTTGCCCCTTCAGCTAATAGCTTATCTATGTTTTGGTAGGTTAAAGTCGAATTAAAAAGTACTCTGCCACTGTTTTTAAAATTAAATTTATCTTCCTTTTGTCCTGGTTGTGGTATTACGGTTTGAATAGAAAAAATATCTTTTTCAGAGAAAATAGAGCGATAATGTTTCGCAGTAAGAATATTTAAATCTAAATAGGGAGTAATAATTAATAATTGTTTAATTTGAATTAAATTTATTTTCTCTTCAATGTATTGTGATACAGGATTCCCCCATAATGTCGCTAGATCCTTCATTCGTGCTTCATTAAGTTGATCCCATTGCTCATCAATCAGACAAGTATAAATACTATTTTCTTTAAGTTGCACCGCAATTGCTTGGGCTACTTTATTAGCACCCACAATAAGAAATCCTTGTGGCTTAGGTTCTGCAACCTTTAATTTTGTGGCTATTGTTTTTGCTGTGAGGCTTTGTAATACAATAGTTGAAATGATCATAAAAAAGGTCAGAGGCACTAATTTTTCTGCGTCAGGATAATTGAGCTGAGCTAATTTTATGGCAAATAAGGAGGAAATAGCTGCTGCGATAATACCACGTGGGGCTATCCATGATATTACATGCCTTTCAGGGATCGTTAAATCAGAACCCCAAGAAGAAATATAAACGTTTAGAGGGCGTATTAAAAACTGGATTATAAGAAAAAGAACTAAGGCCGAGTAGCCTAATTCTATAAACGAGAATAAATTAATTCGTGCGGAGAGCACAATAAATAAACAGGACACTAAGACAATACTGAGGCTTTCTTTAAAATTTAAAACATGTTCCAATTCAATTTTTTTAAAATTCGCTAAAGTTACCCCCATTATTGTTATCGCTAAAATTCCTGATTCTGAAACCAAATAATTGGCACTTGAGAATATAATTCCAATCATTGCAAGAACAGCGAAATTATGTAAATGCTGGGGAATCCAGAATTTTTTAAAAGCTATTCCTAAACACACGCCTCCTATTAGCCCGAAAAAGACCCCCATAAGCGATATTTTTACAAAAACTAATAATCCTGCAGCAATTCCTTTTGCAAGGCTATTAGAAATAAGCACTTCAAACACTAAAACAGCTAAGATGGCCCCTATAGGATCAATTAATATTCCTTCCCAATGTAATACATTGGAAATATTGGAATTGGGCCGCAATATTCTTAACATAGGAGCAATAACAGTAGGTCCAGTTACGGTCATTAATGAAGCAAATAAACAAGAAATCGCCCAAGAGATGTTCATTATTAAATGAGTACAAACTGCCACCGAAACAAATGTTATCAAGGCTCCCCAGCTAATTAAATTGCGTATAACGCTACCTAAGCCCCTAATTTTGGAAAAAGAAAGAGTCAGACTCCCTTCGAATAAAATGATAGCCACTGAAAACGAGACGAAAGGAAATAATAACTCACCAAGTTGTTTATCTGGGTTAAGCCAATGAAAGATAGGTCCTACAGAGATTCCGATAAGTAATAAAAATAAAATAGCGGGTACCTTTACGTAGGATGCGATCCACTGACATAGAAAACCCGTGACTAATATTAAGGAAAATGCAAGGACTAAAGTTTCAGACATAGGATTATGATTATTATGTTAAATTTTAAATCTATAGCTTTCATTAAATAATAGCTAGCAAATTAATATTTTAAGTTCAATTAATTATTAAGCTCTGTATTCTTCACAAGAGCACATGAGGGAAACTATTATTCGCTTTAGTAATTTCTTGAATTTATTTTAAGTTTTATTATGAAGGATAAATTTCCTTCAGCCATAGAAGTAGAAGTTCATCTGTTTTTTTTGTTTGAATATTTTTTTGGTTTTTCCTTTTCCATTGCATCAATTTTCCATTTTTTAACCATTCAAAAATTTGGGGGTGAATGTAACTTGCTTTGCAAATAGAGGGAGTATGTCCTAGTAATGTCGCAACCTCAAGCATACTATGTTTAATATGAGTTATTTTTAAATTTTTCATTTCTAATAATGAAATAGCACGAACAAAAAATTCTCTTGTGGCAATCCATGTTCTGAAATCTTTTGCAGTAAAAGGATGTTGCGTGACTCGCTGCAAATATTCATTAACATCTTGTGAAGTAATGACCGAAACATGTTGTTGTTCATTATAATATTTAAATAGTTCATATCCTGGAATATGAGTGCAATGTTTCAAAATTTGAATGAGGTTTTTTTCTGTTACGTCAAAGCTCCAAGGATGCTTGTTTTTTCCTAAAAATTCGAAAGAAACAGCATTTTTTTTGTGACGCAGATGTTTTTTTCTAAGCGTAGTAATACCATAGGTTTTATTTTGCTTAGCATAAGTATTATTTCCTATCCTTACAGAGTAATTATCTATTAAAAAAAGAACAGAACAAATGATTTGATTCTTATCAAGGGTAGGAGGTTTGCTTATCTCTTCATTGATTTTTTCTCTTAAAGTAGAAAGAAAATCACCAAAATCAAGTAGTGATTTAAACTTTTGTTCTTGCCTTATTTGCACCCATGAAGCATGGTAAATATACTGTTTTCTATTCTTATTGTCTCGTCCTATAGCTTGAATGTGTCCTTTCTCATTAGGACATATCCAGACATGTGTATACGCTGGGGGAATAGCAAGTAGTTTGATACGTTCTAAAGTTTTTGAATCGGTTATTCTTTTTCCTTTGGAATCGTAGTAAACAAAGTTTTTCCCTTGTTTTTTTCGTGTAATCCCAGAAGTCTGTTTTACATATACAAAAGAGGTATTTTTCATATAGCTTTTTCTCATAAAAGAAATTGGAGCTATTAAATAACCAAAATTAATTTTCCCTTCCCAAATATTTTAAGTTGAGGCTCCTTCTCAACTTTATATTAGGTAAGTAACTTAATAAATGCCCTGGTCTCCTTTGATAAGTATATTTTAGACTATAATAATAGTGTGGTGTATTGACTAGGAACTCGAATGTTTTATCGTATCCTTTTATCCTATTTTCGTCTTAAGCTTATTCGAATGTTTTTTGCAAAGCTCATGACTCATTCGAAAGTAAAAAACTCCAATTTACTCGTGAGTTTTTTAAGTTTGCTTGAGGTCTTTGTCTCTCAAATAGGACATAAAAAGATGAGAACAAAGTGAAGTGATGAATAGTTTTGCTCAATTACTCAGCAACTTATTTTTTACCTTCAGTCAATTAGATAAAAGGGCATTAATTGAGCATTATTTTAGGGAGATTCCTGATCCGGAGCGTGGATATGCTGTGGCGGTGATGACCAATTCGCTCACGTTTCCACATTTTAAGCGTTCTTTAATTAAAGAATTAATTGAAGAACGAGTGGATGAATTCTTATTTTCTTTATCTTATGACTATGTGGGAGATTTTGCGGAAACTGTTGCATTACTTTGGCCGGAGGAAGAAAGCTCACAAGAGTTACCTCCCCTATCAGAAATTATCATAGCGCTTCAAACATTATCTAAAACTGAAGTTAAAACCTATCTTGCCCAATTATTAAATCAAAGCAGTCCTATAGAGCGTTGGGCATTATTAAAATTAGGATTGGGTAGTTTAAGAATAGGCGTTTCTGAACGATTTTTAAAAAATACTTTAGCCCATTATGGAAACGTTCACGTACAAGAAATTGAGCAAATATGGCATGGATTACAATTTCCTTATATTAATCTTTTTGCATGGCTGGAAAACCGAGCCGACAAACCTCCTTTAGAAGATGTCATCTTTTTTCATCCCGTGATGTTATCCCATCCTTTAGAAGAAAAAGAAATAAGTTCCTTTATTCCTAGCCAATTTTATTTTGAAAGAAAATATGATGGAATTCGAGTGCAAATTGTAACAACCCCTCACAATAAAGCTCTTTTTTCTCGAACTGGAGATAATTTAAGTCATAGTTTTCCTGATGTATTAAAGTTGATTGATTCCAATGTGGTTTTAGATGGAGAGCTGGTGATTATTAAAGAGGGAAAAGCGAGCACTTTTAATGACTTACAGCAACGCTTAAATCGCAAAACGCTTTCGAAAAAAATGATGAATGACCTTCCTGCTGGAGTCATATTATATGATATTTTGTCCTTGGAGCAGGTGGATCTTCGAGACAGGCCTTTCCATGAACGAAGAAGCCTATTGGAAAAATGGTTTGCCAATCATTCTAGGCCAAATCTATTGCTTTCGGATTTACTAACTTTGGCTCCTCAGCAAAATATTCATGAATTAAAAAAACAAGTTTTGGATGAAAATCATCCCGCAGTTGAAGGATTGATGATCAAACATAAAGATAGCCCTTATTTAGCTGGAAGGCCTAAAGGACATTGGTATAAATGGAAAAGAAACCCGCTCATGGTCGATGCAGTATTGATGTATGCGCAAAGAGGTCATGGTAAACGTTCTTCTTATTATTCAGATTATACTTTTGGTTTATGGGATAAAGGGCAACTCACCCCAATTGGGAAAGCATATTTTGGTTTTACTGACCAAGAGCTGATCGCCCTTGATAAATGGATCCGAAACCATACTGTTCAACGCTTTGGTCCGGTGCGCGAGGTAACAAAAGAGCTTGTTTTTGAGGTTTCTTTTGATGCAGTTAATTACTCATCTCGCCATAAATCCGGTGTAGCATTAAGATTTCCCCGGATTAATCGGATTCGATGGGATAAGCCTGCAGCAGAGGGGGATCATTTAGAATCCTTAATTCAATTAATTAAACATTAGGAAAGGAAATGGCTCCTGCACGTCAATGGGTAGAGGTTAGAAAAGAAGGATTATATTGCCTTGCCGCTCAATGCTATATCGACCCGAGTAGTGCGGTAGAGTGTGCAATTATCACTCATGCACATGCTGATCATGCTGTTTTTGGTCATAAAAAAGTAATTGCTCATCCCGATACTCATGCCCTAATGCAAATACGCTATGGAGAGGAATACACGTGTAATATTGTCTCATTAAACTATTTTGAGAAGATTCAAGTAAACAAGGCAGAAATCTATTTGTTGCCGGCAGGACATATTCTCGGTAGTTCACAAATAGTAATCAGCCATGGGGGAGAGCGCTTAATTATATCCGGTGATTATAAACGCACCTTTGATCCTACATGTGAGCCGTTTATAAGCGAACCCTGTGATGTATTTATTACTGAAGCTACATTCGGATTACCTGTTTTTAAACATCCCCCTATTGAACAGGAAATTCAAAAGCTTGTTGTCTCGTTAGCTACCTTTCCTGAACGCTGCCATTTAATTGGTGTGTACGCTTTAGGTAAATGCCAGCGCCTTATTAAAGTTTTACGAATCTTGGGTTATCAAGACCCTATTTATTTACATGGAAGGTTAAAGAAATTTTGTGAATTTTATCAAAATAAAGGCATTAATTTGGGGAGTTTAAAGCCAGCTTCCGAATTAGATCTTAATTCTTCTAAAGGCGCACTTGTTTTATGTCCGCCCAGTGCGCTACATGATAAATGGTCGAGACGATTCGCCAATGTGTTGGTAGGGATGGCTTCGGGATGGATGCAAATTAGAGCACGAGCCAAACAAAAAAGAGTCGAGCTTCCTTTAATTATTTCAGACCATGCAGATTGGGCAGAATTAACCCAAACGATATTAGAGGTTAATCCAAAAGAAGTTTGGGTAACTCATGGACGTGAAGAGGCCTTAGTGTATTTTGCCCAAAGAGAAGGATATCAAGCCCAGGAGTTGCATCTATTAGAACACGACACCGAGGATTGATTCGGAAGAAGCTTTATAAAAGATGGTTGTTTCCAGTGTATGGAGCAAGCGTTAACAAAGCGTAGGCTCCCAGTATTTACCCAAGGGATTCCTATTCCCCCAATCCCCTTCATTACATTTATAGCTGCAAGCCCAATCAACCGGAAGTATTCCCATTTGAATAAACCGATGCATACTTGAATAGGGCCATTTAGCGTGACTAGAAACATAGTGATGTTTTACGGGATTGTAATAAATATAATTAACATGCTGTTTATAATCCTCCTCATCGCGAATACGATGCTCCCAAAATCTTCTTTGCTAAATACCTCGCTCACGCTTTTTCTATTTTTGTAAATTTAATGTGAAGTAATAAGTTGCTCTTGCAACAATAGAGCGCTTGTAGTATCGCATTGGACCTAATTTGCTGTTTATATTTCCGTTGATATTTTTATATATGGCTCATGGGGTTTTTGCAAGCGATGGGATGGATAGTGGGGGGAAATGCTGGTTTTCTTCTTTATGCTGTGAAATCACCGAAAGAGACGATCAACAACTAGCTAATTTAACAGCGTTATTAACGCTGAGCCAATTAGCTTTGTTAGAGTGTTTTAAACCGGAAATACTAAATCTTACTGCTCAAAAAGGACAGACTAAAGATGTTCGATTCCGGCTACTTACCGCGGAATGGCGTTGTTACCTGGAGAGGTATTATATCGATTCGACAGCACAGATAACACCTACCAGCCAGTGGCTGAAGTACCGCCACATTATCTGCCACAATATAGTTTTTTTGCGGTTAAGTTGTTACATGCTAACCCCCGAGGGGTTTTATATTCGCTTGATGTTGAAGGAGATGTTGTAATAGGATGGACTATGCAGGGTTCCAATTTATTCACGCGTAATTACCGTAATGAAACTACAGAAAGCTTTGCCTCCCTGGCATTCCGTTGCTTAGCTGCTGGTGGTTTTTATTCAGCATTAAAATCCAAAGCATCATCTCAAACCTCAAGTATAGTTACACCTGACGATTTGTTACGTCATGTAGTTGCTTATAAAGAAAAGGAACTACAGTCTTGCCCAGAGAGTGCTTCATGGGAAACTGATGGTATGGATATATCTTCATTTGAGAATGCTAAAGTCGCATATGAAAAAGAAGGGCTCAACGCAAATGCCGAGGATGATATTATTTCATCGTTGATGCCAACAATACCGAGATGTGTTGTACAGTAACTAAAAGCACTCGGCTTATTATTTTGACCGAGTGATTAAAAATTTGATAAAATTGGTTGCAAATATATGCTTATTAAGCATTCTGTAGGAGTAAGCTAAATGTCACAAATAAGCCATCAACAAGCAAGAAGCATGCTTCGTCAAGCGTGTACACGTTATATCAATCATAAAGAACGGCAGTTGAATAAATTAATTGGAGAAAGTCTATATCAACCTGAATGTGTTTCTTTTGAAGAAATCCTTGGCGAGGATGCACCGGAGCCTGGTTTTAATGACTGGGTACTTTGCAATTATTATTTTTTCTTGAAGAATATTTTTCGTATGTCTTCTACAATGGACTATTCAACTTACCTTATAGGCCAATTATTTATTGATACAGAGGATGGAACGCGCCAGCCTCTTAAGCCAATGAAATTGTATGGCCGCTTTGAGGAAAATCTTGAGCACAATGATCCAGATTTGGTTTTATATAATTTAGAGGTATTGGTTGAGATTTTACAGTTATTTATGAGTAAGAGTCATCGTGATTGGGCAGGAATAAAAGAGAATAAGAACTTTCAAGAAAGTGACTATACTTATTCAGATGATGCGCCATGTTCGTTAAAAATAAGCCAAACTTTAAAACACTTTCATGCACTCCTTGCTCTTATTGAAACTTTACCAAATTATCAGTCCAATCTTGATTTGTTTGTAATAAACGCCCGCTTAGGACGAGCTATGCCTGTATTTGATAGTTACCTTAAAAAGCTTGCAGCCCAAGAGCTAAAAGATATTTTAGACAACACCTCTTTAGAGGATAACGAAGCAATCGAGCAAGTTGAATTTCAACTAAAGAACCATTCGACCTTAGCTCTTTTAAATAAAAACAATCAATCTGCCTCTGAACAAAACTTAAAATTGCTATCAGTAATTGGCATCTTAATCGTTGTAGGGATATTTACTTCTTTAACGCTAATGGCAAAAAGGTTATATGATTCAGGTGGAACCAGTATTAACTTTTTTAAACCGCTATCAACAAACTTGCGTGAAGATTTAGAACATATTACGCAAAGCACAAGACCTACTCAAATAAAAGTTTGATAAGCACTCATTATGAAAAAAATACCTAGAAAAATAACTACACAGAAGAAGTTTTCGTTTTTTAGCGCTCTAAATCCAGCTTCATGTAATTCAGGAGTTACTTATCGTTTTGGTGGCAGCGATGACCCCTGTCAGGGAAAAGAAATGATTGATTCCCTGGTTTCTGAAAATATATATAAAGCTTGGAATAGTAATTTAGATTTTCAATCGGCTCTTTATGCCACCTATGATATTCTCATGGGTGAGCATTATGACTTATATTTTCATGGCCACAATGATTGTCGTGGTGGAGCTAAAGGCGCATTGGATTATTTGATTTTCCCTTTAGTTGCTCGCAAGCTAATTACTGATTTTTATTCTGAGACGAACATCACTTTATCAATTTTTAATGTATTAGTCTGGTCTATAGCCGTGCCCTTAGAAGTTGCTCGTTTTAGTGCTGCAGTAGGATTAACATTACTCCTTACACCTGTTATCGCTTTAGTTCATCTTCTTAGAGGATGTTTCTCTGAAAATATTCAGAATCCAGTAAACGAAGTACAACAAAGTGCAGTAACTGATAGTGATGTAGCCCAAGAAGAGAATATACCCAGTCAAACAGCTGAGGCCCCCCAAAAGAAGGGCTATGTACGAAGATTAAGTCCACATGTTGAGTTTGCCCGTAACCACCGAGAGCTACTACGTAAACTGAATGAGCGTAAGCATAAGCATGCTACAGTTAATTCAGAGGAAATTAGTGCATTGCCTGAAGTTCTTGATAATCCTGTGAGTGATGAAAGAAGAACTTATAACTGTTGAGCTAGAATACTTAATGCCTTATCTTTCCTATATCATTCAACCTATCTTGCTTGGGTGGAATGATATAGGCAAAATCTCCTTAAAACGCAAGAGCACTTTAGCGCGAGTGGCAAAAAAGTTATATGACACAGGTGGAACAAGTATTAACTTTTTTAAACCGCTGGCAATAAACTTGTATGTAGATTGAGAACATATTACATAAATCACAAAACCTACTTTTTAACATGATTAAATAAAGATTTTGTGAGCGCTTCTTATTATTTACCTTGATTAAAAAGAATTTTTTTCGCTTGCTCTGTTAAAATAAGATCTATCATAATATTTATTCCTTGGGGCTGTTCATATCGCTAAAGCTATTTTAGGCTTAAAAGCTGGATTTATATGCTCTTACTTTCTTTCTAGGCTCAGGCACTTCTAATGCTGTAATTTGAATAAGATGGGATAACCATTCTTGTTCATCCCATAGATCAGCGGAAATTAATAAATGGGGCTTGGCATTAGGGTAGGGAGTACCTTCAACATAATTCTTAATAAATGCTTTACCCGCATTGGTAGGCTTAATAAATAATTGGTCATCGCAAACCAAAGCAACAACTTTATTATTGTAATAGATAGCATATTCGCCAAACATTTTTTTCGCTGATACTTTTCCTGTCCCTGCAATTTGATCAAGAATAAAATCAATAGTGCTTTGTGTGGAGGCCATTTAATTACTCCTAAGTTAATCCGGTTTTATAAATTTCCATCGATGCCAGATCACTGGAGTGGCTGATAAAATTTTCTTTGTAAAAAGAATAGGATCTTCAATCGTTGTCTGAGGATTTAAACAAACTAAAGCATAGCCGTTTTGTCTTTTCATCAAACGCCGAAAATAAATGCCTTCGCCAATTTCTACAATACAATCATAGCCTGAGCATTCCTCTATATCCGAAGGATTTAGATATTGGATGCCTCCAACAAAATCACCTTTATTGTAGGTTGGCTCCATTGTGTCATCAGAAACCATAACAACCATAGGATTAGGGTTATTGGTTTTAAAAACTCAATTTCTTTTTGAATAGTATTTTCTTTAGTTAATAACGCATAATGATTCATTCAATTTGCACCCGGATAGCACTACAAAACGCGCGAATTCCAACTAGAAGTGCGACAGACAAAAATTCTGTATATTCAAATTGTTGAATAGGAGAATATCAAAGCAAAGGAGTCTGTCACATGAGGGATTATACTCATTTAACGAAGAATGATCGACAACGAGTATATACCTATCTTGATATGGGTTTATCGATAAGAGCGATATCGAAAAAATTATTAAGGCATCCATCTACATTATATAGAGAGGTTAAACGTAATAAAGAGCCTGTATATTTGCCTGTTATAGGCCATCAGAAAGCGATATCAAGAGCATCAAATGGTCGTCGAAGCAAACTGGATAAGGATGGCTATTTACGAGACTATGTATGCAGAAGTTTAAAGAAGGGCTGGAGTCCTGAGCAAATATCAGGAAGGATGAAATATCAGAAGCTCACACTATATGTTTGCCCCGAAACATATTTATCAATATGTCTATAAATCAAGAAATAAAGAACTCTATCATTGCTTGCCTTATAAACAACCTAAAAGATATAAACGCTATTCTAGAAAGCAGCATCAGTGCCGCTTTGGTGGAGATATGCGCTTAATTACAGAAAGACCTATTGATGTTAATTCAAGGACACGTTTTGGTCATTGGGAAGGAGATACCATTCAATTTATGGGTAACAAAAAACAAGTTGTTACCACATTAGTTGAGCGTAAATCGAGAATGGTTTTTCTTATTAAAAATAATAGCAAGCATTCCCAAGGTGTTATGGAAAAGATAGGTGCTAAGTTTCAAAACTTACCTCAACAAATGTTTAAGTCTATAACCTTCGACCAAGGTGTTGAGTTCGCTAATTATAGGCATCTTGAGGATAATATGAAGTGCAATGTTTACTACTGTGAAACCCATTCTCCTTGGTAGAGGGGAAGTAATGAAAATATGAACGGTCGGTTAAGACGATATTTACCAAAAACAGCTCCAATTGATAATGTAACGCAAATAGAGCTTGATTTATTAGCTGATAAAATGAACCTATGTCCAAGAAAGTGTTTGGGATTTAAAATGCCTAAGGAACTGTTTATACAGCAGTATAAAAATGACTGTCGCACTTGGAGCTAGAATGCGCCCTGATGAAATATATGTAACTTATTGATTTTATTGGCGTCCCGGAGAGGATTTGAACCTCCGACCTGCCCCTTAGGAGGGGGATTTAATTGAAGTCTTGGTGTATCTTCATGTATGGTCATGCAAATAAAATCCTTATAAATAAAGGGCTTATTAGGTTTTTTATTGCATAGAAATACATTGTTATATAACTATACGCAATTAATTTGCACCCTATATGCACCCTAAATGAAAAAGTATATACTGCCTCTATGATTTTTTAAACTGAAGATCAAAATAATAATTTATGGATAGAGACCAGTTATGAACGATTTATCACTCCAAGATTTACCAGAGTACCAGAGCTTTTTAATACAAGCTATGCAACAAATTACTCAGGCTCGCATTAAAGCAGCTTATTCTGTTAATAAAGAACTAATAATGCTTTATTGGTGGCTTGGTGAGCATATAGTAACCCAACAAAATACTTATGGTTGGGGAAAATCGTTTGTAGAAAAGTTTTCTTTAGATTTAAAAAAGCAGTATTCAGATGCCAAGTTTGGGTTCTCTCCACAAAACTTATGGTACATGCGTCAGTTTTACCTTGAATATAAAGATAAGCCAAATCTCCAACAGCTTGTTGGAGAAATTCCTTGGAGCCAGAATTTACTTATTTTAAGTAAAATAAAAGATGACAATGAAAAGTTATATTATTTATCTGCTGCGAAAGAACAATCTTGGAGTAGGGAAACACTAAGGGAGCAAATTAACTCACAAGCTTATCAACGACATTGTTTATCAGAAAAAAAGCATAACTTTAAAAACACGTTACCTCAAGATTTAGCCGCCCAAGCTCAACAGTCAATGAAAGATATATATATGTTTGACATGCTTGGTATTACTGAGCCGGTAGTTGAGGCTGAAATTGAACGTAGGATGGTAGAAAAGATCAAAGATGTTATTTTAGAACTTGGCTATGGTTTTAGCTTTATTGGTAATCAATACCGTATTGTTACGCCAGACTCAGAATATTTTATTGATTTACTATTCTATCACCGTAAACTGCAAGCACTTGTTGCTCTAGAGCTAAAACGATCAAAATTTAAGCCAGAATATGCTGGTAAAATGAATTTCTATTTAAATTTGTTAGATGATTTTGTTAAAGAGCCTCATGAAAACCCCTCTATTGGCATTATTTTATGCGGTGAGCATAGCAAGTTTGATGTGGAGTATGCATTACGAGGAATTGATAAACCTGTCGGAGTAGCAGGGTATCAATTAACACGTGATATACCCGAACAGTTGAGGGATTCTTTGCCAGATGCGGATCAATTAGAAGAAAAAATCATGTTTGAAT
The DNA here is from genome assembly GCF_900639985.1 of Legionella rowbothamii. Taxonomy (GTDB): domain Bacteria; phylum Pseudomonadota; class Gammaproteobacteria; order Legionellales; family Legionellaceae; genus Legionella; species Legionella rowbothamii. The sequence goes on along the minus strand of NZ_CAAAIM010000001.1, from coordinate 663,379 downwards.
TGGGGCTGGATAATGAAAGCCAAAATTAATAATACCCTAGTAAAAAAGCTAATTCCTGAAGACAAGGAGTATGAGGTACATGACACCGATTTAAAAGGCTTTCTTCTTAGAGTCTTTCCATCTGGCACAATGCGTTATGTCTGCCAATATAAAAGAGGGGGCAAGATAAATATTGGTACCGTAGGGGTCATTACCCCAGCCCAGGCTCGGGAAAAAGCTGTTGGGATCTTGAATGACTTTAATAAAGGGATTGATCCGAAAGCTAAAAGAGGGAATAACAAGCCTAAAACTTTAGAAGAGTTCTTTGAAAACGAATATAAATCATGGGTGTTAACTCACCATAAAAGAGGGAATAAAACCCTTGCCACAATTATACGTTGTTTTGATAAATTATTTTCTAAGCCTTTAGAAGAAATAACGTCTTCAATTATAGAGCAATGGCGCATCAAGCGTTTAAATGATGGCATTTCGAATGCCACACTAAATCGAGATATTGGTACATTAAAATCTTTATTTACCAAGGCAGTAGAATGGGGATTTATTAAAGAAAATCCATTAAAAAACTTAAAGCTCTCTAAAATAGATAGGGCACCTAAAGTGCGTTATTTATCTTTTGATGAAGAAAAAAATTTACGACAAGCTTTATTAGAGCGAGAAGAGCAATTAATACAAGATCGGAAACGAGGCAACGAATGGAGGCAATCACGGGGATATGAGCTGCTTCCTGAGCGCGAAGGAGAGGCGTTTTGTGATTATTTAGCACCTATGGTTTTAATTTCAATTAACACAGGATTGAGACAAGGTGAACTGTTTCATTTAACTTGGGAGATGATCGATTTACAAGAACACTCCATTATTATTGCTGGTCAAATTACAAAAAATAGTAGCTCGCGCTATATACCTCTAAATAACGAAGCTTACAAAATAATAAAGCAACTTTATGAAAAAAGTAACTTAAAGAAAGGATTAGTATTTCTCAGTAAAGATAATAAGCCTTTTAATAATATTAAACGATCGTGGACTACTATTTTAAAAAAAGCACAGATAACCGATTTTCGATGGCATGATTTACGACATCACTTTGCTAGTAAACTGGTTATGGCTGGTATTGATTTGAACACGGTAAGGGAGCTATTAGGCCATTCTGATATAAAAATGACGTTAAGATATGCACATTTAGCACCAGAGCATAAAATTAAAGCGGTGAATAAAATCAATTGGATTGATTAAAGTATTCTATGCCGCCTAGAACTCGCCAATGATGTGTACTAATTCTTGGCTAGGGGACCATGTGGTCTTCTCTCTTACAAAAAGCCTAAATAACTGAATTTCGATGGCATGACTTAAGGTATCATTTTGCGGTAGGCATCGATCTGAATAGTGTTCGAGAGCTATTGAGGCATTCTGATATCAAGATGACAATCAGGTATACGCATTTGGAACCGGCACGTAAGATTAAGGAGGTGAAGAAAATAGATTGGTCATTTCAAAAAAATACATAAATATAACCACTAGCTGTTAGCTATCGTAATTTTTATATGTAACTTTACTATTTAATTACTCTTTTAGCAGGAGCTAAACAGGGAAAATGTAAATGAAGTCCTATTTTTTTATAGATTGATGATTCGATGGTATTTCTATCAAATCCCTCTCCCTCTTTAATGGAAATTATTTTAAGCGAGAACAAAAATGGAAATCACGAGTGTAAAATTCGAGGATAAAATTATTATTAGTAAAAGTAATCAACATATTGTACTTACCCCATTTATAACTAATGAGCAGGGCAATATTAAGTTTGGTATCACTGCCCCCAAGGGGATAGTTATTGATCGCGAAGAGATTTATCTTTTAAAACAACAAAAACGCCACCAAGATGGACTCTCCGAAGAATAGTGATGTTTCAGTGATAGTCTAATCGTACCTTTACCATAATCTAGCGTTAAACTATAAATTTTCTTATATATCAAGTAAATGCTGAATGATTTTTCATTACTAAATTCTTTTAGATTAATATTTTACTGAAAAGTTTTGCACTATATATCTTGAAACAACACGTTTATTTTTCAGGAAATATTATTATTTTTTTTAATGGAAGAAAATCAATGGGTTAATTCTTTTATAGCAGGAATTTATATTTTTCCTGAGGCTTTTCTATTTATTTTAGTGATTAATTTTTTTATAATTGCGCTCAAATTAACACAGGGTAATGATGGAACAAAGTGTATGACAGCAGTTTTAGATGCCTCCAAAACCGGAAATTTAAATGAGTTAAAGCGACTGAAAGAGGCGGGGGCTTCATTCCAGGAAGCTGATGTCGATGGAAATACCGCGCTCTTATGGGCTGGGAGTCTTGGGCATCTAAAAGTTGTTCAGTGGTTGTTGAGTGCTGAAAATGGTAGTTCTAGTATTACTGAACGTAATAACAATGGAAATACCGTTTTACTATTAGCGGCAACATTCGGCCATTTAGAAGTGGTTCGATGGTTATTGAGCCCTGAGGGTGGGGCTAATATAGAAGAATGTAATAGCTCCAGTAGAACGGCTTTATTGCAAGCAACAGTCCATGGCCAATTACCTGTCATAGATTATTTGATCAGAACTCATTATCTCGAACAAGGGATTGATGAGAAGCTACGCCAGCAGCTCATTTTACATACAAAGCATAAATCTGTTCATTATTATTTCGAAGCTTTAGATATTTTTTCGCAAAAGAAGGTTGATGAAGGCAAGCTGTCATTATTATTAGCTAAAGCATCTTCGCAACTTAAATTTGAGGAGCTATCTTATATCTATCTTATCTGTGGTTGGATGCAGGTACTATCTAACTCAAAGATAACAAATAGTTTTAATCAAGACATTGTTCCTACTCATCAACATTTTATGACTCAGTTGATTGGAGACCATCAGCAAGAGCTTCTCATAAAGATGTTCGAACAAGGACATATCTTGCTTGATTGGTTTATTGATGAAAATAAATTAGCTGTAACAGATATTCGTTTGGATGACAGTTTATGCCAACTCATCCAAAACCTGCTTAATCAATCTGAGCATGATCGCTTTTTAAAGTTACAATCCGCAGGAAAGCAAAAATCTTTATTTCTTGATTCCTATTTAAAACCTATCTACTACTCGATGTTATCAGCTGTTCAACGCAAGTCCAGTGTGGAAAATGCTCTTCAAGATCCATATACCTACCACTTAAACTGCCATGAAGATTTGAACATTGAGCCAGATTGTGCAAAATGGACTGCATATCATTTAAGTCAACGACTTCATGCATCCATGCAAACCCATCAGAATGCTTATGGCCGTATGAGAGGGTTAAGCCGCCAGATTTATTATGATACTGTTAAAGAGGTAATGTGTGAAACGGCCTATATACTCTGTTTAAAATCTGACGATTTTATAATTAATGGAAATCATGTGGCTTTGGAGTTAGATAGGGCGGGGACACTTAAGTATGTCGTTTTTAATGCTTCAGATAGTTCGAATATTAATGGTGAAATTCCAGGAAACCTTCTGGGCTTTAGTCCTGGAGATTTGTTAACCTTTGAGCAATTGGTGGTTTTGAAATCAGTAATTTTAGAACTGATATCCAATAACGGTCACATACCGCTACAAAAAAAATCATTATTATTAACTCTAGGCAATTTACCAGAAGTAAATGGTGAACGTTTGCAATGGGCTAAAGAATTTCCTAATTGGCGAAGAAATCTTAGTCGAGAGCTCAGCACTGAAAATCATGGGCAGGATAATCTAGCTTTGATTGGAGAAGAGCAACAGGTCTCACTCCATCATCGTTTTGTCCAACAAATTTGGGATAGTGAACAACATGTACCTCGTCCCACTGAGTTTCCGGGAAATCATCCTGTTTATAAGTTAGAGCTTTCTTCTGGAAAATTTGTATTCTGTAAACTTTACCCAGGCTTACCTGGAATAAATGATTCACTTCAGTATTTGTATCGCCGACTTTTTGGGGCTCAAGGTGGATTGCCTTGGAGCGTAACTGGTCTGTTAAAAATCGATAATCAAACGATACCTGTGCTGTTCTCGGAAGATGTCGGTAGTATGGTTGAGGAAAATGATTTACGTTTGAGCAACTTAGATCGCAAAACGCTGAGTAAGCTTATTTTATTTTGCCTACTTACTAATCCTGAAGATGGAAAGCTTGCAAACCTTACCCTAATCAGAAATTTACGCGGTTCATATGATATTTTCAGTGTGGATAATGACCAAGGTCTGGTTGAACCTACTAAGGAAAATTATTCTTGGTTTGGATATTCGAAAAAACCAAGCCTCTTTGTGAAAAGTTTGCTATTTTGCTTAGATGCTATGAAAGAGCCCTTGGATGAAGAGGTCGTAAGAGAGTTTCTAAGCCTAGATTCGATGGAAACCTTAAAAGCTTGGTTAAATGATTTAATTCCAGTTGCTGAAGCGTACGAGGCTTTATTTGATGGCTGTAAGAGCCCAAATGAAGAGCCGAACCCTTATCGAAAAAGTTATTTAAACTTAGCCTTACCTGTAGTAACGGTTTTTCATATTGCATATAAAATGCAACGTATAAAAACACTCCTTGAGGAGTATGACAAAACAACACCATTAAAGCTTTTAGAATCTGTTGAGCCGGTGGTTTTTTCGTACTATGACCCCGTTTTGCAATTGCCATTATCTGCAACAGACCGCTTTGATAAGTTAGTTAAAGAAGGCAGCCTATATCGTTGGTGTGAAAAAACTAAAAGCTATAGTAGTACAGTAACTTGCGCTAATGAAGTGTTCGATTTCTTGGTGTCTGATAACCGAGGGAAGGATGTCAATCCAAAAATTGCTTTAGAAGAATTAGAGCAGTTTCATCAGCGATGGGAAACATTCGATCTAGGGGCGATAGGCGTTATAAAAGGAGAAATTGCGAAGTTACTGAGTCTCAAAGTTGAAGACCAACAGGCTTTACTGAAGCATACCTTATTGAATCAAATGAGTACGCAGCGTCGCAAACTATTGCTAGAGGTACTTGCCAAACAGAAATATTTTAACGAGCTTTATTTGCGTTACCCTCAAGATTCATTAACAGATAGTCTGTTGATGTTTTTATTAACTAATAATAAGACGCTTGAGCATTTATCTATAACGAATGGGTTAGCACTGACTTCCTTAAGTGCGTTTAATGGGGCTTCTGCTTTAACTCATTTAAAGTTGTCTCAATTGCCTCAAATTAAAGAATTCATAGTAACACTACCTAATGTGACCGAATTAGTATTGAAAGACTTACCGCAATTAAGCTTGATTCAAATTAAGGCGCCTCATCTTAGAAGTTTGCGAATTATTGATTGTATGAATCTGGAAAAAATTGAAGCTCCAGAAAGTAAGCAATTATCACATGTTGAAATACAAGGTTGTAGAAAAATTGTTTTGGCTAATTTTTATATGCAATGGCCAGGATTTCTTTGTCGTTGGCATAATGTATTGCCACAATTTCGTGAGCGGGTAGTAAATTGCATTAATTCTTTGGATATTGGGACAGTATCAAAAGAGGATGTTTATAGTATCGTTTCCGATTATTTGGAACCATTGAACCAATTCTGTCAGTCTTTATTTGTAACATTAGACTATCGCTCTCATGGACACGCCATTTTCTCATCATTGCTTCGTGGTATTACTTTCGTAAATTTAATGAACATAAGAAGAGCAGATGTACTTTATTTTCAACATAATGGTATTTCTGCATTCGCTGCACCGCAACGAGAGGAGCGACGAGTTATTAGTGAATTAAAGAAAATACTTGGGCAAGATGATCGTTGTGCAGTAGAAGCAGCGGTGGCGTTAGCCACTTTTAATGTAAATGATGAACGAATTATACCTATATTACTTCGCAGATTACGCTACTCTTTACGTAGTAGTGAGCGTATTAGCTCGGCCATAGCATTGGGGATTATTCATACTAATGATAGCCAAGTAATTCCAGCATTAATAAATGCATTGGACGATGAAATCATCAGTGTACGTATAGCGGCGATTATTTCACTAATAACACATCAAGCTAAGGATGAACGTGTCATTTTGGCTGTTAGAGAACTACTAACAGATAAAAGAAATTTTTTAGATTCTAATTATTCAGAAGAACTCATGGTTTTAGCTCAGAAATTAGATCTATCTCTGGAGGAACCAGTAGTTCAGGGGCTACTTATGGCGCTTGGAGGTGGTATAGTAAGGACGTTAATGGAACGATATATAAGCCTTGCTACACGCGTTCACAGCACACAATTGCTAAGCCTCATTGACGAGATGTTACCTAATTATCTGTTCATTGATTCTATCATTTCTTTGGTAAATTATTATCAAAAACCTGAAGCAGCTCTAATAACTCAGTTGCAGGCATTAAATCTAAAAGAAAATATAAATAAAACAGATTCAGTAATTTCCCTATCTGTAGATAATCAAATCGTTGTTGTCGATGAGGAATATGAGGGCTTTATTTTAATACCGAGCGAGGATGAAATTAGAAGCACCTCGATTATTGAAGAACATGTAGTAAGTAGTCCTGTAGCAGCTCTTGTTATGGAAGAAATTCATACTTCGCCACGGCTAATCATAGAAGATGAACAAGACGAGATAAACAGTGTTTCTCCAATTGCTCTTGTTGCCGAAAGCTCTAACGAATTCACTGTTAGTGAGCTGATGCCTAAGGGTAGTTCCCTTGAGAATAAGAATAATTTTTTCAACCGACATGGATATCATATCAAGGTAGGGGTTGGGGTTTTACCAACAGATGTTCCACCTGATTTATTTTCTATAGCAGAACGAGGTGATTTAACTCAACTCGTGAAAGATTTGAGTAAAAAAGATGCCGTTAATGTGTTTACCAGGGATAAAGAGGGAAATAGTGCTTTAGTCATTGCAGCAAAGAAAGGTCATTTGGCAGTTTTAGACCATTTAATTAGACATTACTATGTCACCTCTGGATTTGATGATAAAGAAAAGCAAGCGCTTAAGTCATCGGAGCATCTAGCAATTCGTCATTATCTTGATTTATTTGCGGCCTGTTCGGAGGCATCAGCTTACGATGATGTACTTCAATTATTAGATAAAGCCGTAGGAGAACTCGGTGAAGAGGAGCATTCATTTATTTATCTGATGTACTTGTGGATGCAGGTACATCATCGAGCACATAGCCCCTCACATGCACCTCAAATGCATCAATTGCAACGTCCTCATCAAATGGAATTAATACAATATATGATCCAGGAGGGGCATGTACTAAATGACTGGGCTATTAATTCCGAAGAGTTAGTTATTCGTGACATGACACTTGATGAACAGCGAGTCGATGCATTGGCTCCATTGTTAGAACATAGTGCGTATGAGTTTTCATTGATGGATCAGGGCGGTTTAATAGAGCCAAACAAAATCTATCTAAAACTTATTGGCCAAGCACTGCAATATCAAGTTATGACGTGTTCTGGAGCCGTTGTAACTGATCAAATTGATGGCAATCTTTTAAAGTGCAATCTAACTCATCCATTTAGCCTTGATCAATTAAAGTATATCCCTGAGCTGTTAAAAATAATATCAAGTAGAGGTCATATTCGCTCGATTATCAACATGCTAACTTTCGATAATGTTCATTTCACAGAGGGGGGGTATGAATCCTTTTTAAAACTCTTGAAAAACCCTTTATTTATTCCATGGATGCAAACACTTAAGCTAAATCATTGCCATTTGAATGATAAAAAAATTGAAAAATTATCTACTAATTTAATTAATCGTTCTGAGTTGACTCATCTCGATCTTGATAACAATAATATTACACGCAAAGGTTTAAAGGATTTATTTGATGCGTTCAGCCCGAGTGAAGCCTCTGTAAAGTTGAATACGTTATCTTTGTGCTTTAATAATATTACAATAACTGCTCTACGTACTTTAAATGACTTAGAGGTTGATGATTGTAAGATTAAGATTAAGTTAAAAGGCAACATGATTGCTGATAATGATGAACTAGGATTTGAACGTAAAAAAGCGCATAAAAGACGTGTAAATGTATTGCGGTCACTGTTTTCTCTTATATCGAATCAGGCCCCTGATTTAACTATTGATGATTTTTTAACGGCTACTAATTTATCTTTAAAGCGAGGCCAAAATGAAGATGACTATCTATTACGCTTGACTCTCAAAGATTTAAGAACTATTGAAATTCTAACAGATAGACCACTATTTGATTCCTATAATAAGCTGCTACCTATTCAAGAGTCATCTCATGATTTGCATGAAAATGTATTAGTAACTAGGGCGCAAAAAATATTTTCTTATTTAAAAGCTGGCATTATAGAGAAAGATATCCCGCAAGGATTACGTCATTTTCTTCTTTCTCAAGGTGCACAGCAAAAACGAGTATGTAAACAGCTCTTAGATTACCATCCAGACGCTCGTTTAAAGGGGCATTTAATGACACATTCTCTTTTTAGTAGCTCGAGGATTGAGGCAGCGCCTAGCTATTTGCTCCCTGAAATACAATTAACCTTAGAACAAGGTGTTGTGTATTTTTTCTCTCGTAAAGATACACAACATTCTATGTTGGGTTATGAATATTTAACAGGATATGGTCAGAGGATTTTAAAAATAGTGCACTTGAGAAAGGTAAGGGAAGAAAATGATGGTGTTATACAAGAAAAAATGAAAATTTTACTGTTTGACAGAACCGATCTACCAAATCTTATTAATACCTTACATGAAGAATGTGACATTGCTTGGATTCCTGCTAAGACTATAGGGATTAAACGTATGCGGGATACTATTGAAGAGGATCTCACTAAAAAGGCACTCAGTGGACAATATAAAAAAGCAATTATGCCCTCATCACGAGATGAAGGAGTTGAAGAAAAGGCTCAAATTAAAAATTGCGTTACTTATTGCGTTGATAAAATAAATGAACATCAGTCATTAGGTTTCAAGCTCATAGTAAGTGGCTATTGGTTTTTTGAACCAAGTAGTATTGTTAACGCAATTAAAAATGATCCAGGTAGCATAATAGAATTTAATAGTCCGATGCTTCAAATGAAACAATGAATTTGGAGACAGCGCACTCCATTAAATTAAAAGGAAATCAAAGAGTATTACGTGATAAGGACGTTTATTTTTAACGAATGAAATGAGGAGCATAACTAGATGCCAGACCAATTAATAACGAATCTAGTATTTCAAGGTGGCAGCGTAAAAGGCATTGCTTATGTTGGAGCTATGGATCGCCTGGATATGAGCAAGATCAAAAGGGTTGCAGGTACTTCTGCAGGTTCAATTACAGCAGGATTATTAGCTGTTGGTTGCACCCCAAAAGAAGTTAAGGATTTACTGGATGAATTTGACTTTGAAGCAATTCTGGATGATGGTGTTGGTGCTACTTATACAAGAGGTAAGGTTTTGAAAACTGTTGATAAGGTGTCTAATGGGAAATCAACTGTTTTAGCCGTTAAGCCTCTTAAAGTTCCTAATCCAGTGATTGTTAAACCTACATCATCAGATGAGACTGAAACGTCTAAATTAGTTAAGCCTACTGAAACGGTTAAAATGTTTAAACCTGTTAAAAAGGTTGTTGCACATCGCCTTATTCAGCAGTCTGGGTTATATGAAGGAGAATACTTACGTCTGTGGGCAGAGGAGCTAATCAAAAAACAAGTACAAAAATTAACAAACGGTGCTCATTCGGGTGAATACCTTACTTTTGCCGAGCTTCATCAACTAACACTTGATTATCCTGATGCGGGATTTCGCGACTTAAAAGTAGTTTCCTCCAATTTTACTAGAGGTGAAAAGAAAGTATTTAGTTGTGATGATGCTGAATATAAAGATGTCATTATCTCCGATGCTATTCGTATGTCGATGTCAATTCCTGGTCTTTTTAAGCCATATCAAGTCTATGCAAAAATTGATGGAGTTCGTTGCATTCTTAATGCTGAAATGTGGGAAGATGGTGGCGTTTATGATAATTACCCAATTGATTGTTTTGATGAAGAACGCTATATGGATGAGGGCGAAGAAATGTTCGAAGCTGAAGATGGGCGACGTTATAATCAGCAAACTTTGGGTTTCAGATTAGTCTCTGCTGAACATAAAAAATACTGTGAAGATTTAAGAGATAATGGAGAAGGGGAAAAACCTAGAGAAAATAAGGAAGGGTTTATTGGAGTAGTTTCTGGTTTATTGAGTGCGAGAACTCCTTTACAAGAAGAAAGGTATAATCGTAAGGAGAATCTGGAGCGTACGATTTATATTGACCATTTAGGAGTTAGTATGTTTGCGTTCAATCTTTCTGACGAGAGGAAGGCTGCATTAGTGCAATCAGGCGAAGAGGCTGTAGACGCTTATTTGGAGAGACAAGCTCCCGTAGCTATCCCAGTGTTCTAATTAAAGTAGATTGTTCAATACAAAAAATAGAGGAAAAAATATGCCTGAATTGTCAGTACATAAAAAACAGTATGTGATTATTAACATATGGACGTCTGATCGTAATAAGGCCCTTCCGGGGGCCAATGTAGGGCATATGTCATTTACGACATCAACAGGCCATGGCAGTTTATGGCCTGGAGATGCGCAAGTAGCGATACCCTATAAAAAGAAGGCCTCAAGAGGCGGGCAGAGCAAGTTTTTTGCTAGTGCACCCAACTATTTAGAGGATTATGAACAAGATTGTATGCGTGAAACCATTAGTGAAAGTGGTGAATATGAGTTTTGTTTGATGGGATATGAGCTTTGTTGGCTCGAAGAGGAAGCACTAATAGAGGAAAACAAACTCTATATAGAATTTATTAATGCTTATAGTCCCGCCTTAATGCGAAATAATGTGGATTTGGTTAAAGGCTCATTATATTTTGATCTATTAGAGGATGGTTCTCTTTCCTATACAGCACTAACGCCTTCTAATCAACGGATTGTGGGTAGCATAGATAAAGAGATTATAGAAAGCATTAGTTCTGAACTTGCCTTACTAAAAGCTCCGTTAAATGAAATTCAATTAGAACATATTCAGGCATTTTATCCTGATATAATAAGTATGATGCCCGAAGCTCACCAAGAGTTATTTGCTAATTTACTTATTCAATACACAGTGAAGGCTCCATCTGGACAAGTTGTAAAAGCAACTATCCCTGATATTCAGTTGGAAAATGGTCGCAAATTGGTAGGTGTTTTATATGAAGGTGTTGATGCCAATGAGATGCAAACCTTTCTTCCTGATATGCTGGAGATTACTTCCAAAAGAGGCCATACTCGTACGGACTCTCATGACTCTGTAATCGAATCAAGAAAAATCTATTTTGATCTTACGGAAGAGGGCTCTCTCCTTTATGCTGTGAAATCATCTAAAGAGACAGTAAGAGGGAGCATTGATAAAAGTGAGTTAATAAAAATTAATCCCCAACTTGGGAATCTGACAGCTCCATTAACAAAGAACCAATTAGCTTTGTTACAGCGCTTTACACCTGAAATATTAAATCTTACTGCTCAAAAAGGACATACAAAAGAAGTACGATTTCGGCCTGCTTATCGTGGCATGACTTTGTTGGCTGGAGAGGTGTTTTATCGATTCGACAGCGCTGATAACACATATCATGCAGTGACTGAAGTACCACCACATTATCCGCCACAATATAGTTTTTTTGCGGTTAAGTTGTTGCATGCCAATTTTCGAGTGGTTCTTTATTCATTAGATGATGAAAAAGTTGACCAAAAATTTGAAGCGTTACGACTACCAGGAGCTGTTGTAGGGTGGACTATGCAGGGTTCTAATTTATTCACCCGTAATTACAGTAATGAAACTACCGAAAACTGTGCATCTTTGGGGTTCCGTTGTTTGGAGGCAGGTGGTTTTTATTCAGTATTAAAATCCAATACCTCATCCCAAACCTCAAGCATAGTTACTCCTGACGATTTGTTACGTCATGTTGTTGCTTATAAAGAAAAGGAATTAAAGTCTTGTCCAGAAAGCTCCTCCTGGGAAACTAAAGGTGTAGATATCTCTTCATTTGAAAACGCTAAAATTGCATATGAAAAAGAAGGGCTAAACGCAAATGCTGAGGATGATATTATGCCATCGTTTATGCCGACTATACCGAGATGTGTCCTGCAATAACTATTTATTAAATGCACTCGGTTTTATTATTTTGACCGAGTGTTTAAAATTTGTTAAAGTTGATTGGAAATATACGCTTATTAAGCATTATGTAGGAGTAAGCTAGATGTCACTACTAAGCCATAAACAAGCAAGAAACATGCTCCATCAAGCATGCACCCGTTATATAAGCCATAAAGAAGAGCAGCTAAATAAGTTAATTGGGCAAAGCTCATCTCTTCCAGAAGCTGTTTTTTTTCTAGATGCGATGAATAAAAGTGCTCCAGAGCCTGGTTTTAATGACTGGGTGCGTTGCTGTTATTATTCGATCTTGGAGAATATTTTTTGGATGTCTTCTTCATATAGATTAGGAACGTATATTACTGATGAATTATATATTGAAAAGGAAGATGGAAGACCTCAGCGTTTTAGGCAAATGAAATTGCATGGATCCGATGATGCAAATTTTGATCAAAATGATCCTGCCGTGGTTTTATACAATTTAGAGGTTTTGGTTGAACTTTTAAATTTTATTATGAGCACCAATGAATCTAGTTGGGACCAACTAAAAGCGAACGGTGATTACAAGGCAAGCGATTATGATTATTCAGATGATGCTCCATGTTCACTAAAAATAAGCCAAACCTTGAAACACTTGGGTGCGCTAGCTGCGTTTATTGAAACATTGCCAAATTATCAATCAAACTTTCATCTCTTTTGCATCAGTGCTCGTTTAGGCCGATCAGCAGCTGTATTTGACAGTTACCTAAAAAAACTTGCTGCCCAAGAGTTAAAAGATACTTTAGAAAACACCTCTTTAGATGATAACGAAGCGGTAGAGCAAGTTGAATTTCAATTAAAGAATCATTCTACCTTAGCTCTTCTAAATAAAAATAACCAATCAGCATCTGAACAAAACTTAAAATTGTTATCGGTAATTACTGTTTTAATCGGTGTAGGCATATTTACTACATTAGCGCTAGTGGCAAAAAGATTATATGACTCAGGGGGAACCAGTATTAACTTTTTTAAACCTCTATCCACAAACTTGTGTGAAGATTTAGAACATATTACACAAAGCACAAAACCTACTCTTTAACATTGAAAGATCAAATAAAGGTTTTATAGGCACTCATTATAAGAAAAATAACTACCCATAAGAAGTTTTCGTTTTTTAGAGCTTTAAATCCAGCCTCATGTAATTCAGGAGTTACTTATCGTTTTGGTGGCAGCGATGACCCCTGTCAGGGAAAAGAAATGATTGATTCCCTGGTTTCTGAAAATATATATAAAGCTTGGAATAGTAATTTAGATTTTCAATCGGCTCTTTATGCCACCTATGAAATTCTCATGGGTGAGCATTATGACGTATATTTTCATGGCCACAATGATTGTCGTGGCGGGGCTAAAGGCGCATTGGATTATTTGATTTTCCCTTTAGTTGCTCGCAAGCTAATTACTGATTTTTATTCTGAGACGAACATCACTTTATCAATTTTTAATGTATTAGTCTGGTCTATAGCCGTGCCCTTAGAAGTTGCTCGTTTTAGTGCTGCGGTAGGATTAACATTACTCCTTACACCTGTTATTGTTTTAGTTCATCTTCTTAAAGGATGTTTCTCTGAAAATACTCAGAATCCAGTAAACGAAGTACAACGAAGTGCAGTAATTGATAGTGATGTAGCCCAAGAAGAGAATATACCCAATCAAACAGCTGAGGAACCCCAAAAGAAGGGCTATGTAGGAAGATTAAGTCCACATGTTGAGTTTGCCCGTAACCACCGAGAGCTACTACGTAAACTGAATGAACGTAAGCATAAGCATGCTACAGTTATTTAAACACTCCCTTCATGAGGGGCAACTAAGTAACTCTCAAGTCTCTCACTTTAATATAATGCATATTGATCAGATCTTAAGATTTCTCGGTACTCTAAAGAAACAAACTGCCGATTTACAACGGAGGGTATACATTATCTGCTGTTAAAAAATTGGGAAGTTGGCGTATTTAAAGAGGTTGAAGCCGCAAACTATATTTGTATGAGCCGTTCTTTTCTTTCTCAGGATAGAGTAAATAGTGCTTTAAAAAACAGAACTCCAGGACCTAGGTTTATTAAAATAGGCCGATCTATTCGTTATTTAAAAGAAGATTTAGATCTTTGGTTGGATCAACAAAGAAAGCCGTAGACTCAGCGGCTTTTTCATGGTTATTGCTTTAAAAAGTGAAAGTTGTTTTTGATGCTATTTATAATCCCTCTAGCTTCAACTATAGTGCTAAATAAGGTCTACTTTTTATATCGATCAATGTTTGGATTTTATCGGTAAATAATTGTGCTTTCTGAGTTAGAAGCTATTAAGTTTTTCTAATGTGTTGTTGCCATTCGGGTAATGTTTTAAAAATTCTTCTTCAAACTCAGCTTTTGAAATAGGCTTGCTACATTTACTAAAAAATATTTCTGCATTAGCATTATACCCTGGGGAAAACATATTCTTTTGTGTCGAAATATACAGAATATCCAGTTTTGGAAAATAAGAGACTAAATATGGGGCTTTATTTAGGATTCCAATCATAGCTATTTGATTTTCATCTTGAATAATATAATCTAGCAAAGCAGTATAAGACCCAGAGTCTGCTAGAAGTTGAGTACCTTGCAAAATAAATAAGGCTTTATTTTTTGAAAAATATACTAAAGGGTAGGCTCCAGAGATTTTATCTGCTGATGGTAGAAATTTATTATTTTCTAATCCAACTGAATTGGCAAAATAATAATCAATTCTTAGCCCGTTTGGATCATTACATTTAATCAAATAATCAAAGCAATTACCATTTATCGAATAAATGAGAATGGCTACCCTTATAATATTTTTCATTTTAAATTCCCTTTCATATCTAAGTATAGCCCTCATTCATCAAATAAAATTCGTAAAATATTGATCCTCCAAATCATATTTCGAAGTGAAAAATAGTAAACAAGGATATTTTATAAAAGATGTGATGAGTGTTTTTATATGTGAACGTTCATTATTTTATTATAAGGCACATTCAATTTGCACCCTGAACGCACCCTTTGAGCTTATCTTGAAATGATGGCATATATGTAACTTATTGATTTTATTGGCGTCCCGGAGAGGATTTGAACCTCCGACCTGCCCCTTAGGAGGGGGCTGCGCTATCCAGCTGTGCCACCGGGACTTAATCGAATAGTCTACCTTTATCAGGGCTAAATGACAACCTGCTTGTAAATTAATGGGCAAATATTTTACAGTTGTAGTATACTGACGCGACCCTGGATTTAGAGCGTCTTATTATGGACAAGTCTGCTGATATTAGTTATCCGTTTCATTCTCCTTGGCACTTTCTATGGCAAGTAATTAAGCCTTACCGTTGGTGGTATGTCTTGATGCTGCAAGCTCCTATTTTTACTGCGATTTATATTTTTGCTAATAATTACTCCTTTAAACTACTGGTGGATGCGTTTTCAGGGACGGATGTTTCCTCCTATTCTAACTTGCTGTTTCCTATCGTTTTATTCGTTGTGGCGCAGGTTTCTTTAGATTTGTTTTGGCGGTTGAGCGATTTTGCGGAGTGGCGGGCTGAGCCTTATGCGCGGCAGCGTTTGTTGTCTACGGCTTATGATTATGTGCAGCATCATTCTTATAATTACTTTCAAAATACACCAACGGGTACGGTCATTAGTAAGTTGAAAGGGATTTTAGATGGTTATGACAGTGTTTTTGCGAATTTGCATCATATTGTCGGTAAGCATTTTTGTGTGGTGGTTGTTTCTGTTTTTGTCCTTATGATTGTTAATCTTAGCGTATTTTTCTTTATGCTTGCTTGGTGTGTTTTGGTTATGGCGCTCATGCTGCCTATGGCTTTGAAGTTGAACACCCTCTCTAATCGAGCTGCTGAAAGTAAGCATCAGGTAATGGGGACGTTCTCTGATAATATTACCAATATCTTTTCCTTGTTTTATTTCGCGAAGCGGCGTGCGGAGTCTACGCGGATTAACGGGATCATGGCTGATGATTTTGTTCCGCGCCAAGTAGAGCTTTACCAATATGATTTTAAATTTAATCTGGTCGGCTCGGTACTGTATTGGTTTATGCTCATCTCAGTTTTTTTCTTTATGATTTATCTGCGTAAACAGGGCAGTATTTCAACTGGTGATTTTCTTTTTGTAATGCTGACCTCACTGACGATTTCTTTTGATTTGTGGACTTTGATGAGCGGTCTTTGTACTTTCTTAAAGGAAATCGGAGACTTTAAGTCTTCATTTACCATTTTGCAGACCCCGCATGATGCAGTGGATGATTCTCAAGCGCGTGCGTTTCAAATTCAAAAGGGGGCGATTGAGTTTCAACAGGTGTCATTTGCCTATGAGCATGCAGCCCCGGTTTTTTCTAATTTGAATCTTTGCATTAAACCAGGTGAGAAGATTGGCTTGGTGGGGCATTCTGGTGCGGGAAAGTCGACGTTAATTGCCCTCTTGTTAAAGAATTTTAAAGCGCCCTCAGGGCAAATTTTGATTGATGGTGAGCCTATTTTAAAAATTACTTCCGACGCTCTGCGCCAGCAAATTTCGCTTATTCCGCAGGATATTATGTTGTTTCATCGTACGATTGGTGAAAATATTGGATATGCAAAAGAGGATGCGACCTTAGCGGAAATTAAACAGGCTGCAGAAATGGCAAATATTGCCTCCTTCATTGAATCATTACCGGAAAAATACGATACCATGGTGGGAGAGCGAGGAGTTAAGCTTTCTGGTGGACAACGCCAACGGATTGCCATTGCACGCGCTTTCTTAAAAAATGCGCCTATTGTGGTGCTTGATGAGGCTACTTCAAGTTTGGATAGTATTTCTGAGCAGGAAATACAGCACTCCATTAATGCAATGCTGGAGCAAAATAATGCAACCGTAATTGTCATCGCACATCGTCTTTCCACTATTCGACATATGGACCGAATTATCGTAATGGAGGGTGGGGCGATTATTGAAGAGGGCTCATTTGATGAACTGATTCGGAATGAGCAAAGCTATTTTAAAAAATTATGGGATAGCCAAGTTAATGGGATGGTTTTGTAATATGAAAAAAAAGATTTTATTTTTTATTGTCTTGTGGGTTATAACTACACAGGCATGGACTAATGATGATTGTTTTATTGCAAAAGAAAACGGAAAGGTAGTGAAGCAAGAGGGGGCGTGCTCGTTGCATCAAGCGCCTTGTTCAACTTTTAAAATTGCGATTAGTTTGATGGGATTTAATGAGGGTATTTTAGTCGATGCACTCCATCCCGAATGGCCTTTTAAAGAAGGTTATGCTGATTATTTGGAGGTTTGGAAACAGCCCCATACTCCAACGACTTGGATAAAAAATAGTTGTGTATGGTACAGCCAGGTTATTACACACAAGCTGGGCATGGAGCGATTTAAACGGTATGTGCAGGCTTTTAATTATGGAAATGAGGATGTATCGGGGGATAAAGGGGCAAATAACGGGTTAACTCGTGCTTGGTTATCCAGTTCATTACGCATTTCACCACAGCAGCAAATTGAGTTTTTAACCCGCTTAGATGAGGGGAAATTACCTGTAAGTTCCCACGCTATGGTCATGACCAAAAAGATTTTATTCGTAGAAGAATTGCCAGGAGATTGGAAATTATTTGGTAAGACTGGTGCGGGCTATCTTTTAAATGAGGATGGTTCGAAACAATTAGATAGACAAATTGGTTGGTTTGTGGGATGGGCTCAGAAAGAGCAACGGACCATTTATTTTGTCCAATTTGTGGTGGAAAAAGATAATAAAGACTTTACTACTGGGAAGCATGCCCGAGAGTTGGTGAAGCAAAAGATTGCTCGATTGATGTGATAAAATGGAATGTTATAGGATACGTAATCTCGAGCATGGCGAAGGACCTCCTAATTGCGGCATGGAGTTGAGAGTGTGCCACATTGGAGTGAACCTTCGTCATAAACATCCCCAAGATATAACGTACCCTATCTGAGCTAGTACTTTAAATAACCTACTTTGTGAACGTAGCCTTACATTCTATGGCCATGTGTTGTTCCATGATTACCATGCACCTCTACTCTTGCTCCACCGCCATGGCTATGTACATTTCCGCTGGGGAAATGACTATGTATATTGCCACTAGAAGATGAGGGGTGACTATGGGTTGAGCTACTGGGTACGTGTATATGCCCCCCATGATTATGTACCTGCCCGTCATGATGATGTCCAGTGTGATGCACATGAACATTTGGCGAAGATCCCCAGCCATAAGATGATCCCCCCCAGAAGCTACCATATGGTCTGGTTGGAACAACTCTGACGGTCGTATTATTACTTCCACAATTATTAAACAACGATAATAGGAGAGCAAATCCAATTGCACCTATAACAACCATTGGGAGAATGGGGGAAGAGGCTGCAGCCAATGAAGATGCAAACATCATGTTGGTTGTTGCTAATCCGGATGCTGTCGCACCGAATTGCAGTACGGCAAGGGCTGTGATTGCCGCGGCTGTTAATGCGGCGACAGTGATTCCAGCCATGCATTGGAGTAGGAAATAATTATTAGTTTCATTCTGTTGGCGTAACGGTTTTCCCATTTTTTCACCTCGGGTGTAATTAATCCGTATAGAAATGTAACAGTTGTGTAAGTAAAAGGGAAGTGTAATTTGGTGGGTGTTTACGCAATAATATTAATTTAAGTATTTAATGAGTACTACTTTCGCTAATTTTGAATGTAGGCAGGGTTGTAAGGCGTAGCAATAAATTGGTGCTACTTTTTGTGCTGGGCTTTGCAGCCCAGCCTATATTTCCTGAGGAAATTTACTTATTCGTCATCATCCCAGCTTAGAGTACCGCCTGCTTGATATTCAATAACGCGGGTTTCAAAGAAGTTTTTCTCTTTCTTCAAATCTAGCATTTCACTCATCCATGGGAATGGGTTTTCAGCGCCAGGGTATTGCTCTGGTAACCCAATTTGGCTTAAGCGACGGTTAGCAATGAAGTGCAGATATTCTTCGAACATTTCTGCATTCATGCCTAAGATACCATGTGGCATAGTGTCTTTAGCATATTGGTATTCTAACTCAACGCCATGACGAATAAGTTGAATGATTTCTTCTTTGAATTCTGGAGTCCATAGATATGGATTTTCAATTTTAATTTGGTTAATCACATCAATACCAAAGTTCATGTGCATTGATTCATCACGTAAAATGTATTGGAACTGTTCTGAAGTTCCTACCATTTTATTACGGCGTCCCATAGAAAGGATTTGCGTAAAGCCAACGTAGAAGAAAATTCCTTCGAAAATAACGTAGAAGGCAATTAGATCTCTGAGTAAACGTTGATCATTTTCAAGCGTTCCAGTATGGAAGGTTTCATCTCCTAAACTTTGAGTAAAGGGTAGAGCCCAAGATGCTTTTGTTGCCACCGATGGAATTTCACGGTACATGTTGAAGACTTCAGCTTCATCAAGTCCCAAGCTTTCAATAACGTATTGATAAGCATGAGTATGTAATGCCTCTTCGAAAGCCTGACGTAACAGATATTGTCGGCATTCTGGGTTAGTGATATGTCGATATACTGCCAACACCAAGTTATTTGCAACTAATGAATCTGCCGTAGAGAAAAATCCTAGGTTACGTTTGATAATCAAACGCTCATCTTCAGTCAGTCCATTCGGATCTTTCCACAGAGCTACGTCAGCGCTCATGTTAATTTCATTGGGCATCCAATGGTTTGCACATGCAGAAAGGTACTTATCCCAGGCCCATCTATACTTAAATGGGACCAGCTGGTTTAAATCCGCACGGCAATTAATAATTTGCTTGTCATCTACGTGGATGCGAGCAGCGCCCATTTCAAGAGACTCAAAGCCCGTTGCACCTACGGCAGGGGCTGTTTTTTGTGTATCTAAATTTTGCATTCATATTCTCCTGATTTATTGGCAGGCTTCACAGTCTGGATCGAGTATGGAACATACTTTAGGCTGTTCATCGCTGATAATTTTAACCGCATTTAATGCGCCATCAGTGATGGTGGATTTTTCAGCATTCGTTGCTCCTAAACTACGTAAATAATAAGTAGTTTTTAATCCACGTATCCAAGCATGCATGTACAGTTGATCCAGTTTTTTACCGGAAGGCTGAGCCATATAGATATTGAGTGATTGAGCTTGGTCGATCCATTTCTGGCGGCGAGAAGCTGCATCCACTAACCACATTGGGTCAATTTCAAATGAAGTTGCATAACGTGTTTTTAATTCAGCAGGAATACGGCTGATTGGTTGCACGCTACCATTGAAGTATTTTAGGTCGTTAACCATTACTTCATCCCAGAGATCAAGTGCCTTTAAGTCGGCAACCAGATATGGGTTAATTACTGTAAACTCTCCTGAGAGATTTGATTTCACATACAAGTTTTGGTACGTAGGCTCAATAGATTGTGCTACACCACAAATATTGGAAATCGTAGCTGTAGGGGCAATTGCCATCACATTAGAGTTGCGCATACCTTGAGTACGTACTTTAATACGTAAAGACTCCCAATCTAAGCGCTGTGAACGGTCTTGCTCTAGGTATTTGCTTCGAGCTTGTTGCAATAAGTTAATGGAATCAATCGGTAGAATTCCCTTGCTCCATAAAGAGCCTTCATAACTTGAATAGCTGCCACGCTCTTTCGCTAAATCACAAGAAGCTTCAATTGCATAATAGCTGATTAATTCCATAGAGGCGTCAGCAAATTCAACGGCTGCTTGAGATGCGTAATCAATTTTCAACTCGTATAAGGCATCTTGGAAGCCCATTAAACCTAAACCAATTGGTCTGTGTTTCAAGTTTGAGTTACGTGCCTGTGGTACAGAGTAGTAGTTAATATCAATTACGTTATCCAACATACGAATCGCTGTGGTAATCGTACGTTTTAACTTATCCTTATCCAGCTGACCATTCTTAATGTGTGCTGGTAAGTTAACACTACCCAGATTACATACTGCAATTTCTTCTTCAGACGTGTTCAGTGTAATTTCAGTACATAAGTTTGAACTGTGAACCACACCAGCATGTTGCTGTGGTGAACGCAAGTTACAGGGATCTTTAAATGTCATCCATGGATGGCCTGTTTCAAACAGCATGGAAAGCATTCTGCGCCATAATTTCACTGCAGGGAGTGTTTTGCTATTTTTGATAACGCCTTGACGTGCCTTAGCTTCATACTCTTTGTATAGAGTTTCAAATTCTTTACCGTAGCAATCGTGCAGCTCTGGCACTTCATCAGGAGAGAATAAAGTCCACTCGCCTTCTTCACGAACACGCATCATGAATAAATCTGGAATCCAAATTGCGGTATTCATATCATGAGTACGGCGGCGATCGTCCCCAGTATTTTTTCTTAGATCGAGGAACTCTTCTACGTCTTTATGCCAGCATTCTAAGTATGCACATACAGCACCTTTACGCTTACCACCCTGGTTTACAGCAACTGCTGTGGCATCGGCAACGTTCAAGAAAGGTACAACACCCTGAGATTTACCATTGGTGCCTTTAATGTGTGAACCCATGGCGCGCACTGGAGTCCAGTCGTTACCCAATCCGCCCGCAAATTTTGAAAGTAGGGCATTGTCTTTAATCGCACTGTAAATACCATCTAAATGATCTGGTACTGTAGTTAAGTAGCAACTTGATAATTGTGGGCGAACAGTACCTGAGTTGAACAGGGTTGGTGTAGAAGACATGTAGTCAAAAGAAGAAATTAGTAAGTAAAATTCAATAGCTTTTTCTTCTTTATTTTTCTCACGCATTGCAAGACCCATAGCGACACGCATGAAAAACGCTTGAGGTAATTCATAACGTACACCGTGATCATGTAGGAAATAACGGTCATATAATGTTTGTAGACTTAAGTAAGTAAATTGCATATCACGTTGTGGTAACAATGCTTTACCTAATTTATCTAAGTCAAAATCTGCCATTTTGGCATCGAGTAAGCCTTGTTGAATCCCATGACCAATGTAGGTTTTGAAGTAGGCTGGATAAAGGGCTGACATTTCATCAAAGGTAGCATCTGCTTTAATGTTCAATTTGCCGAGTGCTTCCATACGTAAGGTGTCTAATAACAAACGAGCACTTACAAAGGTATAGTTGGGTTCTTTTTCAATTAGGGCACGGGCTGACATAATTAATGCTTTATGCACATCTTCAAATTTAGCTTGATTATAAAGATTGCGCATCGCATCTTTAATTACTGGTTCCGCAGTAACATGAGCGAGGTCACGGCATGATTCATTAACAATTGTATTCACACGCTCCATGTCTAATGGTCTTAATTCACCATCAGGCATAGTAATTAATAGTGTTTTGTTGTCGCTAGCTTGTTGGGTTAGTTCTACTTGGCGCGCAAGACGGTGTTCTTCACGATAAAGTACATAAGCACGAGCAACTTTGTAGTGACCACTACGCATTAACGCTAATTCAACTTGATCTTGAATGTCTTCAATATGAATTGCACCACCAGTAGGTAAGCGGCGTTTAAACGCTTGAGTGATTTGACGAGTTAATTCTTCGATCTGTTCATGAATACGATCTGAAGTAGGAGCAGTACCACCTTCATTGGCAATAAATGCCTTGGTAATTGCAACTTTAATTTTAGAGTCATCGTAATTCACGACTTTGCCGTTACGTTTTATGGTTTTAAGCACACCTGGAGCATTAGCTGTCAATTCCAGTTGACTCGTTAGCGGCACATCATTTACCGGATCAAGAATTGCGGACATTTTTTCTCCACCTCGTATGGTTGTTATCAGTTGTCGAGCGAATTTTATTCACTATTAATTAGATTATAGCAGAAAACCCAATATGTAGATGTTTTTCGCGCCTTAGATACAAGATAATGTGTTTTCGTGTAAGGGTCAATAGAATAAATTGGGAGTATATTGTGGATAACTTGTGTGTTTTTATATTTTTTTATTAAAGCTACAATTTATCCCCGATTTACTACTTTTGAGCTCATTCCCTCCCGCGGTTTGTCCATGGGACATCGATGTTGATTTTGGTTGAGCTCAAACCCGGGGCGGCGATTCTATGCTTTTTTTACAATAATTGCATCACTAACATTCGAAAAACTATGAACGTTGAGCTGAAAAGAACCAATATGGGCATAAAGTTGGCTTGAACTTCCACCGTCAAGATTGATGGCATCAACACAAGATAAAGGAGGGGCTTTTAGTAAATGAGCCAATTTGTTGGTAGACATGGTGGCATTAGTTGAAACGAGAATAATAACTTTTCCTTTGGCAGTGATGCCTAAGGCAGAGCGATCAGCTTCTCCTGGTTTTAGTGAAGGGATTTTGCCCTTAATTAGTAACCGAGGTCCGCTTTGCATGGCAAAGCTAATTTCATCATCTTGACGAAAACGATTAAGGCTAGAGATATAGGCTTTATTATTTTTGACGTAGAAAACTCCCCACCAGCTGATGCGTTTTAAAGGATTTTCTTGTCGATAATTATTAATTCTCAATCCTAGAGGATTAAATTGATGATCAAAAAAACCACCATTAATGCTCAGTAAGGCTTGGCTGTGTTCAGCAAATTGATCGGCTGAAGCATTTTTAAGCGATAAGGACTTGGCACTGACAATTGCCAGTTTATTTTTATTAAGATCAATGCGAAAAGCATATATATGAGACCAAGGCGCGAGTAATCCCCCCGCAAGGTCTTGATATTCAATACCAGGGCTTAATTGGTGCCAATTTCCTGCTGAATAAGAGTAAACTGGAGTCAACAGGCTGACCAGAAAAAACAGCAAATAAAACAAAAATGATTTGTTTTCAGCATAATTATTGGTTTGCGAAGACATGTTATTGTATCCTTATTTGCATCATTCAACACCATGGAAATTTTATGCAAATTAGAACGCAACATAACAATACTGAAGTACATAAGTCAACAATAGAATTAACTCAATTGATGAAAGACGTGCTGGAGCTTGCTAAAAAAGAGGGCGCAACGGATGCTGCGGTGGCTGTGAATAACGATCGGGGTTTTTCTGTCGACGTACGCATGGGGGCAGTAGAAACTGTTGCGTTTAGCGAAGATAAGGGTGTGGGTTTAACTGTTTACATTGGCCAGCGTAAAGGTGGGGCTAGCAGCACCGATATTTCACCTGCTGCATTAGAAGCGATGGTGAAGGCAGCTTGTGATATTGCTCGAGTCAGTGCCGAAGATCCTTGTTTTGGATTGGCGGATAAAGAGTTAATGACTACAGAATATCCCGATTTAGATTTATACCATCCTTGGGATATCAACCCCGAGCAAGCTATTGAGTTAGCAATAAAATGTGAGTCGCACGCTTTGTCTTTAGATAAACGGATTACTAATTCTGATGGAGTGAATGTTTCCAGCTATGAATCACATCATGGTTTTGCCAATACTAATGGTGGCTCAGGCTTTATTCACAGCACCCGCCATAGTTTAAGCTGCTCACTGATTGCTGCAGAAGGTGATGAAATGCAAAGGGACTATGACTACACCACAGTGCGTAATGCCAAAGATCTTATCGACCCCCACCATATTGCACGAAATGCGGTAGAGCGTGCTCTGAGTCGTTTAGGAGCAAAGCAGGTTGAAACACAAACAGTGCCTGTTATTTTTTCCTCGCGTGTTTCTAGTGGTTTATTTGGCAGTTTGATTAATGCAATTAGTGGTTCGAATTTATATCGCAAAAATACCTTCCTATTGGATTCAATTGACCAACAAATTTTCCCTGAATTTATAAATGTTTATGAACAACCGCATTTGCCAGGAGCATTAGGTAGTTCACCTTTTGATGGGGAAGGGGTTCCTACTCGTCCCAATCATATTATTGAAAAGGGGCGAGTAAAGCAGTATGTATTGGGAAGTTATTCTGCGCGGCGTTTAGGATTAAAAACCACGGCAAACAGTGATGGCGTTCATAATTTGACCATTGACCCTACTGCGGGTGATCTTACTGATTTATTGAAAAAGATGGGAACAGGCCTATTAGTTACTGAATTGATGGGGCAAGGGGTGAATGGGGTTACTGGTGACTATTCACGTGGCGCGAGTGGTTATTGGGTAGAGAATGGTGAAATTCAATTCCCTGTGGATGAGGTTACCATCGCAGGTAACTTGAAGGAAATGTTCCAATCTATTTTGGCGGTGGGTAATGATATTAATCCGAATATCGCAACACGCTGTGGCTCCATATTAATCGGAAAAATGATGCTTGCTGGGAAATAAGGCACAGGCATTGCGCGAAGAAAAGCAACCCAGGGTTCAGTGAGTCGTACTCTAGGGTTGCTTCGTTACTACGTTTCCTGCAATGATTGGTTATTATTGAGTGTGCCTCTAGGCTTTAGCCTCCTTGTCCTTTTAAGCTGACCTGTCATTGCGAACGAAGTGAAGAAACCCCAGAGTGGAGACCGCTGAACTTTGAGATGCTTCATACTACACTCCCCCTAAGGGCGGGATATAAACTAATATTAATAGTTTCCTTGTTTAATTTAAACCCGCCACTATTATGGGAACAAACCATTAGTAAGTTTAAATACTTGCTTTGTTGGTCCAATACTCTACTATTTTAATATGGGGACATGAATGGAGTCGGTATGCGCAATCTAATTTTCGCAATGTTATTAATGGTAAATGTTGCGTATGCAGATGAGATTGTTGGTTTTACAGCTTTTGAAAATGGAGACTACACCACGGCCTACCCCCATTTGATGCAAGCAGCTCGGGGTGGTAATGTTGAAGCGATGTATTTAGTAGGGCGTATGTTTCAATATGGACAGGGTATCAATAAAAACCCTGCAGAAGCATTAAGCTGGTATCACAAATCAGCAGAGAAAAATTATGCCTTAGCCCAGTTAAGCTTGGGATTTATGTATGATTTGGGTGAAGGAGTGAAGCAAAATTTTGATGAGGCGTTCAAATGGTACATGAAGGCTGCGCAACAAGGTAATGCTGTGGCGCAACGTAACGTAGGATTAATGTATTCTACGGGAGATGGGGTTAAAGAAAATCCTAAAAGTGCATTGCTATGGTTTAAAAAATCTGCACAACAAGGTTATGTCAAAGCTCAGGTAAATCTTGCATACGCCTACGTGATGGGTATTGGTACTGAGAAAAACGTGAATCAGGCTCTTTATTGGTATCATAAAGCGGGTGAACAGGGCGATGCACGAGCGGAGTATAGTCTAGGTTTGCTTTATACAGGGCAGCAACCTGGCGTTGCTGCGGATGACAGCTCCGCCTTTTATTGGTTCTCCCAGGCGGCTAATCAAAATCATCCTAAAGCAGCCGGCTATTTAGCTTATTACTATCTAAATGGACTCGGTGTTGAGGCAGATCCACAGAAGGCTGCTTATTGGTATCAGATTGCAGCTCAGGCAGGAGAGGCGGATGCTCAAGCGCAATTAGGACAATTATTATTGACAGGAACCGGAACTGATAAAGATTACGAACAAGCTGCTTATTGGTTTACTAAGGCTGCAGCCCAAGGTAATCCGATGGGACAGGCTAAATTAGGTTATCTGTACCTGGCAGGTCTTGGGGTAGAAAAAAACTGGGTTACAGCTTATGCATGGTATAAGTTAGCAGCTGATGGCAAATATCCTCCTGCACTTAAAGAGCTGAAAGGACTAAAAGGTAAATTATCCGAGCAGGATTTAAAAGAGGCTGACAAGTTAGTTAAGAAATTAGTCCCTCCGCCTCCTAAGGATGAGGAAGATAAGTAATAGTATTCAGATGGATGTGTAGGCCTGGGCTGTGAAGCCCAGCACCCGGAGTTGCGCAGTTTTTAGACTCACAGCCCAGCTACGGCTTCGGAATATAGGTCACCAATCCATATCGTTGATCATAAGCTTCTTGCGCCTCAGCAGATAAATCTCGCACCTCAGACAGCACCTCTCCGGGTAAATGTTGGAAAAAGCTAAGTCCTTTTCCAGTTGCCCCTTCATGGCGAATTTTCTTAATCAACAGTTCATTATTTAATTTTTGCATTCGCTCATTAATTTCAGAGGATAATCGATGCTCCATGAGTAAGGGTAATGAAAAAATGGGAACAGAGGTTTGAATGACATGCTGTACATCACGTTTGGGGGTTTCTTGTTTTAAAATTACTGAGTCAGCTAGTTCGGTTTCAGTTAAGGCGATGGCATAAGGCCCAACAAAAAATGAATCTCCATGAATCACATTACTGCCAATTTTCAGGGTATAACCAAAGGGTATTTCAAAGGCAGCAAAATCAAAAGTACCATCATGTTGGTCGACACCTAAAATTAATGCACCTTTACAGTCAGGAGATAAGGGCGCGAATACATGAGGGAATGGGTGAGTTTCCACGAATAAACCGCCACCACCTTGTAGCTTCATTACATAGTTTTGAATGTAGTCTGGATCCCAATCATATTGAACCAGGTAAAGATTTTCTAATTCTTCATCTTCTACGGCATCTAAGGTAAAGGATTGACTGAGTGGAATAAGCTCTGCTCCGTATTTTTCTAAGAACGAGGAAGGTACTGCTAACGCATTCATTGTGGGAATATCAATAGTTTTCACGCTAGGGGGGATCAGCAAGACTCCTAAATTGCCAAAAACACTGGCATTTCGTCCACTTTTGGCTGTTTCTTCACTTTTGGTTTTCCATGCGGCTTTTATCGTTAACTCTTTAGGGGGGGTAATTTTGATGTTACCACTTCGATCAGGCAATAGATCCTCAGAAATTCCTGTTGCATCTAGCATATTTATGGTAGTTCCTGCTTTAAGAATGGCATGGGCTTGGGTTGCTTTCATTAAAGGCTTACTGCCTTCTACATCAGGATCTCTTCTATCAACCATAGTCGCTTTTAAACCTTTAGTATGCTCCTGTGCGATTGCGTCAGGTATTTTACTTTTCATACATAAAGTACAACGACAAATGTCACTGTGTAGTTTAGGCTGGCTTGCTCTTCCATTTCCAGTTGACTCATATAAAGCTTTCATGATAAGTCTCACTTTATAGATTAATAAGAGTGGTCATAAAATGATCATTATATATGAATTATAGACTTCGGATGTGGGCTTTTGGGGTTTGTCATTCCCGCCAGAACAGGAATGACACTATTTTTGAGGGGAAAGAGATATGATTTTATTGATTCTTTTTAATTCGATTAATTAAACCGCGCAATACCACACCAGGGCCAATTTCTTCGAAATTATGTTCTCCAAGGGCTAGCAAGTATTCTACTCCCTGAGTCCAACGGACAGGATGATTTATTTGTTCGGTTAAATTATAATGAACATTATTTTCCTTGTACGGTATGGCATTAATATTCGCAATTACGGGTGTTTTAGGGGCTGAAAAAATAAAAGGTTGTAGAAATTCAGCAAACTGATTTGAGACGTCATCCATTTCTGGAGAGTGAAAGGCACCACTTACTTTAAGTGGAATATAGAAGGCCCCCCTATTTTTAAAAACCTCTCCAGCTTGATCAATAAGATGTTTAGGGCCTGAAAGGACGATTTGAGTATGGGAATTGTAATTAGCGATGGACAGTGCATTGAAGTTGCTTTCTTGCAAAATTTGCTCAATTTCATCCTCATTTTTTCCAATAACAGCAGCCATAGAACCATTATTTGCCGCACTCATTAGCTCCCCGCGCTTTTTAACAATTTGTAATCCGGTTGCAAAATCAAATACCCCTGAAGCGAATAGCGCATTATATTCACCTAAACTATGCCCCATAAGAAAATCCGGTTGTTTATCAGTTTCTTGTAGTTTCTTTAAAAAGGATAGGGCGTTTATGGTAAACAGTGCAGGCTGGGTATATTGAGTATTAGTTAACATTTTTTGCGGATCTTCCAAGCACAATTGGGTGATGGAATAGCCAAGAATTTCATCTGCCTCATTAATAAGATGTGTAAAATCATTGAATAAGTTTTTTCCCATACCTAGAGATTGGGAGCCCTGTCCTGGGAATATATATGTCGTCATGAGTTCTCCAGAGTAAATGATGTGCTTCATCAAGATTATTTATCAAATTGTAGTATAAATATTTTGCATTAAGGCTTATTAATTTTCTTTAAGTGGTTTTTGCAATAATGAGCTCTTGGAGTATCAATTTATTAACTTCTAGGGGAGTGAGAGAAGAGATTTGTCATAGTTTTACGTTGATATTTTAGGGCGCCCCGGTACATCGAACGGTTTTTTAGTCAATTTGGTGGACTCATTTCGGTATTTTCCGATTCAGGTTTATGAATATTGGAATTATTACTCGTATTTCTTGTTGTTGAATTGAAAAAAGAAAAGGTAGCTAAATCGGAGGAAGACAATGAATTTAATTGTTCGCTGCTTAGCATTTGCGTTAGGGTGATTCCATAGTCTGGGCTATCAGGATTGTTAGGGGACACATTAAAATCAATAGCTGTCTGTGGTTGTTGGGCTTTGAGATCTTGCAGTAAATTGATTTGATTGTGTTTAACGAGCCACCAGGCCAAGGTGACCCCATCGTCTTCGAGCTTGGAATTGGTGGGCGCCATATTTAAATTGATTACTTGTGGTTGTTGGGCAATGAGTGCTCTCAATAAATCAATTTGATTGTGTTTGGCAAGCCACCACGCCAGGGTAATCCCATGACATTGATGATTGGAGTGAGTTGGTCCGGCATTTAAATTAAGGACTGTGTCGGGATGACGATCTATCAGTGTTTGCAGTAAACCAATTTCATTGTTTCCAGCAAGCATCCAAGCCAGGGAAATGCCATGATCCTGAATATCAGGATCTGGAGGGAACGCATTTAAATCGATGATTGCGTGTGGTTGTTGGCCAATAAGGTGTTCCAGTAAGTCAATATCGGTTACAGCTAGCCACCAAGCCACATGGATACCATGGTACTGACCATTATGTTGAATTGGTGCTACGCATAAATCAACGAGTGTTTGTGGCTGTAAGATTATCAGATGTTTCAGGAAGTCAATTTGTTTGTTTGCAACAAGCCACCAAACTAGGTTAATCCCATAGCAGGGGTGATTTGGATTCGTTGGTGCTGCATTTAAGTCAATGAGTGCTTGTGGATTCAGAGCTATAAGTTCTTTCAGTAAATCGATTTGGTTGTATTTCGCGAGCAACCAAGCTGGAGTGATTCCATGGTCAGGATGATTGGGAGAGGTAGGTGTTGTATTTAAGTCAATGAGTGTTTGTGGATGTAGAGCTCTAAGCTTTTCTAGTAAATCTATTTGATTGTATTTAGCTAGTAACCAATAAAACGGAACACTGAAATCAGTTTCCTTTCGAGGCATCCAAGAAGAGTTTAGAGTAAATTCCTGGCACCAACGACTTGAAAATATTTTCTTTGTAAGAGTGTTTTTTTTAGATGTTTTACGTACAAGCTGGAGCAATTCATCGATTAGAGCGTAATCATTTAAGTGAGGGCATTTCTCCATCCAGTCAATAAATTCTATGGCATAATTAGATAACCAAGGAAGCTGTTTAGGTGATAGTTCAAGACTGTTTAGCGTATGGAGGTAATCAGCTAAATGCTGTTGTTCTACTTTTCTCAGTACTAGGTGGTTAAATTGGTATGCTATTTTTCTCTTAGGATTAATAGCGGTTAAAAGCCAAGAGTCGTGGTATTGCTCTGTGATAAAGTTTTGCCAATCCTTGCTGGAGTTAAATAGGCAAGTTAATTCCCCAACAGAAAATGTTTCCAATAATGAAGGACAAACTTGAGCGGTTTCAAGTAAAGTAAGGGATTGCAAAGTCATGAGGTCCTTTCAGTTTAAAATTTATATTTCCATCAAAATCTAATGTCTAAAAAATTTTGATGGGTCAACATAAGAAATTTTATTTCCATGCTGATTTCGCTTTGTTCTGACTAAGTATTTGTCTTAGGGGGCAGGAGTGTATCGCGCCGCCTTTTATTTTGTCAATTTATCCAATAAAAAAAACAACTTACGTAAATTTAAGCGGAACGACAAAAAAACAGGCATGACTTCGGAAGAGCATTCAATTTAAGTTGTATTGATTCTCTTCAAGAAGACATTAGTATTGCCTCGATTAGGAGATTAGCTCATTTCATTACACTAGAACTAGGCGGCCAACGGCCGAAGCTAAGGTGTGAGCTGCAGGGTTGCTCTGACACGAGCAAAGCGTGTAGGGGTGTAGGGCTGCACCAATGACTTAACGCTTGCATAAAGATTTACTCTCATCAGTTCGGGCTGTTTGTGTAAATCGTAGCCTATGCGTTTTGGCGGTAGCCTTCCTTGGCGCGCCGCGTTGGTGGAATCTATGCCATTACCTCATGGGTAATAGGAGCGAGCTGCTATGATTAGTTAATTAGACCAAAACTATCGCTGGTGTTTCATCATCATCCACCCACTTGTCTGCGTAATTCTGTAAATTACTTGCCGTTGAGGTTTTGGATTTAATACAAAAGAAGGAATAACGTGTTTGAGTCGTATTGAGGTTAAATCCTTCTTTATCCTGTCGGTGCGTTTCTGCAACCTCCATAAAACTCTTTTCACAGGTCTTGCCATCGGTAGAAAAAATGTATTTGCGATTGAGTGCTTTTTCGAAAGTAAGCGTTCCTTCCGACTGTTTAACATCCAGTTGAATTTTTTGCCATAAGGACTCTAGCACCGTACCTTTTAGATTGGCACTCACCGAATCACTTCCCAACAAACGGGAGATACTATTTTCCACTTTGATTTTTAATAAGTCATCTCCAATCGCATGGCTATCCGTATTAGAACAGCTAGCAATGCTACGAGTAACCCAAGGTACAATCAGGGCAAAAAAATGTTTTGGCCATTCCACCGTTAATTTCAAACCAAAATGAATCACTGCTTCTATAGAATGTATGACGAAATAGAAATTCGCTAACAACCAATGGCTTAATGCAGTTGAAGCCAAGGTATTAATTTCAGTAAGTGACCATGATGTACCGAAGACAGCGCTCGAAGCCGCGATCAAAGCAGCCAAAACATAACAACCCAGATACACTAATTCAAGAGTAAGGATCCCAGTTATAAAAAAAGTCGGGGCAGAAAGCGCTATAATAAATAACGCAAGATTGACAAGCGGGTTGAACTTATTATCCAACCAATTATTAATAATCACTGATCCTCCGTAAAGCTGGAGCATCCAAAGCAAGAACAGTCCTCCTGTATAGGCAGCAATACTATTGACTATAAATAGTAGGTAAGGAGTCAAATAGAAATCAATCAAAGGAGGTAACAAAGTAACCGCGTAGTTTAGGCCCAACCTTCCCAGAACAAGTAGTGATTCACCGATAGATTTCAAAAATGAAAAAGCAATCCGGCCGGTTAATTTTAATTGATCCAACACATCTTCTGATCCTGAAAACGGCTTATAATACACAGGAATTTGTTTTTGAAATGCAAAAAATGCAGTCAGCCATTGATTGGAGCGAGCAACACATCGCTGTGCCAGCTCTTTATGGTATCTTTGGTTGAAAGAAAAGTTCAGGTCTAAATGCTGACTGTTTGGTGGTATTGTGCGTTTGAAATTCAGGTAATTAGGCTCCCATCCTCTATCTCTTAGTTCCAGAGCTTCAATAAATTGATTTAATCCCTCTTCAGTCAATTCAGGTAGATTTTGTAACCCTCTTTGTTGACGTGCTTTGATTATCCATAACAGTTCACTTGGAGATAGAGATTGGGCAAGCTGAGTGAGTGTTGATAGGGACACAAATTCTGTTTCAAGCAAGCTTAAAACACTTTCGGATTTATCTATTCTCTCAACGAGACTACTATTCGCCCAATTGTTGTGAAATTCTACTCCCAAATTGATTAATTTATCTGTATTACTATTTAACTGTAATTGTCTATTTTCTGGAAAATACTTACTAACTTGTGGATTTTGTTCTAATGCATAATCCATTACCTGTTTATTATTTTGAAGTGCTGGACTTAAATATTTATAAAGAAAACCATTTTTTGCTACTAGTTTTAATGCTATTTCTATGTTGCTTAAAAAGAAAGAAGAAGAATATCCCTTTAAGAAATCATAGTTCGGTTTAATCATCATCAGCAATAATTCAATCTGAGAGTCAGTGTCATCCGCATTGCCATTTTGAATCTTTTCTTGAGTAACAAAGTCTATTTTGCCGATGAGAGAATCCAAAAAAGCACTATGATTTCTTAATGTTCCGGGTAAATAACGCCATAATTTAGGGTTAGCTAATACCGCGCTCGCGATCAAACAGGGATATTTTTCAACTAACTTCCTGTTGTCCGTTAAAATCTGTCGTATCTGTTGGGGATTATCTTGGGCGTTTTGCAGCGTTTCGTTTAAAGTGCAAAGCATTTCTACACTAATGCCTGTAGGGAGACGTAAATTATAGTGCTGGGCATTTTCTTCAGTTAGCTTGTTAAAATTAACCAGGAAGTTTTCCTGCTCTAATTTTTTTTCAACAAGTATTTTTAACTGAGCTAAAACATCACTCTTCTTAAATATGGAAAGTGCTTCCTCGTATTCAACAATAGATTGCCGATCATTTGTGGCAAAATAAAGGCTAAAAAATTCGCCAAGTTTTGGATAAATACTATTCGTCTCTGTCTCCGTTAATACCAGTGCGTTGTTATCCCAGTCGGAAAGATCGAGTTCTGCTAAAGGGTCTATTCGCAGGTTTAATAAGGCCGATTCAGCTAGATTGTTTATTAGATTGGCCTCATACTGCGTAAAATATTCTTCGTATACAGATTCAAAGTATGCAGTCATCGATTGAGTTTGAGTAAGATAGCTATATGCATCCTCGATTTCCTTTTCATTATCCACGCCCAGTGACTTATTTTTGGCCAGAGAAAACATATGCATGACCGTATGTATCGACAGAGCTTCATTGACATGGTTTATGGCATTGTATTCATCTGCGATGCGCTGAATAATGTTACAGCGTTGCTCATGAAGCTCGACTAAAATCCAATTGGTATCTGACCGATATTTTCTCAAATGCGTATTAAATTCTGTGGCAATACCAGGTTCGCATACACCTGGGCACATGGCTCTTTTTAATTCCTCAAGAAATTTAGCTTGGGTTGATTGTGAAATACAAAAATCTGCATTATCGCCGTTGTATAAAAAATAAAAATTTTCAAAAAGCACCAAGGTATCTTGAAGCGATAAATTAAATCGGTTGCCATCTACACTCTGTTTGCGTCTTTCTTTAAAGGATTCAAACAGTTCGTGGTATTCTTCTGGAACCTGTCTTTTAAACGATCCCATTAATAGGTCCCATTTGGTCTCAACTGGCATCGTTTCATCAAAATATCTTTCGCCGAATTGTGATTGAAGATAAATCTTCATGGCTTCATTATGTTTCGTAAAATCAGGCTTTTGATAGAGCATCGCCAGGGGTAAATAAAAAACCGGGTTATTCATAATAAGAACTCTAAGGGAATTTAGTAGGCATATTGTACTACAGAAAGGCTTTAAAGTCAGGGCTTCATCACTTAAGGTGGGAGGGTAAACTTAACTGTAGCTTGATATTTATCAGGATTAAAGAAATGCTGGAAAGAAAGCCGAAAGATCTCGTTAACCTTTATCACCCTGTCTCTATATTGGTCAATAATGTTTTCTCCTTGTTGAGTGAAATGGAGCAATAATCTTAAAAAACATTAAAACTTTCACGAAGAATGCTTACTGTAATTTTTCCTTTTTTATCACGATTTCTTTTAAGCAAGGTATACACAGTAAAATTAAAATTATCTATAGACGCATGGGCCACGCTAAGGAAATAAGCGCTTTCTAAAGTAATTTGGTCATTGGAGACATTCAATTTTTTTAATAAATTACTCGCTTTTTCTATGCTCTTAAAACCATTTTTTCCACGAAGCTCAATAAGTTCATCGACCTTTTGTTCATTCATTGTATTGTTTAACGACATCAGTACTTGTTTGGAGGCTGTATTGATGTTGATGGCGGTTAAGTCAGGCAGAGCTGTCATATAAGGTTGTAAAGCTGCAAAAATTTTCGGGCTCACGTCTTTAACTAAACGAAGCTCAGAGCTGCTGATCATGAATTGGCGGCTGGGGTGGTAGGGGGGCTTTTGATGTAGGTAATAAGAAAGAAAATTGTCTTCGCCTACCCCAAGCTCATAAGGGGATACCCAGTTATTAATTGCTAATGCCAAATTCATTTTTTCAGCAGCAGTCATTTGAGCCCCTGTCGCACTAACAAAATTAATAAAACCTAATATGTATTTTTTATTGGTCAGATTATTGAGGTTAAAGCGACCTTGCAAATCATAAATCCCCCCACTTAAGGTGACGGAAGGGTAGATTGAGCCCATGTTTCTGGGGTAGAAACTGACCATCCCTTCAGCGTCCACGGCGGAAAATTTTTTCTTTACATCTCCCAGTTCACTCATTGCCCAGAAAGTAACCGCTTGAGAGGCTAAATAGAGCTTGTCATGGTTGATAATCAGGCGAGTGCGGTAGATATCAACTTGGAGTCGAGAACTCATGGCAGTTGCAACAATAGCGACCAGGGTCATAATAAATAAGGCGGTAAGCAACGCGCCACCCCGTGATTTTGAGGGAGCCGTTGGAGCAGAAAATACCGGTGGTGAATTAACTATTGGCATAAAGTGCCCCAGGGATCGTAAATAATAAATTAAGTTCTCCTAGCTTTTTCACAGTAAGATTGATTTGGACTGCCTTAGGTAATGACTCTTTATTTTGATCTTGATTTACTGCATCAGCCCTCCATTCAGGAAATACTTGTAAGCTTTGGTTTAAAAAACCAAAATGGCAGTCGCTTAAATTCGAAACAAGCACTTTGTCCGCATGAGTATTTCGATCAAATGGATCTAAAGTGTCCCAGGTTCGGCGCAGCAATGAATTATTTTGGCAGACCAATGCAACTCGTTTGAGGGAGCTGCGTTTTTCTACACTTCCCGGATTTACATCACCATCTCGGGTAAATTCTACATAATCCGGGCGACCGATAAAAATCGGAAATAAACGCATATCATTACCACGAATCGCACGTTCGGCTGTTTGGCTGATATCTTGTTGAACGATGCTAATTGTAAGTTGTAGAGCACTTAGACGTTCACTTTGTTCATTAACACGAGTACGTGTATTAAAAGCGTAATATAGAGTAGATGAGGTAATAGAGGCCAAAATCGCAAATACCGCTAAGGCAATTAAAACTTCAATGAGCGTAAATCCCGATTTTTTCTTCATGGTACATACCTAAATGCGTGTAATTCTTCTCGGAAAGGCCCTGCTTTTTCCGTACTAACGGATATAGTGATGAGTTGTATCGATTTGATGGGGGTGGTGCTGGTTTTTGCGCGCCAAAACCAATGCTCACCTAGCATCGTTGTATCCTGAGTGCTTTCTTGGCTTTGATTAATTTGCAATAAGCCTAATTGCACCATAGCAACACCTTGCATCGCTACCCAATGACTTATGGTTTTTTCTTTTATACGTTGCGTATGTTCTACATTTTGCGCAATTGCTTTAAGCAATGCCGTTAGGGCTACGGCAATGATCGTAAGAGCTAATAAAACCTCAATGAGGGTAAAACCAGAGGTTTTGCGATGCATCATCATTTTGTATTTGCTGCCCTAATTGTTAAATCACCGTTACGACGACCTGTAAGTACTACCTGCTGACCTTCTTTCGTACTACCAAAACCTAAAGTAAAAGGCGTCATATCGCCCGAGGCAGTGATGATAATAGAGGGAGTGCCAATAGGAGAGCGACTAGGCGTATTCAATGTAATTAGGGTATTGTGTGGAAAATAAGTTATTTTAAAAATTCCTTTATTAGACATAGGACTCCATTGAGAACCTTGCAATTGCAGAATTTGATAACTCTTACTATCAATGCGCAAGCCTAATGTGCTTGTTTCTAAAATAGCTTGTTGTTGAGCAAGGCGCATACTATTTACTAATTGTTCCGCAGCAAATTGGATGCGCTTGCCCTCACCGAAATCACCAAAAGCGATTAAGGCAAAACCAACGGTAATGCCTATAATCACAATTACGACCATAATTTCAATTAGGGTGAACCCCCGGTTATTTCTCATCCCAGTTACCAATTTCTGCATTAATGCCTGTACCACCCGGTTGACCTTCAGCCCCATAGGTAAAGACGTCTACATCACCATGTTGGCCTGGATTTAAATAGAGGTAATCTCTATTCCAAGGATCTTTGGGTAATGATTTTAAATATTGTTTCCAATTATGAGGAATCGGGTTGGACGCTGGTTTTTCTACCAATGCCATCAAACCTTGATCCGTAGAGGGGTAATTACCATTATCGAGCTTGTATAAATCAAGGGCATTTTGAATAGCCAGTACGTCTTGTTTTGCTTTTACGCGCCGCGCTTCATCGGGACGACCCATAATTTTGGGAACAACAATGGAGGCAAGAATACCTAAAATGACCACAACCACCATAATTTCAATTAAGGAAAAACCTTTTTGTCTGTTCATGTTACTCCTGCTATTTAAATAAAACGCTATTTAGTGGAAATCCACTCTTATGTTATCAATTGTTCCATTGAGAAAATAGGTAATAATGTTGCTAAAACGATAAATAGAACAACTGCCCCCATTAGTAAAATAACTAAAGGTTCCAATAAGGTTAAAGACGTGTCAATAAGACGTTTTACTTCATTATCTAAGTGGCTCGCTGAACGTTCCATCATGGGTGAAAGCTGCCCACTTTTTTCACCACTGGAAATCAAATGAATGGCCATAGGACTAATATAGCCTGTTTCTTTCAGGGCTTCACTTATTCCAGAGCCTTCTCGTACCTTGATTGTTGCTGTATCGAAGGCTTGCCTCATTACTAAGTTCGTTACCAGACTTGCAGAAACCCGCATAGTTTCCAAAACGCTGACCCCGGCGGCAAATAAAATACCGAAGGTATGAATGTAGCGCGCGACATTAATGGTTTTTACTAAATAGGAAACCACGGGTAATTTAAGCAGAAAACGATGCCAAACTGTTTTAACTTTTATATTGCTGAGGCTTTTCTTAAACGCATAAATAAGCAAAACAATGACAACTAAAGCATATAAGCCATAGGATTTTACGAAATTACTAATACTAATTAATACTTCGGTCATTGCGGGTAGGGTTTGCCCACTACTGGTAAATACCTCAATAATTTTAGGGACTACAAAGCTGAGCAAAAAAGAAATAATGCCTATAGAAACAATGATCATAATGGCAGGATAGATCAGTGCTTGTTGCACTTTTTGTCGAGTTTGCTGCTGATTTTCAGTGTAATCGGCAAGCTTTTCCAGGACCACATCAAGGTGTCCAGTTTGCTCTCCTGAACCTACAGTAGAACGGTATAATTCAGGAAATGCTTGGGAGTATTGGGACATTGCCTGGGCTAAACCATAACCTTCAAGTACTTTGGCCCGTACGCCGATAATTAGCTCTCGTACTTTATCTTTTTCTGTTTGTTCGCTGACTCCCCGCAACGATTCTTCAACAGGAATTCCCGCAGCTAATAAAGTAGCTAATTGACGAGTAAAAAGAGAGAGGTCTGCGGCAGAGATTTTGCCTTTGCTGCCACTACTCCCGGATCGTTGTTGGGTTAACACCTGGACTTGGGTAGGAATCAATCCTTGATCGCGTAATAATTGGCGGGCATGGCGCTCTGAGTCAGCTTCTAGCACTCCTTTACTTGTGCTGCCATTTTTTTTTAATGCTTGATATTGATACGCACCCATTCTTTTTTATGCTTTAAAATTAAAATAAAACTAGAGTCTAATCTATTGGGTTTAATAAGTCACTTAAGGTACACTACATTCAGACTATCCTGGAGAATGATAAATGAGCAAAAAATTATTACTTGAGGCAATTACGGAACATGATGCCAAGTTTATAGATTTACGATTCACTGACATACGTGGAAAAGAGCAACATATTACTGTTCCTATTTCCTGTGTTGATGATGATTTAATTGATAACGGTAAAATGATTGATGGTTCTTCGTTCAAAGGTTGGCAAAAAATTCACCAATCAGATTTAGCGTTAATTCCCGATTTGGAAACAATTAAATTTGATCCGTTCTTCCAGGATAACACCTTATTTATTCGTTGTGATGTGGTCGATCCCAAAACCATGATGGGCTATGAGCGTTGTCCCAGATCACTGGCAAAACGTGCAGAAGCTTATTTGCAATCTACAGGTATTGCGGATACAGCATTCTTTGGGCCAGAACCTGAATTTTTTATATTCGATAGCGTGCAATGGCAAACAAATATTTCTGGTTCTTTTTATAAAATTGATTCAGAAGAGGCTGAGTGGAGTTCATCTAAAGAAATGGAAGGTGGAAATATTGGTCACCGCCCATCAATAAAAGGTGGTTATTTCCCTGTACCGCCAGTAGATTCATCCCATGATATTCGTTCTGCCATGTGTTTGACTCTTGAGTCACTTGGTGAAGTAGTTGAAGCGCATCATCATGAAGTAGCAACCGCAAACCAATGCGAATTGGCAACACGTTTTAGCTCATTAACGGATAAGGCAGATCGGTTACAAATTTTAAAATATGTGATTCATAATGTGGCTCACAACTATGGAAAAACCGCAACCTTTATGCCTAAACCATTGGTAGGTGATAATGGAAGCGGTATGCACTGTCACCAATCTTTAGCTAAAGACGGACATAATTTATTTTCTGGCGATCAATATGCGGGGCTTTCTGAAACAGCATTGTATTATATCGGCGGTATCATTAAGCATGCTCGTGCATTAAACGCATTTACAAATCCATCAACAAATAGCTACAAACGTCTTGTTCCAGGTTTTGAAGCGCCTGTATTGTTGGCTTATTCTGCGAGAAACCGTTCTGCAGCGATTCGTATTCCGCATGTAAGTAGTCCAAAGGCACGCCGCATTGAAGTGCGTTTCCCAGATCCTACTGCGAATCCATACCTTGCCTTTGCTGCGATGTTGATGGCAGGTTTAGATGGTATTCAAAATAAAATCCATCCAGGTCAACCAATGGATAAAGATCTTTATGATCTACCACCCGAAGAGTTAGTAGATGTACCTACAGTGAGTGCTTCTTTGGAACAAGCTTTAGATAGCTTGGCTGCAGATCATGAATTCTTATTACAGGGCGATGTCTTTTCGCGTGATTTTATTAATAATTACATTAATATGAAAAGAGAAGAGGTTGCTAAAATTAGAAGCCTAACTCATCCTTATGAGTTTGAGTTGTATTATAGTTTGTAACAGCGTAGGCTGGGCTGTAAAGCCCAGCAAACATTATTCTCAATGCCGGGCTTTACAGCCCAGCCAATGTCAAGATGGAACAGATATTTAATCATGTAGCATCAAATCGTACTCACTACATCCAGGTATTAAAAAATGCTAATTTTATTATCGCCAGCAAAAAAACTAATCAAAACCTCAAAACCTTATTCTGGTACAACCTCAAAACCCTTATTCCCTGAACAAACTAGGACCTTAGTAGAATTAATGAAATCCAAGTCAGTTGAAGATATTGCTGCATTAATGGATCTATCTAAAGATTTAGCAACTTTGAATTTTGAACGGTACCAGGAATTTGTTTTTGATGGGCATTCCCCCCATGCTTATCCAGCGTTATTTTTATTTCAAGGTGATGTTTATCAAGGGTTACAAGCGGATACTTGGAAATCAGATACTGTAACTTACGCTCAATCACATTTGCGTATTTTATCGGGGCTTTATGGTTTATTAAATCCTTTAGATGCCATCCAACCTTATCGACTAGAAATGGGCGTTCGTCTAGCTAATCCTGCAGGTAAATCATTGTATGATTTTTGGCAGAGTATTATTGCTGATACACTGAATCAACAGTTAGCAACGCAGAAAAACCCAGTCATAGTAAATCTTGCTTCTACTGAATATTTTAAGGCCGTAAATGAGAAAAAATTAAACTACCCTATATTCACCATAAATTTTTATGAGCATAAGAATAATCAGCTCAAAATGATTGGGATTCACGCTAAAAAAGCACGAGGGGTTATGGCTAAATTTTTAATGGAAAATAAAATTGACAATCTTGAAGGAATCAAAGAGTTTAATGAATTAGGCTACCAATTTAATCAAGCCAGCTCTTCGGAAACGCATTTTGATTTTGTTCGCCGTTAAGTCATGTGGAATTTATCTAGTAGAACTCATCGTTTAAATCAATTTCCTATGAATGATGTTACTTGCTATGTCAAAAGGGATGATGAATTAGGTTGTGGCATTAGTGGTTCTAAATTACGTAAATATGCTTCGCTAATGCCTTATCTTGTCGAACAAGGAATTAAGCATTTATTGATTATTGCAGGTCCTCAGTCTAATAATTTGCTCGCTGCATTACAATTAGCGCGAGAGTTTAATTTAAAAGTTACCGCATTTCTTATTAAACCGTGGAAATTAGAACGAAAAGGCAACTTTAAGTTGAGTTCTCTTTTTTTAGAAGAGCATGAAATTATTTGGGTAACTCGCGAAGAATGGGCGCAGGTAAATGAACAGG
Organism: Legionella rowbothamii; assembly: GCF_900639985.1. Lineage (GTDB taxonomy): Bacteria > Pseudomonadota > Gammaproteobacteria > Legionellales > Legionellaceae > Legionella > Legionella rowbothamii. Next base: position 621,766 of record NZ_CAAAIM010000001.1, on the reverse strand, counting down.
CTCAAAATTATTTAGAAACATTGAATGAGCCTGGATTTGTTTTGCTGGAGGGGGGGAGTGTTCCGCAAGCTATGCCAGGTGCGATGAGCCTTGCCAAAGATGTTTGCGACAATGAGGTATTTTTAAATTGTCGTTTTCAGCATATCTTTATTGATGCAGGAACGGGTTTTTCTGCTGCAGCACTAATAAAAGGCTTAAATGCTTTAGAGCATAAGGCCAAAGTTCATGTGCTTTTACTTGCCGATGACGAGAAAATCTTTAAATCTAAATTAAATTTATGGCTTAATTTTGAGCCTATAAACTACGATTGTTTTTATCCATCTACGGCAAAAGCATTCGGTTCAGTAAATCAGACTGTTAAAAATGAAGTAAAGCGTTTAGCGCGAGAAGAGGGGATTTTGGCTGATCCCATTTATGCGGCAAAACTATTTTATGAAACAAGGCGATTTATAGAAAGTAAATCACTTAAAGGAAATGTGCTGATTATCCACTCTGGAGGAACGTTGACTATGCCAAATTTTGATTATTACCCTTGAAATTCTGTAATAAACCCCTATATGACCTAAATAACAAGTACATATAGGAGATTTTAGATGGTCGGTAACCAACAAACGATGGGCTTTCAAACAGAAGTGAAACAAATGTTGCATTTAGTAGTGCATTCACTTTATAGCAACAAAGAAATCTTTTTACGAGAGCTAATTTCTAATGCTTCGGATGCCTTAGATAAGTTAAGATTTTTAGCATTGTCTGACAGTGCTTTATTTGAAAATGATTCTGATTTAAAGATCAGCATTCATGTTAATGAAAAATTAAAAACCATAACCATTACCGATAATGGTATCGGTTTAAGTTGGGATGAGGCTGTTGCTAATTTAGGTACTATTGCTAAATCAGGTACTAAAGAATTTATGAGCCAATTAACCGGTGAAAATGCTAAAGATTCACAGTTAATTGGGCAATTTGGAGTAGGATTTTACTCCGCATTTATTGTTGCCGATAAGGTTACTGTTAAAAGCCGACGTGCTGGCCTTAAACCAGAAGAGGGTATTGTTTGGGAATCTAACGGTGAAGGTGAGTTTTCTATTGCTTCTGAAATAAAAGCGACTCGTGGAACTGAAATTACTCTCCACATTAAAGCTGAAGACGATGAGTTTCTCAGTGACTGGCGCATCCGTAACATCATTAGCAAATACTCTGATCATATTTGCTGGCCAATTGTTATGGAAAAGCGTGGTGAAGAGAATAAAGACAAGCATGAAATGGAAACAGTGAATAAGGCTACTGCCTTATGGACCATGCAAAAATCTGAAATTAGTGAAGAAGATTATAAGTTACTCTACAAGCATATTTCTCATGATTTTCAGGATCCATTAACTTGGTCTCATAACCATGTAGAGGGTAAGAACGACTATATTTCATTATTATACATTCCTGCCCATGCACCTTATGACTTATGGCAACATGAGAACAAACACGGCCTGAAGCTCTATGTAAAACGCGTCTTCATTATGGATGATGCTACGCAATTTTTACCAAGATACTTGCGTTTTATCAAAGGGATTGTTGATGCCAGTGATTTACCACTAAATGTATCGCGCGAAATTTTACAAGACAACAAGCAAGTTGAAAGTATTCGTTCTGCATGTACTAAGCGTGTTTTATCAATGCTTGAAAAGATGAGTACACAAGATAAAGAAACATATCAGAAGTTCTGGAATGAATTTGGTTTGGTACTAAAAGAAGGCCCAGTTGAGGATTTTGCAAACCGTGATGCAATTGCTAAATTATTACGCTTTGCTTCAACTAAATCAGCTTCCGAGAAACAAGAGGTAACTCTTGAAGAATACGTTAGCCGTATGAAAGAAGGGCAAGATAAGATTTACTATATTACTGCCTCAAGTTACAACGCAGCTAAGCATAGCCCACATTTGGAAATCTTTAATAAGAAAGGGATTGAGGTATTGTTGCTTAGCGACCGCATTGATGAGTGGTTAGTTGGCTACCTGAGCGAGTTTGATGGTAAAAAACTGCAATCTATTTCTAAAGGTAAGGTAGAACTTGGTGATGAATCTGAAGAGCAAATCAAAGAGCAAGAAAAAACCTTAGAACCTATGTTGAATCATATTAAGAAGGTTTTGGATGCTAAGGTTAAAGATGTATTGGTAACCAATCGTCTCACTGATTCTCCTGCGTGTATTGTGGCTGATGAGCAAGATATGAACCTGGAAATGCAACGTATTCTTCAGGCTGCAGGACAACAGGTTCCTGAAAGCAAGCCTGTTTTTGAAATTAACCCTGAACATGCTTTAATCAAACGTCTGCATGATATTCAAGATGATAATCTTTTTGAGTTATGGGTAACTATGTTATTTGAACAAGCCGTTTTAGCTGAGGGTGGACAATTAGATAATCCAGCCGATTTTATTAGCAGGGTTAATAAATTGTTGGTTTTATCTTAAATTGTAGGTTGGGCCTCTGGCCCAACCTGTCCCTAAGCTTACTCGCCAGTGGCGAGTAAATAGTTATTTATAATCGATAGCTAATATGGTCTGTGTCTGAGCTAAAGCTATAATTTTTATCAAATGAACGCTCTTCTAAATCAAGTTCTGGAGATGTACTTGGATTTGGATAAATATTGTTTGTTTTGCTAAGAGTGACTTGATTTGCTTTGCTTCTATATAGCTCTTGTACCTTTTGTAACTCTTCGATCTTTTGTTTAAGCTTTTCTATCTTTATATGCGCTTGGCTTATCTGTATTTTTAATTCTGGTATTATAATTTTTTCTAAATTACTGATTTGCTCAGTTTGAGTTGATATTTTTTGTGAATTTTTTGTGATATTGATTTGATTCTGCTTGAGTTGATATCTATCTGAGTTATTTTGGGCTGTATAGATTAACGAGGTAACGAACAGCCCTAATGTTATTGTCGCACATAAGGCAGACGGAGTGAAAAATATAAGTTCTAGTCCCCCAATGAAGGCTAAGAGGGCTGTTATAAGAGTTAGCAGAAGTATACCGGCACCAATTTTGAGGAGTTGGTTTCTATCTTGAAGACGTGCGCTAATTGTTTGCGCTAGCTTTCTATTGTCTTCGTCAAATCGTGAGTTTTGGTTGGTTAGCATGGGGTTGGCACGTTGCAAACCAAGAAGCTCCTCTTCATTGTTACTAAGTATATTATCTAAACCCCACTTAGTTTCCTGTTCAGCTTTTAATGTAGCGCGTTTGTCTCTTACTTCATCAGCTAATCCAAGACATTTTTGCATGAGTTGAGCAATTTGTTTTAAGGAGGTAATTTCATAAAAATTTAACCTGGGTGCTTGATTCATTCGTAAAGCGTTGATAAGGCAATTAATGTATTCACTATAAGAGTACTTTTCGGCTGTCGAAATAGTTTGTTTGCCTTGGTATTCTTTTAGGGCATTGAATTTATGAATTAACTCAAACAACAATAAATAATTTTGGGGTGATAGTTGTGTTTGTATCGATTCTTGATTTAAACGAGCCGATTCACGGAGTTGTCGTGCACTGAGGCGCTCTCGTCGAGCTTGTTGTTTTTGAGGAATTTCGCTCGTCATTTTGACATTCAGTGCACATCGTTTTTGAGTTAATTTTTGGATTACACAGCTGCAATCTTCAAATTTTTTTCGTGCGGCATTATATTGAAACTCCATTAGCTCTTTTTGTAATATCAGTTGACTGTAGGCTTCTGCAGACACAAGGGGGGGAGTAGTGATTAGTTCTTTATGAGCGGGTGGGTGTAGTGAATGAGGGTGGTTATGTACCCGAGTTGTATTCGGAGGGGCGTGCTCTTGGTTTGTCTGTTGGTCGCTGTATTTATGTTGTGTATTTTTATGCCCATTCTCAGAGTGACTATATTCATGGGATGATTTAGCTGCTTCAAGTAGGTGAATTTGTTTTGATAGAATATCTATTAATGGACTCAGCTTATTTAAGAGTTCTTCTTGCTTGTTTTTCTCTTGTCGCACTAGCTCAAGTTCATCGTTAATATCAGTGAGTTCTTGATCTAATCTGATGCACAGACGTCGTTCTATTTCTGCTTCTTCAGCATCATGTCTATTTTCTTCTGTATCTTGTTGTTGCTGTCGCGAAGAAGCTATAGACAGTTGTGTAGCAATGTATTCTCTTTTCTCATTTTCAATTAGCAGGCCTACATCACTTTGAATTTGCTCTAGGATAACAGGAAGTGCTCGCTGCTCGAGGCAATGTTGGCGCAGGACGGAATAGTTTGCAACGACTAGATAAGCATAGGTTTTTATATGAATTAATTCGATAATCTTATCATCAGATAGCATAGCAGTACTCCTAATATTCTCAGGATGTATTTTATACAATCATATTAAGTAGTCAACAAATAGTTCATCTTAAATATAAGAAAGGCCCGATTATCGGGCCTTTCATTAGATGCTGTTTTTCTTCCTACTAATGAAGTGAAAACAGAGTAAGACATTAACTTATTATTCATCAGTTAATCGGAAGTACTTTGTTCCGAAATATCTTTGTAATTTCTTTCTAATTGTACCGCGGCTAATACCCAGCATTTTTGCTGCTTGTAGCTGATTACCGCGTCGCTTTTCCATTACTGCTTGTAATAATGGAGGTTCAACTTCAGACAAAATCATGTCATAAAGGTCGTCAATACTTTTGTTTTTATTTTCTGAAAGAAAACGAGTAACCAGATTATAAACCAAATCCTGGAGACCTTGGTCTTGCTTGATAATTGACTGGGTAGCTTCAGGTGTTTCAATGACATTCATCTTAACTTCCTTATTATTAATTAAATCAACAACAGTCCAATTGCTTACATATGCAATGAAAGCAACATCGATTGTACATGAAGGATAATTGATATTCTATATTTTCAAGCTAAAAGCATGCATTTTTTTCGAGCAATTCGCTCTCTACTAGGTTGAATAGCGAGCAATCAGATTCTTCTGATGACAATGAGTTCCTAAGTTTTCCTAATTGGTCCAGCATTCTTGCTTGACGTGCATGATCATTAAAAAATTGAGTCACATAGTGTGTCAACTCGTCAACATTACAATCATATTGTAGAAATTCCGGAACGATCATTTTATTTGATAGAAGATTGCATAGACCTAGAAATTTAACTTTAACGAGTTTGGCTGCCAATACGTACGTAATAAATGATGATTTATAAATAATACACATTGGTTTTTTTAATAAGGCGCATTCTAAAGAGGCTGTTCCTGAGGCGACGATGACAAAATCCGCAGCTGCCATACAACTTAATGCCTGTCCCTTCACAAAGGTTACAGGTAAATTACTTTGAGCAAAATAGTTAGTAATTTTTTCTGAGTCAATAGTTTCTGCGATAGGGATGACAAATTGCCAGTCAGGATATTTTTGGTGTAATCGTTCCGCAGTATCCCGAAGTATGGGCATGTGGCGTTCAATTTCATTATGGCGGCTTCCAGGAAGTAAACCAAAAATTTTAGCACCTACAGGAATATTTAATGCCACTCGTTGTGAATCACGCTCACCAACGGCCTTAATTTTCTCAACTAATGGATGGCCAACAAAACTTACTGGAACTTGAGCATGTTCATAAATTGCTTTCTCAAAGGGTAAGATAACTGCCATGTGGTCCACGCATTCTTTAATCAGATGAATACGCTTCGCTTTCCAAGCCCAAATTTGCGGGCTGATGTAATAGAGGATTTTAATTCCTAATTTACGTTTCGCATATTTCGCAAGTCGTAAGTTAAAACCAGGGTAATCCACTAAAATAAGCAAATCAGGTTTTTGTTGCTGTAAATGCTTTTTAATTGCCTGAAATGCTTTACGAATGACTTTGAGATGGCGAATTACTTCCGTGATTCCGGTCACTCCATAACGAGCCAAATCCGAAATTAACTCGACCCCCGCATCTTGCATGTGCTTACCACCAATACCGCTTATTTCTATATTGGGATAGTTTGCTTTTAGTTGCTTAACCAGTGCAGAGGCATGAACATCACCAGACTCTTCGCCTGCAATAATAACGACCCGCTTAGCTTTGTGCATGACGCTCCATAAGATTATTGTGAATCAATGCAGTAACTTGCTCCGCAGTAAGAAGGGCTGCAAGTCCATCTTCACCCGTAACAAGTGGGGTACTGTCTTCGTTAATGCACTTTAAGAATGCTTTTATTTCTTCAAGTAAGGCATCGCCATTTTCAAGTTCTTTTTGCTCATGGACAATATCTGGGATTCCAGGGAACATCTCGCCTGTCCCTTTTTTAAATACAGAAAGGCATTTGCTTTGATAATCAATAGATAAGAAACAATCCTCCTGAAATATTCGCGTTTTTCTAGACGAATTGAAGCTGACTCGGCTTGCTGTCAGATTGGCCACGCAGTGATTTGCAAATGTAAGGCGTACATGAGCGATATCAATGGCTTTAGTCAGTATTGGTGTTCCTTGAGCTAGGATGGAGACGATAGGACTTTTTACCATGTTTAGGATCAAATCTATGTCATGGATCATCACATCCAATATCACATTCACGTCAGCACCACGAGGTGTGAATGGGGCTAGTCGTTCAGCCTCAATGAACAGAGGCTTTTCTAAGTAGGTGTCCAGGGCCATGCGTGCTGAATTAAAACGTTCAAGATGTCCTATCTGTAGCTTTGCTTTATGCTTTTTCGCTAATTGAATTAACTCTTCTGCTTGAGCTGTGGTTTCCGTCATAGGCTTTTCTAGTAAAACATGGATGCCTTGTTCTAAAAAGGCTTTAGCAAGCTCATAATGCATGCTTGTTGTGGCTGCAATACTTACTGCATCAACTTTATCAAATAAGTCACGATAATCAGTATAAGCTGGAACGTTTAGCTCCATACCTACTCTTTTTGCTGCGTCTTCGTGTAAGTCGCATACAGCAACTAATTCGGCATCAGGAAGTAGTTGATATTTTTGTGCGTGAAAACGACCCAGATAACCAACACCAATCACGGCGCAGCGAATTTTACTCATACAATGCTCATTTGCTAATTATTTGTGCGTGATGATCGCATTTCCTGAATGATAAATCAATTTTTAATCATAAAAAGAACAGTTGCAAACGGCGTATGTCTAGGTATCATTAGGACAATTTTTAAGGCATCTGGAATGATAATGAATAAGATGAGATTGCTCGCCGGCGTTGATGAAGTAGGGCGGGGGCCTTTAGCTGGGGCAGTAGTGACTGCGGCTGTTATTTTAAAAGAACCTATAGAAGGGCTTGCTGACTCTAAAAAATTAAGTGCTAAGAAGCGTAAGTTATTGTCATTGCAAATCCAGGAACAGGCTTTGGCATTTGCTTATGGGCGAGCCGAGGTTGACGAAATTGATGCCTTGAATATTCATCAAGCTACGTTACTAGCAATGCAGCGAGCAGTAGAAGCTTTGCCTATTAAACCGGAAGAAGTACTGGTTGATGGAGCTCATGCTCCAAAATTAAGTGTACCGTGTCAGGCGATTATTCAAGGGGATGGGTTGATTCCTGAAATCAGTGCTGCCTCCATACTTGCAAAAGTATTGCGTGATGAGGAAATGGAAGCACTTGATGTCATTTATCCTGGGTATGGATTTGCTGTCCATAAGGGATATCCTACCGTTGCTCATAGAGAGGCTTTAGTCCGATTAGGGCCTTGCCTGATTCATCGCAGAAGTTATGCGCCAGTGGCGGCCTTACTCTAGGTTGCATTGAGGATTCGCATATTTTGTCAGCACAGTCCTATAGGCTTACCTATGCGTTTGTTTTATCGATATTTGTGCATTATTTATTTCGTCACCGGAATGTGTTGGCTTTCTCTCTGGCGCAAATAGAGAAAGTGGTGCCACTGAAGGTTTCTCTCTAAATCTTTGCTTGATGGCTGATGCAAGTTCGGTAAGCCCGAGTACTTCAGTGAGTTCAAGCAGTCGTTCTGGAGATGTTGTCACATGAGACTCTTTAGCATCTAATGCTACAGGCTGAGTGCTTAAATCGCTAATAAGTTTTTGTAGTATCTCTGGCACAGCACAATTCTGGGCTAAACATTCATGCCTGGCCAGTAGAGTCATAAGTAGATCTAACAGGATACCCGGCTCTTGCTTGGCAATCAGCTGAGGAGAGCTTAGTAATTCAGTAAAGCCATCAATACCAGTTGCATGTTTATGAATGTGATAGTGCGGACATACTTTTGTTCTTAATTCAGCTAAATAGAGATTATAAGCGACAGGATTGGAGGGTGCATTCTTGAATGAACGATCAGGATGTCTGTCGAGGTTCCATAAACTTCCCATAACTCGAGGTATTAATTTAACTCCTGGGCAGCCTATGCGAATTAACGGATGAATGTCAGCTCCTTCGGGTAGTTCAAAACCACGAATAGGCGGATAGAATGTACCATCGACGATACAATATACTTTTGTTCCTGTGATCCCAAAGGAGACCTTTGAACCCGAATGTGCTGGCTTGGTATAGGGATATTCCATGTGCATATCATTTTTCGCATCGAAAAAGCGGATGTTTCCGGTCGCGATATCTAGGCTAATCGATGTTGCCGTAGTTCCTGGGATAGATTTTTCCCCATCCAATGTTTTATTCGAAGTTAGGCCAATGAGTACTGAATTGAAGTCACCAGCATCAGCTATGTGTACTTCAATCATTCCTTGGGTACCTGTATTTTTATTTTGTACCGTGCAAATACGTTGCGCGGTAGTAAGTGTTGTGGGGATGAATGCTTTATTTAATTTTTTTAATTCATCAGATTTTATGGTTTGTAAAATTGTTTTATCAATAATATTTTTTTCTATATCGTGACGGTATTGAACCTGTTTATTTTCTGGTAAGGAAAAAATAAATTGTGTGATATCTACAGGCGCACCCGCAGTGGATGCATTTGGAAGAAAGTGGCTGGAAACTTTGTGTTGATGGGACGAATCAAATCCTATAAGGTGGTGAGGGCTAAGTGCCAATTTTCGTTGCTGTCGTTTAGACACTGCTTGTGGTTGACTTATAGATGTCTGTGCTGCATCAACGAGTTGTTGCATGGAGTGTACACGAGGTTTTATCGGTAACAAGGGTTTTGATTCATAAAATACTGTTTGCTGGGGCTTCGTAAAAATAATAGCTAGAAAATAGCTGATATAGAGTGATTGGAAAGAAGCATTAGTTACTTGCTCGTGTGCACGCCAAGCAAAGGATTTAAGATAACTAAGGCTGGTACGCAGCTGTTGTTGTTCGCTGTCACTCAATGAAATTTGAGCGGATTTTTGAATTAAGCGGTTAATGTGTTGTTCTAATTTTTTCTCAATGAGTTTAGTCGTCTCATCAGATAGTGATTCACGGTAACAAGGCAGGCCAAAGTCTAATAGAAGTTGAAGGTCTATAGTGTTCCAGAGCGTTAACAGTTTTGCCTCAATATCTTCTGAAGTTAGTGCATCTTGTTTAAGCCAACTGCCAAAATCGGACATGATTAACATCATCAGGATGTATTGTTGACTTTCATGGGCACTCATAGACGGCACTTCATCTCTCTGTCCCTCTTCCTTCGTCACCACATCGAATAACATTTGTGCCATTCTTTTAACATTTCTATCAAAAATAAAGCGTGTTTTAAGTGTAGCAAATTGGAACGCCATCCAAACCGAAACTTTAACTACCGGCACCAAAACACTAAGCGCGAATTTTCCATTATGATCAGCCAAGTTACTGCCAAGGTGTTTTCCTATTCCTCCTTCCAATAGGCGTTGTTGTGTTTCATGCAGGGCTTCATAATCTCCCTGATGCTCTAACTCTTGTAATAAAGCACTTATTAAATTCATCCGATTTATCCAATGCATACTTTTGGATTTTGAATCTGGATCTGTCAATTTAGACTGTTCACTTGGTATTAATAATTCAACGCTTTGGGCTAGGTGTTTGGTCATCTCTAACTTTTCTTTGGCGCTGCTGTTTTTATATAAGTTAAGTAATGCATCAGCAGATACACTGCTTATTGTTCTCGAATGATTACAGGCTACTCCCGAAAGCAGGGTTGAGAACTCGGTTGCATTCCAGGTTTGGAGTTTATCTAAACGAATCTTATGAAATGCACCAACAGTAGGTGACAGCTGCTGGAGGGACAGAGTAGGCCCCTCTTGAGTTATTTCTTGGGTGTCGGTTGACTTCCATAACTCTGTAAATGCTGCAATAAAGGCTGGGTATCTTTTTTGTGCTTCAGTTATTTTTTCAGTGAGCAGGGGCTCATGTAAATTTGGTGTTTGGGTGGCTATGTGCAAAAAGAGTTTTGCAGTCATTCGCCTGTGTATTTTATCGCGCTTCAGATCAGGAGCTAGTTCTTCAGTTAGTAATAAAGCGGAAGGACATAATTGAAATGCTAAGGGTTTATCTGAACCAATTTTTTCAGGGCTGGTAATGAAAATAGTATCCAGCGAAGGATAAAAAACAACTGTCGGAGGTAACCAATCCATTTCGGCGGTTATTTTAGTCATCAAGTCAACGAGCTGGGTCATCGTGGGCTTATACTGCTTATCATTGAGTATGGTGCGTAAGCTAATAGGTGGCTTAGCGCGAGTGGTACCTTCTGGATATTTGAAATAAAGTGTTACCTTGGGAGGTTGATTGGGGTGGGGAGGGGATTTTGTAACAGTAATAAAACCGCTCGCTTGTAAGAAAGATGGAGGGAGAGGGGTAATTGGTAGAGTGGATGTTGTCGCACAAAAATAGTGAACTGTTTGGTTAGATTTTATAATTAACGATCCCTGTTTGGGACTGGTTTGTTCAGGAGTTGATGTGAACGGCTTTATTTGTTGTTGTTGTTGAGGTGCAGCGACATAGGTCCAGGGCTTAGGTACATGCAGTTCTTCAATGTCAGCATCTTGAAAAAGATTGGTTGGGGACACGTCGCTTTGTCCCGTGGAATGAAATGCGGTATGAGAGGTAATAAACTCATTTAGTGGCTTGTGCTCGGGGGCTCTTATATTTGCTTTTAAAGATAGGTTTGCTTCGGTAATCGTTTTAGCTAATTCCTTATTTTTAGATTGTAATATATCTAGAATAACGCATCCCTCTGTGGTGCAAGAAAGCCAATATAAAGGAGGTGTATTAGCTCCTGTGCGCGGTAAGCACAAGGCTTTACTGCTGATTTCTGTAGCCAATTGAGGGTTTTCTCTCAGTAGCAGGTATAGGATTTTTTGTCCTATCTCTGACGAGCAAAGCCAGTATAGAGGGGAGGCATTTGCATAAATTACACCATTTTCCGGGCGTGCTACACACAGCATTCGACCACTAATTCCTTTGATTAATGGAGGATAAGCTTGAAGCCATTCGTACAGGAGGTCGATTCCAATATCCGAAGCAGTCAATGAATAGAGAAAAGAGGCGTATACGTTATCTACCAGGACGGTTTGGTTTAGTGATTCTTTAAAAAACCGAATTCCCTCTTCACTTTGTGAAATAAAATTAAGGATTTCCGCGCATACAGCAGGATCTTGATATTCTATTAAATTATTTAATGAGCAATTGCTTCCTAAGTAACTAAGAATCATGGGTTGGTATTCCGCATCGCCCATAAATTTCATGGCTAAGCAAGTATTGGCCAAACTTGGTGAATAAAACAAATAACGTATAGCCTGAGGATGGCTAAGTAATTTTTTCAAATTGGTTTTTAAATTGGCTTTGGCGTCATTAGTAGTTCCTTTTGCAAAAGCAGCATTCAGTTCCTTCACCACGGCAATAATTTCGAGTTGAGATAAGGTGTCTATTGAAGGGGCTGATACTACAGGAACAGTTATTGCAGTAGCTGCTGCGGAGGGAGTAGCTCCTTTTTTCGCAGCACTGGGTGTTTTTGTTGTTACTTTAGGCTGACTTGGTTTTGCTACCGGCACTGGTGCACTTTTCTTAGGCTTAGTCTGATTTTTATTTGCCTTGGGGCGTGATTCTTGGGGTAGTGAACTTGGCTCTGCAGCAGGACCTAGCTTGTGTATAATTTGTTCTTCTGTAAGATGGAGCTGATTGCGCATCAAATCAATGGCTAAGTCTTTATTCCCTTCAGCCAGATGTTCCTCAATTTTCTTCTTCCAAGCGTCATCCTGAGCTTTTTTATCATCGACCGGCGCGACTTTTAAGGCGCCATCAATAGGCAAGTTATTACCAAAGCATAATTCTCCTTTGGTGCGAAAATGCTCTTCTGGCTCATACATGAAAATATTCTCTTGCGCACGACCCAATGCGATTTGGATGGCATTAAGAGAAATCCATTGCTCCAGAGTTAAGGCGTTAATCTGTTCTTGAGCAAGCAGCTTGCGTACACAGGGGTTCAGTGAGACGGGCTTCCACAAGATGACGGTTTTAAACGTCATGCCAATGGCCTCGGAGGCGGATAGAATTTGATGGGTGCCCATTTTTTTAATAATCTCTTGGCGTTCCCGTTCGCGAGCCTTGGGTTCTTCGGGTAATTCGGCAATGACTACCGTGGAGGCATGTTGGGCATGATTTCTTAATTTATCCAAAGAGGCATTAGTCACCCAAGAGACTTGTCCTCCTGGGGCTTGCGCGGAGCGAATGGCCTGGTAAGGGCGTTTGTGGTGATTGCCTTCCCAATGGTGTTTTTGTGCCATTAAGCAATTAATCACCTCCACCACTTCTGGTCGATTACGCCAGGTTTGTTCTAGCAGGCGTTCTATTTTGGAGTAGCCTTTACTATTAAGCCGTTGTTTGACGAAGGCATAGGTAAAGGGAGAGGTTAGGGATTGCTCTGGGTCAAAGCTAATGTAGAAGTGGTTATCTTGTGCTTGTTCAATGAGATAAGCTAGGGCTGACGGGGGAAAGTTTTGTCCTTCATCGCAATAGGTTTTTACTTTAACCGCAGCAGGCGGAGGCAGACTGGTCATGGGGTCATAACTGGCATTGGCATGCAAATGCTTTTGCCAAGCCTTTAAAATAGTGATGCACTGCTGTTGCTTGGCTTTATTCCCACTGTAGTAGGTTTGTCGTGCTCCCTCCAGGCCTAAATAGGCGCTCTCACCGTAAGCCACAATCAAACTCAATTCAAAATGCACTTGCTCGGCATCATCCCCGGGGAAATTTTTGGTGAGCCATTGTTTAAATGCTGAGTGGGTTATTTTACTCTGGCCTTTAAAATGAGCGGCCAGCATGTGCTCCCAAGTGTTAAAGTGGGCTTCAGGGACATCGCATTCTTTTCTTAAAGACTCAAGTAACAGTTCGGATTGCGAAACAAACAAACTGGTGTCGGAAGCGGTGCTGGAACTGGCTTGATGGATATCTACTTCAGCACTAGTGAGGTGATTTGCCATAAAGGTTTCTAAAACCAAGGTTTTTCCGGCACCTGCAGGACCTAAGAACATGAGCGGGGTTGCGGTGTGATTTAAGGCCTGTTGTTGGGATTCATCTAAAAAAGCAATATGCGGACGTTCTTGAGTTTCTGTAGGGGGCTGCTCATCAAGGAGGTCTAGGAAACGCTCATCCACCATCTCGGCATTCACCAGCATGCTACCCACCGTGGTAATCCCGGTTGTTTTTAGCCACCGAGCGACTTCGTTATAGTCATGATGAGTTTCACCTAAGAGAAATAAACATCGTTTGCCCTGGGCGTTTCTAAGATAAGTAAAAATAAGCCTTTGTCCATGTTGTGCGCGATCAATGCGTGCACTGCCCACGCGCTGACCTTCGTATAGGGCATTTTCCAACCACTCGATATGAGGATGGGTCCCAGAAATGATCTTTTGCAGGGTTTCCTGGTATTTTATATTAGAAAGGGTTTCTCTATGGATTCGTTTCGCGTGAAATAGGACTTGGGCTTGTAGCATGAGATCTTTCATGTCGATTAAAATGGAACATATTCTATCATTTTGTTCTCGTATTATTCAATGCTGTCTTGAAATAAAATTTAAGACAGCTGCTGCATGATGCAATCAAGCTACCGCAAACAATTAAACAAAATCTTATGCGAACTAATCGACATTAACACCCCAAACCCAGCCAGAAAGGTAACCATGGCCGTTCCACCATAACTCACTAAAGGCAAAGGGATACCCACAACTGGAATAATTCCCATAACCATGCCTATGTTTACAAAGCCTGACATAAAAAATGACATGGCGAGGCTTGCTGCAAGGAGCCGTGTATAGGTCGTTTGTGCATTGGAGGCTATATTGAGGCTTCTTAATGAAATTAAGACAATTAAGGCAATAATGGCAAATCCGCCTGCAAAACCAAATTCTTCGCCACTTACAGCAAAAATAAAGTCTGTAGCATGCTCAGGTAGGAAGTTAAGATGCGATTGGCTGCCTTGTAACCAGCCTTTTCCAACAAGCCCCCCAGAACCAATAGCAATTTTGGATTGAATAATATGATACCCCGAACCTAGAGGATCTTGTTCTGGATCAAGTAATGTATACACGCGTTGTTTTTGGTAATCATGCATCACATGCCAAACAGCGGGGATTGCAGCACCAATTAAGAGGATTAGCATTAAAATTACTTTAAAGCGAATACCGGCGAGGAATATAACGCAGAAACCTGCCGCTGCCACCATAATTGCAGTACCTAAGTCGGGTTGTTTCGCAATAAGTAATGCGGGGATGCCAATGATAATGCCTGCAACGGAAATCGCTTTTAAACTGCTAGGGCGGGTTTGACGATCAAAATACCAAGCGGCCATCATTGGGACGGCTAACTTCATAATTTCAGAAGGCTGAAAACGAAATAGCCCTAACTCCAACCATCGTTGAGCCCCTTTACCAATTTTACCCATCAGCATTACGGCAATTAGTAAGCCTAATCCAATGCTGTAAATCCATGGAGTCCAGATTTTGTATTTATGAGGAGGAATAAAACCTAACACAATCATAATTAACGTAGCAAAAACTAAACGCATCGATTGGCGTAAAATCATGCTTATATTCGCATTTGAGGCACTGTATAGAATTAAAAGGCCTAAGCTGATCAATAGTAGCAAAAGACCTAACAAGGGGAGGTCTAAATGAAGCGATTTTGTAGTAAACCGATAAACGGGTTTATTGTGTCTTCTGTTCATGAGTTGTTTTCATCGGATAAAGTTCGTAATAAGTATCCAGTATCTTGCGCGCAACCATGGATGCCGTAAAATCATTTTCAACCACAACGGCTACGGCAATCTCCGGTTTATCTACTGGAGTAAAAGCGATAAACAAAGAGTTATCGCGTAAAGCCTCAGGGATATCTTCATATTTGGCCTTTTCATATTGTCGACCACTAAATACTTGTGCTGTACCTGTTTTACCTGCTACAGGGTAGGGTGGATTTCTGCCAAATCGATAGCCAGTTCCTTCATTGCTGGTTAGTACGCTATGCATGGCTTCTTTAACAATATCCCAATTAGCCTCGTCTTTAAGGTAAATAGGATACTCTTCAACAAGCTTATATGGTTTTACTTGACCGGTATCACTGTTTACTGTTTTTGTGAGTAGGTGAGGACGAAAACGTTGCCCATGCTGGCTTAGCGATGCGGTTGCATTTGCTATTTGCAAGGGTGTGGCAAGCATAAAGCCTTGGCCAATGGAAGTAATTAATGTATCGCCAGGATACCAAGTCACCCCTTTAGTTTGTTTTTTCCAGCGAAGGCTAGGCACAATACCGGAAGCCTCTTCATAAAGATCAATATGGCTTAAATGGCCTAAGCCAAATTTAACCAACATGTCTTCTATATTAGAGATTCCCATTTTATTACCCAGCTGATAATAAAATGTATCACAGGAAACCGTGATGGAGCGCTTAAAATTAATCATTCCATGGCCACCTTTTTTCCAATCTCTATAAATATGACTGGAGTTCGGAAGTTTATATTTGCCTGGATCATAAATTGTACTGGATGTTGTTATGAATCCTTTATCCAGGCCGGCTAATCCCACAAAGGGTTTAATGGTTGATGCTGGAGGATAGACACCACGTACAGCTCGATTAAATAAGGGTCTTTGGAGCGTGTTCGATAGAATTTTGTAGTCTTTAGAGCTAACCCCTCCAACAAAAATATTGGGGTCAAAGCTTGGTGAACTCACCATGGCTAAGACTTCGCCATTTTTAGAGTTGATGACTACGGCTGCTCCGCGTTTGCCTTGAAACGCTTCATAAGCTGCTTTTTGGAGGCGGATGTCGATGCTTAGATAAAGTTTAGCTCCTGAGTGAGGGTTCATCTTGTCAATTACGCGCAGGGTACGCCCACTCACATCTGTTTCTACCATCTGATATCCTACAGTTCCATGCAAGATATCTTCGTAGTATTTTTCAATACCGGCTTTTCCAATAAAGTTGGTCGCTCGGTAATTAGTTGGATCAACAGATTTTAATTCTTGGATATTAATGCGCCCTACATAGCCTAATACATGAGCAGTAATTTCACCAAGAGGGTAATGACGCATCAAGCGCGCTTTAATGCTGACGCCTGGAAAGTGATATTGATTAATTGCAAACAGAGCCACCTCTTCCTGTGTTAATTTTAATTTAATCGGAATGGGCATAAATGAGCGATTCTGTTTGCGTGCTCGATTGAAGCTGATTTCATCATCTTCCGAAATAGAGGGAAGTAATTCGCGCAGCTGTTTTACGGTTCGGTTGATGTCTTTAACATGTTCAGGAATTATTTCAAGGACATAAACTGGGATATTCTCTGCTAACAAGACCCCATTCCTATCAAGGATTACTCCGCGAGGAGGAGCAATGGGGGTAATGCTCATCTGATTTTTTAAGGATAGGGTTTGGTATTTTCTAAATTCGGAGATTTGCAGGTATGCAAGTCTTAACACCAGGATTAAAGACAAAATAATAATAAATGCGACCAGCAAATTAAGTCTAAAACGTTGATTCTGTGAATCTGATTGGTAATTATTAAATGATTGATTCAGACGCATCGCATACAGTCAGCTAAGGGGGTTAAAAAGGATGCATAGTATATTAAAAACCAGGTTTTTGCCATTGGGGCCTGTACATTTCTACTCTCTTGAGCAAAATGGATTTTATTTTCAGGGGACTTGGGTATGGTTGGTTAATATTGAGCCAGACTCGGGATGCTTGTAGTTATTTATGATAAGGATGATTATTCATAATCGACCAAGCCCTATATAAAGTTTCTAACAAAATGATCCGAACTAAAGGGTGTGGTAAGGTGAGTTTTGATAAAGACCAGCGCTCATTGCATAATTTGAGCACTTCTTGGGAAAGCCCTTCGGGGCCACCAATTAGAAAACATAAATGACTGGACGTTTGCTGCAATTGAGTAATTTTTTGGGCTAATTCTTCACTACTAAATGTTTTGCCCTCTATTTCTAAAGCAATAATTCGTGCGCCAGTAGGAAGCGCATCTTTAATCAACGCAGATTCTTTTTCCATGATGCGTGTGAGATCAGAGGACTTACTACGGCGAATAAGAGGAATTTCAATTATTTTTAACTGAATACCGTCATTAAATCGTTTAGCATAATCGTTACTCCCTTGAGTAACCCAATCTGGCATTTTATTGCCTAAAGTAATAACGGTAATTTTTAACATGGTAATTACTTGTTGGGTTGCTCTTCCCAAAGTCCTTCTAGGTTATAGAATTGTCTGCTTTCAGGTTGCATAACATGGACAATAAAGTCACCAAAATCAATGAGAACCCAGTCCCCTGTTTCAAGTCCTGTACAATGTAACGTAGGTAAACCAGCTAACTTCATATCTTCCATTACTTTTTGACCAATTGCTTTCACGTGACGTGAAGCACGGCCCGAAGCAATAAGCATATAATCCGTGATGGTTGTTTGTTTACGTACATCGATTACTTTTATATCGGAAGCTTGAATATCTTCAAGCGCGTGTAAGAGTTTAGCTAGCATTGGGTTTTGATCAGACATAAGAAAAGATATCTTCTAAAAAACCCCGAATGATAACAGTATTTTTTCAATATAAAAAGGGTTGTGTTTAAATACCAAAGAATAACTTTATTTAAGCTTCATTGAGAGTTAAGTGAAGCAACCGAGGGTTCTGTTTGTCCAGAAGTTTCGGGTTCGATGCTGAAACTAAAGATTTCTTGCTCAAGCTCTTTATAATATGAAAAAATTTTTGGATTATACTGCAGAAGTCTGCTAACAACTTCATTGTTTAAGCGCACTAATAATTCAATTTTTGCTTCCTTGTTGCTTATGGCGCTAATGTCATTATGTAAATCATAGAGTTTGGAGTAGGGGAACTTTTTTTCACCCAACTTATAATCAGATAGCGCTTGGAATAAATTATCAATTCGATACGCCAAAAAAGTAAATTGCGCTTTAATTGCTTTATGAAACATGGTTAATGTTCTCTAAAATTAATGAGGTTTATTATAGAGCGCATAGTAATCGTTAAAACTTAAGGGAATCTTAAATAAGGTCAAATTGCTTTATTTTCTTTGGAAAAGTAAGCGTATATTTTTTAATTAATTTTTGCCGTCATCGGGAATGAGACGAAGCAACTTTTGTAGTGCTTCGTCACGGCATTCTTCATAATCACAGAAAATGAATGGGCTATACGTTAATCAGTAAGTTTCACGCGCGTCAACAAAAACTTAATCACGGCGAATAAAACAAGACAACCAAGAGCCGCAATAAAAAGGATTCCCAGTTGTTGGGTAAAGGCCGCGGCATATAATGATTTAAGTACCGCTATATTGGTCTCACCCGTAGGAATTGAAGTTAAAGAAGCTAGTTTTCCAGAAAGAAAGCCGCCAATTCCTAAGGAAACAAAGAAAATACCCATCATCGTACTTACTTTATTTTTGTCAGCAAGTAAGGTAATTGCAGATAAGCCTACAGGCGAGAGCAATAATTCAGCCAATGAAAACATTAAGTAAGCGGGAATAATCAATAAAGGGAACAGTAATGTAGTACGGTCGGTAAAGTTAGTTACTAAAACAATGATCGCATAGGCTGCTGTAGTAATAAAGATAGCGAGCAAGAATTTTTTGCCAATACTTAGCCCACGTTCTATCAAGTTAAGCTGTTGATTTCTTTTCGCTAAAAAATAACCGATGACGAGCATCCCAATACTCTGGATGGTCACATAATAGGGAGCCGGGAATTGAATACCACAAAAGGTCGGCTCTACCACCCGCGAAATGAAAAGCGTTAAGGACATAAACATTTGGAAATAGAAGGCCCAAAACACGACCGAAATAATGCACAATAAACCAATCACCAGGGTTTGTCGTGATTGATTGGCATTCTCTCCACTCACTGCATAACTAATGTAGCCAGCAGAGAATAAGACCACTAATCCAAAGACCACATTTGCTAACTTGGGGGAGTTTAAAATGTAAAATGATAAGCCCCAAAGAAACACTAATAATAGAAAGGCAATACTAATTTTTTTAAATTGAAATACAAAAGGATTATAGTCTTTGATGTGATATTTCTTGATACCAAAAGAAAACACTAAAAAGGCAATGACCATGCCTATGGCAGCACTGGTAAACGAAGCAGTCCAGCCAAAATGCTCATTGAGTATGCTTGGCAGTGTAGTGCCTAAGATAATACCAGAGGTAATCCCCATATAAAAAATGGTAAAGCCGCTTTCACGACGTGCTGAACCTTGTAAATATTCATTACCTAGCAACGAGGAGATATTGGGCTTTAATAAACCAGTACCTACGGCGATGCCTGCGAGTGAGGCAGTGAGTATGTTGACACTATCTACTGAAGAAAGAAGACAATAGCTGATAAAAAGTACGATTGCACCTAGTAGTACAGCTCTTTTTTGACCAATTAATTTATCGGCAATCCATCCACCAACCACTGGTGAAAGGTAAGTTAGGGCGGTAAATGAACCAACCAGCGCATAAATTTGCTTGTCGGGCCATTTAAAATGCAAGGCTAAATAGAGGGCTAAAAGTGATTGTACGACATAAAAACCATAACGTTCCCACATCTCAGTAGAAAAATAAATTCCCAGAGATTTGGGATGTTTTTCAGAATGAATTTGCACTTTTTATATTCGCAATTAATCAAGATTGCACTGAGTATATCATAGCATATTTTAGGTGCCTATATTGGCTATAAAGGCTATGTATTATACCAAGCCCTATGTTCTAAAAGCTCTCTAGTGTATGATTCACTTAATTTTTTAGCTAATGGAGCAAGCTTATGAATGCGAACACCTCTAAGCGGGTAATACGAGCAAATCACGGTACAGAAAAGCAGGCCAAAAATTGGTTAGCCGAAGCAGCATTGCGCATGCTTCATAATAATCTGGATCCTGAGGTTGCTGAAAATCCTGATTCATTAATTGTTTATGGTGGGTTGGGAAAAGCTGCACGCAATTGGGATTGCTTTGAAAAAATTGAAGAAGTACTAAAATCATTAGACGCAAACCAGACTCTGTTGGTCCAGTCGGGTAAGCCAGTAGGGGTCTTCACCACTCATGAGGATGCGCCGCGCGTATTAATTGCCAATTCAAACCTTGTTCCTCGTTGGGCCACTTGGGATCATTTCAATGAGCTCGATAAAAAAGGCTTAATGATGTATGGCCAAATGACTGCGGGAAGTTGGATTTATATTGGTTCACAGGGGATTGTTCAGGGCACTTATGAGACTTTTGTGTCGGCTGCCAGCAAACATTATGAGGGGGATCTATCCAGTCGCTGGATTCTTACAGCGGGTTTAGGTGGAATGGGTGGGGCGCAACCTTTGGCGGGTACCATGGCTGGCGCTAGTGTATTAGCGGTAGAGTGTGATTTATCGCGCATTGAAAAGCGTTTGAAAACGCGTTATTTGGACCGATACACCACCAATTTGGATGAGGCCTTAGCCTGGATTAATGAATCCTGCACCCAGAAGAAGCCCTTATCTGTGGCGGTATTAGGTAATGCTGCTGAAGTTTTCCCTGAATTAGTTGCCCGCGGTGTTACTCCTTCATTAGTGACTGATCAAACCAGTGCCCATGATCCACTTAATGGATATCTGCCTGCGGGTTGGACTTTAGAATATGCAGAAAAAATGCGGCAAACGGCTCCTGATGAAGTGGTTCAGGCCGCGAAAAAATCAATGGCAATTCAAGTTCATGCAATGCTTGAGTTTCATAAGCGAGGAATCCCTGTTTTTGATTACGGTAATAATATTCGCCAAATGGCTCTTGAAGCTGGGGAACAACATGCATTCGATTTTGAAGGTTTTGTGCCGGCATACATTCGTCCACTGTTTTGTGAAGGTATCGGCCCCTTTCGCTGGGTTGCTTTATCTGGAGACCCTGAAGATATTTATGCAACGGATGAAATGGTTAAAAAGCTGATTCCTGATAATAAACACTTACATCGCTGGCTGGATATGGCTAAAGAAAAAATTGCCTTCCAGGGATTGCCTGCGCGTATTTGTTGGGTGGGATTAAAAGATAGGGCGCGGTTGGCTTTAGCCTTTAATGAAATGGTGAAGACTGGGGCAGTTAAAGCACCGATTGTTATAGGTCGTGATCATTTGGATTCGGGTTCGGTGGCGAGTCCTAATCGAGAAACTGAGGGCATGATGGATGGAAGTGATGCAGTATCTGATTGGCCTTTATTAAATGCATTACTAAATTGTGCGAGCGGAGCCACTTGGGTGAGTATTCATCATGGTGGTGGTGTAGGTATGGGGTTCTCACAGCATGCAGGGGTAGTTATTGTTGCTGATGGAACGGAGAAGGCGGCTCAACGTTTAGCTCGTGTGCTGCATAATGACCCAGCTACTGGGGTGATGCGTCATGCTGATGCCGGTTATGAGCTTGCGAAAAACTGTGCAAAAGAAAATGGGTTGTGGTTGCCTATGATGGAATAAGACGGCAAATCGTCAGAGCCCATGGTCCAACATGGAGTTCGGATGTGGCTCCATGTCTCGTTGGGCCATGGGCCCAACCTACAATACCGCACTGGGGTGGGCACAGGCCTCACCCCAACATGTTATCACGTTGTAAAAAGGAGTTAGTTTTATGTCTGAGCATTTTATTCTCGAACCGGGGCAATTAACATTACACTCAATCAAACAAGTATTGAGTAATCAATTACCCTGTTCTCTTGCAAACCATGCATTTGAAGCAATTGATACCTCTCATCAAACGGTGAAAAAGGTAATTCAGGATAAGAAGACCGTTTATGGTATTAATACTGGTTTTGGTTCTTTAGCGAACCAAACAATCCCCACAGAAAATTTAAAGCAATTACAGCGCAATATTGTTCTATCACATGCCTGCGGTATTGGAGAATTACTAGCAGATGATATCGTCGCCATGATTATGCTGCTAAAAATTAATAACTTAGCCCAAGGTTATTCAGGCGTACGTCTGGAGTTAATTGAGGCTTTACTTGCTTTGTTTAATCATCAAGTGTATCCCTGCATTCCTGGTAAAGGTTCGGTTGGGGCATCAGGTGATTTGGCACCTTTAGCACACATGTCCTTACCTTTACTTGGTGTGGGGGAAGTACGGCATAAAGGCAAAATAATTAGTGCCATAGATGGTCTCAAAATAGCGGGGCTTAAGCCACTTGAGTTGGAAGCCAAAGAGGGTTTGGCTTTACTCAATGGTTTGCAGGTTTCTACCGCTATTGCAATCAAGGCACTCTTTGTTACCGAAAGTTTATTTGAAGTAGCTGTTATTACGGGAGCTTTGTCAGTTGATGCAGCACAAGGCAGTGATGTTCCTTTTGATGATCGCATTCATCGAGTTCGTGGCCATCAAACCCAACGTGATGTTGCCGCATTATATCGGGAATTATTAGCAGGAAGCCAAATTCGTGAATCACATCGTGATTGTTCACGAGTCCAAGATCCTTATTCATTACGCTGCCAACCGCAAATTATGGGGGCTGCTTTACATCAAATTAGTTTTGTTCGCGATACATTACAAGTTGAAGCAAACGCTATTTCAGATAATCCTTTGGTGTTTAGTGAGCAGGGCGATATACTTTCAGGGGGTAATTTCCACG
The DNA here is from genome assembly GCF_900639985.1 of Legionella rowbothamii. Lineage (GTDB taxonomy): Bacteria > Pseudomonadota > Gammaproteobacteria > Legionellales > Legionellaceae > Legionella > Legionella rowbothamii. The sequence goes on along the minus strand of NZ_CAAAIM010000001.1, from coordinate 598,821 downwards.
GGGAAATTGTTGCCATGGCTGCGGATAATCTGGCTTTAGCTATTGCGGAAATTGGGGCAAATTCTGAGCGGCGAATTGCCTTATTAATTGATAAGAATTTCAGTGGATTACCTGCATTCTTAATTAAAGAAAGCGGTTTAAACTCAGGTTTTATGATTGCTCATGTTACGGCCGCTTCATGTGCTAGTGATAACAAGGCTTTAGCTCACCCCCATTCAGTAGACAGCTTGCCCACGTCAGCCAATCAGGAAGATCATGTATCCATGGCAACGAGTGCTGCTCGACGTTTACATGAAATGAATGATAATACGGCGACTATTTTAGCGATCGAAATGTTAGCCTCTTGTCAGGGAATAGAGTTTCATAAACCGTTAAAAACTTCACCCTTTTTAGATGATGTGTATAATATGGTGCGAGCTAAGGTGGCTGCTTATGACCAAGATCGTTATTTTGCGCCGGATATTGAAGCGGTAAAAGATATGATTTTGCGTGAAGAGTTTTCTCGGTCTGAAATGTAAACACGTTAAGTTAACGAGGTTTGAGTGAGTATAGAAATTTATACAGATGGGGCTTGTAAAGGGAATCCTGGACCCGGTGGTTGGGGTGTTTTGCTTCGCTATAAAGGGGTGGAAAAAACCTTACATGGCGGAGAGGCGCATACGACCAATAATCGTATGGAGCTAATGGCCGCAATTAAAGGTTTGGAGGCGCTTACTCGTCCTTGCGAAGTTGATTTGTATACTGACTCTCAATATTTAAGACAAGGAATGATGAGTTGGTTGCACGGCTGGAAAAAAAACGGCTGGCGCAACTCGAAAAAAGAGCCAGTGAAGAATGCAGATCTGTGGACTCTTTTAGACGAATTGGCATCACGCCATCAAATAAAATGGCATTGGGTTAAAGGACACTCAGGGCATGCGGAAAATGAATTGGTTGATGCATTAGCCAACCAAGGTATTGAAGAACTAAGTGAGTAATTGATGCGACAAGTTGTATTAGATACAGAAACCACCGGAATAGGGCATGAGCAGGGCCACCGTGTTATTGAAATTGGCTGTGTAGAACTATTTGATCGAAAATTAACTGGAAAACATTTCCATGTTTACCTTAACCCTGAACGTTTGGTTGATGAAGGAGCATTTCGGGTTCATGGAATCAGCGATGATTTTTTAAAGGATAAACCCTTATTTTCGGATGTTGTTTCTGACTTTCTACAATTTGTTGGTGGTTCAGAGTTAATAATTCATAACGCAGCGTTCGACGTGGGATTTTTAAACTCTGAACTAAGGCATGTGCAATGGAAGAAGAAACTAGAAGAGTATTGTGATGTATTCGATACTTTGATTTACGCGCGAGATAAATTTCCGGGGCAACGCAATAGCTTGGATGCCTTATGTAAGCGTTTTGGTATCGATCATTTTAATCGCGAATTCCACGGAGCGTTACTTGATGCGGAAATTTTGGCCTTTGTATATCTGGCATTAACCGGTGGGCAAAGTAGTTTGTTTGGTGAGGTTGAAGAGACTGCCAATAAGAAAGAAATCCAGATACAAGAAATAGCCCCACTTCGATTAGCAAACCCTATTGTGGTACAGGCTCTAGCCGATGAGATCGAGTCACACCAAAGTTTTATTGAGTTTTTGAGTAAAAAATCTGGTATTAATCATTGGGAAGAAGTGTAGGATTATGTATATGAATGCTGTGCTTTGCAGCCCAGCATACGATTAGTCTAAATTATTCTTTAGCGAAATATAGGTTTCGAGTCAACCAGAGCTTCAGGTTGGGCATGGGCCCAACCTACAAGGTTTTACTCTTTAGAGCACTATTTTAATTGTTGAGTCATCCTCTTCTTTATCGACAACTGTAGACGATGGGGCTGTATTATTCTCCGTAAATACACCGTGGCGACGCATCGTTTGTGCATGTGAATGAGTAGTAGGACGTCGATAGTCGGGGACAATTACTGGTGTTTTTCTGTGCTCTACTTCCGCATCATTGGCAGGCTTAGTCCCCGTAACTGGATTTAGTTGATTTAACGGCCCAGGTTTAGTAAAACTCACCATACGATTGCGTGAGGGGTCGCCGTTACGAACGAGAGGAACATCTGGACCATCCACTGCGTAGCCAAGCCCATGTTCTTGTAATTTCTGTCTCCAATGATCCATTGAGTGGAACTTACGTGTTTCCTTCATCTCCTCTTCCAAAGAGACTCCAGTAACGACATTAAATATAGTATGGGCCATATGAGCCATGCTCATCGTTTCTTCATCAGTAACATCATGATCTACGACCAAGAAACGCCCATTAGGGCGTAAAACACGTCTTACTTCGTCTAGGAAATGCTCTAATTCAGCATCTTCAAAATGGTGTAGGCCAACGTAGCAGGTAACTACATCAGCACTATTATCTTTAAGATTAGCTAAATTAGGATGATTATAATCTAACTGTTCGAAGCGATCATAGGGACGTGGAAAACCAGTTTGAATGTAATCTGTAATTGATTGTTGTTCATAGACCGCAACAATTTCGCCGGTAATTTTGTAATGTTGTTTGAATCCATTAACAAAACGACCTGGATAACCAATTTCAACAAGACCATTAATGGTTTTCATTTCCTGCGGCAGTAGGCTGTGTGCTTGTTCAGCCAAGTCGGTTTTAATTGCTGACAATGAATCCAGAATACGGCTTAAATCACCCAAAGTACCTGGCGCGATTTCCGGTAAACGCCGTGCTAATTCCTGGTATATTTCCTCATGACTGTCGTTGTATTGCATAATGTCTTCTAACAAGACAAAAAACTTATCACTATCTAGGCGGTGCAATACATTTTTCAAAAAACCAGCAAATTTTGTCTTAGTTTCCTCGTTTGACATAATCGCTTTAAAGTGATTCTTGGTTTCGGGTTTTGGTTGCATGAAACGTTGATAGAAACCACTGACAAATAAATGGTGCTCATCTTCTTTATTTTTTGCCCGTAGAGCCTCATCTACATGAGGGTATGCTGCATGAAAATCTTCTGGGTTCGAAATGTGTTGGTAAGGAAGGTAATAAGCGCCGCCTTTTTCAACAGTAAGATGCTGTGCTTGACGTATCCATTTACGCGCTTTAATGACTTCTTTCTCGTCCAGTGATTGGTTAAAGCAAAGCACTACCGCAAACCGGTCGCCATCATAAGCATAGGACATGGGTGATTGGTTATTTTGCTTAACGAAACGCACCGAGGCATTAATCAGGGCAACATTGTTGTCTTGCAGCAATGTACCTAAGTCTTTAAGAAAATCTGCCAAGTTTTCTTCGGGTAAGAAAAATTCTTGCAGCCATTCGGTCTCACTTTTTGAGGAATTAAACATGGCATTAATAGCAGGTTGCATAATTTTATTTACGCTCATTGCCTCACTATCATTGGCAAGTAGGCGTGAGCTTTCCATCTCCCAATATTTTTGACGAGCCCATGAAGAATGTCGAGCCATGTTAATCATGACGCGATCAAATCGAGTACCATGTGCCGCTTCGGGACGTAAATCATCTTTAATTGGTTTTCTGTCATCTTCTTTCACATAACTTACCGCAACGCCTGAGCCTAATAAGTTATTCGGGTCGAGCGATAAGCGATATAGGTGCATGCGTGTATTGGGATCCGTTATTACGTTGTCGCGAAAATGTCGAACGTATTCCCCAGGCTCAACTGCAACACCTTTTTCTTTAAGTAACTCGTTATCGGTAAGCTTAATAGTAGCCGAAACAATAATGCCATACAGCCCTAAGCCACCAGTCACATTATGGAATTTAGGATTAGCTGGGGTAAGGTCTTCTAATTCGCCCTCTGCATTGATAATCGTAATTGAGGTTACAACAGTAGATAACATACCATCATGAATGTTCCAGCCATGGATATTGGTCCCCAGAGAGCCACCTACTGAAAACACATCGGAGGCTTGCATTACTTTTAAAGCCAACTTAAATTCGTTCGCTTTTTGTTTTATATCCGACCAAATTGCACCAGCCCCTACAATGGCTTGTTTTTCTTTGGAATGAATTTCAACGGTATTGAATTTGCTTAAATCAACCACAATTAGATTTTCATCGCCTTCAGGAAGAAACTGCTTCCCCTGACTGAAGCCTGCGCCGATAGGCATTATTTTTTTGCCTTCCCGGGCTGCCTTTTTAACAAGTTCTTGTAAGTCTTCAATTGATTCTGGTGATTCCATCACAGCATTATTCGCATGATAATAATCCCCACCTGCACTAACTCCTGTTTGTTTGGTGTCAGGTATGAAGTACAAGCTAACCAATTTCGGGCTAATCAAACCAAAGGGGGCTGCGAGTAGGGCATAAAGGTTTTTACTAAAATTGCTAGCATAGGTTTTCATTTGTCCTAAGTGCGCTTCTTGTGTTTCATCGGTGGTGAAGAATGCACGAAATGAATAAATGCTGGCGGTAATTCCACTTACAACCATATCCATTAATGATAAAGGAGCAAAACCAAGGGCAAAAATTACTCGTTTTTGGACAAATTGAAAGGCTTTTCCAAAAAAACTGGTTGCTTTTTCACGATATATTCTATCAATAATCCCCGCTGGAATTTCGTTGAAGTATCCAAGTCTAGGTAATTTGTTCATAATAGTACTCAATACGGGCATGGTAAATATCCTTTAAAAATTATGTATAAAACTTACTTTTACATCGTCTTGTTTTTCTAAACGTTCAAGGGTTTTATGTAGATTTCTAACAGGAACATCAAAGAGGCAAATTTTGCGGTGGCTATGAATATGATCCCCATAGCTATAGAGCGCTTCTGCTTTTTTAGTTTGTTTTAGGGCTTCTTCTTTAGCTAAAAGTTTATCTGCGCTATCTGTATTAATAGTACATTTGACCTGTACGCGTTTTTCGCCAGCAATCTCCCGTAAATAAATTTTTTGTTCTCCAAGAGCTCTTACCACCGGTTGAAAGTCTGCATAGCGGGGGGCATTAAGGCGTGCATAAACAGATGTATAGGAGGTATGCCCATCTTTCGTTTTCGGGGTGTCTTTGGCATAAATATGGCTATCAACTACATGAACGGCATGTCCTTGCTCAACTTGCGCTAATTGTTGTTGGAATAGGCGTTTCGCTTCTTCTGGATTCTCGACGTCTTGAGCATCAAATTTGACTAAAATATCAGTTGTTGGAGATGCTTCATTATTCTCTTGGTGATACCAGTAACTTAGCGGTTTAGAAATCCATTTTCTAGCCCATAATTCACAGGAAACGACAGTCCAGGAAAACCAATCGACCCAGGTTTTATTTTCAGATTGGTGGTATTTTTCTGCAAGATCAGCAAGCATCTCGCTGTACTTATGATCATAGAATGGTATCGTTTGTAAGTTAGCAGCATATTGTTCAAAAGTCGTTGCTAAATGCTGTTGCATTTCGGTTTCATTGTCTTTCTTTAAAAAGGGATAAAGTAAAAGCGATATAATGCCTTTAGGGAGAAGTTCCATCGTTGTGAACGTTGCAACAAATAGGGACATGATCATATATTCAGAAAACAATATTGAGCTGATACTGTCGTATTTTCGTGCTGAGGAGTAGGAGTTGAATACAACCGTCCATAAATCAAAAATCTGTCGGAAGTAAGGGAAGTGAAATATGGACTTATTGTCGCGAAGAAGTCCGGCATACTCTTCGGCCATTTCTACATTGCGCCATTCCGGGCCGGTCATAAAGGTTTGGTATTGTTCTCTTCGGTATTTTTCTTTATCGGTTAACTGGAGGCGTTCATTAAGCTTGTCAGTATACTTACCCATAAAAATCCTTAAGTTGTTAAACTCGAATCGGTTTAATGTTTATTAATTATACCAATCGTTTCTTAAGTAAGTATTAATGTAGGTGTTAAGAAATAGAAAAAGCCTGAACGGGAAAAATCCATTCAGGCTGGTAGTGAAAAATTATTTTATGAGATATTTCATTGCAAAATCTTTACCAATACATTCACCTAAAGTTTTCCCCCAAGTAGATGCGTCCGTATTGCTGATTTTTGCTGGAATTGATGCATAAAGTTGATTTTGACATTTATCCACACTTTCAGGAATTACGCTGACACATTGATCATAAGTCATTTTGATTGTCTCAAGGCGTTGCTTCAAGTCTGGATCATTCATGAACCCTTTACAGATTAATGTTGGTAGCATAGGACCAATAGTTTTTAGCCATGCGTCTTTCGTCATTTCAGAAGTAACATCTGATGATGTTTCTGGTGCTGCAGGTGTAGCTGGTGCTGCATTAGCGGGAGCTGGGGCAGGGGCTACTGGTGTGACAGCAGGGGCTGTAGGTGTTGTACTACTGGGCGTTGTATCTGCACAAGCAATACTGCTTCCCAATAAAATAGAGACTGCTATAAGTGTTTGTTTTTGCATAGTCTATTATCCTTAATCTGTTTCCCTCAATTAATATAGTAGAACAAATAATCTCATTTTGCCGTAAAATAATTTATTTTGCATTTTATTTGAACTAAACTAGAAATTAAGGTAACTCCTTATCCTTGCCATGATGTCACTGTGTAGGACTAATAAGGGTAGTTACGTGCTGAGATGGAAATAAAAAGGAACAATTATGGAAAAACAATCGGCTGTATTAGCACCTCGTTTTTTACCCCTGGCTTTATTTGTCTTGTTTATGTTTCCTGTATGTTCTGCATACTCTGCAGGAAATACCTTCATTTTTAATCCGAATACGTTAAGTTGGAAGGCAATTAATGAACATGGGCAGGTAGTTCGCACAGGAAGAGGTTCTGCGGGTAGAAAGTATTGTTCAGATATTCATCGTAGTTGTAAAACCCCCAGTGGTGTATTTCGTATCTCAAGTAAAGGCGGTCCAGGATGTCGTTCTAGTCGTTACCCTGTAGGACGAGGCGGGGCACCAATGCCATATTGCATGTATTTTAGTAAAAACTATGCGATCCACGGTTCTTATGAAGTACCGAATTATAATGCGAGCCATGGATGTGTACGTCTATTGCCAAGCGATGCGAAATGGTTAAGTCATAATTTTATGAAGATTGGAACTAAAGTAGTGATTAAGCCTTACTAAAAAGCAAATTAATAGTTTAGCCTGGTTGCAAGCAACCAGGCTAAACTATTTACTCATCTTCATCATCCATACTAAACGAAGAACCACACCCACAAGTAGTTTTCGCATTAGGATTACGAATTACGAATTGCTCTCCTTGAATACCTTGAATATAATCAATTTCTGCTTCATGAAGATATTGGTGGCTCATGGAATCAACAAGCAATTTTACTGATGAAACGCCATCAGAGCATTGTTGAATAACTACGGTATCGTCTTCATTAATTTCTTCATCAAAACTAAAACCATACTGAAACCCAGAGCAGCCACCACCGCTAATCGAAACGCGTAAGTTCAGATTGGAATTATTTTCTTCTCTAATTAACTCAGCTACTTTATCTGCGGCATTAACAGAAAAACGAATGTCGCTGTCAGTTGGGGATATATCTATAGCAGCCATTATAATAACTCCGATTTAGGGACTGTTGCCGAAATGTAACAGGCCTTATTATAAATAATATATTATACCTATATTTTCGTCATTGCGTTCACAATGACGAGGTTTTCTTTGGAACTGGATTATCTAATAATCTGTTCGATAGTGGCTCCGCCTAGGCACTGGTTTTTATCGTAAAAAACTACATATTGCCCTGGGGTCACGGCTCTTTGTGGACTTGAAAACATCACATAGTGCTGACCATTATCTGGAGGAGAAATCATACACCCTTGCTCCGGTTGTCTGTATCTGGTTTTTGCATAGCAAGTAAGTGGTAATTGGTTACTGCATTCAGCCAACCAATGTATAGGACCGCAAATGAGGCCTTGTGAATAAAGCATAGGATGGTGGCTTCCTTGAGCTACATACAAGGTATTCGTAGCTACGTCCTTATCTACCACATACCAGGGTTCATCTGAAGAGCTATGCATACCGCCTATGCCTAAGCCTTGTCGTTGGCCTAAGGTATAAAACATTAGCCCATCATGTTGGCCTAATACGGTGCCGTCAGTATTCTTCATCTCTCCTGGTTTGGCCAGAATAAATTCTTTTAGAAACGACTTAAAACGCTTTTCACCAATAAAGCAAATACCGGTTGAGTCTTTTTTAGCTTGGGTGACGAGGCCTAATTGAGTTGCAAACTCCCTAATTTCAGGTTTGGTGTAATCGCCAATAGGGAATAGGGTTTTTCCCAGGGCTTCTGGTTCTACAGCATGCAGAAAATAAGTTTGATCTTTATCGCGATCTTTGGCTTTATAGAGATGTCCCACATTGCCTTCAATTTTATTGCGGGCGTAATGGCCCGTCGCAATATAATTGGCGCCAAGTTCCAGAGCATAATTTAAAAAGGCATTAAATTTAATTTCTTTATTGCAGAGCACATCAGGATTAGGGGTCCGTCCTTTTTCATATTCACTTAAAAAATGAGTAAAAACGCGCTCCCAGTATTGGTCAGCAAAATTAACGCTATGTAGTGGGATATCTAATTGATTGCATACTGCTTGGGCATCAGCAAGATCTTGGGCTGCCGGACAAAAAGTATCCGTATCATCCTGCTCCCAATTTTTCATGAATAATCCTTCAACTTGGTACCCTTGTTCTTTTAATAACCAGGCAGCAACAGAAGAATCAACTCCTCCAGACATTCCAATAATAACTTTTTCTTTCATAAAATCCAGATACCGCTTATATTAATGTGTAATAGTGGGTTGGCACTAAAAAGTGCAGATTGTAAACAGAACATTATGTCATAAAAGTAGCTTAGGTGAAAGTCATGCCATAATGCAACACACCAAGGAATATGAGAAAATGCTTTATTTACAAGAACTAGCCAAACAAGGCGAACAAAGCAAAATAGTAACGCTCACCGAACGATTGCCGCATTTTGTGGCATCCCCTTGTGAGTTGAACGTCAACTATCATGTTGAAACTAGAGAGGATTTCTATTTAGTTAACCTTCATGTTCGTGGGGAACTGAAGCTGCAATGTCAGCGTTGTCTTGATGAATTTAATCTTCCTTACGATAATAACACCATTATTGCCGTGTGCCGTGATGATGAGCGTGCAGAGCAGCTTTTAGAGCGCTATGAATGCATCGTAGCACCTAACTTACAAGTTAGCCTCGAAGATCTTATAATTGATGAGTTGCATCTCTATGCACCACAGTTTCATTCGGAAATTGGGGATTGTAGCAATGAAATAAATCAATTTTTAACCTAAAAAAGCAGGTAATCTTAATATTTTATTCAATAAATACTTGGATTGATGTTAAAATATGGGTAATATTCCCGCTTTATGAAAGCAAATTGTTTAGGAGTAATACAATGGCCGTACAACAAAATAAAAAATCACGTTCACGTCGTGATATGCGTCGTTCGCATGATGCTTTAACAGCACCTACTTTATCTGTTGATTCTACTACAGGTGAAACTCATCTACGTCATCACATGACTCCAGATGGTTACTATCGTGGCAAAAAGATTCTTGATGCAGATACAGCTTACGAATCAGACGAAGAGTAATATTTCTTGAAAAATATCACCATTGCAATAGATGCGATGGGTGGGGATCATGGCTTGAGTGTAGTGATTCCTGCCTGTGTGCGCGCAGCGAATAACAATCCTGATTTAAAGCTAATTCTTGTTGGTGTTCATGATAAGATTGATGCATATTTAAAAAAGTTAGGTGTTTCCTCGTCGAAGCAGTTTTCTATAGTTCATGCCTCTGAGGTTGTTGCTATGGATGAATTGCCTTCATCTGCTTTGCGCAATAAAAAAGATTCGTCCATGCGTGTAGCGATTAACCTGGTTAAAGAAGGCATAGCACAAGCGTGCGTTAGTGCTGGAAATACGGGTGCATTAATGGCTACTGCACGTTACGTCTTAAAAACGCTACCTGGTATTGATAGACCTGCGATCGTTTCTGAGCTTCCTACAATGAAGGGACGAACCTGGGTTATTGATTTAGGGGCAAACGTGGATTCCTGTGCTGAGCATCTGTTTCAGTTTGCAGTTATGGGGTCTGCGTTAGTTCAAGCAGTTTCAAACAAAGAAAATCCCAAAATTGGCGTATTAAACATTGGCGTTGAAGAAATAAAAGGAAATGACCAAGTCAAACGAACTGCACATATGCTTGAAGAATGTTCTATTATGAACTATGTTGGATATGTGGAGGGAGATGATTTTTATTCAGGCGAGATTGATTTGGTCGTTTGTGATGGCTTTGTTGGCAATGTTGCCTTAAAAGCGAGTGAAGGTCTTGCTCGACTTTTCCTAGGTCTGTTCAAAGAGTCTTTTACACGAAATATATTTACTAAGTTAATTGGTTTAATTGCAATGCCTGTATTAAAACCATTAAAGAGCCGTTTGGATCCCTCGAGATACAATGGTGCCAGTTTATTAGGGCTGAATGGTATTGTCGTTAAGAGCCATGGCGGAACCAATGAAGTAGGTTTTCAACATGCAATAGAGCAAGCTGTTCTTGAAGTAAAGAATGATGTCATTGATTTAGTTCGCGCTCGTATAAACGACTTTATGAATCAAGGGTTGCTTTTATGAAATATGCTGTAATTAGTGGTACTGGGAGCTATATTCCGGAGAAACAGCTTTCCAATGTTGAACTGGAGTCAATATTAGATACCAGTGATGAATGGATTGCTTCGAGAACGGGTATTCGTAATCGCAGTATTGCTGAAGGTCACGAAACAACTTCATATATGGCAGCTAAGGCTGCCGAGCAAGCTTTACTTGCTGCAAATCTCGATGCAGATCAGATTGATTTAATTGTTGTGGCGACGTGTACGCCCGATAATTTTTTTCCTAGCGTTGCTTGTGCTGTGCAACGTTCTTTAAACATTAAAAAACCAATCCCCGCCTTTGATATTAGTGCTGCATGTAGTGGTTTCGTTTATGCTATGGATATAGCAAAGCAATACATTACAGCCGGCACAGTACATAACATTTTAGTAATCGGTAGTGAGCGTATGTCTCATGCGGTTAATTGGAATGACCGTGCCACCTGTGTCTTGTTTGGTGATGGGGCAGGTGCAGTTGTGTTAAGTGCAAGCAATCGTGAAGGAATTATAGGAAGCGTACTCCATTCTTCTTATGATGAAGAAAAATACTTAGACCTCCAGAACAATTCCTTTAAAGAAGAGCGTTCAGTAGTTTCCATGAGAGGTAATGAAGTATTTAAACTTGCGGTTAATATCATGGGTAACGTAGTTGATGAGGTTTTAGAACTTTCCCAACTGAAAAAGTCAGACATCAAATGGTTAGTACCTCATCAGGCTAATCAGCGTATTATTCAAGCTATCGCTAAAAAATTAGAGCTACCCATGTCTCAAGTTGTTGTTACTATTGGTAATCATGGCAATACTTCAGCAGCTTCTATTCCTTTGGCTCTTGATCATTCCATCCGAAACAATCAAATTCAAAAAGATGATTTATTCTTGATTGAAGCTTTTGGTGCCGGGATGACTTGGGGTGCAATGGTGATTCGTTATTAATAATTTTATCTTGAGTGTAATTTTAATGAGACCGACATCTTTAGTTTCGGGGCTTATTTAAATTACTATAGATTGGAGTTGATTTGATTATGGTTAAAACAGCGTTCGTATTTCCTGGACAAGGATCACAATCAATAGGGATGTTGGCTGACTTTGAATTACAATATCCTATTATTGTAGATACTTTTGCAGATGCTTCTGAAGCTGTTGGCTATGATTTATGGCAGCTTGTTCAGAAGGGGCCTGCCGAACGACTTAACCAAACAGAATATACTCAGGTTGCTATGCTGACTGCAGATGTTGCTGTTTATCGGTTATTAGAGCAAGAAAATCTTGCCACTCCTGAATTTATGGCTGGCCATAGTTTAGGTGAATATCCTGCATTAGTTTGTGCTGGAGCATTAACATTAACAGAAGGCGCTCGTTTGGTTGCACGTCGTGGCCAGGTAATGCAGCAGGCTGTTCCTATAGGTGCGGGCGCAATGGCTGCAATCATTGGTTTTAATGATGAGCAAGTAAAATTATTATGCCAAGAAGCTAGCCAAGGACATGAACTCGTCACTCCAGCGAATTATAACTCACCTGAGCAAATCGTTGTTGCAGGGCATACGGCTGCGGTTAACCGAATGATTGCATTAGCTGAAGATGCGGGGGCTCGACTAGCTAAAATTATACCGGTTAGTGTTCCATGTCACTGCCCTTTATTAACTGATGCCGCAGAATCTTTTGCAGAGTATTTGGCAGAAATTAATTTTAAAAAACCTAATATCAAAGTGGTAAGTAATGTTGATTTAAGTATTTACGAATCAGCACAGCAAATAAAAGATCGTCTAAAAGAGCAACTTTATAGCCCCGTGCGTTGGGTTGAGACGATCCAACTCTTTAAAAATCAAGGTGTTGAATTGATCTTAGAGTGTGGCCCAGGCAAGGTTCTCAATGGTTTAATTAAAAGAATTGATAGAAGTTTAAATACAATTAGTATTTACGATACTATTAGCCTAGAGCAAGTGGCAGAACAATTGGCATAAATACGTCGCTTAAACGAGGCGGCAACATTATATTAACTGTTTGCTTGAAGCTATTTTTATTTTAAGGAACATCCATGCATAATTTAGAAGGTAAAGTTGCCTTAGTAACTGGTGCAAGCCGTGGGATAGGCCAGGCGATTGCTATTAAATTAGCTCAAAAAGGCGCTTTTGTTTATGGTACAGCAACTACTGAAAAAGGTGCTGACCTCATCACTGAATATTTAAAAAAAGAAAATTTAAATGGTAAAGGTCTGGTTCTTGATGTAACAAATAGTGAGCAAATAGAACAGGTTATAGATGGCTTAGCTGAAGCAAGTCATGCACCAGCAATCCTAGTTAATAATGCCGGAATTACTTCTGATAACCTTTTATTGCGTATGGACGATGATGAGTGGTTCAAAGTTATCGATACAAATTTGAATTCCATATACAGAATGTCTAAAATTTGTATAAAGTCTATGTTTAGATCACGATGGGGCCGAATTATTTCTATTGGCTCAGTTGTCGGATCAAGTGGGAATACAGGCCAAGTAAATTATACAGCAGCAAAAGCAGGTATTGTGGGTTTTTCTAAATCTTTAGCGCAAGAAATAGGCAGCAGAAACATTACAGTAAATGTTGTAGCGCCAGGCTTTATTGATACCGATATGACTACATCTCTACCCGATATGGTAAAGGATGAAATGATGAAGCGCATCCCTTTGCGCAAATTAGGTCAGCCAGAAGACATTGCCAATGCAGTTGCATTTTTAGCCTCAGATGATGCTAAATACATTACAGGTAGCACAATCCATGTGAATGGCGGCATGTATATGGATTAAATGCACTTGCGTTATCTGTATAAATGAATAAACTATACCCTCCTATTTAACTTTGACCTTTTGGGGGTTTTTTAGACAAAGTGCTAAGCGGTTAAAGTTAAATGGGTGTAGTGTTAATTATCCGGAATAATAAGAAGTTTCTATCAACCGAAAGAGGAAAATTAAGTTATGAGTACTGTTGAAGATCGTGTACGCAAGATTGTTGTTGAACAATTAGGCGTTAAAGAAGAAGATCTAAAAAATGATGCGTCATTCGTTGATGATCTGGGAGCTGATTCTCTAGACACAGTAGAATTGGTTATGGCTCTTGAAGAAGAATTTGAAACAGAAATTCCTGATGAGAAAGCTGAAAAAATTACTACGATTCAAGAAGCAATTGATTACATTGAATCTAATTTAGATAAAGAAGAAGCATAATTCTTCGAGGAGTCTTGATTGAATAAGCGGCGTGTAGTTGTCACAGGCATGGGTATGCTTACTCCTGTCGGACTGAATGTGAAAGATACTTGGCAAAATATTGTAGCTGGTGTTAGTGGGGTATCTGTAGTAGAGGATTTTGATACTGCTGAGTACAGTACACGAATCTGGGCTAAAGTTAAGAATTTTAACATTGAAGACTACATGCCAATCAAGGAAGCTCGTAAGATGGACGGGTTCACCCAGTTTGGTGTTGCTGCAGCAGATGAGGCAATACGTGATTCTGGGCTGAACCTTGACGACAGCGAGTTACAATACCGCGCAGGTGTTGCTGTTGGTTCCGGGATTGGTGGTGTGCAAACAATAACCAACAATCAGGATAAACTCGTTGCCGGTGGACCGCGTAAAGTTTCTCCATTTTTTATTCCTGCAGGTATTATTAACCTGGTTGCAGGACAGATTTCTATTCGCCATCACCTAAAAGGACCGAATATTTCTGTGGTAACTGCTTGTACTACAGGTACTCACAATATTGGTTTGGCAGGACGAATGATTGCCTATGGTGATGCTGATGTTATGGTTTGTGGCGGCGCGGAAATGACGTTGACCCCATTATGCCTGGCTGGTTTTTCGGCTGTTCGCTCTTTATCTAAGCGTAATGATGAGCCAGAAAAAGCGTCAAGACCTTTTGATAAAGACCGCGATGGTTTTGTCATGGGTGAAGGTGCAGGTGTTCTTGTGTTAGAAGAATATGAACATGCTAAGGCCCGTGGCGCGAAAATTTATGCTGAATTAGTTGGTTTTGGTATGTCCGGTGATGCCTATCATATTACGGCTCCGGATGAGGATGCGGATGGCGCAACTCGTGCAATGGAAGCAGCGATTCGTGATGCTCAAATCAATCCCCAGCAAATTGATTATATTAATGCACATGGAACCTCTACTTATTTGAATGATTTGGGTGAAACAAAAGCAATCAAGCGTGTGTTCAAAGAACATGCCTATGATTTAGCGGTGAGTTCAAGCAAATCGATGACTGGTCATTTATTAGGTGCCGCAGGTGCTGTTGAAGCAATCATCAGTATTATGGCAATCCAAGATCAGCTTGCTCCACCAACGATTAATTTAGATAATCCTGATGAAGGCTGTGATTTGAACTATGTACCTCATCAAGCTCAAAAACGCACTATTAATTATGTATTAAGTAATTCTTTGGGCTTTGGTGGAACAAACGGTAGCTTAATCTTCAAGCGAATCGAGTCAAGCGAATCTAAATGACCTCTTCAAGACACAAAAAACTCATTCTTTCTATAGTAATGCTGTTTTTTGTGTCTTTTGCTTTTTTAGGTTGGAATTTCTATAACATCATAGTAACTCCTCTTATTCCTAAACAAGATCCTGCTCAAATTATTAATTTGAGTCGAGCGGCATCTGCTTCACAATTCGTACAAACATTAAAAGATAATAATTTAATTCAGTGCCGTAGACCCTTACTGCTGATTATTCGTTTTACAGGTCTTTCTCAAAAGCTAAAGGCTGGAGTCTACCAAATCAAACCCGGTGAAACGGCAGTAGAACTGCTTTACCGTGTTGTTGCCGGTGATGTTTTGACGCAAAACTTTACGATTATTGCAGGAACCACGCAGCAGAAAATTTCACAGGATTTGGCAAAAGCGAGTTATTTAGATTATCACCAGGAAGATTGGTCCTTAATTAAGGGAAACTATAAGAATGCTGAAGGGCTAATCTTAGCCGATACCTATCAATATCAAGGTGGAAGCAGCAGCAAAAAGCTATTAGAGCAAGCCCATCGCAATTTACAAAATTACCTCAATAACGCTTGGGCTAATAGAGCGCCTAATTTACCTTATAAAAGCCCTTATGAATTGCTCATAGCGGCCTCAATCATTGAAAAAGAAACCGCAATCCCGCAAGAGCGCCAATTAATTTCGGGAGTTGTTGTGAATCGTTTAAATAAACATATGCCTTTGCAAATGGATCCTACGGTTATTTATGGCTTAGGGAATGCATATACGGGTAAGTTATCGCATCAAGACATGCAGGTTGATTCACCTTATAACTCGTACCGATACCGCGGCTTACCTCCCACACCTATTGCGATGGTAAGTAAAGAGGCACTTGATGCGACGGCGCATCCTCAATTATCTAATTACTTATATTTTGTTGCTAAAGGTGATGGCAGCCATCAA
The DNA here is from genome assembly GCF_900639985.1 of Legionella rowbothamii. Classification (GTDB taxonomy): domain Bacteria; phylum Pseudomonadota; class Gammaproteobacteria; order Legionellales; family Legionellaceae; genus Legionella; species Legionella rowbothamii. The sequence goes on along the minus strand of NZ_CAAAIM010000001.1, from coordinate 582,796 downwards.
TTTTCAGAAACCTATGAGCAGCAAAGGCACGCAATCAATCAATATCAACGCAAGGGTTCTTAATGTTATCCTCAATGGGGAAGTTAATTGTTATTGAAGGCTTGGAAGGGGCTGGAAAGTCTACTGCAGTAAACACAATCATTGAATTTCTAACCCAGTTAGATATTAATACCATCACTACCCGTGAACCCGGCGGAACTGTCATTGGTGAAGTACTCAGAGAGCTGATTAAAAATCCAGAATATAAAGATGTTTTGGATGATAAAAGCGAGCTATTGCTTTTATACACGGCGAGAATACAGCTATTAGAACAAGTAATTAAACCTGCCTTAAAACAAGGTACTTGGGTTATCGCAGATCGCTTTGAGTTATCTACCCTGGCTTATCAAGGTGGCGGTAGGGGTTTGGATCAAGAAATGATTCAGCGTTTGTCTGCCTTTGCATTGGATGGTTTCAAACCCGATTTGACTTTATATTTAGATATTAGCCCAGAAGAGGGAATGCAGCGAGTTCGTTCACGCGGAACCTTTGACCGTATCGAACAGCAATCCATAGATTTTTTTAATCGAGTCCACGACAGCTACTTACACCATGTACAAAAAAATCCTAATGCAATAACGATTGATGCAAGTCGCCCACTGTCCGTAGTGCAACAGGCAATTCAAGACGCATTGCAGGCTTTTATAGAGCAATAAGGCATGAGTATTTATCAATCTCAATGGGATCATTTGCGTTTGGCTTGGGAACAAGGGCGCAATCCGCAATCCATGCTGTTTGTGGGTGCTATGGATCGTGCTTTAGCTGAGTTTACCACGCAATTTACGATGCTGGTTTTATGCAAAGTATCTTCTGCCAATCCATGTCGCAAATGTATTGATTGCCAAATGGTTGCACAGGGCGAGCATCCTGATGTTCAATGGATTAAGCCGGAAAAAATTGGTGGCCCGATCAAAATTGATCAAATACGCGAACTACAAAGCTATTCCTATTTGACACCTCAGAGAGCCGCTCATCGTTTAATTATTATTGAGGCAGCGGATAGAATGAACATTGCTGCAGCCAACGCTTTATTAAAAGTGTTAGAAGAACCTGCAACACATACCTTATTTTTGTTAATGGCTCAACAGTTAAGTACAGTACTTCCTACGGTTTTAAGCCGTTGCCAAGTATTTCATTTTACGCCAGTTATGGATTTGGCGGCTACAAACCTTCTAACTCTGGGAGAACGTTATTCCCAGGAGTCTGAGCAAGCTCTAATTATTCATCAGGCAGAATCGATTTTAGATGGATTAATTGCGGTAATTGAAAAGAAAAGCCACCCATGTGTTGTAGTACCACAATGGGCTGAATTTGAGCTTAATACCATCTTATGGTTTCTTTATTTGGTTTATGCGCAAATTCAGAATATGTGGATTAATCAGCCGATACTAACTGGGCCAGCTGTTCAGCAGTTACAAAAATTGTCCAACTTGCTGAATCCTCTCGTTATTTTTTCTCAAATTGATAAAATAAACTTATTACGGCGCAAATTAAGCCATAACCTGAATGTAAATTCTACATTGGTTTTGGAAGATTTATTACTCGATTTATAGTGTGACAGGATGCAACAAATTAATTGCGTATTTGATAACCTTTTTTCTTTATATGCAGCTTACATGCCTTTTATAAAAGGCGGAGGCTTATTTATTCGTTCGCAGCATCATTATGAGTTGGGTGCCGAGCTCAGTTTGGTTGTAAACTTAATGCAGGAGGATGAACTTTATTGTGTTGATGCTAAAGTCGTCTGGATTACTCCGATGGAGGCTCAAGCCAGTCGATTTCCAGGAGTTGGCGTGCAATTTATCAATGAGCATGGCTGTGATTTACGTAGTAAAATAGAAATCTATTTAGCAGAAATGCTAAAATCACAGCAGGCAACAGATACTATCTAACACGGTTAAGTTTTAATAAGGTGATGGCAGTGAGTTGTACTTACACTGAAGCTACTTGGTTCCAAATGTAGGTTGGGCCGACGTGTTATTCATTATATTTACTTAAATTTTTGAGGTTATCAGCTTATGCTAGTCGATTCACACTGTCATTTAAATTTTCTGGATCTCACTGAGTTCAATCAAGATATGGCTAATGTTTTAGCACGAGCAAAAGAAAATGATGTACAGCATTTCCTTAGTGTTTGTGTGGAGTTAACCGATTATCCTGCACTGGAAAAGCTAGCAGCCGAATATTCTAATATCAATATTTCAGTAGGTGTTCATCCAAACACAGAGATGGACCAGCCGGTTACTGCAAAAATGCTTTGTGATTTAGCCGCAAATCCAGCTTGTATTGCGATTGGGGAAACTGGACTTGATTATTATCGCACCCATACAGAAGATGCACAGGAAGAGCAGCGTGACCGTTTTCGCGAGCATATTAAGGCGTCTTTAATTACTTCTAAGCCTCTAATTATTCATACTCGTCAAGCAGCGGAAGATACCATTAAATTAATGGCTGAAGAACATGCCCAAGATATAGGTGGGGTAATGCATTGCTTTGCTGAAAGTTTGGACATTGCAATGCAATCAATTGATTTAAATTTTTATATTTCATTTTCAGGCATTGTAACCTTTAAAAATGCAACTGCATTACAAGAGGTTGCACGTCAAGTGCCTCTAGATAGAATCCTTATTGAAACTGATTCGCCTTATTTGGCGCCAGTACCATTTCGCGGTAAGCAAAATCATCCTGCCTTGGTAAAGCATGTGGCGGAAGCTATGGCTCAGTTGCGTGGTATCAGTTATGAAGAGGTTGCCGAAGTGACTACTAGAAATTTTTATGAGTGTTTTAAATTAGCATAGGTTATAGGTTGGGGTTCTGTCCCATAATCAAGGTAAGAAAAACTATCTTGGCCGAATTCTCGCCGCTTGGGCAGATCAATAGACCAAGAGGATCCACCTATATTCAAAGAGAGCCTGAACAGAGGCGGACGGTCAATACCAATCTTAATTAGTGAGGAACTAATGACTCTATTTATAGGATTAATGTCGGGAACTAGCATGGATGGCATCGATGCAGCAATTGTTGATATTCCCTCAAATAAATTAATTTGCGGTATTACTAAAAAATACAGTGATGAGGTAATCCTCGGCCTAAATAAGCTACTCGATGGTTCTGATTTAAGTTTGGCTTTGATATGCCAATTGAATACCCTAGTCGGTCGCGATTTTGCACACGCAGTCAAGGAGGTTTTGCACGAAGCGGCCTTGAGTGCTAAAGATATTTGTGCGATAGGAAGTCATGGGCAAACCGTATGTCATAATACGGAAAGCAGTATTCCTTATACATTACAATTAGGTTGTGGGCATACCCTTTCTTCATTAACGGGCATTACTGTAATTGCAGATTTTCGTACGCGCGATTTAGTAAATGGGGGGCAGGGAGCACCTTTTGCACCTCTGTACCACCAAGAGCTATTCAGCAAACAATTTTCCCATGTTGCTTTAGTTAATATTGGTGGAATTGCTAATATTACTTTTATAAATGCTGGGCACGCCACGCGTGGCTGGGATGTTGGACCTGGAAATTGTTTGATGGATGCTTGGATTACTAAACACCAAGGTAAGTCATTTGATGCGAATGGCACTTGGGCGCAACAAGGAATGGTGATTCAACCTCTGTTAGATACGTTATTAGCTGATCCTTTTATTCAATTAACCGCTCCCAAAAGTATAGGTAAGGAATATTTTTCATTAGCTTGGTTAGAATCGCATTTAAAGCAAGCTTATAAAGCAGCGGATGTGCAGAAAACTTTATTGGCATTTACGGCACATCCCATTGCCGATGCAATGACCGATATGCATAAAGAGGTAAAAGAACTATTTTTGTGCGGAGGCGGCACGCATAATCTTGCGCTGAAGCAAATGATTCAAGATTTGCTACCGAAGGTTGTAGTAAAAAGTGTGGCCGAGGTAGGAGTAAGCCCCGATTATTTAGAAGCCATGTTGTTTGCTTGGTTGGCTGCGCAAACTGTCAATCAGCAACCAGTCGACCTAGGTGCTATAACTGGCTCACAAAAGCCTGCAATTTTAGGCGCGATCTATCCGAGTAGCTAGAGAGACGTAGCCGGTATTAGACGAAGTCGTACTACGGGCTACTCTTGTTTTATCAAGGTAAACCCATCAAATCTAACAAAATCATATTGACAAAGTAAATCGCTATAGGCTTAAATGAATGATCCACAACGGAGTGATTTGAAATTGAGCGCATATTACACTGAGAACACACATCAAAAAGAAAAGGGTAGTTTAACAACAGCTTATTTTATATTTTTCTTGGCGGCATCCTTTTATCTATACGAATTTATTTTGCAAGTGGCACCAAGCGTTATGGCAGAGCCCATGATGAAAACTTTTGGTGTGACCGGCGAAGGATTTGGGTTTATCTCAGCCTTTTATTTTTATGCTTATGCTCCTACCCAACTGCCAGCGGGGGTTTTATATGATCGTTATGGCCCTAGAAAGTTGATGACGGTTGCTATTCTTTTATGTGCTTTAGGGTCAGCCTTTTTTGCTTCGACAGATAGCGTATTTACTGCCTGTATTGGTCGTTTCCTCATTGGAATTGGCTCTGCATTTTCTTTTATTGGTGTCCTCGTACTGTTATCACGTTGGTTCCCTCCTCATTATTTCGCTATTCTGGCAGGTGTTGCCCAGCTAATGAGTTCAGTTGGGGCTATGTTTGGCGAAGTGCCTTTAGCTTATTTAATTCAGGGTGTTGGCTGGCGTAATGCAAGCTTTATCTTAGCCTTTGTTGGTTTCGTTTTAGCCGCATTTTTCTGGATGTATATTCGTGATTACCCGGATCAACAAAATCAGAAGGTCCCTGGGCATTACCTTCGCGATGAATGGAAGCGATTAGTTGCTGTGTGTAAACATGCGCATACATGGATTATCGGTAGTTACGCATTTGCAATTTGGACTCCAATTGCTGTATTCGCAGCCTTATGGGGTGTTCCTTTTCTTCAAGAAAAATTCCAAATTAGCGTAGTTGCGGCCTCAGCTTTATGCAGTATGATTTGGATTGGTATTGGAATTGGTAGTCCGCTATTGGGATGGCTTAGTGACAAGATTGAGAGCCGACGCATTGCGTTGATTACCAGTGCCGTTTTAGGATTAGTAGCCACGTTAATACTTCTTTATTTGCCTGGGCTTACTTATGGTTGGGCGCCTTTTGTTTTATTTGTTTTAGGCTTAGGTGCTGGTGGTCAAACTGTAAGCTTTGCGGTTGTAAAAGAAAATAATACGGCTGAATATGTAGGAACCGCGTCTGGTTTTAATAATCTGTCTGTATTAATTGGCGGTGCAATATTTCAACCTTTAGTGGGGTATATTTTACAACATACTAATTCTGGACATGTTGTGAATGGAGTACATGTATACAGCATATCAGGTTACCAAACTGCGTTATTGGTTATGCCATTATGTTTCTTAGCTAGTTTGCTAATCGCAACCTTCTTACTTAAAGAATCCCATCCAGCAAAGCAATGATGAACAATGATTAAGCCTAGCCTGGTTGCTTGCAACCAGGCTACATTATTTTAACGAATTATAATCCTAGCAGGCTTCTGCTGCTTCAGTTTTTACCGGTTTATGCATCCAAAATGCCAGCCCAGCAAAGGTAAAGAATACAAGCTGCATTAGGTTGCAATACAGTGCGAAGTGTAAGTTATTATGATCTTTATAGATGATATTTGCTGCTTCGGTTCCAAGTGCGCCAATAACCATAACACTTAAGCTCACTAATGCGGATGTGGTTCCTTTGCTTACGGAGGTAACAAAGAGGCAGAATCTATTGAGTGGTGCGTTAATCACACTTAAAGCAAAGAAATAAATAATGATCCCTGGCATCAGATAATGGTAATCATTTCCATACAGATAGGGTAAGACGGACGTTAATGCCGCCCCAATAGTCATAATTCCACAGCCTAAGTAAATGATTTTTTTAATTTCATACTTATAGGTTAACCTATGTAAAAACCAGTTACCTAATATTGTGGCGCCAAAAACGGGCAGCTGCCAAAGCCCATATTGGATTACAGTTAGTTTAGCCTCGACAGTTAAAATGATAGGTGATAAGGCAATCCAGGCAAGGCAGGGAATGCCCACGGTACCTATAGCCAAAGTTCCCATGACAAATACTTTATTGGTAAACAAGGCCTTGTAATTAGCAAAAACACGCTTAGCTGAAATCTTGGTTTTAGGAGTCAGCTCACCATTTGTCTTTTTTTGTCCAATAGGCTCTGGCATATAACGCCATAATCCCCACAGAGCAATCAAGGCGAATAGAGCAATAGAAATAAAGATATAACGCCAGGACATATAATGGATGACTACAGCCCCCAAAAGCGGTCCTAATAATGGTGCGAGAATCGTGGCATTGGCCATAATAGAAATAAGGCGAATAGCATCCATTTCGTCAAAAATTTCTTGAATGGTTGCATAACCAATAACACCAATAAAACATAGCCCCATGCCTTCAAAGAAACGGGCGGTCATAAATTGGCTCATTGAGTTTGAGCACGCAATAAATAGGGTAAAAATAAAAAATAAGCAGGCGCCAAGCAACATCATCGGGCGACGACCATATGCATCTGATATGGGCCCTAAGAATATTTGTAAGCTGGCTCCACCAAGAATATAAATGGTAAGCGAGGTTGCAACGGCAGATTCAGGCGCGTTAAATGCATGAGTAACACTAATCATACCGGGCATAATCATGTCATTAGCGATATACGTTAAGAACTCATACAGTACGAGAAAACATGCAAAAAGAGTGGCCTGTTTTTTAGTAATCGGAATTAATGGTTGGGACATAAAATAAGCCTTGTTTTGATGCTGCTTTACTGTTTTGATTAAGTCTTGGATGCTTTTATGTTGCGTTATACACTCATTATTTGGTGGTGGATATCAAGACTAAATGATTACTTAATGAACTAAAAGACAGTTTACTCGATTCTTGTCAGTAGATCAATGTGCAAATACTCATTCTCATGGTCTATTAATATCGCAAGGTGGCCTTTGTTGTAATCACCTGCTTCTTTTTTGTATCATTAGAGATTTTTCATCAAAAGGTAATCTCATGAAATGGCTTTTCTTTACCAGCGATAAAGGCGTTAAATATAGACTTAAAACAGGTTTAGCGGCTTATATTCTAAGCTTTCTTGATGCGGAGTCTTTGCAGAATGTATCTGCTATTTCTGAAGAATGGGACGAGTTAGTGATCTTAGCCCAGAACTACATGCGCTTACTTCCTCAAATCAACGAAATTCCCATGTTTTCCCAGCTAACTTTGGATATTTTAAGTCTCAAATTAATGACAGGTGGGATGACCAATGCGACTTACAAGCTTACGGTAGGTACTAATTATGAGTCAGAGAAACGTAAACGATGGGTGGTGCGTTTTCCTGGAGATGTCTCTTTATTTTCTGTTGACAGAAAGCATGAGCAAAATAATGCGCAGCAAACTTCTGAGTTAAAATTGAATGTTCCTGTTGCTTATTTTAATGGGGATTCCGGCGTGCAAGTGACTGAATTTATTGCAGGTGTAAAATCCCTTGATAAAAACAGGTTAGAACGCGCAGAAATATTAAAGACTTTGGCAGAAAAAGCAAAAGTACTGCATCAATCAAAGCAGTTTTTAAATACTACGGATGTATTTATACGTAATGCAGGTTTGTTAGCTACTTTGGAGGAAAAAAAATTTCCTTTTCCAGAGCGAGTAAATTTCATTGCTAAGAAAATGAATGAACTGCAAAAGCTTTTCTCCTCTTACCAAATTAATAAAGTACCTTGCCATAATGACTCAACTCCACTGAATTACATGCTGACCGATTCCGATCAGGGTGAAGTGATTTATCAGATTGACTGGGAATACTCAAGCAATAATGATTTTCTGTGGGATTTAGCTTATTTTGCAATTGAAGGCAAGTTATCGAAAGAACAGGAGCTAATCTATTTAGAGGCTTATTTCGGTGAAGGAATGGTGAACGAATCTTTTCTAGCTTGGTATCAGGTGTATAAACCCGTGATTGAGTGGTGGATTACTTTATGGGCCTGGATGCAATTAGCGTTTGAAGCTACTGCTGTAGATGTAAGTGAATATGCTAATTTAGGTGCGGAGCGTTATTTGCGCACTTTGGAGTATTTGGATAGTTCTGCGTTTTTACGAGCGTTGGAGTTTATTGAGTTAGATCATGCGATGGGTGAGTCGCCTGTCCCCAGATCTTTTTAAGCTAACAGCAAAATTGTAGTGTGAAACGTAGGCTGGGCTGTAAAGCCCAGCAAAAAGAGCTCATGCAAATTCCGAGGCTGGTTTTTACAGCCCAGCCTACATAAGGCAGGTGTAGAACTTTCCGAGATTTTTATGCCATATTCCCCAAAAACTCTTGTAAATGCAGCTTTTCATTCTCCGAACCTAAATATGACTTTAAGCGCTCAATCGAGTTTTGATATTCATCCTGATTAATTACACCACGGATTAATTCAAAGCGTAGAAACACACAAAAAGTATTGAGCACATCCGTTTCACAATAATCACGAATGCTTTTTATGTTTCCAGCAAAATATTGCTCCCATACTTTGGAGCCACTCATGCCCATTTTTCCCGGAAAACCTAACATACTGGATATTTCATCTAAAGGTGCAAAGGCTTTATTTTGATAACCGGCAATAAGGTCCATAAGGTCCATATGACGGTAATGAAAACGACTTAGATAATTATTCCAGCGGAACGCCTGATTATTTTCTCCAGACTCCCAATAGGTCGGGGCGGGAATACCATGGAGTAAGGCACGATAATGCAATACCGGTAAATCAAATCCGCTGCCATTCCAGCTAACTAAGGTAGGTGTGTGCTTATCAATTCCTGCAAAAAAACGAGTAATTAATTCTTTTTCATCCGATTTCTCATCACCTAGTGACCAAACCTTAATATGAGCGCCTTGGCTAAGAACTAAAGAAATAGTGCATATTCGTTGTAAATAGTGGGGAAGAAAATCATTACCTACTTTGGCACGTCTTAGGGCAAACATGGCCTGGGCAGTATCCTCATCAGATAATCCATGTAAATCATATAGCTTACGTCCAGATTCAATGTCCGGAATGGTTTCAATATCAAATACCAGAATGCTCATGGAAATTACTTATTCTTTTAGTGAGTTACAAAGGCAAATAGTATCATGCAAGCTAAAGGAGGCAACAGTCATTTAATTTATATTTGCATAGATTGTACGAATTAAATTTGTTAAAATCTTCCTTTTTCTTATTTGATCGTTTATGGAATCTTTGTTTCAATTTAAGAAGTTAAACCTTATATTGTTGCCTTTATTTGTTACAGTGCTGACTGCTTGTGTCAGTAGACCTCCTTCAGATTTGAATAATGTCTGTAACATATTTAGAGAATATCCAAAATGGTATACTCATGCTAAAGATGTTGAGTATCGATGGAAGGTTCCCGTTCCAGTGCAAATGGCTATTATTCATCAAGAGTCAAAATTTGATGCACATGCAAAGCCACCACGTAAAAAATTACTTGGATTTATTCCTTGGAAGAGACCTACCACAGCTACAGGCTATGCCCAAGCATTGCATGGAACCTGGAATGAATACAAACAGAATAATGGTGGATTATTATCTTCCCGTCATAATTTTTCTGATGGAGTTGATTTTATTGGTTGGTACGCTAATCAGGCTAATCGACGCGCTGGAGTTAATCGAGCAGATGCCTATAATCTTTATCTCGCTTATCATGAGGGAGTAGGGGGTTATATGCGCAAGTCTTATTTGAGAAAAGGATGGTTAATGCCGGTGGCGCGTAAAGTTAAAGCACGCTCACAACTTTATGCAATGCAGCTGCATTCTTGCCGGGGAAGCCTAGAGAGGCGTTCCTGGTTTTAATTTTATGGTAAATTTTGCTTTATTTTTGAAGCAGAATTTAAAAGAGACCCAATATTTCAACTAGTCTTGGGTATAAACGTATAAAAAGTGATGTATACTCAGATGAATCAAACTGAGCTATATCCTAAGGAGTTTTTTGATGCGATTAATGCTTTTGGGTGGTCCAGGGGCCGGAAAAGGGACCCAGGCTTTACGAATAATTGAACGCTATAAAATCCCACAAATTTCAACGGGTGATATGTTGCGTGCAGCTATTGCGCAAGGTACCCCATTAGGTTTAAGCGCTAAAAAAGTTATGGAAGCAGGTGGTCTTGTTTCCGATGACATTATCATTGGTTTAGTCAAAGAGCGTTTAAAGCAGAGTGATTGTAAAAATGGCTTTTTATTTGATGGTTTTCCTAGAACTTTAGTGCAAGCTGATGCGTTAAAGCAAGCAGGGATTCATTTGGATCATGTCATTGAAATTGCGGTAGATGATAATGAAATTATCCGACGAATTAGTGGGCGTCGTATTCATCAACCATCTGGCCGTGTTTACCATGTCGTTAATCAACCACCAAAACAAGAAGGTTTGGACGATGTTACTGGTGAGCCCTTAATTCAGCGTGAAGATGATAAAGAGGAAACCGTAAAAAAACGTTTGGACGTATACCGAAAACAAACAGCGCCGTTAATTAATTATTACAAAACCTGGGCAGAAAGTGGTGATCACGATGCTCCAGCTTTCCATAGCGTTTCTGGTAGTGGTAATGTAGATGATGTATTTCATAAAATTATTAACTCTATTGAAGCTAAGGAAGAGCTATGCCCTGCGAAAATGTAGTTAGTGCTGATTTTGAAGCATTAGTTAATGAAAACAAAATTGTATTTGTTGATTTTTGGGCTGGTTGGTGTGCTCCTTGCAAGCAGTTTGCAACGATTTATGAGCAAGTTTCGAGTCAATATCCACATATTAAATTTGTTAAAGTGAATATCGAAGCAGAGCAAGAGTTAGCAGATTTTTTCGAAATCCGCTCTATTCCACATTTGATGGTGTTTAAAGAAGGTATTGTTATTTACTCTAATGCGGGAAGCATGCCCGCATCAACCTTACATGAGTTAGTTGAGCAGGCTGTTGCTGCGGATGTTAGTGCAATAAAGGCTCAGTTTGAAGAGGATGATAAGCAATAATACTTTCAATATAAGCAGCCAGTTCTTTTTTTCTGGCTGCATTCAGTGTTAAATCAAGCTTAGTTCGACGTATCAAGACGTCCTCACTACTGCGAGCCCATTCTTCCAATATTAGATAATCTACTTCAGCCTGGTACAAACCTGAACCATAGTTTTTTCCTAAAGATTTTTCACTTGTGCTCAATGAGAGAAATTTTTCCATGTGGCTTCCATAGGTATACAAATAGCGCTGTAGTAATTCTTTATCCATCCATGAATATTTCTTTTGTGCATATTGAATGTATTGGGAAAAATCCATGGTTCCAAATGTCGCTCCGGGTAAGGGGGCATTTGCAGTGATGGATGGTTTTAGATTAGGAAAAACAGCGCCAAATTGGTTAATTGCTTCTTCTGCTAATTGCCTGTAAGTGGTTATTTTTCCACCATAAATGGTAATTATAGGAGCAGGTTTAAGTTGAAATTCATAATTATAATCTCGGCTTAAGGAACGAGCTTCCTTACTTTCATTGGCTAATAAAGCGCGAACGCCACTCCAAGTGTAGACTATATCATTTGCGGATATTTTAGTTCTGAAGTGTGTATTCACTAATTTAATTAAATAATCAATTTCTTCATCACTAATGCGAATCTGTTCCAGTGGTTCATCTAGCGGCACGTCCGTCGTGCCTATCATGCTGTACCCATGATAGGGGATGACAAAAATAACCCGCTTATCTTCATGCTGTAAAAAATAAGCGTGCTCACCCTCATATAACTTAGGCACTAGAATATGACTGCCTTTAACTAAGCTAATTTGTTGCTGATCAGGGATATGTGTGAGTTGTTCGACCGATTTAACCCAGGGGCCCGCTGCATTGATTAGTGTTTTAGCCTGGATGGCGTAGGTTGGACCTGATTGCGGTTGTATGGTTACAAGCCATAAATTATTAACCACTTGGGTTTTGATGACAGTGGATTGTGTATGAATGGTTGCGCCGTGCAGTTTGGCTTGAAGTGCATTCGCAATGGTTAGGCGTGCGTCATCCGCCGCGCCGTCATAAAATAAAAAGCCGCGTTCCAGTCCTTCTTTTAAAGGGGAAAAATACAGCGGTTGTTTTTTTCTGTTGATACTTTTGCATTTAGGTAAGCGGTTTTTACTGCTTAAGTGATCATACAAAAATAAACCTAATCGCAAAAACCAAGAGGGCCGCATGTGTTTTTCATAGGGTAAAACCAGTGGCTGAGCACGCACCAAGTGAGGAGCTAAATCAAAAAGGCGCTGCCGTTCGGTCAATGCTTTCCTCACTAGGGTAAATTCGTAATTTTCTAAATATCTTAAGCCGCCATGGACCAATTTGGTACTATTAGAGGAGGTTTTGGACGCCAAATCATCTTGTTCTATAAGAACAACAGACAGGCCTCTTAAGGCCGCATCAGCAGCACAACCGCAACCGTTGATGCCGCCACCAATAATTGCAACATCAAAAACTTGATCCATGTTTTGGTCTCCATAAAAAAAGATTACACTTATTACTATAACTTAGTAATAAAAAACAAGGAATGCCAAGACGATGAACTATTTACTTGCTATTGATCAAGGAACCAGCAGTACACGTGCAATGATTTATACTTTAAGCGGCGAATTAATCGCTTGTAGTCAGTATTCATTAACACAGTATTATCCTGAGGCAGGGTGGGTAGAACATGATCCTGAGGAAATATGGTGTAAAACATTAACCGCATTACGTGATATGGTTGCGCAAGTACCTCTAGATGCTATTCTCGCCTGTGGTATTACTAATCAACGAGAAACAACGGTCATCTGGGATAAAAATACGGGTGCTTGCCTGGCTCCTGCAATTGTTTGGCAAGATCGAAGAACCGCCGAATATTGTCAGGCATTTTCGTCTGAAGCATCAGTGATTCAGGAAAAAACAGGATTGCTTCCAGATCCTTATTTTTCAGCGAGTAAACTTAATTGGTTATTAAAAAATAACTCGCAAGCCAGGCAGCTTGCTGAGAAAGGTGAGTTGGCATTTGGTACCATAGACAGTTTCCTTATTTGGCGATTAACGAAAGAGCATCGCCATTTAACTGATGTCACAAATGCCTCCAGAACCATGCTTTTTAATATTAAAACCGAGCAATGGGATAAGGATTTATTAACGCTATTTTCAATTCCTGAATCAGTGCTTCCAGAGGTTTATGCCAGTGATAGCCATTTTGGAGTAATTGATAAACAATGGCTGGGCATTGAGCTACCGATTACTGGCGTTGCTGGGGACCAACAAGCGGCTTTAGTAGGGCAAGGCTGCTTTACTTCGGGCATGGTCAAAGCAACTTATGGTACTGGTGGTTTTTTGCTATTAAATACAGGACCTAAACCAGTAGCGTCGCAACATAAATTATTAACAACCATTGCGTATAAAATTAAGGGTGAGACCATTTATGGTTTGGAAGGAAGCCTTTATCACGCAGGGACTACGGTAAAGTGGTTACGTGATGAGATGAAGATTATTAGCAATGCTGATGAAACAGAGGCTTTAGCTCGCTCTTTAGAGGGCAATGATGGGGTTTATTTAGTTTCTTCCTTTACAGGCTTAGGTGCACCTCATTGGTTATCAAATCCTGGTGCCGCAATGTTTGGCTTATCTCTTTCCAGTACGCGAGCTCATTTTGCACGAGCAGCGTTAGAGGGGGTCTGTTATCAAACGCGAGATGTCCTTCTCTGTATGCGCGAAGACAGTCACCTAGATTTGTCTTTATTATGTGTTGATGGAGGCATGGCCGCAAATAGCTGGTTTTTGCAGTTTTTAGCTGATCAATGCCAACTGCAAGTGCAAAAGCCTAAAGATATAGAAACTACGGCGAAAGGCGCTGCTTTATTGGCGGCATTAGGTTGTGGGATATTTAGCTCGCTTGATGAAGTACGTGCTACTTGGGCTATTGAACAGTGTTTTTATCCCGAACGTAGGCATGAAATCGTAGAGGCAGATTATCAGGGTTGGCAGCAGGCATTAGCAAAGCTAGGTATGTTAAAGGGATAAATTACCAGAGGGAAGTTAAGGCTATAATGGTCGTACCAATTTATTGATGAGAGTAGGCTGGGCTGTAAAGCACAGCCTACATCCTGGCTATTAATACGACTAAGGAACGTCGCGAGTTTTTTCGCCAGTATAAAGCTGACGTGGTCTGCCAATTCTTGATTTAGTGGCAACCATTTCCATCCAGTGGCTCATCCAACCTACAGTTCTTGCTAAAGCAAAGATTACTGTAAACATGTTTGTTGGAATACCAATAGCGCTTAATGTTAAGCCTGAATAGAAGTCCACGTTTGGATAAAGCTTCTTCTCAATGAAGTAATCATCTTCAAGGGCAATACGCTCTAATTCCATTGCTAGTTTGAATAAAGGCTCGTCTTTTGCTCCAACGGCTTCTAAAACATCATAACAGGTTTGACGCATTACTTTAGCTCTTGGATCATAGCTCTTGTACACGCGATGACCAAAGCCCATTAATCGGAATGAATCGTTTTTATCTTTAGCACGTTTAATGTAGTGCTCAATACGGCTTACATCACCAATTTCTTTAAGCATATTCAAACATGCTTCGTTTGCGCCACCATGAGCGGGGCCCCATAGAGCACCAATACCTGCAGAAATACATGCGAAAGGATTTGCACCAGTTGAACCTGCTAGACGAACAGTCGAAGTAGAGGCATTTTGTTCATGGTCTGCATGCAATATGAAAATAGTATCTAATGCTTTAACTAAAACAGGATCCGGAGTAATTTCTTCGGAAGGAACCCCGAACATCATATGTAAAAAGTTTTCTGCATAAGACATTTTATTTTTCGGGTACATGTAAGGCAAACCAGTGGAGTATTTATAACTCATGGCTGCTAATGTAGGCATCTTAGCAACAAGACGAATTGCAGAAATAAAACGGTCTTGAGCATTATTTAAGTCCATGGTGTCATGATAAAAAGCAGATAAGGCGCCAACCATACCTACCATAATAGCCATTGGATGTGCATCACGTCGGAAACCGTTTAAGAATTGGTACATTTGTTGATGTACCATAGTGTGGTTATTAATCAAACCGACAAAGTCTTTTTTCTCTGCTGTATTGGGTAATTCACCATTCAACAAGAGGTAGCAGACATCAAGGAAATCTTTCTTTTCTGCCAATTGTTCAATTGGATATCCTCTGTACAGCAAAATACCATCATCACCATCGATATAAGTGATTTTAGATTCACAAGATGCTGTAGAAAGAAAACCCTGATCGAAGGTAAAGACACCACTTGACCCTAATTGAGTAATATCGATAACATCATTACCCATAGTAGGTGTATAAATTGGTAACTCTAATGTCTCGTGGCCTTCAATGCTAAGTTTTGCTGTTTTATTAGTCATTGCTTCTCCTGTTTCTAAGCATCGTAATTTTTATTGTGCGCGGCACTATATACAAAATTAACACGTGCAGTCAATTTAAACCTACTCTAATCCACTATTATGGTAGAGTTTTATAAATAATGACAGGGAAAATATGAATTATATTTTACCGAGAAAGGCCCCATTTTTGTTTAAAATTACATTTTTTCAGCGCTTGATTCAATTACCTCCGACGGTATGTTATCCTTTACCGCAGAATTTATCATAAGGATACATCCAGACCATGGTTTATCTAGCTAAAGAAGTCTTGCCAGTTAATATTGAAGACGAATTAAAGCAATCCTATTTGGATTATGCGATGAGCGTTATCGTAGGTCGGGCCTTGCCTGATGTGCGTGATGGATTAAAACCGGTTCACCGACGCGTACTTTATGCGATGAGTGAATTGGGGAATGATTGGAATAAGCCCTATAAGAAATCTGCTCGTGTAGTAGGGGATGTTATCGGTAAATACCACCCCCATGGTGATACAGCAGTATACGATACTATTGTACGTATGGCTCAGCCATTCTCGATGCGTTATCTTTTGGTCGATGGTCAAGGTAACTTTGGGTCGGTCGATGGCGATGCTCCAGCTGCAATGCGTTATACCGAAGTAAGAATGTCAAAGGTAGCACATGCGTTACTCGCCGACTTAGAAAAAGAGACCGTTGATTTTAGTCCAAACTATGATGAGACTGAGTTTGCTCCTGTGGTTTTACCTTCACGAGTACCCAATTTATTAGTAAATGGGTCTTCAGGTATTGCAGTAGGGATGGCAACAAATATTCCCCCACATAACTTAACAGAAGTTGTTAATGCCTGTATCGCCTTAGTTGATAATCCTGAATTAAGTCTGGATGAAATAATGGAAATTATTCCAGGCCCAGATTTTCCTACTGCAGCGATTATTAATGGTAGAGCTGGAATTATCCAAGGTTATCGTACTGGTAAAGGCCGTGTAGTTATTCGTGCTCGCACTGAGATTGAAACGGACGAAGACACCAATCGCCAGGCAATTATTATTCATGAGTTACCTTATCAGGTAAACAAGGCACGCTTAGTTGAGCGTATTGCTGAATTAGTCCGTGATAAGAAAATTGAAGGAATTTCTGGTCTTCGTGATGAGTCGGATAAGCAGGGAATGCGAGTTGTTATCGAATTGAAGCGTAATGAAGTTGCCGACGTGATTCTAAACAACTTGTTTGCCCATACCCAAATGCAAAACGTATTTGGTATTAACATGGTTGCTTTGGTTGATGGTCAGCCACGCACATTGAATTTAAAAGAAATTCTAGAGTACTTCATTAGACACCGTCGTGAAGTAGTTACTCGCAGAACCTTATTTGATTTGAAAAAAGCAAGAGCACGGGCTCATTTATTAGAAGGATTAGGTATTGCCTTGGCTAATATTGATGAGATGATCGCACTGATTAAGCAATCGCCCACACCGCAAGATGCAAAAGTTTCCTTATTAGCTAAGGAGTGGCAGCCAGGTATGGTTAAAGCAATGCTTGAGCGCGCGGGTTCTGATGCATCAAGACCGGACGATTTAGCTGCTGAGTTTGGTTTAGGGGCTACAGGATACAAATTATCTGAAGCACAAGCGCAAGCAATACTTGAGTTACGTTTACATCGTTTGACCGCTTTAGAACAAGACAAGATTCTTGGTGAGTTTGAAGAGTTATTAAAAGTAATTAAAGAATTGCTGGACATTCTGGCTTCACCTGAACGACTGATGCAAGTGATTCGTGATGAGTTAGTTGATATTAAAGTCCAATTTGGAGATGAGCGTCGTACTGAAATTACCGCATCTCAAGAAGACTTAACGATAGAAGATTTAATTACTGAAGAAGATGTTGTGGTTACTTTATCGCATCAAGGCTACGTGAAGTATCAGCCTATAAGTGCTTATCAAGCACAACGTCGCGGCGGCAAAGGTAAGTCAGCAACGAACGTTAAAGACGAAGATTTCGTTTCACGTTTAGTGATTGCAAGTACTCATGATACCTTGTTGTGCTTCTCAAACCACGGCAAATTGTATTGGTTGAAGGCTTATCAGCTACCTTTAGCCAGTCGAATTTCAAGAGGTAGACCGATTATTAACATTCTTCCATTGGCAGAGGGCGAGGAAATTAATGCCATGTTGCCTGTTCGAGTCTATCAGGAAGGATTTTATGTCTTTATGGCTACTCGGAATGGTACGGTGAAAAAGGTTCCTCTCAATGCCTTTAGCAGACCACGTTCTAATGGAATCATCGCAATTGATTTAGAAGAAAATGATCGCTTGGTTGGAGTTGATATTACTGATGGTACCAAGGACATTATGTTGTTTACTGATACGGGCAAGGTTATTCGCTTTGATGAATCAAAAGTAAGATCTACAGGTCGTACTGCTCGTGGTGTACGTGGTATTCGTATTGAAGAAGACCAATCCGTAATCTCATTGATCGTTGCTCATCCTAATGGAACCATCCTAACTGCAACTGAAAATGGCTACGGAAAACGTACTGCAATCGAAGAGTATCGTGTTTCTGGTCGTGGAGGGCAGGGGGTTATCTCTATTCAAGTGACGGAACGTAACGGGAAAGTAGTTCGTTCGGTTCAAGTGAATGATAATGACGAAGCGATGCTGATTACTGATAAAGGAACCTTGGTACGTTTCCGAGTTAATGAATTGTCGATCATTGGACGAAATACTCAGGGGGTTCGCTTAATTAACGTCAGCTCCGGCGAGTCAGTCGTTGGTATGCAAAAAATTGAAGATTTAGGTGAAGGTTCTGAAGAGCTAGAGGATAATCTGGACGAGGAAGGTTCATTAGAAATCGAAAATAACGATGATCATGATGACAACCAGGACCTATAATTTCGGTGCCGGTCCTGCAATGCTTCCTGAGTCTCTGTTAAAAGAGGCCCAGGAAGAGCTTCTTGATTGGAATAATACGGGGATGTCGATTTTAGAGATAGGCCATCGAACCCCGGAGTTTATGTCTCTTTTAGAGCATGCTGAACACACACTAAGATACCTATTAGGTATACCACAAAATTATCAGGTTTTATTCCTAGGTGGTGCTGCTCGTACGCAGTTCGCCATGATTCCCATGAACTTTTTACATCCCGATGAGGAAGCTGGCTATTTGGACACGGGAATTTGGTCTCATATCGCACTTCTTGAAGCACAACGATTAAAAAAAGCTTATTGTGTGGCAAGTGATGAGGCAAATGGCTACAAGTCTATTCCCGACTCTAAGCGATGGGAGTTAAAAGAAAATACTAGTTATTTGTATTACACCCCGAATGAAACGGTTAATGGCGTTCATTTTCCTTTTGTTCCAAAGGCCAAAGGGCTTACTCTAATTGCCGATATGACTTCCTGTTTGTTGAGTGAGCCGATTAATATTCGTGATTACGGTTTGATTTTTGCTGGCGCACAAAAAAATATTGCTAATGCTGGCTTAACGGTGGTGATTGTTCGCGATGATTTATTAACAAAAATTCCAAATCCACCTGTTCCTACTATGTTTGATTATAAATTTCAAACGGAACAGCATTCACTGTATTCAACACCACCTGTTTTTAATTGTTATTTGGCATCCAAAATGTTTGATTGGGTTAAAGCCCAAGGCGGAGTTGATGCTCTGTATGAAGTAAATTGTAAAAAAGCAGCTAAATTATACCAATATTTAGATGCAAATGATTTTTATACTACTCATGTTGATAAAGAAGCACGCTCAATAATGAATGTCTGTTTTTCATTAAAGAATCCTGAGCTTGAGGATCAATTCATACATCAGGCACAATTGCATGGTTTAAGTGCTTTAAAGGGACATCGTTTCGTCGGCGGAATTCGTGCTAGTCTTTATAATGCCATGCCGATGTCTGGCGTTGATGCCTTAATTGAGTTTATGTCTGAATTTGCAAGGAAAAATTGCTCGTGAAAAGAATTAATTTGCTTAGTAAGCCATCG
Source organism: Legionella rowbothamii (assembly GCF_900639985.1). Lineage (GTDB taxonomy): Bacteria > Pseudomonadota > Gammaproteobacteria > Legionellales > Legionellaceae > Legionella > Legionella rowbothamii. The sequence continues at coordinate 563,312 of NZ_CAAAIM010000001.1, read as the reverse complement.
CATTCAATAACCGGTGAAATCCGCGTTCCAGGGGATAAATCAATTTCTCATCGTTCTATTATATTTGGTGCTCTTGCGAAAGGAACTACTGTAATTAACGGGTTTCTTGATGGCGAGGATTGTATGGCTACCCTACAGGCTTTTCGTGCTATGGGGGTGAATATTGAAGGTCCTGATGAGCAACAAGTTGTTATTTATGGTGTAGGCAAGCATGGGTTAAAGAAACCTACTCAACCGATTGACTGTGGTAATTCTGGAACGAGCATGCGTTTGTTGGCTGGATTATTAGCCGCTCAAGATTTTGACAGTGAATTAATCGGGGATGAAAGCCTAATGAGGCGTCCTATGCTGCGTATTAGCAAGCCTTTAATGCAGATGGGAGCTGATATATCTACGGTTAACGGAAAGCCGCCGATTAAAATCAAAGGCGGTAAGAACCTGAAGGGCATTAATTATGTTATGCCTGAAGCAAGTGCTCAAGTAAAATCCTGTGTATTATTAGCTGGTTTGTATGCAGACGGTGAGACGACTGTTACTGAAACGGGTATTAGCCGTAATCACACTGAAGTCATGTTAGAAAGTTTTTCTTATCCTGTATCTCGTAAAGAAAACTCCATTACAGTGGATTCTAAAAGCGAATGCATGGCTACAGAGATTTTCGTTCCTGGAGATATTTCTTCTGCAGCCTTTTTTATTGTTGCGGCTACTATTATTCCTGGTTCTGATATTCTTATCCGTAACGTGGGTATTAATGCTACACGCACTGGGATTTTACATATACTCTTAGAGATGGGTGCTAATATTACTCTATTAAATCAGGGCCAGCAGGGTGAAGAACCGGTTGCTGATATTCGTGTGCAACATGCTTCATTGAAGGGCATTAATATCTCCCCAGATCTTGTTCCACTTGCAATCGATGAGTTTCCTATTATTTTTATTGCTGCAGCATGTGCTGAAGGTCAAACTGCATTACGTGGCGCAAAAGAACTACGTTTCAAAGAGAGTGATCGCATTGCTGCGATGGTTGATGGGTTGAATCAGTTAGGAGTTAAAGCCCAGGCCTTAGAGGATGGGGCTTTGATTGAAGGAGGTAAATTACAAGGCGGGACAGTGGATAGTTTAGGTGATCATCGTATCGCAATGTCTTTTGCAATTGCTGGAGCAGTCGCCTCTGCGCCAGTAACAGTGGAAAATTGTGCCAATGTGGCAACATCATTCCCATTATTTGTTACAACAGCAAAAGAACTTCAACTTCAAGTAGAGGAAGTAGCTGAACATGTACGATAAAAAAATTCCCGTAATTACCCTGGATGGTCCAAGTGGAACTGGTAAAGGGACTTTATGCCATTTACTTGCCAAGCATTTGCAATGGAATATGCTCGATAGTGGCGCAATTTATCGAGTTTTGGCTTATGCCATTAGAAAAAATAATATTGATTTCCAGGACATCAACCAAATTGCAGAACTTGCTCGTACTTTAGACTTGCGTTTTGAATCTTCGGAGGATAATGCTTCCTTAGTCATCTTGAATAATGAAGATGTAAGTATGGCTATTCGCAGCGAGCAATGTGGGCAAGATGCCTCAAAAATTGCAGCAATTCCAGAAGTACGATTAGCTTTATTAGAGCGACAACGTAATTTTGCGCAGTCCCCAGGCTTAGTTACTGATGGGCGTGATATGGGAACTGTGGTGTTTCCTGACGCTGTTTTAAAGATTTTTTTGTATGCAGATGAGCAAGAAAGAGCAAATAGACGTTATTTACAGTTGAAAGAGAAAGGAAATAATGTTAGCCTCGCGCAGGTTGTAGAAGAATTGGTTAAACGTGATACAAGGGATACTGCACGTACTCACGCGCCATTGAAGCCTGCAGATGATGCAGTGAAAATTGATACAACAAGATTAACCATTGTACAAGTGTTCAATACTGTATTAAAATTAATAGAGGAACGCTTGAATAATGTTTAAGTAAAAGTCTGTTTTCATTTTGTTATCTTGGCAAGTTTGATCAAGATGGCAGGGGAGAACGGGCTTTGTTTTAGGGGGGGAGCTGAGTGGGACTCATGCTTTCATTTTTTTACTAAAGAGTTTATTAACATGTCTGAAAGTTTCAAAGAATTGTTTGAGCAAAGTATTGCTGGTGCTCAATTTTATCCTGGTGCCATTATCACTGCTAAAGTTATTGGTATTGATGATGATTATGTCATTTTAAATGCCGGACTTAAGTCCGAAGGTATTGTTGCCGTAGAAGAGTTTTACGACAAAGACGGAGCACTGGAGGTTAGCCTAGGCGATACTGTCGAAGTAGCATTGGATTCAGTTGAAGATGGCTACGGCGAGACGCTCCTTTCAAGAGAAAAAGCAAAACGTCAAGAAGCATGGCGCAAACTATCTAAATCACACGAAAACAATGAAACTGTTACTGGTCTTATCTCTGGTAAAGTTAAAGGTGGTTTCACTGTTGAAATCGGTACAATCCGCGCGTTCTTACCTGGCTCATTAGTTGACGTTAGACCTGTAAGAGATCCTTCTTACTTAGAAGGCAAAGAGCTAGAGTTCAAAGTAATTAAGATGGACTTAAAGCGCAACAATATCGTTGTTTCTCGACGTGCAGTTGTTGAAGAGGAAAGCAGTGCTGACAGACAAGCCTTGCTTGAATCATTACATGATGGCCAAGAGCTTCATGGTATCGTTAAGAACCTTACTGACTACGGTGCATTCATTGACTTGGGTGGCATAGATGGCTTACTCCATATCACTGATATTTCCTGGAAGCGCGTTAAGCATCCAAGTGAAGTATTGTCAGTTGGTCAAGACGTAAAAGTTAAAGTATTAAGCTTTGACAGTGAAAGAAACCGTGTTTCTTTAGGTATGAAACAATTAGGAAACGATCCTTGGGTTGACCTGGTTGAGCGTTATCCTTTACACAAGAAATTACAAGGTAAAGTTACTAACATTACAGATTACGGTTGCTTCGTGGAAATCGAAGAAGGCGTTGAAGGCTTAGTTCACATGTCTGAAATGGATTGGACTAACAAAAACGTTCACCCAAGCAAAGTTGTGTCTATGGGCGATATCGTTGATGTAATGGTTCTTGAAATTGATGAAGAGCGTCGTCGTATTTCTTTAGGTATGAAACAATGTGTTGGCAATCCATGGCAACAATTTGCTTCTACGCACTCTAAAGGCCAAAAAGTAACTGGAAAGATTCGTTCTATTACTGACTTTGGTATTTTCATCGGCTTAGATGGTGAGATTGATGGTCTAGTTCATTTATCTGATATTTCCTGGACTGTTGCTGGCGAAGAAGCTGTGAAACAGTTTAAGAAAGGTCAAGAATTAGAAGCGGTTATTCTTGCAATTGACCCAGAACGTGAGCGTATTTCTTTAGGCTTGAAACAATTAGAAGGTGATAACTTCACGAGCTATGTTGACGAGTTCACTAAAGGTGCGATCGTTAAAGGTAAAGTGACTGCAGTAGATGCAAAAACTGTTACTGTTTCGCTGACTGATGAGATTACTGGTACTATCCGTGCTAGTGAACTGTCTGATGAGCGTGTTGACGATGCAACGACTGTTGTCAAAGAAGGTGATGAAATCGAAGCGAAAATCATCAATGTTGACCGCAAAAACCGTTCAATTTCTCTTTCTGTGAAAGCGAAAGATGCTCAAGATGAAGCTGATGCTATTAAGAAGTACTCTAGAACTGAAGGTGCTTCTACAACTACTTTAGGCGATTTGCTTAAAGAGAAAATGGCAAGCAAAGAAGGCGAATAGTTTCCTTCTTAATTAATGAGTTAAAAAGCGTAGATTTTGTCTACGCTTTTTATTTTATTCTGAAGAGTTAATGTAAGTGTTTACGTAATCGCGTTAACATTATGATACGCTAATACTGCTATAATGCAGATGCCATTACGTAAACACTTACTTATAAAAAGTCCAGCACCATAGTTTGGGTATTCCCCCTAACTATGGTGCGAATAAGTAACGCTGTACTTATTGCAGAAATTGATTGTTGAGCGAAAATGCTCAACCAACAAAAAAGGAACAATTATGCGCATAGTAATGCTGGTTATTTATATACTGCTTATTATTATTGGCGTTAGTTTTGCAGCATTAAATGCTGCTTCTGTGGATGTTAATTTTTATTTTAATACAGTATCTATGCCTATATCGGTTCTAATAACCATTATGTTAGGGATCGGGATCTTGATTGGATTTATTCTCTTTATCGGGCGTTATTGGCGTTTAAAGGCCGAGTGTCTTCGAATAAGAAACCAATTAAAGTTGACAGAAAAAGAAATTAAAAATCTTCGTTCAATACCTTTACAAGATCAACATTAATTTTATTATGATGGAACTTAATAAAAAAGCGAGAGGGGAATATTAAATGATTGATTTGTGGCCATTACTATTGCCTGCTGCTGCATGGTCAGGCTGGTGGGTAGCAAACCGCAATAAATCGAAACCAGATCCCAATCTTTATAATCGCTTGTCTCGTGAATATGTTGTGGGGTTAAATTATTTATTAAATGAGCAATCAGATAAAGCCGTTGATATTTTTATTAAATTATTAGAAGTTGATAGCGATACAGTGGAAACCCATTTGGCACTGGGAAGCTTATTTAGACGTCGTGGTGAGGTTGATCGAGCTATTCGTATTCATCAAAACTTAATTGCCAGACCACAACTTAGTATTCAGCAAAGAAAAGAGTCCTTAATGGCCTTGGGACAAGATTATATGAGTGCAGGACTCTTTGACCGTGCCGAGCGGATTTTTCTAGAAGTTGTTGAATTAGGTGGATCAAAAGAAACGCGTAGTTTGCATGGTTTATTGGCAATATACCAACAAGAAAAAGCCTGGGAAAAGGCGCTAGATATTATTAAAAAACTGGAAATTTCTACAGGTACCAGTTTTCATATGCAAGCAGCACACTATTATTGTGAAATGGCGAATCAAGCTTTAAAAGCTAATTCGATTGATCGCGCGGCCTATTGCATCAAACAAGCAATGAATGTTGATTCAGATTCAGTACGTGCAAGCCTTATGCATGCTGGCTTGGAAATGAAAGAAGGGCGTTATAAACATGCTATTCGTTCTTTAAAACGAGTTCCGCAACAAGACGCAGACTTTTTAACTGAAATTATTGAGCCATTGGTTCGATGCCATATGGAGTTAGACTCCATGGCTGATTGTATTGATTACCTTGAAGACACCTTGGAACATCATCCAAGAGCGTCAGTAATTTTTGTAATTGCAGACTATTTAAGACAACACAAGAACATGGATGCCGCTATTGATTTTGTGGCGGATAATTTGAGCAAACATCCATCCATACGAGGTTTAAACCATTTGATTAATTGGCACCTTGAATCTGCTCATGGAAAAGTGCGCGACAAATTACAAATGCTTTATGATATTACAAGCAAGTTTTTAGATAATAAACCAGTGTATCGATGCAGCCATTGTGGTTTTGGTGGTAAGCATCTGCATTGGCATTGTCCCAGTTGTAAAAACTGGGGAAGAATGAAGCCGGTGCATGGCTTAGAAGGGTATTAGTGGTAACGTTTTGATAACGTAAAGGATAAACCTATCAAGGCGATACGATTAACGTTTATACACTATATGAAGAGATTAAGATGCAATTTATCGATTTGAAAACACAGTATTCCTTAATTGAGAACGAAGTTTTAAATGGCATACGAAATGTATTAAACCATGGTCAATACATCATGGGACCTGAAATCGCCCAATTGGAAGAACAATTAGCGGATTTTGTTGGTGTTAAACATGCTATTGTGAATTCAAGTGGAACAGATGCTTTATTAATGGCATTAATGGCTTTAGAAATTCAACCAGATGATGAAGTTATTACAAGCCCCTTTAGTTTCTTTGCAACATCAGAAGTAATCAGTCTTTGCCATGCGAAACCAGTGTTCGTTGATATTGATCCATTAACTTATAACCTGGATCCCCAAAAGCTGGAAGCGGCGATTACGAGCAAAACTAAAGCAATTATGCCAGTTGGTTTATATGGTCAATGCGCTGACCATGATGCAATTAATGCGATTGCTGATAAATACGGTATTGCGGTAATTGAAGATGCGGCACAAAGCTTTGGTGCTACCTATAAAGGCAAACGCTCTTGTGCTTTATCAACAATTGGCTGCACAAGCTTTTTTCCTTCAAAGCCTTTAGGTGGCTATGGTGATTCTGGGGCTTGCTTTACGAACGACGACATAATAGCTCAGAAATTAATTGAAGTTAGAATTCATGGGCAAAATGCGCGCTACTCCCATAGTCGTATTGGTATCAATGGTCGCATGGATACAATTCAAGCCGCAGTCTTGCTTGAAAAAATGAAATTATTCCCAGATGAAATTATCATGCGTCAAAAAGTAGCTAAGCGCTATGATCAGATGCTTTCTTCATTGGCCAGAACACCATTTATCCATAACCATAACACGAGTGTCTTTGCACAATATACCATTGAAGTGGATAATCGTGATGAGTTCCAACACGCTATGCAGGCGGCGGGTATTCCCACAGCAGTACATTACCCCTCACCCTTACATTTACAAGCAGCAATGGCTTATTTAGGCTATTCAGAAGGTGATTTTCCGCATGCAGAGAGAGCAAGTCGCCGTGTAATTAGCTTACCCATGCATCCTTACTTGCAAGAATCTGAGCAAGTCAAAGTTGTTGAGGCAGTTAAAAAAGCGTTAATGCCTCAAGAAGAAGAGGTTATGGCCTAATGTCATCCCCATTAATTGTTGCACTGGATTTTAATCATGAGCAGGATGCTCTTAATTTAATTGATCAGTTGGATCCAAACGAATGCTCCTTAAAAGTTGGTAGTGAGCTGTTTACCCTTTTGGGAACTCGGTTTGTGCGGCAATTAGTTGATCGGAAGTTTAAGGTTTTTTTAGATTTAAAATTTCATGATATTCCTAATACCGTAGCCAATGCCTGCAAGGCGGCCGCGGATTTAGGGATTTGGATGATGAATGTTCATGCCTCTGGCGGAATGAACATGATGTACTCTGCAAGACAAGCGCTAGAGTCATATGGAGTAAACAGACCTATATTAATTGCAGTAACTGTGTTAACCAGTTTTAGTCAGGAAGACTTGGCTTCAATAGGCATAACTCTTCCTGTAATGGAACATGTTAAGGACTTAGCGCGTCTAACTAAAGAATCTGGTTTAGATGGGGTTGTAAGTTCTGCACATGAGGTAAAAGAAATTAAAAATATCTGCGGATCGGACTTCATCACGGTAACTCCGGGTATTCGACTTGCGACTGATGCTCAAAACGATCAAACACGTGTTATGACGCCTGCAGAAGCAAGAGCGGCGGGTAGTGATTATTTAGTTGTTGGCCGTCCAATTACTAAAGCTAATGAACCCGAAAAAGTAATTGCTGCTATTCTAGCAGGCATATAATTCTCGCCAATTATCTCATAAAGTGTGAGTTGGAACTATGGCTTCATGGTGCTCTAAATGTATTCTTAGCAAATACTTCAGACCAAGAATTATCCTGGCTTAGAGCCAAAAATAGAGGAAAGCGAAGTTTCAGTAAACCCGCTCACCCGAAGCCACATACATTCATATTGAAAATTAAATTAGATTAGTATTTTTTTTTGAGATCATCATGAATAACCTCATCCATAAGTATTGGGGCAGGGATGTTAATTTCTAATTTGTTCCAAATGGTAGCAATACATTTATCAATAAAGCTCAATTCAGTACTATCTATCATTTGAGATAAATTTTGATTAATGTTTGTTAATCTTGTTATTTCTGTGTCTATTCTGGCGCGATGTTGGGCGTTAAATAAACTTACTATGTTAGTCCAATTCTGAAATAGGTATGTGAATGCAACTGGTGTTAAATTCGGAAAAGTATTTTCTCGAGTATTAAGTTTATCGAGTAGCTCTCTTAATGTCGCTTGTATCGAGATGTCATCAAAATTATCACATTTTTCAATCGCATCGGCGTAAATGATAATGGGGCCAGGCATACCCACGTTAACAAAAAATGCTATTCCGGCCGCTTGTAAGGCCGCTAATCTGTCTTGACTTGCATTTAAATTAGATATTTTTTCAAAAAGCATCAATGATGCGGCAAGGTTCACAATATTATACAAATTAGCGTCTATTGAATCGGGTACCTTTGATAGAGGAAAGTCAATGGAAGAATTGTTTAACAGTTGTTTAATAAAACATGATTTTTGTTGCTTAGTAAAACCATCTTTAGTTTTAGGTATCTTAAAATCATAGATTCCTTGGCTTATAGTCTTCACATATTGAATTACCACAGCGGCTAATTTGTCAGTATTTATTGGCTCCGCAGAAATATTTTTTTCCGACTTAAAAAACTTGTCTCTAGACATAGTTGTTTATCCTTTTGTAATAAATATGTTTTTAAAAGCAATATCATAATTTAATTTTAGCATTTTTGTTTTAATTATGGTAATACTGTTTAAAATAATTAACCTTGTTTGCTTTAAAAGCGATTACTATAAGAACTAGCAATTTCTATATTATCCTCTTCGCTAGACGATACGTGAGCTGTCATAGGAAGGGGTTTATTTTTAGCTTCCATGATATATTTTACAATCTCATCTGCTGCAGTAATACTCCATGCATTGCTAATGTGAAAAAAGCTCTCGTTGCAGTTTGGCAATAAATATTTACTTAATTCTTCGCCAGCAGTTTTTCCAGCAAGGAATGTTTGGTGCATCATCCCTTCTTCTTCTGTTATTAAATGCTTTTCATTCTTTTCTTTTTTTGCTGCGTTGAGCATCGCTGTTAATAATCGCATGTGTACTGGTGCCAAATATTCACAATGATCAATACCCAGATATCGAGCTTCTAATATTGAGTAGGAACCAGTTGCCATAGCGTATTTAGCATCATGTAAACCACGCATTAATATTTCCGTAGTTTCAGTACGAGGGATAGGATACAGGGGGAATAAACGTTCATTACAAAGATATTGCCATTCTGTATATGCGCGACTTTCAGTATCTGTCCCTACTAAAATAACCGGCCAGTTTTCTGGAAGCTCGTCAGTTTTATTAAGCTCTTGACTAATCTCTTGCAAGAATAATTTGCCTGCATCCCCAGGCGCATCTTTGCTACAATAAATAACAATCAATTTATCACTTTGTTTCTTACCCGAGGTCCCCGCCTTTTCTTTGAAGTCATTTCCAATATGGTTTAGCCAGGCTTGTCGAGTCTTTGGAGCTAGTATTTCTTCTTTGGCTAATTTGGATATCATGGGAAACCCGCCATTACCTCTAATTCCTGTTTGCAGAACATGTATGTTTCTAAAGTCTGTATGATTTATTAATCCAGTTACAAACTCAAATCCATTGATACTCATCCCAGGAACACAGCTGAGCAATATTCTACATTCTGTTGGTAGCTCAAATTCTCTCTTTAAATGTTTTGCTGTAAATTGATTTTGTAAATGAGCCCATCCGGCAAATACCAATGTATTTAATGAACGGGTTAGTTCCTTGAACTTATACCATTCCTCTATTTGCTCTAATACTTTGGGGGGAAACTGTAAATTGCTTTTGATTTCGTCCATTTCCTCTTTTGTAATCAGGAATTCATCAGGGAGAAATCCAAACTGAGCTTTTAGGTTGCTAATATGAGCGTCAGTTAACTTGAGTATATTATTATTCTTTTTCTCTAGATCTGATACAATACTCTTAATTTTCTTACTGTAGTTTAGTACAGGAAAAATCTCTGGGGACGTAACCCCAATATCATTATAATAAGCTAGTTCTCTTTTGGGATTTTTTTCATCTATCCCTGGCTCTTCTGTAAGCACCAGTAAAGGATAGTCTGCCGGGTTGTTCGATAGCTGCTTAGAGAAAAAACAAGTCTTTGCTGTTAATCTTAGTGAGTTACCTGTTTTAGGTAATTCTAGCTTCTGCTTGCTACCACTTCTGAGTAGATAGTACCTATCACTATCCATCTCATGAATGTACCAATCGATAGAGGGATCTAGTACATTTAGATTGTTTGCATTTACTTTCTTGAATTGTACATATTTGTTTCTTATTCCCGGGATGCTTTTTTCAAGAGAGCGCTCATTCGTCAAAAAGAGCCAGACCTCTCCAGTTAAATTTTTCTTTGATAACTCGTCCAGCCAACTTTTTTTAACTTTCTCTGCTCGTTCTTTTGATATCTCGTCATAAGTTATGCATAAATGAATTTGATGGTGTTGTTCTGTAATATTTTTTAACATATAGTCTTTAAAGACATTTAAGAATGCTTCATCGCCACCGGTGTTGCCTTCAAGTCTTGTATAAAATAATGTCTTCATATTTATGCGTATCCTTAATGACATTAAATAATTGATATATAATTATACACAATGATTATTAAGATTTTCTTATCAAGGCGGTTCAATCACTGAAACATAATGAAAAAATAATTTTCTTGGAAAAAAACACGTGATTAAAACCGTACATTTTGATACTTAAATTGCCAACGAATATTTTGTCTAGTTTGTAAACGAACTTAGACTTTTTTGGTCACCAAAATATGGTACAAAGAATAGTTTGTGTCATCATATTGTTTGTAATGCTAGCGCATAGAGCAAAATACTCCCATTCCAAAAAATGCAGGTAAGATAAGTAATACGGTTTTATTTTTGCATTGGACGGTGGGAAATGGGCAAGCCTTTTGATGCTAATAAATAACTTCAGGTCTAAGAATTAATAAGTTTGACGCATTACATAAAATCATGTTAATTATATTTTATACAGGATATTAGGCATGGGTTAACAAAGATATTCAGGAGAGATGTTTGGGGTTATAAATAAAACGTCTCACAAATAATTCATTATCAGGAGTCAGAGCCAAAAAAATTATCCAGATGTTTATGGAAAGGACTTTCATACTCGGGAGCTAAGCGATGACACCACAACACGTAATAAGTCAATTACTAGAATCGGATACCAAATACCCCAACAATCTGAACTTATTAAAAAAAATTATTATCACTGCTCAATTAGGCCGTTTACAAGTTAATGGATCGCCTCCTGATAATAAAATTTCATTAGCAAGCTATCTGTTTGATAATGAAAACATTATGTTTGATTTTACTCGTTTGAGCGAAGAAAAAAGAAAACAATTTACCCAATGGCTTTTGGGGCCACATCAGAAAGATAAGACACGGGCTCATTTTAGAGGTGCAACAGTTAATGAGTATCGTGGTTTTACGGCAGAAGTTTTTTTGAACTGGTGGGGGGTTGTTAAAAGTTGGATTAATAAACGATATTCAGAGTACTGGAAAATAACGGACTTAAATATTTCCTTAAACTACCAATTAATTGGAGTGGAAATGTGTCATGGTAAGCATGGCATTTTAATAGGTTTTGATCAATTTTTGGTTCCTAACAACGATACCAAATACCGCGATCCAAATGACTCGCAAAAAGATCCATTAGGTAATACGAAACGAGTCTTTATTACTGAACAGCTTGTCGATCAATTAATTCATAAAGATATTCAACACTTAGAATTTGAGTCTATTTGTAAAAATCCACATCCTCATTCTGTCTATGTTTCTAATCTGCAAGAGCGCTTGGCACAGATGTATGATTATCGAAATACACAGCGCTATTTGGCCCATCAGCCTTGGTATGCCCGTCTATGGAATTGGATAGTCCCTGGCTCTTATGAAGTTAACAAAACAAAAAGTAGTGTGGTTAAGGAGAATCATTTAATTTCTTTATACCAAGACGAGACAGTACAAATTGACTATTACAGCAAGACTCATGAAGTTCTGGTTAGGGAAAAAAGACCGGATATCGATAATATTGTTTACTGTGGCGGTGGGGCGAAGATTTATGGACACGTAGGCTTTTGGAAGGCACTCAATGAGGCAAAAATTCATCCCACAAAATTTGCAGGGAGTTCAGCTGGCGCGATTATGGCCTTACTTTGTTATTTAGGCTATACCGCTAACGAAATTACAGAGTTCTTCAAAAATTTTAAACAAGAACATTTAGTTCATTTTGACATAGATATAAATGGCATGTCGGATCCGCGCTCATTAAAGACCGCCGTTGATTATGCGATTACTTATAAATTAAACCAAATTGTTTCTCAATATGGTATTCCGTACCCACAAGGAAAAATTACCTTTGCAACACTTGAAGCAATAAGACAGCGCGCTCCCGATTGCGGATTAGGTCAAGAGCTTGTGGTTACGGCAACCAATAAACGGCTAGGAAAAACACGCTATTTTTCATTGCTACGCTCGCCCGATTTTGAGGTGAGTGAAGCCGTAAAAATTTCTGCGAGCTTTCCAATTGTTTATCGTTCAACTGTATTAGATGGTGATGAGCATAATGATGGAGGAATTTTAACTAACTTTCCAACGGAGGCGTTCTTTGATGATCATTCGACCTTATTGGAATCAGAATATGGCAATAATTTAAAGGTTTTGGCAGTCCAATTTGATAATGGAACTGAACGAACGGCAATTGATCGTATGATGGAGCGGGTTTATAAGGAACATTTCTTCATGAATTGGGGCTATCGCTTAATTACGGGGGTGGATGATCCAGCAAGTGGCTGGGAGCTGGATCGTCTAAAGTTACGTAAATATGCGGCTCAATCCATAGTGATTAATGTAGACAATGTTTCTACTACATCCTTTACAGTTGATGATGATAATAGAAATAAAATGATTCAAGCCGGTTATGATGCAACGATGAGTCATTTAAAGATGCGTTATATCTGTAATGAAGATGAGGAGTATGAAAACTATGAATACATGTATTCTAAATTTACCTGTTTAGGAGATTTATTATCTTATTGTTGTTATCGTGGTGAATTTCAGTGGTTTGAGCGAATTAGGCATATCGCGGTGGAGGCGAACATACCTAATAAAGCTGGAATATTAAGTCAAATTCAGGAATTAAGCACCTTATATTTTCATGCTAAAGCCAAGACCTCCCCAAAAAATAACAAGCCAGTAGACGACAATTCATTAACATTCTTTGGGAATACAATACCTCAAGAGCCACAGCCTATAATTCATAATGAGAATCATAAAGTGTTACTTGCTATGTACCCGGTGTTCTTAATGTTAACCTCCGATTTATTAAAAGATAATGCGGATAAACGGCTTTTTGAGGAAGCAAGGCATGCCCTAGCCTTACAAAATCCTTTTGCTAGCTTAGATTATTTGACAAAGCTAAAACAGCCAATTAATGTCATGCTGCATATAGTGATTAATTTATTTAGCGAATTGCAAGAAAACCCACGGCAAGAGGTTTATGATGCATTTACAGAAGTAGTCGCGGTATTTAAAGCTAATCGTTCTATTTATAAAAATGAATTTTATGCACATTGGGATTTATCGTTTCACCAAAGTTTACGTGTGTTACATGTATTGAATAATTGCCCAGCTCATGTAGCGACTGAATTGCTGAACTCTTTGAGTAGAGGGAATGAGCCTTTGCAAAAAGTCGTTGATGGAGAATACTGTGAGGATTATGAGGATTTTTCTGATGAGATGCCGCATTTAACTGGTTTTAATGTGTGAATGTACTGACTGAGTGTCTATTTCACGATATACTAAATTTTTTGTCTGAGCCTAGTTTATGTACAATAACCTGACGCTTTATTATCTAAATCAAATGGGAATTAGGCCTTGGATTAAGAGAGAGGCACAAGAGCAGTCTCAAGAAGTATCGAAGGCGGTAAAGCTGGTGGTATTTGTTTCATCAACTCTGAGTGCGAAAGCACAATCCCTGTTACAGCAGATGATAGGGTATCTGAATTTGAATGATGGTGAGTATACTGTCCTTCCTGCTCAAAAAAGTGAAGTGCGGAAACGTTATTCAGCCATAACATCTTTTGCAACATTGGTATTTGGTTTAAGCCCTGAGGAATTGTTTTCCAAAGAGCAAGCGCCAGTTTTCAATACATTTGATTTGGATTATTTGCTCAGTAATCCCAGTGAAAAAAGAACGGTTTTTAAGGTTCTTAGTGAAATTAAACAGCTAGTATCCTAAATTTTTGTATTATGAAATTAAAAGGATTTACACTACTTGAATTACTAATCACTATGATGCTATTAGTTAGCTTATCTATGGTTGCAATCGCATCTTACTCCTATTTTTTAAGAAAGAACGAACGGCAAACGCTTATTGATGAACTAAAAAACTCGGTGCAGTATGCGAAATCACAAGCGCTTATTTTAAACAGTAACGTTGTTCTTACTCCCCTAGATGATTCCCTCAATTGGGCTAATGGGTTGCGGCTGATTACTAAAAATAAAAAGACTAATAAAATAGAAACACTCTATCAATGGCAGTGGCATCATCCTCGGTGGCAGCTGTCTTGGAGTGGTGTACACCCGGGAAACAGGATTATTTTTTCTAATAATCCTGCTCACGCGATGTGTAATGGTCGTTTTATCCTGGCTAATCGGGATCAAGATGAACGTGCAGAAATTATTTTAAATCGTCTGGGACGAATAAGGGAATCATAATATAGGCTCGATCTCTTAATTTGTTTATTATCATATAACTGAGCGAGTAATTTGACCTGTTTATAAAAACAGGTTTCTTAATCGTCAAATGAGTAGCTTTTATCGATGATTTCATCTAAGCATTCTCTTAAGAATATACGCTATCATGATATTGTCTTTTTATTGCCCGAGTCTTCCTATTATACCAACTTAGCACTTTATTCCAGTAAGATTTTCCTCTACAGCTCTAACTAAAGAGCTGGTTTTTGTTTCTTTAAAAAACAAAAAGTTATTACCCTTGGTAACTACCAGATTAACAATACCTGCGGCCAGATACACCACGCCAAGTCCAGCAATTGCCAACGCAACATTGGCTAAAATATAGTTAATATTCCTATGATTCGCGAAATCCTCTTTACTGGTATTGATTAAGGTTTGGCAATCAGCAGCATATTGCTCAACGCATTGATTGTAGTTCGTGAGAGACATGTATTTTAGTTGATTCATCTTGGTTTCTAGATCAGTAGCCAGTAGGCTGAGTTTGCCTGCAACATCATCTGAGCCTCTATATATTAAATCACCTGCCTGTGCTCGTAATAGTTTTATCTGAGCCAAAATAGCCTCTATTCGCAGCATACTCTGAGGATGATACCTCGTAAGGATGGCCATATTCTCAATTTTTGGTTCAGTGGTCGCGACCAGATTAACATAGGGAGGATGCTCTCTATTCTTGTCAGGATTTTGTTCCGTGGTAGGGGATAGATTAGCATGTGGAAGGTTCTCTCTATTCCCGTCCGCATTTTGTTCAGCCCTAGGAGATGATAGATTGACATGAGAAAAATACTCTATAGCCTGGTCAATTGACAAACGTTGGTTACTGTTAGCACACAACATTCCTTTAAGAGTTTCTTTAATAATAGATTTATTTTCATTATCTAACTCATCGATACCAGTAAATAAAGTATCTAAACTAACATTGTGGGCATTATCACAGGCATAAGTAAACGAGTTAATCGTCATAAGTGTTGACACAGTCGTATCACGCCATAACTCGGCAATAATTCGTCCCATCGAAAAAACGTCTGCTTTGCTGGATTGCGAAACTCTATCCCAAAGCTCTGGCGCTTGATAAAGGGGAGTCCCGGGATATTCTCCATCAGGTTTGTCCGCGTTTGTACTGAGTCCGAAATCAATAATGTTTACAGTAATTGGAAAAGTACTCATATCAACCAAAATGTTTTCAGGTTTTATGTCTCTATGAATGATACTTTTATCAGTAACCTGCTCTTTAAGCGCTTTTAATAAGGCTTTAGTTAACTCACTACGATTCTCCAAGGTTAAAACGTTTTTACCTAATAAGTCATCTTGAAGAATTTGATCTAAATCTTTGCCTTTTAATTCTCGCATTACCGTATAACTCACCTGACCGGAAAATACAGGCTGTTTAATTGCTAAGTGTGAGGCTCTTTTTGAGAAATTATATTCTTCCCAAGCTGTATATTCAGGGTGATGATAATTATGGTGTTGTATTTTGACTGCCCGAGACTTTCCATTTTGCCCATGTTCTTTAAACCGAAAAGAAGTTTTATCGATTTTAAAGGTACCTTCGATTTCATAAACAATCCCGTAACTTCCTTTTCCAAGCTGACGATCACTTATAAACTCATAACGAACCCCAGTTTTACCTTCTTTAGGTTGACGCATAATTACTTGAGATGAAAATATAAAATCACTCCCATCGGCAAAAGAATAAACGCTTCCGTTTGACCAAACATGAACACCTTTTTGCAGTTGCCCCTCAAAAAATGCATAAAGTTTTTCGGCATTTTGTGGGGAAAGATTTTTTGGATTAATGATTTGGGGCATTGGTTGTCTTTGTGATGTATAGTTGAACACATTTTACATTAAATGATCTTTGATGAAAAGTATTTCACCAAAAAAAACTTAGATAAAAAGATATGCTGTGGCTTAGGGGCAAATAAGAGAAATCAATAGCTTGTCGCTAAATCATTAATTTTGTAAGATGGTGGCGAATCACTTTATCGCTGATCGAATTTCATGCCAATTAATACACGCCTTATTTTTTCACTAAAAGCTGAGTGCTCTAGAACGTTTTTAGAGTGGGTGAATTATAAACAATCACTAACCGATAAATTACGCGATATCCATGGTGATGCTCAGATTGAGCTGTTATCTCAACAATGGGTTAGAACCGACTTTTGGTCTAAAAGCCTGCTTGATGTGCGCGATGTTTCTGTTTTTCAGCGGGAAATTCTCATGAAAAGTCATGATGTCCCTTATTGGTATGCACGGACGATTATTCCGCAGCGTTGTTATGACTTAGACACAGAATTCTTTGGTCGCTTGCGCAAAGAGTCAGTTAAGAATTTGATTTTTAATATGGAGCAGGTGAAGCGTATTAATTCCATCAATTATCCTGTAGATGATCAATGTGTGGAGTTTTATTGGGTAAAAAAATATATTCCATCGATTCGAGATGTACTTTGGGTTCGCATTGCCGAATTTTTATTTAAGGAAAAAGAATCATTTTATTTAGTAGAAATTATGTTTCCTGAGTTAGGAGAAATTACTCCATGAAGTGGACTGCATACTGGCGCCTTATGCGTTTTGATAAGCCGGTGGGAATTTTATTGCTTTGGTTTCCTACAGCCTGGGCCCTCTGGCTGGCAAATAAAGGAATTCCCTCGTTTAAATTATTGGTTTTATTTTTAAGCGGTACATTATTAATGCGTGCGGCAGGCTGTGTGGTTAATGATATTGCAGATCGTAATATTGATAAATATGTAGCACGCACCCAATTACGGCCGTTAACCTCGGGGGAAATCAGCCTAAAAGAGGCTCTGGGCGTATTATTTATTTTACTGCTTGCCGCGTTGTTCATATTACTCAATTTACCTGTGGATTGTTGGTATTTAGGTGTGATTGCCTTATTCATTTCAATTCTTTATCCGTTTTGTAAACGATTTTTAAGCGCTCCTCAATTCGTTCTTGGCTTAGCTTTTTCTATGGGGATTCCCATGGCTTATGTGGCTTCTCATGTACCCTTAAATACTGAATGCACTTTATTATTTCTGCTGAACTTTGCTTGGATTGTGGCTTATGACACGATGTATGCGATGACTGATAAAGAAGACGACTTACGTATAGGCGTAAAATCTACTGCAATTTACTTTGCCAGCTATGATCGTTTTATTATTGGTTTATTACAATGTTTATTACATGGTCTATGGCTATATTGGGCATTAAGTAACAAGGTAAACAGCATCGGTTTTTATGGCTTATGGTTTGCAGCGGGTATGGTTTTGCTGTATCAGCAGAAATTAATTAGTAAACGTGAGCGGGAACAATGTTTCAGAGCATTTATCATTAGTGTTTATTATGGTGCGCTCATGTGGGTTGCAGTGGCATCTGTTTTTTAATCCTACAATTATATCTAAGTAAGTACGTTATGTTAAATACTTAATTGAACAGAAGTAGTCCATATGGTAGGATACCTTCTTTTTTTGAGTATTTATTTATCATGACGTATTATTTTGGTAGTAAAGAACAGATCAATGGCGATATTAAATATAATGAATATAATTTTGCCGAAGCATTAAAGTATTACAAAAAAGGTCTTGAGCACCTGCATAAAATTGCAGCACAAAGAAATTTTACTGCCAACAAACTCTATAACGATGCATTGGCTTATGCGCTTAGCGATGTGGTTATTTGTACGACTGATGTGCTTCGAGCATCACTTAAAGGTAAATTGGATTACTCTCAAATAACTGAAGCTTGGAAGGAGATTACCAGTACTCTTCAAGAGCTGAAGGTCGTTTATAATAGTGACAGTATTCAACGATACTCAGGCTCTCAGACTACTCCTGAACGAATGGATACTGTTTATTCTGCTATTGCTCTGGCAGCAGAAGCCGTTAGTGATCGCTTGGTCGATTGGCTTGACAATAGTAAAAAGAAACCAACTGAAAAACAATTTTTAACGGCCTTAACCTGGTTAACTCGTGCTATAGATAATCAGAGTCAAGCGGGTTTTGATGTTGAGATTGAATTACATATAGGCTATTTAAATCTATTAGAGCGTGCCTTTCATTGCGAAAAAAACAAACAAATTCTTACGCGAATCGCTAACTACATCAAGAACAATTCATTGTATGATTTAGAATTATCACCTGAGGAAAAACTGGAACTTCTAGGATATGAGCTTTTAGTTGCTGTGGAAAATAATGACCCCAGCGCTCATGAGCTTGCTAAGCAGTGTCGTGCACTTATAGATACGGATACGATGATTGACGAAGAGAGCGAGTTAATTACTGACCTTCGTAAATTAATGACTCGTTTACCACTCGTGGATGATGATGAAGATGTGGTAATCATTTGGAAGGAGAAAAAAAGAAAGCGCCGATACATTATCGAAGATGATGAGGAAGAGACTCAAACAGCTACGCCTACAGAAATCCCGGACACGGTAATTGAAAGTAAATCAAAGCATAAAAAAGCAAATGATATTGAATCAGAATGGCAAGCTCTTGTTAGTACAGCGGATGTAGAGGACTCCGAACCTATGTCTGATCTCAATATTCACATTGCAACCGCTAGTGAGTTCCTTGTTACTACCGAACGATTTGCGCCTGCACCAACTACTTCGTTATTAACGATGAGAAATACATTTTTTGCACCTGAGGCTATAACTTCCCAAGTCTCATCATTAGCTCCTATAGGACACCATAAAGCATTTAAGAAGGCGATGTATAGTATTGCTGAAAATTATAATAGTCCTGGATTCCTGGCGAATTTATTATCAGTTTTTGCTGATTTTTATTATAAAACCAGAGATTTACCTTTTAAAAATCTTCCTATAACTGCTTATTCATTATACAGCACGGTTTTAAAATTGAACCCTCAACATGAAGTTGCAATCAGTAGAATGAATGCTATCTATCAAAATAATCCACGAATGATTAATGATAATATGCATTTCGCTGCCTCTGCCCCATCTCTAGCTACAAATCCTCATGATATCTTCATTGATGCAATTAAAGATAATATTCGTGAAATTGAAACTTATCTGAGTGGGAAGCCGAAAGAATTAGATGATCTATTCACTCGGTTTATGCTTTTTGTTACCAAGACCATAAAGGAAGCTCGGATTGCAGGAAATCAATCTGCCTTAATCGCTGAATTGTTGCAGTCAAAATATGATAATTTTATTTTGACAGCGTCGTTAAGTCAGTTTTCCGATACTAGCCGAATGACCTTTTAAAGGCTGTCATTGCGAATAAAGTGAAAGTACGTCATCCCGAGCGAGGGATGACGTATTTTTTACGTAAATAGAAATTAAAACGTTTCGCTACCATTATCAGCAACCACTCGAGTGTGTTTGCCATAAATTACCAAAATCTTTTGCTTATTTTTTAACTTAAGATCTTCAGATTGAACAACCGAAATAATGCCCCCAGACTTTAATTTAATAACGTATTCAACCCCCCGTGTTTGATTGTAGCCATTATCAGCAAAGTCACTGCTTGAGGTGTTTTTTGCAGTGCTGTTTCGGTGCAAATTAACTGTACGTTTGGAAATTACGGTACCTGGAATAACCTTTTTTATTTTCCCTACTTCATTGGCATCATATTCTCCAGGAGGAGTGGTTTTACAACTGCTTAAGGCCAGTCCTAAAAAGGCTACTAAAATGAACTTAAATACGGACGTGTTTTTCATGGTAAATAAACTCCAATAATTGCTCATTGATTGCTTAGGCATTCTAGCGAATTTAGTTGTTTATTGCTATTAAAAGACAGAGAAGCAAGAATTATTAAAGCTGTTTCAGGCATATTAAATGCGTTACAACGGTTTTCGGAAGATGCTACAAGCTATTACTACTTTCAGCAGTACAAGATAATCAGCTCCCTAAGCCCTCCCACACACCCAACGCTTTTTTCTCTGCGTTTGATAAAAAATTGCTTAGGCGAGTCTGAATTATAACAACAGGTAAAGGGATACTGTAATAAATCAGCTTTTACCTCCGGAGGTGATGAATAAAGGCAATCTTATAAAATTTTAGACTATTGGTTTGCAAACAGGAGCTCTTTGCACTGATGGTGAATTGGCGAGAAAATGAAAATCTGATTACAAGTAACCAGACTACGTTGTTTTTCATTACGGTAAAGTAAATCTAGGGCATGAAACGAAATTAAACACAAAAATGGTAATGAGCGATTTATATCCTGGCAAACGAATCGCTTAATTCCGCTAATAAGCTACTTGCTCCAATACGAAACCAACTTTTATCAATCGGCTTTGCTAATACCAACTCTGCTAATTTCGCATAATTGACTGCTTGAGTTGGTGTTTTAACACCGCCCGATATCTTAATACCGCATTGTGAGTGTGAATCTTTTATCGCCGTTAAAATGGTAAATACTGCGGGTAAAGAGGCACCTTGGGGAATTTTTCCTGTGGATGTTTTTAGAAAATTACAACCTAGTTTATTTAACTGATTGCTTACTTCATAAATATTCTGGAGCTCAGAAAAAGCACCAGTTTCCAAAATTATTTTTAAGGTACGATCTTTTTGTTTACACAAATCAATAACTGTTTGGCATTGAGTTAATACATTCTCTTTTCCACCGTTCAAATACAACTTATAGGGAAGGACGTAGTCTATTTCCGTAGCATTTTGTTCTATTGCGGAATGAATTGATTCTAAAACCTGATTAAGCTCCTGGTTTCCTTGTGGAAAATTAACTACGGTGGCTAACTCAATTGCGCCCAGATGCTGGAATAGTGGTAGATGTTTGCTGTAGACACATACAGCTGCAACTTGGTTCTCGCAGGCATTATGTCTTAATTGAGATAAGGAGGCAATTGAAGCCTCCTCGTCTAATAAGGTGAGGTCAAGAGAGTGAATTAATCGCGCAGCGCTAATTACAGGTTGATTCTGGGCGTTAAGTAATAACTCGATAACCTCATTTAATGATGATTCTAAACTCACTTAAGTCCTGCAATATATTCTTTAATTAACTTATTAAGCTGTTTTGCAGCATTTGCAGCCATTTCAACAACCGCATCATGGCTGTGAGCTGTTTGTGTTAATCCTGTCGCATAGTTCGTAATGGTGGCAATAACGGCTACTTGCATGCCGCAGTGATTTGCTACTAATACTTCAGGCACTGTAGACATTCCTACCGCATCAGCTCCCCAAATTTTAAAGGCTTTAATTTCGGCGGCCGTTTCATAGTGGGGTCCTAATACCGAAATATAGACACCCTCTGCAAGCTTAATTGATTGTTTTTGCGCAATCGCAAGCAAGGCTTGGCGCATAGTTTTATCATAAGCATTGTCGAGTGGGTAGAATCGAGGGCCAAACTCATCATCATTTGGACCAATTAACGGGTTGTGTGGCTGTAAATTAATGTGATCGTGGATCAGCATTAACTCACCTGGCCCTACATCTTCTCTTAAGGAGCCGGATGCATTTGTTGCAATAAAATACTTACAGCCTAAGAGCTTTAAGGTGCGAACATAAGTCTTTACGGTTTCATAATTTTCTAAGCCTTCATAAGTATGGGCTCTGCCTTGCAAGCAAACAACCCCCACACCATTCCAATAGCCAAGAATTAAATTTCCGCCATGACCATGCACGGTGATCTTAGGAAAACCAGGCAGATCATCAAAGCTAATGCGAACAGAGTCTTGTAATTCATCAGCAAATTGACCTAAACCTGAGCCTAAAACAACAGCAACGGCTGGTTTAAACGATGGATGCAAATTTTTAATATAGTCCGCTGCTAAATGGGGATAGCTCTGCTTTGCTGCAGTGTTCATCATACAAATTATCCTATTAGGGGTTAAAATCAAAAGCTAATGGCAAGAGTTCTTTAACAGTGATACTACGAATGACCGAATCTTTAGTACACAGGTGTATCATTGTATCAGGAGTTGAAAACTCATAAATTCTTTGTCGGCATGCACCACAAGGAGAGCATAATGTATTCGTCCCAGCAAGTATTACTATACTTTTAATACGTTGCTCACCCGCTGTAACCATCGCTGAAATAGCGGATGTTTCTGCACAGACAGTTAAACTGTACGAACCATTTTCAACATTAGTTCCTGCGTAAAAATTATCATTTTCAGTACGAATACAGCATGCAACAGTAAATTTAGAGTAGGGCGCATACGAGTGCGCAAGCACATCATGTGCTTTGGAAATCATTTTCGCAATTACTGGGTCCATTTTCTCTTGCCTGCATAAAATTGAAAAGGCTAGATTATAGAGCAGAAGTTATTTTATGGCTAGGTTATTTGGCGCCATATTCTCCGCTACTATTGGATTTACACTCTCCTGAACCACAGAAGAAGCATCTTGGAAGAGTTGTTTTGTATGAATTGGCGCATGATTATTAGTGGGGTCATTTTGGGGAGATACGCCAGCGCCCAGACCTTTTTCCATTGCATCAGCTGAGGAGGTAAAAGTTGTGGGATGATCGCCAAAATTGTAGTCTAATAAATACTCGCAAGCTAAAACGCCAAAACCTGCGCAAACAAGGATGCTGAATATGGAAAGAGGCATGGTAATTGGTGGATATATAAACATTATTGTCGCTGAGATGGCGCTGACTACACTGATAATTGATGTAGATGCCGCGTAGGATGTATATGCTTCTTGTTGTGAATAAGAAAAATCTTGATCTTTAGGGGGATTATTTAGTTTATGGTATTCACCTATAGTCCAAAAGGTATTACCAAGAACAAAAAGCCAGGCGGCTGGAGGAAATAGAGCGGGTACAAAAATAGCAGCAACACTTACAACAGTTGCAATAAATCCAGCTAATGATGAAAAAAGAAATTGTTCTTTAATTTGAGCAAATCCGTACCATTCGCTATTAGCTCGTTCATGCTCAGGTTGGTTGTAGCTTGCGGCAAACCAGAAGCTGTAGGCAATAAGATAGAGACCTAATGATGCGAATCGGAAAGCAGCAGCTGCCGCAGCAAAGGGTACGTATTGAAGCTTAGATGCTATAAAGCCGGTAAAGAAAAGAGGGCCACTCGATTTTTCTAAATATTTTGTGTTCGGCATATAGTTCTTGGTCCAATTGTTCTATGTCTTGCATATTGTATCTTAATTGGACAAGGAAATCTAGAGGTTATAAGGACAGTATAGTGTAATTATGTGCGACAAGTATTTGTTTTTTAGGTTTAGTATTTTGAGCGTTTTAAGTAAAACTGGGTTGCGAGTAACCAGGTATGCCTGATGATTTTTAAAATCAAAATTATTGGTTTTTTATTCTTTAGTTTAGTTGTTTACTAGTAAAGCAAGCACCATCCCGGTGCAAGTACTAGGATATGATGTTGAACTATAACCACATTATTGCACTCTAAGTTTTATCCGCACTAACAAACCGCCATCTGAATTATTTTCAGCGCTGATACTTCCTTGATGTAACTGGATTGCACGAAACGCAATGGCTAAGCCTAAACCATAACCCCCCGTTTTTTTTTCGCGAGAGGTATCTACACGATAAAAAGGATTAAATATTTTTTCTAGTTGTTCTTCAGGAACGCCAGGGCCTTTATCACTAATTTCAATATGTATATGTTCTTTGCTTTCATCATAGCGTAGTGATACACGTATTTGTTCTGTGTCAGGGGAGTAGTGTAACGCATTACGCACGATATTCTCTATAGCTCGATGAATTAAGCGCTGATCAACTAATAATTGGCAAGGCTCTAACGTTTCTTCACGTACTCGATTTGTTTCGTGATTACATTCATAATTGGCATCTTGGACAATGCCTTTTAGTAGCGCTGGCATATCCACTAAAGACAGATGTAACTCAGTGGTAGATTTATCCAGTCGAGCGAAATCCAATACTTCAGTAATTAACGCATTTAATCGCGAGCATTCAAGTTCCATTCGTTTAAATTCAGTTTCAGCAAGTTGATTGGTTTTATTTCGTCCTAACTCTATTGCAATTTGCAGGCGTGCAAGCGGGGACCTCAATTCATGAGAAATATCCTGCAATAAGCGCTCTTTCGAGCTAACTAATGCTTCAAGTTGTTCTGCCATGCGATCAAATTCATCACTTAATTGCGCAATTTCATCTTTATGATGGCCTCTTAAATGCCCAACACGCGTATTTAGCTGACCTTTGGCAATAGACTTAGCTGCCATACCTAATGAGCGTAAAGGTTGGGTTAAGTACCGTGAGAGTAAGTAGCAAATCAGACCACTAATGAAGGTTGCCAAGATAAGACGTATTGCAAGACCTGCCCAGGGAATACCTACAAAATGAGAAATAGGTTTTTCACTTACTGCGGCTAAACGATAGAACCTCCCTGAGGTCGATAAGATTTCATGGCTAACAATAAGCTTCTCTGACTTTAAAATTCCTTCACTTAATTGATCTTTAAGTAAATTTTCCGCAACTTTTTTTACATTGTCAGGAGGTGCTTCTGTTCCGATAATTTCGCCTGTACTCGAAATTAAGAACATAGTCATATGCCGAGAAATCCCAATTTTATTTAGCCATTTTAGCAAAGCGGCGTGCTCTCCAGACTCAAAAGTAGCCACGGCAGCATTTGCATAGCTATCCATGAAAAGCTGTTCTTGAGCAGGTAGAGAAGATTTTTGGGCTACATGACTGATAACCCAAGCCGTAGTGATAATAATAAGAATGGTTGCTAACCAGAAAGAAACGAAAATTTTCCAGTATAAACTACGCATTAAATAAATATCCAAAACCTCTTACTGTTTTTACTATGGGTTCGCCTTGCGGGTTATCGCCCAATTTATTTCTTAAATTACTGATATGCACATCGATACTGCGATCATAGGCGGTGTATTTTCTTCCCAGAGCATATTCAGTCAGCTCTTCTTTAGAAAAAGCTTGCCCAGGTGATTTAATTAACATTTCGAGAATATTAAATTCTGCATTGGTTAATTCAAGATAGTGACCAGCCATAGTAACGTGGCGTTTAGAGCAATCAACAACTATATTATGATGCTCAATTATGGGTTTGCTAGCAGGGATTTTTTGGGTGCGTCTTAAAATCGCGCGTAATCTGGCAACCAACTCACGTGGGTTACAGGGTTTTGGTAAATAGTCATCGGCCCCAATTTCTAAGCCTACGATGCGATCAATATCATCGCCTCGTGCGGTTAACATTAGCACAGGAGTTTCAAGATGTTCTCGAATTGATTTTAATACTTCAAAACCGTTTAGTTTTGGGAGCATTACATCCAGAATAATGGCGTCAAAAGGTTGGTTTAATGCTTTTTTTACGCCACTTTCACCATCATGCACACAAACCGCATGATAGCCTTCCGGCTCTAAGTACTGGGCCAGCAAATCAGTTAATTCAGTATCATCATCGATTACAAGTATATTTCCATTCATGATATGCCTTGGTTTAAGAGCGTTTCTCAATGCACTCTATAAGCTTAATTCGGCGTGCATCTGCATTAATGATTTTAAATTCTAAAGAACCAATAGTTATGGTTTCTCCCCGTGTAGGTAAGTAGCCAAAACCATTCATTACAATTCCGCCAATTGTATCATAGGTATCATTGCTAAAATTAGTGTTGAGTTGCTCATTAAATTCGTCAATTGGTGTATGGGCTTTAACAATATAGTGTCCATTGTCATGAGCTTTAATGTAGGCGTCTTCATCGATATCGAATTCGTCCTCAATATCACCAATGATTTGTTCGATTATATCTTCAATGGTGACAAATCCGGAAACCTCTCCATATTCATCGACAACAATTGCCATATGATTTTTATTGCTGCGAAATTCACTAAGCAAACTATCAAGGCGTCTGCTCTCAGGAACAAAAGTGACTTGTCTGCAAATATCAAGTAAATCAAAGGAGTTGCTGTTATCAGCTTGATTGCGTAGCAAGTCTTTGGCATGCAGTATGCCGATGACTTCCTCTCCATTCTCATCAGTTACTGGAAATCGGGAATGCCCGGTTTGGGTCACCGTTTTGATAATCTCGCTGAATTCATCATTTTGCTTGAAGCAAACCATTTGGTTTTTCGGCAACATAATGTCACGAACACGCATTTTCGAAAAAAGAATAGCACCCTCTATCATCGCTAACGTTTCTGAATTGATAAGCGAGCGAATTTGAGCATCTCTTAATAAACTAACTAGCTCTTCTTGATTTTGTGGTTCACCTTGTAAAAAATGTTTTAAGCGCGAAAACCACGAACTACCATCTTCCTCTTTAGTCAAGTTGATTTCCCTCTGCATCGTAAGGATTAGTATAACCCAATTCTGCTAGCAATTTGATTTCAATTGCCTGCATCACGGCTGCATCTTCATCCTTAATATGATCATAGCCTAATAAGTGCAGTATTCCATGAATCAGTATTAAGCTCCAATGAGCATCTAAAGTCTTATTGAGCTCTTTGCATTCTGTAAGTAATACCTGCGGGCAAATAATTACATCGCCTAAAAGAGGGTATTCCAGTTGAATTTCAGGAGGTAACTCACTGGGAAATGACAGAACATTTGTGGGCTTATCTTTTTTCCTATATGCATGGTTTAACTGAGTGATTTCCTCTGGAGTAACAAAGCGAACTGTTAGTTCTGCTTCTTTTTTGTAGTCTCTCAATGCGAGTGATGCCAAACGCGTTATTTGATCCTCATCCATTGCCAGAGGTTCATCTGTTGCATTTTGAATATCTATGTAATAAGTCATAATAAATTATTTAGTTTTTCCTGTTGAGTCACGATCATAGCAATCAACAATTTTTGATACCAGAGGATGTCTGACCACTTCCCGACTTGTGAAGGTATGAATGCTAATCTCTGGAATTTTTTTGAATAATCCTACTGCATGGGCGAGTCCCGAATCAATACCTCGGGGCAAATCCACCTGAGTCATGTCACCAGTAATCACGGTTTTAGAGCCAAAGCCCATACGCGTTAAAAACATTTTCATTTGCATCACAGTAGTATTTTGGGCTTCATCTAGAATGATGAACGATTCATTTAACGTACGTCCACGCATAAATGCTAATGGCAATATTTCAATGATATCACTTTGAATGAGTTTTTGAGTCTCTTTAAAACCAATCATTTCATATAATGCATCGTAAATGGGTCTTAAATAAGGAAGTACTTTTTCTACTAAATCCCCTGGTAGGAAACCAAGTTTTTCACCCGCTTCGACCGCCGGTCTTACAAAGATAAGGCGTTGCACTTCCCCTTTCTCAAAACATTGAATAGCTTTGGATACGGCAAGATAGGTTTTACCGGTTCCAGCAGGGCCGACGGCAAACGTGATGGCATTACGATCAATAGAATCAAGAAATGCGGCTTGCTTGTCGTTTCGTGCGGTGATTAATTTACGCGAGAGCTTGACGTGGTGAGTCATCGCTTGTTGGTCATCCTCAAACATATATCGATAAAAAATAGGTAAATCTAAAACTATAAATATAGTGCAGAAAGCCTATATTTTGCAAGTGGAGAACTTGTTGGCATTATCTTACCCTATAGCTCACTTATTCCTATCCTACCAAAATTCCCACGGATTATCGCGCGAGCTCCATCAGTTGGGCGTGAGACTAGATAAGCCTGGGGCTAGGGCAAAAGGTTCATTGGGTGCAATTGTGAGCTACTGATTTTTGCGAAAAAGTGCATTTATCCCATAACCAATCTCTCTTGATTTCTTCAACGATGAGCGCATAATAATAATCCTTAAAAATCAAGGAGTGAGCGTTAATGGCTGGTTCTATGGGGAAAGCATTCAGGCAGGCAGTGCACGATAATAAGCCGTTACAAGTGCTTGGTACAATCAATGCCTATTCTGCAATGTTAGCGCAATCATCAGGTGCTCAGGCGATTTATCTTTCAGGTGCCGGAGTAGCGAATGCTTCTTATGGAATACCTGATTTGGGAATGACCGGCTTAGCCGAAGTTCTTGAAGATGTTCGCCGAATTACGGAGGCCTGTCCTTTACCACTGCTTGTTGATGTCGATACAGGCTGGGGACATGCATTTAATATTGCACGTACTGTTCAACTCATGGAGAAAACTGGAGTTGCTGCAATCCATATTGAAGATCAGGTGATGGCAAAACGATGTGGACATCGACCGAATAAAGCCATTGTTTCTATGAAAGAGATGGGAGATCGTATTAAGGCTGCCGTGGATGCACGTCAAGATGCTGATTTTGTGATTATGGCGCGAACAGACTCTTATGCAGTTGAAGGCATGAATGCTGCGATTGAACGGGCACAGCTGTGTGTAGAGTTAGGCGCAGACATGATTTTTCCCGAGGCCATGACTACGTTGGAGGAATATAATACCTTTAGTAGCGCAGTTCATGTGCCAATCCTTGCTAATATTACTGAGTTTGGTAAAACCCCATTATTTACTCGTGACGAGCTAGCCGGTGTAGGTGTCTCTTTAATTCTATACCCATTGAGCGCGTTTAGAGCAATGTCTCAGGCTGCTTTAACTACTTATCAAGCAATTATCCAGCAAGGTACACAACAATCCATGCTGGGTAAAATGCAAACTCGTGAAGAATTATATGGAGTTCTTGGTTATCACCTTTACGAACAAAAACTAGACCAATTGATGGAGGAAGAAGACAATGAGTGTTAAAAGTGGCGGTTTAGCCGGGGTTATTGCTGGGGAATCAGCTATTGCTACAGTTGGGCTGGGAAATGGTTTGAATTATAGAGGGTATTCCATCGATGATTTAGCAGAGCATGCAACTTTTGAGGAAGTTGCTTATTTATTACTCTATGGTAAGTTGCCAACGCAGAGTGAGTTGGATGTCTACACAAAAAAAATTGTAGGCTTACGTGCTTTGCCTGATGCATTAAAAACTGTATTAAAAATGATCCCTAAACAAACCCATCCTATGGATGTATTAAGAACAGCCTGTTCTTTCTTAGGAAATATTGAACCCGAACATAATTTTTCTGAGGAACACCAAATCGCAGATCGTCTTCTTGCTTTATTCCCAGGCATAATTTGTTATTGGTATAACTATAATTTTAAAAATAAAGAAATATCCGGTTTAAGTGAAGAGTCCACTACTGGTGGACATTTTCTTGCTTTATTACATGGTCATAAGCCCAGCCAGCTTGATGTCGACATGATGGATGTTTCCTTGATTTTATATGCGGAACATGAGTTTAATGCTTCAACTTTTGCTGCGCGTGTTACAGCCGCCACACTTTCTGATTTTTATTCAGCTATTGTTAGTGCTATTGGTACGTTACGTGGGCCTTTGCACGGCGGAGCGAATGAAGCAGCAATGGGAGTAATCGAGCGTTTTAAAACTCCTGAGGAGGCTGAAGCTGGTTTGAAAAAAATGCTGGAAAATAAAGAATTGGTTATGGGCTTTGGCCATAGAGTTTATACAACCAGTGATCCGCGCTCTGACATTATTAAAAAGTGGTCATTCCGTTTAGGTGAAGAAAAGAAACAACTTGATTTGTATAATGTTTCTGAGCGCATCGAAGAAGTGATGTGGCAAGAGAAGAAACTATTCCCAAATCTCGATTTCTACAGTGCTTCTGCATATCATTACTGTGGAATTCCGACCTTCTTATTCACGCCAATATTTGTGATGTCCCGTATTACCGGATGGGCTGCTCATGTGTTTGAGCAACGTGCGAATAATAAATTAATCCGCCCCTCGTCAAAATACACGGGTCCTGAGCCTAGAGAATTCCCTGAAATTAATACTAGAGGTTAATATGAGCAGTTATGTAGAAGATAATGTGAAGCCTGATTACGATCAGGTGATTATTGATATTGCTGATTATGTGTTAAATAAAAAAATTGATAGCGTTGTCGCTTATGAAACAGCACGTCTGTGTTTAATGGACACTTTAGGCTGCGGCATCTTGGCGCTTAACTTCCCTGAATGCACTAAATTAATGGGACCAATTGTTCCTGGTGCTACTTTGGCGGGAGGCGCACGTGTTCCTGGAACATCTTACGAATTAGATCCTGTTCAAGCGGCGTTTAATATCGGTGCAATGATTCGCTGGTTGGATTTTAACGATACTTGGTTGGCGGCAGAATGGGGACATCCATCAGATAATTTGGGCGCTATTCTTGCTGTAGCTGATTATATGTGTCGACAAAATTGTGCTCAAGGCAAGGCACCGATTTTAATGCAAGATGTTCTGACTGCAATGATTAAGGCACATGAAATTCAAGGTTGCTTAGCTCTTGAAAACAGCTTTAATCGCGTTGGTTTGGATCATGTCATTTTAGTAAAGGTTGCCAGTGCGGCGGTTGCTGCATTGTTATTTGGAGCCGACAGAGACATGATGTTGAGAACTTTGTCTCAAGTTTTTGTTGATGGCCAAAGTTTAAGAACCTACAGACATGCTCCAAATGCTGGCTCACGTAAATCCTGGGCGGCTGGAGATGCAACGTCACGCGCTGTGCGTCTGGCGTTAATTGCCAAGCAAGGTGAAATGGGTTACCCAAGCGCTTTAAGTGTACCTACCTGGGGTTTTTATGATGTTTTATTTGGCAAAAAGCCATTTAAATTCCAGCGTCCTTACGGTAGCTATGTGATGGAAAACGTGCTGTTTAAATTATCTTATCCTGCAGAGTTCCATGCGCAAACAGCAGTGGAATGTGCGGTGGCGTTACATCCTATGGTTAATCAACGGTTTGATGATATTGCACGAGTAGAATTAGTTACTCATGAATCAGCGATTCGTATTATCAGTAAACAAGGCGCGCTTCATAATCCAGCAGATCGCGATCATTGCTTGCAGTATATGGTTGCTATCGGCCTCTTATTTGGTGATTTAACCGCAGAGCATTATGAGGATGATGTTGCCACTGATCCACGTATCGATGCGTTACGCGCGAAGATGCAGGTGACTGAGAATGAGCGTTTTTCACGTGAGTACCATGATCCTGAGAAGCGTTCAATTGCTAACAGCATCAAATTAGTGTTTAAGGATGGTACTGAAAGTGAATTGATCACCGTTGAGTATCCGATTGGTCACAAGCGTCGGCGTGAAGAGGGCATTCCCGTTCTGTTGTCTAAATTCAAAAAGAACTTGAGCACCCAGTTTTCTGCTGATCGTGTGGAAAAAATAACTAAGGCAATGAGCGATACCAATTCTTTAGCCGCTATGAAGGTTGAAGATTTTATGGCAATGTGGGTGCTATAGGTCAAAATTTATGACATGAGGACAATGCAACTCAGGAGTTCAAAGCACTGAACCCTGGGTTGCTTCACGTCGTTTTTGTAGTTGCAGTGGGTTTGAATGGAGGAAGTTTATATATTCCTGTGGGCACATATTAAATCTTACGCTGTAAACCTGCTGAGGCGAGTATTTTTGTCGAAATTTCTTCAATAGAATACTTCGTTGAATTAATATAGGGTATTTTCTCTTTTTGATACATTGCTTCAACTTCAGCTACTTCCAAACGGCATTGATCAGTAGACGCATATTTACTGTTAGGTCTACGTTCTGAACGAATTTGTTGTAGGCGTGGTACGTCGATGGTTAGGCCAAAGAGTTTATCTTTATAAGGCCTCAGTATCTCTGGCAATTTAAAACCGAGCATTTCCTCATCGGTAAATGGATAATTTGCTGCTAAAATCCCATATTGCAATGCCATATATAAGCAACTTGGAGTTTTACCACAACGTGAAACCCCAATGAGAATAATATCGGCTTTTTCATAACCCCGGGTTTTAACGCCATCATCATGAGACAGAGCAAAATCTATGGCTTCTAAGCGATGGAGATACAATTGATTATCAACTACACCATGAGTCCGACCTACGGTATAAGAGGATTTCTCGTTCAACTCATATTCAAGAGGAGCAATAAAGGTATTAAATAAGTCAAAAACACAGGCCTTAGCTTCTTTAAAAAAATGGCTGCGTATTTCTCGATTAACGAGGGTCATAAACACTAGCGGTTTACTACCATGCTCCTGATACGCTTTATTAATTTGTTGCACTACTTTTTCGGCTTTTTCTATCGAATCAATATAGGGGATTGTTAGGCGTTCAAACGAAATATTGTCAAACTGGCTAATCAAGCTGTTTCCAAGCGTTTCTGCAGTGATTCCCGTTCCATCGGAGAGCATAAAAACAAAGCGTTTCATCATTTACCTTTTAAAGCGAGTAGGGGTTAATTCATTTTAAAATGAATTGGTTAATATCTCCAGCAAGTGTACATATTTATATGCATCTGCTATCTTATAAATTAAATGGAGAATTATCTATCAGAAGGTGGTTATGGAACAAAATCGCTTTGGTGGCCACGATAAGTTGTTTATTTTTGGAATGATTTGCCTAACTACAAGTTTGGGCTTGTTATTTTTTAGTTTATACATATTGCCTTATTTTTTATTTGAATGGAGTTACAATATCCCAGATTTTATTTTAGATCTGATGGCAAAGTACCAGGATGATTATCAGTATACCTCTGCAGGAAGTAAGGCCGTCATTTGGCTAATGTTTTTTATACCCTGTCTCATTACTGGCATAATTTCTTATTTTATTTCCCGTTACTTTGATAAACAAATGTATGGTCCTGAAATTAATCCAGAAGAAGAGCAGGAAAAGCAGCCAGGTGAATTGCAAAAACAAATTAAAGAATCTGCAAGCTTGGGGGGCAAAATTCTTGCATTAATGATTGTTATCGTGGTGCTAATATTTTTGCTGCAATATGTTATTCAATCAACTTCCTAGCCGGGGATGACAGGAGTTTTTTATGTTTAATCAATGGAAAATTAAAAGAATAGTAAAAAAGATAAAAGCAATGCAAGCGAACCGGGTCAATAATCAACCGGGCGATGATGTGATAAAAAAGGAAATTGCTTATTATCTTGAGTTAGCCGAAATCTATAAAAAGATGAAGTGCAGTAAGAAGTTTCCTTACGCACGCATCATGTATGAAGAGTGCTTGAGAACGGCAACTAGTATTGATGATGCTCAAGCCAATTATCAATTAGGAAAAATAATTTTAGATGAGGCAAAATTCAGAGAGCAGCTGGAAATTGAAGGCGTTTTCAAAAGCGAATCCAATAGTAAAAGTTGTCAGCGACTTTATGAAGAAGCCCATGCCTATCTATCGGCAGCGGTGAATTTAGGTCATATTGAAGCTAAAAGGTTAAAAGGCTTGTGCTTTATTAATGGCTGGGGAGTAGGGGCCGATAAAAAAGCAGGTTTTGATTTAATTGTAGCGAGCATTGAGCAAGAAGGTTCTTGGGATAGAGTGCCACAAATTTTCGCAGCCATGGGCCTTAATAAGCCGGAATTTTTCTCCGAAATCATGCAACATCGCAAAGGATCATAGGAATCGGTATCACAAGGGCTCATGCTAAAGCATGAGCCCTTGTGATATAATTAAGTAAATCTCATTTTAGGTGATGTGATATGCCCTTAAATCCTCTAGAAGTTATAGATATGCTTAGCAAAATGTATCCTCAGCAAGAGAATGATACTAAAAAGCAGCAGAAAATGGCTGAGCAGCAAGAAATCATGAACCGCATGAAAATTGATAATGATAATTTTTTTGCGCAATTGAATCGATTATTTTTAGAGACGCTGAGCGCAGATCGTCTAAAAGCAGAACTTGAAGAGGCGGCAAAACAGACTGGATTTGACAATCTCCGGCATGCATTAAATTTTGCGCAAAATAAATTTGGGCAAAGCCCGTTACAACAAGCATTCCAACAGCAAGATTTTAGCAAAGCCAACCAGTTGATGGATTATGGGGCAGAAGTTGGCCCTGTTGAACGATCCGCATTTAATGTGGCCTTAGATAGTGAGGCAGCTAGCACATCTGGATTTCAACGTCCTTCTGCCAAAGGACCAGAGGCACTTCATCCTGTTAAAAACTTCGGACTTACTTTAGGGGTTGAGATGATGAGTAAGGATGGTACTTTCTCTCAGCTCGCTGAAATTGGTCCCTCTTACAACATGATGTCACAATCTGTTGCCAAATATGCGGAACGAGATCCAAAATTTAAAGAGATTTCCGAGGCATTCGACTTTTCTAATAAAACAGCTGGTTTTTCTGCGAGCACGGCTCGAAACTCCCCTCAAGCTGGCGAGAAAATAGCCGAGCGTATTAATCAAGGCAAGATTGCAACTATTCCTGTTTCGTGTGAAGGACATGCAATGGGACTATCAGTAGTTCCTGATGGCCCGGGCTCTAAATCGGGATATATGGTTTTTACGAACCGGGGGGTAGGAGCAGAGCAACCTGGAACACAAATTTATCGCATCGATGATTTGAGTAAAGTGGATGGTAAATTTATTAATTCGATGATGAATGGGCATGCCAAGGGGCAATCCCATGATGCCATCATGAAGCAGATTCACGATGTTGCGGGCAATAATCCACCCATACATGAAATTAGTCAAAAAGGGCAAAAATGCGATAACTGTACCATTGCCAATCCTCGATCCAATGTTCATGGTATTCTTTTATGTCAAAAGGCCGTAGAAAAGGGTGGTTTTGATAAATTAGATACGCAGGATCATCAGAATGCCAAAACGGATTATAAAAAATTTAGTAATGGAATGAGATCGGATAAGGTTGATGAGTTAGTTTCTGCCATGGCAAAAAATCCTAAAGATGAAGATTTATCTAATATAGCTAAAGAATATCTAAAACAGCATGCGCACAAGGATAGTGATGCGGCCAAGGAAATTAAAGAGAAACTAGAAGGTGCATTATCTCGTTCTGCTGATTCTAGAGCACAAAACGAAGATCGCTATGAGCCGCCGATGTCAGCTCCACGTTGATGTTGTTCGGCATATGAGTTGCCTACAACCAGTGTTTTCTCAGTATAGTTATTAGGTTGCTGTTCAAGGAAGTTCTGTTGCGAGCAACTATTTTCTGCACGGTACACACGACTCGATTTCTTGAGTTGGATTATATTAATACAAAAAGCACTGATATTTTTCGCCTCCATGGAGAATTTTATCAATTCCCCGTATTTACTACGGGTGCCTGAGTTTTATTTAAATTTATAAAATTCACTTCATTAACTATGAAGAGGGCATTTAATCATGAATATTGTGTTACTAGCAGGTGCGCCAGGCAGTGGTAAAAGCACACAAGGTGCTGCATTGATGAAGATGAACACCAATATTAAACATCTTGCATTAGGTGAAGTAGTACGAGAAATTTTAAAAAATCCGCAGCATCCAATAACCAATAAATATCAGGACCTAATCCGTACTGGCAATTTGCTGCCTGACGAGGTTATTTTTGAGATTTTAGAAAAGGAACTGGAGCAATTTAAGGAACAAAACTGCATTATATTACTGGATGGTTATCCTAGAACTACTGTTCAATATGAACAGTTTAAAACACGATGGGGAATACCCCACGGATTAGTGCATTTGATGTTGATGAAGAGTCTTTAATCCAGCGCATGCAGCATAGAGACGGTACTCGAAGTGATGATAATATTGAAGCAATTACACGACGATTAAATTTTTATCACCAAACCACAAAACCTTTATTAGATACCATAAAAGATGAGCTGCATAAAAAAGCAATTACCGTGGACACAAAAGAGTCGATTGGCACAACCAGCCTTTATCTTTATATTCAATTGCAGCAAATTGCAAAGGTGCATGAGGTCCTTAACTTAAAGTTGAGCCATAAACCAAGTAACAGTGTGATTGAACCGAGTATAAAGCCAGTATGGGCCTATTCTGTTTGTTCAAAATTATGGCAAAGCGGCAGCACTTCTTCGGCAATTGCAGAAGTTCAGAATACTTATGGAACGCAAAATTTCTCCTTCTCGATGCTTGGCAGTAAGAAGATAGCTTATTTAGAAACCCCCGCTGAAGTGAATGCAGTATTAGAGGCGCGCAGTGATCTTGGCCCCGTTTATCGTCATTTTTCTTTAGCCGCAGCATTGAAAAAAGACTTTGTGGCTACTGGAAGTCAGGATGCAAAGTCCTATCATTTACCTCAGAATCAAGTAAATATCTGGAAATTAATCCATAATGCTTTAAATAATTCAATAAAATCAGATCATAATCGTATTGAGAACTTAATTGATAAACATTTAGATGCTACTTTTTTCGCAGAAAAGACTTTTGATTTGGATATAACCTTTGATCATTTTTTCTGTTCATTTTGGTCTGAGTATCTTTTTGGTACTAGAGTACCGGTTGCTAGTTATATGGAAAACCGTGAGCAACTATTAACGGCAATGAAGCATTGTTTTTATAACAATCATTATAAAGGTTTTGATCCTACAGGCCTATCCAGCTATTTCTACAGTTTTGGTGTGCGTGAGGAAATAAAGCAAGCCAAAGAAACTATAAAAACGTTTATGAGTAAATCGACTCCTGGTTCATTGGTGCAGCGTTTTAAAACAGAATTGTGGCGTATTAATGAGATAGAACAATTAGAGTTGGACGAGGATACACTTGAAGAAATTTTGGCCGATAATGTTTTTGATTTAATTTTTGAACCTGATTTTTTAGAAAATGTAATGTATGAAGCTCTAGTTACTGCGGTTAAAGAAAATGCTGATTTGCATGATCCTCAGGCTCGGAGCTATGTGTATTCACAGGGAATAAAACAAGGATTTCTTTTTCCTATCCGTTCTCGTATTCTAGAGGAGCCAGTTACTTTGGCTGATGGGACGGTACTTCCGGAGGGCAGTGCGGTATTTTTAAACCTGAAAAAGGCAGGACTCTATCATTCTACTGGGGCTCGTCGTTGTGTGGGGCAGGCATTCACTCATTACTTTAAAGAGCATTTCTTTGATCGTTTGCAGCCGATTGCATTTAAGGTAAAACAAATTACCCAACCTGCGGAGCGTTGTGGAAATGAAAGTGTACCTATGTCTCCAGAGCGTTATCGAGTAAGTTGGCATTTGAAACGTGATGAAGCAATGCGTCATCTACCCGCTCATGATTATAAGGGCAATTCCTTTTTTGACGTGCTAAGTTTACATCAAAAAACAGGCTTAAATTCTCAGATGGTCCGCCAATGTATGTTAAAAATCCGCCGATTTATGGAAAAGAATAATTTAAATCTAAATGATATGGTTATTGTAACCCCTGAAGTTCGAGGTGTACCCATTGCGGCTCAGGTGGCCCATCAATTGAATTTTCCTCTGTATATTATTCGTAAAAAGGGTGGGTACAAAATGGCTGATCATGAGGTTTATCGGGAAAGCTATGATAAAGGTTACGGGGATCTGGATACAGTTGAATTACCTGTTACCAAGGTTAACGAAATAGCGGGGAAAACTGTTGTGTTTATTGATGATGGTATTGCAAGTGGTCAAAGTGCGATGGCTTGCATCAATTTGTTGAAGAGTCATGGGGGCTCAGATAAAAAAGTAACTAAAGTTCCTATGGTACTGACGTTGTTAAAACATGATTACACTCCAATTATTCCTGCCTTATCACGACATAGTCTGGTTAAAACACTATTTGATTGTAAAAGTAGGAAGATGCAGCAGCTGAATGAGCCAGAAGTTCAAAGCAAGGAAGCTTCAGTGGCGAGCGTATAAAATGAAGAAGAGGTAGGTTGCTGGCAACCTGCCTCTTCTGATAAATAGCAAACCAATATGACCTATACTTTATAAAAGCTACTAACACTATAATACTGAAGACATGAGGAGCTCATGATGAAACGAATGCTGTTAGCTAGTATCGGTCTTTGCATGATAACCCAGGCTTTTGCTGCGGAACCCACAGGCCCAAACAACACCCTATTACCAACGCCTTATCCTGTATACGTTATTAAAGATGCAGGCGTAGTAAATCATTTTTATCCAGGAGCAACTCAAGTTCTTCTACCCACAGATAATACGTACACAGGTAACCCGGGTTGTTATATTGCCTGTTACTCACACTCACCTGGCCTCTATATGGTTT
This sequence comes from Legionella rowbothamii, assembly GCF_900639985.1. Classification (GTDB taxonomy): domain Bacteria; phylum Pseudomonadota; class Gammaproteobacteria; order Legionellales; family Legionellaceae; genus Legionella; species Legionella rowbothamii. The sequence continues at coordinate 524,896 of NZ_CAAAIM010000001.1, read as the reverse complement.
CTCCAACGATTTCCGTAATGGGGCAAATTCGAGTACGTGGTAAGTATATGATTCGTATCTGCAAACCCGAAGGTTATCAAAATATGGACATTAGTAAGTCCGATCAATTAAAAGGGTTGTGTGCAGAAAAAATTAAAGGATGCAGCAATAATTTATGTTGGGCTGGTGGCGATACGGGTGGTTGGTTTGGTATCCAATAGCAGTTTGTTTGATTTGCATACAAGAATAGAAAAGTACTGTTAAGAGCTTCTTCAGGATCTGTTAACAGAATTATCCACAGATTTTGTGGATATCTTTTTATGAAAATAAATAAAGAAATAGTGCACCAATACTTATAAATATAGGGTTTTCATCAGTTATAAACTGTTGGGCAGAAGTATGCCTTGAGAAATTATCCACAAGGATAATTTGAGATATGAAAAGAATTTTTGCCATGGTAACAAAAAATAAAATGAAAGAACAGCTTGATTTTATATTTATTTGTACTATAGAGCAGGACTATGTAAATAGCTCATATTCTCAGAAGGTTCTTTGTCGTACTTCTCTGGATCACCTTGCGAATAAATAGAAATAAATCAATCAGATAGGTTTATGAACAGAAAATCTATTGCAACTTGGCTTTCTATAATAAAGTGCTATCATGAAAAAATAAGCAACTGGAAGCTACCTGAATAATAAGGAAATTTTCATGTTAAGACGCGACATCTCAACAACGAATGTATTAATTGCTGCGGCTGGTGGAATGGTAGGTTCCGGATGGCTATTTAGTCCCTATATTAGTGCGCAAATAGCGGGCAGTAATTCATTGATTTCTTGGATTATTGCTACCTTTTTCATGCTATTTATTGCATTACCACTTTGTGAGTTAGGTACTATGTTCCCCATCTCAGGGGGAATGTCTAATTATCCTACATTTACTCATGGAAATGAGGTTGGCTTTTTATTTGCATGGACCTCATGGCTTTCCTATGTAGTTATGACTCCCATTGAAATACAGGCTATTCTTCAATATGCCAGCCACTTTTTTCCAATATTGGTTGCGGGGCATTCAGTTACTTTGCAGCTTTCAGCTTATGGTTATGTTGCGGCTGTTGCTATTATGCTGTTTGTCGTATTTTTGAATTCCTATGGAATTAAATTACTCGCTGAATGTAATAAATACGCTAGTATTATCAAATTCATATTACCCAGCATTGCTATTGTTTCCTTTTTTCATATTGCTCCCTCAATGAGTAATGTTTCTGTTAATGTATCGGATAAGGCCAGTTGGGTTGCTATTTTTGCTGCTCTTTCAGAAGGCGGGGTTGTTTTTGCATTTACCGGATTTCAAAATGGGCTCGTGCTTGCAGGCGAGGTAAAAAACCCACAACGTAGTATTCCTATTGCTATTTTAGGTGCGGTCCTGATTGGTTTTATCTTATATTTTTTACTGCAATTAAGTTTTCTTGTCGCGATTCCGCAGCAATACCTAAGCCATGGCTGGTCAGGATTATCTTATCCTGGGGACAGTGGTCCTTTGGTCGGATTGGCACTGCTTTTAGGGTTGGGGGTCGTTGCTACCTTACTTATGATTGATGCTTCTTTTTCACCCTTTGGTACGGCTTTAGTCTATGCAGCCGCAACCTCACGTATTCTCTATGGAATGGCACAGAATGGGCATTTGCCAAAGATCTTTTTGAAAGTGAATCGCCATAAAATTCCCTACATCACCTTATATGCGAATTTAATTGTTGGCATGTTGTCCTTTTTACCCTTTCCGGGATGGCAAAAGCTGGTAGCCTTCCTTTCATCTGCCAGTATTCTTTCCTATAGTATTGGACCTATTTGCTTATTAGCCATGCGCAAACTACAGCCGGAAACCTCTCGGCCATTCAAATTATATGGGGCACTGATTTGTTCTCATGTTGCTTTTTATTTTTGTAATTTAATGTTGTACTGGTGTGGCTTTGCAATTATATGGAAACTTGATGTCGCTTTATTGCTAGGCTTAGTCTTGTATTTTATTGCGCATCGTAGAAGCTCTTTTGATAATGGCATACTCATGGGATGGTTCTTCTTGTACATGGGAATCATGCTTTTGATCTCTTATCTTGGATCCTTCGGGGGAATAGGGTTACTTCGCTTTCCTTTTGACTTGCTCTGTATTTTTCCTGTGAGCATATTTATTCTTTGTTTGTCTCAGGCCTTATTAAAGCCTGTTAATCATAAGCATGTAGTGAGTGATCTTGATGGAACAATGGCCCTAAAAAAGAATGAAGTGATGATTTAAGAGAGCATCACTTGCACTTCATTGCAGAATCAGACAAGCTATATGCCCAAATCGTCATGCATTAAAGGGGAATTCCAGTGCGCTATTTTAACTACACATGGATCAGTGCCGTAGCTCTTTTCAATCAGACTCTATTTGCACAGCCATTAACAGCAAAAATTGATGAAATCATAGACCAACAATTGCCAAGAGCAACGGTGGGCGTATTGATTAAAGATGCGCAAACTGGAGAGGTTATTTATAGCCGCAATGCCAATAAATTATTAAGTCCTGCAAGCAGTACCAAGCTTTTTACTGCTGCCGCAGCACTATACTATTTAAAACCTGATTTTCGCTTTTCAACGACCTTAGCCCAGAGGGGACAAGATTACTATCTTACCTTTACAGGTTCTCCTTCACTCACCGCTGAGAATCTCGCTGCTTTAGTGGCAAATTTAAAAAAGAATAATACCAAAGTGATTCAAGGTAATATTATTATTGATGGCAGCCAATATCCTGCACCTTATTACCTGAATGGTGATTCTTACGATGATTTAGGCTGGGGATATACCGCCCCAGATACCGCAGTTGTATTAAATGAAAATGCGGAGCGCTATGAATTAATAAGCGCCCCAACCTTGGGTGGAACTGCCCGGATTAAACCGAAAATCAGTTCAAAATCCAATGCGAAGCCTGCACTCAAAGCATTAACTTTGATTAATGAAGTAGTTACGGTGAGCAAAGAGGAAGAAAAAAATCATTGCAGTATGCATATTGAAATTAAAGGCAATAATACTTTGCGGCTTTATGGTTGCGTGGCTCAAGAGAAAAACCCCAAACTACTTGAATTTGCTATTCCGGATCCTGTTTTGTTTGCAAAGCAAGTCATACAAACAACGTTAAAAAAAGAAGGGATTGTTCTTAAGGGTAAAATTATTACCGGTACGACCCCGGCAGATGCTCGGGTAATTGAAAGTTATCAGTCTGGCGATTTATCTAAACTGCTCAAGCACATGCTGCAAAAATCAGATAATTTGTATGCGAACAACATTAGCCGAAAGCTGGGCTATTTGTTAACCGGAAAAGGCTCTCACAAAGAGGGTATGTTCGCGATGAAAAAAATTATTACCGAACATACTCATTTGGATGTGAAGCAAATGGAGTTAGCTGATGGTGAGGGGACTCGTTATAATTTAATCGCAGCAGAGCAATTTGTTGATTTATTGGCGCAGCTTTACCAGGATAAAAACCTGCAATCAATGTTGATTAAGGCGTTGCCACAAGCCGGGGTTTCAGGAACACTGCAAGGACGGATGAAAGAAAGCATTCTTAATAAAAAGGTATTTGCAAAAACAGGCTCAATGCATGATCTTTCCTCCTTATCTGGTTTTATTATTAATCCGAATGCGAAGTCTTTTGTATTTTCCATTATTAGCAATGGGGTTGGAAAATCTAATGCCAAAGCCAAGGCTCTGGAAGAAAAAATACTATTAACTGTGGATGAATATTATTTAGAACATAGTAGTAGAGAGGTAATCCAATAATGGAAAAGCTATTTTGTTACGGAACACTGCAGTATGAGTCAGTGCAATTGGCTAGTTTTGGCCGTAAATTGGCGGGTGCGCCAGATAGTTTGCTTGAGTTTGAATTGTTTTTGTTAACCATTAGCGATCCAGTGATTGTAGCCATCAGTGGGGAGGCGGATCATCCTGTGATTCGTTATACTGGACGTACCTCAGATAAAGTTGCTGGCATGGTTTTTGAGTTGACTCCTGAAGAGTTAAAACAAGCGGATCTTTATGAGGTTGCTGATTATAAACGAATTAAGGTTCAACTTGAATCAGGAATGTTTGCGTGGGTATATGTTGGAGCGGATGTTGGAGAATAGTGGGATTTGGTTTCTGCCAGGTTATGCTCCAGTATTACGTTGTAATACTGGATATTTTATTGCTGGTCCGTTCTGTTTCGAATTTAGCTCGCATTACTGTGGTTAAACCACAGTAATTCGGCTTTCATTTCTTTCTTCTTTAGTGAGTTGCTCTATTTTCATCTTTCACCCATTTCAACATGAGTGCGCCAATGATTTGGAATAAAGGTAAAACGACTAAAGCAATATGATAGCTGAACAACGAGAAATCATGCGGAGCGCCAGTGGTGCTGAACATATCCAACAAGCTGCCTATTGCGGGCTCAACAATCGCATCTAAAAACGCGTCACTGGCATTAATTAACGAGGTGGCGGTTCCTGCTAAGTGCAATGGATTTAACTCTTTACCAATTACAAACACAATTGGGAATGCGCCCAAACTAAAGCCAAACATAAATAATAGAAAACTGAGTAACCAAATTGGCATAGGATGCGCATAGATTACCAATGTGATGCACAATGCTGAAACCAGCGTGCTGTACATCATAAAGGCACAACGATTACGTACACGATTGGCAAAAAGGGCGAATAAAGGGCATGAAATTGCTAAGCCAATAAACACCATTGAAATGAGACTAGGGGCAACAAGCGCATCCAGATTATATGCTTTTTGCAGAAAGGGATTACCCCATAAACCGCAGAAAATAACAATAGGAGAGAATGCTAAGCCACTGTATGCAGTTAATAACCAGTTTTGTTTGTTTTTTACTATGGAGAGGATGTCACGCCATAAATGTTGGCTTTCTGAGCTTGATGTACTTGCAGTTGCATTATTAGGTTTATCTTTAACGATGAGTAAGAACAGTACTGCTAAAGCAACGCCTATCCAGGCCAAATTCGATAAACTTCCGCGCCAACCAATTTGATTTACCAGCCAGGCAAGCGGCATTTGACCACATACCGCCCCGATCATTCCCGAAGCAACGAGTAGGGATGTAAGCAGAGCATAGTATTTTTTATCAAACCATACTGCTGCGAGTTTGAAATAAGCAATACTGGCAAAAGATACGCCAACGCCAATAAGCGCACGTCCCCAAATAGCACTATTTAAATGTTCTGCTTGAGCAAAAACAAAGGTACCAAGGGCACAGCATAAAATGGCCGCAGAGGTTACCCAACGGGTTCCATAGTGATCCAGAATAATCCCAACAAACAAAGGAACAATGAGATAAGTCCAGAAATAAACTCCGGAAAGTACGCCAAGCCCCAAGCCGTGTAAGTTAAATGCATCCATCAATTGAGGAGCCATGACACTGGGGAAATTTTGCAGTACGTATTTATAAAATAAAAAGGCAGAGCATAAAAGAATAACGAGAACTGCACGGGTTGTATTTGTTTTTGTTTTTCGGGTGTTCAGTGTTTGTGCATCACATGTGGATTCCATGGCGCCTCCTCTAAATAGTTAATCTCTAATTGGTTGATTATTCTGCATCCTCCCTAGAGAGGTCGAATAATCAAGGACATAACTCTAGGGCAGGGAGAGGTAGAGAATGACGACGACCACAGAAATCACAACAGAAGAAATAGCAATAGACAACAACGCAGCGGGGCTGTTTACAAAAACTTGTTGTTGTTGAAGATTGGCCATTTGTTTTTCAGTGTGTAGAATTAATTTGATATTAGGGGATACTACTCTTAATTTGGATGAGATGTCAAATATTCTTTAGGTCCTAGTGCATTGGTTTGGCCACTCTATAGTTGCCTTGGGTTGTATATTTAAGGATATAAATTGCATTCCTAATGGGAATGCAATTTATATTATTTTTAATGTTCCTTTTTAAAAACAGCCATTTCTGAGCCTATTTCAAGCAATTGCGCTTTACTGAGTATTTTTACAACCTCCGGAAATAACTTTTCTTCCTCTTCTTGAGCATGATGCTGTACTGCTTCTTTGAACTTTTTAAAGTGTTCTTTCCAAGCTGATTCTGTTTTTAATTCATTCATTTTTTGGATTTCTTTTTGCGCCATATTTTCTTCTTTTAATAAATGTTTCACTGTATCAGGTAACTTATTTTTAAAATGCGGATACCATACAGTGTGTTCCATTTCTTCATGGCGAATTAAATCCTTACTTAAACGCTCAAAGCGATTTTGCTGGGTTTCAAAACGATGAGATTCATCAGCTATATCGTTTAACATAGCTCGCACTCGATTATGTTCAGTAATTAAAAAGTCGATACCATTCATTTTCTTCTCCTTTAAACTATCTGAATTTGAAGGTCGAAAGCTCTTTTACATAAATAAAATGAGTTTTTAAGTTGTTATTCAGCCTTTTTGAATCAAAACTTTCTAAGTTGGCGCATAGCATATTTAAAAACCTAACTTATAAATTATAGAATGTTTTAAATTAAAAGGAGAAAATAAAGAGAGCTCAACTGAGCTCCCTTCAAGTTGAACAACTAAAACACCATCCTCGATGAATTAATCAGTGTACTTAAATAGATACGTGATTGTACAAGCTCTTCTGTTCTTACTTCATCAAGACGAGTTATTGCATCTAAATCTTGAGCGCATCCTACTCCACCTTCGTATCCACAACCGTTACAATTATTTTGACCACGTGTTATTGCGAAATTGTAGCCAAGTCCTTCTTGGGATGAAGTTAGCGGAAACCAGGAATCAACTTGTCCTGTTTTTTCATTGTAAAAGGTTAAATTCCGGGGCAAGCTCGCTTCTTTAAATTTAGGTGTTGGATAAAACGAGCGGGTTGGCTGACAGTATTCTTGTGCTACATGGGCCGGAACATCGCGTTGCGCTTTGCCAAGATTCAGCCAAGCATTGCGTAATGCGTTCAAACCATTCGCAGAGAAGAACCACGCAGTAGCGCCCGTGTTAAAATGATGTAGTGCCTGCCTTAATGGAGTAAAGTCGAAATGGGGAGAACGATGGATCTTACCGTGCTGTTGATACTCTAATCCCACCGCCTTTTTAGTTTCGGGATCGATACGATCTATTTCCTCAATACGGATAGATAAAATGGCTTTAGTTTTCTCATCCATATAGTGCTCAAGCATGTGGCGCATATGGGTGTCTTTAGCCCAATAGGCGTATTCATAGGCGGTGCAATTAAAAGTTCGGCCCGAATAATCGGTAAAAAGGCCTGGGGTTTGCAGCAGGGTTTGCGCAATGCCAGTATTTTGATTTAAAGAAATATCCGCTTCCTGTTGCTTTCCTGTGGCAACGTCGTGTAAAAATTGACGTATTTGATAGTTAGTGTGAGTACGGCACGCCTCTTTGACTGCTTCAGGTAGTTTGTCAAAAAACTCATCGGGGCTGTTTGCGATCAATTTTTCAAGTTCTATATCTGCTTCATTTAAAACCCATTCATTTTTGTGAAGAATGGTTGACGAGTGGCCTGAAAAATCAACCCGAATAGCTGAGAAATAGTTTTGATTTGGAAGGGCTGAATTAATAACTTCTGCAAAATTCACACAAATAGCCCCCTGATGAGCTACAAATTTGGCTGTTTCTCCTTTGGATTCAGTCTCTAAAATCATAAAATCATCCATGTGAGAATTTTCTTTAGTGGCTGTAATCGTGTGATAAGTACGTGCAAATTTTTGTTTAATTGCAGTTACATCATTGCCATCTAATAATTTAGATAAATCAAATTTATTTATATGCTCATTACAAAAGGTACAAATTTGTTGTTCAACATCTTCCCTGCGAATTAATGCATTGCAAATTTGTTCGACTAACTTATTGCTTAACTCTGCATCTGCATCCAGAACGGCACCAAAGTTTTTGTTACTAATGCCTTTAGCTTTACAATAAACATTAAGGAGCGCTAAAAAGAATTGAGTGAGTATGGATAAGCGCTCAGTTTGTTCTTTCTTTTTTGTGGTGGTTAGAACACTATAGAAGGGGGGAAGTGGTATATCGTTCCATAAATAGGGCGCACAAGCTCCCACTAGTGCATCAATATATTCTTTGGGGGTAGCATTATTGTTAAACCCCATAAGGGTATCGATTGTGGTTTGGGTCACCTGCTCGCTATTAGATTGCTGCGTAAAATCAATAGATAGACCAAACACAGCTAAGCATTGAGCTTTTAACGCATCTTGAATCTCTAAAAAGCAAGGATTAGCGGATAAAGTCTTTAATACACTTTGAGTTAAGGTAGCTTGCAAAGGAGGTTGTGGGATTTCAACTTGGGGATAAGCTGCATACATTGCATTATACAAGGGCGAAAGAGGGTTTCCTTCGAAATCATTTCTTCGCTCAATAGTGAATAGTGGATTAATAACGTTAGAAATTGGATCGGGTACGCGTGGCCGCAATTGAATGGTGTATAAATTAGATGTTTTTTTCAGTAAGGCATCAATCGATTGGCCATAATGATTTTTCATGGCAGAAACTGCAGTTATATAGAATTCTATTTGTTCAAGACGTTCCTTTTTGGGGGCGTACGCTGGGTGGCCCTCACCAAGCAATGTAAGATCTAGGAGTAAGGCCTTTTTATAGGTAATTAATTCATGCAGTGCTCCTCCATCAAAAAACTCACGCAAGGCTATGATGGCTTTGCACGTATTATCGGTAGAGATTTCCTCCCCTCCGACAATGGGGACCAGCAGGTGCATCTTATTGGTATCGGGATTAATGTAGATGTACCTAGGAGATACAGGTTCGGCTAGTGGAATATACATCTTGTCTCACTTTAATGATCATTAGAACAACGAATTTTCTGGCGCTTTCTTCCAGCGCCAGTTTTTTAAATAAGGTAGCTGAGAATAATAAAGCAGATTTTTTCCCAAGAGAGAGGTTCCGGCCATTAGAAGCAGGCTTAGACCAAGCAATAGGCTATAGAGCAGCTGAGAGTTCTGTTTGAATGAGGGTGGTTGAGCGAAGCTCACGGTGAATACAATTCCAATACCAATTAACCCCATTAGCGATGTAAGTAAAATACCCCATCGGTGCAATGATTTTTGTTTCCAGGATAAGCGGATTGCCCCAATAAACATGAGCACATACATGAGCAAATACATTTGAGTTGCCAGAGTAATCATAATCCAATAAGAGGCGTTAATCGAAGGAAGCATTAGGAATAGGGTGCTAATCAATGAAACGCCAAAGGCTTGTATGCACAACAGCTGGGTTACTTTCGTTTTAGTTGGTTCTGCTTTAGTGATGTCTTTGCTTGCAAATAAAAGCCCTTTTAAAGGGGAGTTTAACCAGCTATTTGCGCAGCCAATACACCCAATGACAATAAGTCCATTGATAAGGATGGTAATTTTTTCAAGATGAATTTGAGTAAAAAACAGCTTAAATAATTCTGGAATGCCACTGATAAAGTTAAGTTGTTGTGGCGAGAGAAGCATAGCTAAAGTTAATGAGCCAAAAAGCATTGTTGCAAAGATAATTAGTACGGAAAGCATGATGGCCTTTGTAAAAACTCCGGGTTTACTGTCATGGGCATGTACCGCTGCAATTTCAATGCCACAGAACGATAGGATAATGGCCGTTAATGAGGTCCATGTTTCTTGATGCGCGGGAGTGCTGAGATGAATTGATTGTGGGTGCATTATAAGCCATAAAACGCCAATAACCAAGATAAGTACAAACGGGATTAATAAACCGCATAAAGTGCATAAAATAGTTATGCGATGCGATAGATTAATGCCTCTGATATTGAAGTAAGTTAAGCCCCAAATAAGGCCATTAATGATAATAAAGAGAATGCTTTTTTGTTGGGTTAGTTGTGGATCAATACAGTAAAGAAATGCTCCGGCAATAAAACTAAAAAAAGTAGGGTAAATAAGAAGGTTTTGCATCCATTGAAACCAAATCGCTAGAAAACCGGTCTGTTGACCAAGACTGGTTTTTATCCAGCCGTAAATTCCTTCAGGTGATTGTTTTACAAACCAGCAGGCGATAAGGGCACAGGGAAATAAAAAGAACAGGAAGGCTAAAACAAAATATAGGAATAAGTCAGGCCCTACCAGGGCTGCGACAGGAAGATTGCGGATACTGTCTACCGAGCCTACCGTAATTAGCGTTAAACTCAGTACAGTGAGCGGTGACTTAGCCATCAAAATCTCAAGGAGAGACAGCTTAAGCCACCATCAATTTTTTGAAATTCACTCATATCAAGAATAATGACATTAAACCCATGACTTTGTACCGTCTTAATAGAAAAATCAAAACCAGCTGCCATGATGACTGTATCATTGACGCGGATGCAATTCGCTGCATAGGCTTCATTATCGGCAACGATGATTTGTTCGTAGGGACTAAGTTCGGGGTGACTAATTAATTCACCATTTACCAATATTTGATTGTTACCAAGATAAGAAATTCCTGTTTTTAAATGCAAGAAATGCTTAAGTTCAATAACGGAACTGCTGTAGCCATATTGGGTTAAAATCGTACTTAGTTGGCGCGCACCATCGGCATTGGTACGTTTTGATAAGCCGATGTAAAAATGATCATTGATGCGTAAAACATCGCCACCCTCAACGGTTCCAGGCATTTCTATTTGTCGTATTCTTTCTTTATAAAATGCTTGGATTGCTGGTTCAATGAACGCAACTTCACCTTGACGAGATGGAGCTCCCGGACAAGTGAGAATAGCCACCTTTTCTGTGAGTAAGGCTGGGTCTTCAACAAAACAGGAATCAGGAAATTTTTCTAAGGCTGGTAAGACAGTGACTTCAAGACCACAACGAATAAGCGCAGCAATGTAATTTTGATGCTGCTCTAATGCTTTTGCGTAATTGGGCTGACCTAGGTGAGTGGCGGATGTTAATCCATGAATTAAGCTAGCTGCCGGTGTACGTACAATCGCTTGTTGAAACATAAAAATCCTTTTTACTTATTAGATTGTAAATAATCCCAAATCATTTGTCTAAGAGCAAGAGGGTATTTAATTTTCCCTTAATATTGCTCAGATATAATGCAATCCGAATTTATTTGTTTCCTTTTGTGTTCTTTAGAAATATAAAAAACATGGGTTAATGACTTAAGTTAGAGTGAGTGAACTATGCCAACGATTTATGAGCAGATGCTAGAAGGTAAGAATAATTATGATGGCGTAACCTTGTCTTATCAAGGTGCACGATTTATCGACTCATCATTTGTAAATAACTCCTATAATGCAGATGATTCAAGTTTAACTCCACTTGAGGCATTTACCGAACGATTTAAAAATATTGGCGCCCTGTTGATTCGTTTCCATTTAGGTCAAGGACAGCGTGGCGGATTATTACAACAAGTGACCCGCCTTAATTATGCAGAAAACCCCATTGAACGCCCCGCGAAAGGCGGGGATGATTCAGCGGTTTTCTTTAAAGAGGATGCTCAATCGACCGAAAATATACTGGAGTTTTTAAGCCATCAACCTTTAGGGCGCTCCAAAGTATTAAACGAACGAGCTCAGCCCCTGCTTCATGTAAACAAAGCTCATGTTTATGGAGAACAAGGTCTCTGGGATATTTTGCATGCACCTATATGGAATGTGGGGCGTGCCATGAAATATGAATTAAAAAAACAGGGATTTATTTATTTGGCTTGCCCTCCTGGAATGAATAGTAAAGATCGGGCTTTTTTAGATCAGCGATTGGCTACATCAGGAATGCCTTTTAAGAATGTTTTTGATGAGCAAGGATTATCAGCTATTACCGGCGATATTAGTAAATTATCGTTTTGCCTGGATGATGAGAAGAAATATACTCACGAAGAAAATGGTTTAGCTATTGGCTTAGCTAATACTGATTATGCGCCTTTAGGGTGGATAATACATGCAGAGACAGGAGAAATCTTGCCTCAGGGGATTACTGAAGAGATCATTCGTGTTTCAGCAATTGCTGAGGGTGGATTTTATGAAAAGCGCAAAACACAACAGCAGATCCTGCAATCCGGATATTTAAAGAATACTAATGGCTTGGGGCTTTTCATGCAAAATCAAGCTTTTAATGCGATGTATGTTATTTTTGATTATTTGCAAAAATATAACTTTGATCCGCGTCCTTTACTTGATGGCTCCCTTTTGGCCATGAGTAAACGTGTCGATGAGTTAATGAAAAAAGATCCTTCGGTTATTGATGATTTTCTCACTGGAGCTCTTCAAGCCGAAATGGTACAGCCATTGAGGGTCAGTCAGGCTAAAAGTAAACGGACTGTATTGCCTTTGCGTTTTACGAATCCATTTGAGGTGACTATAAATAACTTAAAAGGCATCGCTTATGCGTTTGATTTAAAAGACAGCAATGGGCAACCTATTTTCAGAGAATATGATGATGCTCCAATTATTTCTCCAGCAAAAGAACTTACTGATGCGAAAGTTAATGGCATCTTAGTTGCCCCTTCATTTTCATCAGGGGGACATGTTGCTGCTATTTTATCTACTGCTGAACTGGTTGCTGAGCAAATGCTTCTTGAGCAATTATTACCACAAGCATTTCTAGGGAATGAGGCAGAAAATATTTTAGAGCAGCTTCTCTTAAAATGTCTTGGTCCGGTAAAAGGTGGGAATTTATTAGGCCTATTAGTCTATGAAGCCTCAATGTTGCCTATATCAGATAACAAACCGGTCTGTGGTGTACAATTTGAGTATTGTAATAAATTAGTCCAAGTATTACGTCAAGGTTTAGGCTTTGATAAGTTACAGAGTGCCTTGGCTCTGTTTGCAAAACCAGGTGTTAGTACCCAAGAAGTTCTAGAGAGTATGACCCAAGATGAATTGCGTGAATTAAGCGCTACGCTAAAGGTTTTGCATATTACGGGCAGTATGTTACAAAAATCCCCATTAACTAGTGCTCAATCAGAACATTCTAGAGGTATTAATGCTGGATTAGAGCCGCTAATTACTGCCTTAAATCCACATTTGGCCCAAGAGTTAGAAATTGCTTCTGAATCTATAGAAAGGGCGGTAGTTTCTCCAATTGCTCAAGGGGTTGTTAAAGACCGCCTTTCAACCCAAATTTTTACTCAATGTCCATTTCTTAGTGGTCAGTTAAAGAAACAAAAAGAAGTGGCAAGCGAAGGACACGTGGAGCATCAAGCGACACTCCAAAACTCAGGGTATTCATTTTTCAATACCTTATGGAATAACAAAGGAACAATACTCACTGCAACAGTTAGTGCTGCTGTAGTAGTTGGTGGCATTATGATGAATCAATAATAACCCAGGGCTAGGTTGTTTATAATTAATAATATCACTTAAGAAGTTATCAAGACGCAGGCTGGGCTTAACAGCTCAGCTACAGTCAGTAATGGCTAAACCTGCCCCATAGTTATCACTGCTGCACCGGTAAAGCGTCCGTGGCGCAAATCATCAAGTGCCTCATTAGTTTTTATCAAGGGATAGGTATGAACTTCCGTTTTTATAGGAATGGTCGGCGCTAAAGATAAAAATTCTTTGCCGTCGCTGCGAGTTAGATTGGCAATAGAGCATAAGGTGCGCTCTCCCCAGAGAATATCATAGGGAAAGCTAGGAATGTCACTCATGTGAATTCCTGCACAGACCACAATTCCACCTTTAATTGTGTGGCTTAAGGCAATAGGAACTAGGGCGCCAACAGGTGCAAAAATAATTGCGGCATCAAGAAGATGAGGGGGCGTTTGATTTGAGTCTCCGGCCCAATTGGCACCTAATTGATAGGCGAATTCTTGGGCCGCATAATCTCCTGGGCTGGTAAATGCATAAACAGTTCTCCCTTGTTTGCATGCAACCTGAATAAGTATGTGTGCGGCCGCGCCAAAACCATATAACCCTAAATGCTCAGCTTGTGCTGTTTTTAACAGAGCTCGGTAACCAATTAATCCCGCGCAAAATAATGGTGCCGCTTGATAATCTGAGTAGCCTTCAGGTATAGGAAAACAAAAGCGATGGTTGGCAACACAGTATTCTGCAAATCCACCATCAATTTGGTAACCTGTAAAGCGAGCTCGATTACATAAGTTTTCGCGCCCGGTTAAACAAAATTGGCAGGTTTCACAGCTACCTCCTAGCCAGGGGACACCAATTCGTTGGCCAACCTGAAATTCAGTGACCTCTGAGCCTAAGTCTTCAATCGTTCCTATGATTTGGTGTCCGGGGATAAGCGGTAATTTAGGGTTAGTTAATTCGCCGTCGACAACGTGCAAATCAGTTCGGCAAATCCCACAGGCACTCACTTTAATTAATACTTGGTTTCGGGCAGGGATTGGTTTAGCTACTTCTTTATATACTAGTTTTTGTAAGGGTTTTTCCAAAATCATTGCATACATCGAGCTTATCCTTTATCCATACATTCTATTAAAATGTAGCACTTTATTACCCACTCTGCTCAAATGGGGTAGGGTTTATTCAGCTTGACAATTAGGGTTAATGTATCAAACTTAATTAAAAATGAATCCCATTAAGGATATAAGGACGAAAAGGATGGCCTACATTGAAAATCGTGTTTTTGAAGAGATTGTTATTGGTGATTCTGCCTCCTTAAAACGAACTTTAACGCAAAAAGATGTGGAGCTTTTTGCGGTGATGTCAGGGGATGTGAATCCAGCGCATGTTGATGCTGAATATGCTAAAACGGACATGTTTCATAAAATCGTTGGGCATGGTATGTGGGGCGCATCATTATTATCCACTGTGTTAGGGACGGAGCTACCAGGACCTGGAACCATCTATTTAGAACAAACTTTAAAGTTCGAAACGCCAGTTGCTATTGGTGATAGCATCACCGTAACGTTGATTGTTACTGATAAGATTCCGGATAAAAATATTGTGGTACTGGATTGCCTTTGCGTAAATCAACAAGGGAAAACAGTGATTAGCGGTTATGCTAAAGTTATTGCACCTACGGAAAAAATAAAAAGAAAACGAATGGTACTGCCTGAAGTTGAATTTAAAGAGGAAAAGGCCCACTGGTATCAAGACTTAATTGCAGTAAAAAACCAATATAAACCTTTAATTACCGCAGTAGTGCATCCCGTTGATGTTCTTTCATTAACAGGGGCAATTAGTGCCGCCCAAGATGGTTTGATTACTCCCATATTAATTGGCCCGAAACAAAAAATCCTAGAGGCTGCAAAGGAAGCTAATCTAGATATTTCTGATTATGAAATTGTTTCCACAATGCATAGTAATGAAGCTGCGGAAAAAGCGGTGGAAATGGCGCAAAAATGTTTGGTTGAAGCTATTATGAAAGGCAAACTCCATACTGAGGAGCTGATGACTTCTATCGTAAGTAAGAAAGGGGGGTTGCGCACGGCGCGGCGTATGAGTCATGTTTTTTGCATGGATGTACCCAATTATCCGAAGCCAATCTTTTTAACCGATGCAGCAATTAATTTATTCCCAAATTTAAAAGATAAATGTGATATTGTACAAAATGCAATTGATTTATTTAGTACCTTAGGTTTTGGGGTACCCAATGTGGCTATTCTTTCTGCTGTAGAAACAGTTAATGAAAAAATTCCCTCAACCCTTGATGCCACCGCCTTATGTAAAATGGCTGAACGCGGCCAAATTAAAGGAGGGGTTCTTGATGGACCTTTAGCATTTGATAATGCTATTTCTATTGATTCTGCACGAGAGAAAGGAATTTATTCGCCAGTTGCGGGAAATGCTGATATTTTGGTAGTGCCTGATGTGGAATCTGGAAATATGCTCTACAAGCAAATGACGTACCTTTCTGGAGTTGAGGCTGCGGGAATTGTCATGGGAGCTCGCGTACCAATTATTCTTACTAGCCGTGGTAGTGGTGAGTTATCGCGTAAAGCCTCCTGCATTATGGGATTACTCTATGTTCGTAGAAAAACGGAGGGAGTTCAATAGCATGGATAAGGCGATTTTGGTTCTTAATGCAGGCTCATCCAGCATTAAATTCGCATTGTATACCTGCGCTGATTTAAAATTACTTTATCAGGGTAAGATTGGGGCTATATTTGATAAACCTCAATTTGTTGCTTATAGTCCCCAGCATGGGCAAATTATCAAGGAGTCAGTGTCATTTCCTGGATATGAATCCTCCTTAGCACACTTATTTGATTGGTTTAGCGGTCTCCCCCACCGTTTTGTTTTAAGTGCCGTAGGACATCGTGTGGTGCATGGAGGCAATATGTTCCATGAACCCTGTTTAATTAATGAAAAGATTACCACTCAAATTGATTCGCTAACCCCGTTGGCCCCTTTACATCAACCACTGAATGTGACAGCCATCAAGAGCATTAGTAAACTGTATCCCACTTTGCCACAAATTGCGTGTTTTGATACGAGCTTTCATCATACACAAGAAAAGTTGGCAACTCTATTTGCTATTCCCCGAGAATTGACTGCGGAAGGAATTGTTCGTTATGGATTCCATGGGATTTCTTATGAATACATCGCTTCAGTATTACCCAAGACGATTGGCTCGAAAGTCATTGCCGCGCATTTGGGCAATGGTGCAAGTCTTTGCGCCATGCATCAGGGTAAAAGTATGGCCTCCTCCATGGGGTTTACTGCTTTAGATGGCTTGATGATGGGGTCTCGTTGTGGAACCATTGATCCTGGAGTTCTGCTGTATTTGCAGCAAGAAAAAATGTATACAGTGAACGAGGTAAATGATCTTTTGTATTATAAGTCTGGGTTACTTGGTGTTTCTGGAATTAGCTCAGACATCCAAGATTTAGAGCTTAATCCTGATCCACGAGCTATTGAAGCGATTGATTTATTTAGTTACCGTGTGGCTGAGGAAGTGGGTAAGCTACTTTCTGTATTACAGGGATGTGACGCGATTATTTTCACAGCGGGCATTGGTGAAAATTCAGCTGTAGTGAGAAAAAAAGTGTGTGAGCGCTTGCATTGGCTTGGTGTGCGCCTGGACGAAGAAGCAAATCTTAGTAATCATTTCATGATAAGCACTCCAAATAGTGGGGTCTATGTTGGTGTTATTCCTACGAATGAAGAATATATGATTGCAAAACATGCAATGAACTGTCTTTTGCATAGTGAAGAGGATAAAAAATAGACAATAAATAAAACTTAAATTAAACTTAACGATAATTTAATTGGTAAGTGTTCACAAGGACCATAGTTGCATATCGGTGAAGGCTTATTGTATAAGGTATGCCATTATGTCTTTTGCGCCTAAGAGTAATCAAATGTCATCTAAAACAACGTATCTCCAAGAGGCTGTCCAGGAGGCCCAATCAACTCACCCTGAAAACTCACCATCTATGCTTCTTTGCCCAATTAGCGGTGACTTCATGAAGAAGCCGGTTATTACTCCTGATGGAAAGGTTTATGATGAGGCGTCTATTCATACTAGCTTAGCAACAAAAAAAGAAGATCCCCTAACGCGTAAGGAATTAAAAGCAAAGGATCTTAAGGATTTTCCTGAGTTATTAGGGATTATTAAAGAATTTACGCAACGTAAAGAAGAGTATGTAAAAAAGAAAGAAGATTTTATTCAGCAAGTTAGGAAAATTGTCCATCAAGGAGGAATACTTCCAGAAAAGCCTGCATTGTTTTTATGCCCAATAAGCCATGAATTGATTAAAAACCCCGTTATTACGTCGAAAGGAAAAGTATACGATCGTGATTCGCTACTCACCTATCTTCATAAATCTCAAGGTAAAGATGAGGCTGGGTTACCCTTATCTTCAAATGATTTTGTAGCATTCACAGAATTTAAAGAGCAATTAAAAGTATTTAAGTTTTATTTAACAAACCAACAACCTCAAGAAACAAAAGAACCTGAACTATCAAGTAGCCCTTTTAGTATATTTAAGACTATATATTCTGCGCTGTTTGGGGGGGATAGGCATTCCGATGATAATTCTAACGATAATAGCCCAACCCCAAGAATGTAGTTCATAATTTGCTCACTTGGTTTTTATTGTTATCAAAAAAAAAATTAATTGTTAAGATTTTGCTAAGTTCTCGAGCCTTATTGCCAAATTGGTCTCTTTTTCGACTATTATATATATAGTTAATTCATTATTTGGGTAACAATTATGAATCATAGAGACCTTGAAAAATATATCATCCAGTTTAAAGAAGACTTAAAAATTGCGGATACTTGTAAGAATATAAGAACAAGTATTCTTGATGCGATTACACAGGGTGAGTATTTTTCTCCTGAGCTAGCCGCTTACTTTGTAAGGGATGATGAAAAAGCTCCATTTAAGGTTTCCTCAACTGACCCATCACAAGTTGCTGTTCTTAAAAAACTACTTAATGCCTTGGAAAATGTTGAAAAGGCAATCTCCAGAATTGAAAATCTTGATATTAAAC
Organism: Legionella rowbothamii; assembly: GCF_900639985.1. Taxonomy (GTDB): domain Bacteria; phylum Pseudomonadota; class Gammaproteobacteria; order Legionellales; family Legionellaceae; genus Legionella; species Legionella rowbothamii. The sequence goes on along the minus strand of NZ_CAAAIM010000001.1, from coordinate 506,521 downwards.
GAGATAGATACAAGATAGGTATTTATACAGATCTCGCTAAAGCTGGATATAATGCGGTGCATGAAGTAGCTGCTGCACTGGAATTAATTAACCACAGTAGTTCTGATATTCAAGAAATTGTGGCTCCCCATATCAAAGATCTAATGCCGAAAATGGCTGTTGCGGCTAATGCATTAGGACAATTTACTCCATCCAAACCCGAAGAAAGTGCGGGTGCGCTTCTTGCTGGAGCAATACAACAGCTTCCCCATGCCAAGCATACCAAAGAGCAAAGTCTTGAAAACTTAAGTACATTTATTTTTGATTTACCTCGTCGTTTTGAGGCCTTGCAAAAACTTGTGGCAACAGGGGCTTCAGGTATTGCAACTAAGTCAATTACCAGTCCAGAAGACTATCAAAAGGCAATGATTCAACGAGCAAATGAAACCAAAGAGTACTTTGAAAAATTGAGTACCAAAAGTGGTCTCTTGGGATTACCTAGTTATATAGGAGTCATACGTAAGTTAATTGCTCACAGTACTGATCTGGTAAATACAGCAGCCCCATTAACAAAACAAGCTTATTTGGATGCCGCCGATAAACTGAATGAAATTAAACACGACTTATTGCCTCAATTACTTGCTGAATTAGAAAAAATTGAGGAAGGAATGAGTTTAAAACCAGGAACCTTAACGGATCCGGTGTTGATGCAAATGAACACTTATTATACTCAATTAGCTACTCAAGTCGAAGCCATTGCGCAAACAGCAGGGGTGTTGGATTCCGCCACTGAGTATATGGATTCAAATTTAGGCACTATGGTGCGCTATTTGGCCGGGGATAAGGGCAAGTTGGAGGTAGGTGAAAAAATCAAGCCAATTGAAGGCTTAAAGGTTATGATGGATGAGCGATTTGTTGAAAAACGAAAAGCAAATCAAGCTACTCGATTGAACGAAGCACGATTTGAGGCAGACGATAATACTGCTAAAGAGGCTGCAACTCGCTTCTTTGACCGACTCAATTCCTACAACAGTATTCACCAGGCTTTATGCAAGTGGAGTTTAGCGAATGTTTCTCAAACTGAGCGAGATGCTCTTTTAGCTGATTACAAACAGTTTCAAACTCATTTTGCTGCCCAGCATCCAGGTATTGATAAACTTATTGTTGATGCATTAACACTGCCTACAGGAACTAATATCGTCTCCAGATTATGGAGTTCTGAATACAAACAACTGTATGGTTCAAATCATTTCTCTAAAGTATTAGCCTGTAAAAATGATGTGATGGAACATATTGAGCAAAGTAAAGCACAAGCAAACTTTAGAACGAGACTTATTGATAACACCATGAGTCACGCTGAAGAGGTTGCTTATGTGGCAAATGAGAAGACGACGAAGTTAAGCGCTGATGTACAACCTTATGCACCTTATGTCATTCATTTTGAAGACGGTAAATCTGCTGAGCATTATCATAAACAAGGTATTGTTGCAGCAAATCACGTCACAAAGTTAGAACAGGCTCGTGATGGGGTGAAACAATTTTTTGACTATTTAAGAGAATATGCGCAGCAAGGCGAGCCACCAAGAAATACCGTAAATGATGAGCCTTTGTACAAGTCATTAACTGCAGAAGATAAAGAGTTTTTACGTGTTCAATATAAAAAGTTTCAACCTCAGTTAGTTGGAATGGGATCTGCTTATGAGAGTCTTAATGAGCAGTTAGTTGCTATTTTAAATTCGCCAACGGCTCATGATCCTAAAGATCCTCCTTTATATTTAGCTCATATGCTCCAGCAGGATACGTTAATCGATGGCAAGTTAGCAGCATTAGAAACTAAGGCCAAACAAGATAGAAACACATATCTTGACAAGGAACAAGTGCAAAAAGCAAAAGAAGTCACTTCTGAGCCACTTACTGCTAAAGGAGAGGAGGTTGGTAAGAAAACATTGTTTGGAATGCTCAGTGAATTAAAGCTCTCTCAATCAGTGGATAACTTCTTGCAGGATAAATTCCAAAATTATTTAAGAGATAATTTATCTCCAGAAGTCTGGAAGCAGTTACCTAAAAAAGAGGGCACTGATGAGCTGGATCTGGACCCAAAACATTTGCCATACAAGGATCTTCATAAAGATAGTGAAGACGTGGTCATGTATAAACAGCTGATTAACTCATTGCATTATATGCACGTTGGTTTGAAGGAGCTTGAAGCATTAAATAACACCGCGGATGCTACGAATATTTTCACGCGCACTTGGCACTTGTGGGGAGCTTTTAGTGCGTTACTCCAAAACATTAATACGAGTAAATTCCATTTAATTGAAGCGGCTCGAAACCCTGGATTAAAAGCGATTCTTCAAGAAGGACTTGATTTACTTGAGCCTATAAAAAATATTCCGATTCTAGGTGATTATGTAAAAGAGCCTATGGCGAAAAGTGGGGACTATTTAAATGCTTCTAATGACGCATCTCAGATTGATGTGATTCAGGCTTGGAAAAATCAGCAAAAAATTGTAGAACGAGGTTTAGCAGATAGAGTTCCTTCTGAAACCACGGTTGTTGCTCCAGTGGAAGAAGAGCAAGGGCCTGTATATGGTCCTGAGCCCGCGCCAACCTCATATGTGCAATTAATTGCAGAAAAACTATATCAATTGCCGGTAGCTCTTAATCGCCTTAAAGGCGTAGATGAAGCTTCTTTAGCTTCGCAAGAAGAGGTTAACAAGCAAGTTAAAAGTTTTGTTGATGGATTAAATGGCTTGTCATTTGGACCTGGTACAGCCAATAAAGTATTGAATACCATTGCTAAGTTCCAAATGCAGGTTTCAGAAATTGGCGCGCTTAGCCATGATTTAGCTCTGGCGCGTCTGAAAGAAATTCGTTCTGAATTTGGTGCTATTTTTATGGAAGCAGCGGATAGTGCTGAGTTTCATTTAGGCTTAAAGCCAGGAACCTATTCGGATGTTGTTAAGGAACGTTTTGACCGTTTTTATGAGTCCCTTATAGTCAATGTGGCTACTGAGTTTAAAAAAGATCAGGATGGGCTTGTATTGCTCTTAGATCTTTCTGACACTCAAAAACGTTTAGCTAGAGAAGAAAAACGAAAAAATGACATACACGCTGCGAGTCCTGCCGATGTTGCACGAGGAAAGCTGACAAGTGCAAATTATAATGAGTTCGCCGAACAAATTGATGCTTTTGATGATTTGGCACAGATTCGTCTTGAATGTGACGTTCCTAGCTCTGCACTTACCAATGATTTTCCAGAATTGCAAGAAAAAGCATCAAGAGCCTATGATTTGGTCCAACCTTTACTCGCTGAAGTTGATCCAAAATTTACCGTAGATTTTATTGATAATGCTTATGATGAGCTGGAGTTACAGGACTTGTTGGGAGAAGTTCTTGCTGCACAAAATGAAGTGCTTAAACCAACAACTATTTTTGAAAATTTCCAACTTTTAGTAAGAGAATCAAATTTTGAGTCTGAAGCAGATCAGAAAAAGTTTTTACAATATTATGCAGAACTTCAACCTTACCTTAGTAAAATAGATAATGTGCATAATGTGTCTAATTTCAATGCTTATTTAAGAGAGCTGCAGGAGCCTTCAGATTTCAAAGCTCAGGGGAAAAAAATCGTTGCCATAGCCCCCAAATTGCAGGAATTAATTAAAGGGCTTGAGGATGCAAAAGAGCTAAAAATAAAATTATGTGACGAGCGTATTAATCATCTGAAGGGCATGATCAAAGAACAACAAGAGGTTATTGGCCCTGAAAGAATCGCCGCATTTAAAGATAAGCTCTTTAGTAATTATCTCAATGCTAATTTGAAAAGTGCATTAGAAGCTCAAATTGGTCCTCATGCAAAAGCATTTTTCGAATATATTTTGCCCGAGCTCAATAAGAAAAAAGCTGAAATAGTTTCAGGAATTGATATTACCCAAGATATGGAAGCGCTCATTGCCCAGCGAATTGATGATGCGTCTCAAATAATTATTGGCGAGCAAAAAGAATCATTCAAAGCAGTGTTGTTTGAGCAACAGGTGCAGGAGGCCGTTAAAAAATCTGCTGGAGAGTCCCTTGGTTTTTATGCCGGGGCATTTCTTAAGGCGATACAACCTGATTATAAGCAAGCAAAAGCAGTAGCTCTTAATGGGATTGAATTCAATGAGCAGATGGGAGAGAAGATTGCTTCCTCAGTAGGTACCGTTGTTCCTCTTGTGCTTGAGATAAACAAAGAGTTACAAGGGGCTCTGTCTAAGTTAAATAAAACTTTAGAAACAGTAAATAACTTGATTGAACAAGAACAAGCTTTTGCAGAAACTAATCCTTGCAGAGCAAAAAAACTGGCTTTATTAACTGAGCTTAAAGAGCAGCTAACACAACTTGATGTGAGCAAGGAAGCAGATAAGGTTGATAAGGTTAATGCTTATGCAGAAGAACGTATAACCGCCGCAGTAAATTATGATGCAATCATCAATATTTATGATGTGCTTAATGAATTAAAAGAAAAAATTACGACTGAATCAATGGTACCACAGGAAAAAGAAAAACGACTGCACGTAATTTCTGCAATCCAAGATGGTTTAGCTGATGAATCTTTATTGCCTTTTGAGCGATTAGAAAAGGCGTTGAGTAGGTTAAGTGCTGCATCAGAGCAGAATGTATTAAGAGGTGCTAATCATTATTTGGTTGGTGATGCTTATAAAGGACAACTTTTTGATAATCATTTAAACGTTACCTTGGTTGAGCAAATGCAAGGAGAGTTAGGTCCTTATGCTACTGCGTTTATTCAACAGATAAGTCCTGATTTTATGACTAAAAAGTCTGAAATAATTATGGATTTAGCGGTTGATGATAAAACTGAAGCTCAAATTGCAGAGAAGTCTAAAGGACATTGGGCTCAGGTTTGTTCTAAGAATCATGAGGCAAAAGATTTATGTACTTTACTGAATCAATCTTTAAAAATAATAAGTCAGGTGATTGAAGAGGAAGAGCGTATAAAGAGTGCAAAACCAGGTAATCCAGGACGAGAAGAAAAAATCAATCAATTGAAAAAATATCAAAGTATTCTCGCTGAAGGAGATAATATTCCTGAGCAGGGACGGATGCAATACCTACAAAGACGCAATGCAGAAGTTCAAGACTTTTTAGCCCGAGTACCACATTATGACTCGATCATTAAGGTACACGATAGCCTTAATGAGATGAAAGCCTATGTTAATACTAAGGAAACCTCCGTACTTATTAAAGGCAAGAAAATAGAGGAAATCTCCAAGATGCAAGCAATGTTAGAGGTTGATTCTAAAGAGCCTTCTGAGCGTCTGGCTGATGTAAAAAGTCATGGATTGAGTGAGAAATGTCAGGATGTATTGCATAAAAACTCGGATAATCCGTTTGTTAAATTGATTAAAAAGTTTGTTTCGTTCTTTACAGGACCGACTCAGGAAGAAACGATGATGTCTTCATTCAAACAACGTCTACAAGATATTAAAGTTCCCGCTGTAGACACACCGCAGGAGCAAAGTAATATCAACCTTGGGATGTAAAGTCAAAGGATTTATCCGGAGGCTGCGGTTCCGTAAAGTCCCAGCAGGAAAAGTTGTGCTGGGCTTTACAGCCCAGCCTTCGTCTTTCAATGCTTTTTAGCAAAAAACCACGGAATTAGGACGAATAAAATCAAACCACCCACTAAGAACGATTCAAATAGGAACACGTCACCGATTGGAATTTGTGAGGGGGGAGCAAAGCCCACTAGCATTGCGCTGAGGCAACACAAAATACCTAATCCCGAAATAAACCACATCGCTTTATTTCCACCAGGTATTTTATATCCACGTGGCTGATCTGGTCTTGAATATCTAAGTTTAATCGCGGCCGCGAACATAATGACATAAACCAATAAAGCCATTTGGGCGCTTAAATCACTCAACATCCAATAGGCTGCATTAATTGAATTTAATAAAATAAAGACGGTACTCAAGATGGTAACAATGATTGCTTGTGTAAATAGAATGGTAGTCGGTGCACCATATTTATTGGTTCGGGCAAATCGTTCAGGCAAAGAACCATCGCGCGCGGAAACAAGCAAACCCTTCGTTGGGCCAATGATCCAGGCAGAAACACCACTTAAACCGCCAAGAATGATTAACACGGCAATTACTGAGGTCATCCAAGGCATGTGATAGGACTTAAAGAAAACGGCATAAGCATCAATTAGGCCTGATACAACACTTAGGCTATCATTAGGAACTACGACCACAATAGCTAATGAACCTAATGAAAGGGTAGATATAATTAAAATGGTTGAATATAACAAAGCCCTGGGATAATCGCGTTGCGGATTTTTTACTTCTTCGGCATGCACGGCGGACATTTCCATCCCAATTAGGCCAAATAAAACAGCAGCAAATAAGGAAAGATTACCCAATGACTCAAAATTAGGGAACCATGACGAAGGATAGTCGACTGCCATTGGTTTGCCTTGCAGCGCCCACATGAGAGCCAATCCAATAATCACCAACATGGGAAGGACTGTGCCTAGAGTTGCGCCGATAATACTCACAATACTTGATACTTTCATACCAAAGCAATTTAAGAAGGTGAATAACCAGAAGAGCCCAACTACGGTGCCCAATAAATAAAACTTATTGTTTGCAAGCTCAGGGGCAATTAAATAAGACAGAGTAGCAGCAATAAAGGCAAGTATGGTGGGATACCAAACAACGTTGTAGATCCACTGTAACCAAATCGTAATAAACCCCGCTCGTTTACCAAAAGCCTCTCTCACCCAAACATATAATCCGCCAGTATTGGGATAGGCGGTGGCTAGCTCCGCTGCTACAAGAGCAACTGGAATAAAAAAGGCAAATGCAGCGATCACATAATAGGAAACTAAGGATAAACCTAGTTTGGCACTAATCGGTAAGGTACGTAAGCTATCAACAGCAATTACGTTAATCATTACCAAGGAAAAAACGCTCAAAACCTTTTTTGGTTGACTCATGATTAATCCTTAACGTACAAATAAATCATTAGGTTGCTTGGGTACAAAGCTATTTTAATTAAGGATTAAGAAAGCAAAAAATTCTCCACGCACCTATCTGAATTCATAGTAAATAAGCAGTCGCGCAGTATAACAGCGGGGGGTAGCTAAGACAATAAGCGGCGGGGAAAAACATAGGGTCATATTGAAAAAAGATATTACAAGTGGGCAGCTTGGTTTAAGTAGGAATACCTGGTTGCAAGCAACCAGGTTATAGGAAATAATATTTTGAAAAATTAAATTGGTGTAGCCTGGTTGCTTGCAACCAGGTTTTCCTTTACGCGATGTTTCTTAATACGTACTGCAGAATTCCACCATTTTTGTAGTATTCCAATTCGTCAGCAGTATCAATACGGCACAATGCTTGAATTTGTTCGCTCTTACCATTAGCTCGCTCTATAGTCACATTAACCATAGCGCCGGGAGTTAATGAATCAGAAGCATCAATACTGATGCGCTCATCGCCTGTTAACTCAAGCGTTTTACGTGTCATATCTTGAATAAACTGCAAAGGTAATACGCCCATACCAATTAAGTTAGAACGGTGAATACGCTCGAAACTTTCAGTAATTACCGCTTTAACACCAAGTAAGTTCGTACCTTTCGCAGCCCAGTCTCTTGACGAGCCAGTACCGTACTCCTTACCCGCAATGACAACTAAGTCGTGATGACCTTTTTGATAGAGCATCGCTGCATCATAGATTGGCATTACATCGCCAGTAGGAATATAACGAGTGATACCACCTTCCTGACCTGGAGTCATTTCATTACGAATACGAATATTCGCAAAAGTTCCTCGCATCATCACTTCATGGTTACCACGACGTGAACCATAGGAGTTGAACTCTTTCTCACTAACCCCTTTAGATTTTAAGTATAAGCCCGCAGGTGAGTTGGCTTTAATTGAACCCGCAGGAGAAATATGGTCTGTAGTAATGGAGTCGCCAAAAAGAGCAAGGACATAAGCTTGTTTAATTGGCTTAATTGGATCTGGAGTAGCTTTTAAGTTATCGAAGAATGGAGGATGTTGAATGTAGGTTGAGTCTGCGTCCCATTCGTAAGTTTTGCCCGTGCTGGTCTTGATTGCCTGCCAGTGTGCATCACCTTGGAATACTTCCGCATATTCTTTACGGAACATGCCACCAGTAACTTTAGAAACTTCCGTAGCAATTTCTGCATTTGTTGGCCATATGTCTTTAAGGAATACATCATTACCTTCATTATCCTTGCCAATTGGCTCTTGGGCTAAGTCAATGCAAGTAGTACCGCAAAGCGCATAAGCAACAACTAATGGAGGTGACGCTAGCCAGTTTGTTCTTACTTGCGGATGCACACGCCCTTCGAAGTTACGGTTTCCAGATAATACAGAGGCAACAACTAAATCATTATCGCTGATTGAATGGGAAATCGCATCAGGAAGAGGGCCTGAGTTACCGATACACGTAGTACAACCATAACCAACCAAGTTAAAACCTAATTGATCCAGATAAGATTGTAAACCCGCATGTTTCAGGTAATCGGTAACCACTTTAGAGCCAGGGGCTAATGATGATTTAACCCATGGTTTACGCTGTAAGCCTTTTTCAATCGCTTTTTTAGCAACAAGACCTGCAGCCATAAGCACACTTGGGTTTGATGTATTGGTACAGCTGGTAATTGCAGCAATAACTACATTACCATGTTTCATTTCAAAGTCATGACCTTTTACTGGGAATACTTTGTCTTTTTCTTGCTCTTTACCTGCTTCTTTTAAGAAAGCAGCAAATTCAACCGGTAATGTATGTAGATTTACTTTATCTTGGGGGCGTTTTGGACCCGCTAAAGAAGGTTCAATAGAGGCTAAATCCAATTCTAAAGTATCAGTAAATACTGGATCTTCACTGTCTTTGTCGTACCACATACCTTGAGCTTTGGCATAGGCCTCAACCAGCGCAATTGTATGGGCGTCACGACCTGTTAACTCAAGATAACGAATGGTTTCTTTATCCACTGGGAAGAAGCCACAGGTAGCGCCATATTCTGGAGCCATGTTAGAAATAGTTGCGCGATCAGCAAGTGGTAAATCACTTAAGCCCGGGCCGTAGAATTCAACAAATTTGCCCACAACGCCTTTCTTTCTTAACATTTGAGTTACTGTGAGTACTAAGTCGGTGGCGGTGATTCCTTCTTGCATCTTGCCATGTAACTTGAAGCCAATAACTTCTGGAATGAGCATAGATACAGGCTGGCCTAACATCGCAGCTTCTGCTTCAATACCACCAACACCCCAGCCTAAAACACCCAAGCCATTAATCATTGTTGTGTGAGAGTCAGTACCTACCAAGGTATCAGGATAGGCGTATAATTGGCCATCATCACTGCTGCTCCATACGGTCTTGCCTAAATATTCTAGGTTTACCTGATGACAAATACCTGTTCCAGGAGGAACAACTTGGAAGTTGTTGAATGCTTTTTGCCCCCAACGTAAAAACTCATAACGCTCGTTGTTACGTTCCATTTCAATTTCGGTATTAATGGTTAAGGAATCACTCGTACCAAATTTATCAACCATAACTGAATGGTCAATGACCAAATCAACTGGAGATAAAGGAGAAATCTTGTCTGGATTACCCCCCATTTTAACAATCGCTGCACGCATGGCAGCTAAGTCAACAACAGCTGGAACCCCTGTAAAGTCTTGCATCAGTACGCGAGCTGGTCGGAAGGCAATTTCATGCTGTGATGTTTTTTTGTCTAACCATGCAGCAATCGCTTCAATGTCTTTGGTGGTTACAGTGTTGTTGTCTTCAAAACGTAATAGGTTTTCGAGAAGTACTTTAAGAGAGTAGGGAAGGCGGCTAACCCCTTTTAAATTTTTATTTTCAGCCTCTTTTAAGCTGTAGTAGTTATAGGTCTTTCCATCTACGTGCAATTGACACTTGGTGGATAGACTGTCGTGGCCAACTTTCATAAAAAAACTCCTGGAATTAAAAGTTGAATCATAGCTCAAATTTTAGAATTTTTCATGGGGCTGATTCATGAAAACACAGAAAATGTGAGCTTTAAAAGCCGCGAAGTAAGTTTTGTTTGGGTTACAGTTTTTCTATAACCCAAGATGTGTTCTTTTTATACTGCCATGCGTTGATGTTTGTGCTCGGCTTGCAGAGTGTCTTCGTTATTCAGCTGATCCTGTAATATACTTATTCCTGTGTCAAAAATAAGCGACTCTTCAATTTTTTTCTGGGTTGTATCAAGCATTTCAGGTACGCATAAAGCAAACAAGCTAGGCGCTAAAATAGTAATGCCTATCGGAAGCATAATTGCAGAGATTAATGGGCTAAATACAAGAGCAGCAAATGATGCCATGATCAATGAGGCACCTACTGTTGTACCTGCAATCGAACCGTAATATTTCACGGGACTGGGTGTATGGTACTCATCTACGCCAACAGGAAAATAGATCTGATTAAAATAACTATTTGTATAATACTGGGCTTTAGCGGGGTTGTTTAAACAAGCATGGAGCGTTTTGGCAAATCGATAGTATTGCCATAAAACGTCAGTTTTATCGGATTTTGATAAGTTATTTCTTGAATCAAGTGCGAGGGTAAAATCACTGATTCTTTGGTCTAACATCAGAAAGAAGGCGTTATCATCTTCCATGGCATTCTGAGGGAGCAGCTGTTTCGCATCGCTGATTTTTTGCTCAACCTGTTTGCGAGTTGGAGTGGGACTAAATAAGGGATGAGTCATCGGTAGTTCCTCCTATCTTTTTGATAAAAAAAGAGTATCATCTCTGTTAAAATGCGAATAGATCTCTTTACAAAGTTTTACGCTCAAGTAATATTTATTAACGTGGTCTTAATTGTCTTTGCAGTTCGTTTGCAGTGAATAGGGATATCGCTACAATGGTTTGTAGTAAACGAAGGAGTGTTGGATGCTGGAGTTAAATAACATAGCTTTAAGTTCATTATTTATGCTTAATAGCCAAGAGAGTATTGAACCGGAACAGATAACTACAACTCAAAAAAATGGGTTACAAGACGATGATTCAGTTGAGCCTAGCACTTTTCTGTTTTTATTAGCGCAAGTTACTCCAGAGTTTGTTGCAGAAACTCCAAAAGACTCCGCAACGTCACATTCGGTCAGTTTTATTGAATCAGAGGCTACACAAAGCCCGTCTACTCAAGATCTTAGCCCTGAGGCGTTGAACAAAGAGTTTGGTAATAATTTAGAAGATAATATTGCTGTGACCTGGATTAATTCTGAGTATTATCAAGTAGAGCACAATTCTAGCGCCGCTATCTCAGTAATGGAAGCAGAGCGCATAGCCCAGGCTACAGAATTTTCCAAGAATCTTATTCCTGAGTCTCAAGTAACTCAAACGGAAACGCATTCTACGACGGAAATACCCACCACTTTATTTACATTGGAGCCACTAGACACTAGCCATGGGCAAGGGACCAATGAGCAAGTGCAATTAAGTGTGCTTAATTTAGAACCTGAATTAGCCCAAATCGGCATCGATAAAGAAGGTTTGAAAGAGTTTGAGATAAATAAACCAGAGGTTACAAGTAAGGGTTTAGTTGTTGATGGCCAATCAACAGACCGTGGTATATCAGCAAATGATGCGTGGCCTATAATGTCAGCGAATTCTAAAAATCAAAGTGATTTATCTTCCAAAGAAGAAGATATTAATTATTTTGAATCGTTGGATTTTGATATTGAAAATTTACCTCAATCCAAAACGAAACAAGCAATTTCTGAGTTTACTTTATCCGGGACTGAGGTTAATTCACCAGAACATTCAGGGGCTGTGGATCGCTCTTTAGCAAGCCATGTGGTTAGTAATTTGGAACTTAATTCGGTTGTCAGCTCGAAACAGGTAGAACCCAGTACTTCCCTGTCAACTGCTCTTTCTATTCCATTGGATGTTGATGATCCACAATGGTCAAAGCAATTTTCTGAGCATGTAATGTGGTTGGGGCAGCAAGGAGTTAAAAACGCGACCATTAGATTACATCCCGAAGAGCTAGGGCCTTTGGAGATAAGTATTAAAGTGGTTAATGATTCAGCATCGGTAAATATAATCAGCCACAGCCAGCAAGCTCGAGATGTTATTGATCAGTCTGTTTCCCGATTACATATGATGATGGCAGAACAGGGGCTTAATTTGACTGAATTTAATGTGGGTTCTGATGAAGGAGCAAGTCAGTTTGCCCAACAGCGCGAAGGCTCATCTCAAGAAGAGGCTGGTTATTTGAGCGAGACAGAGGATGAAGTAGTGTTCACGCCAGTAAAGAATAAGACTAAGCAACAGGGTGTCATTGATTATTTTGCTTAGAATGGATGCTGGGCTTTCCGCCCAGCCTACTTGTGAACACGTATGATTTAGCTATTATCTGCGACATGTACGGTTGCATCGTATAACACGTCCAGTCCAACGGTCTACTAAGCAATTTTGACGACAACCATGACCGACGTATCTCCAACCTGTCCAGCGAACACTTCTGTGGTGGTGTTGAACACGGGGGCCAACATAAACACGAGGCCCAACGTAAACAGGGGCATTGGTGTGGTAGCCTACAAAATAAGCAAGTTGTTGTCCGGCTACGGGTGATGTAGGTAAGGATTCGGCCTTAGCCGTGTTGTATAGCGCCCCGCCAATTAAGAGTACAAAAGAAAAAAGAAGTATTGATAAAGCTTTACTGTTTTTAGTTTTTGCTCGTTCCATGATTGAGGTCCTTTTTTGTTATTCAATGAAATTATAGACTATAAAATGAAGTGATTAATTTTTCCACAGGTGATTTTAATAATGAATAAAAAAACAATATTAATAACAGGTTGCTCAAGTGGTATTGGATTAGATGCAGTACAAGCGTTACAGAAAAGAGGATATCACGTAATTGCTTCATGTAGGAAAAAAGAAGATCAACAACACCTTATTGTTTTAGGTTTAGAGACGGTTCTTTTAGATGTAAATGACTCAGATTCAATCAAAACCGCTTTTGCTGAAGTGCTCACAAAAACAGGTGGTCGATTAGATGTTTTAATTAATAATGCAGGTTATGGACAGGTAGGCGCGTTGGAAGATATATCCCGTGAGACATTACGCCAGCAATTTGAGACGAATGTTTTTGGTTTGATGGAGCTTAGTGCCTTAGCAATACCCGTAATGCGCCAACAGGGACAGGGGCGGATAATTAATATTAGCTCCATCCTTGGTATTATAAGTATGCCATTTCGTGGGGCATATAATGCGTCCAAGTATGCTGTAGAGGGGATAAGTGATACTTTGAGATTGGAGCTTAAATCGTCGGGAATCAACGTAATTACCATAGAACCAGGGCCTATAGAGAGTCGTTTTCGCGATAATTGTGTTGAGAGTACACTTACAACGCTGCACCTAGACAAGAGCCATTTTAATACACAATATACCAAACTTATTGAAAGCCACAAACAAAAGGGTTCTAACTCATTTTTTACCAAAACACCCGCGGCAGTGATTGATAAGTTGATTCATGCAATTGAGTCTAAAAGACCTCGTGCAAAATACCCTGTTACGTTTCCTGCACATTTTATGATTTTTTTAAAACGGATATTAAGTACAAAAATGTTGGATAGATTTTTGTTACGCGCATTTAAAAGAGAAGTATCCTAGATATCACCAGAATCTAATTTTTATACAAAAGAGAAGAAAACTCCCAAATTCTTTGCTAATATCAGTTTTGAGTTAAAACCCATTAACCATCAAGGAAAGTTATCCTATGAAAAAAACAACAATGGCTGTAGCTGCCTTGTTAACAGTGTTAGCTGTACCTGTGCTTTCTGTTGCTTATGCTGATGAGGCTACTACTCCAGCAGCTAGCTGCAAAACTTGTAAAGGCTGTGCAGGTAAACACGATTGCAAAGGCTGCACCGGTTGCAAAGGCGATGCTGGTTGTAAAGGCTGCAAAGGCTGTGCTGGTGAGAATCATTAATTCTTAGTTCTCAAGAGGTAGTTTCCTACCTCTTTTCTTTATTCACAGATTGGCTTATATCGGTTGAGTGTAACTTAAGCCTATTTCTCAAGCAGTACATTTTGTAGGTCTAAATGCAAATCGCATAAGGACTTGTGTTATTTGCTTATTTATTAGTCTTTAGGTTACAATAATAACCACCATGAATTTCTTTTGGTCTTCAATTGCATTTTGATCTTGTAAATTTATTTAATCAATTAGGCTATGCGGAAACAGCTGGGCTTTGCCATGGTTTGGCAGTTCGTTGGATTGAAGCCAGCCTGCTTAATGAAGAACAATTATTTTTAGCACGCTTGGATGCAATTCTTGCACGAGGCGTGAATCTTAAAAAAGATTTTGCTTTGGCAAAAGCCAAAAAAGGAAAGAATTTAACCGCAGAAGATTTCGTATGTTTTGATTTTATGGGATTTTTTGATAGCCTTGCTGTTTTTCAAGAACCTGGGGCGTATTCACTATTCAGTGGTCAAAGAATGGATCAAGGAAATGTTGATTTGTTTTCATCATCAGCTTCTTCAAATAAAATACGCGAGCTTGGCGGGTTAGCCACAGTATACTCATCATCTAATCATTACCATCAGGAAGAAATAAAAAATTATTTTGATGGCTTAACTAATATAATTGATGCTTTAGACATTCCTTCTGATGAAACTCTTGGTTTCTTATTATCGAGCGTAGACCATAGTATTGCTTTATCTTACACAAAGAGTAGAGGATGGTTCTTTATGGACAGTAATCAATATCCTCCTAAATCGGTAAGCACTGCTGAATTACCACAATTGATTACCCAGGCTTTTTTCTTGACAATAGATGAAAATTATTTGGCATTTACTACTCGCGGTATAACTACTCAAAATAATCCTAAGTTAACAACGTTGAGAGATACATTTAATCAATTGGAACAAAGGTATTTATTAACTGAAGAACGAATAGAGGGTAGCTTGCGCTTATCAAGTTTGGCTCAACTTTTGGTGGCTAATAATGAGCTTCCAAAATTAAAGCAGTTAATGAGCTTTAACGCAGATATACGACGGCAACTCATGGATAATAGCGCAATACTTGCATTGACTGCTGCTCAATGTGGGCATGTAGATGTTCTTGCGGAACTAGCTAAGTGTGGTGTTGATCTGGATCAGCCAGCATTGAGTGAGGTGAAACCAATATATCTTGCCGTCCGATACGGGCATGCAGCAGTTGTTGCTGAGCTAGCTAAACATGGTGTTGATCTGGACCAGTTATTATTTGGTGATGTAGCTCCAATATATTTTGCCGTTCGATATGGGCATGCAGAAGTTGTTGCTGAACTAGCTAAACATGGTGTTAATTTGAACCAGTTATTATCTGATGAAGCAACTCCGTTATATATTGCAGCTGAATATGGACACGAAGCTATAGTTATGGACCTAATCAGTCGCAATGTTGATGTAGATAGACCATCAGCAGAAGGAGCAACTCCTATTTTTATTGCTGCACAACTAGGGCATCGTCCGGTGGTGGAATTGCTGCTAAAACAAAAAGCCAATTTGAATCTGCATTTAGTTAAATCCGTAAAGGAGCTGATCTATTTTTCAGTCTGCATGAAGGACGAGCAAGTCATAAAAAGAATGAATGACTTTGTCATACAGCAAGTACTTAAAGAGACCACCGAAAATAAGGATGTATGGCTTAATACATTCTTTAGATGCGTAATGAATTCTTTTAACGAAATGCCAGAGGGCAGCTCTACTTGGTTTTTTAATCTATTTAGACCGATGGCAAATTTTATGTTCTATTGTGTGTATAGGACTACTTCTATTCAAGTATCTCCCTGCGATATTGCTCTCATCATGGGGCATAGTGATGTTGCTAACTTACTGTGTCCTCCTCAGCCACAGATAAACGTATCATCGCATAGAGAGTCATTTTTTTCCTCTTTTACCTCTCCTCAAAATGCTTCTGAGCCCATTGTAATGAAAGAACGAACTGAATTTTTTAATGAAGAGATTCAGCAACATCCCCCCATCAGCGCATCTTGATGCTCCGAGTCAATCGAACTAATTAATCTGTACTATACTTTACATGCAAACGACAATAAGCGGAGCTATTGTATGTCCCCCCACGGCAAAAATGTATATAAGCAAGACGAAATTGAAGCCATCAATCATTATTACATGGAGATTATCAACGCAATGCCTAACATTGTTTATTGGGTTGATACGGAGTGTAATTTGAAGGGGTGCAATAGTAATTTTCGCGATTTATTAGGTTTGAAAAAACTAAAGGATTTTAATGGTACTCCTTATCAAAAAATGATTGAATTTGCTCATTGGGATAAGGCACGGATTGACGCTTTAAAATTAGAAGATATGAAGGTGCTTTTTTCCGGAGAGTCACAGCATCATATAGAAGAAGAACCAATTCAGAATCAAAATGGCAAAGTATTTTATTTTCATTCGTCACGAGTGCCTATTTTTGATTTGCAAAAAGAGGTCATTGGTTTAGTTGTGGTTTTAACCGATGTGAGCATGAATAAAGCACTTGCTGCATCAACATCAATTATTGAAGACACAGATCAAGAGGCACAAATTGCTATTAAAGAAGGGCACCTACCCACTGTACTGATGGTTGAGGATAATATAATTGCCCAAAATGTTGAAAAAGCATTGCTTACCTCCCTAAATTGTCATGTAGATATTGCTGAAACAGCTGATAATGCTCTTAAGTTATTCCAACCTGGAAAATATGACTTAGTCTTAATGGATATTGGTTTAGAAGATTCATCGGGCTATATTGTTGCGAAGCAATTAAGACAAAAAGAGAAAGACACGAAATTTCATGTGCCAATTATTGCTTTAACCGGTTATGAGGCTGATGTAGTTAAATACGATTGCCAGCATTATTTTATGGAAGGAGCAATTAGTAAACCCTTAACTAGTGAGCAAGCAGAACAAATTATCAAACATTATATTTATCATTTGGACGTTTCCGTTCGTGGTTTGAAGAGCATTTAGCATATGCTATGATGGTTTTATTTTAGTAATTGCTCAGAGCCAAAAATACGTCAACTAGTCCTGCATTTATTTAGAAAAATACTCTTGAATTATCGCGGCCTCTCAACAGCCTGGTGAAACTGGAGCGCTTAGGATGATGACGATTCAATAAGAGCTATTACCTCTTTTATAGTGAAATAATCCCTCATGAATGGAAATTCCGAACGTATATTATCTTTAGATGTGTTTCGCGGTTTAACTATGGCATTAATGGTTTTAGTGAATAGTCAGGGAACACATGATGCCTATCCTTTGCTCGACCATGCTGCCTGGAACGGTTGTACTTTCGCTGATTTAGTCTTTCCGTCTTTTTTATTCATTGTTGGGGTAACAACCGTCATTAGTTTAAAAAGACAAGTAGTAGCTAATGCTAAAGTATCTTCGGATGTTTATAAAACTATTTTTAAACGCAGTGCGTTGCTCTTTTTGTTTGGAGTCTTTTTAAATGCCTTTCCATTGCATTTTGATTTTGCAACCATTCGTATTTATGGAATTCTCCAACGTATCGCGCTTTGTTATTTTGTGTGTTCTGTTCTTTATTTAAATACGTCCGTTAGAACCCAGGCGGTGATTTTTGTGGCTATCCTTATCGGCTATTGGTATCTGATGGTTTTTGTTCCTGTGCCTGGAGGAATAGGGGCTCCCTTAAGTATAACGAATAATTGGGTGCTTTATATTGATCAAAAACTTTTATCCCCCCCACATTTTTATAAAAACTTCGATCCGGAGGGTTTATTAAGTACTATTCCCGCCATAGCGACTACTTTGGCAGGACTTTTGACTGGAAGCTTGTTGCTTACCTCATTCAGTAAACAAAAAAAATGCGCTTTAATGGTGTTGGCAGGATTAGTTTTTCTTTTATTAGGTTGGTTTTGGAGCTATAGCTTCCCTATAAATAAAAATTTGTGGACTAGTTCTTTTGTTTTATGGGTGGGGGGCGTTTCTCTTTGTGTCTTTGCCTTGTGTTTTTATGTAATTGATATTTTAGGATATAGCAAATGGGCTTTACCCTTTAAAATTTTTGGCATGAATGCGTTACTTATTTTTATTTTCCACGTTCTGTTACTTAAACTGCAAGCTATATTCAATGTCCCTATGCCCAATGGATCTTCGGATAATTTGCGCGTAGCAATTTCTGAGTATTTCTTTGGTGGCTTTAGCCAAGAAAATGCAGGGCTCCTGTATTCGTTAGCTTTTCTTTTTATAAATTTTCTTTTTGCTGCGTTTTTATATAGACGGAAAATGTTTTTTAAATTATAAGTGGGAAAATGTGACCTCATTAATGTGTGCTGAGGGGTAGGGAACATATTGTTCATCCCGCTTGACTTAGCTATAATTAAAGGTTGAATTTATTAAACTGAAGTTAATGGAGTTGTTTTAGATGCCAATTTATGAATACCAATGTACAAATTGTCATCATCATTTTGATTTAATGCAAAAAATCAGTGATGAGCCTGTCAAGCAATGTCCAGAGTGTGGAAAGGATACGGTAATTAAATTGATTTCTGCAGCGGGTTTCCAGTTAAAAGGAACAGGTTGGTATGCTACTGATTTCAAAAATAAAAGCAGTGCTCCGTCAACTACTTCTGCAAGTACAGAAACTACTTCTACAAAAGCTGGCTCAGATACTAAATCGACAAGCACGGATTAAGTAGTATTTCTGAATTTTTGGTAACGGTTCCAAATCTTAATAAAATTTAAATAGGCGGTTTTTATGCGTACACACTACTGTTTGGCAGTGGATGAATCTAGTTTAGGTAAAGAAGTTACTGTGTGTGGGTGGGTACATCACCGACGTGATCATGGAGGAGTAATATTTCTAGATATCCGCGATCGCACAGGCTTAGTACAGGTGGTATACGAGCCAGAAAATCAAGAGATTTTTGCAGTTGCAGAAAAGCTGCGTTCTGAGTTTGTTGTAGCCATTACCGGAATAGTACGCAATCGACCTGAAGGCATGATTAATGAAACTATGGCTACAGGACGAGTTGAAGTTTTAGGCACCAAACTGGAAATTTTAAACCAATCGCCTACGCCACCATTCTTACCTGATGATTTTCAAACAGTAAATGAAGACTTACGCTACAAATACCGCTACATTGATTTGCGCCGCCCTTCAATGCAAGCAAAATTGCAGTTAAGACACCAGTTAAACACCTGTATGCGCAACTACCTAAATCAACAAGGTTTCCTAGATATCGAAACGCCCATGCTGACTAAAGCAACCCCAGAAGGCGCGCGTGACTATTTAGTTCCATCCAGAGTGCACCCAGGTGAGTTTTATGCATTACCACAATCACCTCAACTGTTTAAGCAGTTGCTGATGGTAGCAGGGTTTGATAAGTACTACCAAATTGTTCGTTGCTTCCGTGATGAAGATTTACGTGCAGACCGACAACCTGAATTTACCCAGCTTGATATCGAGATGTCCTTCATTGATGAAATGGACATTCAAAATTTAATTGAAGGTTTGCTAAAGCTCGTATTTAAAGAAATTCTTAACGTTGATTTACCTGAAAAGCTACCTAGAATGGCATATGCTGAGGCCATGCGACGTTTTGGTAGTGATAAGCCGGATATGCGTAACCCACTGGAGTTGGTGGATGTTGCTGATCTGGTTAAAGAATGCGGCTTTAAAGTATTTTCTAGTGCCGCCAATGATGAAGACTCTCGAGTTGTGGCATTAAAGCTTCCTAAAGGCAATGAGTTAAGTAGGAAAGAGCTGGATGATTACGGTAATTTTGTAGGTATTTACGGCGCGAAAGGCTTGGCTTACATCAAAGTCAACGATCGGAGTAAAGGCATGGAAGGCTTACAATCCCCAATTATTAAGTTCCTTTCTGAGGAGGTAGTTGATGGGATTCTTAATCGAGTGGAAGCTGAAACTGGAGACGTCGTATTCTTTGGTTCAGACAAAATTCATATCGTAAATGAAGCGATGGGCGCTTTACGTATTAAATTAGGACATGATAGAAAGCTACTTAGCAATAAGTGGGAGCTTTTATGGGTTGTTGATTGGCCAATGTTTGAAATGGATCATGAAAACAATAGGTTACAAGCGATGCATCATCCCTTTACTTCACCAAAAGAGTTGTCCCCGGAATCATTATGTGCAAATCCTACTCACACTTTAGCTAAAGCTTATGATATAGTAATAAACGGCTATGAAATTGGTGGTGGATCCATACGTATTCATCAGTCCGATTTACAGAAGGCTGTATTTAATTTACTTGGTATTAATGAACAAGAAGCTCAAGAGAAGTTTGGCTTTTTACTCGATGCCTTACAATATGGGGCACCGCCACATGGTGGTATCGCCTTAGGTATCGATCGTTTAGCTATGCTGCTTACGGATTCTACTTCAATTAGAGACGTAATTGCATTTCCTAAAACTCAAACGGCTTCCTGTCTTTTAACCAGTGCACCATCCCCCGCTAATAGTGCACAGCTTAATGAATTAGGAATTAGACTTGCTCCAACTAAATCGACAAAATAGTATGTTTCGTCATAACACCAGCGCTACCCGTTGGTGTTATGCTTTTTTTATATTTTTCTTTTCGCTATGTTATTCCAGCTATTCTTTAGCGAAACCTGTGCCTGCACCTAAAAAATCTACAGCGGTTGCGGTACCAGTGCAACGACCCGCGAACTTCATTGAATATTTAACTCAAGAAAAAAATCATCTTACGGCCGCAATTAAAGAGGGAAAACAGCACCTGCAACCTAAAGATGAAAAAGAATATCAAGCTAAGCTGGGACAGGTATCCTCGATACTCAAGATGACTGCAACCAAAATTGAGAATTTAAATGGATTTCTGGAACAACAAAATATAGAGCAAAATACTCTTAACCAGCGCTTAAAACATTTGCAACAATTACCTATTGTCAAAGAAGGGATTACGATAGAAGAGCGGGTGGCCAAGGTCGAAGCATTGCTGACAATTAATAAGCAAGCAACCCAACTAATTAATGATAATTTAGCACTTGCGAAAGAGTTTCATGAAGTACTTACAGAAGAAGGGAAACATTTACAGTTTTGGCATGCAAACTTTGTTTTAGAGCAAAAACTACTGCAAATTAAGGCCATCAAGGATAAATTAAATCAGGATTTAAATAAACTTTATCAAAGTGATCTAGCAAAGACCAATGGCAAAAAAGCAATTGCACTAAGTGCAAACGATGCTGATTATGAAACACGGTTGTTGGTTAATAACCAAAATATTGCGGCAATTCAATATGAGCTGAATGCTTTGAGTGCGCAGAAAACGGTGGTTCGAGCTGATATGATTTATCTTAAAAACCCGGATAGTAAAAATTTACAATTGGTCACTGATATTTATAAAGACGCCGTGAGTCAATATAATAAAATTGCCAAGTCGTTGCAGCAGATTAGTGTTTTTTTGAGTTCCGAAGCAGATGCAATTAAAACACCAGATCTTAAACAGAAAGTAAAAACATTGGTGAATACTTTAACGTTGCGTCTTAATGATATTGGATTCCAAAAACAGGAAGCCTTAAAAAAACAAGCAGATTATCAAGCTCAATTAAAACAATTAATTTCTTCCAGACAAACACTGGCTGAATACAACATTAACAGTTGGCCAATTATTGTTAAAAAAATTGCCGCCATTCCCAGTTTATTTTATAAATATATAAAAACCTTAAGTTTAAAAGTTTATGACAGTTATTTATGGTTAACTCCTTTAGCCCAGGCGATATTTTGGGGAGGGCTGGGGTTGATCGCAAGCTTGTTCTTTATGTTGAATCGCTTCTTAAAAATGTTGCGCAGTGATAAAGAGCGTTCACGTTTGGCGGGTTATCTTCTCGATGGGTTTTTAGTATTAGTACAAAGAAATATACCTTACCTTTGTCTCACGGCGATGCTCATGATGGTATTCTACGTGACGCATATTTCTTTTTCTAATTACCAACTTGTACTGAAACTTATCGCAGTATGGTTCACATTCCGTATTGCTATCTTAATCCCGCGATTGGCTTTATTGGAGACCCTGTCTGATTCTTCAGGTAAAGACGTTAAACTTTATTATCGGTTGAAGTGGCTTTTACTGTTTGGGGGATGGACAACCGCACTGATGACTATTGGCCATTTATTGCCTTTATCCTTATTGCTTCAGGACATCTTTAACCGTCTATTTATGTTGTTCCTCTTAGCGGTATCTGTAGTGGCTTGGAAAAGCCGAGAGGTAGTGCGCTATTTGATCCATCCATTATTAACAAATAAGAAACGTTACGTGCTTAACGCGATTTCTTTACTAATTATTTTGGTGCCTATTACTGTATTTTCGACTGCAGTAATTGGTTTGTCAGGCTTTATTAATCTGGCGTGGACAATGAGCCAATATCAGGCTAACGCTCTTACTGTGTTAGTCACTTACATTATCGCACGAGGTTTGCTTTTTGATGCGCTTGAGCTTTTTTCAGAATGGATGATTTCTTCGTTACGTAATGGGTGGTTATGGATAGAAGTCTTTTTAAAGCCGATTGATAGTATTTTGCGAATCGGTATGCTTTTTTTCAGCTTTAGTATGCTCTGTAACTTATTTGGCTGGAATTCTGATTCCTGGGTCATTGTCAGTTTGGAGCGTCTGGTGCAATCCTCTATTGTCAATGTGCCTGGAATTCACATTACCGTTGCCAGTACGCTTGCATTTTTAATTTTGCTAGCCATTTTCTTTTGGGCTGCAAAATGGACGCGGGAGTTTTGTTACCGTTGGTTATTTAAAAATACTAAAGATGTAGGTATCCGCAATAGTCTTTCTGTCTTTAGTCAATACTCTGTGGTACTCATTGGCGGTTTTGTTACTTTGCACGTTTGGGGTTTTGATTTTAGCGGAATGTCCATGATTATTGGTGGACTTGCTGTCGGTATGGGTTTTGGTTTGCGCGACTTTGCCAGTAATATCGTGGGCGGACTTATGCTATTGATTGAGCGACCTGTGCGTGAAGGGGATTTAATTACTATTGGTGAGTATGAAGGCCAGGTAAAACATATCGGTATCCGCTGCATGCGTGTTTCGTCTTGGGATAATATGGAAATATTAATTCCTAATGCAGAAACATTTAACAAGCCATTTACTAACTGGACTCACCAAGATGGTATTGTGCGCTCAGTTGTTCCCATCAAGGTAAGCCGGGCCGATGATCCTGTAATGATTCAACAATTAATTCTTGATGTACTAGCAATTATTCCTGAAATTGTACCGGACCCTCCGGCACAAGTATTTCTTAAAAAAATTGATGAGGCACTTATTGAGTTTGAAGCCCGCTATTATGTTAATGTCCAATTACACTCACGCTTTGAAGTGCGCTCGAACGTACTTTTTGCGATAACGGCTCAATTTAAAGCGGCAAATGTTAGGCCCCCAGTTGAACCACTTGCCATTGAAATTAAAGAAGGATATGGACAACTTGTTGCAAAGGATTAGCCCCCCAACAACTGAAGCGGAGCTAATCCAACGTTGCGCTAATCTCGTAGGTTTAAGCTTTGCACAGTTGAGTTTAAGCTTGGGCTTAGCTATTCCCGAAAATCCGGATCAACGCAAAGGTTGGATAGGACAAGTGATTGAGCTCGCTTTAGGAGCAAATGCATTTAATCAGTCTTTGCCTGACTTTCAAGAGTTAGGTGTCGAACTTAAGACTTTACCTATAGCCGTATCTGGAAAACCTACAGAATCTACCTTTATTACCTCAATTCCTTTATTGACCATCCATCAGCAAGAATGGAAAACATCGCAATGCTATGCCAAATTAAAACGCGTGCTCTGGATCCCTGTTGAGGGGGATACCGATATTCCGTACTCACAAAGACGAATTGGTCAGGGATTCCTATGGTCACCAAGTGCTGAGGATGAGAGCGTCTTGGCTGCTGATTGGAATTATTTAACCCAACAAATCAGCACGGGGTATCTTGAAGCCCTGGATGCCCGTGTAGGTGAGTATCTGCAAGTGAGACCCAAAGGGGCTAGTGGTAAATCGCTCTGTTATGGATTTGATAGTGAGGGAAATAAGGTAAAAACACTACCTAGAGGATTTTATCTCCGAAGTCTATTCACAGAAAAGATACACTGCGTGCAAGACGAATTAGAGTAGTGATAGAGCGTACGACCTCGCATGTAATGACGGCAACTCAGATAAGCATCGATTTACAAAGGTTATGGTGACACCTCAAGTCTTGTTTTATAAGGGATGGACAGTGCTATCTGGATAAAACCCCTACATGATGCTGTCACGTTAACCCTAGCATAAATTTATTTTCTTAATTATTATTTAATTTTTATTTGTTATAATGCTGAATAAAGCTTGGCTACATAGGATTTTGATGTCTCAATTTAATGTCGTATTTTGGAGTGAAAACAGTTCAGGGCAATCCGCAGTTATTCAGGCCTTAGGAGCGAAAGAGTTTAAACCTGAACATAGCCCAACTATAGGGGTTAACTATTATTCTATGGAGCATAATTTTTCAGATGAGTTTCATCTTTGGGATATACCAGCTTCTCATGATGGCGCATTATCTTATCTTTATCGTGCACAGGTAGTTGTACTTTGCGTTGATTTAAGCCTCCCTTTGAATGAGACGGAAATTGCAATTAGAACACGATATATTCAACGACGCCTCATTGACATACCCATTGTTTTAGTTGGAACAAAGATAGATATGCTTTCTGAGGATGAAAAGGAACAACGTTTGCTAGAGTTTGATGAATTGGATTTATTAGAAGAATTGTTTATTAGGAAAATGATCACTTCTGCCAAAGACAATAATGGAATCGAGGAGTTGGGTATTGTTGTTACTGAGTTTGCGAAAAAGAAGCAACAATCATTCTGGCAGCGCTCTTCAAGAGTCTTATTTCGGGATTTGAATCAATTACCCGAAGAAAAGCTAACCGCTATAAAGTCAGAATTAGACATATTAGAAAGGCAATTTGTCCCTTTTGATATTCATGATGATTCTGTAAATAGTTTACAAATTAAGATGAATGCTATTCAAAACTTTAATAGCCGTTGCGAAGAGATTTTAGATGGGAAATATGCTCAACTAAAAAAAGCACTCATTTCTTTTTCCGCGGGTTTAGCGGTTGCGCTCCTTACCGCTGCAGTGGGTTTTGGTATTGGATTTTCCTTAGGTTTTTGGAGCGGCCCTGGTGCTTTATTTACTGGTGCTGCTACGGCTTATTTGTCGTTAAGCGCTACCGCGGGCATAACCACTGGAGCCTTTACAGCATATGGGCTGTTTAAGCCTTCGAAGGAACAGGTTGAATTAGAAAATTTTAGTGAACAATTAATTGCTCCAATTCAGCATTTATCTAACTCATAAAAAATATAGGCCTGCTTTCGAGCGCTCTTTCTCTCTCTTCATCAACATCGGTTTTTAGAACCCATGACGATGTTAGGGTTTGAAAGAGCAGGTATTACCTGTTTTGATACAACTTATTGTTTTACCTTAAGCATACTTCTGAATATTTTACATGGGCCACACCATTCACCCAAAAATCAACAAATAATGGAATATCATTGTCTCTTGAGTCTTTAATCCGAACGGCATTTAAAATTGCTTGAGAACACGCTCCTGATTTTTATCCAGGATATTATGAACGGCAAGCGGCAATCAACCAATAGATTTTGTTAGGGCACATTGTTAACAAAGCATGAGCTAATTTAGACTCCGTTTTTGCAACGGAGTCTAAATTATTGCGAGTTATCTATACAATCAATTAATTATTGATGGAAATAATGAAGCAATTCTTTTTTGTGGCAAATCCAGAATCAATACGTTATTTTCAATGCACTTTTTCTGCTCTTTAAATAAGCCATATGAGGTTAGAGCAGCACCTACCCCAAAAGTCGCACTTGCTCCAACTACAGAAGCTGCTGCGGTCTTAGCTCCAACTAATGCTGTAATGAATGCACCAGGGCCTGTCCATGCCCCTAATGCCAAACCAATAGCAAAACCAAGCATCGCAGTGAGCGTGGTTACCACTGCAGCGGCTACAACCGTTAATAAGGCATTCCACACCTCTGAATAATTACCCCTTAAAATAGACTGGCATTTTTTTTGAAACAATTTTATTGCCTCTTGTTTGAGTTCGTTGTTAGCATTTTCAACAACATTGGTAGGAAATACAATCTGTTCTAGCAGATTAAGCTCCTGCGTTATTGCATCATACTCCTTGTTAGGCAATTGGCTCATTTTCGCTAATAGATTACTAATTTCATCATCCCACCGTTTTTTTAGTGGTGGAATGCCGCAGGCATCAGTAATAGCCTGAAGAAGCACATCAATATCAAGCCCATCTTTTGCTGAAGTAATAAAGATTTTTTTATCTAAATTCAATTGCCGAAATTCTTGAATACGCGCTTGAGGATGATCCGATTGGGTTCCTACTAAAAACAATGTGGCGTAAGGATTATCAATAGAAAATTCTTCAATTTTTTTCAGAATTTGGTCTTGATTAATTTCTTGCGTTAAATTAATACACAATAATGCGACATTAGCTTTAGCAGCATAGCTCAGAATATCGACATCTCGACAAAATCGCGCAGCGCCACTTAACTCCCAGATATGCAATTCGTGATCATTAGCAATATATTTGACACCATAGCTAGTCCCTAAAGTAGTTTGATGCACAGCATTAAATCTATATTTCTGACTATAAACCAGGCGTCTAAATAGTTCCGATTTGCCTGCGCATTCTGCTCCCATTAAAACAACCTTATATTGCTTCACATAAATTCCTTCTTAAGTTATCAGTAAGTAAATGCATCAAATAAAAATAGATAAGAACCAATTACATGGTTTTATCTGTAAAGGATTACCTCGTAGGATGGGATATATTAAGGGATCAGCGCTGATTTACATAGTTTATCATATAAAAATTAAAAAAGTCCCTGTCGTCTATTAAAGGATTCTCGTATTTTTAAAACTGTTACAGTAGAGTTGGCTATAAGATTATGGACTTTGACCTTGAGAAACAACGTGTTTTGTTTAAAATCATAGAAGATCGCTTATTTTTTTATAAAAAACTTAAATAGTTACAATTAATTCGTTGATAATTTGCAACCAGGACTACAAGTTCGTGCACACAGCAATATTAGCTGTTTCAGGGATCTGGCAGCAATCGATCAATATCTATTACAGCAATATGCAAATGCTAAAAAATCGCTAACACTATGGTTGTACAACATCAAGCAGCATTAAATAATAGTGTTAACTATTATGTTAATAGCTATGGCACATCTCAGCTTCGCCCCCCTTATCCAATTCCAAAGATTTATTGACCCAGTACACACTAGGGACAGTAGTACGAAAGTATTTACCAGCCGACCATAATAAAATAGGTAAAGGTTTGAGTAGCCTCTTTTTGGCGAGCTACTCAAACCTTAGACTTATTAAGCCATCTTCTGGTGAGACAAGCTGGAAGTAATCACTTCAGGAATTATTCCTTTGACATATTCCATAGGTTGTTGAATTTTTGCCTTCAATAAATCTCGACAATAGGGGCTGGTGGCAAAATAACGTAGAGATTGTTCAAAGCCCGCTAAAGCGTTAATGGATAGGGCTTCGGTTTCTACCTGAATTTGCAGTGGTTTGAGTTTATCCGAAACTTCAGGAGCAGAGGCGAAGAATCGACCATAGAGACTTTGCCCCACAGCAAATACTGCACTAAAGCCCGTTTTTACTTCTTCTTCTGCAGTAACTTTAGGCCAAGCTAGCATAAACTGAAGAGAACATAGAGGGGTCAATAAGGTAATTAATCGTTGAACTTCTGGGGTATTTAACTTTTCTGTATTATTGGTTTTCCCATCATAAATGTCTTTGCCATCCTTTAGTGCCCAGTTGTAGATTTCTTTCATTTCTTGCAATTCGTTATAGAAATCAGTGGTACTAAATTTTTGGAGAATATATCCTGCTGCACCTAAATAAAGAAAAGCAGATAAGATGTAGTTGGCAAATTCCGGCAGAGGCAATAGCATTCTGACCGTGGTAAATATTCCCCAGGCCTGAAGCCCAGTATTCATACCTTGAAATAGATACATCTGATTCAGAGTAAACTCAAAATCATCAATGCGTTTTTTCAATGCCTCTAATTGCTCTTTATTGGATGGGTTAAATGGTTGGGACACAAATCGTTGTAAATTTGCTTCATGCTCTTCTCTTTCCCTTTTGATCTCTTCCATTCCCATAGCATTTACTTTGCCCATGATTGCACTCCTCCGTAAGATTTTTAAATTACCTACTCATCCTACCTGAAACGCTCAGAAAAAAGCCATCGATTTTTAATGATTAATAGCAAATTATTCTTGCAGTTTTCCATGATTAGCATCAAATTATAATCGCTGTACAATCCCACATATTATTTAAATTTATTCCATATGATTTTTATGACTTACTCTAAGATAATTACAGTAAACCCCTTGAAAATGGAGTCTGCTTTATTGGATTTTCAGTGTTTAGAGGTCTTGGCGGAATTTTTTAGGAATGTACCAACGGGAACTTTATTGAATAAGGAGTATTGTTACGAGTATAAATATCAAAATATTAAGTATCGACTTTGGTTCACCCATTCATTGTTAAAGCCGGATGAAATGGAAGAGCAATTTGCAATTTTTGATACAACTCAAGCCCCTCTAGGTAAGGGATTTTATGGGGCGGTATATCCCGTTTTGGGGACAATACAATTTAAAGCATCTCAGAGTTTTTTAAACCGTTATGCTAAGGAAGTTATCAAAATTGAAGATCATATGCACCATGAGCGAAAAGCATTAGTTGAGGCAGAGTATCAATTTTTAAAACGTGCAGGTTATCTTCAAGTGAAACCACCGGTTTTTGTTTTTGAAGATAACAGTAAAAAAAGTTATTTGCTTATGGATAAGGCAGAAGGCTGTACTTTAGAGACTCTGCTGTGGGATAAGGGGCGCCATGGTAGGCTCACGGTAAAAGAACGATTAGATATTACTTTGGCCATTTTGCATGCGGTAAAGTCCCAAGTCACGGATAAAGGAATCGTGCATCGTGATTTAAAACCATTAAATATGCTTATTGATATGAAAAAAAATCCTCCCATAGTTGCAATTATTGATTATGGACGTGCTATGTTCAGAGGAAAACAGGACGCGCGTATAGTGGGAACACCGGCATATCGCTCCCCCGAATCATTTATCACTCCTGTAAGATATTCCGAAAAGTCAGATGCTTATGCCGTAGGAAGAATATTGAGCTATGTATGGGGTGATTCTTATAAAAATTATTATCTAAACAATCGAAAATCTTGGTCTTGGCCTGAGACGAAGCAAATGACGAAGAATCATCATTTATTTACGTGCACTGGTGCTCATCTGTTTAAAAGTGATGAGGCGATTATTAGAACCTGTCTCAATGGACTATTACACGAGGATCCTGCTACTCGTTTTTCATTGGAGGAGGCGATAGAGTTATTTTCAACAGTTGCACGTCCAATGTATCAATTAGAAACAATCCAAACTTTTTCAAAAGCGAAGCTACATAATTATGAACATCGGCTTAAATTAATTAATAAATTGTTACATACTCTGGCTGAAAAGGAAGTGGATTTAGGGGAACGAGGTTTTATTGAAATTGCGAATAAGGTTAAAAAATTACATAAAAAACTTGCTGAATATACTAATAAATTTATGGAAAACCCGGATCCTATACTTCTTCCACAATACAGTAAGCGTTGTTTCGATACAATAAATAAGTACCGACCTTTCTTTCAAAAAAATCGCGATCTTCAATGGTTAATTAGTGAGATTGCAGCAGTGATTGGGCTCTTAGTAGTAGGGTATGGAGTTGCGGTAGGAGTTAATTATCTTTTTACGAAACGATGGGGATTATTTTCTCAGCCTCGAACAGATCGGATTACAGAAAATATTAAAAATAATATTCATGGTTTATTAGATTTGACAAATTGATGTAGGATTACTAATCTTGAGTTGTGCACTGCCGCATAGGGAGAAATAATGAAAAATATTCACTTTGATCAAAAAGTATTTAGTAATATGCAATTTCCATTACAAAAATTAATGGAACTGAATATCAAAACGATGCAAGGCTTTTCCTATATGAAACCTGGTGAGCTTTTGAGCATAAAAAAACCAGAAGAGCTTTTAGAGCGAAACATGAATATGTTTATTCGTAATAGTCACATGGCTCTTGATTATATGCGTGATACTTTTAGTATTTTAGAAAATCATTGGATAAATGCATCTCATCACACTGAAGAAGCAGCAAAAGACGTAATAAAAAAAGCAAGCTCAACAGTAAAGCAAGCAAGTTCGACAGCAAAAAAAGCAAGTTCAGCAGCAAGCAAAACAATAAAAAAAACAGCTAAGCCCGCAGTTAAGAAAACAGCTGCTCATACTAAATCCGCTGCAAAACCAAGCACCAAAACTGTTGCTAATGCAAGTGAGAAAAAGAGCGCGAAAAAAGCGACTAAGCCTGTAGTTCAGCACAGCAAATCCACTATGTCCCATAGTCCACAGGTTGTGAAGCAAGAACCACGTGCTGCTGATGAGAAAGCAAAACTTCATCAAGCAGAAAATAAAGAACATGGTCATAGTACTTCAAAAGTAAGCCCAATGCATGACAAGGAACATGGATTACTTAATAAGGGAAGAAATTTTCCTAATTAATATGATGTAGCCTGGATGAAGGCTATTTCTCCATCCAGGCTGTAGTTAGGATAAGCCCATACTGTTGTTTGGTTCAGGCGATCTTGATTGCTGGGTTAAGAATTTTCGATAAAATTGAGGATCTTTCTCTTCGACAAGTCTTAGCTGGAATCTACGAATTTTTTCAGCAAGCAAATCTGGAGGATTGGTTTGTCGCCAAGATCTATTGGTTAAATGGCAATAAATGCTTTCAATTAACAATGGACCACAACTGGATGCATCATCTTGGATTAATGTTTTCTCATAGGTTTTTAATGAGGGCTGTGTCCAAGAAGTGTTATAGTTCCGTATCGCTCTATTTACCTCTAAAAGTATACTGACTTGCAATGCTTCGTCATATTCATAATCTTCCACGGTGTTATAATAGGTGATTTGAGGTGATTGACCATGATTCAATTGGATACGTATACCTACCCAATGATGGTTATGT
The DNA here is from genome assembly GCF_900639985.1 of Legionella rowbothamii. Classification (GTDB taxonomy): domain Bacteria; phylum Pseudomonadota; class Gammaproteobacteria; order Legionellales; family Legionellaceae; genus Legionella; species Legionella rowbothamii. The sequence goes on along the minus strand of NZ_CAAAIM010000001.1, from coordinate 475,345 downwards.
ACAATAGGGATAATAATATTATGTTCTGCTTGGTTATTTATAACTAATTGTCCTTCATACCCAGCAAAGTATTGGTTTAAAACATCAAAAACTCTATTTCTTTGAGCACCTTCCCTCATATTCGCAGTGGTTAATATGCTGAGGCTCGGAGTGTTTTCTTCCCTAAGATTTAAATTTCCAAGACGTAATTGCAAAATTCGATTGATATCTTCTGTCTCATAGGAATATCGTCGATTAACTACTAGACGCCCAGGTTGTGGTGCAAACATACGTTGAGGTATTTGCGTTGATGGTCTGCGTTCTGGGTGTGGTATTTGTGTCTGAGATGATTGGTTTGTATCCGCTGTCATTCTTAATGCGAGCGCTTTTTCTGTCCTAAGATTACTAAGTACATTAGTGTGATATAGACGAGTATGAAACTCAATTGCTCGGTCGAGAAGTTGAATTTGCAATTGTTTGATCCGCTCTAGTTCCTCAGGATGTTGTGCGGCTCTAGTTTTTAGATTATTCACAAGCTTGACTAAGGCTTTGCTATCTCTATAGAGTTCTAAACTAAGTAAATTTGGTATATAACGTTCTAGCTCTTGAATCGGTAAATAAAGTAGAATGGGGAGTAGCGCATTTTTCTGCGCTAATTGATATCGTGCATGATTCGAACATGCACGCAATAACAATTCAAAATAAGCGGCATTTGCTTGGGTTATTAAAATACGTAATGCATTAGTTTCTGTTTTTTGCAACAATTGATTAACCGCAGTATTAGCTGCTTGCTGTTCGTTGCTTTCTACTTGAGAGAGGCTTCCCCACTGATTATTGCCCGTACTTGATGAACTTGATGAACTTGATGGGCTTGAAAAGGTATGAGTTCTAATGGGAAAATTTACGCCTAGTAATACCGCAAGTTGGTGCATGTTTTTATCAGCTATAGCCTTAAATAAAGCATCTTTCCTATATGCACTGTCCCAGCTTTGATGGTGGTCGGTGTTCTCGGATGGTGATGTTCTGGTAAACGTAGATCTTACCGACTGGGGCCGGGATTCTGTTCTTGTTGTCTGAGCATCACGTACTGGGGCAGATCTTTCTGACGCTAGCCTTAGCTCTGATGTTGTCGTTATTTCAGTTCTTTGTCTGGACCTTCTAGGAACAGGGACAATCCTTACTAGGGGAATTGTGCTTGTTGGCCTTACTTGGAGTGCCTCTGTTCTTCTTTGAATAGAAGCTACGCCCAATTTAATTCTTAATGATTCAGCCCAGGTGGGGTTAGGAAGAGCGGATATCATTTCGTTCAATTGTTCTTGCTCCACTCCGCTTAAAGAGCCAAATGAGAAGTTAATCGAAGATAATAGGGTTTCAAAGCCAGGGTTAAGTTGAGCCACAGGGTATACTGAACTGAGTTTAATAAACCAATCAATATACTTAATAACCTCGTCGCTAGCTAAGGGGTTTTTTGACCCAAGGACAGAATGTACTATTTGTTGTAATTGCTCCGGTCGGCAGCGCATTCTTGTTCTAAGTTCTATAAGTCCAACCAGAATTTTTTCAGCATTAATGGGGCGTATTTGGTGGAGAGGGAGAGCTTGTAGTAATGAATATAAACTGACATTTATTTGATTTATATTTACATTTTGGGTTTGTACCAATAGCCCAAGACCAGCAAAGATATCACCTACATCAATCTCATTAAGGCGAATTGCTTTAGGAAGTGTATCAAAAAGATTTTGTAGATCTTGAGCCTCAATCGTTTCTTTTATGTGGCCTTTTTGCGCTAATAGGCCAGAGATATAAAGTAGTCTAGCCATATATTGAATATTTGGAGCGCGCTTATTAAATGCTTTGATTATCTGCGAAAAATCCATAGTTCCATGTAAAAGATTTTCTTGAACTAATTGTTTTAGAATAGAAAAACCTAAGTTTAGATACTGATTTTTATCATTGAGTAATCCATACTCTAATAGCTTGGGAACGATATGGGCATCAAAGCTTCCATACAGTTTTTTTGCAGAAAGCAACCATTCCAAGCCGATGAGCATTTTATGATGGTTTGTTTCGTTTAAATAAGAAAGGTTATAAAATTCTTCAATAATAGGTTGTACCAAAGCAATCTCAATAGGTGTTGTTAATGCACCAGCCTTTGCTATGCGGCCTAATAAATTGATGGTACGGGTTATCGACGTATGATTTTCGGACTTTCCTGAACTAATTCGCTCTAGTAGTTGCTGTATTATTGCTGTATTAATTGGAGTATCTAAGCTTGGGGCTAAAAATCCAAGGCCAGTAATGCAAGCAGAAAGTTCAATGTCAGAAACTATTGGGAATTGCAGTAGTTGTTTTAAAAGATTTTCAATTAATACGGTTGGGATTTTTCCATTGCTCTTGTTCCAATCAGCGATAGTTCCCAGTCCCATTATAGAGCGTGATATAAAAGAGGGAGTATCTATTGTTTGTTGTTCTAACTGGGTGAGAATTAATGCCAATTTATCGGCAGGTAGCGATACATTCGCTAATGCTGCAAGTTTACCTAAATTATAGAAAATATACGAAATAGTTTTATTCGCAAGGTGCTTACTGCCATCAATAATTTCTCGTTGATTTATCCAGTCCTCAACGTATCTTGCTGCATGCTCAAATGAGTTAAATAGCTCTTCTACTTTTTTGCGGAACTGATTATCAGCATTATGAATGGAAGAAAATGCTTTTGTATTTTCTATCAAAAAATAGAGGCAATATTGGAATTTATGAAAAGGATTCTCTTCTACAATTCCTACAGCACCTAGTGCTTGATGTCGTCTGGATTGATGGTCGTAACTATATCCTGATCTTCTTCTTTTGGAAGAAGACTCTCCTGTATCATATTCATCATCATATCCTTTTATACATTCTCGATTACGTTTAGTCATAGTAGATTTTTTTCTTATAGAATGAAAACAATGGGTTATGATATCCCAAGGTTTAAAATCATTCAATCTGATCTTGCGATGATGACTAAGTTCGATTAGTTTTCTTTTTGTGATTTTTTAAATTCTTTTGTTAAAGCATATAATAAACTAGGGTATTTAAAATCAAACTGGTACTTTGTAAGACGTTCGGGAATTACGGATTGACCTGATAATAGTAATTCTTCACCCATCTGTCCTAACAGCATTTGAATCAGCCATGCAGGTATATGAAGAAAGGTTGGTTTTTTTAATACTTCTGCAAGGGTTTTATTAAATTCTTTTTGAGAAATCAGTTCTGGCGCTACCAGGTTTACTGGCCCGGTAATTTCAGGGTGGTGGATAAGAAATAAAATGGCATTAACCAAATCGCTATGATCAATCCATGCCAGAGGCTGTTTTCCCGTGCCGATAATTGCCCCCATTCCAAATCGAGCGGGCAATTCCAGCTTTTTTAACATTCCTTCACCGTGTTTAAGTACTACACCAAAGCGCATAAGGGTTACGGGAATATCATAGTGCATGCCTTGAAGAGCCGTTTGTTCCCATTGGTTGACCAAATGATTGGAAAAACTACTTTTCTGAGAATTGAGAGGACTTTCTTCAGTATACGTTTCATGTGAATTAGCTAATTCTTTTTGTAAGCCATAAATGCCAATAGCGCTGGCATTATATAAATGAGGTTTTTTTGAGGCATTTTTAGCCCACAGGACAAATTTTTTTGTTGGTTCAATACGGCTCGATAATAATTTATTTTTGACTTTAGAGGACCATCGGTGGTCCGCGATGTTTTCCCCGGCGAGATTAATTATCACATCAAACTCTTCAGGGTTTAAGTTAGGTAGTTCATTCCAAGTGATTCCATGTACATGATGATTAAATATTTCTTTTATTTTATCTTTATTGCGGCCAACAACCCATAAATCATGTTGAGCAACCAATAATTCGGTAATTAAAGAGCGTCCAACCAATCCTGTTCCACCACCAATAATGATTTTCATAAATTGAATTCCTTTAAAATCATGTCCTGTACATGAGCGGTAATGATATAATAATTTTCTGGTCAAAAAAACAAAAACAAAGATGGCAAAACTCTACTTTTATTTTGCAGCAATGAATGCAGGGAAAAGCACGGTACTTTTACAATCAAGCTATAATTATCACGAGCGGGGAATGCAAACCTTATTGTTTACCCCTGCAATTGATGATCGTTATCAAACAGGCACTGTCCATTCGCGTATTGGTTTATCTGAAGAAGCACTTGTTTTTAATGCTTATGATGATTTATATAAAAAGGTCATTCGCCTAGAGCAAAAATATGCTTGTATCTTGATTGATGAAGCGCAATTTTTAACTCGTGACCAAGTGTATCAATTAACAGAAATTACCGATAGATTAGGTATTCCAGTTCTGGCTTATGGCTTGCGTACTGATTTTCGTGGCGAGTTATTTGAAGGCAGCCAATATCTACTGGCTTGGGCTGATGAACTTATTGAAATTAAAACAATTTGCCATTGCGGGCGTAAAGCTACTATGATTTTACGACTCAATGAGCAAGGTGAAGCGATTACTGAGGGTGATCAGGTGTTAATTGGGGGGAATGATTTATATTCATCTACTTGCCGTAAACATTTTAAAGAACGCCAACCTCATGCACCTTTAAAAATTCACGAAGAATTAACAGATTAAGGTACTACTTTTAGGAGCGCTATGAAAGCACAAACTATATCATCTTTTGGTGATTATTCCGTTTTTAAAACAGTGGAAGTTTCTATTCCTAAAGTTAAAGCAGGTTATGTATTAGTTCGCCTTAAAGCAACAAGTGTTAATCCAGTTGATTGTAAGGTGCGTTCAGGAGCATATGGGCAGATTTCCCCTGCATTTCCTGCAATTTTGCATAGTGATATGGCTGGAGTGATTGAAGAGGTTGGGGAAGGCGTTACCGAATTCTCCGTGGGGGATGAGGTTTATGGCTGTGCGGGTGGTTTTACAACAGAGCCAGGGGCTTTAGCTGAGTTTATGCTTGCTGATTCGCGTTTAATTGCAAAAAAGCCTAAATCTTTAGACATGCTGCAAGCAGCTGCATTGCCTTTAGTATCCATTACTGCTTGGGAGGCTTTATTTGAAAAAGTTAAAGTTACTTTTGGGCAAAAGGTATTAGTTCACGCGGGTACTGGAGGCGTCGGGCACATTGCAATACAATTAGCCAAGTGGGCTGGGGCGGAAGTTTATACAACCATTTCTTCCCCTACAAAAGCAGAAATAGCTAAGGCTTTAGGTGCTAAAGAAACAATTGATTATACTAAAGAATCAGTTGAGGACTATGTTGCTCGCTTGACGGATGGTAAAGGCTTTGATGTAGTGTTTGACACCATCGGTGGTGATAATATAGATAAATCACTTGCCGCGGTAGCCATGTATGGACATGTGATTAGTATTCAAGCAAAAATGTCCCATGATTTAACACCCTTACATGCACGCTCAGCCAGTTTACATGCGGTGTTTATGTTGCTTCCCTTATTAAATAATGTGCAGCGCAAACGCCACAGCGCTATTTTAAAATCGATTGCCACTTTAGTTGATAATGGCGATTTAAAACCTCTTATCGACTTGCATCAATTTTCTCTCGAGAACGTTGGTGAGGCCCATAAGTTAATGGAGTCTGGAAAGGCTATAGGTAAGATTGTGGTTGAAATTTAGTTTATTATAGAGAACTAAGGCACATTCCAACTTTTCCAGAATTACCGCGGCCAAGCCGCGGTAATTCAGTTTTATTAATTAAGATAAAGTAGTACTTATTCTACTAGCTCACATTTCAATTTGCTTTTTTCAACAATTCAAACTAAATTTATGTCTGTAGTACGCAATTTAATCTTATTTTAATCTTATGGAGAAAAGGAAATGTCCAAAGACAATAAATTTAAGAATGAATCACAAGATGCGCGTCGCCATGATCAACAACATGCCTCTCATGATAAAATGAAAAAGCACGCAGAGAAGCCAAAATCAGATAAAAGAAAATAGGCCTTAGTGTCGCAGAGTTTCTCGCGAATTACCGCGGCTTGGCCGCGGTATTTATCAATTGGATAGCCACAAATTTATAATTCACCCAGACATTAGTTCGAAACTTGATACATTTTCCTTACGCGTCCTGGGAACGTTGGTTTAGTGTCTTTCAATTAGAGGAGATACGTTGTCCAGATCAAAAGCAAAATATGAGTAATACCTTGGTAAAAACCAGCCTAGTTTTTGGATTAATGCTTGTATTTTACTGGGTTCAAGTTGATTCTTCTCAATCGAGAAGACTAATTCATGCTGATCAGTTTCTGGAAAATAGACGAGTTTGATTTTGGCATCGTTGATACCGAAATGTTGCATGATCGCTTCAAGTAATTTTATTGAGGTAGCGGGTAAAATTTGTGCTGGCACGTCGTTGATGAGTATATCAGCGCCTTCGCGAATAATAGAGGGATGTGGTTTTTCTGTTTTAAAGGGATGATCCTCGGGTTCAGAGAACGTCCGATAGAGATGAAAACCTAAGACGTCGCCATAACTGAGATCTATAGCTTGTTTTGGATTACGTGCCTCGATGGCTATGCCAACCCCTTCGCTTATTAAGAACGTATCGATGAGGTCAGGAATGGTATAGCTTGTTATGGTACTCCCCTCATTAGGGATAGTTACAGGAAGTTCAAGATTATAGTAAGTGAAGCCTTCGGGATTGAATATAATCCCAGGTTCACCACTAGTGAAAATAGCATGGGGTAGGCATGTTATGAGACGATTATACCAAGCCGCTTTTCTGTTGATATTGTCGATCTCAAACAGTGCTCTGAGCTCTTGAGTGGTTGAAACGGAAGTAGGTTTGTTTTCGGGTTTATCCATGAAGTATATTTTCATTTATAAAAAAGCTATTGTATCAAAAATAACACAATGAAGCATATTAACTTCCTAAAAACACAGGATCCATATAATTGACTATTCCGGTCCGAGAAACCGGATTAGTCCAAAGCGGTTTTTAAGAACTGGCTGCCATCAACTAGACTACGGCCCAAATCAGTATCTGTGATATACTTAACTGGGTAATTCCATTTTTCTGATGACTCGTTCAGGGTTGATTTCTGTGAATATTGATAACAGTCTTGCTTGGGCCCATCCGATAGTACAAGAGTGGTTCTTAGAAAAATTTGGTTCAGCAACCGAACCACAAAAACAAGGGTGGCCATTTATTCGTTCCGGGTGTAATACCCTAATTTCAGCCCCAACAGGCTCAGGGAAGACTTTTGCCGCTTTTTTGGCCTGTATTGATCAGTTGGTACGCCAAGCACTTAGTGCCCAGCTGTGCTATGAAACCGAAGTCCTTTATATTTCCCCATTAAAAGCTTTAGGCAATGATGTACAGAAAAACCTAATGGGTCCTTTACAAGAAATTATGGCCTTAGCTAAAAAGCAGGGCTTAGCTATGGCAGAAATTAATGTGCTCGTACGTACTGGAGACACATCACCCAAAGAACGCCAAGCAATGCTCAAACATCCCCCTCATGTTTTAGTTACCACGCCAGAGTCGTTCTATATATTGCTAACTGCCGCTAAAAGTCGTGAAATTTTACGCAGTGTTAAAACGGTTATTGTCGATGAAATCCATGCTTTGGCTGATGACAAACGCGGTGCACATCTAGCCTTGTCACTGGAGAGATTAGAAGCTTTAACTTTTCATTCACCATTGCGTATAGGCTTATCTGCCACCCAAAAACCACTAGATTTAGTCGCTAATTTTTTAGTAGGTAATGACAGACCTCAACCAGCAATTATCAATATTGGACATGCGAAACATTTAGAACTTAACGTCGAGATTCCACGTAGCGAACTGGGCGCGGTTGCCTCTAATCAAATTTGGGATGAAATTTACGATCGTATTGCTGAGTTGGCGCAGCAGAATCGTTCGACTTTGATTTTTGCTAATACCCGTAGAGTAGCAGAACGCGCCGCGCATCATTTAGCAGAGCGTCTAGGAAAAGATTTAGTCGTCGCGCATCATGGGAGTTTATCGAAAAAACTACGTTTAGCGGCAGAAACCCGATTGAAGAATGGGGAACTAAAAGCCTTAGTGGCAACAGCCTCTTTGGAGTTAGGAATTGATATTGGTTCAGTGGATTTAGTGTGCCAATTAGGTTCACCACGTTCCATTGCTGTCATGTTACAACGGGTAGGCCGTGCAGGCCATTGGCGGGGGGCGATTTCCAAAGGACGTATTTTTGCAACCACACGCGATGAATTATTAGAATGCGCTGCAATTGTGAATGCTATTTTGGATGGGGATCTAGATCAATTAGTCATTCCTCAACAACCGATTGATATTTTAGCGCAGCAAATTGTGGCAACCTGTGCCACTGATGATTGGCAGGTTGATGAGTTATTCGCTTTAGCTCGTAAAGCCTTTCATTATAAGGATTTATCGCGTGAGCAATTTGACGCAGTGGTCCATATGCTTAGTGAAGGAATATCAGGGATGCGTGGTCGTTATGGTGCTTATCTGTTTCATGATCGTGTGAATCATCTTTTGAAAGCACGGCGAGGCAGCCGTTTGATTGCCATAACCAGCGGCGGCTCTATTCCTGATAATGGTTTATACACAGTAAAAGCAGAAGAGTCTGGGGGCGTAGTAGGGACCCTGGATGAGGATTTTGCAGTGGAAAGTCATCGTGGCGATATTATTTTGTTGGGTAGCACTTCTTGGAAAATTAACCGTATTGAAAGTGCTAAGGGTTTAGTTTTTGTAGAAGATGCTCATGGGGCTTCGCCGAACGTGCCATTCTGGCGAGGAGAGGCTCCAGAGCGCACCGCAGAGCTTTCATTACGTGTTTCTAATTTGCGAGAATGGCTTAGCTCTCAATTAACAACTTCAGAGGATTCATTCCCTGCAATGAAACAATGGCTTATCAACTCGTGTCATGTTGATGAGTTGGGGGCACAACAACTTATTGATTATATTCTCCAAGGCCGAGCTTTATTAGGTGCAGTTCCAACGCAAGAACGAATTATTGCTGAGCGTTTCTTTGATGAATCAGGAGGCATGCAACTGGTGATTCATGCTCCTTTTGGTGCCCGAATAAATAAGGCTTGGGGGTTAGCGCTACGAAAATGCTTTTGCCGTTCTTTTAATGTGGAATTACAAGCTGCCGCTACAGATAATGGCATTAATATTTCTTTAACGGAGCAACACAGTTTTCCTCTAGCGGATGTATTTGCATTCCTAAGTACTCAAACAGCCAGAGATATTGTGGAAAAAGCCGTATTACAATCCCCTTTATTTCCAACTCGTTGGCGTTGGGATGCAAGTAGGGCTTTGGCTTTAGTGCGTTTTAGTAATGGACGAAAAGTTCCTCCTTATCTTTTGCGAATGCGGGCAGAGGATTTATTAGCTGCTGTTTTTCCTGATGCTGTCGCGTGTCAGGATAATGTGGATATTGAGGATATTGAATTACCTGATCATCCTTTAGTTAATGAAGCAATGAAGGATTCGTTAACGGAAGCTCTAAATATTGATGGGCTTTTGGATGTGTTAACGAAAATCAAAAATAAAGACATTCAATGTGTTGCGATCGATACTACAACGCCCTCGGTCTTTGCCCACGAAATTTTAAATGCAAACCCCTATGCCTTTTTAGATGACGCTCCTTTAGAAGAGCGACGTGCATGGGCTGTGGAAATGAGGCAGACTTTGCCTGCGAATTTAGCTAATAAGTTAGGTAAGCTTGATCCAGAAGTGATTAATGAGGTGCGACAACAGGCATGGCCTGATCTTCGTAATGCGGATGAATTACAGGACTTATTGCAAACGGTAATTGCTTTTCCTGCAAATTATGATTCCTATCTACCGGCTACAAATTTATGGCAAAAGTTTATGGATGAGTTAATTGCCTCAGGTCGAGCCAGTATCGCTTTTTTGAGCGATCGGATGTTTTGGTTCGCGGTAGATAAGGCAAAAACTTTTTCCAGAATTTATCCTGATGCATTAATTCAACATGCTTTACAGGACATAGAAAATAAGCCGTTAGAGTCAGATGAAGGTATTTTCCATTTAGTTCAAGGTTGGATCTATCATTTAGGACCTATAACTGCTTTAGGGTTAAGCCAATCCTTAGCTTTACCCGAATCCACCATTTACCAAGTCTTAGTCCGCCTTGAAGCCTCAGGTCTTATTTTACGTGGCACATTTACAGATGAATCATTGCAACAAGAATGGTGTGAGCGTCGCTTATTAGCACGTATTCATCGTTTGACCTTAGCTAAGTTGCGTCAGGAAATTGAGCCTGTAAGCCCGAAACAGTTTGTTCGCTGGTTATTGACCTGGCAGCATATAACACCCGGATCGCAACTCCATGGTGAGCAAGGCTTATTGGCTATTATTGAGCAATTGCAAGGTTTTGAAATCCCGGCGAAAGCTTGGGAACCACTTATTTTTTCAAAGCGTGTGAAGAATTATGATTCATCTTTGTTGGATAAATTATGCATGATGGGAGTTGTTGGCTGGGGGCGCTTGTCTTCTAATTTAAATCCTGCTGACGAAGACCGCAAGCGGGTAGTGCCAACAAGTATAGCCCCCATTACTTTCTTTCTCCGCAAGGATGCCTCGTGGATGGCTGACGTTAAGGAGGGCTTAAACGAAGAGGCCTTGGTTGGCTTAAGTCATATTGCTAAGGATATTTATTTTTATCTGCTTCAAAATGGAGCCTCTTTTTTTATGGATATTACTGAGGAAGTTCGCCATCTGAAATCAGAGGTAGAGCTGGGCTTATGGGAGTTGGTCGCTGCAGGACTTGCAACAGCCGACCTTTTTGATAATTTGCGGTCCTTAATTGATCCTAAGCGACGTTTGATTAAAAAAAGACGCAGAGTAAACCCTCATTTGTACAGTTCCGGACGTTGGTTTTTGTTGAAGAAAAGTGTAGGCTCCTTTACACGTGAACAGGTAGAAGCAGTTTGTTGGATTTTACTGAAACGCTATGGTGTGGTATTTCGCGATCTTTTGGTTCGCGAAAAAAATATTCCGAGATGGCGTGAGCTACATGTGGTATTAAGAACTCTTGAGGAGAGGGGCGAAATAAGAGGTGGACGGTTTATAAAGGGGTTTTTAGGCGAGCAGTTTGCTCTACCTTATGCCGTTGATTCGTTGCGTGCCTTTAAAAATAAAGAAGCAGAACATGAGCCAGTCTCTGTTGCTGCAGTTGATCCTTTGAACGTTTCCGGATTTATTTTGCCCGGGCCTCGTGTTTCTGCAATTTCCGGTGAGATGGTTGTTTTTTAAATATTAGGAACCCTTCGTTATGGAACAAAGACAGATAGGTAAAAATGGACCTTGGGTTAGTTCAATAGGGCTTGGGTGTATGGGGATGTCGACATCTTATGGGCCCACAGACGATGCTCATTCTATAGAAGTCATTCACCGTGCGCTGGAATTAGGTGTAACACTATTGGATACGGCAGACATGTATGGCTGGGGGCATAATGAAGAGCTCATTGCTAAAGCAATAAAAGGGGGGCGGGATCGCATTGTTTTGGCGACCAAAGTGGGATTTACTAAGCAAGCAGGTGGTGGACCGCGAGACTACATTATTAATGGCTCGCCTGCCTATATTAAAAAAGCGTGTGAGGCTAGCTTAAAGCGTTTAGCAACAGAAGTTATTGATTTATATTATTTGCACCGTGTGGATAAGCAAACCCCAATAGAGGATTCAATTGCGGCGATGGCTGAGTTAGTAAAAGAAGGTAAGGTACGGTATATCGGTATTTCTGAGGTAAAACCTGATACTATTCGACGTGCTGCTCAAGTTCATCCTATTGCTGCCGTGCAAACAGAATATTCGTTATGGGAGCGCAATCCCGAGCATGAAATTATGCCTACTTGCCAGGAGTTGGGAATTGGTTTTGTAGCTTATAGTCCTTTAGGGCGAGGATTTTTGACCGGAGCAATCGCGAATATGGCACAATTAGCGGCGGATGATTTTCGCCATTTACTGCCTCGGTTTCAAGGAGAAAACTTTAATAAAAATCAATCGATTATTATTAAGTTAAGTGAAATTGCCGAATCAAAACAATGTAGTTTAGGTCAGCTAGCCCTGGCTTGGATTTTGGCTCAGCCCGGTAAGGTGATTCCAATTCCAGGAACAAAACGTTTAAGTTATCTTAAGGATAATATGGGGGCGCTTGATGTGGTGTTGTCTGAAGAGGATTTGCAATTATTAGAGCGATTGGTTCCTGTGAATGCAGTAAAGGGGGATAAATATCCTGATGCATTTAAACGGGAGGCCTAATTGAAATTGTGCAATGACGTGTAGGTTGGATTTTGGCCTAACCTTGAGTTTTGAGGCGACTCAATGTCCTATGGGCTATGGGCCACCTAAAATTTGGGTGAGAAGAGAGGTCGCTTGCAGCGGTACACGTCATGAAGTAGGAAGGAATTTATCTTGGAGTGTATAAAATAATGTCTTTATTAAAACGGTTTAAAAAGTTTTACCGAGAATCAGCAGAAAATAGAATTCAAATCCATGTTTTTTTGGGATTTGTGATTATTCCTATAATTGGAATGACTCTATTGTATATTTTTGTACGGATGTTTTGGTTGTAGAAATAAACTACTCACCAAATTGAGGGACCTCGAGAATGTGGCAGACACCACAATCAGGAGATCCTTCGCCATAAAACCTCTAAGACTATGATCCTACGGTTTCAAATAAGAACCAGACTCTTCGCTCGGCCTCGTCAATATAATTTTCTAAAAGACTAGTTGTAGCCACATCATTTTTTTCGCTGCAAATTTCATGGGCAGCGCGCATGCGAGTTAAAAAGTTTTTATTTTCTAGCATTAAATCATGTAGCATATCTTCAGGAGATAATACTGAGTTGACATCTTTAACGTGTTGTAATTCTTTAATTTGACCGATTGAATGAATGGTTTCTTCACCTAGCTTGCGTACACGCTCAGCCAATACATCAATCATCGCAAAAATCTGATCGCTTTGCTCATCAAGTAATAAATGATAGTCACGGAAATGACGGCCAGACATGTGCCAATGATAATTCTTTGTCTTAACATATAAGGCAAAAGTGTCTGCTACGAGTGGGTTAATTACTTGGGCAATTATGCGTCGATCTTTCGGTGCAAGATCATTTGGGGTAGCAAGTTTAATTGATTCCATTTTTTTCATTTTAACCTCGTTCAAGTGGTTGGTGTCAATATCCTTATCAGCTTGCCTGTATAACATACAAGTTCAATATAAAGTGTAGACTAATAAATGAAAATAATGGTCTTTTTTGGGGCGGTGTAGCCTGGTTACATGCACACAGGCTATATAGTTTTTATTTTCCTGGCGTCACGGTAATGCTCGAAGCAGCTCCGCGACCAAAGGTATTCGGATCATACATCGCTTCAGCAAATATCGGAGGAACAGTATATTTACCAATGTTAACCGCTTTAATCTTATAAATTAATTCCGTTGCGGTACTACTCAAGCCACCGAAGAAATTAACTCGGTCTTCGCGTACATCGAAATAATCCATATTATTAAGTTTTACGGAATCACGCACCACTTCAAATCCACCTGGCAATAGATCTTCAATAACAATATTGGTTAAATAATCTACTTCTAAAGTACGAACTTGAATATGAACTTCAATTTCACTACCTAAAGCAGTTGATGTAATTGCATGTCCCTGAGCATCGCGGTACTCCCTAAAGATCTCAATACCTGATTTCTCAGGTTCTTTGGGAAGAATCGTATTAAATCCTGATTGTATGAGCTGATAAAAGAACAGTTCTTTCCCTGGATTTTCAAAACGGATTTGCTTGGTATCAGCACCCAAAGAGGCCTTTTGGTAATTGGCATTATTAACTGGTACAGGAACCTGCTCATTATTGGCCAAGATTTTGGTCATGGATAAGCTAGAGGAAGTATTAATTGTGGTATTTTGAGGATAAGATCCTAATGCTAGGCTGACATAACCTGATAATACCGTATTAATTTCATTGTTATTAATCGCATCGATCAAGCGCATTAATACTGTATCACTTACTTGAGGCAATAAATTGGGGAAATGCTTGGCCACAATATAGAGGTATTGTGCATCCGCAATATTACTGTCGTAGAAGTCTGTATCTGAAGACAGATCAAGCTGCGCCTTGTATTGGCCAATCAATTGATTTGCTTCTTCATGACTTTGCAGCAATTGATAAGCACCCGCAAGATAAACCGCAGTAATGTCATTGTGCCATTGCTTTGCGTAATTTTGTTCTAAATACAATTGCAAATTCGTAATGTAGTTTGTGGTAACAATTTCATTACGTGTCAAAATGTAGATTGCATAAGCTTGGGTTCGTGCTGCATCCAAATCAGAAACATTTTGACTTGCCAGCGTTTTTAAGTAATTTATGCCATTAAAGAAGAGATCATTAGGCACGGTAAATCCTTGAGCTCTTGCTTCAGTTAAGAAATGCATTGCATAAACGGAAGCAAAATCGTTTCCTTGGTTATCACCAAGGCCTGGCCAGTAGCTGAATCCACCGCTAGACATTTGACGTTGGCTTAGCATTTGCACAGTAGCATTTATTTTACTCGTGATTTCCTTCGTTTCACTGGCAAAACCGGTTTGATTGTTCATTGCTAATAAAGGCATAACCTTGCTGGTTAATTGCTCTGTACAACCATAAGGATAATTATCCAAATAACGTTGCAAACCAAATACCAGGATTAATGGGCTGGTAGAGAGCGTTGCGTTTACATTACGGTACTCAGGATAAAAAGTTTGCATGATATCCAAAGTTTTTTGTGCGTCTTTAGATTTACCACTATCAATATAAGTCATTAGAGGTGTTGCCGGTCTGACACTTAAGGTGGCACTCATGCTACCTGACTTATCCGCTGCTGTTGCTTTAAATCCAACAGTTGCAGAACCTAATAATGATTTGGCCTTTAATTTAAAGTGAACAGTTTGCTCTTTGCCTTCTGCAATCTCTAAGGTTTGTGAGGAAGCACCAATAACTTCAACCTCAGGTGAAGTGGTCAAAACTACGTTAACTGAAGCGTGTTCTCCTGAACCCTTAATGTTATTGGCAATAGATGAAGAGATTTCAAACTCATCACCAGGAGCTACAAAGCTAGGCACGTTGGGGTTAATGATAAAATCACCCCGAATTTCTGTTAAGGTATCTTTAGAGCCAACTGAATCAGTTGATACAGCCACGGCCATTACTTTAATACTGCCATTAAAATAATCTGGAACTTGATAAACAAGCTGGCGTGGGGTGCTATCTGCATCCTGAAGACCAGACCAAAACACTACGGGCAAATCAGTCTTACGTTTGAATGGATTGAGGCGGCTCGCCATATTTTCTTCGCCATTATCACCACCAATTGCGGACAATTCTCGAGATTGAATAAATTGAGGAATAATCTGATCCACAGTTTGCTCGGTCAACACTTCCAGCGCTTGTTTTTGGAAGAAGAAGGCAAGCGGGTCAGGAGTTGTGTAGCGGGCCACCTGTAAAATGCCTTGGTCTACTGCGAATACAATGATTTTTCCAGGTTTATCGGTACTGTACTCAATAGTCAATGGTTCACCAGGGCGAGAGACTGTTGCTGTATTTAAGTCAATTTTAACACTATGGTTATCATGATTTACTGAAAAAGGTGCGATACTGTAGCTTAATGGACTAATAAAGAGCTCCGGAGAATTCCAGTCACGTATAAAGGCTACGTTAATGTACCCATTTCCTTGAAAATCAGCAGGGATATGGATGGTTTGCACCGAATTGGTAGTATCAGTTTTAAACCATTGGGCAGCATAGACTTTATCTCGCTCTATGGTGATTAATCCTGAACCGGTATAAGGTGCAGTAATCTGAATTTCTATGTCGTTATTGGCATGATATTCAGCTTTATTTAGTTTAATTGATAATTCAGCATTTTTTGCTAAAGGTTGTTGGCTAGCACCCACAATGCTAAATTTTAATTGATTAAGTACCGTATCATTTTTACCCAGAACACTTAGAGAATAATCACCAATGGTTTGCGTTGGTAAGCTATACTTTGTACCTTCTTTACCAATAGCAAACGGGGTGGTACTGACAATACTGGATTGGATTATGGATTGATATTGGTAGGTACCATCAGGCTTTTTAACCAGAGTGGTTATGGGATGTAAAGAAACCAATTGTATTTTCAAGTCACTTACATCGATATTATTCAACTCAGGGTTTACGGCAATATAATTAACGGTACGCGCAGTGTTTTGTTTGATAAACGCTAGGTCGCCGTCTGCTTTATAGCCTACAAAATAAGACAGTGGGCTGACTAGGGTTTGAACCTGACTAGTAACACTACGACCTCCATCTGCTTCAAAACCTTCCGCAAAAAAGGTTAGTTGATAGGTTGCTTGTTCAAAACGTCCAAGATTTAAATCAAACTCAGCCTCACCTTTTTCATTGGTTTTCGCGTTTGCTAAGGCTTCTGTAAATACCTTGGCCGTTTTTTTCGGATCCATTAATGGATCTGCAAATACATAGTCTGGGTATTTGGAAAACTGTACTTTTTGGGGGACTAGCAGAATTTTGCCGCTTATTGTCCGATTTGCAGCAGGGGCTCCATAAAGATTCCACAAGCTAACTTGACCTTTAAGGTTTACCGGAGAACTCCAGCCTGAGGCAGGCTTAGGTGATAAGCTAGTGTTAATACGCATTCTATCGGGTAAAAACTCAGAAACTCGCAGAGTAGTAGAGCCTAATAGATTTTGTGGGTGATTATCCTTAACTAAGAACAAGTTCACAGTGTATTGACCAGTAGGGGCGCTTGCATTGGTAACAAAATCAAGGTCCATGTAGCCTAAATCATTGAGTGTAATTTTCTCATCTTTTACGGTCGTACCGCGTGGATCAACAATGGTAACCTGCAAGGGCAAGCCTGCGGGTTGTGACTGTGCAAAGGTTTGCTTCACAATCATGCCAATATGTGCTGTGTCGCCTGGTCTGTAAATACCGCGATCAGAGAACAGAAAAGCAGTTAAACTTTGCATGTCTTGGCTGTAGTAAGTATAAAGTCCCCCGACGTCAAATTTGGAAAAATTTAGTTGGCGATTTGTATTATTAAATGGAATAAAGGAAACATCATTATTCAGTTGTGCAAGATATACAGTAGGTTCTCTATCCTCAATAAAATCCTTTAAGGTGGGGAAGTTTGCACGACCTTGGGCATCAGTAACTCGAGATAAAATAGGTAGGCCATTTTTACCTAAAACCGTTACGGTGGCATTAGCTACTGGTCCTCCTTGAGTAATGGAGTTAACAAACACATCATGACTGCCGTTATTATTATCTTTCACTAAGAGGGCAAGGTCTGTAATAAGTATTAAGCGACTGGCTTTGACATCCATAGGAGAATTATGGGCTGTGTCCCACTCAGTTGCTTGTAAGAGGAACAATCCTTGAGGGCCAGAAGTATTTGTTTCAGTAGCGAGATACTTACTAAAATCTAGGGCAGTATATTGCTGTTTCGCTAAGTCCGAAGTGTCAAATTGCTGAATATCACTAGAAATTTTACTGATGTTTTGTTGATTAAACGATGGATTAATAAAGTAGGGGTTATTAAAGTCGCCTTGGGTCTGCGTGACGAGTTGGTTGACATTGTCTGGCAGTACGCGTGCAAAATCAAATTTGACCGCGGACACACCACGTACTAACACGGA
The DNA here is from genome assembly GCF_900639985.1 of Legionella rowbothamii. GTDB lineage: Bacteria > Pseudomonadota > Gammaproteobacteria > Legionellales > Legionellaceae > Legionella > Legionella rowbothamii. Next base: position 457,676 of record NZ_CAAAIM010000001.1, on the reverse strand, counting down.
TAGTTTCTTTTCCCCCCCTAAAGCCAATAGAGAGCCTTTATGTAAGAAGCTGATTTCTCTAGGAAGAACTGGAACAGGTATTACACTAGCATATCCGTTACTCAGGCTAAAGTTGCCAAATCCTTTCATGCCCTTATCGATTTTAACGTAAATGTAACTAGGCGTTTTTGCCGTGAATTTAAAGCTATGTAGTGTAGAATAGTTTTGCTCAGTTGGCAGTGTTTCTTTTGTCAATGGAGTGGCTAAAGCCAAAATATCTTGAGTTACTTCTCCAGGGTTTTGCCATTCATAATTTTCTTTTGCAGGCTCCGCTGCTGTAGCGGGGCGATCTTTAGGTAATAAATAAAAATGTACTGATTTATTAAATTCACTTTCGTTAATGCCTAAAGTTGTTTCAACCGTCAGAATTTGTTCGGGACGGTCTTTTTCATTTCTGATAATAGAGGCTGATGCGGAGGTCACTTTAAGGAAGCCATTGGCATCGGGAATTAATATTTTATCGGATAGCTCTTTGTTTAACGTTGCTGATTTAGTTAATGAACTTACGTCTTTATTTAGTGCTAATCGTAAAAAGCGGGCAACATCTTTAATGTTAATGGTGTCTGAATTTAAATAAGCAACCCGTTTATGCTGATCATAGGTATAAGAGAAGGGAAGCGATTCGGTGGTGTTCCCTGCCTTTCCTTTTTCTTGAGTTTGAAATGCTAAAGCTGTATTTTTTTCTAGGCTTTCAGGATTTACGGGGAAATTGAATTCAATCGTAGCTACTGCTTTTCTTACTTCTACATGTACAGGATCTTGATAGAGTTTGAATTCGGCGATTTTAGCGACGAATGGCTGAGTTGAAAATGAATAACTATTAGACTCCATGTTCGCTGTAGCTGCAAAAAAGTCCGGTGCAAATTTAATTGTGTATTTTTGTCCTGCAGGCCAATCTTCAGTAGGGACAAAGGTTAATTGACTGTCGGTGCTCCAGCTCCAGGTGCCTGGAACTGTTGGGGATATTTCAATACCTTTGGTTATTATTTGGCCAACTAAACTTAAAGGGGCAACGGATTTATTAATAAAGCCATTCTTATTTTTCACCCCAAAATCAATCACTAAATTTCCCGGAACTAAAGTTTCTTCGTTGGGAGTAATGGCTGGGGGGGTAATCTCGGCGATGGTGTATATTGGCTGAGGGCGGTTTTTATACCAATGTGCAGTGTATCCTGCGGCGCATAATATGAGCAAGGCGAGTAAACTTCCTCCCCAAAATGTCTTGGGAGATGCTTTCGATTTATTTTTTAGATAGCTCAGCCAGGGAGGACTATTCCAATTTAATTTGCCAAACACAGCAGAGAAAGCATTTAATATTTTTTTGCTCATAATATATCCTGGCTGTTAAGCGAGCCTTGGCTCGACGGGATTTTTTGTTTAAAGCTAAGTTAAAGTCCTCATTTGCGGGAAGGACAACTCCTTAAATCTAATGGTAGTGCTAAATGGACTTTATTTCCTTTTTATTAATTTCTTTTCAAAATTGGCGCCATTTTACTCTTTTTGGTGCATAATAGCGAACATGAAAAAAAATTTAAAACGCTTAAGCATAATCCTTGTTTTGCTGTTTGTCAGCGGCTTTGCATTATTATTTTTTTTACCCAAACCGGTTTTATTGGATGACACCCGTTTTTCCAGGGCGGTTTATGACGATCATCACCAATTATTAAGGCTCACTTTAAGCCAAGATGATAAATATCGCCTGTTCACCCCGTTGCCCAAAATTTCAAAACAATTAATTGATGCAACTCTCTTGCAAGAAGATCAATATTTTCATTTTCATTATGGAATCAATCCTTTAGCCACAGCGAAGGCAATTTGGCAAACTTATGCGGTTAAATCCCGACGGGTAGGCGCTTCCACTATTACTATGCAAGTGGCGCGGATGCACTATGGAATCAACTCCAAAAAAATAACAGGAAAGCTGTGGCAAATTATTCGCGCAATTCAAATTGAGATGCATTACAGCAAAGATGAAATTTTAGAAGCTTACCTCAATATGGCTCCTTATGGAGGCAATATTGAGGGGGTGGGCGCAGCAAGTTTGGTCTATTTTGGTACATCAGTGGATAAACTAAGCTTACCTCAGGCATTAACTTTGAGTATTATTCCTCAAAATCCTGGAAAGAGAACGCCCAATAATCAAGACTTGAAAAAGATTAGAGCGCACTTGTTTCAACGGTGGCTAGATCAGCATCCCGAGGATAAAAATAAAAGAGTAATGTTTGATCTGCCTTTAGTCATGCAAACAAATCGTTCTTTGCCTTTTGCAGCGCCGCATTTTGTGAATAAAGTTTTATCAGAGGTTTCTAAACAGCAAGATATTGTGACTACCTTGGACTCACGTTCACAAACTATTATTGAACGGATTACTCGAAGTTATTTAGCGAGAAAAAAAGGCTTAGGGGTTCACAACGCCGCGGTTTTATTAGTGGACACTCGCGATATGGGAATTAAAGGGTTAATGGGGTCTGCTGATTTTTTCAATCGTGAAATAGGTGGGCAAATTAATGGTACTGAAACCAAACGTTCCCCGGGCTCTACCTTAAAGCCATTTATTTATGGGCTGGCATTGGATCAAGGCTTAATCCACCCCAATACAGTTTTAAAAGATGTGCCGCATAGTTTTAATGGCTACAATCCAGAAAATTTTGATTATGACTTTATGGGGCCAATCAAAGCACGGGATGCTTTAGTGTTAAGTCGTAATATTCCAGCTATTTATTTGTCTAGTCTATTAAGTAAGCCTTCACTGCATCAACTATTAGAGCAAGGGCAGGTGAGTCATCTGCGCTCGGAATCATACTATGGTTTATCGTTGAACTTGGGCGGGGTGGAATTAAGCATGCGCGAGTTGATTGGTTTCTATGCCATGTTGGCTAATGATGGAGTTTGGTATCCTGCGCGTTTGTTGCAAAAAGAAATGAAGCCCAAAGGGCTGCGTTTATTAAGTTCGGAGGCCAGCTATTTGGTTTTGGACATGTTGCAAAGTACACCGCATCAGGATGTAAACTACCGAGGTTGGTCGCAATTACCGGTGGCATGGAAAACGGGCACGTCTTCGGGATATCGAGATGCGTGGAGTGTCGGTATTTTTGGACCTTATGCTTTGGCGGTTTGGGTAGGTAATTTCGATAATAAAGCAAACCCAGCTTTTATTGGAAAAGACATCGCAGCCCCTTTGTTTTTTGAATTAGTAGATGCCCTTAAGCAAGAACGCGGCCCTTTGCAATCTTTAGATAAACATCCCGAACACATGAATCTTAAAAAGGTTGAAGTCTGCAGTGCCTCGGGGATGTTACCCACACGTTTTTGCAAAGCTCGGGAGTGGACGTGGTTTATTCCAGGAAAATCTCCTATTAAAACAGATACAATTTATCGTGAAGTAGCGATTAATAGCAAAAATGGATTGCGAACCTGTCATATTGATGAAAATACTCGCTTTGAGGTGTTTGAGTTTTGGCCCTCCGATTTATTGCATATTTTTAAACGGGCAGGGATACAGCGACATATACCGCCGTTCTTTGAGGCCGATTGTAGCTTATCAAGTAATATAGGAATCACACCACAAATTACCTCGCCACAGGCGGGTATTAGTTATATTGTCCGTGCTAATTCGCAACAAAATAATACGATTCCGTTTACGGCAGTTACTGATGCAGGAATTGCTTATGTGTATTGGTTTGTTAATGAAACCTTCGTTGCGAAAACAAAGGCGGGAAAATCTTTTCTATGGAGTGCCCGCCCGGGGAAGTTTGTAGTAAGAGCTGTAGATGACCATGGGCTTTCTGATGCTCGGGATTTGTTGGTGCAGTTGGATAGTTAATTATTTGTCCGCAACGGCTCAAAAACGTTCATGTAAAAGACTGCTAAACTTAGCTATAGGTATGTCTTTAGGTGCGGCAATTAATGGACAAAAAATCGCAAGGATCCAAGACACGAGGGAAGCCTGTTCTTATTGATTTGGCATTGCAAGGCGGCGGTGCTCATGGAGCGTATACGTGGGGAGTTCTCGACCGTTTGCTTGAAGAGCCTCGCGTGAAAATTGAAGGAATTTCAGGGACCTCAGCGGGTTCTATGAATGCTGCGGTTATGGCTAGTGGTTTTACCCGTAATGGAGCGGAAGGTGCGCGTAGGGCTTTACATGCATTTTGGTATCGGGTTTCAGAAACCGCTCGCTTTAGTCCATTACAAAGAGGATGGTTGGATATTGTCTCTGGGAAATGGACTATGGATTATTCTCCATCCTTTCTTACTTTTCAGTTGGCTAGCCATGTGTTTTCACCTTATGATCTAAATCCAATCGCGCTTAATCCATTGCGTGATATTCTTGCAGAAAGTATTGATTTTTCATTACTGACCGAGTCCCCAATTAAGTTATTTATTACGGCAACTAATGTGCGTACGGGGCGTGGTAAGGTATTTAAAAATAAAGAAATTAACGCCGATGTTTTATTGGCATCAGCGTGTTTGCCCTTAATGTTTCAAGCCATTGAAATTGATGGGGAAGCTTATTGGGATGGTGGATACACCGGTAATCCTACTATTACGCCATTGGTGCAAGAGTGTGAGTCTAGTGACACGGTATTGGTGCAAATTAATCCAGTCGAGCGACCAGGAACTCCGAAAACCGCTCGTGACATACTCAATCGCCTTAATGAGGTTGCTTTTAATGCAACCTTGATGAAAGAGTTACGGATGATCGCCTTATTACGCAAAACCGTTAATGCGGATTCCGGAGAGCGAGATCGCTGGGCAAAAATGCGCATACACCGAATTACCAGCGCGAAAATGGTCAAATTGGGCTATTCTTCCAAGCTTAATGCTGAATGGGATTTTTTACGTATGCTTTTTAAAGAGGGGCGTAAAACGGCAGATGCTTTTCTAGTGAGTCATGGTAAAGCCTTGAATAAGTATTCTACTTTTGATTTAGATTCGTTTCTTTAAGCTAACTCGAGTAGGAATGCAGGGAGCGATATTATGTACAAGGTAATTTTGGTCGCAATTGATGGCAGTGACACTGCCCGAGAAGCCTTGCATGCTGCAGTGAGTTTAGCAGAAAATAATAATGCGAAATTATTTATTCTTCATGTAGCTGATGAACGTTATGTCTATCGTGGAGGGCTTTGTATTGATTGTTGTGCCCAAATAGAATTAATCAGAAGAGAAGGTAAAAAAATATTAACCTCAGCAAAAAAAGTTCTCGCTAAACATCATTCGGTAGACTATACGACTCTATTGAGCGAATTAAGATCGGTTCACGAGCATGTGGCTGAAATAATTATTGCCCAGGCATTGGAGGTAAAGGCTGATCTGATTGTTGTGGGTAGCCATGGACGTCGTGGGTTTAGTCGGTTATTTCTGGGTAGTGTGGCTGAGAAAGTACTTCGTCTTACAGACATTCCTGTTTTATTGATTAAAGGTAATTCTGTAACATAAATGTTGCTGAAATGGAGTATATAAATGGTTGAATGGATTATCAAATTGCTTTTAGTCATTTCAGGTTCACTAGCTAGCTGGTTTGTGGCACGTGATGCCTTAAATTTTGCAATAGTTGAAATGGTTATTGCAGTTTTATTATTTACCATAGTTATTTTTATTGTCGCTTTTTGGTCTACAATAAGAAACTTGTTTAAACATAAGGAATAATAAAATGAAACAACATGCCTCAGGATTTTTAGCGCTTGTAGCTGAATCTAAAAAGCATATTAAGGAAATTAATCCCCAAAAATTAAAAGAAAAATTGGATAATCATGAAAACATCCATGTAATCGATGTGCGTGAAGATCATGAGTGGACTTCCGGACATATCCCTACAGCCATCCATTTAGGTCGTGGAATTATTGAGCGAGATATTGAGAAAAAGATCCCCGATATGCAACAACAAATAATTGTTTATTGCAGTGGTGGGTTTCGCTGTGCTTTGGTTGCTGAAAGTCTGCAGAAGATGGGATATTCTCAGGTGTATTCGTTAGATACTGGGTTGCAAGGCTGGATTGACTCGGATTATCCACTTGATAAATAAATTTTATCGCGCGGTCCTTTACTATTGGCGGGATAATGTTTGAGCATTCTTTGTCAATGAAATCCCTTCGTCCTCATCAAAAAGCGAAGCACTAAAGGGGCCGTGCCCCGAACCTTTGGGTTGCTTTATCATGTTCCTTGCAATAACGCGTATAAATTAATAATTGAGCATATTATATTTGAGCTTAAACTCAATCTTTATTGCGGACGAACTGAAGCAAACCAGGGTTTAGTGCTTCGATCTATTGCCTATCACTGTTTGTAATGATGAAATAGCTATTTATTAATTTAAAAATTTGTGTGGCGGATTAATATCATGGTCGCCACCTTTTTGTTTTAGTTCTCTTTTTTCTATATAATAAGCTTCAATTCTATTTGCTTCAATTTTGGCTTTAGCCGTCAACTTGTTGACTTCTTCCGGGCTTAATCTTAAATGTTCTTGCATTCTTAATTGTGCTTTAAAAAAGGTTGAAAATGCTCCCTTGCTAGCCTCTGTTAATGATTGTCCTTGATATGCATTGTTAAGCATTGGGCCAGATATTGGCTCTAAGTATTTTGCCATTGTATAAGATTGAAAAGCCAATTGTGCAAGCTGAGAGGGCGTCCAATCCGTATTATCTTTATAGCGTATCAGTTCTTGGCATACAGATCCCAGCAATAAATACCCCGGGGCTAAATAGAGCTCGGCTGCAAGGGTTGCATAATGAAAAACGAGTAAGGCGGTGTCTTCACGGAAGGCTTCTTTTAATGTTAAAAGTCCTTCCCGACATAAAGCATTCATAGCAAAAAAACATCCGCAATCGGCTGATGCCAGTAATAGCTTTTTAGCATCAGTGAGCTCTTCTTCTGATAAGTCTCCCTCCATGTCAACTAAAGTGAGATAGCGCTGATAGAGATAATAACCTTTTAATAACTCAAAACAGGAAGATACCGTAAGCATAGGAGAGAATTCTTGAATAGGCTCATTGTTTTCTTCTGCCTCTTCCCTCGGATTAGTACCACATAAGCGCCAAAGATTAATCCAATGTGGCTCTAAGTTAGGTGATTTACACACCTCATTAAATTCTGAATTAGTTAAGGCGAGTTTGAATATTATTTCTGTATCATATTCCTTGATGAGCGCTTCAATTAATTCGGGGCTGTTGTATTGTTTACTTTTTTTCCAGGCCTGATAGAGTTTTTCTTTGTAGAATTCCTCAAGTTTAGTTAATTGATAAAACCTATGGGGGGGTATCATATTGAAGTCCTATTTATACCATCTTAATGCAAAGAGGGACTCCTGAATGAAGTATTGTCCACTATTCAGGAGATTCAACAAATCTATGAGTATATTTTGATGGTAGTCGATTGAGCTTGTCCAGTATCTTTTGAAGAATCTTCCATGTTTGTTTGTGGCGCATCAACAGTAGAGAGGAGAACATTTGCATCCCCCGTTTTCTTTTTATCCTTCTTCAACCAGGATAAGAGCGAATGAGCTGGCTTGGTTTGTGGCACTTCCACCGTAGGTATCGCATCAAGTTTTTTGTGAACTAAATGTCCGTGTCCATGAATTTCAATGAAATCATGAATATTATGTTGTACTAATAACATCTCAAGTACATCGCGTTTGCAACCTGCGGTACTATGTTTTCGTGCTTCAAGTAAATCATGAACAAAACTTATGGCATCCGAATGGCCAGCACCTGCATTTTCAAGGTATTGAATAATTAAATGTTGGCTATCCATATTGGCATTGATGCTTTCTGGCTGAATCCCCTTCAAAAAGTTATAACGCTTAATTTGTGCTCGTGAAGGAGGCATTGAGCCTGGACCTACGTCACCACCAATGTTTTCTTGGTGCAACCATTTCCATGTTTCTTTTGAATATTCTGTTTCGCGAATAGCCATGGCTGCAGCTCCAAAGAACACTACTTTTCCATCAGGTGAGCTGATATTAAGTATCATTCCATAGTTATCAAACGTAGGAACCAAGGTGGGCTCAATTTCTGCATAGACTTGTTTCATCGCACTGTCATCCTGGCCAATTGAATAGACCAACTGATCGCATTCAGTTTCAAATATTTCATCGGTACTGGAGTCCATTTTTTTGAATATCAGGACTAATTTTCCATTAGATTCTTGAGTAACTTCAATGAGCTCGCCTTGTAATAACTCACCTCGCTCTTTTGCTGTTTTTAAAGCTGTGGTTGCTAATTTACCCGTACCTGCTTTATCGAATTGTTTGGCAATCCAAAAGACTGTGTTGGATTGATTTGTGGTACTAAATTCACGGCCTTCAGTACGAACATCATTACCAAAGAACCCTTTTCGATACACTGCTGCTGCAGTTCCACCCCCACCGTAAATGACAATGGTTCTTGGTCCAGTGCCTTGTTCCTCAGTGCCCGTTAATATGAATTGGTTACCATCGACTATAGGAGTAAATTTCTTTGTGTTATCCCAGGTATTTAATCGTTTAAATTCTTCGCGAGAAAGTAGTTTGCCAGCAATGGCATTTCGAGCAGGGCCAAGGCCTGTACAGATATTAAGTTCACTCGAGTACAGTGTTTTTACTGCACCAGCAACCTCAATGAATACACGATAGTCCTGACTTAAAGCATCATCAGCCCAGTCGTTTAAATGATTTTCTTTTTTCTCTATTTTTAGCACGGTAGCGTGCATTAATGGGGCTTGAGTTTTTGCCAGGTTCACTTGGTTTGCTTGATACACATGGCGCCCATTAGCATAGGGATTATTTAAATAGTAGTTCGTTGATAAATAAGCTGATGGATTTTCGTTTGTTTGTGCACGTTCAAGGATATTTTGTGGCTGTGCAAGGGTATAGTTATGTTTCCAACTACCGCTGCCATTGCCGAGCATCAATACTGGTGGAAGCTGGTTATCTTCTAATAGAGCTGTTGTGGTTCCATGATATTCTTTATATTTTTCCAGCCAAAGGGTAGTGCCCGTATCACCTGTTCCAATAATAATGTGTGAGAAAACCGCATAGTCTTTTTTTTCTAATAAACTGGGAATGCTTGCTTGTACCGTTTTTTTTATTTGATGTGCCTGAGATAAACGATCATAACTGCACGTTACTCTGGATAAATCATCATCAGTAGGAATATTTACCAAGGCATGTGGTACGGGCGTGTCGTTTTGGGCTGCCCAGAAATTAATTAATTCAGGAGTAAAACGAATCTTTAATGCATTTACATCGTTATAAACATCAATTGCTACTTTTAATATATGATGCGCTTGTTTTTTTGATAAGCCTTTAAAAATATCAGGGTTTTGGTTGATTTGTGCAATCAGGTCATCAAATCGTTCGCCTAAATCTTTTGTGGTAGAAATCTTGCAAACTAAAAGACAAGAACAAATATAATTGATAGTAAACTGTGCAACCCTATGATTAGCTTTCATTACTTATACCTCAACAGCGAATAGAGAAAACAAGTGTTGGAGATTATTTTAACAGAGAAGCCTTAAGAGATTATTAATGAGGCAGATTAGATTGTTTTTGTTTTATATGTGGTTTTTTTTTCTAATTTAAATGTAATTAGGTTACTTGCAATTAAAGCGCACTACTTAAGAGTTTTATCAAATAATATGCTCGAATTACCGTGGCTTGATCGCAGCATCCAGATTTATCTTGCCTGTCACTTCGAACTTATGGATACAGTGGTCAAGTCACGGTAATTGGCCTTCTATGTCAAATAATATTTTCGAGCCAAATACTAAGCAAGTTATTAGTTTGCAGCCAGACTAAAACTCACGTCTATATATTAGTTTGCATCCGCGTGATGTCCGTTACCGCTGACCAATCCTTTTCACCCATTTGATGCGCTAAGGCAATGATAAATTTATCTTTAATTACATTGCCAATTGCAGGAACTATACCCATATTGGTGAACGCTTGTTGGAAAAGGCTAATGTCTTTAAATTCTCCATGTAAGTCAAAATTCACGTCGTCAAAATCACGGTTTTTAATTTTATCTACATAAAGTTTGGAATGTAGGGTGGCCATAAATTGAGTGGAGCATAGTGCTCACAATGGAGGTATCTACTTCGCTTTTTTCTGCAAAGGCATAAAGTTCTCCCATCGTTTCTATAGCGGAAACCAACATATAATTCATACATATTTTTATTACATTATTTTTCCAAGACCGATAAGGGTGATTTTCACAACTTTTCTCCATGTTATCTTACGATTTTTGTATGCCACCTAATTTATCACTAATTATTTTGATAAAGTGCTCGATTCTTATCTTAAGTGGTTGATGAATTTCATGGCCCGCATCACTAAAAAGCCAGTATAGGTATTGTGAGGACATTGCATTATTGGGCATGGTTCTTTCTTTTAAACGGTCCTTGACTTGACTGTATAATAATTCCTGTTGATATGATTCAGAAATAATTTCATTAGTAAGTACTTGTGAGTAAAAACTTTTTATCCAGTCATTTTCGCTTATTTCTTTCAATAGAATACGTACGTTGCGCAGATTTTTAGTTATTTCTTCATTCCAGATCGCGACACTGGCGCATGCGCGTGTAAATTCTTCATGGCTGATATCTTGTACGGCATAGCCAAGCCAATATGCAAACAAGACTAAATTAACGTTAGCCGAATCGGTATCCTGAAAGACATGGCAGGCTTCCTGAATATTGGAATCACCATAAATAGATAATGAAAATTGCCAAAAAGGGTTTTCAGGAGGTACCACAGAAGAGTTATTAAACATGAAATGCTCCTTATTTTTAGGGATTAATGTTCCTTAGGCGCCCTAATTTTTATTAATAGTTCTTGAGCATTGCTCAAACTAACGCGTTTATTGGTGCTAAGCCAATTTTGCAATTCTTTTTTTAATAGTTGGCTTTCCTCGTAAGTCGCTCCTACTGCGAGTACCAGATTATTAATATGTAGTTTCATATGTCCTTGCACAATACCGTTGGTACATAATGCGGTAATCGCGCCTAAATTTTGTATTAAGCCCACAGCAGCAATCACCCGAGATAATTCATTAGCTGAGTTAATTTTCATCATATTTAAGCAGAATTTTGCAGTGGGATGCAAAGAGGTTACTCCCCCAACAGTACCTACAATAATAGGAGCGGTTAATTCGCCAGTTAAAACTCCATCATTGTAACGCCAACGGGTTATTGCTTGGTAGGAGCCATTGCGGCAGGCATAAGCATGCATGCCGGCCTCCACAGCACGCCAATCGTTGCCCGTAGCAATCAATATGGGATCTATCCCATTCATGACTCCTTTATTATGGGTTGCTGCACGATATGCATCTGTTTCTGCAAAAATAGAGGCTTCTTGTAAATTATACCCCAGTTCATCGCCAACCTGTTCTAAAGTAACTATCGCTGTAGTTAGTTTTTGATCATTTAGGTTGGATAAAACGCACATGGTTACTTTTTCATTAGTTAAGCGCTCTATAGGGTCTTTAAGATATTCTAATACCTGATTAATCAAATTTGCTCCCATGGCGTCGCAACTATTAAATAGCAAGTGCACAATCATCATATTGCCTCCATCATCACGTACCCTGTGACGAAGGATTAAATCAATGACCCCCCCACCACGTTTTACCATGCTGGATGCGACATTTTTATTTGCAGAATCAATTAATGATTCACGATGTTGTGCAAAAATTTGAGTGAAAAACGCAACATCGTTTACGTTGGCTAATTGGATTTGTCCTATGATGCATGTACCTTCAACTTTCGTTTCTATTTTACCCTGTTGCCGAACCCATTTGGCTGTTTTAGATAAAGCTGCGATAATGGATGTTTCCTCTACTGCGAGTGGAATCACATAATCTTTGCCATCAATACAAAAATTTGTGGCGACACCTAATGGAAGTTGAAAATAGCCAATGGAGTTTTCAATTAATTTATCGGCTAACTCCAAATCGCGAACACCTCCATTTAATAAGTAGGCCACGTCTTCTGTGGTAAGTACACCTAACTCCTGTAAGCGGGCAAAACGTTGTTCCGAGTTCAATTTGGAGAATCCCTGGAGTAGCTCGGTAACTTTATTTTCTATTGTGGCCATAATTAATTCTCCAAATCTTATAACTCGCGGCTTCCAGTACAAAACATAGTTACCTTGAACTCATGTACTGTTTTATTGCTCATTGGTACTACTCACATAGAGATACTATGAAGTAGCTTGTACATCATGATGGCGGTGTTTGCTAGTTCCACACCTTTATGCCCATATTTACCACCAAGTCGATCCCAGGCTTGTTCTTCGTTTTCCGTGGTTAATAAGCCAAAAATAACAGGTATGTCACACCTGCATGCAACCGTGGCTCACAACATCACATACCAAATCGTAATGACTCGTGTCACCGCGAATAACCGAACCTAATGTAATAATTGATTGGGCTTTTCTTTGAATTGCCAAGCGTTTAGCTATTAAAGGAATTTCAACGGCACCTGGTACTTCAAAAACTATAATATCTTTTTTGTTGAAACCACGTTTTAATAGTTGCGAGATAACTCCATCTTGAAGCTCGTTTGTGATGTCCCTATTAAACATACTGACAACTAATGCAACAGGAAATGAGTCTACGGGGGAGGCATCTGATGTCATAGCCATATTTTGCATGATTCTCTCACTTAGCATTTTAAAATGCTTTGATGACAATTATTTGTCTGCGTTAATTTGTTGGGACAAATGGTGCATGGTAATTGCATAATCTACGCAATTTACACCTTTATGACCGAATTTTCCGCCTAATGCATCCCATGCTTGAGAGGTATGCTCTGTAGTTAATACGCCAAAAATTACTGGTATGTTGAATTCCTTGGAAACATCAAAACAATCACGGCTTACCTGTGGTCCGACCCAGGTATAATGATTTGTTTCTCCATGAACAATAGAGCCAAGAGCAATAATGGCTTCATAGCGTTTTGTAGCCGCTAACACACGTGCGAAATAGGGGATTTCAATGGCGCCAGGTACTTCAACCACACAAATGTCCTCATCTTTGAAGCCGCGCTTTTTTAAGTGCTCAATGGCACCATCTTGTAAGGGTTGAGTAATATCACGATTAAATAAACTAACTATTACAGCAATTGGAAAGGATTTTACTACTCCAGTCATCTCCGTATTTTTATAGACTTTCATTTTCTTTTCCTTGATAAGGTATTATGTAAGACATAACTTTGCTCTTAGGGCTAATCCTATTTTTAAAGTAAATGTCCTAACCTCTCTTTTTTAGTTGTTAGATAAAAAAGGTTTTCTTCAGTTGGCTTTATAATCACAGGAACACGTTCACTCACTTCCATACCGTATTTTTCTAATGCAATTATTTTTAAAGGGTTGTTTGTCATGAGACGAATACTATTTATCCCGTGTAGACGAAGGATTTGATAGGCGATGGCATAGTCACGGTTGTCGACAGGTAAACCAAGCTGAAGGTTGGCTTCTACAGTATCAACTCCTTTATCCTGAAGCGCATAGGCTTTAAGTTTATTAACTAGGCCTATTCCACGTCCTTCTTGGCGTAGATAAATGAGAATTCCACCTTCCTCATCAAGTTTTCCCATTGAATATTCAAGTTGTGTACCACAATCACACCGACAGGAACCTAAAACATCACCTGTAATACATTCTGAATGGATGCGGACTAAAGTTGGCTTACTAGGATCACGTTCTTTTTTATAAAGTTCGAAATGCTCCATTTTATCTAAATGATTTGTAAATACATTAATGGAAAAACCATTATATCCATGTAAAGGCATGTGAACCGTTGCTTGAGATTCAACGAGCTTTTCATGGCGAATTCGGTAATTAATTAAGGCTTTTATAGTAACCATAACCAAGTCATGCTTTTGTGCAAACTCAACAAGAGTATCCCGCCGACTCATTGTTCCATCAGGGTTCATAATTTCACAAATCACAGAAGCTGGAGTTAATCCTGCTAATTTTGCAAAATCAACACTTCCCTCAGTATGACCTATACGTTCCAGAACGCCTCGATCTTTTGCACGTAATGGGAATATATGTCCTGGAGAAATCAGATCTGCTGCGGTGCTCTCTGGGGCGATTGCCACTTGGATTGTACGTGCTCGATCATAGGCTGAAATACCTGTGGTTACTCCCGTTGTTGCTTCGATTGAGATCGTAAATGCAGTACCAAAAGGTGAGCCATTGCGATCAACCATCATTGGCAAATTAAATTTATCGATGATTGAACCATCCATTGCCAGGCAAATTAATCCTCGTCCATAAGTTGCCATAAAATTAACCATTTCTGGTGTCGCGAATTCCGCTGCGATGCATAAATCACCTTCATTTTCCCGATCTTCATCGTCCATTAAAATAATCATTTTTCCAGCTTTATATGCGGCGATTGCTTTTTCAACTGATGCAAATGTATCGGCCATTTTATTCTTCCTCATCCTAAGTATTAATAATAAAAATAGAGAAACTCTTATGATTTATGGTCATGGTTTTACATTGATCCAATATTGATAAATATCACCTCCAATCCATTCGTAGCATGATGTTGTTACCCATCATTTGCCAAGTAACGGATTTAGATCCTTGAAAGTAATTATTGGTGTAATTAGAAAGGGCATTAACACCAAGTATTTTTGGTGCAATGTAGATGTAGGTTCTATCAATTAAGTTGGCTTCATGTAATTGTGAAAAAATACGAGCACCTGCTTCAACCCATACATCATGATAACCCATTGTACCTAATTGGGTTATTACATCCTCTAACTTCAATCCATGTTCATTTGATGCGACAACGTGGTAGGTTACGTTCTCACGGTCAATAATTTGTTTAGGAGCATTACTACAAAAAATATGTATTTTCTTTGCGCTGGTAAAAATACGCGCATCCGCGTTTAATGAATAATACGTATCGATAATGGCAATGATTTTTGCATGAGTCTCCTGATCAACACGTGCATTTAATAAGGGATTATCATTATTCACCGTCCTTGCTGAAGTTAAGATGACGTCGGCTCTCTTACGTTGATCGTGTGTAAATTCATCACAGCGTTCATTGGATATTTTGGATGGTTTTCCCTTTGGCTCAGCAATTTTTCCATCTAGAGTCTGGGCTATTTTAGCAGTAACAAATGGTTTTCCAGTACGCCGCCAATATGTGTAACTTTCATAAAACTCATCTACTTGGTTTAACTGAATGAACGTACTTTTAATACCATGCTGCTCTAAGATGATGGGGGTATCATTGTTTCTGACTATAGGATTTGGATCCTTATAAGCATAAAAAACTTCTCGTATCCCATGATTGATGATTGCATCAACACAGGGAGGTGTTCTACCCCAATGGTTGCAGGGTTCTAAGCTTACATAGAGTGTTACATTATCAGTATTTTTAGGGAATTGTTTAAATACGAGCACTTCAGCATGAGCCGTTCCAGCTCCTTTATGATAATCTCGCGCTATAATTTTATTATTTCTTACTGCAATTGCACCAACACTTGGATTTGGGGAGCAAAAACCTCTACCTTTAATTGCCTCCCCTAACGCATATAACAGATATTGCTCATGTATCATTTTTATCTTCTTTGTTTAGCGTTTATCTTTTATACTAGAAGATCTTTTTTAACTGTGTGAAAAAAAAGAATTATTTTTTTATGAGTAATCACAGGCCACAACGTTTAATTAAGTATTTTCCCTTTTTCTATGTGATCTATACGGTGGCAACGTATCTTTCTATAGATGCTTATTTGCCTGCAATGCCCACTATTGCGAATCAATTTGGTGTGTCGCAAGAAAAAATACAGTTAAGCTTAACTTTGTTTTTTTTGGGTAATTTAATATCACAGCCGATCGTGGGGGTGCTTTCCGATCGTTATGGAAGACGCTCGCTCTTATTGTTTGGAGGTGTACTTTTTATTGCATCCTCTCTAATGGTTGTAATTCCCTGGTTTAATATATTGTTGTTAGCACGTTTTTTACAGGGGGTTGCTCTAACATCAATGCTGGTTACAGGTTTTAGCACGATTCATAGCTTCTATCAGCAGGAGGAGGCAATTAAAAGAATCGCGTGGTTAGGAAGTGTGACCATTTTATCTCCCGCTTTAGGTCCATTATTAGGCGCTTTAATTATGAAATTGGCAAATTGGGAATTCATCTTTATTTTTCTTGCTGTGATGACTTTTTTTGCTTTGATAGGACTGTTTTATTGCATGCCTGAAACAAATAATCATCAAGAGTATAGGTCATTTGAAAAAGCCTCTGAGGAATATTGGAGCACATTGACTGATTGGGATTTTCTCAAACCTATGGTTGCTGGGGGAGCATTATTTGCAGTAATGATAGCATGGAATGTATGTGGTTCATTTTTTATTATTAAGACCTTAAACTACAGTGTTTTTACATTTGGTTTTATTCAAGCATTGGTGCTAATAGGGTTTATTATTGGTAGCCAATTATTGGAAAAGCTACTAAGCAAGTATTCACTTAAAGGACTATCTACTTTAAGTGTAACGATTGTAGGCATTTTTAGTTTGATTAGTGTTTTTTTTATTCGCTTTTCTTCCAATGAATTATTAAATCTTATTGTTCTTCTTTTCCCAATTCATTTAGGGCTGGGAATAGGGTATTCTGTTTTTAACCGTTTATGTATTGAATGCAATGATAAACCCATGGGTATTAAAATCTCCTTATCAGGATTAGGGATGAATGTAAGCGCGTTATTAAGTAGCATTCTCGCTACCTCTTTTTTTAGTGAGCAAATAACCTCCTTTTCTGTTTATATTCTTGGTCTTGCGGCACTTGCGGTATTCTTTGGGTTTTATACCTTGCCTATAGAACCCACCGAGGGGTTCGATCAGGCTAAATAAAACTCTAGGGCATTATCAAACTTATCTTGAGCAAATAATATAAACTCACAAAGCTCACGTACCGCACCTTCTCCCCCTTTTTTTTGGGTCATTAAATGAGCGCGGTCAATCACTTGGGATGCGGCATTGGGAACAGCTACTCCTAAGCCTACTTGTTTAATGATGCAAAGATCAGTTAGGTCATCGCCAATATAAGCTATCTCTTCATCGTGGAACTTAAATTCTTCTTTAATTCGTTGATAAGCGCCTCTTTTAGTAGTTTGTCCAGTAAAATAGGTATCAATCCCAATCTGCTTCATACGTTGGTGTATTACATTATTTTCAGAGCTGGTAATTACTGCTAATTTAATACCGGCGGCCATCAGCATTTCTAGACCTGTGCCATCCTGTGCATAAAAAACACGCATATCATTACCGTTATTATCTATAAATATTTCTCCTTTAGTTAATACTCCATCAATATCACAAATGAGACATTTGATTTTTTTTGCTCGTGTAATTAAATCGGAATTTGCTTTACTATTCATCATACGTCCCTTTTAGTTGCTTAATGCCACTCTTTAGTATAGGAGTAAGCTATTTTCTTTTTCTTGGTAAAAATAAAAATCTTTTAAGGATTCTTTATAATTTTTTTTTTGTGAAAGCAATTGATTTTACAAAAAACTTGCTATTCTTAGGTTGTTGCCCTGTAATTTAATTTAGAAGGATAGCTATGGAAAAGAAGTCGCGCATTGTTGTGGGGATTAGTGGTGCCTCAGGTATCATTTATGGAATAAGACTCTTAGAGATATTAAAAAAACTTCCTGTTGAAACCCATTTAATTGTGAGTAAATCGGCTCAATTGACGCGAGAATATGAAACTAATTTAACGGTTTCTGAGTTAAAGGAGCTGGCTGATGTATATCATCCATGGAATGATATTGGTGCCAATATTGCCAGTGGTTCCTTTAAAACTTTAGGCATGATCGTTGCTCCTTGTTCGATGAAAACACTTGCAGAAATTGCTCACGGAATTAGTACCAACTTAATCGGGCGAGCTGCAGACGTTATTTTAAAAGACAGAAGGAAATTGGTTTTGATGACCCGAGAATCTCCTTTACATTTAGGACACTTACAAAATATGGTTTCAGTAACACAACAAGGAGCCATTGTTTGTCCTGTAATGCCAGCATTTTATAACAAACCTGAGACAGTTGATGACATTATTAATCATAGTGTAGGAAGAGCCCTCGATTTATTTGATCTGGATGCAGGTATCGTAAGACGTTGGGAATAAAATGAATACAGCTGAGAGACGCGAATGAAGTCTTTATATAATCAGCATAAGGATGTAATCCATAATATAAAAGCACATCATGCTGCTCATATGCTCGACGAGCCGTTTAGTTTTATGGGAGAAGTTAAGCATGGCAATAAACTGGGGCGCCTGTGGGGTACTCCTACAGCGAATCTGGAGGCAGATTATTTATATCCTATGTTAAGGGGGATATATTGCGTTATGGTCCGAAGAAAAAACAGTAGTTATTACTTGGGTGTTGCAAGCATTGGTGATCGACCTACCATAAAAAATTGCACTAAAAATGTACTTGAGGTGCATATATTTAATTTTTGTGGCGACTTGTATGGTGAGGTTTTGGAAGTGACTTTTCTAAGTAAATTACGGGATGAAATTTAGTTTTCATCAATTGATGCATTAAAAAAACAAATTATGAGCGATATTACTCATGCAAAGTTTACATTTCCTGATATGGTAAGCGCATTCTCTGTTCAACAAATGATGCATAAACATAAACAAATGACTTGGAAAACTAGAAAAACTAATTAGACTATCCATATTTAAAAATACCGAGGATGTCATGTTTACTGGAATAATTGAAAAAAAAGGGCTGGTGCTTAACAATCTCCGTAAGGAGAATGATAACCGCCTTATCATTGCCCCTGTTTTTGAGCAATTACAAGTAGGGGAAAGTATTGCTGTCAACGGAGTTTGTTTAACTCTATTACCTACAGACAATAACGAATTACATTTTGATGTCTCTCCAGAAACATTAAATGTGACTACCTTGGCAAATTTAACTGCAGGTCACTTTGTGAATTTAGAGCGAGCGATGCTGGCCTCCACTCGTTTTGGTGGACATTATGTCAGTGGGCATGTGGATGCAATCGCAACAGTTCGAGTGGTTAATCAACTTGAGGAGTATCTGGAAGTCGAATTAGCTGGCTTTCAGGAGGCTGCCATGGCGTACTTGCTTCCCAAAGGCAGTATTACGGTTGAGGGGGTTAGTTTAACTATCAATTCAGTTGGGGATCGAAGTATCAAATTAATGTTAGTCCCACATACTTCGGCAAATACCACATTGTCTGCATTAAAGCCTGGACAACAGGTTAATATAGAGTTTGATTATTTGACGCGTATTGTTGCGCATCAGCTTCGCGTTTCAGGTCAATTAGCATAACTTTCCTCGAATCGTCATAGCGAACTCAGCATCTTTGGGGTACTGAATTTCTTTACAATTAAGAATCAAATGAAGCAACTCAGTGGTGCGTGCTTCTAACCTCAATCACGGATTTAGCGATGAAGAGGAGCTGCCTTCAGTGTGGCTTCCTCTGGTTGAGCACTAAAGAGTAAGTTTCTATTTGTTCAGTTTATCAATTAGCTTACACATAATTCAATTTTTAATCAAAAGGCTTGGTGCTTAATCTCTGGGCTCTGATGTAAGCCACTGCAAGAATAAAATAATCGTTTTGCTTGTTCGAGCAAAATTTTAAAAATTTACCAAGTCAAGACTGTTTTTTATTTTTTTCTTTGATAAGATACACGGGTCGTAGCTTGTTACCCGTGAAAAAATCCTGTGGATATCTCTATCTAAGTTTAGCTCCTCTAATTCCTAAGCTTTTCAATTTCATGTATCAATCCCCTTATTTTATAAGGATCTTAGGGTATTTATCTTATTTTCCGTATTAGATTAGTTATCCACAAAAACTGTGGATAACTCTGTGTATAGGGTGTAAATGTTCTTGTATTATCAGTCAAACTGATGCCTGCTTTAGAACTTATCAATGTGTGTTTTTTGATGAGGCAAATTCTCTCTGTGGGGAAGGGAGGGGGACTGCTATTTAGTTAATGATGATTTTTGTAGGTTTGGACCCATGCCACAATATGGAGTTCTTGTGTTGCTTGATGTCTTGTAGGTTGGGCCATGGGCCCAACCTACAAGACATAAGTACTCTTATGGTCTCATTCCAATAGGTTGTTCCTGTTCTAGTTCATGGTTTTGTTCTTGTACGGGCTCAGCATCTAGCTTCTTCATTGATTTTACGTCTTGCTGAATAAAAAATCGATTTTGATAAGTGTTGGGGCTTGGTTGTAAAACTAGATTATTATATTTTTTAATTAAAAGTTTTTTCGCGATTGCCTCTGTTGCTAAATTTCTAGAGGACAATGTATTCTCAGGTGAGAGTTGATGCCATAGGCTGTAAAAGCTATCGGCGGCATTAGGTGCGGCGCAGAAAAAAAGATTTAGGCTACGAAGAAGTGCTCTGTTCACTTGAATAGTCACCTGTGGACTTTCTTGTGGTAGTTCCAATAGCATTCCGATGACTTGCATATTAATTTCAAACTCTTTATTTGATTGCTCCTCTGCATAAAAGCGATCAGCGATATTTAAAATTAGCCTATTTATGTTTCGGATTTCTTGTCGCAGGGTTTTAATAGCTTCTCGATTACTAAGTAATAAGGTTACTAGCTGTACTAGGTTAGGCTTCAAGATGTGGGTTACTTCAGGATTGAAATGATGGAAGATACAAAGATCCATGAATGTTTGCATATCTGCGTTGATTGATGTTTGTAGAAGGTAATGTAACAGTTTTTTATGGGTATATTCACTATTAGGTTCTATGCTTGAAAAATAATGCAGAATAATGGATTCGAGCCATTGCTGATTTTTAGGGAGCTGCTTTTGTTTTTTATTTAGCAGGTCAAAGAGTTCAATCGCGGATGCCTGCATATTTATCTGTGGGTTTGTAACCATAATGCTAATTTGCTTTTGAGCCCACACCTCCTCAATTCGATAAATTAGCGCGGACTCAGGAAAAAGTGTTTCAATTTCAAGTTGAATTTGTTCTTTTTGTTTAAGAACGTTATTAAAATTGTCAAAGGTACCTTTTTGCTCCGAGTCAGGTATGTTCTCTGGTAAACGTTTGATTAAGTCGATAGCCTCTTGAGCAAGGTTATAAATTTTTTGGTTTCGGTTCAATAAATGTTCAATTTCCGTAAGATTTTTCTGACTAATAAAGTTTCTTTTAAGATATAAGGAACTTAATGTACTGTTTTGTCCAAGCATCATTATTATACTCGGGACGCAGGCGTCACTAATTTTATTATTACTTAAATCAAGAAAAGTAAGGGAGGTATTAACCTCTAAAGCTGCAAACAATGCTAAAGCGCCATGATCATCAATCTCAGCACGTTCAATGTTGAGTGAACTTAATTGCGAATTAACTACTAATCCTTTGGCAATTGCTTTGGCTCCCTCACCGCTAAGGTCATTTTTTTTAAGGGTAAGGGATATTAATGCCTCATTTTTTTCTATTAATTCACCTACATATGCTGCTCCCACTGCGGTAATCTGATTGCTACCCAAATTTAGTGAGGACAGTTTTTCATGATCCTCCAAAGCTTTGGCTAATATTCCAAGATTTTCATCGCCAATCTGATGGTCCCATAGATCAATCTGAAGCAGGGAGCTGTTGTTAACTAAAGCGGAAGCTAAACTCTGAGCTCTATCATCATTTATGAGCCAATCTGGTTCAAAATGCTTAAAAGAAGGGTCATTATTGGCTATTTTTTGCAAGTCACTTGAAAAACTGGTCATGTTTCTTCCATTTTAAAGGTTATATGTAATAACTCAGAGGGGATAAAAAATACATAATTAAGAGCTCCCTCTCTATATTCAAGACAATGTGTTTTATAATGAATTTAAAAAAAGCGTATATTCTGTTTCATAGCCAATACAATTGGGCAAATTCGCTACCGAGTTGATGTGATAGGCAAGAGTTGTTTCCAAGCTAGTTGTTTGTGGGGGGCTATGATGAACATGGCAATAGTTAATTCCAAAATTTTTAGCTCCATGGCCATCGCTAATTATTGAGTCACCGACCATTAGAATTGAGTTTTTGTGGTAGCTGTGAATGGGTTGATTATGCGTATAAGAAAGGTTCTGTAATGCAATGTCGAAAATTTCCTTATTAGGCTTAGCGAAGCCAACGTCATCAGAAATCACAAAACAGTCAAACCAATTTTCGAGGGAAAATTTTTCTTTTTTCCTGAGTTGAGATGCAGCAAATCCATTGGTAATAATACCTAAAATGTGACCTTTTTGATGCAGGAATTCAATGGTTTTTCTAACATTAGGAATCCACTCAATATGGTCAATCAGATAATGCTCATAAGCATCAGCAACTTCATGTGAGGAGGTTGTGCATTCGATGGCTTCATTTAATTGTTTAAAACGTAAAAACCGCACCTCATTTGGCATCAGCCCATTTTCTTGGGCACCAACGCGTGACCAAAGTTCATTATTCAATTTTTTAAAGTGTTGTTCGAAGAGAGGGTAAGGGGTTGTTGGATAAAACTGGCCATGAATTTTACGTATACCGATTTGTTCTGCAGCCGCAAAATCAATTAAGGTATCATCTAAATCAAACAAAATAATTTGATACAACATCCTACTCCTCATAATAATCGTTTTATAAATAGTAGGTTGGGCCCATGGCCCAACAAGAATGCATTAAGCCCATATCTGAACTCAATGTTGACCATGTACCTAACATTGCCCACTTAATGGCTATCTGGAGCTACTTTTAGAACCACAAATGCAAATACCAATCTAAAAGCTCTTGTCCCCAAAATAATGTGGCTAATCCTGAAATGCATAAAAAAGGGCCAAATGCGATTGTAGTATCTCTTGATTTATCGTTCAAGTATAAATATAAGAGCCCAATTATTGTGCCAGCAATTGACGAAAACAGGAGAATCAAGGGTAATAATTTCCAGCCAAACCAGGCACCAAAAGCAGCAAACAATTTAAAATCCCCATTTCCCATGCCAATTTTACCTGTAGCTAAATAAAATAGTTTAATAAGAAACCACAACAGAAGGTATGCGCCAGCAGCACTAAGAACTGCATCAGGCAGGGAGGTAAATAAATTTTGCGTATTCGCAATTAAACCTAACCACAATAAGCTTAAAGTTAAACTGTCTGGCAGCAATTGATAATCTAAGTCAATAAAAAAAAGGCAAATTAAAAGCCAGATGGCGCTCAGTGCAAAAACTAACTGCCACGTAAAGTCAAAATGCCAGCACGCAAAAAGGGACAACAGCATAGTGCCTACTTCAATTAATGGATAGCGAGGTGAAATAGAGGTTTTACAGTAATAGCAACGACCCCGTAGTATTAAAAAACTTAGGATGGGGATATTTTGCCAAGCCTTAATCATGGTATTGCATGAGGGGCAAAATGAACGAGGCAAAAACAAATTTAGCGTGGTTCTTTCTTCATCTTCAATGCTCATTAATTCATTGTATTCATGCAGCCATTCGTTTTTGAGCATAAGGGGTAAACGATAAATGACCACATTAAGCAAACTCCCTATTGCTAGTGAAAGTAAGGCCACGGCCACATAAAGGAACCAGGGGTGGTAAGTGATGAGTTCATGCATCATTTTATTTTTCCTTCTAAATTACCGAGCCCAATTTAAACAAGGGCATATACATTGCTACAATCAGCCCTCCGACGAGAACTCCAATGATGGACATGATAATCGGTTCTAATAAACGGCTTAGTGCGTCCACTGAATTATCTACATCTTCTTCATAAAAGTCTGCAATTTTACTTAACATTTTTTCCAAGGCTCCAGACTCTTCACCAATCGCGATCATTTGCATGACCATATTGGGGAATAAGCGAGTATTTTCCATGGCTTTGTTTATAGGTATGCCAGTAAAAACTTCATTTTTTATATATTCTATTGCTTTAAAATACATCATATTTCCTGTTGCACCGGCAGCTGATTTAAGGCCATCAACTAAGGGCAAACCGGCGGCAAAAGTAATGGATAAGGTTCTTGAAAACCGCGCAATAACGGTCTTTTCTATAATTAAACCAATAATTGGTATTTTTAATAGCAGCTTATCAATAGCTAATGCGAAAGATGCTGAATGTTTTTGTGCATAAATAAATGCATAAATACTTAAGGCCGAAGAAGCAACAATACAATACCAGCAGGACTGAATATATTGGGAGATATTAACCACAGCTAGCGTTAGGGTGGGTAACTCGGCGCCAAATGATTGAAATAAGATTTCAAATTGTGGCACAACAAACATAAGTAAGCCTACAGTGACAATAACCGCAACGCTGATAATTGCTATTGGATAACTTATTGCCTTTTTTATTTTCTTTTTTATGGATTCAATTCGTTCTTTATAAATGGCAATCTTGTTGAGCATAATATCTAGTGTGCCTGATTGCTCGCCTGCTTTAACTAAATTACAGAATAAACTACTAAAATACTGGGGATGTTTTATTAATGCTTCAGAAAGTGTTAATCCCGCTCCAATATCATGCTTAATCTCATTAATTAACTCCTGAAGATGTAGCTTTATTTGTCCTTTAGCGATAATATCAAGCGCATGTATTAACGGTATTCCTGATTCAACCATGGTTGCGAGTTGGCGACTGAATAATGCAATGTCTTCTGAAGTAAGCTTTTTATTTAATTGATTAAAAATCATTAGATTTCTATTCGGGACTACTTTATTAATAATGATACCTTGTTTGCGTAGGTCAATTTTAGCGAGCGTTAAATTCCGTGCTTGAATGACCCCAGATATTTTTTGCCCTAATGCATTTTTACCTGTATAACGAAACCTTAGCAGGCTGCTGGTATTTTTTTTAATCTGAATCATAATTTACTCAACGGTTACCCGATTGACCTCCTCTAAGGTAGTTATTCCTTGCTGTACTTTTTCAATACCTGATTGATAAATGCTGGTCATACCTTCTTTTTGGGCTGCTTTTATAAGATCCAATGAATTAGCGCCGGCCATAATGAGTTCGGTTAAGGTATGTGTCATTGGTAATACTTCGAATAATCCAATCCTGCCTCGATATCCATCCGTACATTGAGAACAGCCTGCAGCTTTATAAAGCTGGTCTGTTTCATTAAGGCCCCAAGCTAATAAATTGGATTTATTAAGATCAGTTCGTGGAGTTTTACATTGCTCGCAAAGTTTTCGTGCTAAACGTTGCGCAATAATAAGAGTTATTGAACTCACAATATTAAAGCTTGGAATACCTATATTGCTTAAACGTGTTAAGGACTCTACAGCACTGTTTGTATGCAATGTTGATAACACTAGATGTCCAGTTTGCGCTGCCTTAATTGCAATTTCGGCGGTTTCTAAATCACGAATTTCCCCAACCATAATAATATCGGGGTCTTGTCGCAAAAAAGAACGTAAAACTTTGGAGAAGCTGAGCCCAACTTTGGGATTGATATTAACTTGGTTAATGCCAGTGATTTTAATTTCAACAGGATCCTCCGCGGTGGATATATTAACTTTATTTGTGTTAAGCAGATTTAGGGCCGCATACAGGCTTACAGTTTTCCCACTCCCTGTGGGGCCTGTCACCAAAATCATTCCTTGAGGACGTTTTATTGCTCGCATAAAATATTCGTGTTGTTTGGGGTTAAATCCTAAAGCCTCAATGTGTAGTTTTGCTGTATCCGGATCTAATATTCTGATAACTACTTTTTCACCGTTTGTGGTAGGACAGGTGCTTACACGAAAATCAATAGGGTGTTTAGTAGGCTGATTTATTTTAAAACTACCATCTTGGGGTATACGGCGTTCGGAAATGTCTAATTTTGCCATCACTTTAATCCGTGATGTAATTCGTGTAGACAGATTGACTGGCGGGCTTGCTACTTCATGCAAAATGCCATCATGTCGATAGCGAATGCGATATTCTTTTTCAAAGGGCTCAAAATGGATGTCAGAAGCTCCTTGCTGAATGGCTTTAAATAGGATTTGATTAACAAATTTTACAATAGGGGCATCATCGCTATCTATTGGATTGATAGTAAACTCATACTGATCATCATGCTGAATCGGTGTATCGTATGTAGACAATTCCTGATGATGTTTAAGACTTAATAAATGAGCGAATAAAGCAGTCAATTTATTCGCTTCTACTGCAATCGCATGGGTATTCAAACCAGTATGAAATTGAATTTCTTTTAAGCCATTATGATTGCTGGGATCTTCGGCTGCTAGATACAAATGGGTTCCACGGCAGAATAGAGGGGCCATGGCATGACGGAGCATCAGCTTTTCATCCACCAATGATAAAGGCAGGGTGCTGATCTCGATACTGTCTAGATCCAGCAGGGGAACCCCAAAGCTTTTCGCTGAGGCTTGTGCAATATTTGTAGCCGATAAGATATCATTTTTAATGAGGTATTGGGCGAGCGACATTTTTTCTGTAGAGGCTTGTTTATAATAGATTGCGGTTTTTGCTTTGCCTAAAAATTGTTCCAAGGCAAATTGTTGTCCGGCTACATTAAATTCCATTAATTTATTCCTAACCATTTTTCTATATAAAAAGGTAAAATGGATTGTTTGCGGGTGAAACTCGTTGTATTGTAGTTTAATTCAGGATTAACCTTTTTAAAAGGCATTACTTTGTTGATTAAACAGCAAAAAAAATACTATCGGGCATTGAATAAATGGTTTCAATCACCTCTGGGTCTTTTTGCTGCGCATGAGTTTTCTATTAATTTGGAAGCAACTGGCCTGGATATTTATGGGAACACCCTAATCCAGCTGGGGAGTTGTGGCGAGAATCCATGGCTAAAAAAATTGGATTTTGAACATAAATGGATTGTTTCCCCTTTTGCATTATCTCATCAAGTTCACATTGAAAGTGAGTTAAATCATTTGCCATTAAATGCGAATAGTATTGACTGTATTGTTGCTCCTTTAAGCTTAGAACCGTTTAATATGGGCTCCAGTTTAATCGATGAGATTGATCGGGTGCTAAAACCGATGGGGCATGTTATTTTGCTTTGCATTAACCCTTGGAGCTTGTGGGGTGGCGCCATAAAGTGTGGTTTATTGAATTGCTATAGTGATCACAATATAAAAATGCGTACTCCCTTAAATTTAAATCGCATGTTCATTCAACGAGGTTATAGACAGGTTTCATTAAACAATTTTTGCTATATACCTCCTGTAAATAGTGCCACATTGATTAAAAAATTAACTTTTCTAGATGAAATTGGCAAGATGCTCTGGCCTTATCCCTCAGGCTTTTATTGTTATATTGCGCAAAAGTATCAAGTAATACATCCTTCATTAACGCTAAGGTCCCTAGCACAGCCAATTAATGACTTTCAATCACCGCTGCAACCGGTTACTTTGACCTCTACGAAGTGAAAAGTAGCAGATGGGTGGATTATCTATACCCAAAACACACGTATTTTTGTATAATTCCTCTAGCGTTCAGAACAGGCTCATTTTATGAAGAAGAAAACTTTATTCAGAATTACTTTCGCTAATCAAGAGGCAATTTATGAAATATATGCACGATCTATTAAAGAGAGTGAGTTATTTGGCTTTCTAGAAGTGGAAGAGCTGGTATTTGGCGAACAGACTACATTAGTAGTCGATCCTTCTGAAGAGCGTTTAAAGTTGGAATTTAATGGTGTAAAGCGTACCTTTATTCCCATGCCATCGGTTTATCGCATTGATGAAGTAGAAAAGCAAGGAATAGCTAAAGTTAAGGATAATCCTGCCTACGGTAGTACTGTCAGTCCATTTCCTGGGAAAGGAAAAAACAAAGAGTAATATATAACCCCTATCTTTACCGAGAGACACATAAATGACTATTCCTAGTAAAATTAAAGAAGTATATGAAAAATCTACTTGCTTGTTTACGACTAATGAAGTTGAAGCAGCTTTAGATCGAATGGCGATTAACATCCATAAGGAATTGGAGGATGAGAACCCTGTATTGTTATGTGTTATGGTTGGTGGACTAGTTCTTTTAGGCAACTTGCTCCCTCGGTTGGATTTTCCTTTAGAAGTAGATTATGTTCATGCAACCCGTTATCGGGGCGCAACTGTTGGTGGTGATATTCAGTGGAAAGTTAAACCATCTCTTAATTTGGCCGGAAGAACTGTTTTAGTGGTTGATGATATTCTTGATGGGGGCATCACCCTTGCTGCCATTATTAATGAAATTAATCAATTAGGCGCTAAGAAAGTTTACAGCGCTGTACTGGTTGATAAATACCGTAAGCGTGTTGAAAATGGTTTGCAAGCAGCGGATTTTGTTGGATTACAAATAGAAGATCATTTCATCTTTGGCTATGGAATGGATTATAATGAGTATTTACGCAATGCGCCGGGTATTTTCGTTGTTCATCCGGATCACGAATAAGCAGTGTAGGTTGGGCTTATGGCCCAACCTCCCAGTCTTTATAAGATATTCACTTCATTCACTATATCATCGAACAATCCTGACGAATCGTCTTGCTCTAGAGAGTTAGGTTCATCCTTAGGTTTTTTTTTGACCCGAGAAGAGGTCTCATCTGCAAAGAAGTCCCAAATAATTCGTTGGGGATCGAGAATAAGGCGCGGTTTTGGAGAAGGTAATGTTACGTTAGCCTTCTCTAACTCCTTTTTTGCCATGTTTTTCACATCTTCAGTAGATGCTTGTTCATAAATATGAGACAAGCAATCTAACATTAATTTTTGGCGTTTCGGTTCTACCTTAATCCAGGTACTAAATTTTTCAGTGATATTCGCGGCTAAGCTTGGGTTAAGTTGTTCCAATTTCAAAATAGTTGAGGCAACTAATTCATAACCCGCACCGGAGACATCATGGAAGCCATATGGATTTTTGATAAATACACCTAATAATGCATATACTTTATTTGGGTTTGTAATATCAAAGGCTTCATGTTTCAAGAGAGCAGCTACTCGACTTACCACGGTGGTTGAATGAGACGCTGCTTGTAAATTAAACCAATAGTTAATAGCATCAATATCGTGCTTCCAGTAAGTATAGAAATGATCTAATAACTTATTCACTTGGCTGCAATTGATATTAACTAATAAGCTTAATGCCGAAACAGTTTCGGTCATATTTTTACCTAAAGCTTCATTAAACTGATTAATTAATGCTTGTTGTGATGTTTCAGGAGCAACTGTCAGCAAATAAGAATAGCACACTGATTTAAGACGACGATTACCTGCTGCATTAATATCAAAAAGGTTTGAGGTGTCTGCTTTAGCTGGGGCATTGAGTTCGTCAATCATTCCTTGTAAATCAGATTTTAAGGTCATTCCAAGCTCTTTTTGTATCAACCGGCGTGCTTCGGCAATTTTTTCAAAATTAGCATTAGGTAAACTGGCAATCAATGCCTCTTCTGAGGGCAGTGCCAACAACTCAGCTAAAACCCAAGTTTTTTGTTGGTTATTAAGCACCAAGTTCATGTACGCAACAATGAAATCGGAGTTAAATTCTAGTTCCTTGCCCGCACAATAATCACGGACCATATTGGTAATAAGCATTTTTGCAGCTTTACACTTGTTATAAATATCCCCATCATATTGCATTAACAAAAGTAGTTGCGCATTACTGTAGTCATATTCCAAGTGTATTGGTGCCGAAAATCCGCGTAGTAATGAGGGTGTTGGGCGTTTATGAATATTGGGATATTCAAACTCCATTTCCGGTTTATCAAGCATGAGCACATCTTCTTGAGAAATCGGGGAGCCATCTTTGCTGAATAGCATGAGATTCACAGGAATTGGACGGTCTTTGCCATCATGAGTGACGCATTTTATTTTATAAGTTTTTGTTTCTGGATTGTATTCATCTGTTACCATAACCTTGGGGGTGCCGGTAGTGGAGAACCAGTTTAAAAATGGACTTAATTCAATACCAGATTGACTACTTAAGGAATCAATAATGTTTTCGAGGGTGATCGCTTTACCTTTGTTTTCTTTCAAAAAGACAGACAAGCATTTATTAAATGTTTTTTCGCCCATGGCATTCATGATCATGCGGAAAATTTCTGCTCCTTTTTCGTAGGCTGCGGTGGTATATAAACTTCGTACTTCAGTATATGACTCAGGTCTTGGGGCGCGCTCATCAAGGTTTTTTCCATCAAACATGCGGTCTAAATCCACCCCTAAACAATGCTCTAAGAATAAAGAGGCTCTTAGGGTGGTTAGTCCCTCTTTATACGACAGGTTAAACCAGTCGCGAATGGTCACTAAATTACCGGTCCACGTATGGAAATATTCATGTGCTACTACGTCAAGAACGCGGATGAAATCAGTATCTGTTCTACTTGCTTGAGTAGCTAACAAATTAGCAGTATTAAATAAAATTAAACCCGTTGTTTCAGATGCGCCAGAGGCATATTTATTAACTCCCGCAATTTTAACTAGCTCTGGGAGGTACTCCAGATTAAAGCGATCTTCGTCATATTTCATCGCGCCTTTTAGTACATCTTTAGCGAAGTCGCATTTTTCAATCTCATTTTTGGGGAGATAAAATTCAATCGGTATTTCTCGGCCTTGTTTCGTTTTATATGTGGTGGTAGAACATGTTAAATCACCTGCGACCATGGCAAAAAGATAACTGGGTTTGGGAATGGGATCATTCCAGGTAACTGAATGGACTTCATTATCATAGGTGCGTTGCCCTGTAAGAGTTCCATTAGAGAGCAGGGTTGGATATTGATTTTTATCTGCGATGATGGTGGTAACATACTCCACTAAATTATCGGGTCTGTCGATGCAGGGAAATACACGTCGTAATCCTTCGGTTTCTGCTTTCACTAAGACGGTGCCCTCTGTTTTATATAAACCAAATAAGTCCGTGTTTTGGCCTAACTCAGAAATGGCCTCAATATAAAAAGGGCCGCCTTGAGGCACGTTTTTAATGGTTAATACGTTGTCCTTTAACTCGTACTCGTCAGGCTGCAGTTTTTTTCCACTTAAGGTGATACTGATTAACTTCATATTTTCACAGTTCAGATTAAGGTCAGTGACCTCCGATGAAGAGTTTGGATTTCGTTCAACCACAAGCAATGCTTTTGTTTGCACAGGCTCTTGAGTCAGATCGAACGTAAGAGAAACGCTGGGGGTAATAAAATCCAAAACTTTATAGTCACTCAGCTTGGGCATAACAACTCCTTTTTAGTTACATTTAATCCCGGTGTCACAATATAAGATCAATCTATTTATTGCAACTGTTTCAAATGGTTTTAAATCTAAGAATACGAAGGGAGGACTTGGGAACTTACCAGGATAATTATGTGTGTTTATGTTACAATATGAGTATAATTTGAAATTACTGGGGCCCCAAAATATGCGCGTTAGTAGAAGTAAAATTTCTCTGCCCAATAATCTTAAATCACTGATGCAACAAGATGGTGATAATCCGATTCAAATGATTGATAGAGATGATGTAGAAAAAAACCAAAAACAAATTCAATCATATATTGATTCATCCCGTACACATCTGATGGATTTGAAAAAAGAACTCTATAAGATTCTCGATGCTGGATACGCTACGGCAGAATTGTATCAAGTAAGCCCTGATTCCACTGCAGATTACAGTAAGAAGCCTTCGGATTTTTTAGAGAAGGCTTATACAATTCAAGAATATGATGATGAGGGCGTTGGGATTGAGAACCGAGATCAACCTTATATTAAAGCAGGTACTGATTTCACTCGTTATTGTAATACTAATGAACGCACACTGAACGGAGATCAGTTGTTATTAAATGATGCCGGTAAAATGATTGGGGCTATTAATTCGGCTTTAAGCCAATTGAATAAAATTGAAGCATCGCTGGTTAAAGCAAAAGCAGATGCAGACGAGTATGAAATTGTGGGTGGGGCTTTCCCTGTATTAGAGGGATGTATTGATACGGTTATGGATAATGCTAAAGAGTCAAAACTTATCAAGGAAGCGCCTAGCGAAAGTAAAGGATTTATAGCAAACATCCTTTCAGAATTAACAAATACTCTTTCGAATATCCGTGACTTTTTCGCAAATTTAGGTAAATCTGAAGAACAGAAAAATAAAGAGAAGTTTTCTGATTTTAAACAGCAATATCAATCTGAAATCTCAGAGCGTAAAGAAGATGTGACCAATACCGAAGAGTATAGCGGCCCAGGCAACTCAATGTAAGTAATTTATCTGATGCAATAGTGTCAATAAGTAGTGGATTGTATATTTAGGTTTGCAAAACATTTTTGAGTGTTTCATTTAGCTTAAAACGAAACGCTTTTTCTTTGTCGTTGTGTATGCCACGGCAACAATTTTTTCACTCCAATTCGAACTTGCACTGAGTATAGTTGATAATTTTGATGGTCTATACTTGATTAAAGGGCGTGATGTTCCTGTGTAATGGAGTGATTGACATGGCTATAGCAAAAAAATCATTAAGCAGTGACCAACTAGAGCAACAAAGGGTCGATGCCTTGAATGCCTTGCAAATCATGGATACCCATAGTGAAGAGGGGTATGATCGCTTAGTGCGTTTAGCTGTTGATTTATTGAAAGCGCCCATTTGTTACATTGCTTTTCTAGATGAAAAAAGACAGTGGTTTAAATCATTGCATGGCTTAAAGGAGAAAGAAACCCCAAGAGAAATTGCTTTTTGCAATGAGACAATAAAAAAAAATGAACCTTTAATTATTCAAGATTTAACCTTGGATCAGCGATTTGTAAACAACCCTTTTGTACGAAAGGCACCTTTCATTAGGTTTTATGCTGGTGTGCCTCTTACTTCTCCTGATGGTTATAATGTAGGAACTTTTTGTTTGGCTGATACCATTCCTAAAGAACTTAAGCCGGAACAACTGGATTTGTTGATAAACCTGGCTAATATCGCCAAAGATGAACTTTCTTTACGTTATTCAAATCATGTATTGCATAAAATTAGAAAACAATTAGAGATACGTAATGATTTAATTCGTAAAACCTTCAGCTTTTATATGTCTGATGATGTGGTAAACAGCATTTTGGCTTCTCCAACTCAACATAAATTGGGGGGGGACGAAACTAAAATTACCATTCTATTTAGTGATTTAAGAAATTTTACTCCTTTATCAGAAAAAGTCCCTGCTGAGCAGCTCGTTTCGCTTTTAAATGCGTATTTTACTCGAATGGTCCGGGTGATCGAGAAACATAATGGCACTGTTAATGCCTTTATTGGCGATTCGATTATGGTCTTATTTGGTGCACCATACACGACCGATAATGATTCGTTGCGGGCCGTGAATTGTGCATTGGATATGCAAAAAGAGCTTAAAAAATTTAATCGAGAAAATGCCCAAAAAAACTTACCCCAATTAGATATGGGAATTGGTATTAACACAGGAAATGCTATAGTAGGTAACATTGGTTCAAAAAGACGAATGCAATACAGTGCCATAGGTTCTTCAGTTAATTTATCTTCTCGCATCCAGGGATTAAGCTTGGGGGGACAAATTTTAATTTCTGAGGCTACCTATTCTGAGGTTGGCCAAAATATAGAAACAAATGGGCATTTGCGTGTTAAAGTCAAAGGGATTCAAGACCCGATTACGATTTATGATGTGGCAAAGGTTAAGAGACAAGCCTAGTTGCTCGCAACTAATGACACTTACTAAAATGCTATTAGTTACGAACTACTAGCTACATTACATTTTAATGCTTTTTCGCAAACACTGAGCGCAAGTGGGCATTAATGGTTTCGATGGCATTACGACAGGCAGGAGTATCTGCTAAATCATTGAGCATCAAAAAGTCATGAATCGTACCATGATGACGAATTCCAGTTACAGGAACTCCTGCTGCATTGAGCTTATGTTCATAGGCTTCCCCTTCATCGCGTAAGACATCACACTCACCATTAATAACTAAAGCGGGAGGTAAGCCTTTTAATTGCTCAACAGTTGCTTGTAAGGGAGAGGCTGTTATTTCTTTTCTTCGTTCTTTATCGGGTAAATAATTGTCCCAGAACCACTGCATTGCTTTTTTAGTAAGCCATGGGCCTTCAGCAAATTCAGTATACGAACCGTTTTCAAAATTGGCATCAGTTACAGGATAAATGAGCACTTGATAGTCAATTCTTGGGCCCCCACGCTGTTTGGCCAACAAAGTCATTGCGATGGCCATGTTTCCACCGACGCTATCACCGGCAACGGTTAATCGGGATGTATCCAGATTTAATTCTTTCCCATGTTCAGCCACGTAGTTCATTGCAGTATAGCCTTGCTCTATTTGAGTAGGATATTGGGCTTCAGGAGCTAAGCTGTATTGCACAAATACAACTGCCGCGTGGGTGCCTACAGACAATTCACGTACAAGTCGGCCGTGTGTCTGATAATCACCGAAAACCCAGCCCGCACCATGATAAAACATAATCACTGGCAAAGGCTCTTTGGCTCCTTTAGGGCGAACAATACGAATATGGAGCTCACCTTTTGCGCCTTGTTTAATCACGTGGTCATCAATGTCAACTTCGGGTTTATCCGTTGATAATGCCTGTAATTTATCAAATATAGCTCTACCTTCCTCTACAGGAAGATCATAAAGTGGCTTCCCACCGGTTTGTTTAATTTTTTCTATAAAAGCCCAAGTTTTGGGTTCGATGCGTTTACTTAAATCCATTTTTCACACCTCGTAGTTAATAGTTAACATTACAATGCGAAACAAAAGCATCCACAATAGAAGATTATAGAACATATTGGTTTGTTTGCTGGTTTAATTTTGTTAGTGAGGTATAAATAAGCTGTCCATGTGGGAACATTTTGTAATCTAGCGGTGTTATCTGGGCTGTTAAGACCAGCATTGGGATCTGGCCCTAAGAATGTTTGCTGGGCTTAACAGCCCAGCCTACGCTTTGCGCTACAATATTCCACAAGAGCGCTTACATACGACTAGATTAGCGACGAATATACTGTCTTAATTTTAATGGAGTTGGAAATTCATCTTGAATTGCTACAGCATAAACATCGGGAACGCCCGTGTCATAGTTACAAACACCATTATCGATAAGAACGCCAGGGGCTGTCATGCTGTTTAAGATGTCGTTTGCATTTTCTACTGCTTCTTCTTCAGAATCAGCCTCAACAGGCGCCATCACAAAACCCCAGTTTTCATCGGTGCCAAAATCACTGATTTGATAAGCGGCATAAACACCATAAACTTGCATTGACATTGAAAAACCTTCAGCTTGAATCGCACTTAGATCAGGGCATACTTCTGAGCTAGCAAAAGTAGTTCCAGCAAGAATTAAGGCGCTGGTAAAGGCAGCTAATTTTGCTTTAAACATATATATTACTCCTGTATTGTTAAAAAAATCATTTTCTGGATAAAGCAACATCTGGTTAAAGTACGTTAATTTACTGCCACGTATGTGGTGGAAAAATCCCTGGAACCCGCTGCTTATCTGCGGGACGTAGGCTGGGGAGAGTTAACATACTCTATGTTTAGCCATTAAATTGCTAGTGTTAAATGTACAGTAACTGTATTTATAGTCAACAAACTTTTTTTAATTCAACGTTTTAATGGCCTTCTTCATTAATCACATGGGATACAGCAGTTTGACTGAGTATTTTGTTCGTAAATGCAATTGCAAGTGCGGAAACAATAAGGGTTAAATGAATAACTACTTGCCACATAATGCCATAATTATCTAATTTGGTTGGATCAATAAATGTTCGTAAAAGATGAATAGAGGAAATTCCTATTAATGCAAGAGCCAATTTAACTTTCATACCTCCGGCATCTAAATGCCCTAGCCACTCAGGTTGGTCAGGGTGGGAGTCTAGCCGTAAGGGAGAAATGAAGGTTTCATAACCTCCTAAGATAACCATTATGAGCAGATTGGCAATCATCACTACGTCAATCAAGTCCAACACACCTAGCATAATAAGGGTATCATCGGCTTTATTGATGTGAATCATAAGCTCGGTTAACTCGCATAAAAAACGATAAACATAAGCAGCCAGAATGCAAAGAAGCCCTAAATATAAGGGTAATTGAATCCATCTGCCCATAAATATAAAGCGACTCATGATTTTTCTGATGGAATTCATTGCTGTACCTCTATTTTTAATTTAGGGCAGCATCATACTGTGTTTTATTGAGTTTGTTAATGGTTTGATAAGAGTCCGTTGCCCGTATTAGGGGAGGGCGCAATACGGGCGATGGTGCTGTAGAACTATTTAGAGGGTCATTTTTGATGCTAGAAGGTTCTGTTCTGAGTTATAATCCTCCGGAAGACGACCCTTTTTATCTGGTACACTGGAGAGTTTGGTATTCTCAGATAACCATTTTTGAGACGCCTCTATATTGTATTTTGTTGCTAGGTGCAATAGCGTTAATTCATCTTCCCCAATTCGCTCTTTAGATAGGCTTTCTATAGGAAAACCCTGAAGAGCCTTATCATTACCCATAAGGACTGCACGCATGGCTGGAGTTTTTTTGTTCACCTGGTAATGTTCGTCGAGGCCTGCCTGTAAACAAGCCATAATGTCACCTTTTGAGCCTGAATCCGCTGCGTAATGCAGTAGGGTACCTTTTTCATCGAGTAAGTTTCTTATTCGCTCATCCTCAAGCAATAGGATTAAGCTGGAGGTTTGTCCTGTAGTAATTGCTAAATGGGCTGGTGTAAGCTCTAGGATATCTCGTGCTAGAAGTAGTTCGCTTTTGGCTTTAATCAATTCGCTCAATAGGTTATTAAATCCATACACGACCATGTGATGAGCAATATTTCTTCCTTCTGCGTTCGTTTTTTGTAACACATCAGGTTTGGCGGCTTTTAACAGTCGATAAATTGTTGTCCTAGTGAGTATGCTTTGGTCTTTTAGGGAAGGTGTTTGCTCTATGATATTTAAAGTTAAGGCCAAATGAATAGGATATTCCCCTCCGCGATCCGGAAGATTTTTTGCGCCGTTTTTTAATAAAAAGTGTACGACAGCTAATAGCCCATAGCTTGTGGCTAAGTGTAGCGGAGTTCTTTTATGAATCGGATCTACATTATTTACGTGTTGTTCTAAAAAATCTTTGTATCCTTTACGTACAGCCCATTGTATCGGAGTATAACCTGCGAGATTTTTATTTGGGGTATTTAAGTCACGATTATGTTGCGGGAACAAATCTAAGTACTCTTCTGCTTGTTTTTGTAACAATTGGTATTCATCTTTGGGAGTAGATGCTGTAGGCTTGTGGGAGTCCTCTAAAAAATGATCAGCACACCAGCGTCTTAGTGCACTAAGTTGGGCTTCATTTTCATAGCTGGGTGTTAGATTTAATTCTGTAGCTAGTTGAGAATAATTTTGAGGCATATTTAACTCCTTTACTTGGAATATTTGTCTTGAGTCTCTATATCAGGAGGGGGCTCATTAGCATTTGTTTGTATTTTACTTTCGTGCTGCTCTTTCATTTGTGAGCCTGCTAAAAAGGAATAGGGATTAACAGAGGCTACATGGTGTTGCTGATTAACAGCTATATTAGCATTTGAAAGCGCCATCGAATTAACCATTGCTCCAAGAAAATTATTAATGTCTTCGAGTGACATATAAGCATAAAAGCCGACTCTATTTTCGATTTGCGCTAAATTATCCCGGATTTGAGGCAAGTGTCCATAATTTTCTTTCAACTTGTGTGTTAACGTTTCAAATGTTTGCTGTTGTTGATGAATAAAAGCTTGCTCAGCTTTATTGAGCAACTCATTAAGTTGCCCCTTGGTTGCCATTAAGTCGCTTAGTCTTAAATCAGCTTTATTAAGACTACCTCTAATTTGGTCTAATTCTTGTTGTACCTGCTTATCATTTTTATAGCGTTCTCTAGGGTGTTGCATGGTGTCAATAATAATGGCATAGGTTTGCATTGCTTCATTAATAAAGGTTAAGTCATGGTTAGTTAATAATGGACTAAGCATTTTATTTTGCCAGGAAACCATTTGATTCGCTATTTCTATGGCCATATTTGGATATTTATTTTGCATTTGATACAAGTCTGTATAATTTTTCTGATATGCGGTTAACGTTTGAGGATTTTGTCCTAAGCTTTGTATTGCCTGCATTGCTTGTTGCACTTGAGACAGAGTTAGTCGTTCAGCAGGCTTTTCTCTAATACATAGTTGAATCAATGACACATATCTTTTTCCCACGGGGGTTTGAAAAACTGACGCACTAAAATCGTATGCATCCGCATTTGCATGCTGTTCCATAAATAATTGAATTTCATTGGTTGAGCGTGAGGGAGGGGTCGCGGCTAAAAATTCATAGAGATTTTTTCCAAACATAAATGTTTCAGCATGTCCAACTGAAATATACTCATCGGGATTGGTGTTCCAGTTGATAGTCTCTGGAGGGCTTATATAATTAGTCTTAAGCCATTTATATCCGTTGCTTGATAACATGTTCAAGTTAAGTAGGAGGCCATAGGTAGGAAAAGGTAACTGTGCAGGACATAAGGATTTTGTGTCGGCTATTTTTAACAGGTCATTTTTATCCAGTAACCAATTTGAGTTTTTCATATCCATATAAAATGTTGCATTTTGTTCCATGCGAACTAGCGCATGTGCCATTTGTGAATAGATATTACCCGCAGCAGTGAGTCGTTCTGCGTCTGAAAGCTTCATATTGGCTTTAGTGCTGAGATCATTGCCAGGACAAAAATCAGTTATTTGCAAGCATCGTTCATTGTGACCATTATTGCTTTTAGTAATGACGACGGTTCTACTGGAGTGAACTGGAACAAAATATTCTTGTAAGTTAGGAATGCTTTGTAATGATCGAATATGCGTTTGGGGATTTCCCATTCGATGTTCAAGTTTTAAAATTTCTTTTTCACCAGTTAGTGCGTTAATGACTAATAAATTTTTCGAGTTTGTTCCGCCACGATACTCTACTTTATAATTGCTTAATATAAATAGTAATTGGCTTTCTTCTAAGGGAGAAAGGGGTTTCATCTCTTGTAGCATTAGAGATAAATCAAAATGTGCTCCAAGGCTGTGTAAACTATCAGAAAGAGCCACAACTTTTCGAGCATCCAATCCGGCAATCCAGCTTTTGAAGGAGACTGGCGATATTGGTGAATTAATCAATACCTGGGAGCTTGGATTAAATTGAGCCGCGTGCAATGGTTGAGCTATCGGTGTTATAGGTTGGTATGGCTCGGGTAGGGGGGACACCCCAATAGCTTGCTGCAGGTGGCCCCACGGGGCTCGCTGGCCAAGGTTTTGAATTGATGGAGGTGTTTCATATTGTTTAAGTACTTCGTCAATGATTTCTTTCGTATCCTTTATTACAGTTACTGGATCACAATTTATTATCCAAAAACCGTTAACTTCAATTATCTCAGCGGTGTTAACAGCCAGAGCCT
The DNA here is from genome assembly GCF_900639985.1 of Legionella rowbothamii. Classification (GTDB taxonomy): domain Bacteria; phylum Pseudomonadota; class Gammaproteobacteria; order Legionellales; family Legionellaceae; genus Legionella; species Legionella rowbothamii. The sequence continues at coordinate 418,317 of NZ_CAAAIM010000001.1, read as the reverse complement.
TTAATTGCTGCTGAATTGCTTTTGCTTCTGTGTAGTAAGAGCAAGATATTTCATAATATTCAACTCCATTAGGAGTTTTTCGTAAAAAAAGCTGGACTGGGTCCATATTAGGCTCTGGAAGTTGCTCTATAGGAGGTCCTTGATTTATTAAGTTCTTTAGACGGGGAGAGGCTGCATCAAAAACAGAAAAGCGACAGTGCCTTGTCTTAATTTCAGAAAGTGTAAAGATTTCTTGCTTTGTGTTGTCCCATGGATTAACTAATACTACTTGATAATCACCATGTTGCATGGGCGTAATTTGTTCTATTCTTAATGCATGTCGCCCATGGATACGGCCAGAACCATCTCTATTTCCATAATCCATACTAATATAGATAGGTTCATTTGGGTATTTCGTTTTTAAATTAATAATTGCGTTAATATCGTGAGTATCTACTGCTTCAAGGCCTAAAAGCTTGCCGGCAAATACCGTAGATGATTCTTGATGTCGCTCAGCGATATCATGCGCAACAAGACTGGCGGATGGATCGCCGTTGTCCCAGTATCCGATATAATAATAAGAACTAATGTGTTCTAAAATTTTTACTGCAAGAGAGTTTGACTCCACACCCCGAGGATCACTATCTATTGCTTCAAGCTTGTAATTATCGATAAAAATAACATCTTCATCTGTTTGAGCATCGTAGGAGTAGCTATATTTTCCTTTCATTTTTTCTGGGTTTAAATTTTTACTTTGATCTGTACGTTTAATACGTAGAATCACGCCTTCTGGGGTTTGAGTGAATTGTGATTGAACTAGGTCTCTGTTTTCTGTTTCTCCATTAAGAATGCAATCTAATGAACATAAAAGATAACAGTCACCTGCTTTTCTTTGTTTAATAAGGATAAGTTGCCCTTTTTCTGGAAATAATGGTGTCATAGTTTCTACTTAACTACCTTAGTTATATTATAAATGTAGCATTCATTTTAATCTTCATGATTGAAAAATAATTTAATAGACGGATTGTTGATCTTTATTCTGATGGTGGTTCTAGGTCAAAATAGCCTCCATCTTTTTGCCTTAGGCATTAAAATTACCCTGCTTATGGCACCCAAGGAGGCTTAGTAAGTGATGTGCACAAGGAGAAATGTTTCTTGAAGATATTTTTATTATTGAAATACAGGGGAATGTGTATACCCGGAGCCCCTGGCCCCATAACAAGGCAACGATTCACACCATAATTCTATGTTGGCCATGGGCCTAGCCTACCATTAAATGGTTATAGCCTAATACTTCGCTGTTGCATCACTAGCAGGAAAAGTTTCTTTCAATGTTTCATCTAATTCCTTTTCACGCGCTTTTTGTTTTTCTTTTCTAGTGCTGTCGGGTTGATTGGCTTGGTTTCTTTTCTTTTGTGGCTGAGTGTTTTTGCTCATAATAATCTCCTTTTTGTTAATTATAGCAAATTGAAGATCTTGGACTCACATCAGGTTATGTTAGTCCAACGCTGGTAGCAGGAGGCCCATCATTATCCACACTTATAAATCGATAAAGATCATGAGCCACAGCATCTTTCTCATGAATATGGAGCTGTTTTTGATAGGATTTATTCAATTGATGGCCAATATACCCTACGGTAACCACTAAGGCTACAGGCCAGCAAACAACGGTGGCGGTAATGATAAACGCGATCCCACCAAAGTTAAATGCCAATGAGTTCCATAATTCAGCATGGGCTTCGTCACGTTCTTTGCGGAGCAAGCTTAATAATTGTTGATGATGCTCATTATTTAGGATTTCTCCGTTAGTTAGTTCACGAGTCACGGCAATTTGAGTTTTTTTGTATTTTTTATATTCTTCTGCGGTATTATATAATGCATTTCCTAACATACTAAACAAAGCCACTCCCGCTATGGCTAGAGGACCGGTATAAATCAGAGTGGCCGCAAAGCTGATGGCTAAGATATGAGCGCCTAAGATATTAATCGCGTAATAAGAGCATTGAGACTCCCATTCATCTTTTAGTAAATCCATTTGTCGTTGAATCACTAGAAGTTCAATCGCTTCAGCACCTATTTTTTGCTGGGTTAATTCGTATACATATTTTTTGTAGTTAGCAGCCTCATAAAGCCATTGGGTTAGGAGCAATAAGGCATCAAAGACTAAAAAAGCAAGAATTATGGGGGATACAGATGAGATTGGAACATGGAAAAAATTAGGATATGTAGTTAATAAACCGACTAGAGACCAAACTAAATCACTTGCCATAGTAAAACCACGTTTCTCTAGTTCTTGTTTGAAAACTTTAGAAACTGAGAGTTCTTTCTCAATCGATGCCTGTACGATTTGCTTAATTCCAATAATGAGATTAATGATAAAACGAAAAGCAAATAGAATAATGCCCAATGCCGCTAAGGCTTCACGGGATTGGTTTAATAGATTAATGCTATCTACAAAACCATATTGATTACCGAGAATTTCATTCATTTCCTGGATTAATTCAAAAAGCGAACTATGTTCCAGATAAGCTAACAGTTGCATGGCAAGGGCGCGGCTGTAACCAAATTTAGAGCGATTGGTATTTAGCTCCCCCACTTTTTGACGGATAGTGGTTAACGTATCAAGGCTAACATTAGGGTCATCGAAGTTACTTTTAATTTGTTCTAATAAAAAGATAAAAAATGTATTTCCGGTTGATGTGTTTTCGTTAGAAAAAGAGTGGCCTTTTACGAGCGAATCAATTTCCTTTTTTTGTTTCTTAAATTTTTCGATTTCGGCTGGGTGATAATCTATTTCATAATAGCGAATCATTAAATCACAGACATAGCTAGCATAAAGCACCACTTCAACATGGTTTGCCCAATATTCTTTATTCGATCGGAGTATTTGGTATAAAGAGGAAAATTCATTTTGTAATTGGATTAAATCAAAGTTCGCCTGAGTAAACGAAAAATTACTATCATTCCTGTAGGTACGATTAAAAAATGCCTGCTTTATACGGCTGATTTGTGATTTTCCCATAAACAAATCTCATAAATGTTGAAAATAATCAAATAGTTTTATACTGTACGATGAGTTAAGGACTTATGACCAGTCTTCATGACTGGTCGATTATAAACCAGATAATGAGATCAGGAAATAGTTAGTTAACTATTTAACCTATTGAGCGTTTTATCTAAAAGCAGTTTTCCAGGAGGAGTTTGTATGAATAAGGGTAGAACAGGCATTGCTGCTTTATTTCTTTTAGGGACAATGAGTAGTGTTGCTGCGCCAACAAGTTCTGTAGTAACTTTAAGTGGGGGCGGAAATGTAGCTCCGGGAACAAGTATGAAGGTATCGCTTGCAGGTTTGATTCCCTCGGTGACTTATAATGTTATTTGTTACATTGATACCAGTTACCCCTTTCAGTATGTTTTACTCGGCAGCTCTTTTAGTGATACTACCAGTACCGTTACTTCATATAGCTTGAATGGAAACTATGTGATGCAAGACCAGCTCATTACTGGTCATAATATCGCAGTAATTACTGGTTTTTTCACCAATCCAACAACAGGATACTTTGTCTTCACTAATTTGGATCAGAGTAATCCATTTAATGTGAATAATTGTTTTGGCGTGCCTGTTCAAGCTCATGGCCTAGTTTAACTTGTTTTGAGGGATATACGATGAAGAGAAAAGGGATTCTCAACACACTGGTAGGGCTGGTCGTCTCGACGGGTCTTTGTGCTGGAAATGCGCCAATTCAGCGGATTGATGTAGTTAATTTGTTGGGAGCAAATGGTTCTGTACCAACTTCAGTAACACTTTCTTTTGAAAATGGGCCTACAACCCCTTGCTTTACCACAACGCTCCCTTATCAAGGGAGAATAACGGTATTGGCAGGGGTCGGTCTGGCCTGTATTGCACCCATTACAAATATTGTTGTTACTCCTGTGATTGGAGCAAGTGGGGAGGTGTATACAGCACCAAGTCCTGTGGGGGTTAGCACCAATTATTATTTAAGTCAGTTAACGGTTAGCGAAAATGCGCCGCCAACTTATGATCCAACTAATGGTGCTTTAGTAATGCCTGGCACAGCTCAGGCAGTTCTGAAAAATTATTGAGATTAGAGTATCATCCCGTAGGCTGGGCTGTAAAACCGGCCTACTCCTTGCGCTCTAATTTTCTTAATCACATCGATGGAATATTATTCGGGAATGATAGAACTAATTTTTCAAGTTGATTCGCTGACATTGGCTGATTAAAATAAAAGCCTTGAACCTTATAACATGAATGCGATTCAAGAAACTTAAGCTGTCCCAGAGTTTCAATTCCCTCAGCAACTACATCTAATTTTAAACTATTAGCCATATTGATAATTGCTTGAATAATTATTTCATCAGAACGATTTGTATTTATATTTTGTACAAATGATTGGTCGATTTTTAGCTGATCAATTGGCAAATGATGCAAATAATTAAATCCAGAGTTTCCGGTACCAAAATCATCAAGCACAATGTTAACACCCATTTGTTTCAGTTGCCGAATCGCATGAATTACACTGTTGGAATTAATAAGAACATTTTCGGTAATTTCTACTTCAAGATATTTAGCTTCAAGCTTAGTCTCGGCTAAAATTGTCTTTATCATAGAAATAAAATTGGGTTGCATGAATTGTTTGGTAGCAATGTTTACCGCAATAGGGAACGGAGCAATCCCTTTATCTTGCCAAGCCTTGTTTTGCTGGCAGGCAGTACTAATCAGCCACTCCCCCATTGGAACGATAAGGCCTGTTTCTTCGGCAAGTGGGATAAACTCCATGGGTAAGCGAATGCCGTGTTTAGGATGATTCCAGCGAATTAAGGCCTCAACACCAATTAGTTTATTATTTTTAGTATCGTATTGTGGTTGATACTCTATAAAAAACTCATTTTCTAATAATGCTTGGCGTAAGTCAGTTTCTTCCTCTAAACGTGTAACACATTTTTCTTGTAATTCATGAGCATATAACTGAAATTGATTGCCGCCTAATGCTTTTGAGCGATACATCGCTAAATCGGCATGACGTAAAAGCTCTTCAACGGTTTTGCCATCTTGAGGATAAATACTAATCCCAAGGCTTGCAGAGATCATCAGTTCTCGATGAGCTATATCCAATGTTTTATTAAGTGTATCTAAGATTTTTTTTGCAATATCCGAACAATCATCACGATGCTCTGTTTGGGGGGGGACTGCAATAAAAATGAATTCATCTCCACTTAAACGAGCGATCAGGTCTTTTTTACGCCTAATACTAGATAATCGTTCGGCAACTTGTTTAAGCAAGATATCCCCTGTTTCATGATTAAAGCTGTCATTAATTAATTTAAATCGATCCAGGTCGATAAAAATTAATATAAAGCTTGAGTTGTTCTGTTGCGCATAAGCAATCTCTTGTTTGACTCGCTCCACGAGCAATACTCGATTGGGTAGATTAGTTAAACTGTCATGGGTGGCTTGATACTCCAGCATTGATAGGGTTTGTTGGAGGGAGTCAGTGCGATCTTTTACCGTTTTTTCTAATATATCCTCACGATTTTTTGATTCTTGCATTAAGCGCCATTTTTTTGTTAATGAACAGGCCAACTGACGAACTGCAACACTATCAAAGGGCTTTTTGAGAATTAATAAATTGTCTCTCAGGCCTAATGCATTGACAGTTTCTTCCCAACTATAATCTGAATAAGCTGTGCAAATTACAATTTGCATTTCTGGATCTAATTCCCAAATTTGCTTGATTGTCTGCACTCCGTCCAGGCCTGGAGGCATACGGATATCAACAAAAGCCAAGGCATAAGGCTCTCCTTCATTCACCGCTTGCTGAATACATTGAATGCCTTCGTGACCTTGAGATGCGCAGTCTATTTGAAAGTTAGGGAGACTTTTGGAGTTAAAATCAGCTTCTGGGCTCATTTCCTCACCAAAAATAAGCCGATTTAGTTTATTAAGATGATCATTAGAATGTTCGGTTTTTAATATCTTTTGAAAGTCTTGATGAATAGCAGGATTATCATCAATAATTAAGATTCGAAAATCTATTTGCTTACTCATAATAAAACTCCTACATGTTTTTTAATATGGTTGCTTTACTGTTAGGTAAATAAATGGTGAATGTGGAGCCTTGTTCCTCTCCTTCACTTGAAACCTGGATTTCTCCACCTAATTCATTAACAGCCACAGCAGATGCATGGAGTCCGAAACCATGCCCCGATTTTTTAGTTGTAAAACCAAAAATAAAAATTTGAGATAAATTAGAGTTGGAAATACCCACTCCATTGTCAGAAATTTGAATTTTTATTTTATCTTTAGTAATTAACTCAGTTTTAATGGTTAATATTTTGGGTGTATTGGCCGACTCCGCCAAGGCATCCTTACCATTAGAAATAATATTGTTTAGTATCTGGAACAGTTTTGTTTGATCAATCACAATTGGTTTGATATCACCATATTCTTTTATAACGCGAATCTCTTTATTTAAATAAGTTCCCGATAATAAAAGAGACTCATCAATGAGCTCATTAAGTGAAATAATTTGTTCGAAAGGCTCCTTTTTAACGGCTGTTTGCTGGGTGTTAATGATGCTCTTAATTAGCGTTATATTTTTAGTCATTTCTTCCAGTTCGGCGACGTCATGTGTATGTTCTTTTTCCCAGCAGAGCGCCAGTTCATTAATATAGGCTGGAATATGGGCTCCTCGAGTGTCTTGGCTAAGAAATTGGGGCAAATCATCTTTATGAGTATTAAATAAGGTCGCTAATTTTTCTAGTGCTTTTAAGGGGCTTGAATTTCTATTGGCGAGCAGCGTTTCAATAGAAATATTTATTGAGTTGATTACATTGCCTACATTATGTAAAACTGATGCAGACATTTCAGCCATGCCCAATTCACGTGCCTTTTCAAATTGTTGCTGATTCTTTGCTTCCTTATAGTTGGAGGCCAAAAAAGCCACTCCCATAATGATAAATGTTGCTGCTGCAATAATAATTGATAAGGCTGCTGGAGATATCCCTGATATTTCATCGGTGCTAATGCTGGGGGTGCACAGAGGGCTAAATACAGAAGCAGCCATGCCCGTATAATGCATACCGAAAATTGCAAAACCCATGATCATGGCAGATAAAGTTTTAATTCGATTTCTTAATGCAGCAACAACCGTATTGCTTTTTAAAGCAAACCAAATTGCTGCCTCCGATGCGATAATAGCCACTAAAATGGATAACAAAAACAAACTCGGTAAATAGCTGATATTTAAGGAAATAAGTAGGGCGGTCATCCCGGTATAATGCATCGATGCAATAGATAAACCTAAAATGAAGCCACCAGCAATCAGGTGAATAATATTTATTATCGATTTTTTTAATAAAAATAAAGCGAAACCGGAGGCGAATACAGCAACACAGAGTGAAAGAATCGTCCAGTACAGGTTATATTCTAAGGTAATGCCGGGAATGCTAAATGAAAGCATACCAATAAAGTGCATAGACCAAATCCCTGAGCCCATAGCAATAGCTCCCCCAATTAACCAGAGCCATGTGTCTTTTTTGGTATTATTGTGATCTCGTAATCGACCGGTTAAATCAAGAGCAACATAAGACGCCATCACCGCGACCAGATACGATAAGATAACTAATCTTGAATCATATACTCCTTTTAACTGATCCAATGGTAAGGCATTTGGTTGAAAAAATTCAGTATACATTTTCCTTAATGCTCTTTATGTTTTAATCTATTTGTATATCGTTTATTTCTTTAATTTTAGCACGCTATTTTTAAAGTACGTCATCCTGAGGAGTTTACGAAGGATTTCCTGTATGTGGCACAATAATAATTTATAGTATGAGTGTCATATTCAGGTTCACGGAGTTGGGGACTCGTTTTTTTTATTATTTAGGATTGAATAAAATGAATAAGATATTTAGGATGATTTTGTTTTATTTGATTCTTATTGCGCTTCTTATTGCTTATTTTGTTGTTTATCATAACCCTGTTCACTTAAAGCATGGGGTTTATATCAGTCAAACTGAACCGGTACCGAATTTTGAACTTACGGATAATAAAGGGAATTTATTTTCTGAAGCAAAGTTAAAAGGTCACTGGTCTTTGCTTTTTTTCGGTTTTAGCCGTTGTAAGATGGTTTGCCCGTTGACCATGTCTATGTTGAATCAAACCTATGAGCGATTACCACCAGACAAAAGACTACAAGTCATTTTTATTTCTGTAGATCCTGAATATGATTCAGTACAAGAGCTTAATCAGTTCGTACATCAGTTTAATGAGCGCTTTATTGCACTTAGAGGCCCAATGTCGACTATAAATTCCTTACAAAAGCAATTGCATATTACGGTGTCAGCAAGTCCCATGAGTCATGGAACAGAAATTTTGCTGATTAATCCACAGGCGAGGGTGCAAGCCTATTTTTATTATCCGATTGCTGTAAATGATCTGTTAGCTGATTTAAATTGGCTGATTGATTAAGATCAGTGCTACCCGTATTGCGCATTTCGTCTAATACGGGCTACATTTCACCTGTTACTCACTAAAGGTGAAATCATAGGGAAATACGACGGAAACACTATTTCCTGGAAAGCCTAAAATAATTGGGCCAGCTTTAAGTTTTCCTACGCCTACACCAGGTTGGGTTAGTAGTGTGTTTGATGGGGTTTCATAGGAGGTGGCTGTAATAGTTAAAGGATACTCACTGCAAGGAACATTTTCAATATATTGCGGACCTTTCGCTCCGTTTATAGTAACAGATTTACTAAATCCATATTCATTGGCAACGTTAAAAGCAACATTATCTTTGGCATCCAGAGGAGGAGAGGCTACTGCTACTTGAACCATACAACTTAAATCGATACCTCCAGCGTAGGCAGAAGAGAGGCTGATTAGCGCACAGGCTGCGATAACAGATTGTTTCAACATAATTAACTCCTTAAGTGGGCAAAAAACTTGCCAAGGACTTCCATTATATAAAAGCGAACATCAATGTACAGTTAAGGAATAGTAAATTAAAAAAAGCTGTAGAATTACACCCACTGGGTAGCCTTGTTGCGCGCAACAAGGCTACATTGGCAAAAATATCATGATTTTACATATGAGGAGATTCAGATTCTGTATCATCTTCGGAGTCGGTTTCACTAGCCAAGCTTTCTATACCGGGGGCTATTGGACCTTTTGATGCAAGCAGGTTCTCCCGTGACTCAGTTGTTGTGGCTTTATTTCCCGCATTATTTCCATTATTTACATTATGAACTCTATCTTCTTGAGGTTTTATTCCACATCTCCATGCTGGTGTAGTTGACTCTGTTGGCAGCGGACTCGCCATGGCAGGTTTTTCTGGGGTTCCACCGGTGTTTGCACCAGCCAATCTATTGTGTAGATTTGCAATATTTTGTTTCTGTTGGATATCTTTATTCACATCATATGCTAAGGCTATGGCACTGGATGCAGCTACCGCACCACCGACTACAGCGCCAACAACTGAAGTGCTAATTCCTGTCCCCATCAGTGCAGCAAATCCGCCTACTGCAGCAGCTCCTCCCGTAAATACAGACGCAGCAACAATGACTCCAATACCTATTATTGCTCCCGCGATTAAAAGCCCGCCACGCACAGGGTGTTCCTTCATGTAGCTGGCAAAACCGGAAGCCATATCCGATAACTTATTTTTAAGCCGGCTAAAAAAACCTTCTTTTTTAGGCGCTTCGGATTTGTCTGCTTGAGGCTCTATACCACTGGGAGATGAGGGTGGTGCGGACGGTACCTGGTGAGCTGGAATAGGTAATTTGATGTCTATACTGTTAGCGAGTTGGTTAGGACTTTTTTTGCCACTGGCAATTTTTTCCATATCAACCAGATAGGACTTGAACATGGTTTGGGTTTGCCAATCGGGTAAGGCTGCAATGGCCCTATCAAATTGTTCCTTGGGTATCCAGCTGTGTAATCTTTTGACTTGTTCGGCACCATCTACCAATTTTTGTAGGTCTTGCGTACGCTGAACATCAGTGTATTTTGTCGTGAATTGGCCTACCTTTAAGTTATTTTCTGCTGCATTATATTTGGTAACCGTGCTTTGGAGTTTTTTCATTAGTGTAGCATCGTCTAAAATTGGCTCTGGAACAGGCAATTTTATATTTAATTCTTTAAAAAGCTGTTGAGGACTCATGTTTCCTTTTTTTATTTCTACATATTCGCGATAGTTAGAACGTAGTGTTAATTCTTTCTCTTTGGATAAACCTTGTACGCTTTTTTTAAAGTCTTCTCCACTAAAATCTATCATTTTTATCTTTTCAGCTGCATTTACCAACCTTTGCATGTCTTGGGCTCTATCGGCATCGGTATAGGATTTATTGACTACGCCGCCAAGTCTTAAGGCATCTACGATTCCAGCATACTCAGTAACGTACAGTTGGAGCTGCTTTCTGGTCGTTTTCGTGGGAGACTGAACTAGTTTCGCTAAGGGATTAGGTGACATATTATATACTCATACTAAATTACCTGCTTTAAGTATAGACAATTTTCCTATATCTAGATCATTTCTAGATGAGGCGACTTGTAGTCCCATTCCCATAATTATTAAGAGTTTATAAGGCGCATGTAGGATGTTTGTTCTTCAAAAGAGGTAATTAAACTTCCCAAACGGCCGTCTTTTAATGCAATGTTTTCAAAAAAACCATACTGAACAGGAACTCCACGAATTTCTATTAACTTTTTATCCACTGCATCTTCTTTAGTTTGTTTGGAAGGAGATATTAAACTATGTCGGAACCTCGGATCAGTATGACGTACTTGTTTATATTGATTGAGACGAAATGAATAGAGTGCTAAATAGACAATTAGTGATTCATTATGGGCCTCATCAGGTAGTTGCATTTTTATGTGGTTTGCAAATCTAATGCTAGCAGCATAGTCCTGCTCTTTCTGAGTTGCGAAATTTGTTTCTAATAATTCATAGGTATCATCGATAAGGTGATTTCGTGATATGGGATTGTCTTGTTTTGTACTCCAAAGCAAATCATAACTCTGTGTGCTCCTGACAAACGGAGTGTAATTTGCTGGAATTAATTTAAGAATATTCGGTAAAGAATGAATCAGCTGGCGGGATCTCATATTTATACAGTCCACATGCATCGTAAAAAAGTTTAGACAGTTTGCTTTTTGATGATATAGCCATTCAAAAATAGCGAGTTCTGAGCGTCGCTCTTCATCGGTAGTGAGGGGCCGGAAATAGATTAAAAAAGGCAGTAAAGTTAATTGTTCTTGAGTGCAATGTTTTTGGATGAGATAAAAAGCCGCTCTGAGAAAGAAAATAATGTCTTCTAGTTTTGCTTGTTCTTGAGGTCTTTTTTTACTAATTTTATCCGTTAATGTGAGTTGAGGATAAGCATCAAGAGCTTTTGCATTGGCATATCCTACCCATCGACTGCAATGGATAATTAAAGTCAGCACTTCAGTTAACATATCTTGTTTTTTTGTTAATTCTTCATATAACGTATCGGTTATTTTAAGAACGGAAGCGTCCAGTGTTTTATGAGTGAGTTCACTTTCTGGCTCTAATTCATCCAGTGTTCTACTCATTTGAATGAATAAATCCATACTCTGCGTAGAGTCGTCGTCCATTGTTCTTTGTGCTTTTATTTTTTCAATTAGGTTCTGTAATTCTGCAACATTCATTATTTAATCCCTTATTAATCACTTACTCCAAGCTTAGAGAATATACGAAAAATATATAGACTGGTAGAGCATTTTCTTTATAAGGAATGTCCCTTTTATATTGTACGAAATGACAAAATTTCGATATATAACAATTGCATTAGCTATAGGAGCCCATTATGATGATAAAAAAAAATTACAGGCTTTCTTATGTTCAAATTTAAGTTTAAGTATTGGTTTTTTCTTCTCGCCTCACCGTCTTTGTACGCCTTAACAACACTCAATGTCACTTTAAGCACAGATAATAATCCGGGCGGTATGGGAGAGCCGGGTGATTTGAGGTTTTGCTTGAACACCATGAACATAGGTTTGAACTCCGTACCTGATGATTATGCAATTGTTTTTGCGTATCCAATGACTATTCAACTCAATGGAATTCTGCCGATTATTAACAACTCCCCAAATCCTGTGAATATTACACTTGGCAATCCAGGTTCTATGCCTACTGTCACTATTGACGGTAACAGCGGTGCTTATAGCGGATTTTTCATCGCAACGGGGAATGTGACGATTCAAAACATGATCTTTCAAAATCTGACTGCACAAGGAGGAGCGGGTGGTGATGGAATTTCAGGCGGTGGTGGTGGCCTCGGGGCAGGAGGGGCAATTTACGCGCCTCAATCCTTTTTAAATGGGGCGAATCCTTCAATTACCTTATTGAACGTATCAATAAATAACTGTTCTGCCGTGGGGGGAAAAGGAGGTAGTTATTTCAGCTTAATTTCTCCTACAGGTAATGAGGGAGGCGGAGGTGGCGGAGGTTTTGGCGGAAATGGCGGTTTTATTCAAACCACCGGAAGTACTGGGGGCGCTGGAGGCGGGGGCTTTGGTGGTGATGGTGGGAATGTTACTCTTTCGACCGATTTCTCTTCTGGTGGAGGTGGCGGTGGTGGGGGCGGATTGGGCTCTCGTGCTACTACTGGGGTGAACCTAGGCAACGGAGGAGATGATGTTGCATTGGGGGGCGATGGCAATGGTTATGGTCTTGCAATTGCCGCGGGTTCCGGTGGAGGGGGTAATCTTGGTGGAAGCCTTGCTGGCGGCGGCGGAGGAGGGGCGGGGGCAGGATTTCCGGGTGGAGGAGGAGGAGGAAGCGCTGGGGCGCCAGGTCTATCGGCTCAAGGTAGCACTCCCCCTCTAGATAGTCCCCAACCCTCGGGAGGTAATGGAGGAGATGGTGCTGGAGGCGGCGGAGCTGGAATTGTTGTCACGTCCTCATCAAATGGAGTTGACGGGCAAGCCGGCAATGGTGGTTATGGTGGTGGTGGAGGTGGTGGCGCAGGCACCGGCGCTTATGATTTTGATTATACCGTACAAGCTGGCTCGGGAGGTTTTGGCGGTGGTGGCGGCGGCGGTGGAGTTAACTCATCTGGTTCGACACCTGCTGGGGGCGGCAATTCGCTTGGGGGCGGGGGAGGCGGAGGTGGTGGGCCCTCTAATGCCCTAACTACTGCAGGTGGAATTGACGCTGGAAATCTCGGTGGAGGGGCGGGAGGTTTTGGTTCCAATGCTTTTGGATCAGGAGCCGGAGGAGGAGGTGGTGGCGGTGGCAGTGGTCTCGGGGGAGCTGTCTTTGTGGATAGCAATTTGAATTTCACTGTGCGAGCATTTTCGGGGATTCCAACTATCTTTAATACTGTAAACACTACGACATATCCTGGAGCTTCTGGAACTGGTGGCCCTGGAGCTTCAGACGGCAATATTGGCTCTGCATTGGGGAATAGTATTTTTCTACGCACGGGTTCCTCTCTCACATTCCTGGCGCAAGATGCTGATGATCTTTTGACACTGGGCACGCAAGTTGCGTTTGTTGATGACACTTCCTTTGGAGCAGGAGGAACGAATGTCTTTATTAGGGGAAATGGAACTATTGTTTACAACGGAACAACTGATTATCAAGGGACCGTCATGGTTAACAATGCAAACCTCAAAGTGAATGGGCAGATCACTCAAGCACCTATTTTCGTTTGTAGAAACTCCAGCTTTAGCTCACAAAGAGGAACGCTCAGTGGGGTTGGAACCTTGACTGGAGATGTTTTTGCCAATTCGGGGACGATCGCTCCGGATACTGGAGGAACGCTTACTCTTGGTCGTTTGACTTTAAATTCAGCAGACTCCGGTAATGGCTCACTTGGAAGTCTTGTCCGTATTAAAATCAATTCCAGTGGGACGTCTTTAGTTGCGGTTGCAGGACCCGCATCGCTCGCAGGTATTTTAGAAATCAATCTCGATCCCAATACGAAGCCTGGAAAATACACCGTCCTCACTTCTTCGGGCATTACGGGGACGTTTGATTCAGTTAATGTTAATTTCACTACATTGAGAGGGGCAACGCCACGTTATTCGCTCTCTTATTTACCTGCTGGTGCTCCTACTTTTGTGCAATTGGATTATTTAAGCAATCCACAACCGCCTTCGTCTGTTGACATACCGGCAACAGTAAATGGATCGCCTATTATAAATCCTGCTGTCGTTTGTTGTGGTAGGCCAGTTATTCTTGGGCCGTTACCAGTACCGGGATCGGGCCCCACAATTTATAACGTCACCAGCCAGACAGGCCATGTTACTTGTCAAATTGGGCATACCAAATTTCAAACCTTTCTGAAGATGCATGGGAAAAATGGCTCCTGCACCATCATTGGCACAAAAGATGGTATTGTTTCTAATCCTTTAACGGTAATAGCACAATGAATAAACTTTCGGCAATAACTAAGAGTGCTCTAATCACAATGGGGATGGTTGGAATAGCTTATGCTAATACGGATGTCTCCCACAAATCGTTTGTAAAATGGACTGGATTTTATGCGGGTGTGGAGGCGGGAATTGTCTTTAACCAGGACTTATTGAAATCCCAACAATTAGGCTTTACTAGTCAAGATGAGCGTTGCAATATCAGTTCAGACTATTCAACCTTTTCTCCTGGTATGCAGTGGGGCTACATGCATCAATTTATCAACGATTTGGTAGCTGGTGTCGAAGCGGATGTTTCCTTTAACACGAATCAAAAAGATAGATTACGTTGTCTTTGTCCCTATAATCTTAATGTGTCTGATAGTTTTTCTTTTAGGAATCAGATGCAAGGTTCTATTAAGGGACGAGTAGGTCGCGCTCTGAATTGGAATAAAATCGTTCCTCTTCCCTATTTAACAGCAGGGGCGAGTTTTGCTAAGGTAGGATTGTCATACACAAATGAAGGTGGCGATTACTATTCCACACATACTAGTCAAACGGGTTGGTTAATTGGTGCTGGTATCGAATGGTCAATAGGGAAAAATTGGTCCTTACGCGCGGAATATAATCATGTAGGGTATGGAAATGCGGTTAATTTGCAAATACCTACTGTTTATGACCTTGAAGATCCGAACGGTAATGCACGCGTTACTCTCAATTCTAATAATTTTGCTGTAGCGATTAATTATTGGATTTAATCATAAATGCACTACTTAGCAGTGAGTAGTGCACTCTTCAATATTGCAGCCCACACCATTAAAATTCTGTGCTACGCTTATTTTTACATTCGTACGCTAATTCTTGTTTTAAATTCATTTTTTTATAAGGAAAACAAAATGAAAAGACATGTATGCGTCTCTATCTCTTTCTTCTGTTTATTGATCAACTCATTTGCATTTGCCCATCCCGGAGGAGGTTTTCGAGGTGGTCCCCCTCCGCACCGGGGTTTTTCAAATCATGGAAATCATCAGCATGGTAATCATCGCCATCATGGCTATCAGCATCATCAGCATAACGATGACTACCATCATGGGGGGCGAGATTATCAGAAACATAATGATGGTTATGGAGGAAACAACAGTAATTGGGGAAATGATGATCGGTGGTAAACGATTTAATTTTCCTCTAATTGAAGGAAGTAATTTACAAGATTACTTAGTTTATGTTTGAATGAATAGCTTTATGGACTAGGCAAATAACCATGTTTATCAAATCAAGAAGGCCTAAAGATATTCATTTATATACGTGTGAAGAAATGAGTGCGTATGCACTAACATTGCGTAAAGATAAAATAAAACACCTGGATTTATCGGATTCTCCATTTCCGTCAATGTCTGTGGAGCAAATGGCGGCTTTGGGGAAGATGATTCACGACTCTAGGGTTACTCATCTTATTTTAAAAAGAAATAATTTCGGGGCTATTTCTCTTGGTTGTTTAGAGGCATTTGCCACGGCGCTCGATGGTGCTAAAAATCTTGTCGAATTTTCTATCGATGGGAATCGATTACAAGTGTCTGATTTTTCCTTCCATCATTGGCAAGTATTACGTACTCTTTTTGCATCATTGCCTTTAAAAACAATTTCCTTACAATATAACGATCTTGATAATTTAGAGGAAGAGCAATTTAAGCAATTTAAACAATTAATACGGGAAGCAAAGAATCAATGTCTCATTGGCATTAATAACTGGTCTTCGGAACGTTGGATTGAAATTATAAATGCGGTGGATTGGCGAAAACAGAATGTGGCTTCTTCTCGGGCCCCCTAAGCATTCGGACGTGTAGCCTCGATGCAAGTGCAGCATGAGCAAGGTTTCCCTACCTCAATCAAGCTCTCTTCCCGGATTACGCTTGGCCTTTATCCAGGCTAGAGTTCTCTAAAAATTACAGATATAATATTGTGGATATTTGTCTGGATCATGGGGGAAAATTTCTCCCGCTTCCAATTGTTCATCCAATGTAGGTATAGGGACTTCTGGAGCTTTTTGTGCTAGCGGTATGGGTTGTGATAGATTATCGATAAGCATCGGTTCTGGAGTGCTTGGTGCCCATTGAAAGAAGTGATTCCTTGTAGTCAAATACTCACCAGATCTCTGTATTGTCGGTTGAGTATGCGCCTTGGGTGGTGTTGCTCTTTGTTCATTCGTATTGGATTGAGTTATAGCATTTTGAAGTTCTGTATTGATACGACAATAATCATTAATTAATCTTAGGGTGTGTGAGACTTCCTTTTTAAGACCTTGCGTATATTTTTCTAAATCATTTTCAAACACTTGCTCGTTACAAGCCAAAGCCATACTGTAAGTATAATTAACAAAATGACTATAAAGAGTTTCATATTCCTTTATTAACGCCTTTGCCTGTATGTCGCTCATTATTTTTCCCTTAATCGCGTGATTAAGCCGTATATGGATATCAACGATTTGTTGTTTCCATTGTTTAGTAATTGCGTCCAATAGTTCATTAAGCTTCATAATATTAGATCTCGTCATTTTGGGGATGGGCGATCATATATGAAAGGAAAATTTATAACAATGATTATAATGTGATCAAAAAGACCGTTCTGTACGCTTTAAATGGCCCGTTTTTTCGTATAATACCATTTGACTAAATCAGGTGAACTTCCTTCCTCGAGGTTATCCGCGCTGATGATTTCATTTTTACTTGTTTGAGACATGACCTCTTTAAGCTTCCATTCGTGATCAAGCAGCCCAAATGTCCAATATTCTTCAAATAGGGTTACATCAGCATCTTTGCTTATGATGTTGTCATTTTGCTGCTGAATACGTTGAGCGTGTGCGCTTACGCGGGCCGTAAATTCATTTTTTGATTTGTCGTCAAAACTTTTTACTAGAAGTATTTCTACCTTGCGTATGCAAAAATTACGGTATTCAATTGTTCTTCCCGAAGCTTTCCAGGTGGCGATTGACTCATTAAATTGTTCAACAATATCGGGATATAATTGTGCTTGAGTTTCAGTGCTTAATTCGCCGGCTTCAAAAGCCAAATGGACATTCGTAAACACCAAGCGGACGCGGTTAAGCATGGCTTGCTTATTCCAGATTTTGTTGCTTTGAACTAGGAAATTAAGCATACGATCGACTTGGTTTGATTTTTCTTGCACGTTTTTAGCGAGCCAAGGGCCTGCCGTACCTAAGTTATCTACCTTATCTTGATAAATTTTTTCAATTTGCGCGTCGGTAAAGAATTCACAAAAATTCTCTTCCTCTAAATAGTCCGATTCACGTGATTGTTCTATTTCACGCAGTAGCCAAGTAGCATCTTGAAGCTGGAAGGTCCAAAATTCCTGAAATGTTTGGGGCTCTTCATCACCACGAAGGTACTGTCTGGTGCGATCATCTACATAAAAGTCACGTGCGGAAGCGGTTATTAACGCAGTAAATTCTCGCTGGTTAGGTTTTTCAGTATAGCGAACATTCACGAAATCAATGTTTAAAATCTGCAGGCGATCCAGACGGTTAATTTCATGATTACGGATCATTCCGTCAATTTGTACTGTATGCTGTTGAAACAAATCAGGCATCAATAATTTTTTCATCGGGTCATACTTTCTTTTCATCCAACAATCTTGGAGGGAAAGAAAAGTTAAATGCACCATGCTTTTTAATGCATTGGGATCAACAGTTTTATCTTGCTTGGAAAGAAAGGTCAGTAGTTTTAATGTCTTTTCTGATTTGCGCTCGATAGTATTTCGAGAATAGCTGTAATCCAGATTGGTTCTTTGTTCTCGCGCGCTTTTAATGATGCTCCATATTATAATCCCCGCTATGATAAAGAAAAAGAATCCTCCATCATCACTATTACCACTGGAACTACTTCTAAAGCCCCCACCATGACCACCTCCATGACCGCCACCCCCTCCTTTATTATGAACGGCGATGCCTGCAGCAAAATAAGTATGTGGTTCATCCGTTTGTAAGTTATAAACAGTGGCTTTTGCCTTAATTTTCTTTATCGAGGTAATTCGCTCAAACCTTAACTGATTGGCTGCAAACGCATAAATTAAATTCCCAGGATGTAGTGTTTCCACAGTTTTAAACCGACCATTACCCACATAAAATGGATGTTCACCCGTTACTTTGATGGTTGAGCTTGGTGTGCTAATCACATAATAAGAATTTACTTGATGTTTCAGTACCTGCTTTACCTTAGTCGGAACAAGAGCACCATTAATTTCATAAGCCTGGACTATGTCGCCAGGTTTAATCGTGTTAATTGCTTTATTTTGCCCGTTAGCGAGTAAAACGGGAGTATTAGGTAAAAAACAACCTTTGTTATGAACTAGAACCCCATTTGCAAAATAGGTAGCCCCTGAGTCTACTAATAGATTGAATGCGGGTTTCTGGGCTTTAATTGGGTGGATGCCGTTAATGGCTAAAGGCTGCCATTGATGATTATGCCAAATGATAATGTTATCACCAGCTTTGAGGTTACCTGCTCGACGAAACTCTCCTGGTTTTATGGCAAAAAGATGCTCTTCGGTTACATGGATAACGCCTGTCGAAAGCGTCAACTCTAAGTAATTTTGGGGTGTTACTTGGCTGGTAGCGACGACTTTGGCTTTTTGATGTTTTCCTGCAATATTGCTCCAAACCCAATCTCCAGGACGTAACTTTTCTATCGCACGTTCGCCGTGAGGCGTTGCAATTAAGGTTCCTTGTTCAAAACAGCCGCCGCCACCGCGAGTCCATCCGTTAAGGCTAAATGCACATAAGAGGGTTAGTACTAAAAGAAATTGTCCCATCCTTATAGACTCAACCATGTAGTCCAGCAATTAGTCCCCCAAGAACAGAAGCGGCAATGATGATGCTGATGCCAATAATAACGGAAGAAACCACACGCCCATAGTATTCTGCAACTGCGGTATTGCCGCGCAGCATTTCTTTTGCTTCATCTATGTGAGGAGTGTTTTTACTGAGAATTTGAGGGACAATGGTTGATGCCATGAGCATTAACCCGCTACCGAGTATTGCTCCAAAAAAGGTGAATGATAGAGCCCAACAGATATTTATTAAAACTTGTGTAAGCATTTAGTTTACTCCATGGGATTTATATTTAAAGACTCACACATAACCCTGGGATCGTCAAGTATTTGTGGGCTTGACTAATGATTTGGTTTTATTCAAAGTGAGTAGAGAGATTTGTTTTAACTCAAGGAAGAAGAATGTTTTCTAAAAGACACAGTCATTTTAAACGTATCAAAGAGTTACGTGATTTATACCCTTTATTGAATGAATTACGGAATAAGAATAAAGAATTAAAGGAGTTAGTGGATAATAATGCAGGGAATCAGAGCTATAAAAAAAGCATTATCATTACTAATCTTTGTGAGCAATTGGATGAGATTATCCTACAGTTTGATTGCCTTCCTGCCTCACCCGAACGTATCATAGAGCTTAATAATATTCTTATATTAATCAAATTATTACAAAATGCTATTTCTAGTTGTTTGGAAAAACATAGGCTGGTTTTGAATCAGCCACGACCCACGTTAACCCATACTTTGTCTAAAAACAGTACGGAGGCAAGTTTAGCTGGCTCGGCTTTTCTAGGTTTTGTTACGGGTTCTTTTTTATTTGCGAGTGTGCCTTTGTTAGGGGGCGTTGCGTTGGAGTATGGCCTGACTCAATTGGGCTTTAATATGTCAATCACTGCTTCCGTATCTATTTTGGAACGGTTGGTTAGTAAATTGGAAACTATCCACGCGTCACTTACTTTTGCGCTTGATGAATTAAAAAATACCAGTCAGGTAATTGTGGCACCTTCAGCGCCACCCATGGATGAGGAAATGAGACCAGTTTTTAAATGAAAACTGGTTTCAATAACTAATGCAATTATTTAAGAATACTTGGCTAAGATAAATATTATGGGGTCAGCAGATCCGAATGACCGCGGTACCCTATTTTATCTCGCAACTTATGAGCCTAGGGGCAAGTAGCGGGGATTCGGCTGATGGATCACTTGTAGCCTTTATTCGCGTAGTATACGAGATTCGAAGCCTGTCATCAGACAAGTAGTGCTAATACGTTTTCAGGAGGGCGTCCAATAATTGCCTTTCCCTTATAGGTTATAATTGGCCGTTGCATTAGCACAGGCTCTTTTACCATGGCTTCCAAGACCTGCTCTTCATTTTCCAGGGATAACCCGAGCTCTTTAAAAATAGGCTCATTGGTACGAACGAAGTCTTTGAGGGCAAAATGTGTCCTTAAATCATTGAGCTGTTCTCTATTAAGCGGCATTTTCAGGTATTCGACAATAGCGAACTCAATACCTTTTTCTTGCAGTAAGGCTAAGCTTTCTCTAGATTTAGAGCATCTAGGATTGTGGTAAATAGTAAGTACATGCATGTTGTTTTTATAGTGTATTTAGATTTTAACACTATAGCATGTTATCTGGATAATAATCCTGTGATAGGGTACTCTTTATTCAGAACAGGAAAGACCTAATAAATTTAATGCATTTTCAATATAATCAGCGACTAAAGGCCTAGATAAGAGATACTGCCCAGTATGGTTCGTTAATTCTTGGCTTGCGAATTCAATGGCGTTATCCCATTCACTCACATCAAAATCTTCTCGCCCCAGATACATTAAGGCGACTAGGGTTACTTGCTGGTCTGGACGTAAATTATTAATAATGTTAACTGCTTCGTCATAAACAGCATCGTTTTTATAATCAGCTAGAACATAATATGCATCCATATCATCTGTTACTTCCGGAAAAGAAACTTCTTCCTTGGCTTGAAATTGGCGCATTTTATCCAGAATATTGCAAATCATGTCTGTATCTAAGTTGAGCATGTTAATACTCCTTTTAAAATTAGCGATGCTTCTGTTTTTTGCTTCCTTAATTAAATTTTAGAACAACATTGTGCTGTGAAAAGAGAATCAGGAGAATTAAGAGAAATAAAATGTTTTTTTTATAAAATTGTTAAAAAATTCCGAGGTTTAGATCTCCCATAATTATCACTAAAAATTTTCCCCAGACTACACTTGGTTCATCCAGGTTACATTCGATTTAGCCTGGATGAATAAATGCTCTATCGTTATTTAACAAAAACTACTGGTTTTTCAAAGTTATAAATAATTCCAAAGGCAAATTGTGCTGAGACTGGATAAGTACGTGAGCTTTTGTAGACTCCACCATTAGGTTCATAAACACGGCTATGGAATTTCTCATAATTGGTTTGGCTATAATCGGCCATTAAGGCCCATTGATTTGATAGGTTATAGCGCATTCCCACACCATAACGAATACCACTACGATTCGCCTTTGAACTGCGTATGGTTGGGTCTGAGTTGTGAAGTTCCACATGGCCATTTGCATAACCAATTCGCCCATAAACGATCGCATCCTTGGTTAATAAAACTCCGGGAAGAGCACTTACACCTTCACTATAGTGAATAGTAAATGACGATTTCTCGAAATTTTTGTGAATGTATTCTTTATTGACTAATCTGTATTGGAGGGAGCTGGGATTAAAATTAGCTTCGCCCGCTAAATAAAACCAATTGTGGGTCCAAGAATATCCGCCAAAAAAAGTGCCAAAAATACCTGCACCGGAAAAATTTTGTTCATCGATAACGTTAAAACTACCGTAATTGTCCAAAACATGAGTTTTTTGGGTAAATTGAGCATATTCAGGCCCGATACCGGCACCGATGTAGAATCCCGCAATAGATGGACTACTTAGAAGTAAAGAAACAACGCTACCACACAAAATTTTCCCTAACATAGCTATTCCCTAAAAGTGGTTAAATTTGCCTTTTTACCAATGCCTCACGGATAAGCGATGGGCATTGGCGGTGATGATTCTCTCATAGCCTAAGTAAAGCGATTCATTCAGGCTCGAGTGGTCTAGCCTACATAGGTAAGATTTACTAAGAATCCATTAGTGTAGAGGTGGTTTAATGAAATTCCGGTGTTCATTGTTTGGCCTGAGGCTTTTCCTAACGAACTTTTGCCCCAATCAGCAAATTCATAACCAATACCTACTTGGATATGTTCGGTTAATGATCGCTGAATGCCTGCACCTAGTGTATAGGTAAAACTTGTTTGAGTATGAGCAGAAAAGTTAGGATTTTTAATTGCTTCTTCAATAATTGGAACATTATTGAATGCGTATGCGTGATTAAATCCTACACCCACACTAGCGCTAATCCAAGGCATTACCATATAGCCCATATCTGCAAGCAATTTACCTTTCACTGCGAGATGAGTGTGCTGAAGTTTGTAGCTGTAAATGAAGTTATTAAATTGTGGATCAGCATCATCCCAGATTTCTCCTGATAAGCTTGTGTCTGTGGTTGCCCCGACAGCAAGCCCAAATTGAGTAATCAACGTTGGATTTAGGCTGTATTGTGCGCCTAAAAGAACTCCGAAATCAGCCATTGCATGAGTTGATTTATTTGCAGCGTAAGTTTTTTCGATATCTGAATCAAGATAGAACGATTGTGTGCTACCCCCACTTTGCCAAGCTGGGCCAACACTAAACTCTCCAAGCCATCTCCAACTTGGTTTTACTGGCCCCATGGTGCCTGCAAAGGCATTACCAATTAAAAAGCTCGTTGATAATGCTAAAACAAGTCTATTTTTCTTCATACCAAATCGTCCATATTAATTTTATAATCTGCAGATATGTTGCCTTTTCTACGTAGGTGGATTTAGACAATTATCATCTTTTTAATTCTAAAAGCAAAAGTACCACATTTTTGCTTTTAGAAACCAGAGTAATCGTTAAATTTTCTTTAGAGAAAGGTAGTTGGCTGCTTGAGCTTTTTGCGTTTATGGAAATAGCAATCCAATGCAAAAGCAATATCTTTATTTTCCTACGGAATGATTCTTTAAATAATCCATGACTTGTTGTGCATAGGCTGTAGTAAATGGTTTACGTAAAAATAAAATCATACCAACATCTGCGGCTTTTTGTCTGATATCGGAGTCACCATGGGAGGTTAGAGCAATAACCGGAGTGTCCTTATTTAAAGGACTGTGTGATTTAATGTGTTGAGTGGTCTCAAAACCATTGAGACCATCTCCTAGGCCAATATCCATTAAAATAAGGTCATACTGAGTTTGAGTCGTGCTTTGAATGGCTGACTTCCCGTCCTCTGCGATATCAACTATGCATCCCAAATGCGTCATATATGCTTTTACAACAAGTTGGGCAATTCGCGTATCTTCGACGATTAGTATTCGAATAGAGTTGAGCATTATTTGCCTTGTAATAAATCCAATAAGTCTAAGTTCTATTTAATGTAGGGGCGGTCATGCCCCATACTTTACGTTTTAGGTAAGGGTTCTCTGTGTATGCAAATTTCCGCCATTACGATGGAGTTTTGTATTTAATTCAAAAATAGCACCATCGCAAACGCTTACCATTTATTTTTAATTTTTACTGAGAATACTCTAATTTTCAAGAAAAGACTTCAATGGTTATTATTTAAAAGTAAAGGGCTTTTAAAAGGTAATGTACAGATAAACGTAGTGCCTTTATTAAGTTCACTTTGGACTTCAATTTCACCATCAAGCTCATGAATTATTTGTTTTACTACATATAATCCTAATCCTGCTCCTTTGTATTTATTCTGATTGGCTGGAAATAAGCGAAAGAATTTTTCATAAATCAGCAATTGCTTTTCTTCGGAAATGCCTATACCCGTATCAGAAACAATCAATTGCAGAATCCAATGGCGTGCATCTATCCGTTCACCTAAGCGAACCTGACAAGAGACATGACCTTGTTCTGTAAATTTAATTGCATTACTGATCAAGTTCATAATTAAGCGTTTAATACGATACGGATCACCAAGAAATACATCGGGGAGGGATTTGGGGTAATCTAAAGTTAAATCAATTTTTTTTGCCAGTGCGGTTGCTTGTTCTAACTTGACTACTTGCGAGATGGTTTCATGGAGATTAAATTTCATTTCTAAAATGGGAGAGTTTCCTGCCTCATTGCGGGTAAACTCAAGAATATCATTCAATAAATCCACAAATTCCTTTGCTGATTCATGAACCGTTTCCAAATACATTTTCTTTTCAGGATCGACTTCATTGGATGCCAAAAACTCAATCAAGCTATAAATTCCGCTAAAAGGAGTTCTTAATTGATGCTCCATATTGCGTAAGAACTCTGTTTTTGCCAGGTTTGCTGCTTCGGCTGCAATTTGGGATTTGGCGAGTTCCTCTTCCATTTTCTTCCGATCACTAATATCAAATGAAATTCCAAGAACCCCATCGACTTCTCCATTAATATTGAGTAGGGGCGCCTTTTTCGATAAGAATATGGATACTTTATCTGAGTTAGCGAGTTTCGAGGCTTCTTCACGGGTAATCACATCTTTTCGCTGCATTACACAGAGGTCCATTTCACGTAAAGATTCTGCTTCATGGCTCCAGGGCATGTCAAAATCAGATTTTCCAACCATATGTTCCGGATTTGAAAATCCGGCAGACTGTGCTTGAGCAAGATTGCAGCCCTGATAAATAGAATCCTTGTTTTTCCAATAGACGTGTCCAGGTAAATTGTTCAGTATATTAAACAGTCGGTGTTCCGTTGCTTCTTTATCGGCATGTGCTTTTTCTTCCAGTGCTTTACGCATAGTAATATTTATGGAAATTCCCGCCAAACCAATAATTTCGCCTGAGGCGTTAAACAGGGGGATTTTTTGCGTAAGATAAGCTGTTTTTTTTCCAAAGTTATCAGAAATTTCTTCTTCAAAAACACATATATTACCTAAGGTTAATACTTGCTTATCGTTTTCACGTATTATATTAGCTTCATCAATGCAAAGAAAATCATAATCCGAGCGGCCAATAATTTCTTTAGGTAAGGCTAGACCTAAGTATTTTGCAAAGCCTTTATTGCAATCAATGTAATTAAAACTCTTATCTTTCCAATAAATATGTGCTGGCATCCGTTCTATGACTTGACTGTACAAATCAAATCGTTTTTTCATTATCCTTTGTTTTTTAATTAACATGATTATCACTAAGTTGTTGAACATCATAGGCATTAAAGGCCAAATTGACGTATTGAGATTCGAGATATTCTATTTCTAACTTTAATTGGCTTGCATAAATATGTTTTAGAAAAAAGGTAGTTTGATTTTCTTTAGAGCAGCCCTCAGCCAATGCCATCTTTTTCATCTCATTAAAACGGGCTTGATGCATTGTGGTCAGTTCATTAGTCTCTAACTCACGATAAGGGTCTTCACGTAAATTTTGCAACCGTTTACCAGAGTATTGAGGGTGGCTTGCTGTATTTGCCAAGATTATTTTTAAAGGGCTTATTTGCATAATGCGTTGAATGTAGGAGTTAATGGTTTCTGTTGCATTAAGCACTAATCCTCTAACAACAAGACAATAGGGCATTTCTATGTCGATTGGCTGGGCTAAGTTGTGTTGTTTTAGTTCATTACCTTCAATTAAAAAGTAAATAATATCTACTAAATTTTGTTGGTTATCGTATCGCTTAGTAATTAAAATCATAGGGATTTTTTGTAAAATATTATGATGAAAAATAACCTCACTGCTTATATAGCAGGGGAGTACCGTGCGGTTTTCATCCGCAATCTTACATACTTGCGGTAACAGTTCTCCCAGACGCCAGGTGTCTGGAAGTGCTTGGCTAATCGTGATAATAAAGTCGCATCCTAATTTGCAAATTAATTGTTGGTACTTGTGTGTAAGACGTTTTGCTCTGTATTTAGATATTTTAAGTTCTCGAGCAATATACTCTATGTTGATGGCAATAGGAATATGATCGTCGCGGACATTAAAATGGGTCAAAAACCAAGAAAGAATGATAAAGACGATTTCACTATGGAGTGAAATTAATAATTGATGGCGATTTAAAAAGGACTCAATTTTTTCGGGTGCATCTAAATGTTTGTTATAACTAACGGAATGTTTTACGGCATCTTCCCAGTGAGAAATGTGTTCGCTTAGATGTGCTTTATAAGCTTTTATTTTCTCTAATTCATCTTTGAATTGATTTAAAGCACTTTCAGAATGTAGCCACTTATAACAAAGGTGTAGAATCTTATAGGCTCTGATTTGACACAAGTTTTCGCCTACCTGTGCGTCAAATGCAGTGAGCTGTCCGCTTAAGAATGATTCAAGTGCTGTAATTGCAAGTGTTACAATGACGTTTAAAAAATATAAATTATCAAGCTTCTGTTTTTTATGTAAAAGCTCGGCCTCTTCTGTCGAGTAGGGAAGCAGGGCTAATATGGTAACGTTCTGCTCTGTGAGAGAATTCATACGTGTTTATGCTCGTTAATTTTTTTGATGTATCTAAAATAAATGATCAGGAATGTAACTGTGCCACAAGTAATTAAGCTTAAAATGTAACCTGCGACGAGTAAATGATCCGCTTCGATTAATCCGTGGCATACAGTAAAAAACTGGATAACATTAAATCCTGCGAAGGTTAGTAAGGAAACGCCTTGTACTGATTGATGCCTTAAAATGGAGATAATTTGGGGGATAAATAAAAGGGCATTTGCAATTAAGCTGATTGAAAATCCAAAATTAATAAAAAGCTTGGTAACGTCCATTGGGGGTACATATCCTAATTACATGTAATAAATCATGTGAATACTTCACATGTCGGTTTTTTTCTAATTGTTACATATCAAAGAGGAAAATATAAATTAATATTTGAGATTTATTCATCTACCAGGCTTGATATATACTATATGTTCTAAAATAAACAAATAAATGTAGTCATGAAGAATCCACAGAAAATAAAGTGTCCTACTTGCGATAACCCCGATACCTGGAAACCAGAAAATAAATTCAGGCCATTTTGCTCTGATCGGTGCAAATTAATTGATCTTGGAGAATGGGCTAATGAGTCGCGAAAAATTCCTGGTGAGCCAGCCGATCCTTTTGCTTCCAGTGAGGAGTTTGATGAGCTGTAGCCGCATCTGCAAGTGCAAAAGAGCGAATCATTTGAGCCCATCAATAATACTCCCAAATACCACGATCAAGCCGCGGTAATTCGGTCTCTTTTATTATTATGTAGTGCTTAGGGCTAATGGAAGCGTTTGCCGCAATAGCAGCCTTGAAGTAAATATTGTGATTGAGCAAAAATAATTAACTTATTAAACTCTACTTAATGAGCACTCAACCAACGGCTAACTTCTTGCATGCTTTCATGAATCACTGCAATCGCCTGTTGATATAACTTTTCCAGCAACTCAGAGTGGCCTGTTTTCCAGTAGCGCTCAAGGTACTGGCAGGCTATTTTCATTTTTACGGTGCCAACATAAATTGCGCCCCCTTTAATCTTATGGGCTAGCTGCTGAGTTTTATCCCAGTCAAGAGCTTGATGGGCTTCCTCCATGAGCTGTAAATCTTTAGGTAATGAATCCTGAATCAAAAAGCTGAGCATTTCGGCCAATATGGCTGGATTGCCCGTAGTTTTAATTCCTTCGTCAATATCTAGTAGGGGAAAGTCAGTTAGATTAAATAAATGCTCTATTGTATCCGGCAAATCAGCCAAATAGTGTGCAGTTGGGGATTCGTCCTCTTTCTTTTGGTGCTCTGGGATGAACGCATCAAGAATATCTGAGCAGTTTTTTAGGGAGAGAGGTTTTGTCAGTACGGCATTCATTCCGGCTTCAATACAGAGCTTTTTGTTTTCATCACCAATATGGGCAGTCAGGGCAATGATTGGTGTGTGCGTTTTTCTTGGCAATTCTTGCATTCGAATTTGATGTGTTACTTCATAACCGTCTAGATCAGGGAGGCCGATGTCCATAAATATTAAATCATAGGAGCTGCTTTTACACAGGGCTACGGCTCGTCTTCCTGATTCTGCGATGTCGGTATTACAATTTAGCTTGCTGAGAATAGATTTAGCTACGGTTTGTGCAATGGGGTTATCTTCTACAACCAGAACACGAAACTCATGGGTACTTAAATCGCAATAAGATGCTTTATGTTCCTCGGTATAGTTGGGTATTTTCGAAGCCTCAAACTCCTCGTAAAGCCCTAAGTTATCATCCAGCAATGGTTCTTGTAATGGAATGATACAAATAAATTTTGAGCCTTTTCTGGGGGCACTTTCCAGATAAATTTCTCCACCAAGTTCATCAATAAACTGTTTTACCACTGAAAGTCCAAGTCCCACACCTTTATAAATTCCCTGGTATGACGGTGTAAGGCGAGTAAATTGAACATAAATTTCTTGCTGTCGTTCTAGGGGTACTCCTATCCCAGAATCTTCAACAATAAGTTTGATAACAAGTTCTCTGTTGTTTCGTTTGGCAAGCTCTGCACTGAGTCGAACAAAACCATTATTTGTAAAGTTTAAGGCGTTGGCTATAAGTTCAAGAACAATTCGATGGACTCGAGTTTTATCACCAATTAAATGTTCAGGAATTGATGAATCAAAATTCAGAGTAAGTTCCAGTTTTTTTTGAGCCGCTTTGGCTTTATTGAGATCGATAATTTGTTGTAAGGATTTTTTCAAATCAAATTTTTTCTTAAGTTTGGGGATTTCTCCTGAGCTTACAATGATTGCTTCTAATACTTCATCTAATAGAGCCAGCAATGCATGGCTTGAAGCCACTAAGTTTTCGACATATTCTTTAATTTGAGCATTATCGGACTTCAGCTTCAGTATCTCCGAAAAACCTACAATGCCGGTTAATGGCGTGCGTATATCATGACGCATGTTTTCTAGAAATTCGGTTTTGGCTTTATTAGCTATTTCTGATTTTTCCATAGCCGTTTTTAATTCAGCTTCAATTTTTTTTAAATAGGAAATATCAACAGTATTTCCAACAATACCGACGACATTGCCATCTTTATCCCATAACGGTCTTTTTGCAGAAAGATGAACCAATGTTTCACCATTGGGTAGCTTGTTGATTTCTTCGCGGGTAATTTCGACTTTGTTCGCCATGACTTCAAGATCATTCTTTCGATATTCATCAGCGGTTTCTTTACTGAATAACTGATAGTCTGATTTACCGATTACATCGGAGCGGTCAGTAATAAAGCTCATTTGATTTAAGCTTTGCGCACCTTGTTTGTTAACACCAGACCAAATACCATTTTTATCTTTCCAATAAATCTCACCAGGAAGATTATCGATGAGGTTTTTTAACTGAAAACTTTCTGATTCAAGTTGGCTGATTTTATTTTGTTGCACCTTGATGGTGAGTTCCAACTCTTTAACTCGTTGGAGTAGTTTTTTTACAGTAGGATCTTGGGACACTGTATTTCTCATTGGATTAATCTCACATGCAATTTTTTGCAAGGTATGTCTAAATAATAGTCAATACTTGACGGACTCTCAATAACCTCTTTTTTCACCGAATATTAGTTTTATTCCGGATTTGATCAAATAATGCTGCGTAAGTATAATAATTAAACTCAACTTTTGTTTCAAATGGTTGAGGTGGTAAGTGGGGTATATGGATATGAGCTTTTCGAATAGAAAGGTTTAAATACATCAAGTGACTATTTATCGCTTCCTGAAATTAATTTGCTGTTATGGATACTTTATCATTTTGAACATTAATTCCGCAAAAAAGTATTTGTATGGACATTTGTCTCCACATGGTCTAAGATATCCATATGATAGAGGAAGAGAAAAGGTGATTGATATGCATGCTAGTACAAGCCCCATCAATACAATCCCTGATGAAGTTGTATGGAAGTCGTTGTTTAATCTTGTTGAGCGTTTTGACCTTAAAGAGTCTGAGGCACGTATTCTCATGGGGGATATGCCGCGTTCAACCTATACTTCTCATCGGTCAAAGCTCAGCCGAGATCAGAAGGAACGTGTTTCTTATCTTTTAGGTATTTATAAGGATTTGCGCATTTTATTTGATGATGCGGAACAGGCAAGAACGTGGATTAATCGTAAAAATACTTTACCGCCATTTAATGGCTTAACCCCCAAAGAATACATGTTAGAAGGGGGAATAGTTCGTCTTGCGGATGTGCGAAAATTTTTGGACTTTTGGCGAGGATATTAAGTGCACTCATCAATCAATTATGAAAAAAATGTGCATCGACTTGTTCCTTCAAAATTTCCTCCCATATCCTTGTTTGATTGGGCTGACTCAGAGGAAGAGCTTGAGCAAATCGCTTTACTTGAAGGATTAACAAATGAGCGTATACAGGCTGAACTTGGCCGAATAAATTTAATCACAAAAGAAGATTGGATAGGGGGGCCTGGATCAACACCACTTATGGCGGCATTTACTCATATTGGCCAGCCCTCGCGGTTTACTGATGGGAGTTATGGTGTTTATTATGCTGCTTGCTCATTAGAAACTGCCATAAAAGAGACGGTTTTTCACCGTGAACGCTTTTATCATGCATCACAAGAAAAGCCTTGCGCGATTACCATGCGTGAATACATTGCCAAACTCAAAAAGCCATTAATTGATCTGAGAGGTAGTGAGTATAATGAGTTATTAAACCCAGATCCTATGTTTTACGATAAAAGCCAGGAATTTGGGAAAAAAGTTTATGATGAAAAGCATTGGGGTTTGCTTTATCCAAGCATTAGAAATGCAGAGGGGTTATGCATGGCGATTTTTAGACCTCCTGCGTTAACCTTACCTAAGCAAGGTTGTCATCTTCGTTACATGTGGGATGGGAATCGTATTTCTGAGGTTTATCAAGAGAGTAAGATCGCTAATTTTTGATATCTGGTTAACTGTATAAGTAGGTTGGGCCCATGGCCTCAACCTACAGGCAAGAAGCGGGGAGTCAACCCAAACACTGCTCATTAGCAAAACGCTCGGCTTCAGAACGCGTCTTATTCATACCGCCGCTGGAATAAGCAAAATTATAACTATCGATATAACATTGTAATGACTTTGTAGCATAAAACTTAGAAGCTTCATAATCGCTCAATCCAGTGGCAAAATTCTTTGCTTCCGAACGTGTCTTATTCATACCGCTACTTGTATAAGCGAACTTATAGGATAATTTAAACACATCAAGATATCCTGCCCGGCATAATTTTGCAGTAACCAGGTTGGCAAATTTTTCTGCTTCTGATGAGGTTGAGTTTAAACCATCGGAACCATAAGCCCACTTATAGGCCGCTTGAAATGTCTCAATTTTAGTTCCGCAGGTAATGTCATTAGGTAGACTAATCACTGCATCAAGTTGACTTGCCAATTCGTCCGCAATCTGTCGCTGCTCAGTGCTTAATAAGTAGTCAATATAATAAGCTTTCTCAGAAAGCTTATATAATTTTTCATATAAACTAAGGCTGCTTGTTGATGCTGTAGCGGTTATAGATAAAGAGCAGATCATTAAAAATAAGGGTTTTCTAATATTCATCATTTTCTTCCTTGCATAGTAATGAGTCAGTGGGGACTGAGAGGCATTTTCTATGAGATGAATAGTTTTTTCAAGGAGCGATATTTTATGGCCGTCATTGCGAATAATGTGAAACAGTGTAGGGGCTGTGCTTTAAACTCCTGGGGGCTTCTTCACTACATATCTTTCAATTAAATCAATAGAGTTAAGCTCCATTCATTAATTTAAATTCCGATGCTAGACTTTAATTTACGGCTTATTAATGCGAGAACTTTAAGGACAATTTTATTATGGATATAAGAACAAAAAGATTTGCTATCGCATTGACATTCTTGGCCTCAGAATCTGTGTTTAGTGCCATCACCTCAGGGCAAATTATTATTATTAATGGCCTAGCTAATGAAACTGGCTCAGGAACAGGAGCTACAGCATCAAGTATTAATGTTCAGGTTGTAGATGCTACGGGATTTTGTGCCACTACACGAACAGTGAATTATAATGGCTCAACAGTAGTTAAATGGGATTCTACAAAAGCACATTCGACAACTCAGTGCACAGGAATTGTCTCGGTTAAGATTACGCCGTTGAAAAGCCGTATAGGTAGTGTAAACACTATTGTCTACGATACAACAACGTCTACAACTGTACCTGCACCTACAGCAAGTGGTGCAACCACCTATATGGCTCCAACTAATCGGATGTCTAATTTAGTTCTTCTGATTACAGGCTCTGGTAATCCAAGCTCTAGCCAGGTCGTTTCAGGAACTGCATGGGGAATTAATGCTGCATCGACTCCTGTTTTTGATATAAAAAATGGAGAATTAACTACTGTTGGGGTGCCTGGTGGAATGGGTATGGCCGGAGTTCAAGCGGAGCAAACCGCAAAGCTTTATGGGGTTTTACCGTATATGTCTGAATAAAAAAGGAAGAGGGGTTGTTATGAATAAAAGAGAATGTCAATGTATTAGGTTAGCTATGGCTTTTTTTGTATTAATTTCTGGCACGGCATTTAGTGCTGTTACCTCAGGGAAAATTACGATTATTAATAGTTTGGCTAATGGGATAAATGTTGGTTCTACAGCTACAAGTATCCTGGTTCAGGTTTCCGATCATATCGGCGCATGCTCTTTGAAGCAGATGTTAAATTTTAATGGCTCACTTGTTGTAAAATGGGATGCCAAAAAAGGCCATTCTGCCACTCAATGCACCGGAGTTACTTCGGTTTCAGTAACCACTTTGCGAACAATTATCGGCTCAACGAGCACCATTATTTATGATTCAACTACAAGTACGCCAGTACCTGCAACCGACGCAACAGCTCCAGTGCATTATCTAGCTCCTACGGTTCCTGTAACTAATTTAGCTTTATTGATTACAGGAACAGGGATTCCTGCATCAACTCAAGTTGTTTCGGGAACCTCCTGGGGAATCGGTGCGGCAGCAGCCCCCGTTTTTGATTCAA
The DNA here is from genome assembly GCF_900639985.1 of Legionella rowbothamii. Lineage (GTDB taxonomy): Bacteria > Pseudomonadota > Gammaproteobacteria > Legionellales > Legionellaceae > Legionella > Legionella rowbothamii. The sequence continues at coordinate 385,091 of NZ_CAAAIM010000001.1, read as the reverse complement.
CAAATGGTAATTTACTCACTATGGGGATACCTGGTGGGGAGGGAATGGCTGCTGTTAGGGGAGAACCATATTAAGTTTAAGCCTCATTACAAATGTCCAGCATAAGGTCTCGGAGGGAGTAATTTCCTCCGCGTTATCTGATAGAGTTCCATTTGTTTAAGCGTTCTCTGTAGTTATCCCCTAGAAAGGCCTTCAGGTTGAGTTTCATGGGATGAGGTGGCGGCATCTAATTGAGTTTCTTGTGTAAATAGTTCCTGTGCAGCAAGGGCGGATACATTATTTGGCGTAGTTTGTTTCGTGTCCATGAGATCAACGAGTATTTTTAGGATATTGTTTAGCTCCTGTTCTTCATGTTAAGTGTAGGCTGTCACTTCAGCAGTCAGCTCTTTGCTATGCGTTCCTCATTTGTTTTTTTCAAGGCGTCTTCAAAGAGAACAAGCATCAGTCTTGCTGCTGTATCGGGTTCAACATTGGATCTTTGCTCAAAATATTCTATGGCATTTGGTAAATCATTTTTTAGTAAATAGAGTTGGACCATCAACGAATTATACGCGCCGTGTCGCTCGGTAGGTGGAGTTTGGTTGTTCCTCAAAGGGTTGAACAGTTTCATATCCCCTCAATAAAACCCCATGTTTAATATCCATTAATTAATCCGGCTGCTCGTAAAAGTCTAGACTGAGATAATTATAGAATATTTAATAGGCATAATGAGTTGTATGCGGTCTATTTTTCCTTGGCTGCATGCAATTCTACTGTATTTGAGGAACCCCCTCAATTATATTCAGGCTCTGTTTTCTTTGTTCATGTAAGTACGCCAATATGTCGGTGTCTTAAATGTTCTAACTGAGGTTCTAACCTTATCTAGAAAAGTAGGGCCAGGATCTTCTTTATCTGTTTGATAATTCGGATCTAACTCTTGCCAAAGAGGGGTGTTTTTAAAACCTAAATAATCATTATGCCCAATCACATATTCTATTTGTGGGTATTTTTTCTTTAAATGGCAGACTAAAAAGGCATTTGCTTTTACTTGGGCATCTGTTAGGTCATCTTTACCATCTATCCCACCGATATTTTCAATACCAATGGCATAGTGATTAAGGCCAATTACATGGCGTGCCATCCAATTATCGGGCATGAGTTGATAAATGCTGCCATCGCGATCGACTACAAAATGGCTAGATACATTTAATGCTCCTGGCAAATCTTTAGTGCGTGGGGAGTTTTGGGGAAACGCAGGTGAGTCAAATACACGAAAGGTTACTTTTAAGCTTGAGATACAGGTCCAATGTAGCACAATCATTTTGGGCTCAATCTCGATGGATTTAGAGTCTATTCCGTAATGATCCTTTTGATATTGCTGAGTTAAGGCAATACGCTCTTTACCGAATTGAATTGGAGCCTGATGAATCACTTGAGGTTTTTCACAAGAAAAAGCATGTGCAAATGAACTGATAAAACATAAAAAAAGTAGAGAGTTTTTCATATTAGTTTTTTAATACCATAAAATAAGCGTTTACATAGTCCGGTAAATGGCGATTAGCTTTGTAAAATGCTTCATTACCTGCGTATGTCCCTGTCAAAAAGTCGACTTGATATTGATTATGTGTAAAAGCACCGCCCGTATCTGCAAAAATACCTGCTCGCGTGATTAGTTTTCCTGAAGGATCGGGATATTGAACCATTAGTAATTTACCTAGACCAAATTGCTCAAGATCTGCTGCAAAGGTCACCTCACTATTTACCGTAATTTTGTGGTCTGCGTCTTTACCATAGCCTTTAATGCCATTAACCTGTTTAAAGTACCAATAACGTTCCTGCTGGTAAGGTGCTTTTGCTTTATCATAGGCAATGTTATTACAACGATGTACATTAAACACTTGAGTTTTATGGCCTTGATCGATAAATTCGACCACGACAGTGCCTTGTAGCAAAGCGGCTTCGAAATCAGCACGTTTTAAATAAGCTAAGACAGGAACATTTTTATTTACTAAAGCTCCTTTTATAATGGCTTGTTTACCATAATGAAAACGCGTTAATCCTGGCTTGGAATTGGCTTCTTCAAGCGATAAGGCTGCTTCATCTTGAGGAAGAGCGTATAAGGCAACAGGATAGGATGGACTAGGCTTAGACACCCCTTTTGCTCGATGCACGTAATATTTAGTCATCAAAATTTTATCTTGAGGCAGGTGTGCAAGAAGGGCTTTTTGAGCTTTAAGTGGTTTTGCTTGCGCTTGATCAGGGTACCAACGCACAAAGTCAAAATGTTGTTTCACAAACACTGGGTCATTTAATTTATTTTGGTTTTGGCAAATAAAGTTTAATGTTCGTTTCACTCGGATAAGAGGTATTTTAAAGACTTTACCCTCATGAATTACTTGAGAATCATAGTGTTGCCCTTTGTTTAAATAAGCTAGAGTTTCTTTCGCAGTTGCGCACAAGGCTGCGCCATTTAGTGTATAGCTTGGGGCTGGGAGTGGTTGGGTGGGAATAAATTTTGCTGCGGCAAAGCTTGTGCTACAAATGAGCATTCCCAAAAAGAAGGCTTTAAGATTCATTATTGATATAAATGGATGAAAAGCAAGATGATATCACATCTTAGGGGCGAGGTGGTTCAAAATCACAACCAAGGTCTTTTGATAGTTTGTTATCAATTGCTTCATTGAGCTCTTTTTTTAATGCTTTTTTAAATGATGATTGAACTCCAAAAGGTGTAATCGCATCTATTTGCCTATTAAAATCTTTTTTCCATGCCCGTATTAAGAGCAAACTCGCATTCCCTTTGTCATTGATTGCATCCTTCATAAACTTTATACAGCTAGAAACCACACCTTTTGCTTCCAACTTATGTTTGTATTCATCTGTTTTTAATAACTCTTGTAATACGTTGGGCTTGCAGCGTTTTAGCATTCCTTTTTCTAATTCGTTCATTCGGTTTATTAGCTGATTACCTTGCTCAATGTGCTGAATTATTTTTCCTTTTTTTCCTAAATATTCCTGTTTTAAAGCAGTCAATTGTTTGGATTGAACTTCTTGGTTATGTTGTTCAACTGCTGACTGTATTTCGGGAATATACTTAGCTGCTGGGCGTTCATTAAATACCTCAATATAACAATCTGAACCAAAAGGAGGATTGACCAATTCATACCCCCATTTTTTTTCAACAATCTTCGTTTGTGGATATTCATTAGGTGTGATGCGTGTCTTAGCCTCGTCAGTAAGTGTTTTTAAGTCTAATTGTGCACCGTAGACTTGCATTGATGTTGACGGATCAATATGCACACAATAATCTGAAATAATGCTCTCATTATATAATTCAATGCTATTTGAAGAGATGCAATGCTCGATTTGGTTGGGTAAAATTTCATCACCATTTTCAAGTATACGGCGAATGATCAGTTCTTTACTGTGCTGCAATGCATGGTCTAAGCAGATATCAATGGCTTGTGTATAACAGGCTCCTCCTTGAGTTTTTACCTCGAAAACGCTTCCGGTTGAAATGATGATGTCACGTTCTCCACTGATATTATCTGCATGAAAGGTCACTTGCTCATCTTTTTGTTGTGAAAATAATGAGTCGCCTCCATCATAATTAATATCATTTTTAGAGGCGGTATTTTTAGAAAACACATGGATTGCAGGTGGACTGCCGCTCTCAATAAATACGGACATGTTTAATAGCGTGCCATCTTGGTTTTTCACTGCAAATGAGCTTAATAACGCATGGACATTAGGCGTTAGTTTTCCTGCCATCGTTTCTATCTTACTTAAGATTGATTGAAATTCAGCGAGGGTTAATGGTTGTTTAGTGTAAAAAGAGAATTCGTGAGTAGAGATACGAGTAATGTTATTTCTTTTATCTTTTTTTAACTGATAACTAGTTGATCCAAGATCACAATTGATCATACCGTGATATTCATTCGCAAATGCAAGGAGGGTTGAAATATATGCCTGAAGCCGAGCTATAGGGGGGGGGACTGAGGTAGGGGGGGAGGAAACGGCTTCACCATAGGGGGCAAAAGGCGATCTTACGATTAAATCAGTAATCGCAACATTTTGATTCAATTGTTCCAATGCACTCTTTTGTTTCTGCGACACCTTATTAAGCAAGGGCTTAATCTGTTCAAGAGCGATGTACATACTGGCTAAGTCATCAATAAACATGAAAAAACCTTCCTACTAAGATGTTAAGTTCTAAACTTTGCGAGTTCTTTGTGCTTCCTTAACCTATTATAGTGGAGTAGCAAGATTTTTGTTCAATAATTGATCTTCTTGAGTTTACTCTGATTTGTAGAAATAAGTTTAAAAACAAAAATTTTTGTTTATTATTTTGTCAAATATGTAATAATCTAGCTCGACCTCATGCTTAATACATAGGAATTTTTTATTAAAAATGAGCATGGTATGATTAATTTAGGATAATGACTGAGACAAATTGATGAAATATAGTTTGCTTGATAAAGCTTATAAGCATTGTGTTCATAACGGTTATCGATACACAGAGCCGCGGGAGAGGGTGCTTAAAATATTAGTGAATGAAAATAAGCCCTTAGGCGCCTATGAAATTCTAGAAAAGCTTTCTCAAGAAGTAAAAAACCCCAAACCGCAAACGGTTTATAGGGCTATTCAATTTTGGCATGAAGAGGGATTTATTCATTGTATTGATAGTCTTAAATCTTATGTGATTTGTTTGCATGAGCATCATGTAGGCCAGACGCAATTTCTTATTTGTAACCATTGTGATTTTGTTCAAGAACTTGATTGCGCCACTGATATTAATTCCACATATAGCGCGGCGAATCAAATAGACTTTTCTATTAGCAATATAACTATTGAAATTAAAGGCTTATGTAAGAGCTGCAGAAATACTTAGCCCTTCTTCAATAAAACTAAGGAAGGGCTATTAAGGTAAGAATTATCTGACAAGAACATATCTGCCATTTCGTACCACATATTGATGACCATTATGGTAAACAACTTTGTTCTGATATGTAGCGGGTCTTCCTGTTACAACTCCAACTCCTGAACCAACTACATGACCTACAAATCCCACGCCTTGGCCCACAGTTTGAGCACCATATCTCACGCCATTACCTACAGTATTAACGCCGTACTTTATGCCATTACCTACAGTATTGGTTGTGTATCGTACGCCATTTCCCACAGTTTCACCGGCAGTATTCATTGTATTACAACCGGATAAACTCAAAACCGCAAGTAAAGCTGATGATGTAATGATTAATTTTTTCATTATTTTCCTCCATGAGTGTAATTCTTTAATGATCACACTTTAAGAATATAGTACAAATTTTATTCATTTGCCCTTGGGTTAGGATTAAGAGCTTATTTAGGAAGAACAAACTGATTTGTAATCAGCCATCACAAGAGGCCAATAAGTTTAAAGAATGGCAAGCGAGATAAATAATACATTGGACAATAGGCTCTTTTTTTCAGTCCAATCTACGCCAATGTTGATTTTAATTTCATACTGTGTAAAATTGATTCCGCTATGAATAAGAAATTACTTTGTACAACCATTACTATTGGCCTTGTTTCTTGCGCTTGGGGATTGTTAAATTACCCAAAACCTCAGAAGCCTATTAAACAAGAATCTATTTCAAATGTTAGCTGTGTTAGTAAGTCGTCAAAGATAATAAAGAAGACACCGACGCCGTCTACGAAAACAGTAAAGCTAATTGCTGATGCTGCGCGTGAGATGGTTTCAAAGCAGGTAACCACTCAATTAGCTAAAGCTGAAAAAATAGTTAAAAAAAGTGAGCCATCAAAGCCTCATGAAAAACCGATCAAAGTAAAGCGTAAGATTAGCGGTAATCTAGCTTTATCATCGGTATCTTTTGAAGAATTACCCGGTTGGGATACGGCGGATGTTAAAAAGTCTTTATTGGCATTTCAGTTGTCCTGTGAAACATTTTTGAAACAACAACCGTCTCATCCGATTGGTTCTCAGCATATTAAGCTAAAAGCGGGGGATTGGCATCCTGCATGTAAAGCCGCTGTTGGCATTAAAACTATTTCGGAAGATACTGCCCGAACATTTTTTGAAAAGTGGTTTCATCCGATTAAGTTTGAACAAAAAAAGCCGGTTAATGGTTTATTTACGGGATATTACATGCCCCAAATCAAAGGTGGGTTAACAAAAACATCTAAATACAGTACGCCGATTTATGGTTTACCCAAGTCCGGAGGGCGTAATAAGACGCGTGCGCAAATTGATAATGGTGCACTTAAGAAAAAAGCTCCAGTTATTGCTTGGATCCACAGTCCTATTGAACGATTATTTTTAGAAATTGAAGGTTCTGGGGTTATTATATTGCCTAATGGTAAGAGCATTTATCTTGGTTATGCTGGAGAAAATGGGGCGCCTTATACCTCAGTTGCCAAAATTCTCATAAATAAAGGAATTATGACTCGTGATAATGCTTCCAAAGAAGCGATTATTCGTTATTTAGAGGCACACCCTCAAAAAGCAAAAGAGATTATGCATCAAAATAAGTCTTTTGTTTTTTTTGAATCATTAAAGAAGCCGATGGCTCTAGGGGCTCAAGGAATGGCCCTTACACCGGGTTATTCTTTAGCTGTCGATAAAAAATGGATTCCGTTAGGTGCGCCACTTTGGCTAAGTACAACACGTCCTAAAAAGGATCAGGATGAGGACAAGCGTTTACAACGCCTTATGATCGCTCAAGATACGGGTGGGGCAATCCGTGGCTTTATGCGAGGTGATATTTATTGGGGCTCCGGAAAAATGGCTGCATTTTTGGGTGAGCATATGAAGAATAGGGGGCGTTATTGGCTTTTGTTGCCGAAACATATTCTTAAGCGTTTTGCTAAGCGGTAGTTTTATCATATTTATAGCTCGACTAAGCGCTTATTCACGAGAATGTTTTGGCGCGTGTTCCTAATTGTTTTTAATCTCTATAAACCAGGTAGTATATAGGGCTAAGCACAATTATCGACGAGGGCATACGTTCTCGTGAATGAGCGCGCTATTCCATAAAGGTCAAAATTTCTAACTCCCCATTCTATCCGACTGAAATTGAGCCTGATGCCAATAAGGGTAAGGAAGTGTTTGTGTGCTGGCCTCATCAAGCTTTTTTATTTGCTCATTCGTTAAGTTCCAACCCACAGAGCCTAGATTTTGATGCAGCTGCTCTTCCGTTCTTGCGCCAATAATTACGCTGCAAACGCTGGGCTTTTGTAAAAGCCAATTTAATGCAATTTGGGGGACCGTTTTTCCTGTTTCATTCGAAAGCTGCAGCAATACATCCACAATATTATATAATGTTGCATCAGAAACTGGTGGACCTGATTCTGTAGATGTATTGTGAAGCCTGCTTATAGGAGGCAAAGGTTTATTGCGTTGTATTTTTCCTGTTAAACGTCCCCAGCCTAAAGGACTCCAAATAAGAGCGCCTACCCCTTGATCTAAGGCTAGAGGCATTAATTCATGCTCATAATCCCGCCCAATCAATGAATAATAAACTTGATGCGCTATATATCGGTCTGTGCCAATCGCATCAGCTACTGCAAGTGATTTCATCAAATGCCACCCTGAAAAATTGGAGCAGCCTATATAGCGTACTTTTCCGCTTTGTATCAGGGTTTCTAATGTTCTTAATACTTCTTCTACAGGAGTGAGTGGATCAAAGCCATGCATCTGATACAAATCAATATAATCAGTTTTTAAGCGTTTAAGTTGCTCATCACATGATTTTAATAAATGAAAACGAGAAGAACCTAGGTCATTTGCTTCCTTACCTAAACGAAAAGTAGCTTTAGTCGATATGAGGACTTGCTCTCGTTTACCAGATATAGCTTTGCCTAAAATCTCTTCTGCAAGCCCATCAGAATAGATGTCCGCAGAATCAAAAAGATTAGCTCCTGCATCAAGGCATATACCAACAAGCCGTTTTGCTTCTTTTACTCCTGAGCTACCCCATGATTTAAAAAAATCATTTCCACCACCAAAAGTAGCCGTCCCGAAGCTTAGCACGGGGATCTTAAAGCCTGACTTTCCAAGTTGTCTGTATTCCATCGAAATTGTCCTTAGTTATACAAAATTAAACACAGGGATAGAGGCTGAAGCCTTTATCCCCAAATTTTACTGCGAAAAATTATAATGGTGGAGGTGGGGGTCGTCGTCCTAGCAAACCCATAATTAAAAATACCAGGAAAATGACCAAGAATAAAAAGAATAAGATTTTTGCAATCCCTGCAGCAGCTACCGCAATACCACCAAACCCAAATGCTGCAGCAATAAGTGCAATAATTAAAAAGGTTAATGCCCATCCTAACATGATACCCTCCTTATTACTCTTATTTGTTTGAAAGAGTATGTTACTTGTTAAGTATAGCTTGTTCTGCTGATCGATTTAACTAAGAGCAAATTGAAATAAAAAAGCATTTAGAAACAAAATATTTGTTTTACTGTGCTAAATCTACCATAATAGACCTTTTTTCATGCTAGTAACCTTATGTCATCGAAGTCACTTACAATTAGTTTGTTACAAGAGCTTGCGCAAGCAGCTGAATTAAATAAAGAAGGCAAGACAGCTGATTACATTCCCGAACTTGCTAATGTCAATCACGAATTAACAGCAATTGCTGTACACCCTATAGGAGAGTCGGCGCTTTCTTATAGCAATAGTTCTCTTCATCCGGTGACACTACAAAGCACCGCTAAAATGATTCCCCTCATCGGTTTGCTCGAAGAATTTGGGGAGGAGCAATTATTTGAATGGGTTAAGGTGGAACCTTCGGGGGATGATTTTGCTTCAATTACTCGTTTAGAACAATTTGGACCCAAACCGTCAAATCCCATGCTCAATGCGGGAGCAATTACTTTATGCTCACGCATACCTGGTGCTGGCGAGCAACAATTTAGGTGGTTAGAACATTGGGTACAAAAATTATTTAAAGAACGATTAAATATTAATCCTTTAGTTTTTGCTTCGGAAAAACGCACAGGAAATCGCAATCGCTCACTCGCTTATTTATTGAAAAGCAGAAATAATCTCGGTGCCGATGTTCATGAAACCTTAGATCTTTATTTTGCGTTATGTTCTTATGAGGCAATGTTGGAGCAAATGCTGTATCTCCCTACCTTATTGGCCAATGGGGGAAGGGATCCCATGAGTGGTGAACAAATTATCTCTGCTGAAACTTGCAAAATTACGGTTGCTATCATGGCTACCTGTGGTTTATATGACGAAACAGGTACTCACATGGTAAAAATCGGAATGCCTGCTAAAAGCGGGGTCTCTGGTTACACTATAGCGACTGTTCCTGGCAAGGCTGGTATTGTTGTTCTTAGTCCACGAGTTAACTCTAAAGGCAATAGTATACGTGGAGAAATCATGTTGGAAGGACTGTCTAAAGCAATGGGATGGCATTTTGCTCTGCCATAAAAGCTGCGGGAACGCGAGGAAAATCGCATAGGCTGGGCTTGTTAAGCCCAGCAGAAAAGGGCGTGCTATACTCCAATTCTGGGCGCCTACATAATGACATCGAACTATAGAATACGGGATCTGTACCCTGGTTTAAAAAACTATAGAGCAATTTCCTTATTTTTCAAACAGTATATGGTGAGTGATGGGTTCTCTGCTCGCCGAATCAGAAATTACTTTCATCGATGGGGCATGTGGTGGAAAAACTTCAGCAACTTGGCAATACCAGGTGCTTTTGCAGCACTTTATTGATGTGTGTAAGCACGAGAAAGCAGCCGCGTTCGCGACTGCACTTTCAAGCCTTCATTTCACAGAATTAGACATCCAGTCGGTTGATGCACTGGTTGTGACTGCATAAGTTCTGCAAGTTGTAAGTTTTTGTTCGACATAAGTTTTTCCAAACAACGATGCAGGTGTCGTGCGGTGCCACAGGAAACCCCAGTATTCAAAGCCGACGGGCCGAACCCGAATATATTGACCGAAAAATCCCCACCAAGACCATCAAGCGAATCATCGGTAGTAAAAATTGAAAAATTCCCATCACCATCTCTAAATTTATAGGACCTCCCGACCGACTCCTTTTTTTCTATCATATAATAAAGACCCTGCGCCATCAGACATCTATCAATACCGGGCAAGCGCCTCATTTCAAAACCGATTAATTGCCGCCACACCAAACGAATCTTGTCCCAATTATCGCCGCTTGTTTTATATAAATCATCCCATTCACGGTCAAGTAGTTCAAAAGCATATAGAAGACTTGCATAGTTATAATGCATACAGGGTTTCGTCATAATTCGAGGCGCCCAGTCCTTTCGAAATTTAATGATGGCATCACGAATCTTACTCGCGCGCGTCATATCTTTTTTGAGCAGTGCCGTTACATCTTCAGCAGAAGCATCTTTAATGATTTGAATTAATAGCTCTAATTTATAGGGTTCTTGTTTCAGTATGCCATCAATGTGGGGTTTATAGCGCTCATATTGGCGTATTTTTTGCTGCTCACCATCTTTTATTTTTGAGAAATAACCCTGCACCATCTTAGCCAGCTCATAATCCCCAGCACCCAATACCAATTCATAAATGGTTACATTTCTTATTTCATTGCCACCAGGTGTTTTCACATCGGCTCTTTGAAGCAGTAACGTTGGATTCTCATCTAACATTTTAAGCAGTGCGTCCACATCTTCTTTTCGAGCATACGCTGCATACTGCAATGCCTGTGCTACATCGCTTGTTGCCCACCCTCTGATTTCTCGAATTGAATCAACTGGAAATTCAGAAAAAATGGTGTTTTCGCGATTACGTATCATGAGCATGGTGTATATTTGTTCACGGCTTAGCATGGTTTTATACCTGGTTGTGGTTAGTGGGTATTAATTCGCTTAACAATTGCTGTGCATTATACGATCAATGTGCCTTATATTCAACCTACCCCGGGATGGTTCAGGTCAAATGCACAAGATAATGGACGCTTTACCTTGTAATTTACTTTAGTCGTGAAAATTTACGAGAACGGTGAGTTAAATACATACCATTAGTTGGAACAATCATGCTACGCTACTTTTAATACACTACCTACCTTATGATCTATAGTACGGCTACTATACGATTTGGTTCCAGGTCTTGGTCTTTTACAAACCGTTTTTTTGGAACAGATGTCTTCGCAAAAAATATATTTCTTGACTCATTGAGATTGAGTCGCTCTTCTTGCACCTTAAAGCGTTCATTTTTCTCTTGGTTCGAATTAGGAATATTAACCGGGTTACTATTAAGCAAAGCCAATGGCGAGGGTTCAGATGGCGGTTCGTTAGGGTCTATATTTTGCACAGGCTCTAGGTTGCTAGAAATTTGTTGTTCAAGGAGGGGGAATGCCATCCAGCCCATAAGAAACACACCAGTAAGTGCGAGGCTAATTGAAAGATAGACCGCACTGCAAGCTAGAATAGCTAAAGTCGCCGAGCATATTAATATCTGTTGCATACTCCAAAAGCTTTTTTGTGGAACTTCAGCTTTTAAGGTAGAAGGCTCTTCTGGTTTTATCACTAGTCTTGGTTTTAATCGCTCTAACCCTGTGGTGAACCGCTCCATGGTTAGGCTAAATTTAGTACGCAAATGCAACAAGTCCTGTTTGCTTTCTTCGGCAATTCGTTCAGGATCTTTTTGATAATCTAGGAATTCTTTTAAGGCATTTTGGCAATCAACAGGCAAATCCTCAGGTATGTTTTCCAGCCACTGGCAGAGCTGTTCGTAGTGGGTCGCTGCTGGAAGTTTTCCCAATAGAGAAAAGAAATTGGGATGAGCAATAACTTTTAGTAAATTTAAAAACTCATAGGAAGAAAGGTTACTAATTTGACTAATAAAATCAGAGTTTAGTTGAGATGCTCGCTGCAAACTCATTTTATACGGAGTATTTTCTAGAGCGTTTAAAATAGGTTCAGAGCGAGATGCATAGGATAAAAACGTCATTAAAGCATCGACGTTTAATAATGCTCTGGGTTGTTCTTCTCGATAAGCTTCTAAAAGGTTTAAAACTTCCGGAATTATTGGAATTAGGGGGATAAGCTCCTTCTTCCCAGTTAGTTCTAAATATTTTGATAAGGCCAACAGTAGCGCTTTATTTTTTGCAAGTGGCCCCAAATTATCTAGGATCCAACCCACTTTAATTTCCTTTTCATTCGATATCTCTGTAAGTGCTTTAATTACCGTGCACAGGTCATTACCAATATCATCAAGTCCAATTAGTATTTGTGCTATTAGTGATTCTGAATCGCTAAAGCTGCTTTTAAGTTTGTTTTTTATCCACCCAAAAATAGTAGGTATTATAAAACTCTTTATAATGTAGGGGATTGGACCTCCCATCAACACCGCACTGATTGTCAATGCCGTGCTGATTCCACTAAACCAAGAACGAACGCTCGATAAATCTATTTGTGGTAGACTTATCTCATCCCATTTTTTCTCTTCAATTTGCTTTTTAGTGGTCTCCAGATACTCTGAAACAAAGGTTTTAATGCGCTCAGCAGGTACTAAATAGCCGATTACTGGGATATTTTGTGCATAGGCAATGAGCTCATCAACATTAGATTTAACCTCTAGAGTGAGGCTGTGAATAAGTTGTGGCTGAAGATATTTCTTTTGTTCTAATGCTTGTCCGAGTGCCTGTTTAAAGCTGCATTTATTTTTAAAGTAAGGATCAAACAGCTCATTAATCTCTTCTAGTCTATGAATATTTTCTACCGTTTTCTGATGACCATCCATGCTCCATTTGCGATAGAAAATATCGGCCATAGCACTTAATTGATTAAGTGTTACATCGGAGAATTGCGGCGCAGCACTCGTTAACACGTCAAGAGGAATAGATGGCTCCACAAATTGCACTGAATTAAATTTATTTTGCGGAAGCCATAAATCAAGCACTCTATTCTGATCGCTAATTCGGGCAGTTAAAAACTCATGGGTAGCATTGCTATCCAGTGCCTTGTGATTATTTAACAATTGTTCATAATGCTTCTCTGCATTGTGATTCAGCGTGCTTAACGTTCTAAGTAAACTTGCGTGATCTGTAATTGATGCGCTTTCCCCATATTGACGAATTAAAATTTTATCCGCTGTTTCACGAAGTTTAAGAACATACTCGTGGATCATAAAATAGCGAGCGTCTTCTAGTAGACGCATTTTTGAACGTTCTTGCTGCTGTTTCCAACTAATTTGGAGTTGATGGGCTTTAAAGGCATCAGCTAATGTTTGTGCTGAATCATTAGGGCTACCAATATTTTGTGCATCAATAAGAGAAATATATCCCCCTTGTTCGCCATTGCGGGCAGCTCGACCTTTTATTTGATCTAACTCGCTGGGGGTCAGATCGGTGCAGGTGTTAATAACCAGTAATCCTTGTTCATGCTCCGGATTTATATCTGCTCCACGCCCTAAACTTTGATTTGCTAGAGTAAGAAAATCATCTTTACCTGCGGTATAAATGACATTTGCCTCTGATTTTCCAGCCTCAGCGTAGCCGTGAAAACATTGCAACGGCCATTTGGTTTTTGTTTTTAAGAAGGCCCATATATTTTCTGTAGCTTGGGGAGACGGGGTGATCAATAAAATAGGCTGTGAGGGGTTTTGTCGTTTATAAGTTGCAATCCATTCATGGATTTTTTTCAGATGCTCTTCTCGCCCAAAGGCTGTGACTAAGCCTAAGTCTTCAGAAAGATCGGGGTAGAATGTTGGGTATTTAAACGCGACTAATCCTTGTTGCTCATAAAATTCGGCCAGCTCGACACGACTTCCAGAGGTTCCGGTTAATCCGACAACTGGCCCATCATTTAAGCGGTAATAATCAAAAAAGTTTTTAGCACTGGTTGCTACCAATGTTTCGGTGCTTGGTTTTATAGCAAAAGGATACGTCGGAGGTGGATTTTTGTCATTGAGTGCGGTATGCAATAGCTGTTGTACATATTCTGAATAGCTTACTTTAGGATCAGGTCTTTTAGTAGTTGCAAGGATTGGGGCTGCATAATATTGTTTCTCATCCGCTTCAACCACATAATAATCCACTTTTTCTTCTAACTCATGAGTTACCATAGAGGATTCAATTAAGGTGTTGAGTAATTCATTAGAAATTTTGTTCGTAAATTCAAAGAAGTCTTGGTCAGGATTTTTGGCAATAAAATAGTTTCTTAAATTTAAAACGTCATCTTGTGTACTGCAGGGATTATCTAGATAGATTTCTTTTTCTTTTACAAACTCCAGAAGCAATTGATAAGCTTTGGTCCATTTCTTAGTCTCAGTTAATAATGGATCTAGGCTGGCAGCCAAACGAAACTGGATGGTTGTTGTTAATATCGCATCAATCTCATCACATACTAAAGCAGGATTTTTAGGAAGTGGCTTCTTTTCTAAAGTCATGCGCGTGCGAAAAAGCGCAAGATTTGATGCGGTGGAATAATTTATACCATTGGAAACATATTCATGATGAGCGCTTTGAGCGGCAAGAATATTTTCTCCGTGGCCAATCCCTAAATACTGATAGAAGGGGCCAAATTTATCTAAAGCATTATGAGCTAATTCGTCGTTTTCAGTGGCTATATCGACCGTGTGCCCTAGAGCGCAAAGCCAGGCACCATGCATGGCACCTACAATACTTTTCCCTTCTCCTGTTTTGAGTTCGTGGATCAAGTTTCCAGGATAGTGCAAGCGTTTTAATAAAGTGAGTATTTGTGTGCAACGTGGAAACTTTTTTGTGGTTTGGTAAAGCGCTTCTGCACTTAAGGCGATTAAGAGTAATTGATTGTGATGGCATTCCTCTCCTTTCGCAATACGTTCTTGCAGCGCTTTAAATACAATCGGAAAGTCAGTTTCATCTAAATCATAAATGGTGCATTCTTTTGTGATTCCAGAGGATTCAAATTTAAATGGTTTTTCAACCATGTGCGCCATTAATAATTGATAATCAGCCCATAAACGCTCTTGTTCTTCCTCACTTAAAGGAAGGGGGGCATCAGTTTTATGAGATTTCAGTTTAATCGCGGCAATTTTTGCTTTAACCACTTCGGCATCATACTCAAAGCGCTGCAGATTCTCTTGGGATTTTTGACGTTTAAGGTGAGTGATAGCCCCATCTAAAGAAGCCCTATCTAATAACGTTAAAATTTCTGAAGTGCTAATGAACTGCACTTGATGCAGTTGAGCTAGTTTTTTTAACGCTGATAAAGGTTTATCTTTTAATTTTCGTAACTCATCGGCCAAAGGTTGTTTTGTATGCTGACAAATACTCTGAGCAAGTTTTAATAAACATTGTGCCTCTTCACTGTTTTTTTCATTCAAAGCCGCATTTAATTCGGCAAGATCATAAGCACTATCTAGCTCGAATAGGCCCTTGATAAGGTCTATGCCTAAGGAGTATGAGTTAACTTTGGTGAGAAATAGGGTGATTTCTTTTAATTGCTGCGCGCTTAAATAAGAGTGGGCATTTAAAAATTCAAGCCCATCATTATTTTTTATCATTTGATTTAGAACAGTAAATACCTTTTCGGCCTCCTCGTTACCTAGAGGTAGTAGTTTTTCTATGAGGTCTAAAAGGAATCGAGGATGTTCTTCAAATTTAAAAGAAGACTCTATAAGGATACGAATTAACGTTTTTGCTTGAGGCAAGCCATAGTAAATATGCGGTTTTTTAGCAAGGGCTAAAAGAAAGGATGAAGCCTTTTTATCTGTAATGGCTTGCCCTTGTTGTTTGGATATCTCTGTAGCAAAGAGTTTAATAAAGCATAATAAAGCCTCTACATTGGTATTTTTTTCAATGAGGGTCTCTAGTGTTAAATAAATAAAACCATTAGGATTACTGCGTGAAATAGAAGATAGTGACTCTAAAAAAATGTTAATCTGGATCAGATTACGCAAAAGGATTTTGGCATCCAACCCAGGATAAAGTCTCTTTAAATAAGCAAGTATGAGTTTTTGGTGTACTGCTGCGATATTAAACTCATCCATCCACAGACAAATAAGAGATTGGACAATTTGAGGATTGTTATTTAGTCCAGGGAGTGCTTTTTCCAATTGTTCTTTTTGAGTAAATAAAAAATGTCCTAACTTTTTTGAAGAAAATTTTCTTAAAAAAATGTTTGGAATAGGTTCTTTGTTTATTTTAAATGCATCCAGCCGCTGGCCTCTCCAAATACTCCATAAACTGTGTATCCCATTATGCTCATCTGTTGGGATTTGGTTTAGATGTCCGAGAAAGCGATTAATTTGGTCAGAAATTTGAAGAGGGGATAAATCTATACTTAAATGGTGAGTTGCTAAAAAGCGAATAAAATTTTCTTTAAATGTTTCTGCAACAAGTGTCTCGTGATACCCATTGTCAGTAAAAGTAAGTGCGTGGTATGCACATAAAAGTTCTGAAAGATAGGCGTTAGTCGCATCATTGGTGTCTGTTGTAGCTTGATACAATTGACGATAAAATGAAATGTCCTGACGAAGGGACTGAGTTCCCAAGAAGCGAAAGAGCGTGGTTTTTAGTGATGGTGCTTCTGTTTGATGAGCCATCATAGCGTGTACTAATTCTTCACTAGAGACAGCGTAAGACTTAGTAAATGGATTGATGGCAGCAGAGTGAATTTGCATTTCTGCACTTAGCACATTAAAGCCATTCCATTCCAAAGCATAATGTGCATCAGTGGCTAATAGCGAAATACCCTTGATTTCGTCAATTTGCTCTTTTAAAGAATTCTTTTCTATTGCATGATCAATCAGCTTTTCTAAGCCAATATAGAATGTTTTAATTTCAGAAATTGGAGCAATAGATAAGCCATCGTTATGAATTAATTCTTGGGTAAGCTGATGAGTTAGTTTTCGTGCTTCCGCTTCTTGATTACCACTATAAAACAAGAATTTTGCATAAATGCGATTCCAGAAGCGCTCTAATTCTACGAATTCATGATAATCTATGATTAGCCTGTTTTGTGCGGCAAAGATTAGGAAATGAAAGGCGAACAACTCAAAATCAGGCCATTCATTAATTTTTGCTCCCATTGGAATTCTGGACGCAAGTTTTAAAAACGGATTAAATGAGGCATTTTGAAGTATTTGCTCAACGGATGAAACGTTTAAAGCGTATTGAAAATAGATTTTGTAAAAATAATCTACTAGAGATCGTGACTTTAAAAAGGACAGCAATTGGAAAAATGCTGCCAACCCACTTTTATGTTTACCAATTATGATTTGCAGTAAGATTTTTAAATTGTCTTCATTATGATCTGTAAACTGAAAAATAAATTTTTCTAAACGCGCTATATCCCCCTCATTATTTGGGAAATAAAAACAAACCAAGCTTAAAAGCTGAGTCTCTAGAGCTTGGATCTCTCGTGCATTAAGTGGCGCATGAGGCTTAAATAAGCTTAATAATTGTTCTGCTGTTTGTATCAGTTTACGTTGGAAATCTTCTTTAACGGCATTGAGTTGTTCCTCAGATAACAAGGCCGAATGAGTTAATGGGGTTTGAAATACGGTTGGTGTTGTGTTGTCCGAGTTCTCTGTTTGCAACTGAGCTTGGTAGGATAAACTAGAAAAAATTTTAGGAGGCGTGAATAGATGCACACCTGGTTTGAGTTTTCGTTTTAAGCCGCATAAAGTACGCCCATAGAAAAAAGAATCTTTAATGACGCATTCTTTAGGAAAAAGACCATCTGTTTGCTCAATGTCCTTTATTAATGCATCAGCAATGGGTTCCTCCATTGCATCTAATGGGAAGTGAGGGAGTGGAACCTGAAGTAATTTGCCTTTTTCATCTTCAATTAAAGCATTACCAAAAATACGTGAAGCAATCTGTAATCGAAAGTTAGAGTTACTCGCTAACTGCTCATAGAAATGGAGTTTACTGTGTTTTTTAAGATAAAACTGGGTAAGATAACCTGCTTGTTCTAACATGCGCTCATGTTCAGTAATTTGTGACAGTGCTTTCTTTGCATAAGCTTCTATTTTTTTGCAGAAATCACCCAAACTTGTTTTAAAATCCCAAGAAAGCCCATGCTCAAACGTAAAATTTTGCTGCAGAGTTACGTTTTGAGTCAATTGTTCCTGTACTTGTTCATTGATTGCTTGAGTTTGGCTTAACTCCTCTTGATGCGCTACGCTCTGCTGATGAGTAATCGACAATTGTGCTTTAGATTTTAATTGTTCTCGAGTTAATGTTTTTGAATCTCGAACATTCTTGCTTACTTCTGGAGCGTATATATACGCTCCAGGAAGTGGTTTTCGACGTGTATGTAGCTCTAAACTGGATAGCCAGGTATTTTTTACGGTTTCTCGGGCTTGAATCTCTCGATAAATGAGCGATGTTGCTTTTGCTGAAGAAAAATAATAGCCTGCACCATGCGCTAGAGGCTGAAAACCCTCTATTTTTTCTTGTGAATGAGGTTTTAAATTCAGTAGGTTGCTGTCAACATTATCTTTTGTTATTAAAACAAAATGGACAATGAAATTGCACTTGCTCTCAGCGATTAATTCGATAAGTTCTTCATAGGCTCGTTGTCTTTCGAGCTCATCTTCATAGTGATGTCCTTTGAGGACAATCGTTAATTCTTGAGAAGAGTTTTTTGCAAGATTGTGAAGAAAAAGCATCAATTCGCGAATCGAGAAGGGATAAGTAAATGCTATGACGTTTTGGTTTTTGAACTCGTAATGGCGTTGATAATATAAAGAAAGATAGGCCGAAAAAACAGAATCGAAATAATCATAATCCTTTAAAGGTGTTTTATAGTCACTCCAGTTAAAATCCCTGGAGTTAGCTTGATTAGGAGCAAATTTAAATTTGTTAATAAGGTATTTTCCCAACTGATAAGAAAGTCGGTTTCTCGCTTTATTATAATCTGCAACATTGGTCACCAAGATGTCGATATCTGGACGATAATGCTCAGGAGGTGTTTCATTCTTAGGAACAAAAAAAACCTCTCTGAAATTAATACCAACGGTTTCCCCCTGGTTGATATGACTAATAATCTCTGATAAGACATAACCGAAAACAGAGGCGAAATCTGACCATTGAACAAGATTTAACTCATCAAAATCTTCTAAATGTATTTTATGTTTATATTTTCCCAGAGGCAGGGACAGTGATGTTTTATTTTCTTTTGCTATCCTACTAGGTCGTTCAGGAGCTTTGAAACTAACCCTATTTTGTTGGCAGGTCTTAATCAGAGACTCATATATACTCAGGCTGGTGTCCTGTTCTGCACCGATGGCCTGTGTGCTCCATAAGTATTTTTTCTCGTTACTAATAAAAAAAAACGGCTGTTCTTTCTTTTTAACATAAATAAAAGGAGCTAGGCCTAGAGGGAACATAAGCTGATTTAAGTTAAATAAAATGAGGATGATTATAACATAATGTTCTTCATTGGTACAGTTGTGAAAATATAATTACGATATGGATATATAATATATATAAATACTTGCGTATCAAGGAATCGACTATGCGAGAACGAATAGAAGTTGAAATGGATGGTCCTGGAGCGATAGAGCCCAACGATACACATAAGGAGATTTTTACTACCGATTTTAGTGGATGCACCGCTTTTTATGCGAAAACCGACCAGGGCTATGGACTTTATCATATGCGCTCAACTAGAGAAAACCGCGATAATAGCTTTAATCAAAATTTTAAAGAGTGGTTAAATACGTTAAAAAGTTATCAGGGACAAGACAAAAAAATTCATTTTGAACTAGGGACACCATGTACCACTATTCGAGAAGAGCAGCATGGCAATGTTTTTGATACGCATCCTTTAGTAGGCATGGAAACTTATTTAAAACAATTATGCCAAGAGGAGAGTATAAACGACTATACAATAAGTTTTTTAGATATGTCTGAGGTGAAAAATGTTTTTGCAACAGTTAATGGAACCATGTGTTCATGTTATTCAGAACCTTATACTCCTAAAAAAGCAAAGTATCAAAACGATGAGCAGATTTTACAGGGGCTCGAAGAACTTAATGGTACTTGGACAAAAAAACGATCGGTGGAGTTTATTGTTAGTGATCCCCATATGGGTTCTGATCCACTGTTTAAAGAAAAATATCGGGAGGAGTATGAACTCTATTGCCAGGAACTATCTGCTAAAAGAGATGCTTTATTAGCAAAAATACAACGAATGATAAGTTTTGCAGGTCCTGAGCAGAGTGATTTGTTAAAGGATGTAGCTGAGGCAGTACGTAAGAGGGATTTTAATTTTTTATGCGGAGATATAATAGAAAAGCCATATTATCGAGGCAAATCAACTGATGAGGAAACTATTTACAGGGAAGCTATAATGCTCACAGGGAAATCCTTAAGTGGCGAACTTGAACCAATACCTGAAGCTCTTAAAACTACAACGAATACAATGCAAATCACTACTCAATATAAAAATCAGTTGATGGATTCTAAAACACCAGAAACAGACGAAGAGGTGAATACTAATCGAAAATCAGGGGACTGCACTATTTTATAGGAGTAAGTATGCATCATTCGCTTCCGTTAATAACTACTGTTGCATTTGCCTTCGCCTTAGCGGTTATGTTTGGCTTTATTGCACTCAAATTAAAACTACCTACCTTAGTGGGCTATCTAATGGCAGGAATTGTAATTGGTCCATTTACTCCTGGAATATTTGCCGACGTGAATATTGCCCAAGAGTTAGCTGAATTAGGAATTATGTTGTTGATGTTTGGTGTAGGACTCCATTTCTCCCTTGGTGATTTATTAAAAGTGAAAGCGATTGCGATACCCGGAGCAATTGTACAAATAGTGGTGGCTACCTTGTTGGGGGCAGCTGTTGCTATTTTATGGGGCTGGAGCTATGGAAGTTCATTGATCTTTGGGCTGTCTCTATCCGTAGCGAGTACCGTAGTTCTATTGCGCGCTTTGGAAGAACGGGGAGCTATTGAATCCATTAATGGGCATATCGCCGTAGGCTGGCTCCTGGTTGAAGATTTGGTTATGGTCGTCGTATTGGTATTGCTCCCCCCATTTTCTTTTTGGCTTGGTGGTTCAGTAGGACAAATCGATGCGACTCATCCTTTTGCTGTTGTTTTAAGTATTACTTTGGCTAAAGTTGCGGCTTTTATTCTTCTGATGCTCGTAGTAGGCAAGCGTATTTTTCCTATAGTGCTTTGGCATATTGCGAGCACCGGATCGCGGGAATTATTTACTTTATGCATTATTGCAGCAGCAATCAGTATTGCATATATTGCATCAATGCTATTTGGCGTTTCATTTGCCTTAGGTGCTTTTTTTGCAGGAATGGTTTTACGCGAATCTTCTTTTAGTAATCGAGCAGCTGAAGATTCGCTACCCTTAAGAGATGTGTTTGCGGTCTTGTTTTTTGTCTCTGTTGGAATGTTATTTAATCCGATGGTGTTAGTCCACGATCCTTTAAAAATCTTTGAGGTAATCTGCATCATTGTTCTGGGAAAATCTGTTGCGGCTTTTGTATTAGTCCTTCTTTTTCGATACCCCTTTTATACCGCATTAATTGTTTCGGCAAGTCTTGCGCAAATAGGGGAGTTTTCTTTTATTCTCGCCGAATTAGGAGTGCGCTTTGGTGTATTGCCTGTAGAGGCACGAAGTTTTATTCTCGCCGGAGCGCTGATTTCTATTGCGATGAACCCATTAATTTTCCGTTTGATAGACCCCATAAAGAAATGGACCAAGAGGCATTCAAAATGGTCGGTTTTTCTTGAACACTCAGATGATCTATTAGCTCATTTACCGGTTAATACTCCCGGTAAGTATCGCAGCAAGCAAGTGGTTTTAGTTGGCTATGGTAGAGTAGGAGAACGTGTGGCTAAGTTATTAATTCAAAAAGAGATTCCTTATGTGGTAGTGGATAATAATCGGGAATTAATTGCCAAATTACGAGCAGATGGAATCCCTGCTATTTATGGTGACGCAGCTGACCCCTTTGTTTTGGAGCAAGCTCAAGTAACCCATGCGAGTATGCTGATGCTTCTTATCTCAAACACCATTGATGTACGAAAAATGATAGGGAATGCGTTGAAATTAAATCCTGATATAGATTCAGTAGTGCGCATTCATAATGAAAAAGAAGCAAAATTATTGCAGGCAGATATAGAAGGAAAAGTCTTTTTTGCTGAGGAGGAGATTGCTCGGAATATAGGGGCTTATGTACTTAATCGGTATGATAAGTTGCATGTGGAGAAGGAGTAAACTATGGGAAATCTCCACGAATTACCGCGGCTTGACCGCGGTATCCATCAGTTTCGGGGTGAGTGGCAAAAAAATCTGGACTGTGGGCAAACTACGGTAATTCGGGCTTTTATGAGCCAAGAGGTACGTGCCCAGATGTAAGCAAAAGGCAAGCAAATTACATACTACTAATCACTGCAGTCGCAACACAGGCTGTCGCTGCAACAGCCAACCCTATAACTGCCGCGGGTTTAAAAAAACTATTACTATTAGTTGACACATTGGTTTTTACTCGAGCACTCTCCTTGATTAACGCGTTTTCTGCGGTTTGAGAAACCTGTTGAGTCGGACCATTAGGTGGACTCGCATTCACTAAAACACCTGCCCGAGCAGTAACGTGCACTTTCGAGAACACATACCCCTCTTTCTCAGCATACAAATCATATTCGCCTGGTGGAACATTTGAAAAAAGAATGCCTCCATCTAATGAGGTGCTCGTTAATGATTTATCAAAAGGATTCGTTTTATGTGTTATTGGAAAAATACCGAAATAAAACGGAGCGGTTTCAACTTCAGGAGAAAGTCTTACTTTAACGCCTTCAATACCTTGAGGAATATCATCTAAGGTCATATTGGGTGGTGTAATTGTTGCTGCAATCTGACCTTTGTCTGGGGAGGGTGTAAAGCCTGCTGCCCATTGAATAAATGAGTAGGCCATTTCAGATGGAACTTGAAATGATACATTTTTTAAATAGTTTTTATCATTTATGCCTTCAGGAGGTACGATGAGGGTTGCTGATTGTGTGGTTTTGTATCCAGACCAATAAGAGCCTGGCTTTTCAAAAACTAAGGTAATTGGTTGACCCACAGGCCATTCAATGGAAAATTTTCCTTCCGAGTCAGTGTAAACTCCTTTTTCTTTAGCACCCAGCGGCCAAACAAATCCACCCGCAATAGCATTTCCTGATATAAATGAACGTGCAAATCCAGAAACTAAAGCTGTTTTTTGGTTCATAAAAAATCCCTTTGGATTAAAAACGGAAATAATATCATAGACTATTATAATGAAAATGGTCCTTTTCGACTGAGGCTATTTTCTTGAGCCTCATTGACGCCTTGTTGAAGAGTTGGGCGGTTTTTAAATCGGAAGATAATCACTTCTAATTCTTCTTCAAATTCGGAGCAATAAATCCCGGCATTTTTTAAAAGCTCAATAGATTGTTTTACTAACTTTCTGGCGGTTTGAGGTTTTTCCTTATGCTGTACTATACCTTGTTCCCAAAGAAGTAGATGGTTTTTCAGGGTTTGCATGATAAATAAGCTGGTAGTAATTACTTCATTGATGCTTATTTTATAGCTTCTAACTGCGAGGTAACAAAGTAATTCTTTTACTGCACCATCTCGTGCAAAAAGAGCAATCTTTTCCAAACGCTTTGAGTTGATTGAATGTGTTGTTTCGAAGATTTTTATATAAGAAAAATCCTGTTTTAAACGTTTCAGAGCAATCAAAGCATTTTCATCATATTGGCCTACGGAGCCCCATTTGGAGTTCCAGGCAATTGTCTTTAAATCTAAACCCAAACGCACCAGCTTCTCTAAAATTTTTATGGTCATTTGATCGGTAGGTTTAATATGTCCGCTGTTGTTATCCATTTTATGGAGAATCCAGTGCAGATTATTCGTGGTATCTAATTTACTCTTGAGGATTATTTTTCCTGCTCCTTGAGTTTGCTCTCCGCCAAAAAAGCTGGAATGATTTATCACTCCTCTTTTTTTCACGCCACCCAAAAATACTAAATTATCTTCCAGATCTCCTAAGACATAGATGATTTCAACCAGCTCCTCTTGTTTCGTAGGTTTAGGCAAGCTGGCTCCTTCAACAATATTTCCTGGCTTAAAATGCACTATCCAAGGGATTCTTTGGGTAGAGGTAGTTAGGTAATTTACCTTAGGTAGAGCATTTAAATGGTTTATTCCGTATTTTTGTAGCTTGGGTAGGGACTGCTTGTTTAACCATTCTAAAAATTTTTGCGGATGGCGACTGTGGGGCGAGGTAGTCATTAAATAGTCATGCCAGATATCTAATAATTTGGCGCCATACAAGTGGTTGGAATAAATTTCACATTGATATTCAATGCTTAATCCATTTCCCAGCGCGCTGATGTCTAAATGATGAGCTAGGGGTCGTTTCATTTTAGCTGCAAGGATTCTTTGTAATGCTTGGTGTGATGAAATAAGATGTGGCAAAGCAATAGCACCCCATTGCTGCCACGTGCTTTGCATGCTTTTACAGCGAGTGACCTGTCCATGATCCTCAATAATGCAACGTATATTTTCATATTGAGTTTCTTCAATTATGGAAAAAAAATAAGGAAATTTAGCCATTACTTTTTGCGAAGATAAGGCTTGGAGCATCTTATTTAAATCAGTTACTTTAATTGACTGCGTCGTCACATTTGTTTCAATGGACAGCTCCTCAAGATTTATATTGAGTAATTTGGAAAAACCTTGTTTGTTGAACGAAACCTTCGGATGCTTATCACCAGAAATCCCAATAATTTCTTCTTGGCTCATGTTAAGAGAGTCTAACAATAAAAAAAGAAGCACTCCTTTTTTTAGAGTAGTTACTGCTTCAGAAATTGTATAAGTGCGGGTATTTAAGGGCATTTTTTATTTTTCTGGCATGCATTATACGTAAAGTGTTCAATTATCTTAAATACGAAGCATTAATTCAATGCAGGAATAACACCATGCTTTAGGCCAGTTACCGATTCATTTTGCAGCCAAAGCAGGTCAGGTAGGTCATTGAAAATGATCATTGCGCGGGACAATCGCAATTAGAAAAAATAACACTTAGGGGAGCGACGCGGTAATAATAGCGACAGAATCACGAAAAAAGAAGTTGTAAAAAATTATTAGCATTAGGCGCTAACCCAAATCATGGCTTGGGTGAGGTTTCTCATCACGAGACAGGAATGATGAATCATAGAGCCTGATGGCGATGCTTGGGAGCTAGGGGGCCTTTGATTCATAATTGTGATCATTTTCCTCATCATCAGTATTTGTTGGGGTGTTTCTGTTCTGTGCAAAAAAGGTTGATGGATTTGTTTGAGTGGGTGGATCTAATGGAATAGCTGGCATTGCTGTAGGTCCCCGATCATCCATGAACGAATCAGGGGAGAAGCTCATTTTGGTATATCGTTCATCAGGATTAATATAGAACGTGCTTAGTCTATTTATTACTGATTCAAAGGGGGATCCAGCTTTGAGATAATAGAGTATTGTATCAGCAAGTCCCTTAAATTGGGGGTTAGTGGATGCCTGAAAAAGAAAAGTAATTGCTGCATGGCTTTTTGTTTCATCTGTAGGAGACGATTCATCTATAAAGCTAGCCACTAAATTATAAAAACTTGTTTCAGGAAAGAGTAAATAAGCACATACCAGCGGGGCAAAAGTATGCTTACTGCGTTCTAATTGATGAATAAGTGCAGCACGTTCATCATCTGTTAATGATTTCGTCTGTTCATGAAAGCTTAGAGGAATAGGATAAAAGTTATTATTATCAAAATCATCTTTCAGTGATTTGAAAATAGGAGTCATAGCTTTATTACGCGCTAAAAGCATTTCTATCGGCTCTACATATTCAGTAGTATATATTTGTTGTACCGAATAATTGTTTGCCAGGGCTTCGAGGACAAGGTCGATATTTTGTTGATTAAAGTCAATATCGTAAAAAGCTAGTTCCTCTAATGAGGTATTATTTTTTAGATATACTGCAAGCGCACCTACTAATTGCTCCTGAGTTTCATTAGAAAATGGTGTATTATAAATCCCTAATTTGGCTAGGTTCTGGCTCGATTGAATACTCTTCAATAATTTTAAAAAACCATTCGTGATGAACGTTTTATCGAGCACAAGTTGAATCTCTAAAGCGGTTTTATTATTAGTAATGATATTCTCTAGGGCAACAACATCATTTTCCGTAAGAGCCGGGAATTCAATATTTAAATACTGAATTTGAGAGCAGAATTTAGGTAGAGACTGAAGCAACGCAGCACGTGCATCTAAAGGAACATCTCGGCTTATTTTAAAACCCCATGGTTCTTGTTTATTTTGATTCAATGCCTTTTCCAGGGCGCCTAGTTCTTCCGTAGTCAAGGCCCATTTTAAATTAAAATCAATGATATTCTCGGTCACTGTTCCATTTGCGAGGGCAATAACTTGCTCGTTAAAGTTATAATTCGTTATTAGGAACATTCGATCACTCCTGGAGTTCATTATTCCCAGTATAGCACTCTGGGTCAAAAATAGTCAGTGTATAGTTGGTATCTACACTTTAACCAAAATTAGATCTTTATTTAATGCAGGAGGAGCTGTAAAGCCCAGCCTTGGGATTTGAAAGTCTTCAGGGGCTTGATGGTCCTGCATACCTGTTAGCTAACGAGTGCAATTAAATTACTAGCTCAACCATACTTTCAAGTCCAGAGTTCGGGTGAGCTGAAAAAAGAAGAGGCATTGCGCTCACATGCTTGCTCTGCGCGACGAAAAAATTACTCATTTTGTTTAAATTCAACTAAAGAAGGGCCAGGATATTTTTAATATTCGTGAAGGGTTGTTTTAACGATCGTCATCATGCTTCGTTTCTTGTCTATAATTCCAGGAGGATAATTTTAAATATGGAGATTTAAATGAGCAATCAATTTCGGTATAGACGCCTAGATAAAGAAGATTGTGCTTTATTATTAGTTGATCATCAATCAGGCCTTATCTCCTTAGTCCAAGATTTCTCGCCTAATGAATTTAAGAATAATGTACTTGCAGTTTCTGCCTGCGGTAAATACTTTAAATTGCCCACGGTGCTAACCACAAGTTTTGAACAAGGACCTAATGGTCCTCTTGTACCTGAACTAAAAGAAATGCATCCCGAGGCTGCTTATATTCCACGGCCTGGAAATATTAATGCCTGGGATAATCCCGATTTTGTTAAAGCGGTAAAAGCCACGGGTAAAAAACAATTAATTATCGCAGGTGTAGTAACTGAGGTTTGCGTTGCCTTTCCCGCACTTTCGGCAATAGAAGAGGGGTTTGAGGTATTTGTTGTGACTGACGCCTCAGGTACGTTTGATGAGGTCACTCGTCACAGTGCCTGGTTACGAATGCAAGCCGCAGGGGTTCAATTAATGACATGGTTTGGTATGGCTTGTGAGCTTCATCGTGACTGGCGCAATGACATCGAAGGATTGGGCAATTTGTTCTCTAACTATATTCCTAATTATCGAAATCTAATGACTAGCTATTTTGATAAAATGAATGCGGGTAAATAATTATTAGAGCCTGGTTGCATGCCGCCTGGTTTTCCTGTGCGAGATGACGGAATGTTGGCTGAAAAAATGAAAACCCGGTTACAAGGAGCCAGGTTAGATTAAAACAGGGTTGATTATTTACATGATATGCGACAGCATAAAATGATAATTTGCTGGCTGAAACCCTCTTTAAAAAGCATCTATTTATTTGATAAGTGCCCTTACCTGAGGCGGTAAGGGCATGATAAATGAGGCTCGGCATCGTCAGGAATTAATAAGTTTTTGCACTGGGAGTACTCTCATTGTTTTGTCTCATTTTTTTTCATAACCTGCTTGAATAAGAAAATATTTTTATCAGAATGATCAATAACTTCATTGACAAGAAAAAAACTATTCTATAAATTCCGGCCCTTTAGCTCGAAGCAATTAAGGGACTTGGATATGCCTAAAAATGATTTCTTTCGGAGTTCTAGTGTAACTACTGCCGCCATTCCTGGTGGGACAACGGCTACCTTTTCTGGAATTGGTAGTGGACTCTCTCAATCCGCCTTAGCAGCACAAAAAGCGAGTGCTGTACTTTCAGTAAACAGTGGCCAGCGAGATTCATTATTCCACGCATTAAAAGCTTTATTTGATGACCAACCTCAAATAGAGCCTTCTGTTTTAGAAACTTATTTACCTGAGCTGAAAGATGGTCTGATTGCCACAGATAATTCTATTGCATTTGTGGTTCAAAATACTTTATTAAGTATTTACAGCGGTGCAATTCATTTAGCACAAGTTCCTAGTGATGTGTCCTCAGTAATTAAACATACGGCAAACGGTTTATCACACTTAGAAATTCCATCAGATAAAGTGCACGATGCATTTAAAAAGACATCTACCTTTAAAGCGAATGGTAATGGTTCATTCCCTAGCATGCAGAGTGTATCAGAAGCTATTGGTAAGCAGGGCGAGAAAGTAATGGAGGGCGTGTATAAGGAATTTCCGCGAAATAACTCACATGCCAGTACCCATGCACAATTAGGCTCCACTCTTGCGGGAGGGAGCATAGGGATTACTGGAGCGATACCTACTGCATTGGCTTTAGGGACTGATCTTGTTGGGCAAACGTTCAAAGAAATAAGTGCAACGAGTCATTTTTTAACAGAGGAATCGGTAAGCAGAGACGGTAAAAAAAATGTATATGTTGCAAGCAGTGATGTTTCAAAAGCTACTCAGAATACTGATAGCCAACAATCAAAGGTACGTTTACTGGAGCTAGATGAAGAATTATCTAATATGGATCAGGCTTCTAATTTATTGTCTAACCAAAGTATGAGCTCTCCGATAAATACGGTCTTAATTCGTTTAGTTGCTTTATCATTATTTGTAAAATCATCACGTGCACTTAACAAAACTTCGCTTGTAATGTCCGAAGGACGGTTAAAAAGAGCTCTAGTTGAGGCAACAGCTCAAGGGCCATCTGGAGGGGTTGATCGCATCAATAGCTTACATTCCAATTTTAGTTCCTTGTCCAATATCTTGCGTCTTTGTGCAGATAATTTAAAAGGCCCAAGTGCAATTGAAACTGCAGTAGAAAGCAGTGAGGTGATTTCTAGCCGCTCCATGTCCGTATTATTAAGTAATGTTTCGCAACTTGCTGAGGCAGTACGTCAATTGCTTAATCAACAACCCGTAAATCAAGAAGAAAGTTCTTCGAGTGTCAGTAGCAATCATGTTGTCGATTTAGCTAAGCAGGGTGTTTTTAATAATTCCGAAGGCAGGATCAAAGCAATACTTGATCGCATTGAACAAGAAAACGGCCAACATGTTATTCCCAAACTAAATCGAGACATGGCAAGTCAATTGGAAACTACCTCTCAGTCGGGATTAACTTCTCTTTTATTGACCCACAGTGTATTTACTAATCCAGGCTTATTGGCTACAAAAGCGAGTAAGGGAGGGGTTAATACGAATGATGCTCAGAAAAATGAAGCATTAATGGAAACACTACCGAGCATAACCCAAGGGCTTAACATGATCCAAGCATCAACACGAAACATGATGCAAGAAATGGAACAAGTTATGGGGCAAGGTAGCTCGAAAAAAGAGGGTTCTTTATTATCAACGCATCAAACGGGTGCTAGTAATACAGCCGCTCTTTATTGGGCAGTAAGTGCTATTTTGCTGATATGTGATGAAATGATCAGTGTTTGCCGCTCACTGAGCTTAATTGATAAGAATCGTGCCAATGAGCTTTCTCAAAAAATTAATGAGCTACCCAGCAAAGATGAGTCTGCTCAATCCAGTGAACAGATTGCTTGGGACAGTCACTCGCAACAAGAAAGCAGTGCAATTCATGCTATGACAGCGTTACGCCTAACCTTATCACATAGCGGGGTTTCTCTAATGAGAATCGCTATGGCATTACACCATGCAGTAAAAGATAATATGGATACTGAGCAACGAAATCTTGCAATGCACTCTTTACAACGAACGATCTTGTCTTCAGCAGCGGAAGCATTGCGCTATCTTGTGGAGGGATCTTTATGGTCAACTGGTGGTGCTTTAGCTTTACCCGCACTGTCGAATGATTCTGCTAATTGGTCGCATAAACAAGCCCACTCCACTGATCAAAACTTGCATCCGGTGCAAACCCATGAAAGTGAAAAATCCAGCAAAGAGAGCACTGAGACATTTCAACCAATCGGTTTTTTCACCGATGCTGTCGCAGGCACTGTCACCAATGTTCTGAAAGTTTTAGCTCAAAGCAGTTTAGTGGGATTAGATACTACAATTGAACTCATTAAAATTTTGGAAATTCTTAGTTTGCATCGGGATTCTCATGTCGCATTACGCGTAGAAAGTAACGACTCATCTAACCCCAATGGTCTATCTAAAAATGTTGTTGAAGATCCCTGCGCCGGTTCGAGTGCTGGAACAGGAGCACTACTTATCAACATGTTGGCTTCACTACAAACACTAGATCAAAGCTCACAAACACAATCAACTTTATCTGCTCAAGAACGCTTGAAGCAAGTGGTGGATCAGCAGATTGAAGGTCTAGCAGTGTTGGATGACGATGAAGAAGGGCGTGATAATAAAAAAGGTTTAAAAGAGTTTTATCGCATTATTATTGGGTTGTTGGTACCTAACCAAAATGTACAAGTACAAGATGACTTAGTAAGACGACTTGATTTTGGTGGTATTGCTTTATCTAGTTATCATTCGCTATTTGGCGCTTATGATGAGGCCCCTAGAACAGATCTACAATTTGTAGGGCAATTTGCAAATGATGATGATGCACAAGGTATATTGCGCCGATTCATTGATGAAGCCAAAAAACGTGGTTCTCCTTTATTGAACAACTTACATAACGCATTGCCTGAAGAGCAACGTAGTGCGAAGGCACAAACATTGTATGAACACGTGTTTGAAGAGGTATACCAACGTTATAAGCAAGTTAAAATAAATGACATTATCATCCATGGGTCGGGTAGAAGAAAAGAACCTACACGCGATGCCTTCAAAACGGATATGGGCTTGGTGTCAGTCCAGCAAGAAGAGAATGTTGAAGAGGCTAATCTAATGGAATTAAGGTAAGTATATGCCGCAGTATGAAGCATTAACTACACCTGATGAAGTAACTGGAAGTTCTAAGTTATTGGAACAGCTTCGAGCGAAACTGCCACGTATGATGCGTGAGCAGCTAAACTCAGACACGCTAACGCATGCGTACTTTTTGCTGGCGATGTTAAGTGATGATGAATGTATTCATGAATTGCACACTAGCTTACAAGAGCAATATACAACATTGCCTACTGAGCAATCGCCAATTGAACAAGCCTTAGCATTAGTAGCTCAATTGCAGAAATCTACGTGCAATCCTAATGCTCCGTTCAAATACCGCTTGCCCAGTTTTTTGGGCGAATATCCTATCCATAGCCAAGAAATCAATCGCAAAATTGAACAATTTAACCAGCTCATTGAAGCCTATCATGTTAATGAGCTAGATCAAGACCTTGAGCCTGCTGCTTTAGATGAGGCCTATCAAAGGGTCTTGCATGCTATTGCAATCCATCATATGGGATGCAATCCTCATAGCTTATGGCAATTGCTAAAAGCAATGATTCCTTGGTCTACTGCTCCTATTGAAGAGTTTTTGGAAACATCCTCTTATTTATTGTCACCCATCACCAACACAGAACCATCCGCATTAAAAGAACAAGAACCATTACCTAAGCAGCCAGTTGCTGAAATTAATCTGCCTTTATCCTCGAATAAGAGTTCCAAGGAAAAGCCTTTTTCAGAAAATTTTAACTACAAGTTTAATGAGGCAGGGCTTATTGAATCCAGTGATTATTTATTAATTAATGGATTTGCCTTTAAGCCTGGTGGACATGCTGATGCTTTAACAAAGCAGGCACCGGAATTCTTGCCTTGGAAGCAATGGAGGGGGGCTATTCGGCGTCAACTCTCTCAACTAATTGAATTACCGTTAAATGATGAGTTTTTTGATTGGTTGCAGATTGTATTACAACGTCTCGGTGTTGAGTTTATGACGCTGCAGGCTTCTTCTTATGAATGTTACGTTAGTCCTTTTTTGCGCCCGCAGACCACATTAAGCACCTTAAATGAAGACATGATTCTGGGCATTTTGCGAGAACAATGTAACGTAAGTGAAACGGTTATTGATGACGCAAATTTGTTAGTAATCAGCCGCTACCTGATGCGGTTTTTACAGGCGTTTCAATTTAACCGTGGACAAGCATTAGGAATTGGTGCCAACTGGGGTGGGGTAGTTAACGAATCTAATGAAGCGGGGACTGATGCTTTTCGCTTTAATGATTCTGAATGGGCTTCGCATTTTAGAAATTTGAGCCTTCATCGCCAAGGTCCGGCTGAGGCTCATATGAACGCAACAATCGGGGTACGCTTTGAACTTGAAGCATTACTATCAAGCTTTGAGTTCATGACACAGCTACAACCTTCCGAATATGGTAATACGCTCTACAGTGCCTTAGTCGACAATCTTATGGGGACCCTGTTCCCTGAACCTCATTATTTTGAAAACTCTGCTTATGTTAAGTACCGTCGGCACTTTGTTCTTAAATATACTGATGAAGGCATGCCACAGGTTGAATCTTTTTATCAACCCGATTCTCAAGGTACTTATTTTAAAACTAAAAAAGGTGACTTCAAGCAGACCCCCATGTTTCGCCAAGCGGGCTCTTTAGTGGTGGAGTCTTTTCCGCGAGATATTGGTTCTGGTGAGTGCTTACAGTCACTTTCGGTGGCAAACCCATTATGGCCTTTACAATTGCAATATGCCCAAGCTTCTTCGAGTAGCATCAGAGGTCATAGTGTTTATAACCCAATCGGTCCAGATGAATTTATTCCTGATACGTTTTATGGACAAATCATCCGTGAAAGTGAGCATGTATCAGTGCCCTTTATTGGGGTAGTCCCCAAAAATTTTGATAGTCATTTTAAACAAGTAGAGCTTTGTGCCTCCTTCGTAGTACGTATGCTGCAATCATCACGTTTAATGACATATTGCCCTACCTTCAAAGAGTATTACTTTTCTATTTTGTCTCGATTTTTACCGTCTATGGCGTGTGAGACCCCAGCATTACCTCATAAGATGAATGCTACAATAAGGCATAAATGGAGTGACTTTGATCGTATTGTGCATGACACTGAACGGAGTGCAGAGAGTTGTCAGGAGGCATTCTTTTCCTTATTTAAAGAATTAATTCATAGCCTTTATTCCCTAACCAAGGACGATGCTGATTTACACTATTATTTTGTTGAGTTGACTCGCTCCCCTAAAATGTTTAGCCCTCATAATCGTGCAACTTGTGAGCGTTTAATTCGTGAACTGAAAACATTAAAGCCTTTACTAACAAATGAAAATAGGGCGAACTGCAGTCAGTATGAGTCTACCTTGGACTATCTCGGTGAGCTTACTCGTTTCTTCTATCCCGCTCCTAGCGATGAAATGGCAAAAGCCGTTGCAGAACAAGCTCGTATTCATATTAGTCCACTACTAAAGAAGCCTGCAATCAAAGATTATTTTGCGATGCTTAGCCAGGACGCACAAGCGAATATTTCACCTAAGGTTTCACCAGGATTGATGCATGATGCTTTAAAATATCAACGCCCATCTCCTGAGGTATTTCGCGATTTTTATAGCCGGCGTCATGAAGATAACTTTTCCTCTAGTTTTCGTGGCATCGATGGTGAGCAAATAGTGATGCCTTCAACGCGTGAGGTATTATTAGATAAGTTAAGTAAAATGGTAGGGGCTGCATTACCACTTATTCGCCGTAATAAATCCATTTTCAGCTTGATAACGCAACCATTTTCTCAGGCTTACATCCAAGGTAATCAAGCTTTTCACCGTAAAGAACAGCATAAAGTATTTTGGGGGGTATTAGCAGGTATTGGCGGTTTTTTTTATGGCGCAGTGCTTGGCGCTAATTATGCGTTAACAAGCCTTCCCAGAGCGATTTATTATGGTTGGTTTGCTCCTAGAATAGAGCAACGTAAAGCCAATCACGTTTTAGCCATTTCTTCAGCTGCTAGTAATGAGCCGAGTGCACATATTAAAGCGATGATGAACATTCGAGATCATTTATTGCGGCTTATGGCTACCTCAAATGACCATACGCCATCAACCGAACACTTAATTGCTTTATTGTTGCACCATGTGAAAAAGATACATCCTGAGTTATTATCCAGTAAGTTAATCACAGAGGCGCGTTATAGAGAAATCCTGCAAGCGACTTTTCCATTAGACTTAAATGCTTGGAATGAATTATTTGAGCCAGTAATACAGGCCGGAGATGATAAGGTCTTGCAAGCTATTCTTAAACAATATCCTTTGCAAATCGATCGCGTACTCGTTTATGCTTTATATGAATGTTTGACTGCATCGAATAGTCAACAAGGTGTTCCTGCTGTCATTAAAACGGTTGTAGATAAGCATAAATTAAAGAATCCGCAAGACAAGGCATTAGCTGCTTTAGTTCATTATTACACAAGTAATCCTGAGGCCCAAAAACGAGATATTGAACAATATCGTTTTCACGGGACAGCGGTAAGAAAATTAAAAGAGCAAGAGAAGCAATTACGCAAAATTCAAACATGGATAAATAACGCTCTTGATCTTCAATGGTCTTTAGAGACGCTTTTTAGCCAATTTCTCAAGCAATACCATGTCTTTTTGAATAAAGACACATTGGAGCACATTGTTTCCAAACTCCCTAACAGTATGAAAGCAATTCTGTTAGAGCTTTTTTCTAGTCCAGCAGATCAAGAAATAAAAATCTTGAATGAGTATGAGCTAGATCGACCACAAAAGGTTTTTCTCCTGCAATGTTCACGTTGTTATAGGGAAATTACTTCTCAAGTAGTACAACAATGTATCCAGAGATTAGCGGATGTTACTAAAGAGTCGGAGCAAATACTAAGCGTTAAGGCCCAAGAGCATTTGAAATTAACTCAATTTAAGCTGCGCGAATGGCAGCATCGATTAGTACCTATGGATGCTGTAGCCCCTATTATTGAAGAAACAAAGAAGCTGCTGGCTTTATCTTATCATTCAGGTTTAGATGAGTTAGTGCGTATTTATGAAAACTGTTTAAATAGCACTAACAGCATCCAGGCTTTTAATTCGTTTTATAGTCAGGCCACAGACCTACTGGATGCGTGTTCTATAGAAAGTCCTTTGCGTGATTGGGTTAATGTGACTATGAACGCTTTTGTAAATGGGCTTTTAGATCAGCAGCAAGCATGGACTAATACTAAGACCATTAATAATCCTTTAAGTAATTCACCAGCGGTAAAACAATGGTTAAGTAATTTGATGACGGACAACAATGCGTTGCGGGCATTACTTAGTCAGCAAATGGAACAAGCGCTATCGTTTGATCATGCGGCATTACGTTGCCAATACATTCTGCATGCATTAGAAACATCACAACCCACGCAACAGCCTATTCGGGGTACAGGTATGCAAAAATTATTACGTATCATTTCCCAAAATACGAATGTATTGACAGCAACAGGTGATCAACAAGCCAAACAAGTCCCGATTTCGGCTTTATGTAAACATTCTATTACCATGACGCGGGCCATAGAGCGGGTTCAGGAAAAAGTTCCCGATAAGGATTTTGTGAGAGCGGTTGATATTAGTTGGAAGGGCGGCTTTAATTAAATTCTTCTACTGGTTCAGTTAAAAATTAGATGTAATAGAAGCATGTGATTTTTTTCCTGATTTCGATGTTTTGGAAGACAATTCAGTGAGCCAGTCTCTTCGATTGGCTGTAAGGTTGGGCCATGGACCCAACCTACAGGTTAACGAGATAGCGAAAGGCGATAAACTATGTTTACAATTTCATATATCGCTGACCATGCTTCTCATGTAATTTGTGTTCGACGTACATCTCATCATCTTCATTACTCACACTTTGTGGCGGATGATTTTCCATCTGCTCTAGTTGCTCTTTTACTCTTGCCAAAGCTTTTTCCATAGTAATTGGAATATTGGCAGAAAAAAGCTCAATAATGCTCTTTATGAATTGTCCCTGCTCACTTTGAAACACAGGATGGCTAAAATCATAAATATTCTCCCAGCTGTTGATGCTCCCATTGGCCTCTGGTAGCTCACCACATGCTAATTGATAGATAGTGGCAGCTATGGTCTGACACTGTAATAACTCAAGATTAACAGAATTATCATTGAAGAACACGTTGGAGGAATAGTAGCCCTTAGTGGCATTGATCATATTGCTTGGGATTTTATACGATTGGCTAGCCAATAAACCTTTAACATCACTAAGAATAATTTTTCCTTCATTTAATAAAATATTACTTGGCTTCATATCGGTGTACCAAATTTTACGCTCATTTAAAGAGACGAGAAACTCCATTAATTGCTTACTACAGTCTAATAAGGCTTTATCAAATGCTGGTTCGTTAATATTACCTTCTTCTTTTTGTTCGCGTAAATTTTCAAAATAATTCTTTAAATTGCCTTCGGGATAGAACTGACTGTATTCAAAATACAATTCATCATTGCCCTCTTTAGTGATCGGCTCCATTGCTAAAGGAGCAGGAACTTGTGGCATGTCCTTACTGCATTGCTCACGAATTTCTTTTGGCGAAAGATGCTTACCATCCCCTGCATTTTGCATGCGGAAAAAACGAACAATAAAACGCATATTTTTATCGGGACTAGTGACCACAACAGCCGGATTATTTTCTGCATTTAACGATTCAAATTCTAAATTTTCATCGATTGTTTTAAGTTTATCACCGATCAAATTAGGATAGGTTGATGGGCTGTTCTCTAGGCGATAAATGCTTGACAATTTTGCTTTTTTGGTGAGGTGCTTTACTGTTTTTTGCAGTTCACGCTGCTTGTTCTCACTAATGATGCTTTTTTTAAACTCATCAAGTGAGTTTTGCTCTGCCCATTCTTTTATGGGTTGCTTTATTTTTTCTTCGCTATCGAGTTGCTGTATGTAGGCTGCTAGCTTATCAATGTAAGGTATTGCTTTCAGAGGCTGATTTTTTTGTTGATATTTGTTAATTTTTTGTATTATAGAATTAACGTGTTTGATTTGATTTCTTGTTGTACTAAAAGGAGACATGCTTTTTTGCTTTAATAAAGGTAACATAATATCCATTGTCCTAATAAGTTCCATTATGTTTTAAATATAGGCTTATTGGGTGTTTTTTCAAGTTCTGGATTTGTACAATCTGTTTTTTATGATTTGTAAAAGGAGAGTAGGCCCATAGCCCAACAAGGGCATAGAGCCATGTAAGAATTCAACGTTGGGCCATGGGCCCCACTTACAACTTGATGAAACCTACATTGATGGACTCATGCTAGATTCATGCTCCACAGGTTCAGAATTTGTAACGACTTTCTGACGATTTAACTGGATCGAGGACAGGACGACTTCAAACTTTTCTAATAATTTTCGACCGGCTTGAATGTCTGATAATTTTATAGGCTTTTTAGTAATAGGGTCTTTATCAAGTAAATTCAAAGTAGACAGATCGTAATAGGCTTCTTTATACCCAACAGGAATATCACTGAAGTAATATTTCATGATGGGATCAATAAACTCCTCAAGCAATTCCTCTTCTTGGGGGCTTAATTTACCCAATTTTTCGACGCGAGCAGCGATTGATTCGGGATTTGCCCGATGAAATCCATCAATATAGGCCTGAGCATATTCTGTATATTGATCTGCAACAGAAGTTTGTTGCAAAGATGATGAAGCTGGCACCGGTATGTTTCGTACAATAACTATTGGTTCAGGAGGGGTATACCGTCCCATATTATGATGGGTGTAGCTTGAGCTAGGTGCGGGTAGAAGTATACCTGCACAATAGATCTCAGCAGTAACGCTGCCTCTTTTAATGGATTTGATGACATCTGCATGAGGCTGGCGTGTAAAATATACTTTCCCTTGACCATAAATGGTCAATTTTAAATCTCGTGCTACCTCGCCATCAATCGTCAATGTTCCATCGCCATCTTTAAAAATCTGACATTTAGCACCGATATTTCCCCTGATAATAACATTGCTTTGCTCAGAAATATTTATTTTAACATTGTATCCTACTGAGCCACTAATGGTAGTTGATCCACTGTCTTGCCGAAAGAAATTCGTGTCATTTGCAATCTCATTTAACTCGACATTATCTGAGCCCTTGTGGGTGATGGTGAGTCTTCGAGAGCTCCAAAAAAAATCAAACAGTCCCATTATATCTCCTTATTAAAGGTCGGATAAAAACAGTCGATTTTGAAAGCTAAAAGAATAAAATGCAAGAAATTTAAGCGCTTAAAGGTTGTTATTAAAATCAACTTGTAGCTGGGATGGAGGAGTAAGAGTAATCCGGGAGCTGGGATTAAATAAAATAAATTCCTAGCCCCGGATTACAGCCATTTTTTTACGCATAAGGAAGAACTAACACCGCTGTTCCTACATCAATGAATTGTTCATTTAACCACTTTGCAGCCCCTGGTAATACACGAATGCAGCCATGGCTAGAATTTGCTCGTGGAACCTCATAAGCGGCATGAATTGCATAGCCATTATGGAAATGCATGCAATAAGGCATTTTAGCACCACCAATTACATGCCCATCTTTAGCAATAGGGTATTCATTAGACTTACAATCAGCTCCTTTTTTATTAAAAACAGAAAAAGTTCCGGTTACTGTTTTACATCCTTCTTTGATGTCATCACAGTAGTTCATCCCACCCGAAGCACTGCCAGTCATAACTCGATTACCTTTAGCATCATAAGCCGCCCAAGCGTATTTTTTAGGATTAAATACAAATAACTTCTTACCTTTAACATCCCAGGTTTTGGGAAAGGCTTTTCTGCCTCGTGTATCATCCTGGTAGGGCGTTGTATAATGTAATCCTCCAGCATCATCAGTAATTACATCTTGTTGTGTGCATGATGCTACCATCATTCCCGATAAGAGAAATATTAGTATGGTTTTTTTCATTATTTAACATCCCTATTTACTAAAAGATGTTTGTATCATACGTCTTTTTGCTTTGACTAGGAAATAGTTTTAGATAAATCAATTGGTTGCAATTTAGCACTTCTCTCTATCCAGATACAATGAACAAATAGAATTAAACTTTTCTATTACCAGTAGAATCCATGATGAATTAATGCCATATATCCCAATATATTTTTAAGGAGAATCACATGT
This sequence comes from Legionella rowbothamii, assembly GCF_900639985.1. GTDB lineage: Bacteria > Pseudomonadota > Gammaproteobacteria > Legionellales > Legionellaceae > Legionella > Legionella rowbothamii. The sequence goes on along the minus strand of NZ_CAAAIM010000001.1, from coordinate 345,909 downwards.
TTGTTAAGGATTTACTTATTGATATCCCTGACCGAGATAATGCACAAAAAACCCGATTGCATATAAGAATAGTCAGTGAAAATGAGGACAGTCTCAATACGATGCCATAGGTTTTTATGCTCCCGGGTGGTCCCGGTGCTAACTATTCTCATTACAAAGATTATGAATGCCTTCATTTGACCGGTAATCTAGTATTTTTTGATCCCAGAGGATGTGGGTTAAGTGAAAAGAGTGAGCCCTCATCATACACTATGGATAATTACATTCAGGACGTTAATGTAATTCGTAAATATCTTAATCTGGAAAAAATAGTCTTGTTGGGCAAATCGTACGGAGCAATGTGTGCCTTAGGGTATGCCCTGATTTACCCAGAACATGTTTCTAGCCTTGTTCTGGCTGCCGGTTCACCAAGTTTCAAAAACATTGAGTCTGCCCGCATAAATATTGAAAAAAGAGGTTCTTTTGCTCAACAAAAAGTCTGTAAACAATTATGGGCAGGAAATTTTAAAAGTGATGAAGAGGTAAGTAATTTTTTTGATATTATGGATACAATGTACTCGTGGAGAAAAAGACATAATCTTCCTGTGAATCGCCCCGAAGCAGACCATCCTTTTGCGCGTGAGCCGTTCAATCAAGGATTTGGTGGATTTTTGCAAACTTTTAATTATGAAGATCGCCTGCATGAAGTGGCATGCAATACGCTCATTCTTGTTGGGGAAGAAGACTGGGTTACTGATAAAAAACATTCTGAGTTCATGGCTAGTAAGATCCCAAACAATCAGTTGATGGTGTTTCCCAATGCGGATCACTCAATGGAATCTGATGTTCCACAGCAATTCTTTTCAAGTATCGAAGCTTTTTTGAAAAAGCAGTTTGAAAAAAGAAAGCAACATTATTAAAGAAGATGAGCGTACAAAGAAGGAAAATCGGTTGCACATGCTGATAAAGCCAGACCTACCATTAGCGCAGCATATACATGCAATCAATGCCTGAGGCCGTTATTGATAGCTTAGTGAAGTAGCCCTGGCTTCAGTGCTGAATCTCTTGGTTACCTCGTCACTACGTTTTGCACAATGGTGATGGTTTTTAAATACGCCCAATAGGATCGTGAACACTTATGCTAATCTTTAATGCATACTTGCTACTGGGGCTTGCTTTTCCTCATAGTGTTCATTTCAGTTAGACTCACAAAGCTTCCTTCATTACAAGTTAAGAATTTATTATAAGCATAAAAAGATAAGAGAGGGAATTAGTTGGTGTAGATGTAGATGAGAATCTCTCAAGCACAGAGTTTATACTAGCCTCAGACCAGAGCTCGTAGTGGAAGTAGGCTGGGTTGTTAAGCCCAGCATCGGGATTGCTGCCTGGCAATTACTTTATTTCAAAGGCACAGGCATTAATTCCCGCAGAACAAATATTCGGGGACTTATCTTGCTGCCAATAGGAGCCATAAGAGCGTATTTTCTGATTAACCAATGGAGATAATTTAACAGTCATCCATAAATTAGTTCCAGGTTCTTTAGGGTTATTCCATTGATAATAACAAGACACATTGTTATCTTCAGTGATTAACACTTGCATAAAACCTATTTTTTCTGGAGCAGGCCAACCATGGTAATCAACAACCCAATTTATTCCATTGATGCTAAAAGCGTCAGGATTTGATTGATTTGCTGCTACCTGAGCTGGGGCAGGGCAAAACCAAAGTTGTTTGGGTTTGGGATGAAGCCAATTTCGCACATAATCAGTAATTTGTTCATGCCAATTAAGCGCCATAATTAATCCAGCAAGCATTAAGATAAGCAAGAGGTTTTTTCGTTGCATTGTTATAATCTCAATTTATTGAACTTACATTTTTATATTAAATATATACTTATCTCACGGGTACATCTAATTGCTTAAGTCTCGTAAACTCAAAGTAATTTCCGTTTGAACTTTTTTACATAAATTAAACTAAGCTAATATGCAATTTCTCGCACACATGCCACAGCGTAGGCATTAGTTTTATTGCCAAGAACTTGGGTATGATATATAAAATATCCAAAAATAAGCGCCTGGACCGGGACCTCCATCAGTTTGCTGTGTGGAGCTCCAGTAAGTAGACGAGCCTAGAGCATCATTTCCAAATCATAATTGTACTAGATTAGTATCAATATTATCTACTGCGGGGGAACCTCCCAGTTGTTGTATTGCAGGTAAATACCATGTGCCCACTGGAGCTCCGCCACTTGTATTATTATAACAATCCAGAGCAGCATTCGCACCGATTCCTGGGGTGTTGATTATAATGTTAGTAAAAAAGCGCTGATATTATTTGCGTTAAATTTTGAGTTGTTTTTAATAGTAATTTTGCCCGGAGTAGGGAGGCATTGAGTTGAGTTTTGACTTACCGTAATGGAGCAATTGTAGAATACTAGAGCAGCTATTAAACTCATCGTTTTTACTAATTTCTAAATTTATTGAATAATATGAAGTCGCCCATAAAAATGCTGGAGCAAGTAGGGTGCTAAACACTAAGAAAAATTTTTTCATGATCATTATCCGTAATTTAACAAGAGTTCTGGATAAGCCTTAAAATTTGTTATCTTGTTAGGATAACTCAGAAAAAATCCAGATCTAAGTCTTTGAGTTTTTTACTTTTTTTCTTGGGTGAAGGTTAGCATTATTGACACCTCGTTGCTAGTTTATAGCGGATACTTAGGCGACATCGTCAACTTACTTATTCGTCTTGAGAGCGTGGGCTTAATGAGAATACTAATGGGCTTGTTTGCAAATATTTAAAGAAAAGAATAACTGATAAACCGTTAAAAATAATGATGAATAAACTTAATAAGCGATCTAGAAAAACATTAGGATTTAAAACTCCAAATATGTTATTTTTACAGCAAACAACTAGGTAAAGTGGCGTTGAAAGAGAGCATATTCATTATAAGACTTCATAAAATACAGCCTCTACTTATTTCCACCTACAAGAAGCGTAAAAAATATACGTGGCATTTTCTTTTGATGAAACATACAAACTGCATCATAACTGGTTTTTTCTTGATTAAACTTAATAGCACATCATAAGCTGAGGGAGTCTATTTGGATGCTTTTTAATAAAAAAATCAAAAACAAATCAATCAAATGGTCTATAATTAAACCACGTGGAGCAGAAGAAAAATACGACCACAGATAAGGAAGTTTAGACGCCTGTCAAAAGAAAAAAAGGATTTAATTATTATTAAACTAAGCTAAAGGATTTACATGAATACAAGCATTCTGGATTCGCATTGTTATATTCCTGCGAAAGAAGTAGCTAATGACTTTTTTGAAACTAGATTTAATCTAGATCATGATTGGATCGAGAGAAGAACAGGAATTAAATTAAGACACAAAGCATCCCCTGATGAGGCAACTTCGGACTTAGCCGTGAAAGCAGTAAGGCCCATATTAGAAAGAAATAACCTTCATATCGACTTTCTTTTATGCGCTACTTCAACACCCGACTCCTTATTACCAGCAACAGCTAATAAAATTTGCAATAAATTAAATCTAAATGATAATCTTTTTTGTTTTGATGTTATGGCTGCTTGCAGTGGTTTTCTCCATTTACTAGCTACGGGAAATGCCTTAATTCGTTCAGGGTTGTATAAAAATGGTATTATTGTCGGGGTCGAAAAAATGTCGGCGATCATTAATGACGACGATCCACAAACGAGCCCTTTATTTGGCGATGGCGCAGGAGCTTTTTTAGTAGGAGAAAATTTCCAGGAACAAAAAGGCATTATTGCTAGCGTATTAGGTAGCGACAGTTCAGGGATAGACAAGCTCTACATTAAAGCGGGCGGTTCAGAGATTCCTCTAACCCAGGAGCGACTGATGAATAAAGAGCATTATGTTTCGATGTTGGGAAAAGACGTCTTTATTAATGCAATCAAACAAATGAATAATATGATTGAGCAAGTATTAGAAAAGGGTAATCTTAACCTAGGAGAGATCGATTATATTATTCCCCATCAGGCCAATCAGCGTATCTCGGATGCCCTGTATGAAAAACTGGGTTCGCCAAAGCATATCAAAATGTGCAATACTATTGCTGAATATGGCAACATAGGCAATGCCAGTGTTCCTGTCGCTTATCATTCTTTTAAAGATGAAATTGGCACGGATAAGCATATTATTTTAGTTTCTTTTGGCGCAGGCTTTAATTACAGCGCCCACCTCATAAAAACATAAGATTCTGTATCTAATTTTTCTATTAAATTAGTATTATGTGAATTCAGTGCTTATTGTAATAAAATAAGTGCTGAATTCATCTCATTTAATCGTTTTAAAATTCTTTTACACCTAGTGGCAATTATCACGCTTATTAGTTAACAAAAACAACAAAAGGTATTTCAGGTAATTGAAAGGGCTCCAATGTAATGAACCATCCCACCCACTGAGCTGGAAGCCGTTTTTCGCAGGCGCCACAAACGCCCCGTAGGAATTTCCTGGAGGATGGATGAGACCTATATCAAGGTCAAAGGCCAATGGGTTTATCTGTACCGTGCCTTTGATAAAGAAGGTCAAACCGTTGATTTCATGCTGTCAGAGAAACGGAATGAGCCTGCTGCACGAGCATTTTTTGATAAAGTAACTATGGATAAAGGTGGGGTCAATAAAGCAGGGATTGAATTACACCACATGCTTCGGAAAGGACAACATAAAGAATCTGCTAATCAAACTATTTTTGAACAGTTCTACGCGCTCGCTGCATAAGTCCGGATTGCGCCCGCTGTAAATTTTGCGACAAAGCCAAATTAAAGTGGCTCATGTTTACATGACTTTATTTTGCTCATGATAGCATAGTAGGTCTTGGAGTGGGTAATAGTTGCCCACTTTTAAAAAATGCTGGCCCGATTAGGCTTCTTTCATTTTCTCGCTGGCCGAAGCCCCAATTCGCATTAGCCCTAATCCTATGCGGACACCCAATTAGCTTGACTTCGATTTATATCCTCATATTCTTCAGCAGAAATAGTCTCATAATCATCACTGCCAGAAAATCCATCGCGCATAGTAAGTATGGTACTAACAACCAAATCAATAGCATTTATTATGGGACTTAATAGAGCAGAATTTAAGGCTTGCACCGATGACAATAGATATGTTCCTGATTTTAGAAAATCATTTTTTGCCCCATTCAGATCAAAAATAGCAAGGTGTAATAACGCTATTAAAGCATAACCCAAAGCTGCTCCAGCATTCGCTAAAGATTCAACTGAAAAAGCACATGGCGCTAAAGGTATGGATGCTATTTTTGTGAAAATATCATCATCCGATTCAAAAGGCATAAATAAAACACGCTGAGCTGGTCTGTTTCTACTCATATTACTTCTTCTCATTCTAACATCACGTTTAATAACCGTATGTTGAAATTGATTTTTAGATATAGCTGAACCTGTTGCACCAAAAAAGGTATCAAAAATTAGATCCTTTAAGTTTTTGTTTGACATTAGTATTATCCGAAGTTGTATACTTTATGATGTAATCACTATCTTATCCACTTCATAATTTAAGCAGATCATAAAGGAACACTTAAAATATGCTGCGGAAGAAGTTCATAAATCCACGCAGATTGTCTTAATATCGCTCATTCTATCAGCGACTTGATGAATTGATAATGCGTTCATTTGGAAATTAATCTATTCTAAAATGGAAATTTTGATGGTCCTTAATTACAGAAACGCGTCAAATGCCCTCGCTAGACCCAGTACATCGTGTATTAAATCGCGGAGATGTTTTTCATCAGCTGCGTAAAGCGTTGTTACAAGTTAGTGGTAAAAATATATTAGGAAATCAGTAACCAATGTAACAGGGTATTAGCTTGTTATATTATTTACTATAATGCTTCGTTGTTATCAGAGCTATTAATACAATCTGAAATAGCTGGTGATGCGCAGTTAGCCAGTCAAATTAAACAATGGTCACTCGTTGATATTAAAGAAATTATTAAGAGTTTGCTAATGAGTTTTAAAGAGAGCAAGGACACTCAAAACCCTTATTTTATAAGGGATGAAAAGGTTAATCAGGACAAACCAGTGCTATCTGGATAAAACCCCTAAAAGGCTCATCAAAATCTGTTACCCCTGTTCTCACCGCTGATAGTATAAGTGGTACTGCCAGTCATTTTGCTAAGGTTGGGTTTTTCCGCATATCCAGCCCATTCTGGCAACTGATGCTTAAAATAGGAAAAAGTACAAACTATTTGGAATAAATTTATCTTTTATAGCGAGTGAATTTATAAACTTAAAGAGAAAATAGTATCAAATTTCTACTCGCATGAAATTTTATTTTATTGATTATTAATAATTTTTATCTATATTGCCAGAATGGGCTGGATATGCGGAAAAACCCATTTTAAGCAGAAATTGACCTCGAAATGGACCCTCGGCCGGGATCCTCGTAAAAAAGGGTCCTGTTCAACTTTCACAACTATAAATTGGCCCATGGGGAGTAAGTAGTATGGAACGGCAAACCTCCACCAATGTCTGTGCAATGTATATTCAAATAGGATATAATTCTGCTTTGTTGAAATGTACTTTCTTCATGTTTTGAACCGAAATAAGGAAATGTTGTTATGAAAATTAAAGTAATACCCGATTTAAGCATCCCAAATATGAGCAATCTTGTTGATGAAATGATAGAGATATTAAAACATAACCAAGCGGTAATTGCTGAAATTGAACGACGAGGTGGTAATAGTAACCAGGCTCCCATTTATCAAAAATATCAGAATGAGTTAGAAAATACCAAAGCTCGTTTGACTGAACTTTCTGAATATGAATTGACCGAAGAAGACAAGATAAAACTGGAAATAGCTTGTGCGTATTTCTGCCTATATCACTTAGTGTATGGCTCTCGTATTGACGAACTTTATTTATGTAAGTTAATAGATGCCGATACTTGGTTGAAGCACCCTTCGAAAGGAATAGTGGGTAAATTAGAGAACTGTACTGATCATTCAATTCTGCTTGCAAATAAATATGCTTTATTCATAGAAAAGGGTTCAGATTATTATGCAAAGCGATTTGAGCAGCTTGTTTCAGAAATTCAAGACCAATATGAATATTCTTCTAGCATGAGACCATAGCCCCCATGGGGTATGGACACCTAGCTAAGTGCCTAGTGTGTACGTAGAGCCCATTTTTGGACAATATTTAAGAATTAATTTAGAATAAAGTGGCCAATTTCTTGAGTAATTTGAGGTGTGGAGCGCTAGGCCTAATTCATCTTTAACGGAACTGTTCCTAAGAGGACTTGATTAGGTGTGGCATACAATCTGGGAAAGAGCCTCACCTAAAGAACTTCCAATGATTATCGAGTTAAAATCTACAGGGAAAATTATTTCTGTTTCTGGCTAATGAAAAAAGTAATTTTGAAGTTCCAATGTTTGAAACGGGATATTGGATTAATACCGAATTTACAGGCAATGGATTTATTACAGAAGCAATTGCAGCTATCGCACGATTTGCTTTCGAACATTTTTCAGCCGTCTGTGCGCAGAAAGAAAATATTAAGAGTATCAATATTGCTAAACGTGTGGGGTTTATTGAAGAGGCAATTTAAAAAACTTCAGGATAGATTGATTATCTAAAAACCTTGCGATGAAGTGATCTATGTATGCTTTGGAAAAGGATGTTATCAAACCTTGATGTTTTTAGGATAATTAAGCAAGAATAAGCTGTTGCATTAGCTAGTTGAATTCGCCCCTTCCCATAAATTTTTAGGTCTGATTATCAAAATAATCAGACCTAATCATAGTGTTAGATGATTATTTTAACGCCTCTCTTTTAAGGTACATCGAGTTACCTATGCTTATCGCGCATACGCTGCATACTGCAATGCCTGTGCAATATCGCCATTTCTCCACCCAATGATTTCTCGAATTAATTCAGTTGGCAATTTAGTAAATAAGTTGCCTTCGCGCTGACGTAACACGAGCATTGTTTTTACTTGTTCACGGCTTAGCATGGCTTATATTCAATCAATCCGGGTATTCAGTCTGGTTTTGGGCTCAAGTAGCCGCGAGTATTCGTAGAGTTTTACAATTAAGTTAAACTAATAGACCTCGAGTTTAGCCATTTAAGCGGCTAACGAGAGCTGATAAATCAAGGTGGTAATCGTTTTATCAGGACATTTATCCGAGTCAAGCTGATTTTCGGACTTTGAAAAATACTTTTGTGCCCAAATTGATCGTCTAACGATTGCCAAGATATCGGAGAATGTAAGGTCTCCTTCTTTGTTGTACCAAGAAGCTGTTTCCATACTGACAAGCGCTGTTGTTTGATGCATATTGAATGCCACAAGCGTAACAAAAGAAAATAGCCCCATCAGGAGAGGAGTTGTTCGTGCAATAGCTTCACCACCATACCAATTCACTAAATCTGTCTGCCACTTTTGGTTTATGTCATTCATAAATTCTTTGAGATGAATACGTGCACCCTTGATGGGCTTTCGACCTAACTTCTTCTTTTCATGAATAGGAAACTGGTACAGTTGAGCATCCAGACGCAAGCGAGAGATGAGAGTCACCTTTCGTTTGATACATGCGATGGCTAAATCCATACAGGCATAAGCTTTGTCACCTATCAGAATCCATTGTCGTTTTAACCATCGACTTACTAAGATAACCATTTGCCGAGTCCAGTCCATAGAAGTTTTATGTCGGTGCCCTGCTTTTTCATTTGATTTTTTAGCGCAAGCACCGTTAGAAACGGCAAAGCCCATGGACGCTTGCACCAAGGCAAAGGGACAATAAGCATCATTGACTCCCATTTCAATCCAAAACTGGTTACTACATGGGCTTGGCTAGAGCGTACAGCATCTCGATACAAACCTTTTGCTTTGATTTTTTTACCACGACGTCGCTCAAGCGTTTCATCCACTGCAATTAGAATAGGCCATGAATTGGGAAGAAGTTTGATTAGCAGACCAAGCAAAATTTTAGCTAATGCTAAACCACCCCACTCTGCGCGGCTTAGTACACGATGATACTTAGAAAAATTTAGTACCGACGCAACGCCCATAACCCTGAGTATGCAGCTAACTCGTCTTGGTCCACGACAAAGAATGGCTCCAATCAAAAGAATTTGAATGTTCTTCAGGGTTGGGCGTGAAAATTCAGGTGAAAATGCTGCTAAAACTGCTAAAATATCTGTCGTCAATGCTAATACTCCATGTATTTCTTCATCGAAACACATAATAATGAGTTTATTAGCATTGACAATCTAATTTAGCAATCGGAATGAATATGCCACAGTTAACGCTCACCATTTCAAAAAATATTAATGCTAATTTGATTGATTTCAAAAATTTCTTTAGGCAGATTCATGAGACTCTGTCAGTTGTTCCTGATATGGATGTGAATACTGCTCATGCCGGTGTAATTCAAGAATCATTTTCGTACATCGGTTTTGATAATCCTAAAGCAACAAAAGTTTACTTGCAGCTTTATTGGCTAGAAAACAAAGCCCGTACAGCGCTGAAATTAGCATTAGGAAAAGCATTTCTAAATATTCTTGAAAATACGATTGTCCCAGAAGTGGAAAAACAAGGGTTCATCTGTATACCTAGAATCCGGATTGCCAATCTTGGGGAATTAAATCAAAGTTATTTTATTGGGGGAAAGCAACGATAAGCGATCGCTCATCAGACAAAAATGGCTAAAGTTGAGTAGACTATAGTATTATAAATGGCTAATTATGAAATTCACTCTCATTACAAATACCAAGAACTAGAGGATTAAATCTAAGTAGGCCCCAATTAAATTAGGTTTTTCTGAGGGACACGATCCCTGCAGGTGGTGAAGAATTGCAGAGTTTCCACATAATCAGGAATAAATACTATGTATCTAGGTATAAAAATAAGAAAGTATTATAAAAAGTCAATTCTTACGTCTGTATGTATTTTTTTATTATGGTCTATATTCCTCGATGTTCTTTTTTTATATCTGAAAAAGGAAAAGAAAGTGAATAAGGAGCCGGTTAAATCAACAAGTGCCTTACAAACTCAAAATGAGCTAGCGCCCAATGAGCAGTCAGTTAAACCAACAAATGTCTTACTAACGCTAATGGATAACCAACCCGCTCCTTGTCAAGAAGCGTTTACTAAAGCCAGTCAACCGAAAGATAGCAACCATGTTTATCGTAGTATTGAAAATATCTGCGCTACTGCTGGAGGGCAAATTCAATTTCGCATAATAAATTCTGAAAAAACCGGAGAACCTATTGGTGTTTTATTTACTTGTCAGGCAAACAATACTCAATCCCCGATTTTTTCTTGTATACTGAGGCGGTCAGGTCCATAAGTTTAGTTGACAATACCTAATAACAGAACAATGGCCATAGAAGAAAAATAAGTCATGAAGAAGTATTTTCCAATTCTAAAAAAATGCAGTGAGATTATTTACTTCTGAAAAAGATGCTCGATTCTATGCAATATCCTTAAATCAAGAATGGGACCGGTATTCACCATCAATTTTCAACGAAAATACAAGACCTCGAACTGAGGTCAGTACTTTTAGAAAGCATTGGTTGCCCAAGGGGGTGTGAATTATTTGATCTTGCGAGCCTTCACTTCACAGTAATCTGAATTTGATTTATTCGTAATTCATCATTTTCTACCATTTTTGATTCTTGGAGTTGTTGCTTGAGAGCCATAGAACGTTCAATATGAGTATGTGGAGCATTTTTGCTTGTGTGAACTTGGCTTTGCTTTTCATCTTGTTGTATTTTCTTTTCTTGCTTTATGATTTTAATTTGCAGCTGGCGTTGTTCCGTGCCATTTTCGTGAATAGCATCTTCACACTCATGCAGCGACAATCTGTTTTTTTCTATTGATTGTTCTTTCTCAGCAATTTGGTGTTCCATTTCTCTTATTGAACTTAATCGCGAGTTTAAATCCCCTTGTTGTTCTCTAATAACTTGTTCTTTCTCTGCAATCATTACATGAGTATTACTGATAATTTCTTTTTGGCGACTAATATTTCCTGTAAGCTCTCGAACTTTAATGTGGCTATCTGTTTCTGCCTTTTTTAGTTGCTCTATATCTTGTTCGGAATGGATGATTTCGGTTGCTAATCTATCAACCTTTTTAGTTTGTTTTTCAATTTCTTTATTTAGATCATCATTAACATCTACACTGTCTTGGATTGACTGTACCCTGCTACTTTGCTCTTTGATACGTTTTTCTAAACCATCCACGTTAACTTTTTGATTTTGAATGATTTTTTCTTGTTGTTCAATGCTGTTATCTAATTGACCAATTTCAGCTTGTAATTGTTCAATTTCTTTTGCTTTTTGCGTAGCAAGGCTATTTTCTCCCTTATTCGAAGCTGAGCCAAAAATAGATTTGAAAAATGAAGTAATGGCATTAAAGAATCTCGTTATCAATGATTTATTCTTTTCTTCTTTTGCGGTTTCTTGTTGTATTTTATTGAGCTCCTCGGTCATTTCGGATTTTTTAGCCTCTACTAACTGCTTTTTATCTTGTTGATTTTTGAGTGAAAATTCATCTTGCTTAAATGCTGCTGTTTCTTTATGGTATTCTTTTGTTAACCCGTCAAGAGTGAGCTTTTCTTGTTGTAGTTGGGTCAGGCGTTCAAGTTTATTACTTTCTTGTTGGTGTTCTGTTACAAATTGTTCAAGATTAGCTTTTTGAGAGTCTAGTTGTTCCGACATTGAGGAAATGTGCTCTAAATCGCTTTCTAATTGGAGTAGCTCATTTTTTTGAACTTGAACTGCCGTATGAAGATGATCCAATAGCTCAATTTCTTGAGTTAATTTTATATCCATCTGATTTGCAGTTTCTTTCTCTTTAATTAGTGCCGTAGAGGCGAGCGCTAATTCATTTCGTTGAATGCTTAGCTTTTCCTTTGTTTCGGCTAGTTGGTGCTTATTTGTTTCCATCTCTTTTTTCAACTTAGTTAACTCCGTTTGGAGTTGGGTAAGTTGGCCTTTTTCTAAATCGAGTCGTTCTTGGTTTTGAGCTTGGGCTAGCTTTTGAACACGGTGAGCGCCACTGCGCACAGGCATTTCACGCTGGGGCTCAGGTATTTGTTGTTTTGTATCAATTGCTGGGGGTTGTTTAGCATCTATCGTGGATGCGTTTTCTTTTTTTTGATATTGTTTTTTTTCCTCAATTAATTTATTGTTGTCTTCATATTCGTGAATGATTTTTTTAATCAGTTTAATGGTTTGATCTTGTCCAAGCCCTGTTTTTGATGAAAAAATGCGTTTATTTTTTTCATCAGTTAAAAACTCATTTAAAGCAGGAATTAACTCTTTGCCATTTTTTATGTCCGAGATTAATTGATCCAATAATGCAATTTTCTCTTTTTTTCCTGATTTTTGTTCTAGTTCATGTTTGCGATGCTGCAGTTTTTCCAGGGAAAAGTCGGTAAATACATCTGCTTCAACAACTGCTTTATTGTGGTCAAATTTTTTGAGAATCTTTTTAACGAAGGCTTCTTCGGTTTTATTTATATTGGCCCTACTATTACTCATGGTGTAGTTAGCACCTAATGCTTTAGCAATATCAGAACAAAGCATTTTTGCACTGTCTTTAATACCAAACGCACCAATAGTGTTGCCTGAAGCGGATTCATGGATCTTTAACGTATTGAATAAATGAGCAAAAATCTCAACGAATTGTTCTCTTTTTCCAGGACCATCATCATAGCTTGGCAGCTCATTATATAAACTATAGTAAGTTAACATGGCATTATGATAAAGCTCCTCAAGACCGGTGCGGTCTTTACCACTTTTACAATTGGTACAGACTTTACCCCCTGCTGCTTCAATAAGGATCGAGGTAAGCGCTGTTTTAAAGGCTGCTTTATTGCGGTCGCCTAAATCGGGAGCTTTTTTTAATGCTTCTAATTCGGCTAAGGCTGCTGTCATTATCTTCATTTGAGGGTGATTGCTATCAACGCCCGCTTGTTGAAGATTTGTCATCAGCGTTCTTGAGTAATCCATTACCTCATTTGTATATTTCCAATCAATAGTCTGAGCCTTACGGAAAATATTTACGGCATCATTACCAAAGACGATTTGAAATTTATCTTTATATCGAGGATCTTTAGCTAAAAGTTCCACGGCATCTCTTTGCGCATTAATCATCTTGTCATCTGCGATGCCTAGTAATGGACTTAATAAGCTTTGACTGGCGATCATGATTCTGCCGGGTAATTTTGCATCTGAACTTAACCCCCAATGGGCTCGGAACCGCTCTTCAGCACCTTGTATCTGGTTTTCTATTAATTGTTCTGCATTTTGAATGGTTAGTTGTTGGCGTTCTTTTTTAGGTACTTCAATTGGATTGAGGGTCGCATTTTTGGTGCTCTCACTCTGTAATGTTCCATCAATAAAAAAGTAGTTTTTGCGGGCATTTTTCAGCTCAAGCGCTTGTTGCATCGCAGATGTGCCATAGATTTCTTGCGCAAACGTTGTCCATCCATCTGTTGATTTAGTCGCCCTCTTCACTCGCTCCTGATACCAATGTTGCTCTTCTGGATTTAGTTTTTGAAACCATTCAGGTTTTTTAGAGTCTAACACTCGGAGATATTCTTTCTTCTGTGCTTCAGTTAATTTGGCATCCAAAGGAATATCCATTTGGATAAGGTTTTTCTTACCTTTATTTGTAGTCACGGTGCTTTCATTAATAATCACTCTTCCTGCATTCATCTCTGAAAGGACATAACGCTCATATCCTTTAATGATTCTAACGGCTTCATTATGATTTTTAATTGGGGCGTTATTATTTAAAATGGTACCTAGTTTATTGATGAACTCATTCGTTTCATCATAAGTATTCACTTTCTGTCCAGGATTTTCTGCTTGTTTGATGGCTTCTTGAATCGACTCGTTTACCAGTTGTTCTATTTGAACACGTATTGTTTTTAATTGGTTTTTCCCTGTTACATGCTGGGTTGCATAGGCTTCTAATGTTGCGGCCAAGGCTACTTTTCTTAACAAAAGTGAATTGACACTCACCTGATGTAGTTGTTCCCTGGATAAATTTATTTGTCCATCCGCTTTGATGTAAGTAACTGGAATGGCTTTACCATCAACTTCAATAGTTTGTTGTTGGCAGGTAAATGGAGGATGGGGGTATTTGGCTAATTGTAAGTCGTCAATGAGCTTTTTAAATGGACTTTTTAGCGTGCCGTTACTATCTGCTTTTAATTGAGTTGTTTTAAGATTGGAATGATTATTAGCTGTTTCCGTTTTCTTAAATTCAGATTGCGCTTTATGGAGTACTTGCTCTGCTAGTATAGGCATAATTCACACAGGGATAAACGTGACCAGTATGTGTAATTATAGACCTCAAAAAGTTAACGAAATATTAAAAAGAGAACATATTTGTTATTATTGGTTCATTCTGTTCGTCTTAGCACTGAGGGGATGTACACCCTTTGTGCAACTCAATTGGAATAATCAGTATGATGTGTAAATTTTTCGATGATTCGATGCTTTATGGCCCCAAACCAACCGTTCATTATTTAACTGAACAATTGCTGGGCGATGTATGGGAGGTTGTGCAACGAAGTGGTATTCGTATTAATCAAGCGGAGCTTGCTCAATATGTATTGAGTTTGGATGGTGAGTACTCGTTTAAGTTTTCGGTAATTGCTTTGTCGAAAAAGGAAATTATAGGTTTTGCTCTATTTAGCGATTACGAAGACGAAGTATTTTTGAATCATTTATATGTATGCCCCACTAAAAGATTTCAAGGTATTGGTTCGTTACTTATGACAAGGGTTCAGCAATATGCTGGAAGTCGAGAGGTGTCCTTTATTGATACGAGTAATAATTTTATGCCTTGGATGTGCGTATTACCTATAGAGGATAGGATTAATTTAATTAATACCATGGGGTCTTTTTATTCGCGGTAAGTGCTTTTTTTGTTTTGATGGATTAATAATCTTCGAGTTCAGAGCACTGAGCCCTGGGTTGCTTCGGCGGAGTTTAAATTTTAAAATTAGTGTTTAATCTTTTTATTAGAGCTCTTCATTGCGAGAAACGTAGGGACGAATCAATCCAGGGGGGTCGTAGCTCGGACCCCAGGAAGTTTCACCAGGTCATCTTTTACGAATGTTTAAATCCAAAATAACACAGAACAATGCCTAGAATTACATCAATTGTCGCAGCAATGTAATTGATTGTTGCTGTATAGGTATACAACATCGCTGGGTGAAAAATTATACTAGCCCCTTTAAGTAAGGTCAGCCATGCGATAAGTGTAATAATTACTCGCCAATCCCACTCCCAAACGTTATGACTTAATACGAGTAAAATACCGATAATTAATGTGAAAAAACCAGTAACAAAAACGAGTGGTTCGTTCCTTGTCATCTCGTTAACCAAATTTACAAAAGAATGCATGTTGATAAACATAGATAGACTGACGATAAGAAGATAGGCACCTATAGCCTTGGCCAAGAAACGTGATTTGTCCATTTCAAACTCTCCTATAAAATAAGCTAAGAAATTGATTCTTAACTCATTCTAGCTTCCTTATAAGTATAGCATAATTCAACTAACATGGCTTTTTATTAACCAAGAGAGGCTGTGTTTACTCTATAAATCGTACGTTTGGTACAACCAGCCTAATCCAGTCTTGTACAGCACTAACTCTTGGAAACCATGAAATGTCGCCATAAGCAGCATTTCCATTACCATCGGAATTAATTCCAGCAATAACCCAACCGTTTTTAATGTAAATCCATGCGGGGCCACCGCTGTCTCCTGAGCCAAGAATGCCAACAAGCGGTGAGATTGGCATGGTTATACCTTGATTAGTCAGGGGATTGGGTATTGAGCCATCTTCTTTAGGTAGCCAGAGTCCTAAATAGTTGCCCGCATCACCTGTTTTTGGGGTTGGGACTTGAGCATTCACTACGGATTCAATCAATCCTTGCGCAGCTGCGGGCTGATCTCCAGTCTCAATGGAGGTATCTTGCCCCTTGGTGCCAGTACCACGCCAGCCATAGCCTATCATCGTTAGCACTTTGCCCCGTTCTTCACTACCTTTATAAAGCGCTGGTTGCATACCTCCTGTAGTCACCTCTTCTTTTAAACGCACAATGGCAAAATCATAGCCTGTCCGATCATTGGCATTAGCATTCCATAATGGGTGTAAAAAAACGGCTTCACCATGATAATCCCTACCATCAAGGGTTTCATAAGTATAATCTGCTGCTTTAGTGCCTGAAGGAAACATGTGTCCTGCTGTTAAAATATATCCATGCCCATTGTAGTTAGCTATCCATGACCCCGAGCCATCCATGGCGTTTGATTGTAGAAAAATTAATGAGCTAAATTGCGGGGACCAAGCAAGTGCTTCGGCTTTTTTAAAACCTGACTTTTTATAAGTGCTATCAAGAATAATAACGGCCCAACTTGTTGTTGTTAGGCTTAAGGATAATATCACTGTTATAAGTCGTGCCATCCAAGTCATCGTGTCGCTCCATTGAGTTCACAATTCATCCATTACTTATTCAATCATAGTTCTACGCCAACTTACCTGCAACCGCCTTCATTGACTCTTCAGAGTAATCTAACCTATGATAATGCTCCCATTTTTGAATGGTTTTTTATTTGTTTTAACAAGGGGTTATAGTAGCGATCATGCTTGGGCCCCTATCATCATTCAAAGATTATATTTGTAGGTTGGACCAATGGGCAACATGGAATTCTGAAGAAGCTTAATGTTGGCTAGGGCTCCAACCTACGGTTATGAAACTCATAGTTTACGGATAATTTATGATAAAATATTTAAGGAATTTTAGTGTTGTCTTGTTATTGTTGATTTATCACAGTGCTTTCTCTGCGAATAGTTCTTTTTTTAATATTTCTGCGACAGGGACTCCTGCGAACCTAAGTATCACATTGTGTTTAAATGGGAAAGGCGCTTTGTCATGTCAAAATTATAATGTTTCTGCCTTAACATTGAGTATACTTACAACTGTACGTAATCGCAGCTATCCATGGGCGGGAATTAAAATAAACACTCCTGGTTATGCACTTTCAGGCTGTAGTCAAAACAGTAATGGGTATTGTCTATTTTCCGTGAGTAATACCAATGCGGCAATTATTCCGATTACACCGCCGACATGCCAACCAAGTGTAATTAATTTCACACCATCAGTGACCCAAGTCAACAATCCATCGGGTAACCGTGCTAACCTGGCTCAGCAGTTTACCGTTAGTATGACTATGTGTAATTCTCAAGGCAAACCACTTATTCCTTCTGTGAATAATCCAATCCATGTCGATGTTTATGGTGCACCCAACGGGGTAATTTGGCCTACTTCAACGACGACTAGTACTGGGACTGTAACATTTACCTACAGTGGACAAGCATTCCCAAATAATATTTCAATCAATGCTTGGATTAGCGACAGCACCAATAATGGCGCCGCGCTTGGTGTAACTCAGGTGCTAAAGAAAAATAAACCCTCCTCGTGTACTTATGGCATTACAAGTTATCACGTGCCTTTATCACAGACATTACCCTATGCTTTAAAAATAAAAGCTGACGTAGGCTATGACCAAGATGACTCTATTGGTACTCTCACTGGTTATACGATTGATACTGGTTCTTTGGGGGTTGTTGTACCCACTCAAGAGCTGCCTCATAATGGGAACGTAATCGGTCCTGGAGCACCAGGGGTGAAATATTATGATAGCAGCGGTAATACTTATTCAGGCAATTATTATTTAGCTCCAGTGCGTATCAAAACAGCTACAGGTACTGTACAGACTCAGCCAATTATGGTGCTAGGAATTGATAAAGCTTATTGCGTGGGCCCTGCTGATAAATCATGTCATACCACTCCACCTACACCTGATTTACATTACATTGGCGTTGGTTTTAACCGTAACAGTACGACTTCAAATGACTTATTCAACTCACCAACGGCCAATGCATTTCTGCACATAACTAATGCCAGTAATGGAACAGATATGAGCCCTGGCTATTACCTCACACCCGGGGATGCAAGCACAAGTCCTGATAGTTTAATTCTAGGCATTACCTCCACGGCAACAAGCTATGATGTAGTTAATTTAACACCCAATGCGGCAGTTCCTGGTGACTTTAATGCGCAATTAGGATGTTATAGTTTTCCAGGGTCGTCAACACCCAATCAGTTCTGCGGGACTGCCCTGCTTGATGTTGGAATTGACTCGATGTTCATCGATTTACCTAAAGCCCAATGGCCGGATGGCACCTATGGTGTTGATAATTATGTACCGGCAGGAATCGATATGTCTGTTTTAATGGGGCCCTTGAGTACGCCTGCGATGAGTTATAGTTTTACCACGGTTAATGGGAGTACACCTCCAAGCGATAGTCCTACTCCCGTGAGTGTGCAATGGATTAATACTACCGCAACAGGTATGGTTTTTATTAATACTGGAAGACGGCCATTATATTCATATAACTATTTTTATAATGGTCAGTGTGGCCAGGTAGGGTTTAAGGCTTTGCCCTAGGAGCCTGCGTAGGCGAGCCTTGATAGTCTGTAGCCGTTAATAACTTTGGCCGAATTCCCGCGGCTTGACCGCGGGAGTGAGACGCTTATAAAGTTGGTTGGATCTGATCTATAGGCGCTGTCGTTGAAACCGTTATTGCCACCTCATCAGAAACTTCTTTAACTTTTTCTAATTGATCCTCATAAATTGCTCTAATATTCTCTTCGTTGATTAAGCTTTTATTATTGTATTTTAATAATCTTTCAGCCACCTGAGGATTTGCTTCATTAATCGCATTCTTAATTTGATTAAGAACCTCTCCTGGCTTAATGAGCGCCTCAAATCGTTGAATTAATTGTTCTGCTGCTGTTGGTTGCTCAGCCGAGTGTTTATCATGAAGCTCTTGCCATCTATTTATCGTGGGGGCTTTGTGCGGTACTTGAGATGATAAGGGAGCAGGTGTAGTTATTGGTTTAGAAGGACATTCTATGCCGTAAAGCTTATTAACATTATTTTTTAGATGCATCTGTTCGTCTTGGTTAAAGGGAATGACCTTCGTCTGATTGACTCGAAAATTATCACCAAAGATCTTAGTTAGTTGCTGTGCTTGCACTTCTGTTTTAGGAACAATTTTTAGTGAGGCTGTTTTTTGATCGGCACTCCATAGACGACTAATATCTGCTTTTTCTTGGTGATGTTCATTTTTCGCATTAACTATTGCTGCAACTCGAGGAAAGACATTCTTATCACAAATGATATACAGTTGGGAAAGGTCTTTTTTCTGATGGTATTTGTTTTCAACCATTTCTACGAGCGTATTTAATTTTTCTTGGGATAAATTGCAACTTAATCCTCTAGATGATTGGGCTATAGCCAAACCAAACTCCTCGCCTAGGGTCTTTGCAACTGAATTATTAGTAGTACTGAGGGTATAGGTCCCATTCTCTTCGTGTTTTAATTGAAAAGGAATCCGGCCTTCTGGCGGATCAATGCGTAGAGTGTTAAGTAGAACCTTTGCATCTGGAGAGACTGCAGAGCTTTTAGAGCAATACTTTTCTAAGTGATCGAGTAAATTCAACTCGTGTCGAGTAAGCGGCATACGCTGCTCAAATACCATCAAAATCAGCTGATTATTTTTATGAGCTTGGGCTGCCATACTATCAACAAATTTAATGTAATCATCAAGCTCTGCGTGAGGCATTCCACTTTTTACCGCCATTTCGATCATATCCGTTTTTATTTTGATAAAATATAAATCAAAATGGCTGGCTTTTCCGGTAGCAATCTCCATGCTGTAGGTATCCACTAAAGCCTGTATTTTGCTTGCATTAACGCCACTGCTTTTAATTGCTGCCATCTGTTTTAATAAGCCTTGGGGGGATGGTGTGTTTTCTTCAATACGACGTAGCTCTTGTCTTAATCCAGGAAAGCTTTGTATTACTTCTTCATCAGGATTTTTTCCGGTGATCATCTTTTTTAATAAATGAAAACCAACCATACGTTCGGATAACTCGGTATCATAAAAAATAGTGTAATTTCGATACATTGCGTGTCGTGCTACGCCGATTGCTGATGATCCTCTAAACATAGCTGGTACATTTGCATAGGGATTTGTAAATGAAAAATCATCCTGAAGACTGGCGCATACCCCCTCTCCTTCATAAGGTTTCCCATAGTCAAAGCCATAGAAGGCCCCATCAGCAAAGCCTTTATTTTGGGCATCTTTACCGACGCCATCGCGGTCACCTACTGCAATACCAAAGATTAAATTTTTAGCTAAGCCAGGAATCTGTTTTGAATGGGTTAGAGATACGTTTTTCTTATCAACCAGAATTCCATTGTAATCAGGTTCTCCTCCATTATGAAGAAAACTGGTGAGTTCTTGTAAGCCATTTTTCCAAGCGCATGCTAATAAGGCATGCGCATCTGTTCCTTTATTATTAACCCAGGCCAGTTCTTGTCTTTGATTGTGGGCACTAAAGATACCGGCTAACCGAGTTCCTACAAATTCTCTTATTGCCTCTTTATTGGCTTTGGTTCGCTCTTTTTGCCCCTCAGCATAATCCAGTTTATACATCCATGAACTTAATTTTTCATTCTTAGCCACGCCCTCTTTGACCTGATCACAAAGCCATCCAATACACGAATGCACCTGTTTTGGGTCATGGGGACCCGGAACAAATGAATGGATAAAGTCAGCAAATATTTTTTGTTTTTGATTCAAATCTACCTTTTTAAGGGCCTTATCTAACTCCGCGAGCATAAGTTTATCATTTGCTTTTTTTACATTTTGGGGATCGGCTAAAATTCGTTCTAGCTCCTTAAAGAAGGCATCATCTAAATCAATCGCTCTAAATCCAGGTTCAACACCGCTAGGCTTTTGGGCATAACAAAATTGGTTTGGGCCAAACATTGATCCCAAGCGGCTAAGCTCTTTATTTTTGCGTAAAGTACTTTGACTAATTGAGCCTTCCGAAGGTGTTATTCTGGGTTCAACTTTTGGGGCTGAGCTTAAAGTTGGGGCACTTTGTGAAATAGGATTACTCCCTACTGTTTTTTTTTGAATTGGCGGCAATAGCGATTCTGGCTTAACCTCAGCTTGAGCATCAAGTAAACGCCTAATTACTCCATCATTTTTTACTTGATAGCGAGGATTAACACCTATTTCGACTCCCAAGATCTGCTCACAAAGGGCTTTAATCTGTTGACTAACCTTATTATTAACTCCTAATGAGGCATATGCAGTAGCCATAACGTCTAGCATTGCAAAGAGCTTTGCATCTTCAGAAAGGTCTTTGCGCAGTAATACCTCATATATTTTCTTATGTACATTTTTAGCATCAACATTCTTACTGGCGATTTCCCCTAAGGGTTTTAGTGCCTCAACAAAAGCTACATACTCTTTTACACAATGTGCTGATGAAATGGAATTGGCAGCTTTTTTATTGCTGGTGATGGATTCCATATAATTCTGCGTAAATTTGCTATCCAGATTATAGGGTTGTCCCAGTTCTACTTGAGGGGTTACTTTATTAGCTAGCTTCATGCGTTCAACATACCTAGGGTCAAGTTGTATTCTATCGAGCAAGGAATGGTAAACCGCATCGCGTAGGGCAACAGAGTCATTGCCTGCATTGGCAAGCCTCTGCCAATCGGCTCCATAATTGATGTTTCCTTGACCTGGAAACCTAGGATTAGTAATTAAACTTTGGAGTGCGCGATAACCACAACTCCAACTGTCTTTTTGTAAATTATCAGTCGTGGGATTAATATTTTTTGCTGCTGCATTTGGGAATGCTCTATGAGGGGCATCTTGATAATTAATTGCATTTAGAAGAATATCCCGCTCGTTCCCTCTTAGTGGCATTGAATCTTTATAATCAATGCTAACTGAATTGGTGACCGGATTAACCGCTACTATCGCGCAAGTCCAATGCGAACCTTGAGCGCGTAAAGATCCATTGTTCCCGCAATTGATCAATAAAGGAATGGTATAAGGCACATTGCTATTCCCATGCTTTTCTCGTTCAAAATGTAAAATCATCCCAATATCATTAGGATTTAAACGGGTAATATGGGTGCTGTTTTTTATATTGAGTTTAATCAACATACGTTCTAAATCCACTTCACCAAGCCATTCGGTGGCTCCTAGCTCACCGTTAAGTAACTTTTCTGCAACACCTAAATTATTATGTTGCGCATGTAAATCACGTAAGGAACGTCTCGCTACCTTCTGATTTTCTTCTAACCACAGCAAAGAGGCATTTTTCTCATCAAATCCTGTGGCAACTGGTGGGGTTGTATTGGTGAATTTAATTTGCTTATCTAATAATTGCTTTAAAAACAGGTATTCCGCAGTATAATCTTTACGGGTTTCAGGATTATTGCTCCCAATACCGGCGAGATTTGAGTTGTTCCCATTGTCTAATTTATTAATATGATCCAGTGCAGCAGACAATTGTGTAAAATTGGCCATATTCCCTAACCAGGCAGGATTATATTGCTCTTTGAAGGTATCTCGTAGGTAACGCTCAATAATCAGGCGTTTCTTGTCGGCATCCAATACATTTTTAGCATCGTTAGCTGATATCATCTCATCATCCTTGGGGTTCACGTTATCCCTACACGTGAGAACCTCCTGAATTGAGAGCTGTTTAGCTATTAATACAGAGCCTCATTCGGGAGATCCTTTGTCGACGTAAGTGTACATCTACTTCTCTTTATTGAAATCCTGGGTGGACATCATCACTTGGTGTCGTCGGTGTTATTACCAGCTCATCAGGTATTTCTTTAATATCTTTTAGTCTTTCTTGAATAATTGCCTTGATATTGTCTTCATTACCTAATGTTTTATCATTGCATAGCAGTAGTCGTTCTACATCATCAGGATTGGCTTCAATAAGAATGTCTTTAATCTGCGCTATAACCTCAGTTTTATCAACTAATGTTTCAAATCGTCTCACGAGTTGTTCGGTAGGAGTTAGCTCATGCTCTTTTTTATGAAATGCTTTCCATTTCTCCCCACCAGAATTGTTGGACTCAGAGACTGTTTTCACTATGGAGCTAAGCTCTATTCCTACGTCATCAACAGTGGATTTAGTCTTGATACGGCTTGCGTAGTCATCACGAGCATAAATTGCATCGAGTCGTTCCTTGAAGACTTGCAGTGTTCCGTGGCGAATGTTAAGAATTTCTGCCTTATTTAGTGTTACGCGCAGGCCAAAAATTTTATGAATGTGTTCCACTTGCTTTGCTGTTCTTGCTTCGATTCGTATCGATAAATCGCCATTCTTTTCCCATTTAATCCCAAATCCTGCTCTGGGTGTTTCATGAGTATTGTCACTATTTATCATTGATGAAGCACGTTTTAATACCGTTGCCTTATATGTAGGTTGGAAAAGTTGTTCTTGTACTTTTTCATTATATTTTTGGTCAGCAATCGCCATTAATTTACTTAGTTGCTCTTGAGTCAGAGTATAACTCACTTCTCCTTTTGACCTGTTCGGGCTCGTTAAGCCAAATTCTTTTGCTATAGTATTGGCCATGGTCTTATTGGTAGTACTTAAGGTATAAGTACCATTTTCTTCATGCTTTAATTGGAAAGGAACACGTTGATTTTGTGGTTCAAAACGTAACCTGTTTAGGAACACTTCGCCATCTGGAGACATAATTGATGTAGGCGAACAAACTTTTTCCAAGTTATCCAGTAAGGCAAGTTCTTGTCGAGTAAGCTCTATACGTTGCGCAAAGGTTTGTAATATTCGTGCATTGTTTGTATGTGCTTGAGCTGCCATTTTATCAATAAATTTTATGTAACCAGAAAGTTCTTCATAAGACATACCACTTTTTACCGCCATTTCCATAATATCAGTCTTGATTTTGTAAAAATACAAATCAAAATTAGATAATTTTCCTGAACCTACATCCATTACATGAGCTTCGAGTAAAGCCAGTGTTTTGAGATTAGTACAGTTATGTCTAATAAGATCTAATTGTCTTAATAAAGCCTTGGGAGTGGGTGTATTTTCTTGAATACGATGTAGTTCTTGTCTGAAACCGGGGTAGCTTTTAATTACTTCTTCATCAGGATTTTCTCCAGTGATCATTTTTCTTAATAAATGCAAACCCACCATACGTTCAGATAAGGGCGTGTCATAAAACACGCTGTAGTTTCGGTACATTAAGTGGCGTGCCACGCCTACTGTTGTTTCTCTTCTAAGGAATTCAGGCACTTTAGCGTAAAAATCATCGAAAGAAAAATCATCTTTCAAACTATCACAGACACCATCACCTTCATAAGGCTTACCATAGTCAAAACCATAGAAGGCACCATCGGCAAAACCTTTATTTTGAGCATTTTTACCGATACCATCGCGGTCTCCAATGGCAACACCGAAAATTAAATTTTTAGCTAACCCGGGAATGATCATCGATTGTTTCAATGGAGCATCTTTATTTTCAACTAATACCCCACGATAATCAGGTTCTTTTCCATTACAAAGAAAATCAGTAAGTTCACGCAAGCCATTTTTCCAACCGCAAGCTAATAAGGCATGTGCCTCATCCTCTTTGTTATTTACCCAGGTAAGTTCTTGTTTTTGGTTTTGCTCACTAAAAATACCAGCTAATCGCGTACCTACGAATTCTCTTATTGCCTCTTTATTGGCTTTTATTCGCTCTTTTTGCCCTTCTGCATAATCAAGTTTGTACATCCAGGCTTGCAAGTTATGATTATTCGCGACGGCCTTTTTGATTTCTTCACAAAGCCACTTAACACCAGGATTGAGCTCCATGCTCTCACCATATGGTTTTGGAGTATGGGTATTAATATAAATAGCAAAAATTTCTTGCTTACGTTTTAGATCCTCTACTCTATCAAGAGCTGCTCCTAATCGACTTAGATGATGGGGGTCGTCGGAAGGTACTTGGGATAAAATTTTGCTCAATTCTTTAAAAAATGTCTCATTTAAATCAATGGCTCTAAATCCAGGCTCAACACCGGAGGGTTTTTGGCCGTAGCAAAACTGAGTGAGGCCAAACATGGTGCCGAGGCGTGCGTCCTTTACATGCTCACGTAATTCAGGCTGATTTAAACGCGCCCCTTTCCTGTTTATTGACCCTTCTGAGGGGGTTACTCTGGGCTCGATAGTTTCAGTTGTTCTTACTGTGGGCGCGCTATGAGATACTCCTGTACCTGTTGTTTTCTTTTTAACTGGGGGCAATAAAGACTCCGTTTCTCTTCTCTCCAATTTAACTCCCGCTTGGTTATCTAGCATACGACTCATTAAACCATCTTTTTTAAATCGATAAAGAGGATCTTTACCTAATTCTACACCCATCTGTTTGTCACAGAACCCTTTAATATAGGTACCTAATTCACTATTAGCGCCGCCAAAGGAGGTTATAATTTTTGAGTACTCAGTTCCCATCACATTGAGAATCGCAAATAATTTTTCGTCAGAAGATAACTCTTTATTCGTAATTACTTCATTTACGCCGTGCTTTAACTCGTCAAGAGCGGATGTTCGGCTGGTAGAAACACGTATGGTTTTCAGCAGAATACTTATTTTTCTATAATCTTCGGCAAAATTCTCTGATGCACCAAGGCGAGTGGCCCCATGACCTCCTCCTAGTAACTCGCGGTAATGCTGCGTAAATTTACTGTCGAGCTTGAATGTTTTTTCACTGGTTGAAGTAACCATGGATGGATCCAATTCCATGTCTTCAGCATATTGATGGTCAATTACCACCCCATCTAAAAGCTCATCGTACACGACATCACGCAGAGTTGTAGAGGTACTCGCTGCACCGGTAAGCCTTAACCAAGTAGCCCCTTGGTCTACATTTCCTGGTGTAGTAGGGAATCCAGGGGCTGTGATTAAACCTTTTAATGCGCGATAGCCACAACTCCAGCCATCTCTTTGTAGTCCAGTAGAGGCGGTATTTACTGTTTTAGTTGTATATGTAGGGAACGCTCTATATGCACCATCTGAATAATTAATAGCTGCTGTAAGAACTGTGCGTTCTGAGCCTCTAAGAGGCATTGAGTCTTGGTAATTAATGGTAACTGAGTTGGTTGTGGGGTTCACGGAAACCACTGCATAAGTCCAATGTGAACCCTGGCTGCGTACAGAACTACTTCCGCAGTTAATTAACAAGGGAATGGTATAAGGTGTTGTGGATGAGCCATGTTTAATTCGCTCGAAATGCAAAATCATGCCAATGTCTTCTGCATTTAAGCGAGTGATGTGAGTGCGGTCTTTGACTCCTAATTTAATTAGCATGCGCTCTAAATCTACCTCACCGAGCCATTCTTGTTGTCCCAAGTCCCCATTTAATAGTTTTTCTACAATACCTAAATTACTGCTCTGAGCATGCAAATCCCGTAAGGAACGAGTTTCTAAATGCTGATTAAGGTGCAAGCTCCAAAGAACCGCATTTTTTTCATTAAACTCTCTCGCGATTGGTGGAGTATCATCGGTCAAAGGAACTACATCATTTAATATTGTTTGTAGCATCATGAATTGTTCTTTATGATCTTCGCGCGTTGTTTCATTACTGCTGCCGATGGCTGCTAGTTTTAAATTGTCATTCCCTAATTGGTCAAAAAAATTAAGTGCCTTTGCTAAAGGTGCATAGTTACCCATAGTGTCTAGCCAAGCAGGATCAAAGTTCTCTTTGAATCGCGCTCTTAGATAAAGTTCGATAATGCGACGTGTTTTTTCTTCATCTAATGTGCGTACGGCTTCGCTTGTAGATAACATATCATCGTCCTCTAAAGATTAATGATAAAATATGAAGCCTTACTATAAAATCTGCTTCGTTACTAAACTACTTTATGCTTCTAAAATTAAGGCACGATTAATCGGAGTGTAAAAAAAATGCAAAATTTAAATCTATTAAACAAGTTGTATTGCAGTTTATATGCTCATATTGCTTAATTTAAAGTATAGTACGTTAATCTTATGATAGGCACTCTGGTATTTTTTAATACATTTAGTTGTCTTGGAATCGTACAATGTTATAATTAAAACCAGTAACTTAATTTAAGGCCAATCTCATGGGAGCTATAGAAAAGGACGACAATTCATTACCCTATACCTTGTTTCCAGTGAAGCAATCTAATGGTACGATTTCATACTATTGCAGCGATTTTAGTGAAGAATTAGGTCATCAAGTCTACAAGGGATATCCCTGTAGTCTAAACCAGCCAGCTGCGTCAGGTTTAACACCTTCACGTATAGAAAAAGAAAAATTAGCGATTAATAAACAAGAACCAGTGGCAATCAAGGTCTATGATGGAGAGCAGCAACCTTCACTTTATCAATATTATGCTTCTGAAATTGCAGTGCTAACTATCGAAGATCGTGATGTGCTCATTATGGATTATATTGAAGGATTCCACATTACTCCAGAATTGAATGATAATTCTCCAATAAAGCAATTAACCTTTTTTCAAGCAGTGGATCTTGCATGGCAGTTAATCCTAGGCCTCAACCACCTACATTATAATAATCTCAGCGGCCTTCCAATCGTACATGGTGACATTACCGGTAATAATGTCAAAATCAGAAACAAAGAACTGATAATTGATGGAAGAACTGTACGTAAAATGGATGCTTTATATTTGGATTTGGATTTTGCCAAACGGATAACTGACACTTATCAAGCTCCTCAAGGGACTCCAGAGCACCTGGCGCTTGAAGTACTTGATGGTATCTATTCTGAAGCCAGTGATTTTTTTGCTCTAACTCCTTTATTATTAAGTCTTTTTGGTGCCCACAATCCTTTTCAAGCGATTATTGAATTTCGAAACAGCCATGAGTCTCTGGAGAAAACGGAATTAATAAAAAAATTTCGTGATATTCCTTTTTGTACGGAAGGTCTATTTTCTCATTTTGATAAGAAACCTGAGCTTAGCGTCCTTGCTTTGTTGGAACGTTTTATTATGCAAATGGGAGCCAAGGAGCGTAAAAGTCGCCCCATGTCGAATACTATTCTTGAGTTTTTTACAGCATTGAGGCAATTATGCCTAATTAATCCCTCAGATACAGAGCGTGACTTTTATCTATTGCGTTTAGATATTGCAGCCCAAAGCGAGAACTGGCTTACAAAGCCACAGTCCTTCCAGCGGTTTTTAGACTTAGAATCAAATATACAAGATCGCCTCATTGGATTAATGAACTCGAGCATTTGTCTTTTATTATATCGACGCGCTAAAGAATATAATGCAGCTCCCGAACTGATAGAGCGGTTGAGGAATAGTCTTGCTGATCATTTAAGTGAAAAAAGTCGATTATTACAGCCCCCTTCTCGATTCAAATCGATATTCTTCTCCTCTGTTACCCAGGGCGATATCCAATGGTTACTTCATTGTTATAAACATAATGAGCTCGATACATTTAATGCACCGGCGAATGAAAAATTAAAATCTAAACTGGTACATTGCTCGGAACTGAGTATTGCCCCCTTTATTTCTGCCGTTATTGAAGGAATAAAAAAACCTTTGGAGCCATTATTAACATTGAATATGCCATCTTGAGAACAAAATTGCTTAGGGGAATTTTTTAGGAAAGCTGAACTCATATACATCACCTTTAAATGGAAAAAGAAATTCAAATTGAGCTTGAGCAGATGGTATTAGCTTAATTAGTGCAGTTAGATATACTGATAACCAGTTTTTTATTGATGTAGCATTTTGTGGTGGATTGATAACAATTAATGATTTATTTTTTTGATGGTCAAAAAATGGAAATAGGAGGCTTTGGTAAAGCAGGAAAGCCATTAGCTTTAGGCTTAGTAAAGCAATTTGCAAAACAGATTGATGAATTGACTCGTGATTATAATATATTCGATTACTTATCAGAACCATCTAAACCAATTACTATGCGTTAATTTCTGTCTGAATATTCAACACTAGAGATACGAACTTCAAAAACAGTACTCATTTTATGCCATAATGGTAGAGAAGAAGGAATCCAATAATCAACGAAAAGGATGTCATTCGCCATGGCTGAAAGACTGATTGATTTAGCACTACAAGGTGGGGGGGCTCATGGTGCGTTTACATGGGGTGTATTGGATCGTTTACTTGAAGAAGAAAATCTACGAATCGATGGTATTTCCGGTACCTCCGCAGGCGCGATGAATGCGGTAATTCTTGCGAATGGATATACCACAGATGGTCCTCAAGGAGCACGTGAGGCACTTGAAGCTTTTTGGAAACAAGTCTCTGACGCTGCTCGCTTTAGCTTCTTACAACGAAGTCCTTTGGATGTGATGTTGGGAAAATGGTCCCTCGATCATTCTCCTTTTTTTATCACTATGGATCTTTTCTCCAGATTATTTTCTCCCTATGATCTTAATCCATTAGGGATTAACCCACTGCGTGACATTTTAACCGAATCCATTGATTTTAAAAGACTATCGAAAAGTTCAATTAAATTATTTATTACGGCGACTAATGTAAGCACAGGCCGAGGAAGAATCTTTCGTAATAACGAAATTACACCTGATGTACTTCTTGCTTCAGCTTGTCTTCCTACTATGTTCAAAGCAGTCGAAATTAATGGAGAGTACTTCTGGGATGGTGGATATTCAGGGAATCCAACGATTACGCCATTGGTACGTGAATGTAAATCACAAGACACCATATTGGTACAAATAAATCCAGTAACCCGGCCTGATTTTCCTCAATCAGCAAGAGAGATACTCAATTGGTTGAACGAGGTTTCATTCAATGCCGTGTTGCTCAAGGAGCTTCGCATGATTGCCCTCTTACGGCAATTAGCTATTCCCGATAATTGCGAAGGGGGAAAATGGGCTGGTATGCGGATACATCGTGTCAGTAGCGATATTATGGTTGAACTTGGTTATTCATCCAAGCTTAATGCGGAATGGGAGTTTTTACTTATGCTTCGAGATGAGGGGCGTCGTTCGGCACAAGAGTTTCTTACAAACCATGCCGCAGATATTGGGAAACGATCCTCATTGGACCTCGATGAATTACTTGAAGGAGTATAACTCGTGGGTTTATTGGGAATTTTAGTTGGTCTCACCCTACTCATCGTGTTGGCATTTCGCGGTTGGAGCATACTTCTTCTTGCGCCTGGGGCCGCCTTAATCGCCACATTAATTTCTGGTGAACCTTTGCTTGCTCATTGGACGCAAACCTTTATGAATGGAGCAGCACGCTTCATTGCTCAATTCTTTCCATTATTTTTGTTGGGAGCCCTATTCGGTAAATTAATGGAGGACAGTGGCTCTGTATCGACAATTGCAAACTTTATGACTCAGAGGCTTGGAACGAAGCATGCCCTCTTGGCTGTTGTATTAGCTGGAGCATTAGCAACATATGGTGGTGTAAGTTTGTTTGTTGTTTTTTTCGTACTTGCCCCCATGGCCCAATCTTTATTCAAAGCAGCGGTTATTCCTCGTAGATTGATGCCGGCAGCTATTGTTCTGGGAACATCGACATTCACTATGTCCGCCTTACCGGGTACACCTTCAATACAAAATGCCATCCCCATGCCATTTTTTGGTACTACACTATTCGCAGCACCAGGCCTTGGGATTATTGCGTCTGCCGTGATACTCGCTTTTGGAATGTGGTGGCTTAAACGAGCGGAAGCTGATGCCAAACACAAGAATGAACCTTTTGGTGAAGGAGTTCTCGCTGAAGTTGATAGCATTGTTAATGATCAACTTATCCGAGGACGCGCAACGGCGGACCATGAATTTGATACGGCAGAAATTACTCATGGGAGGCATAGTAATAGCACACCCACAATTACACTTGCCTTTTTGCCAATGTTTATTGTTATTAGTGTCAATTTTGTAATGGCACTGTTAATTCTTCCACATTTTGATTTTTCATTTTTAGCAAAAAAAGAATGGGGGGCAACTTCTTTTTCCGAAGTGGGTGGTATCTGGTCTATTTTGATTGCTTTGACATCAGCAATTTTTGCCCTCATAGTTCTTAATCGAAAACGTTTTCCTAGCTTGCGTGAGACAATGGACGCAGGGGCAAATGCTTCGGTTTTACCAGTTTTAACCGTGGCAAGTTTAGTTGGTTTTGGTGCCGTGATTGCGGCGCTTCCTGCTTTTGCGGTGGTACGTAATTGGGTTTTGGAGTTAGGTGGTGGGCCCTTAGTCTCAGTGGCAGCAGCAACCAATATCCTTTCTGCGATTACAGGCTCGGCATCGGGTGGGCTTTCCATTGCCCTTGAGTCATTAGGCAGTACTTATCTAAATATGGCACAGCAATATGGAATTGAGCCTGCCTTATTGCATCGTGTCGCAGTTATTTCATCTGGAATATTGGATACTCTCCCTCATAATGGAGCGATCGTAACACTCCTTGCCGTATGCCAAGTGACTCATCGTCAAAGTTATTGGGATATTATAATCGTTGGAATTGTTGGACCTGCTCTCGCTCTCGGTGTAGTTATTTTTCTAGGGGCAAGGTTTGGTTCATTTTGAGCGAAATAAATGAAAATTGTTATAATTTTAAAATTCAGCTTAATCAATGAGGTTCTGAAAAACTGGCGAAGGGATCGAATCTCTAGTCTTGCTGCAGCTCTGGCTTACTATACTTTATTTTCGCTGGCTCCGCTTTTATTAATATGTATTTCCATAACTGGAACTTTATTTGGTGAAGAAGCTGCCCGTGGACAAATATTTGGGCAACTCAATTCCTTTTTAGGCGAGCAGACGGCTTTACAAGTCCAAGAAATGATACAAAATGTCAATCAGCCTTCTACTGCGTTAATAGCCCGGATTTTCGGTATTCTCCTTTTATTACTAAGTGCATCACGAGCTTTTAGTGCAATTCAAGAAGGATTAAATATTATTTGGGGCGTGCAGCCTTCTGCGAAGAGGAATTGGTTTGATGCCCTTAAACAACGGGTTGTTCCGTTTACGATGGTATTTATTTTTGCTTTATTATTGTTTGTCTCCTTAGCGGTAAGCGCTTTTTTGGCTATTTTAAGTAGCCATATGACTCATTTTATGGGAATAAATATTTATCTAGAACTACTCGTTAGTTACCTGTGTTCATTTTTATTCGTGACTCTATTATTTGCACTAATGTTTAAAAATTTACCTGGTGTTGAGCTTCGATGGGAGAATATTTGGGGAGGAGCCTTAATTACTGCCTTAATGTTTAATTTGGGAATAATAATCATTGGTTTTTACCTAAATAAAGCTCATCTTGATTCTGCTTTTGGAGCAGCAAGCTCAATCATTGTTCTTTTAATATGGGTTCATTATTCAGCTCAAATATTCTTTATTGGCGCTGAAATTACCAAGATTTATGCCGAGGAAAAAGCAGGTTGAATTCCCTATCTCAAGTTAGTCTCCTCTTTTCTAATTTAGTTAAATGCTTGGGAGTGCGACATTAAATGCCGAACGTCGTTCTGTGGCAGTTTAAATTATTTCATTCAGACATAGTAATAATTCGGTGTAAAAGGCAATAGTACTGGAAAACTTGTATCAAGGCTGCTTAGACATTAATCTATACTGAGGTTCGGAAGGGATACTGACAAAAGGACCGTTTCTTGTTTATTTTTGATTCAATCGCTGGATACTCTGGAAGGCTGAAGGACGCAGCGACTGAATACCTGTTCCATTTAAAAGTTTCGAATACAACGAACCCGTTTCGAGCCATACTTATCTGAAGGACCGAAATTACCACTCGGAACGTCTACACTATAAGCATTAGTAGCTGCAAACCATTGTGTTGAACTCCAGTAAACTGTAGAACTGAATGCACCGAAGGCACAAGGATAGGAGGACCCTGGGCACAGAGCGAAAATTACGGCTTGAAGCTCATTTTTTGCCGGCAAATACCAATCAGCGCTGATAGCTCTGCAGCGGTAAGCAGCACAGTTACCCGGTTGGTTTGTACAAGCTGAATTAACGACAATGGCATTGGTGTTGCTAACGCCATCATTATTGCTCATTGCACCAGGAATGTCGGCTTTACTGGGAAAAGTCCATTCACTGGTAAACTCAGATCCAGCATCAATGACGACCTTACCATTAACCCCACTTTTTTGAAACACCAACCCACCTAGATGCGAAAAAGAAATCAATGTCGTGGGACTATTGCCTGTATTGCTACCCCTAATAGTAATGGTACAAGGCGCATATGGTGTTGTTGTGGTAAGTGCCAACAGACAGTTTGCTCCTGGTGCTACGCTGGTACAGTTTGAAGCGTCTACCGACAAATTTGGGCAGGAAGCTTTATCACTGACAGTAATATTATTGGCATTAAAAATACTGTCTGAATTGTTAGTGACCTCTAAGTCCAGAGTAGTAAACCCGTCAGTCGAAACAATTCGGCTTTGCTGAACAGGGCCTGTAATGCTAATCAGTGGTTGATCTGTTACAGCAGCATATACATTAGCCGTATTGGTATTGTCACCTTTAACTGGAATTATAGTTGGTCCTTCCTGAGTAGTCGAAGCAAATGTAATCGTGCAGTTTGCACCAATTAAAAGGCTGCTTCCACAGGTTGTACTTTGAATACTAATGCCGCTGCCACTAGGGATAGTCGCGATCACATTATTCGCCGAAGCTGAGGAACTTGCCTCATTGGTGACAGTTACTGTTCCTGTTGAATGTTCAGCAATCAGTAAAATAAATGGCTTAACCGTAATTTTCACTCCAACAGGAGGGTTCGTTAAAGTAATATTTAAATTATCAGGGGCACTTGGTCGGTAACATTGATTGGGATTAGGAGTTCCATTTGAATTGGCCTCACACAAAATGGGACCTGTTTGCACTCCTTTTTTTGGTAACTGATTGCCAGTAACCGAGAGTATTAACGAGCAGCTACTACCTGGCTGACCATGGGGAGTCAACCGACAAGGAAATGCTTGTTCAACTCCAGTGATAGGCTGCATCACCAACCATTTAGATTTGCGAGACTGGTTTTGAACTGAGTATACAACAGTAGCCGTTTGGCTTGAATTTATCGATACTTTCGGCGGATAGTTCGGATTTGGGGTGAAAGTCCATAATGGATAAGCGGCGGATGCAGTTGAGATAATGCAGAAGGCACTTAACCCAACACTAAGTTTGCGTACGAATTGCGTTACTTTCATTTTCATATCCTTATGAGCACTAAGTGAGGTTAAATAAAATACCCTTGGTCTAAAGGTGATTAAGCCCTATACGTTATTTAACGTTTGTTCTGCTGCACGCCCAATGTCAAGTGTCCTGCTCATCTCTGACTGGCTCAAGCCCATTTTAAACATAGAACTAATTTTTATGGTTTTGGCTGTTGCTGGACGTCCGTGTGCCTTTCCATTGCTTCTAGCATGTGCAATACCGGCTTTAACACGTTCCCGTAAAATTTCTCGCTCAAATTCAGCAAAGATTGCCAGCAAACCTGCCATACCTCTTCCCGTTGCCGTAGTTAAATCTAAAGCCCCAGTCAAAGATATAAATCCAACCCCAAGATCACTTAACTGATGAATGGTATGAAAAAGATCGTTGATAGAACGACCCCAGCGATCCAATTTCCAAACAATTATTACATCAATTTGCATGCCTAGTGTATGTTGGTCATGTGTTGAAACTCGGGCATAAACTCCTGCTTTCATACCTGGTCAAAAAACCCTTGAAATATAAGGATCAAAAGTCTTGATTTTTACATGGCCATAAACTAGTGTTTTGGGCCACTAAAAAATATACCTTAAATACACAATGACTACAATTCACGAAAACCCTTATCCAAGATTGAAACCAATCCTGACAACCAAGAACTCAAACAGAATTTTTTGCCATCAAAAGCAGAGCCTGAACTACTCAATAAGAGCACCAGTGAGAAATGACTTCATAGCCAGCTTGGGTTTATGCATTCGCTAAAATGGAGATTTATCGATTTTAGCGGCGTATTTTAGGGGGAATATTAACCGCATATCAAGTCATGAGCATCTTTCCAAATCATACGAAAAAATGCTAAGCACTGCAAATGAGCAAATTAAACATAACTGCAACACTATTTTACAAAACCTAAGCCAATATAAATTGGGGCAAGATGATGTGGCTGTAGATGATTATATTAAGCAGAAGAAAATAGAGTTAGAAGAAGCTGCAGACTTAAATGCGATCGCAAAACTCTAATAAAGAGTTAAGCGCTTCGTTAATCGAGCTTTTCTGGATCTTAAAGCAAGGGATAGTCTCGGCCAAACTGCACTGTCTTTAGCCATAGAGGCGGGAAATGAAGAGGCGGTCCGAGAACTTATAGCTCAAGGTGTGGATATGGAAATAACACATAGTTATGCTAGCAATAGCCCCCACCACATACTTTTTAAGTGCAGGTTGGTTACCCTCCTCCGAATCCCGTGGCTAAGACATGGCAATTCAGAGGACGTTTTTGTGGATATAAAAAAGTCAGTGGTTTTTGAGACGAAGTATTGGCTTGACAGCTATCGGCTTTAACGCTCTGGAGAGTGAGGTTCTACGACACCTAACTGAATGACAATGAAGAGGGGCAATCTTCAATTTGAGCGTTATTCTCTTCAGACTCATGGATGGTTTGATTGGCTTTATCTTTAGTATAAATTACATTTAAATTTCTATTTTCAACATCAAGGCACTGATACGCTCTCATATTATAAATATGTAAGGTTATGCTAATCTCGGTGCTCGATGTTTTTCTACACTTAAGTTGATGCACAAAACCACCGGTTAAATCATCCCAATTGGTATCAAATTGCTCTCGCTCAATACATTTATCCAATGCGGCAGTATTTTCCCCTGTAGGTAAATAAAATTTTTCCGTTATGGGGCCCTCCAGAACAGTCACAGTACCCTTGTATTTGTGATCATGAATTGATGTTTTTTGTTTTCTTAAAAAAACAAATATCCATATAGAAAAAGGGTTTTCTAAATCCTTATGATCATAAATAAGATGTCTACCGACACCTGTATTCTTGGCTAGATCAGCTGGCTTATAAACAGAAGTGTTTAATTTCAATTTACCCTCTACAAGTAATCTAGGTAGTAATTTTGAAACTTCTTGATAATCGATAGTTTTCAAGCTATGAATCGCCTCGCTAATTGCTTGTTTATTCGATTCTTTTGTAAGAGCAACTTCAGTTTTAAACATCATAACAAACACTCCTTTAATCCTTAATTGTCCTAAGCATCCAGTTTAGGGCATGTTGATCACGAATACCAATGCTCACACGCCCTTTTATCTTGATGCTAGTGTTCTTCACATACTGTATAATAACCATGGCGGTAAGGGTTACTACGTGCTCTAAATTTATAGTCACGGCAATGCTGACCACGATCATCAATGTATCGCTTATCTAGGCGAAATGAAAAATCGCCAAAATTCATGTCTTTTTGCCATTCACGTTCCTGACGAGCTCGGTCCTCTTTGTCCAAGTCTTTAAAAAACTTACTAAGTTTACTTGGATGACCAACAGAGATAACGCACATCAGACATAACAGCAAGGTTAATTTTTTCATAACTAGACTCTTTATAGATCACAAAGACCCCAATTAAACCATATTTTATTTAAATAACAAATATAGATATACTAATTACCACACAATGGAGTTATACCATTTAGTTTTACATTGAAAAATAGAACTTTGTTTTTTGCGAGGCATGTAGTGATGTAGCAACCTAAGGGCCTGTGGCACCTACCGTGGATTGCTTCACTTCGTTCGGACAAGTTTGAATAATTAATTAAAGAGGTTTGTATGTCAGGACGATATTTTAAAATAAACTTAGCACTTATTTTGATGTTCATGGTGCTTTACCTATTATTACTTCCATTTATACATTACCCCTGGACCACACTGCTCAAACCCATTCCGATTATCCTACTCATGATTCTTACCACACACATTCAGCCTAAACAGCAAATAGAAAAAATTTTTTTAATGTTAGCGCTAAGTTTTTCAGCACTGGGTGATATTAGTTTAACGCTTCCTGGAGCTGAAGCTTTACCAATGGGAATACTGGCATTTATGGTAACGCACTGTTCCTATATTTGTTTATTTTTAAAGAAAGGCCATTTTCAAAGAAGAAGAATAATTGCTTTTTTACCGATGTTACTTCTGATCCTCGCATTTTTTAGCTATATATGGCCTTATCTGGATAACATGAAGATCCCTGTAGCGGTTTACATCTGTTTGCTTGGCACGATGCTACTTTGTTCCTTCCAAGTATATCAATACGTGTTATTAATTGGCAGCGGCGCTACTTTGTTTTTATTTTCGGATTGTATTTTGGCGTTAGGGCAGTTTGCCGGGATGGGAAGCACCTCCCTATTGGTAATGCTCCTATATTACAGCGCCCAGCTTTTGATAACCCTGGGAATTATGTGTACTTGGGCTAAAGAAAACTGCTAGCCCACACCCTACTCATCCTAGAAATTGACAAAAAGAAGCAATTTGATCAATAATTCCCCAGTTTATTTTCTAGACATAAGGGTTATCATGCAGTTTAAACAAATGACAAGCACATTAATGCAAGCCTCTATCCTTGCATTATCAATGACAGGTACTGTTTTTTCTGGGGATGTTACTGTCGTCGGTTCAATAAAACAAACATTGAAACAATCTAATACAAATCCTTCTGCTCAATATGGTGTCATTAATAAAGATACTAGTGAGAAGGTAATCCAATTGTTACGTGTCGAACTTTCTGATGAGGCAAAAAAAAATCTAATTAATCAATCTCAAGTTTTAGCTCACACTAAAACTTCGTTAAAAGCGGATCTTTCAGTATTTCCTGCAAGCATACAATTAGGTATGAGTAACGTACCGGTACTGGATCAAGGAATTCATGGAACCTGTGTTACTTTTGCTGTAACAGGTGCCATTGATGCCGCACTTGCTAAAGGTGATTACATCAGCCAAGTGTGTAATTTACAATTAGGAAGTTATTTAGAAAAATTCGGTTATGGCGACAGCGGCTGGGATGGCAGCAATGCAGAGCAAGTATTTAGTCAAATTCAACAATATGGAATAGTTAATAAAACAAAAGAACGTACCCTAGGTTG
Source organism: Legionella rowbothamii (assembly GCF_900639985.1). GTDB lineage: Bacteria > Pseudomonadota > Gammaproteobacteria > Legionellales > Legionellaceae > Legionella > Legionella rowbothamii. The sequence goes on along the minus strand of NZ_CAAAIM010000001.1, from coordinate 307,877 downwards.
TGGCGGCTACAAACAATATCCTACTTATTTGCCCCGTAATTCTGCTCTGATTATGGAGCCCGCACAGTATATTGCGATGCGTGAATTGGTTTTTGGCACTCAGGTAAACTGGTTTAATGTATTACAGGAAAATAATTCCGAACTTACTTTAAACGGAGTAAAACAAGCCTTAAACTCAGGAGAACGCTTAGTTTTTGGTGTACTTTTACCACGTGTGGATCTCGGTTTAGCTGGCGCGTTAGCAAAGCATAAAGCGATTAAACTGCCAGACACTTGGGTGATAACCCCAGAAATAATCAATGGCTTGGAGAGTATTGAAGCCGGACATGAAATGATTATTACTGGCTATGACGATAACGCTGTGGCTATTGACAACAAAGGGAAAAAGCATCAAGGATTATTAAAGATACGTAACTCATGGGGTCGTTTCGTCGGAGATGCTGGTGAGTTTTATATGTCCTACGATTATTTTAAATTACTCGCTATAGAAGTTTCACGAATATCCCCTGCTCATTAATCTTCTAAGTGAAAGGCATCTAGCCTTTCACTTCCTTTCTACACAATATGATACACTATGCATTATTCTTAATTAGTTAACCAAGAAAAATGTACATTAAACATACTTTAGCATGGATTCAATCCATGGTTATTGGACTCAATTTGTGCCCCTTCGCAAAGCGTGAGATAAATAATAATACTGCACGAATCGAGACTAGTTCGGCCACAGTTATTGACGATGCACTTGCTGATTTTATGATGGAAGTTGAGTACCTACAGGTAAACCCAGAAACCGGCACCACAGTACTTATTTATCCGCATATTTTAAGTGATTTTTACGAGTACTTAGATTTCGTTGATTTAGCTAATGATTTATTAGCCCAGGCAGGATATAAAGGCACTTACCAAATTGCAACGTTCCACCCTGATTATTGTTTTCAAGGCGTGAAAACAGATGATGTGACCAATTATACCAACCGCTCCCCATACCCCATGCTTCATCTTTTGAGAGAAGAAATGTTGGATAAGGCTATTTCCTATTATGGTGATACGGAGGTCATTCCTGAAAATAATATGCGCTGTTTGCGGGAATTAGGATTGGTTGAGGTAAAAAAACGTTTGGAACAATGTATGAAATAGATAATAGAGGTTTAAAATGAAGCTAACAAAACATCAATTTACAGGTGTATGGTTTCTTTCGGGCACTCTTATTTCCGTATTGAGCGAGTTTATTCAACTTTATCAGCCAAGTTCGAGCTTTTTAAGCCTCATAGTAGGCCTAATTTCGGGAGCTGCTGCGTCCTACTATTTAGGATATCATTATGGTTATTTAATAATCGAACTTCCAGAGTGGCATGTCCGTAATTGGTTTAAGACCCTTGTTTATGGATGGGTTATTAGTATTACAACGCTTTTCTGGATTTTATTTTTTTTAGCACTTTGTAGTTTCCTGCAAACAGAGTTTATAACGCTCATTTCGACTCATCAATACTGGCAAATTGCTTTACAATTAGCGCTCCTCCCCTTTTATTCTCTGTTCGCAGCAATTATAGGCTGTGTCTTAGAGCCAGTCCTTGTAATAGGAGTAAGTAGCCTAGGGGCTTTAGGTTTATTCCTATTACGTAAGTTCGTCATTGCTTTTGCGCAATAGGATGTTCATGATTACGTAATCGCCTTGCTTGCCTCTGAGTGCCAAGCTGCAGAACTTCGCTCACCTACTATTTATTCAGACTCTGCTAAAATAACTATAAAATAGCTTTAAACAGCATAGAATGGATAAGAAGAACACCATGGACAACTTTTCTGAAACAGAACACAGCCTTTTAAGAAGTAGCGAATTATTAAAAGGGCTTTCTGAAAAAAATTTTAATACTTTTCTAAGCTTATCACATCGCGCGGCTTATTCTAAAAATGAAAACTTGCTTGAAGAAGGAAAACATAGTGATTACTTATATATTGTAATCTCTGGCGGCGTTGATCTTTATAAATCTACCGGGACTAATCAATATTTGATTGGTAGTCTAACTACTGGTCAATCAATTGGAGAGATGCGGATAATTAAAAATCGCCCCTGCTCTTTAACGGTAACCACTAGTTCCCCTACAGTTGTTTTATGCATATTACTTAGTAAGTTACGTCATTTAGAATACAATCAATGCTATGAATCTATTCTTGACTCGATTATTGATATTCTCAGTTTTCGCTTAACCAATACGAATACTCTTGCGGTCAAAGGTGGGGCCAATAAAAAGAAAAGTTGGAAACGATATTTTTTCCCAGGGATGGTGATAGTAACAGCGCTTTTATTCGTAAGTGAACTTGGGGTTGCGGCTTATTATTTGCTGACTTAATCGAGCAATGCTATATTAAAAGACCCAGATTGTTCTGGGTTTTATCAAATATTTAAATTAAGGATTAATTTATGCCTAAGGAAATAATAGTATCAGGTAATCCTCATTCGTTTTATAACCAACACGGACATACCGTACAACATGGACATCCAAGTCAGCCGCATAATGGCCAACATGGGCACCCAGGACAACAACATGGACATCCAGGCCAACATTATCCCGTCGCAGGACAAGGTTATCCTTTACCTAACCAACATGGACATGTTTATCCGCATGTGAATGTAGAGCACCACGCACACACACATTCACACCAACATCCAAAGTTTTAATCTATCAAGACTCAACGAACCTAGCCCGTATTAAACGAATTCGTAATACGGGATATTTGGTCATAAATACCCGTATTACGAACACGGACAGTTTTAATTTATGTTTGAGCTTAAACCTAAACCTGACGTGGGGACCACTTGAGTATTCGATGTTCTCATGTTGCTGCCACCACTAAAAAAGCCTACACCTGATGCAGATGAATTTTGTTTGACAGGCTCTTCTTTTAGCAGAGAACGTTGATCATCAAGAATTACGTCGCCATTTCCATCTGTAATCTTCAAGTGAACCCTTCCATCCATACTAAGCTGAGTATCTAGAGCAACAAACTGGCCTGACATATCATAAGCCTGAACATATTCCCTTGTTTGGTCATCAATACTAAGTTGACAGGTAAATAAGTCTCGTTTTGCAGCCCATTCCTGCATTTTATGCACATCAGATAATGCCTGTATAAAATCAACGTTTTGTGAGTTAATTACTAGAGAATTAAATAAAGCGGTAAGTTGCTTTATAATGGAGGCTTGCTCATAGTCATAACTAATAACGAAAAATTTATTTCGTGCTTTAACTAATGGCAAGTTCTCTTCTACTTGTTTTATTAAATCGCTCAAGTGTATCTCAGAATAGATATAATCAGACTCGTTTCGCCCATCAGTAAATAACAAAATATTATGATGTTTATTTGATTTGCTCAATAACTCCAATTGCTGTCTACTTACCTCATAAAGGCAGGTAGAACCTTGTGGAGATAAAGCATTCACATTCATCTGTAATTTGTTTAATTCATCATTCTTGTAGGTTCCCACAGTTCTATGTGCCGTATTAAATTCAATAATAGAGATGCTTGCATTTGGTTGGAACAGGAACAATGCTTCTGAAAGTTTAATTACGCTTTTCTTTAAGGCACCGAGGCGATCGGATCCACTCATACTGCCACTGGTATCTACAACAAAAGTATATTCTGGAGGGGATGAAGCATAAGGAATAAAAAAATAAGGTTTGATTTCAAGCTCCCCTGTTTCTAATGCTTTTTGAGCATAAAAAACTTTTTTATTTTCAAACGCACTTACATTAATAAGTAGTAACGGTGATTCACTATTAATCCCAATGAGGTCCTCAGGATAAGACTTTAGGAACTGTTTAATATTAAATCGTAACTTATTGTCTACAATGCTGAGATTTTTATATTGAAGCATGTTGAAAAAAGTGGCATATGCAGCCTCTGGAAGTTCAAACTCAATATGCTCTTTTTCCTCATCAAGCGTATATTTTAAACCGTCTTCGATCAAAACCTGCAGTACCATATTACAGGATAATTTATTTGTTTTTTCTTTTTTCTGATCTGTACAGGTGCTCATCGCTATTTCATTGGTCAATAATTCTTCCAGAGAAAATTGTCTGTATTGAGGCTGTATAGAATTATTTGCTAATAAAGATTGCAAATTTTTGGAGAGTTGCTCACTACGTTGTAGGGCGTCTGACTTAAAAACAAGTAATTCATCATAACAGGATACCTCTGTGCCCTCGAGGCTGATACCCATATCATTTAATAACTGAATCATATTTTTTGTACGCAAAGCGTTATTTGCAAGTTGGCCCATTCTCACCCCATCTATTTAAATTAAAATCATATTTGTGCGAGATAATACATACAAACAAAGCATTGCTCAATAAAAACTTTTATTGTTCTAATGTTTGGGTTTTAAAGCCGTATTTCTATAGATGATCGCATGATTTGAAAAATATTTAATCATGCTGTATTGTTTAAGTATAAAACTCAAGGAAATTAACTATGCCTCTTACTGTACTTTTGGATGTGGATGATACCCTAAGAATGACTCATCAAGACGCTGAAGGTGGACGGTACCGTGAGCTTAATCAAGCACTTGTAGATGGGCTTAAAGCCAGTGGAGTCCAAGAAGTTTATTTTCTAACCAATATGGATTTGTCTGATTCTGCCCCAAGTAATAGAGAGGTACAATCTGATGAGGAACGCATGACGCGTAAAATCCTTATTGATGAGCTAGAACGTCAGGGTATAAAAGTAAATGCTGTTCTTACTGTTGCCGACGTTGCCTATGGCAAGGGGCCTGGAGCAGCTTATAAAGATCTTTATACAGCAGCTTATGCCACGGAAAAGAAAGAAGACCATCAAGCTTATCAAACACGTTGGCATGCTTATGCGAGCCAGCCCTATGATGTAGTTGCGGTGAAACCTAGAAGAGAGGAGCAAGCCGCTTTCCAAAAGGAACAGGCATTTCGTTATTTTTTAGCGCATATGAGCGATGAGCAGCTGGGAACATTGCTCTATGCGGATGATGATATCAGTTGTCTTCAAAAAATTGACTCAGTTGCCCAAGCGCGCCACATCCCAATGAAATTAATCGTTGTCAAACCAGAGCATTATCATACCGAGGAAGAGCGTGCAAAATATAAGCTGTTATTACAAGATGCCAATCCATTTGGTCCAGTTCTAGCTCATTATAGAAATTTTATAGGTAGCTACTTTTTCAGTACGCATAATGCAAAGGGTTTAGTGACAGCTGAAGGATTTATTAAGCAAGTAAATAAATTGAGCGACCAGGATGCGCGTTCCGCAATGATAACAGAGTTTCTTACTCAGGGAGAATACTCGAAACAAGATCGACACTCTTTTAGGACTCTTTTACTTGCTCATTTGCTTGGGAAAGACATTAAACAAGATTCAGAATTAAAAGAGGTTGCAAATAATTATACGGCTCATTTGAGCTCTTATCGCCAACAAGTTGTTGCTGTCGCAACCTCGAGCACATCCTTGAGTGGGGAAGATTTAGTCGAAAGTAGAAAGATCATTTCGAGCTTAACCGATTCAGAATCCCATGACTTTTCCGATGAGATCCCGAAGTCACCGAAGTTTCCTTAATAGTTGAGTGTGATTGCACTATTTTAGCTAGCTGGGACTAAATACAGTGGCATTCTCATTAGCACTCTGCTCACTCTTAAATACAAACGTATTACCATAGTACTGCTGAAGTAGTAGATTGCTCACCACATCAGGAGATATAATTAACAAACTGCGATGATAATTGGCACATAAGGATCCTCCGATTTAAGATATACTGCAGCCAGAGGAGGTCACCTGTCCCATGACTTCCAATTGGTGCAATAGAACGTTCGATGGAGTAACTATTGTCCTCTATTTCTTGGGCATCAACATGATTGTTTCTTCCTATTTTATAAGCCATTTGTGCAGCGGAGACTAGGAAACCCACCGTACATTTTGACTTTTTACTCATATAAGCAACACGAGGAAGAGACTTGCTTTAAGTATAGCCAATAAAAAATAAGCCAGCCCATAAATTGCTTTACCCATCCCTAATAAAACCTTAATAATTTTCAGATAAAATACTCAACTATGAATCACTCTGATCAGGTTTTGACTATATGACTATCTCGAAACAGCCTAATGAATACACCAGCGTTCATGGTAAGAAAAAACCAGAAATAAATTACTTTGTCATCTTTGGTGATAGTCTTTCTGATGGCAAAAACATGGGTGAAAAAGCTTCATTTTTAGGCTCATGGGCTAGATGGTTATGGTTGAAAATGCTTCATTTGGATAAATCACCCACAGAGCGATTTACCAATGGATACACTTGGGCTGATGCGCTAAAAGCAAGGCTGGTTAGCAAATTTGCAAGTGATACTCAAATAAAAAAAGATTCGGCTCATGGGTTTAGTCGATATAATCTGGATAATGCAGACATAAGTGATGATGTAATTTCTCAGACGCGTGCAGATCGTACAAAATTTACTTGGGATGAGGTTTATAATCAATCGATTCAGGTAAAACGTAAGAAAAGAGAACAGGATTCTGAAGAGGCAATTTTAGTCGCCCAAGAGACAAATAAGCCGAAGGGTAAAGCTAAAATCCTCGATAATGCTGATGCTGCAGATGCTATTATTGCTCACGATAAAAACGCCGAGCAGGTAGCTTTAAATGTTCAACTCCAAGAGTCTAGCGACGATTTAGCAGACAAATATATTACTGATCCCCGTTATAGCCGTTATGTACAAGAGAGCTATTCGCTTGATAGTGGTCGTAAAGCCCATTTTAATGGCCAGGTGTTTCTTGAAAACAATAGCCAAGGTGGCTCTACATCTCATAATTACAACGGATCAACCAAATTCCTTTCTATTTTCTCTCCGTTTACAGCATTAAAATTGTTTTTTACTCGTTTAATCGTTTCTAACTTACCAGAGCAAATTACTCAATTTTTGAAGCGTAATGAACAACGGGAGATTACTCAGGAGCAAAAAGACAAAACGTTGATTACCTTGTTTTCTGGAGCTAATGATTTAATTACAGCCAATGCCAGACCAATGGAAGCTGCAGCTAATCTTGCGGTGAAAGGAACTATTGACAGCCTTGAGCGCTTGTTGGATCAAGGTTATAGTCATGTTGTCGTATGTGATTTACCTGATTTATCGTTAACGCCTCGTTTTCAAAACAGTTCTGAAGAAGAACGTACCAATGCACATAAAGTATCTGAGTATTTTAATACCCAACTCAAATTAAAACTCAATGAATTAAAAGTTAGGCATCCTAATTGCTCGATTGAACTCTTTGATATTAAATCTGTTTTTAGTGAAATTTATCAAGATGTTCTTACACAAGGGGCGCAATCAAAATATGCTGAATACTTTGACCAAAGTAAGCTTAAAGAAGCGTATGTTTCTTCAAAAGATTTTCAAATCACTCCAGAGGGAACTTCCCCTGGGTGTAGACATATGTTTTGGGACGATGTGCACCCTACTGCTACCATGCATGCTTTATTAATGGAGCGATTTGTCCAAGATAAAAAAGGTTTAGCTATGTACAATGTTTCAGCGCCAGAGGAGCAAACTGCTGAAAAATTGTGCCACTTATTTAGAGAAAAATACCACGATAAATTGCAAGGAAGTTTCTTAGGCTTGTGGTCTTATTCTAGAAAAGGATTACCAATTGATTATACGGCCCCTCAAGAAGCATTGAGGATGATTTTAAATTACGCACTTAAAAATCCTACGCAAGCAGGAGATTATGTACGTGAAGCCATGAGTGATTTAGGCTGGTGGTCAGAGGAAAAAGGTCCCAATCTGACTATTCCTGCCATCGCTGATGCGATGGATGCTTTAGAGCGTCAATCGCCGAAGAATGAAAGAATAAGTTCACCTGCAAAAATGGCGAGTATGCTGGATGTTAAGGTTGCTCCGGCTCGACGCCATAATTTAGAGTTAGATCCCGTGGTTGTGAAAAAACTTGAGCACTTAAAGAACAGAAAGGAGCATGAGCCTGCTGCTATAATGCAGCAAACCGAAGAACACGCTGTAGTTTTAGGGATGTAAAACACACTAGCTCGTTCATTTATCCTAAACTAGCGAATTACCGCGGCTCGACCGCGGTATCCATAAGTCAGGATACCGCAGTCAAGCCACAGAAACTCCTCTAGCGCTGCTCCAAGAGATGCAATCTCCACTTCCGAGAAAGGGCTTTAAGAACGGCCTGACCGCGAACACTTGTACCTGCTTTATCAAGACGAGGCGAGTACACCGCAATGGCCATTTTATTGGGTATAATTGCAATGATTCCCCCACTCACCCCGCTTTTTGATGGAATACCAATGGTAACAAACCAAGATCCACTTTTCTCATAAATCCCGTTGATCACCATTTCAGATAAGACATCACGCACAAATTCGGGAGCAATGACCTGTTGTTTGGTTATCGGGTGGATACCATGGTTTGCCAGAGTTGCCCCCATTAAAGCTAGCTGCTTGGTATTCACCATAATTGAACAGGCTTTAGTATATCTATCTAACACCTCATCCGGCTCACCAACAAGCATGTCACGGGATTTTAGTAATTGAGCTATTGCGTGATTACGTCTATTTGTCTGTGATTCTGATGCGTAAATTTTCTGGCTTAAAAAGGGCTTTCCATCACTTAAGTTTCCAATAAACGATAAAAGACGATTCCATTTTTGAGTTGAATCGTCTCCTTTGATGTAGCTCGTAGTTTGTATGGCACCGACATTAACAAAGGGATTATGAGGTGTATCCTGCTCCAGAGATCGAATAGAGTTAAAAGGCTCCCCGGTTGCTTCGAGACCAATCTTATTAAAAATAATCTCTTCACCATTATCCGATAATGCCAAGGCATAGGCAAATATTTTGGATATAGATTGCAAAGAAAACAAGGTATCTGCATTACCTACCGACAATGATTCCCCATCAACAGTTACTATAGAAATAGCAAATAATTCCGGATCAACCTTTGCCAACTCCGGAATATAAGAGGCCTGCTTTCCTTGGGTAATAGCTTTGCCTTTTTCGTAGAGGGTATTTAAGGTCGTCGTCGCGTCGTTGGGTAAGCTATTTTTGTTAAAAGAGTATGAGGAAGAATAAAACAGGCACAGGATTATAAAAATGTTAATTTTGGTTTTCATCGATACCCGCCTTGCTAAACCATTATTTAGTTAAATTGGTCAATAATTCTGAAACGGACTATTTTTACCTCGAATCCAGTTCCCTACATGCTGCTTTTATTAGTTTTTCAATGTGCTCCACTTCTTTTGAGCAAAATACTTGTCTTTCAAGTATAGATGATGATTTGTTGTTACATTTACGACTCGTGTGATTATTATGTGCCCTAATAAGTTAGATATTAGTCCAATTATAGCTATAATTAATAAGGGTAACTTTGATGTAAGCTGTTATGACCTCACCCAAACAAGAATGGCTAATCGATGAAAAGATAAATGTTTATCGTATTAATCGAGGTCGCGTCAAATTAGCAAACACATTAATGCCAGGTTATAGTCTGGGGTTGGGGCTTTTGTTCTGCAACTTTGCTGGAGCTAAAGAATGGAATAAGTTTTATAGCCTAATCGAGAATATTAACGCCTGGACAGAAGATGAATATTTATTAGAGCACATTCGGCGGCTCAAAGAAACCCAAGAATGGCGCCAAGCCAATGAAAAATATAAAGAACTTTTGATTCAATTTCCCGGTCTTAAAAGTCTAAACTTTCGTGATCAAATTCAACAATTGGTTGCATCCTTACATATCAGCCCAGACGAACGACATTGTTTATTAAGCGTAGAAATTCCCCGTGATCCCTTTATGGAGGAGTTTATCGGGTCGCTAGATAGGTTGCAAAACCTATATTTGTGGCTTGGCTCTCAACATGACACAGATATCATCGCTCGGTCTGAATTTGAGTCCTACCAGGTTTTACCGAAACAAAGACTCACAGAGATATTGCAAAAACTTCCAGCGAATGTCCCTATTTTAATGAGCACAGGTCGGAAAATCTTTGCGCTTTATCATCAATTATCCTCAAATGAATGGATTTATTATAATTCGGATCATTTGAAAATAATCTCACCCTTCAGTAACGTAGAGTCCCTATCCAATTTTATTCTTAATACAGTTTATAAAAATGAATCTAAAGGCACACACATTCCATTGGGGATAATAATTCCCAAACAAAATAAAGAGCTTGTATTTGATTTTAGTGAGTTAGAGCAACTTTGCAGTCAATTTATCGATGAAAAAAATGCAGAGCAGCACATTATTACCACAGAGCCTAGCGATTCTCCTACTGATTATTTATCCCCTTTGCATTTAGCTGTTATAGGTAATGCTCAGAAAAATATAAAACAATTACTTGCTCATGGCATTGAAATAAATGCTAAAGATGGCTTAGGTTTTTCACCGCTTCATTATGCTACAGCACGTGTTGCAAAAATACTGATAGCTCATGGTGCTGATGTGAATCAGCCTGTAACGAAGAAAATACTGCTCAAAGAACCAAGTGAATCATTATTTCACTCCATAGAGAATGTTACTCCTCTTTATATGGCTAGCAATTTCGGTGAATTAGATAAGGTAAAACTTTTAATTGCTCATGGCGCAGACGTCAATGCCTACTCATCTACAGGGATGAGCCCCCTTATTATCGCGGTGCTTAAAGGTCATGCAGAAGTAGTAGATTATTTATTAGAAAATAATGCTCAGATTGATTCTTTACTTAGAACACCTACAATTCCGATGTTAATTACACCGGATGACAATATTCTGAGGGCGCTGAGTTTTTTTGGGGCAGTGTTTGCACCATTTTATGCAAATCATACTGCTGCAATGTGTGCTATGGACAATGAAAATAGTGAGATACTCAATCTATTAATTCAGCATCGCGATGTGGTGAATGAAAAAGATCAATATGGCGTCACATTATTACATCGAGCAATCTGGTCAAGTAACCGGCTTTTGGCGAAACAATTATTGGAAAGTGGGGCTGATCCGAACGCATTGAGTTACTTTGCAAATTCCCCCAATTCCCTTATGAGTCCGCTTTATATTGCGTGCCAGCAAAATAATTTTAAAATGGCTCAATTACTGCTTCAGTATGGTGCATTAACTCAGATTAATCGTGCTGGAGAATTATCCTGTATTCTTACCGTAATAGAAAATGGATCACTTCCATTAGTTACCTTATTTACTGAATATGGAAGTAATTTTAGGCAATTACATCAAGGGGTTAGCCTACTTGATCTCGCTATTCGTCAAAAACACTATCATTTGGTGGATGTATTATTGGCTCAAGGGGTTGAGCCTAGAATGAGTATGGGTTTTATTTCAACCTTACATCTTGCGATTTATCAAAGGCATATTCCCACCATTAGCAAAATTTTATCCTGGTATGTGCAGAATGGCATTCCTTGTAATGAGGAGATGAATATAAGCAACAAAAATATAGCCTTACTATTAAATCTCTATCAATCATTAAAACATGCACTCCCGTTACAAAAGCAATTATGCTCCTGTCTTATGAATATTGAGCCTGCAGATCGTTTCCCGATAATAGAGCAAGCAGTATTAAGTCCACATGGTGATAAAGCATTGTTTATAAAAATTATGGAAGTAATTAAAGCTCAAGTTAATGCAAGCCCCGGAGAGATAATCTCCATAATTCAGACTGAAATGGATGCCGATATAGGTTTATCTCAAGAAGGAAAAGATTTTTTAGAAATGCTAATACAATTTGCTTGTGATTATAAAACTACGATGAGATTAGCATCGTAGCTTGATCATTAGGCGAAGCCTGGTTGCGAGCAACCAGGTTTTTGTAGATTTTTAAGCTGCGCTAATCCGATTTAAGTAGGATTTTTCCTGATAAGCCAAAATAAGAAACCCTAGTACTCCGGCTGCCAGAGTTACAGGAATTACCCCAATTCCGTAAACAAAAGCTTGCGGATCATTAACCCCGCCATAAACATTAATTACAAAGCCAATCGTGGAGTGAAACGCATAGCCAAAAATCATAATGATCATATTTGCAATTGCAGTGGCAAGACCGGCCAAATCTTCCGGTACATAAGTCGATATTTTATAGATAGCTAAAATCTGATAAGCACAACAAACCCCTACCAGCGCAAAGCTTATAGTAATGCTCGGTACTGCTAAAATGCCTGTAATTAATAAGGCAAAAATTAAGCACATGATAATACCTGAAGCAATAATAGTCCCTAAGTAATAGCCCGTTTTTTCGGCAATAAAACTTAATACTGGTGCTCCAAAGCACATCCCCAAATAAATCATTGAAGGCAAATAGGTGGCTGTAGCGCTATTTAACTGATAAGCCTCTTTTAAGAAAACAGGTCCCCATACATCAGAAAACCCCTCTAGCGGTCCCAGCATTAGACCAGCAAAAAAGCACATCATCATGATTTTACTGTTAGTAAAAATAGCTTTTATATTGGCACGGACCGATTCATGCTGAACTGGCTTGGCATCGGGCACAATTAACCAAGTCACTAAAGCCAAAACTAGCCCCATTACAACAAATATCTCAACTACTTGCTTATAACCCAACCACTGGCAAAGATAACTTACTGGTCCACCGCCATAAATCGCCCCAACAAGACCTATCATAACGGACAAACTTAGCATACGTGGGAAGAGACGCTCATTAAATGTCATGCGAATTATTTTAAAAACACCTAAGATTGCCGCTGAGGAGCCAACGCCAATTAGCGCCCTGCCCACCAATGGATACACCCAATGTTCTGCAAAAATAATCGGTAATAGTCCGATGACGGTCAATAAAATACAACCGGTCATTACTTTGCGTGGTCCGAAACGGTCCAACATAATGCCTATAGGTAAATGTAGCAAGGAATAACCAAGGTAATAAACTCCAGAGAATTGACCAAACTCAGTCGCATTAATATGAAACTGTGAGGTAATATCATTAAGCATGATACTTGGCATTACTCTTAATATATATTGATAGGCATAAAAAATTGAAACAATAATCCAAACAAACCAGGCGATAACGCGTGAAACAGACATAAGCATCCTCAAATAAAGCAATATTAAACACATCTTGCGCACTCTATGAGCAACGACTATTTTATCGCATTTGGATTGAAATTTTTTTTCAAAAATTAATATAAAAAGATTAAATTTGAATTAAAATTTCATTTTTTCATGAAAAAACCAAAGAAAATGCTATTATGAAAAATAATCATGATACTTATTAAAAATAAAATGACCCTAGACCGAATTGATAAAAAGATCCTTGAAGTCCTGCAAATAAATTGTCAAATTAGCAACCAAGAACTCGCCGAACGCGTGGCTCTATCACCTTCATCTTGCCTTCGCCGTGTTGGCTTATTAATGGATCAGGGCTATATTAAAAAACAAGTTGCGCTACTTGAACCTGCAAAACTGGGGTTAAATCTAACGGTAATTATTTTAGTGGGCCTAAACAGCCATCAGCCGTCAGTAATGGCCCAATTTGAAGAGCATATTGGTTTCCTTCCGGAGGTGGTGCAATGTTATTTAATTACTGGGCAATCCGCTGATTATTTGTTAAAGGTAATAGTACCTGATTTAAACGCTTATCAAGCTTTTTTATTAGAACAGTTAACACGTATTAATTGTGTAAGTAGTGTTCACTCAAGTTTTATTTTAAGAAACATTTGCGAAACAACGGCCCTGCCTTTAGAGCATTTATAAAAGAGAAGAAGCAAGCAGGCTACAGACTATAGAATAAGGGATTAATCATGCCAAAAATTAATTTAGAACACTATCTGCAAAAAATACAGGTAACAGTCCCCGTGCCTCTTGTTAATTTATCGCCCACTGAGCGTCTAGAATTGTAGGGTTTTACCGCATATCCAGCCCAAACTGGCAATGAGATAGCTAAGCGACTGTGCGCCATAGGCGCCTTGAATGCATTCTAACATTTGGTCTTTGGAACTTGATAAGCACTCCTTTCCATAAATGGGCTGGACGTTGATACTCAGAAAGGAAAGTACTAATTTTATAAATAGAAATAATTTAATTTTCATGAAGTTATTTAAAGAATTTTTTCTAGAATATAATCCAACTTTAGGATAAGAAGAATATTTAGCTTCGATCTCAATATGGAACGTTGTAATTAAGTGCTCAGGAAAATAAGTGCGATCTAACTTACATCCTCGTTATTTGATCATTCCTGGATCCTATCTTGATTGACTATTTTTAGTGACAAAGCCCGATATTATGCTATCGGCTAAAATGGAATTTGCTGACGGAACCCTCATACCCATTGATCAAGTTGTGATAAATGGGTATGAGTTGCTAGTTGTATCCAGGATAGTTATTGGGTTCGACATGAACTTTTAGAACTTTTCTTGTCATTCGAAGCAGAGGATTCAGGTTCGCTTCTATCAGTTGAGGATGGACTAAAGAACGAGTGAGGGGTCTGCGTTGAAGTCGGTTCTTCTTCCTTAGCCAAGTTATTCATTGTTGAAAACCAGCTAGACGTTGTATAAAGCTGTTTAATATATTCTCTTTCCAAGAAAGCATTTATTCCTTTCTGATTCTTGAAAAGCGCTTTTTCTGAATCAACCACTGGATAGTCAATTACGTGAGGTAAAATATCCATTTGAATGAGTTCTTTGAAGTTCTCAACTCCTTGCTCCTCGTAACAAATATAAGCACATAAGTCGAGTAGCCCAAGTAAGAAACGATAATCTGTCTCATCACCAGATACCTCAGCCTTAGCCTGCAACATCGCAAAATGAAATTGAGTTTTTATGTATTGTGAAACAAAGGTTGGATATAAATTTATGGCCGAAGCAATTTTTGCTATTGCTTTGATTCGTGAACTCTCATTTAAGTATTGAATACCAGATTTTAAGTCAGCGTTTGCTTGAATTAAGGCTGAAAAATCAGTTTGATTTTTTTCATCAAATTGGCGGATATTACTATCTAAGTTGCGATATGTTGCTTCCCTATAAGCGAATGTTGTCAATTCAGGCTTTGCACCATAACAGAGCAAATGAATCGCTTCGGTTGTATTCATCTTTACGATTGTTGCAGTCAGAGCCTGCTTGTAGGAGCATTTTTCCTTGTTTACGGTCAGAGTCCAATGCCAATTTGTTACTTCCCTATCGAGGGAAAATACAGAGCGGTTACAATGATAAATTTCTAGCAGGTAATCAACGAAACGAGTTTGATTAAGAGCAATAAATCTGGTTAATACTTCAGCAAATACGTCGGCTTTTTTTTCATTGTTTAGTAAGTTCGTTTGCATAAAATGATCGAAGAGCAACTCGAATATTTCAAAGTCATTGCTAATATCCAGCAGATAATTTCTGATCTCTTTTTCATAATGGTCATATTCAATTGTAAGACTTATTAAGTTGCATTCTTCAAATTTTTTAGCGGCCTCAACCAAACATTCGATTTGTTTTCTATTTTCTTTTTTGCTTTGTTCCATTTGTTCATTAGAGCTAGATAGATCTTCTATTTTTTGAGTTAATTCCATTAACTTCTGCTCAAGAGTTTTATTTTTCTCTGGAAGTTCAGCCAACTTAAGCTTTAACGATTCATTATCTTCATTAATCTTTTCTACTACTTTTACCAAGCGCTCTCGTTCTTCCCCGGTAAGGGTTTCTAATTTTAGCGATTGCTCACTAAACCGTTTGGATTCATCTATAAGCCTTTCTTCTAAAGATTTAATCTCTTCGTTATTCGTTGCAATCGCTGCATTAGCTTCTTCAATTTCTATAGTATATTTTGCACATTGCTCTTCGTTCGCTAATAACTTCGTTCTTATTGTCTCACTAGCAAGCAGCGCCGTTCTCAACTCAAGCGTTAACCCAGATGGCATAGAAATCTCCCATTTTTTATTATTAAGATTCATTTGGAGTGGCGATTGTAAAGAGGCGACAAAAATAAGTCAAATTAAGGCCAAAGAAATCTTATTTTGATAACTGTGGTTATAATTTGCGTAACTCGATGATTCTTCTCGAAGTCATAGGATGTACATCGGAAGTTCCTTAAAAGAGAGGAAATTTCTTCATTAGTTTAATAAAAAACAATATCAACAGGTATCTATCTTTTGACCATGCAGGATCATTTAGGGCTGTGTTGCAAATAATTTTAAAAATGAAGAATCATGAGTTTTGGGCGTAGCTCAACTGTATAAATCAAATTGTTCATTAATAAAAGAAATTTCCTTACGGTTCCCATACATCCACAGGTTAAACTGACCTTTTTTAAACATGCGCCTAACTTCAAAACCTTTGATGGTAGCATAAGCAGTTTTCATTGAGTGAAATCCTCGCACAGGATTAATAAGACGTCTAAGTTTTCCATGGTCTGCTTCGAGTCAATTATTCCTATACTTGATTTGCAAATGCCTGACATGTGGCGCTAAATGGCCTTCTTGTTTTAACTCCTGAATAGCTTGATTATATGTGGGATTTTTATCCGTATTAATCACACTAATATCACATGGTGGATTGTTCTTTATAAGTTTCTTCAGAAAACGTTTGGCTGCAATAGTATTGCGTCGGTGAGACAAATAAAAATCAATCGTATTGCCTTGCTCATCAATGGCTCGGTATAAGTTCTTCCACTCACCTTTCACTCGAATGTAAGTCTCATCCAAATGCCAACGCCTGGCATAACGTTTTTTATACCAGTCAAGTCGTTTTTTCAGTTCCGGTGCATAATGCTGAACCCAGCGATAAACAGTCGTATGATCAATTGTCATCCTTCTCTCTGCCATCATTTCTTCTAAATCTCGATAGCTAATGCCATACTCCATACTTTTGATTGGCTAAGTATAGACAATGGATTTTCTTGCAACACAGCCGTTATTAATGACTTTGAAGAAGGATGACGGTTATTAGAGGCGGAGTTTGATATTCATCATATTTCGGCTGATGATTTAGCGAGCTATTGCACTAATACTGTTTTCCCCACTCCCTTGAATTTCATTTCAAGACAGTTGCTACATTCATATACAAACCCAAGCAACCCTCTCTACCCAAATAATGCCTTAATAATTTTTAACTTAAGGTTCGTATAAGGCGGATATTTTATAGGCGCCTCAAACCAAAATGGTTTCTTCAAAATACTCTTAAAATGGCTAAAGGTCTTAAACCCCGCCTCACCATGGTAGCTTCCCATACCACTTTCGCCGACTCCACCAAAAGGGAGTTGCGAGCCAGTAATGTGCATTAATACATCGTTAATACAACCGCCACCAAAAGAAACATCCTGTAAAATTCGTTGCTGTATCGCTGTATCTTTACCAAATACATAAAGTGATAAGGGACGCGGCCGGGCTTTGATCTCTTGTACGGCTGCAGATAAATCAGTAAAGGGAATTACCGGCAAAATAGGACCAAAAATTTCTTCATTCATAATTTCATCTGTAAAGCGAATGTCTTTCAAAATTGTTGGCGCAATATAGTTTTCTTCTTCAATAACCTGCCCCCCAGTAAATAATTTTTGAGGGTCAATCAGTTTTTTTAAGCGCGCTACATGTTTTTGGTTAATAATGCGCACATAACTTTCGCTCTCCAGAGGATTAAGGCCGACAATGGGTTCTATTTGTTTTTTAAGCGCCTCAAGAAATGGTTGATAGATTGACTCCTCAACTAAAAGGTAATCAGGAGCAATGCATGTTTGGCCTGCATTTAAAAACTTTCCCCAAGTAATTCGCTGTGCGGAACGCTCCAAATCGGCATCAGCAAAAACGAAACAGGGACTCTTTCCGCCAAGCTCTAATGTTACTGGAGTTAAATGCTCTGCAGCCGCTTTGGCTACAATTCGTCCCACCGTGGTGCTGCCTGTAAAAAATATTTTATCAAAGCGATACATCAATAATTTCTGCGTTATCTCAGCGCTCCCTTCTGCTACATAAAGATACGCAGGATCAAAATGTTGATTAATAATCTGTGCTATCGCTGCGGAGGTATTAGGTGGTAACTCACTTGGCTTAATAATACTGGTATTACCTGCAACCATGGATGCAACTAATGGTGCAAAAGTCAACTGATAAGGATAATTCCAGGCTCCAATAATTAAGGTAGTGCCATAAGGCTCAGGAATTATAAAACTTTTTCCAGGTTGATTCGCCAGATCCGTTTTTACTTTTTTGGGTTTTGCCCATTTGCTAACTCGTTTAATCGCGGTATCGATTTCATGATAAATCAAAGCTAATTCAGTAAGATAAGTTTCAAATTTTGATTTTTTTATATCTTTATGAATTGCTTGATAAAGAAGAGGCTCATTTTCTTTAATAATGTTTTTTAACTTGTGCAGTTGTTGTTTGCGGAAATTAATATCTTTAGCTGTCCCTACAGCTGCAAACGCACGTTGTTTTTCGATAACAGAGTGAATATCCATAAGTAGAACCCGTGCAAAAGTTTTTATTGAATTCAGTATATACTATACAGTTAAGTAAAGATAATTGACCTTTATTGAGCGCATCATGTGTCTTGCATTAATAGCCATTGAACAGCATCCACTCTATCGATTGATTATTTTATCTAACCGAGATGAGTTTTATAATAGGGCAACTGCTCCTGCGCATTATTGGGACGATGCTCCTGGAGTTTTTGCCGGGAAAGATTTAGTCAGTGGTGGGACTTGGCTTGGCGTGAATCAACAAGGGCGTTTTTCCTTGATCACCAATTATCGAGATCCTAGTCATTATAATCCGGAACGTTTATCAAGGGGGCTTTTAGCTAAAAATTTTTTATTAGAAAATGTTCATACATCCCCTGAAGAGTATGTGCACGAGTTAATTCCAAGCACCAATAGCTATAATGGATTTAATTTAATAATCGGCCGCATGGGGGATATTGTTTATTTTTCAAATATAGAAAATAAGATAAAAAAACTCAGTCCAGGAGTCTATGGATTGAGCAATCATTTATTAGATACCCCCTGGTATAAGGTGTTAAAAGCAAAAGAGCTTTTCCATAAAATAGCTCCTCAGCTAATCAAAACCCACACACCTGAAGAAATGAACGCCCTGTTATTTCCAATCTTGGAGAATCATTACGTTGCCCCGGAACATTTATTACCTCACACGGGAGTACCTTTAGAGTTTGAACGTGCCTTAAGTTCAATCTTTGTTAATATACCTACTCGTCAGTATGGGACGCGTTGCTCGACGAGTGTTTTATTCGCTAACGACACTATATTCTTTGCTGAACGAATAGCTGAAAATGCTCAAGTAAAAGCGCCAATTAAACATCAAATACAGCTTTTTAGAGCTTAGGTGCCTTACCAGGGCATTCATCGCATAGAACATCAACACCAGACAGAGGTTCATCATCCAGCTCGATTTTCCCTACAAAAAATGTTAATCGCTCATTGTGTGGTAATAAAATCAGTTCATTTTGGGCTCTCTGCTGATATTGGCAATACCCTTCAAGAATATTCAATCGTGTGGTACTGGTTAGCTTATATTCTTTTATCCATCGTTTGTATTGGTGATCAAATTGTGGAATTGTTAGATTGGTTGCATCCGCTTTCGAAAAATCAAGTATCTCTTTAAATAAAGGAACACTTCCTTCATATAATTGTTCACTAAATCCATTAAGATACTCGTCAATATGCTTTTTTATCTCAGAAAGCAGTGTTCCTAAGACATTAGCTGCTTTGTTATATGCAGGATCTTGAACATTAACATCTTTTCTGCGGCACAATCTAATGTAGTTAAGCAAATAATTAAAATCCTCTTTTTTTTGTTCTCTTGTGTGCACATAAATTGTTTGGCCAGCATTCTTATTAAGAAGAAAACTCATAATCATCTCTTTCGCTTCATTGGGCGTATAGGGATATGCAAACCCTTTAATTTCAATACTTTGCTCCATTTTAGTTTCAAGATTATTGAGTTTTGAACGTAAAATGGCCATTGAAGAAGGTTTTAGGGTTGTTTCGAGGAAAGATGAACTGGTTTTGTAGGTCCTCTGACTATTAGTTGCATTTTGTTGGGTAAACCCATCACACATAAGAGCATAGATGGTATTAATTTTTATATGAGCTGCCGAGAGCTGTTGCACTAATTCGGTAATAAGGCAAACATCTATATCATATTTTCCGGGACTTCCATGAGTGTTAAGTACAATATTTACGTTTGTTTCACCAACCTTTTTTAGTATAAGCATTAATTTGTGGAGTTCTTTCTTCTGCTCCGTAAGTTCTCCCCAGGATAAAGAACCTGCTGGTACGATTAATTCAAGCCAATCATTAAATAGTTCTTTAACAGTTTGGCTATCAGTTTGGACCTCCTCATTTAGCATTTCCTGGTTTGGCAAAGATTTAGCATATATGCTGCTTATAATTAATGTGTACATCAAATAACCTCGTGTAAAAAAATACTTGCTGTTAAGGATTCCTTAATGATACATACAGTAGTATCGATGGCAGAAGTAACTAAATTTGCATGGTGTAAAATGAAAAAGCTCTGTATTCACATCTATACGTCATATTCCGATTATACAAAAAATGAACAAAACTTGCTATGGGATAAAGAAGTTAATCAGGATGCTCTAACGGTTAGAACCGTATTTAAAAATGACACCATTGTTGACATCCCTGTTATTGCCGGTGCTAGCAAGCAAAAAAAGTTAAATAGCGACGCAGTGTTAAGTCCTTTGTATGAAGTTAAACTAGCCGATTATGACGAATGTCATATCGTGCTTAATACTCATGGTGCAGCAGGTGTTAATGATTTATCAGATGAGGTGGTAAAAGCAGTTGTATCTGCAGTGTCGATCCACGAAATCAACATAACGCAAATAAGTGCGCTGCAGTGTAATGGTTTGAAGGGATTAACTGCGATCGAGAATAAACAAAAAGATCTCATGGCACCAGAACATAAAGAGGTGGGCAGTAAATCCGCGTCAATGGCTATATTGCAAGGAAAGCTCAATCACCTTAAGACTAAAATTGAACAAACTTTTTCTATTCATGGGTTTATGTCAGCTTACGATCCTGCGACCGAAAGCGATAAAGTAGAAAGATTACTTTTACGTGGGTCTGCCAAATCATTATCCGTGAAGACAGTACAGGCAAAAGAAGAAAATATTCAAACAGTAAACGAATGTATTGATATTTGCAGAACGGCTACAAATAAGGGATCTCTGGAATATATCAATGCAACTAATGAGCTAGCCAAACTTTTACATAAGATGAAACAAAATATTAGCCTTTATCTTCAGGGAAGAGAGGACCTTGATGACAGGAATAAAATTTTACTGCAAAAGGTATTGGGTGATTCAAATGTTGAGGGTGACGCTACGAATGTTGATTTTCAACGTGAATACAAGCGCTGGTTAAGAACACATAAAATAACCAGCACTGAACGTTTAGATGTGTTTCAGGGTTATTGCGCCGCGATACAAGTAAACGTCGAGCCTGAAAAGACGAGAACACAACTATCTATTTCTACACTGTGTTATGGAAATATAGGGTATTTTACCAAAATTGTCTCTGAGAAGGATACCGTTGTAATTCCGGAAGTAGATAGAAGCTGCACATTCTAGTTTTTAATTGTAGCCCGTGTTAAGGGCTACGCACTACCAATTGCGATCGGTTAATATCGGCCGTGGATGCCACACCAGTTAATACCATTGCTGTGCTCATCTCTTGAGCAATAAGATCAAGCATATGCTCTACTCCAGCTTGTCCTTGAGCAGCTAAAGCATAAACCCCTGCCCGTCCAAGTAATACCGCTTTGGCTCCCAATGCGAGCATACGTACAACGTCCAATCCAGAGCGCACACCCGAGTCAACCAGAACGGTTAAATCATTACCCACCCTATCGACAATTCCCGGCAGTGCTTTAGTGGTTGATAAGGCCCCATCCAATTGCCGCCCACCATGATTGGATACGACAATACCATCAGCTCCAAAGCGTACCGCATCTTTGGCATCCTCAGGATCAAGGATTCCTTTGATGATGATAGAGCCCTTCCAAAAACTTCGTATCCATTCGAGATCAGACCAGCTAATTGACGAGTCAAAATTATTACTTAACCAGCCCATATAATCTTCTAGGCCAATCTCTTTGCCTAAATAAGTAGAGATATTTCCCAACTCATGTGGTTTTCCCATCAACCCGACATTCCATGTCCAAGATGGTTTCATTAATGCTTGTAGCCAGCGGCGTTCACGGGAAAATGGGCCTGACATTCCTGAGTGAGCATCACGGTACCGAGCTGCGGGAACCGGCATATCGACAGTAAATACCAGATGTGTGATACCACAAGTTTGTGCCCGTTCTAAGGCATTTCTCATAAACCCCCGATCTTTAATTACATAAAGTTGATACCATATAGGGACCGGACTATGGCGAGAAACTTCTTCCATAGAACAGACAGAAAGTGTTGATAAGGTATAGGGTATACTTTTGTTTGCAGCTGCTTTGGCGGCTTGAACCTCACCTCGCCGAGCATACATCCCGGATAAGCCAACGGGGCTTAAGATTACTGGCATAGCTAATTTTTGGCCAAATAATTCAGTTTCTAGAGAAACCTGGGCGATACTTTTTAAAACGCGTTGACGTAAAGTGACTTCTGCCAAATCAGCAATGTTTTTTTTAAGAGTGTGTTCTGCATACGCACCACCCTCGATATAGTCAAATAAAAAGCGGGGTAATTTACGTCGAGCAGCCTTGCGATAATCGTCAACCGATGAAATAATCATACGTTTATAATCCATAAAAGCAGAATAGCTTGGTTAGGGCATTTACTTAAGTTTTTCTTGAGCAAATAATACGCTCGAATTACTACAGCTTAACTGCGAGAAGCAGGATAAAGAGGGATACCGCGGACAAGCCGCGGTAATTCGAAGCCGCAAAAACAACATCAGGCTACTTCTTAGAGAATTGCTCGTCTTCTGTACTACCATTTAATGCTGTTGTCGCGCTTTGACCTTGCATAATGACATTTTGTACTGCGTCGAAATATCCTGTACCGACAAAGCTTTGATGTTTGGTAGCTCTAAAGCCATTTTTCTCTTGTTGTATCTCACGTTGTTGCATTTGTGAATAAGCAAACATTCCCTCATTTTTGTAATCTTTAGCAATTTCAAACATGCTTAGATTCAAACTGTGCCAACCTGCAAGGGTAATAAATTGATATTGATATCCCATCTCAAATAATTGTTCTCTAAAGGTGCGTAAATCTTTTTCACTTAAATTAGCTTGCCAATTAAATGATGGAGAACAGTTGTAACATAATAGTTTGTTTGGATATTTGTGGTGAATTGCTCGCGCAAATTCTTCCGCTTCAGCAATATTGGGTTTTGATGTTTCACACCAAATAATATCGGCATAAGGCGCATAAGCTAGACCACGGCTGATAGCCTGTTCTAAGCCTGATTTTACATAGAAAAACCCTTCATTCGAACGTTTTCCAGTTAAAAAAGTAACGTCATTATCATCAAAATCGCTAGTGATTAAATTAGCACCATTAGCATCAGTACGGGCAATAATTAAAGTAGGAACCCCTTTAACGTCTGCAGCAAGACGCGCAGCAATTAATTTTTGAATCGCTTCAGTTGTTGAAACCAGTACCTTGCCACCCATATGGCCACATTTTTTAGCGGAAGATAATTGATCTTCAAAATGTACAGCGGCAGCCCCAGCCTGAATCATATGTTTCATTAATTCAAACGCATTTAAATTTCCGCCAAATCCTGATTCAGCATCAGCAATAATTGGTGCAAACCAATCGATAGAGTAATCCTGATCCAAACAATGGATTTCATCGGTTCGTCTTAGCGCATTATTAATTGCTTGTACTAAATTTGGTACAGAATCAACGGGATAAAGGCTTTGATCGGGGTACATTTGTCCAGAGCTATTCTGATCCCCAGCAACTTGCCAGCCTGAACAGTAAATAGCCTTCAATCCAGCTTGTACTGCTTGAATGGCTTGGTTACCAGTCATGCAACCTAAAGCAGTTACTAACTCATTATGCTGCAACATCTTCCATAGTTTCTTAGCTCCATGAGTAGCAATACTGTACTCAATTTTTAGAGAGGGTCTTAATTTAACCACATCTTCTGCACTGTATGTACGTTTTATTCCATTCCATCGGGAGTTATTCTTCCAGTCATGTTTTAATTCATCAATTTGCTCTTGGATTTTCATTCTAGGATCCTTTCACTAAATTAAATGGGAGTAAGCTTTTGTGGTTAAAAAGTCATCAAAAGTTTCTTTGAATATCATTTCTTCCATTAAAACTTTGGCATCTGTTAACGCTTTTGAACTTCCTTCATCGGTACCACGACCTTGCATAATCATGTTATACTCTTCATCAAACCATTGATGAAGCATTGGGACAGTGAGCGCTACACCAGTATCTAACGAAGCCGAAAACTTCAACCATTGCCATAATTGTGCTCTGCAAATTTCTGCAGTAGCAGCGTCTTCCATCAAATTACGGATAGGAACACAACCATTACCAGTTAACCATGCCTCCACATAAAGTAATCCAACCGTAATATTATTTCGAACACCTGTTTCTGTAATTGTTCCTGGAGGAACCATTAATAAATCCTGCGCTATAATCGATACTTCAGGTATTTTTGATAATTGGTTTGCTGCGGGCATTAGCTCATCAAAAGCTTTAAGCGCTATAGGAATAAGTCCTGGATGTGCAACCCAGGTTCCATCATGTCCGGCAAGAGCTTCACGTCGTTTATCGGCATAGACACGTTCCATTGCCTCTTGATTTGCATGCTCATCCCCTTTTATAGGGATTTGCGCCGCCATACCCCCCATGGCATGCACTCCACGACGATGGCACGTTTTAATTAATAAATTGACATAAGAACTAAGAAAATGACTGGTCATAGTCACTTGTTGTCTGTCAGGTAATAAAAACTCTTTATGATTGCGAAATTTTTTAATATAAGAAAATATATAATCCCAACGACCACAATTTAAACCAACAATGTGATCACGTAGCTCATAAATGATTTCATCCATTTCAAAGCCTGCGGTAATGGTTTCAATCAATACGGTTACTTTGACGCATCCACGTGGTAAATCTAATAGCTCTTGCGCTTTAAGAAATACATCATTCCACAATCGAGCCTCCAAATGAGACTCCATTTTGGGCAAATAGAAATAAGGACCTGTTCCCTGCTCCAATAAAGTCTTTGCATTATGATAGAGATAGGTTAATGCATCAAATAATGATGCAGACATAGGCTTTTCATCAATTAGCACATGAGGTTCATCTAAATGCCAACCTCTGGGGCGGACAATAAGCACCGCTGTTTTTTCATTAAGTTTGTAATGCTTATTCGATTGTGGATCTGTGTATGTTATTTCTTTGCGGACCGCATCGTACAAATTAATTTGCCCATCAATACAGTTATTCCATGTTGGCGAATTTGAGTCTTCAAAATCAGCCATAAATACTTTTGCACCGCTATTCAGTGCATTAATAATCATTTTGCGATCAACAGGGCCCGTAATTTCCACTCTTCTATCTTGTAGATCGGGAGGTGTATTATCAACTCGCCAATTACCTTGACGAATGGCGGCTGTATCCTCTAAAAAATTAGGATAGATGCCTTTGTCAAACTCCTGTTGCCTTCTTTCTCGAGCTAACAAGAGTTCCTGACGACGGTCACGTGAAAATCGCTCCATAGTAACCAAGAAACTCATTAAATCTGGGGGTAAAATAAAATTATTTGTGTGAGATAATCTACCACTGATCTTATAGTAGTTATTATTCATTGGATGCATCTCCACATGTTTTTTATCCAATTTTTTCAAATTGGTCCTTGTTATAACATAGTTGAGAATACTAGAATTGCAAATGATTTAGCGAAAAATTAGCACAATTTTTGTGCGGCGCACTATTTATACTATTTACTGCTCCCCTGCTTTTTTAAATCTCCCATTTGCAAGAAATTCAAGAATAAGCTCACGTACTTTTGAATTATTCATAATAACCATATGATTTGTATTAATAACCATAGGTTCCATTTGTCCGTCTAAGCGTGCATATTCAGGCGGTACTTTGGCATCGTATTTTCCTGCGATTATGGCCATTTTAATTTTCGGGACAGGCACACGATGAACATAAGATGATTGTTCTGAACTAAGTTCAGCTAAGGGCTTTATGGGAGAGGTAAATAGGGGAAATACTTTTGTGGAGAGCTTAGCTAGGGCAGAACCTTGATTTGGTGGCGCTAACATAATTAAGCAACCAATTTGTTTGACTTGCTTTGGCTTTAATTTTGATACCGCTTCACGAGTAATGATTCCTCCTAGACTGTGCGTAACGAAATTAATTTTTTTCCCAGGATTTTTGGCAATTAAATCCCCAACAAAGCTCTGTAAACGAACCCCATGCTGCTGAATCGAATAACGTGCTGATGGATAGCTATATAAGTAAACCTGATATCCATAGCCTTCTAAGAAGGATTTTAACGGGCGCATACTCAGTGAAGTGCGCATTAACCCATGAATTAAAACAATAATTTCTTTTGGATGTTTGGTTTTTAGGCTAGCACCGGATGAATTCATCGGGAGGGCCATAACCTGGACGGTTGAAAAGACTAAGATAAACATAACAAGCAAACGACTGAAAATAGCTTTAGCCATGATAATCCTTTTTTATATCGAATATCTTGCATAACTCAGCATTATCGCAAAAAATACAGCAAAAAATTAACCTATTAGAAATCGATGAACTATACCACAATAACTCGTTTTTGTTTCTTTATCTTATTGATCTCTGTTGTTATTTATTTACTACTCGCCTTTCATATTGCTAAAAATGCGGAACATGATAATAAAAAGCAAGCAGATGCAATTTTAGTACTCGGTGCCCGAATCTATCGTGATAATGCAATTAACCCTTGTCTGGTTGCACGAGTTGAGCATGCAGTTGAGTTATATAAAGCACATTATGCCCCTAAACTGCTGGTTTCAGGTGGTGTTGATAAAGAGGATAATGTTAATGAGGCTCAGGAAATGAAACGAATCGCAATGTCTCTAGGCGTTCCTGAATCAGACATTTTGCTTGAGTCCGAATCGACATCAACCTATGAAAATATGCTGCTTTCTAAAAAAATAATAAATGAAGAGCATATGCATTCAATTATCATCGTAACTGAACCATTCCACTTACCCCGAGCCATGCTTGCCGCAGAAAAAGTTGGGCTTAAAGCTGTAGGCTCTCCTGCGATGAAAAGTATGTGTTGGGCTAACAATAAATATCTAACACTTTATTTCGCCAAAGAGCCCTTGGCAATTATGTATTATAAATTAAGAAATAGAGTGTAATTCTTAGGCTGGGCTGCCAAGCCCAGCATTCAGTTACCTAATATTCGACCCAAGGTTCTAGTTCAAATGTTAAAAAAATCACTATCCTCATGGTTATTACTAATCCTAACTACATCTAGCACACAGGCTCTTTCCATCGACAACATAGAGAAATCTAAACTTCCTCCCCCCTATGATTTTTTACTAACTCAACCCCTAATGACTCAAACGCTTGAACAATATTATAAACGAACGCCAATTATTCAAACACAATCAACTCATTTTGATTCAATCCAAAATAGCTATGCTCGAACCATTACAATGCTTATTGATCGCGATAAACAGAGAAATAATGCTGCCTATGCACAAAAAACAGGTGCTGCACAAGCAATTGAATTAGCATTTATTAAAATAAACTTTAGTGAATTACCTAAAGAGGTTATTGAGAGAATTCGTCATACCAACACCCCTTTTGGCAAGCTCTTGGAAAAATATAAGATAAAAATACTTACCCAAAATCGGGTGTATTTTACAATAGCCTGCACCAACGAAATTGCCTCGCTCATGCCTTGTGATTTAAATAAAATTCTTTATGGGCGTAAAAACACCATTGTCAGAGCGGACAATAATCAATGGCTTGCGCAGGTTGTGGAGATATTGCCGTAATTGCTAGTAAGTCCTAGAAAAATTAAACCCAAGCCATAACCTAAAAGTCATGGCTTGATTTTTACCGATGAAACCCCAGATTATTGGGAGAAAGGAGCGGGATCAGCATCAAACTCTTTTTCCTCTATTGAGTGCTCACTTAATGCTGACGCATCATCATTGAATGATGATGGCGCAAAAAGTGAAAGACTAGGAAGAGCGCTAAGCTCCTCTTTTTTCTCCTTATCCAAGACCATCTTCGCTTGATATAACTTAATTAAATCAAAGAACAGCTCTAAAGTACTATATAATTTTCTACGATAACCATCAAAATGAACTGGATTATCCTCAATTTTGGTTCTCGTTAATGGACAAGTGCTCAAGAGTGTTCCATTAGAGAATAATGCTGCAGCATCGTAGACCATGCCTGTTTCGACAACATAATAGGGTTCTTCAAAAAGAGTAAGTAATACTGGACATAGGAGATCAAAGGTTAAAGCATTTGCCGCTAACCAATCGTCAAATAAGTCTTTAAGTTTTTGAGCGTGATTATCTGATTTAAATGGCTTGCTAACCCTTCGTAGTATATTTGATAAGGTAATTCTATTGTAGAAAAGTTTTATGCTATCAAGACCTTTCATATCTTTAGTGACAGCCTTGTTTGCATTTAAATTAGCCATACAATCTCTTATTACCCCATTTACTTTCTCTAAAGACTGCAAAAGATTAGCATAAATTGCTTGATCCGTCGTTCTCTGTTTGGTTGTAACATAACTAACCGAATCAATGTAATAAGCTTGTTGTTTGGTGGCCTGCTCCCAAACAGGCTTAATCATTTTGTCACTTTTTAATGTAAATTTATTTGTAGATTTATTAGAGAAATCATTGATTGCCTCCAATAACAACTCGAACTTTGATTTTACACTCACTCTATCTACATGCTCGTAAGTAATTATAGAAGAGCCGTCTATATGCTTATCGCGCATAGTATTATTTACAAGAACCCACTTATCTTCAATAAAAGCAAAACGAGTATGGGCGATTTTACCTTCGTCTCGTTTGAGAGTTACGGATATCATTCCCTCGGTACGACTTTCACGAATTAGCCAAGAACCAGGTACCTTTGTTTTAAAAAACTCATCGAATCCCTCAATAATGGGTAAATGAGGATAGTTCGGTAGCTCCATCTTGAAAATTGGGACCAAATCACTTTGCTCTTCATTTTTAGTAGATGTTGCATCTTGCTTTTCTTGCATGAAAACTCCGACGGTAGGCATAAATAGAATACGCACATAGTAACAAATTTGATCATTTAGTCAATATGAAAAACAAAATCGCGCTGAAAATTATTCTTTTATACATTCATGTATAACAAATAAGCTTTATCTACTACAAAATCTTTTAAGCAGTATATACTTGTTTAATATAGTATATTTGATGGACCAAGAACGATGGTTAAAAAAACTAAAGGACAAGTACAAAAACAAGCCCTCGGCGTAATTAATATGCCTTACAAATCGATCCACGAAAAGCAAACATACAAGCGCATTGCCTGTGTATTTCAAGGTGGTGGCGCCTTAGGTGCATATCAAGTTGGAGCTTACCGGGCAATTCATGAGCGGGGTTATATCCCTAATTATCTTTCTGGAGTATCCATTGGAGCCATTAATAGCTCTATTGTTGCGGGTAACCCTCCTGAAAAGCAAATCGAAAAATTAATGGAATTTTGGAATACGATTGTTCCTAAATTATGGAGCGATCAATTTTCCCCCTGGAGCTCTTTTGATTATTTTCGACATGTAAACAACAGTATCACGGCCTTACATGTCATTATGTTTGGTTTAGAGGGCTTTTTTAAACCTCGTTATATAGCTCCTAATGAATTTACAACAGGCACTCCTGATAAATTAAGTTACTATGATACTTCGGAGTTACGAAATACTCTTGAAAAAGTAATTGATTTTGACCGAATTAACTCGAAAGAAGTTACTTTATGCCTTGGAGCAGTGAATGTCGAATCAGGGGAAATGTCATTTTTTAATAATCAATTAATGACGATTACTCCGGAGCATATTATGGCTAGTTGCTCTTTGCCCCCCGGATTCCCGGCAATGAAAATAGATGATAATTATTACTGGGATGGAGGAATCTATGCGAATACCCCGCTCGTTACAGTGCTCGATGCCCTCCCAGAAGAGGATACTTTGTGTTTTGTCGTGGATTGCT
This sequence comes from Legionella rowbothamii, assembly GCF_900639985.1. Classification (GTDB taxonomy): domain Bacteria; phylum Pseudomonadota; class Gammaproteobacteria; order Legionellales; family Legionellaceae; genus Legionella; species Legionella rowbothamii. The sequence continues at coordinate 277,709 of NZ_CAAAIM010000001.1, read as the reverse complement.
TTAGTTTAGCTGGTGAGTTACCTAAGAACATGGACCAGGTGGATGAGCGGCAAAAAGACATTCGTTATGCCAGTCATTCTCGTCGCCTAACTAATGTCTACAGTAGTCGCCAAAATTTACAAGCAGCCATTACCATATTAGGAGAACATTTAACGCCCGAAGCGCAAAATGATCCACAGATACAACAAATTTTGCAATTAGGTAATCAAAAGCGTTTTAGTGTGGTACATATTATTTATCGAGGCTCCCCTTTTGCCCATTCATTCAAAGACTACAATTTTGGGAGCGAGGTAATCGAGCGGCGCATGAATACGGGATACGAAAATGCTATTGAAGTATTAAGCGAACCTAAATGGGAAGAAAAATCAACGAATCCCTTAGCTTGTTCAATTTATGGTGTGACACCCGATTATTTTGATCAAAGATAAAATAATTTTTTCAGTAAAATAAAAAATACCCAATGTGTGCATATAATAATCATATAGCGTGTTATTTTATGAGAATTATATGCCTAATCCAAATGTAACAAAACACTTTGAAAAAGGTAATGTAGTCGATGTAATTGATTCGTTTAAACAGCTTAACAATCAGGCTGCTCGCGATTATAGTCCAGCATTAGGTCCTCTACCCAAAACAGATTATACCTTCCTGTTTGAGGAATTAACTCGAAGGCTAATGGCTGGTGAGCCATTTACTTATGAAAAAGCAGAAGACAACAATAATATTATCCGTTTTAAAAATAAAGTATATAATCTGACTGAAATCATCGCCTATGCAAACTTAGATCATTTAACATTTACTCAGAATGATTTGGACCAATATGCAGGATATTGCCAAAATACCTCTATCGTCCGCCCCGAGAATGAGCATGAAGAGTACCCTACAGAAGAGTATTTTGAACAGCAAAATAAAAAAGCGGGCGGAGTATTCTCAGATATGCATTATGGAGAAAAATTAGCATTAAATGTTTATTCTACAAATTATTATAATGAGATGAATCCACTATTACGTGGATATTATAATTTTGCTAAGAAATCCCCCGATCAAATAAGAGATGTTATAGTACATAGTGCGATGTGCGGACAAGCACTTGCTCGAGCCCCAAATAAAACAATTGATGGCACCTTCCGTTATGAAAGTGTTTATAATGCCGATCTATTGGCAAATCGAATAAAAATAGCTCAAGAAGGTGGGGCTGAAGTAGTAAGGGGCTTTATTAGTACAGGTGAAGAGCCCGCACTTCCTTTTAAAGATAAAGTAGCAATTACTTATACTGGATTGGTTGGAAAATATGTCGGTCCTTTATCTCGATTTCCTACAGAAAAAGAGTTTTTAATTCCCCCTACTCAAATGACTTATGAGGGGTATGTTCACGAAAATGGGGTACATTATTTTCACGCAAAACCTGTAGTAGATTTGAATTTAGTTCATGAGAAGGCTCAAGAGTCTGCTCACACAGGCAATATAAATACCTCGAAGGTTCACGCGTTATATAATTACCTAAAAATAATTGATAAAACGCTGAAAGATCATTGTTCTCCAGCAGAATATCAAATTTATAAAGCACAGGTTGATGAAATAAAAGCGTGGGCTAACGTTAAATTAAATGAACTAGGCAAAAACCCAAGCCCAGCAACCATTGCAGCTGATCTAAGCGTCATGTGGGATAAATTGTCAAATGTAAGTGTAAACGCGCTAAAGAATCATGCAAGATTTGCAGCATACCAGGCAGAAATAGAGGAAAAACGAGATTCTGAAAAACAAATGGCAGTCTTTCAGCTTTCCAATGAATGTAGGATCGTAATGAATGAGCTCCAAGCTGACAATAGTCCTCAATACGGTCCATTGCTTGCCAAATATCCAAATGGTTTTGACGAGTTTGGTGTCTCTGACCTGCTAAAAATAAGAGATGAAATTAGCAAGGACTTACTTGCCACTAAAAAACTCGAGTGCTTAGTTAAATTAAGTGAGATTAAGGACCATGGAGATCAACTCAAAGATCAAAACATCAATAATTTTATCGGTCCAATGAATGAGGAGATTCTTCGTACCAAAAGCGTTGTTCGACTTGAGCAAATAAAAGAACAGCTCGAGTGCAAAGATCTTCTACAAAAAATCGATGCGACCCGCTTTGGTCCAAATGACAAGCAAATGCATAAATTTGTTCAAGATACGATAAAAAAAATGGAGCGATGCGCTAATCTAGATCAGCTTAAGGACCTTAAAGAAGAGCTTAAATCTACTTTAACCACATTAGAAAAAAATAAACCAGCAATTGATGAATTAAAAAATATTATTCAAGATTTTCGCGACAGGTCAAATGTATTTAGTGTTGGCATGAAAAGCAAAGCAAATCGAATTGAACGCGCAATTGGTGATAATGTGCCCATATCCGAACGAGCAAAAGTTCAAGACTCAGAACCTGTGTTAGAAGCCCTAGCCTCACACCGTCATAAGCACGGAAAAGTTTATCACGAGGATGGGCATATTAATGAAAAAAAAGCTTCTGGAAGCTTTCATCAGTTTAAACAGAAGATGAATGAATTAAAAGAAAGTAAACCCGTGATGGATGCACCATCCTCGGGGGTCGAGCATGAAGTTACCCCTGAGCCCGCTCTAAAATGTTAGTGTTATTAAATATTCATTCTCTTGGCGTTGCATAGCACAATAAACGTACGCCAAGGGAAACTTCTAACCATAAATCATTGATTTAAAAATTCACACTTGGTAAAATATACCTTTTTTATGGGCTTTTATTGAGCATGATTTATTTAGCAAAAAAAGAATTAGATGCGGCTAATGCGGCATATCAACTTGGGAACTACTCAGATGCATTAGCAAATTACGAAAATGCGATAACTAAGCTTCGTGAACTTGGTGCCCAAAAAGGTTTCTTCCCCACAAAATTCTATTATGATGAGTTGGCTTATACCCATAGCCAAATTATTAAGTGCATTTCCCAAATAGTACAGGCCCTAATTGCTGAGTCTCCTAATACACTGCAAAATTATGATCTTATACAATTTAACATGAGAAAAGCGCGCAGTAATCGAAAGGATTTTTTAGTTCTCCACAACACACTAGCTCAATATTTTGGTGGCATTAGCCGAAATTCCACTGAGCGTCTAACGGAAGTTTTTGGTTCTTTAGCTGAGACTGCTGAAAAAATTAGTGATGCCATCAGTGATTATGCGGACAGTGAACAATACTGGGTAAGAAAAGACAAAGCATATATGAAAGCAGTTATGTGGTTGCAACGTGCCCAAAAATATCAGCTTAAAGCCAATAGTTCTTTAGACACTGGAAAAAACAACAAGAAAACAAGTAATATTATAAGAACTGAGCTGCATCTTGGATGTTTAAATCTCATGGAGCGTGCATATTATTGTAATCATGATGAGACGTATCTCCTCGAAATAACTAAATACATCAGCGACAATAGATTACATGGCTTGAATTTAACCAGCGAAGAGCAACTAGAGCTTTTGAGTTATGAGCTTCTCGTTGCAGTTGAAGAGAGCGATGAAGAAGCCATCCATATTCTAAGCCAATACTATGAGGCAATATTAATTAACAACCCTGATTTTGATGAGAACTGCTCTCTTATTCAAGATATTAAGAAGTTACTGGCCAAGGTTAATGTGACAGAAGAGGCTATAGAACCCGAACCAACTTCAGAGCCTAATCCTAAAAAACGAGACCGAGAAGAAGCAGAAGTCCTCTCTTTAACTAAAAAAGCAAAACTCACTGAGAATGTCATGGGGGCAGATGTCCCTCATTTATTGGAGGAGGCGCCATATTTAGAGAGTAATGTACCCTCAGAAGAACAAGCTCCAATGCCCCCTCTTCTTCAAGTTGAAATGGTAACTAGACCTTTACCTCAAGTAGTACTAAATTTAACTCGAGTTGCCCCCTCACTCCCATTTTTTGCTCCTGTACCTATGCAAAAACCGAGTCAAATTACTTTTAGCGAAACAATGAAGGAATTAGCCGGAAGCTATAATAATTCTGAAACCTTGGCTAATTTGCTAATCGTCGTTGCTGATTTTTATTCTCAAGGCAAGCATTCCCAATCACCAAAAGCGATGTTTATAGCCTGCTCATTGTATGAGGACGTACTTAGACTCAATCCAAAACATAATGTAGCCCGAAGCAAAAAAGATGAACTCAAAAGTACTCCTTTGGGTGCTCAAGTTTTTAAGCTGGTTGTGAGTGATAAAAAGCACACTGCTGTGCAATACAAAACCGCATCAGACCTTTTTAACCATTCAATTGCTGAAAGTATCAAAAATGTTCAAACCTATTTAGTTGAAAACAATCAAAAACAATTAGACGAACTATTTACGAAACTTCTTCAATTTATTGGGGCTACGTTAAAAAAAGAACATAGTGTTGGAAATCAATCTGAGGAAATCGCCGATTTGATATTAAGTAAATGTCTAAATGATATGTTAGTTGAGCAATCGTTTGCTACACCAAGCTTTATTTAAGCTGAAAATAGCGTTATTTGCTACGTCATAGCTCATATAAGACCGAAGTACCGCGGCTTAGCCGCGGACTTATAGATGTCACAATCATAACTTTCCAGCTTCCAAAATCACCACAACTAAATATCCCCAAAACTATAAATTAGCCAAATACAGATTAATCATCTATATTGACTTAGTTGACCAAGTATTTTACAACAGGGAGAAAAAATCATGGCCGATTATCATGAACACGCCGATCTAGCACGTTTAAAAGATCTTTTTGGATTTGCCAAACCCGAAGCTGATGGATATTTATCTTTAAATAATGCTTTTAATCGTGATGACGGTGCGATTCCCAAAAAATATCGTGAACTAATGGCACTGGCTGTAGCATTTACTACTCAATGTCCCTATTGCTTAGAAGTACACACGGCCGCAGCAAAACGTTCGGGGGCAACAAGAGAAGAAGTTGCTGAAGCCTGCTTTATTGCTGCTAATTTACGTGCTGGGGCAGCTGTTACTCATGGAACTTTAGCCCTAAAATTTTATGAGCGTTCATAAAAGAACGGTGAGGCCTGGTTGCTTGCAACCAGGTTTTCATTTTATGGTAAAACATAAATAACTAAAGTAATTAATCCCGCCAGCGCAACCAAAGGATGAATGATAACTAATAACTTAGGGACTTTCATTTTCTTACGCCCCATCGTAAATAAAGTTAACCCACCCATAGCCGCAAGTAAAAATAAAATCAAACTGGCGACCAATAAAGGAGCGGTTCCATAAATAATTAAATAAGCGACCATAGTCAAAATCGCTATCCCTGCAACCATACCATGCCCAATCAATGCGATTTTATTCGCAGGCAAGTCCTGCAATATAGCAACTAAAATAGCTAAACCAAAAGTTGCAGCCAAAAGAAATAAACAGATTGCTAATATTAACATACAAGATCCCTCCCTTAATTAATATATAACATTTCATCTTCTAACAAAGGTTCTAAACCATCACTCTCCTTTTCATCTTTAGGCTCATGGACCGGCGGAAAATTAAGCGCCGGAGCTGGATTTTTTAATGCATCAGTTAAACTAATAAATTTATATCCATTTTTTTGATACATTTCGAGCACATCTCCTAACAAATAGCTATTGAGCAAATTTGCATGAATAAGCAATATTTGTTTCCCATTTTTTCCTTCACTTTTCTTCTCTGCTAAAAGCGTTTGCTTCCAAATAAAGGCTAAATACCGAGATTTTAATTTTTGAATATAGGCTGCTCGTGCGCGAAAAGGAACCCCATATGCCATTTTATTAAATTCATAATCTTTACTATCAATCGTCACCGGAGCAATAACATAGTGGTGCTCATTCAGATAATCATAAACCTTTTGTTTGGTCTTTTTATTTCCTTCAGCTAGATAAGGATAACGGAAATATTTAGGTTCCGTCATGATCGGCGCCAGAATCTTATCAGCGCGTTCAACATCTCCAATGTATTTTTCAGCGCTCATTTGATTCAAGTTATAATGTGAATACGTGTGGTTTCCCAGCATGAATCCTGCCTGACGAAATTGTTCAAGGAATTCCCATTGCCCTTTTTCAATCGCTCCCGCAATAACAAAACCGGTGGCGGGAACTTTATATTTTTGAAATGTTTGTACGATTTGTGTAAAACGTTCTGTGGAGCGTTGCTTATTACCAGGCGTATTCATTTGTGAAGCAACCAGGGGTAAATCATCGATAGTAATGGCAATTTCTTTATCTTGCGCATTACACAAAGAAGAAAATAAGAGCGTGAATAAAAATAATATCCTTAACATGAACGTCGTTCCTTATCGTTTAAAGATTCTATATTAACCTAAATCAAGCTAAATTAAACTCTGCTAAAGTGCAATATATACGCCCTCCTTGTGCAGGACGACTTTCAATAAGATAAATTTTATCAATTAATACAGAAGGGATCTTCATGTTCTTAATTTGTTTTATCCAGCCTTTGGATAGATTATGCGTGATGACCCTCCCCATGGACATATGCCCTCGAAATGGACGAGATTCAACAGAACACTCCAATTCAATAAGAATCTGATAGATACACTCAGATAAATGCTTCAGTATTTTTTGAGGCTCTACAGACAATGAAAGAATTTTAGGATGTTCCATGCTAGGAAACCACTCCAGAGCGCCTAAGTGTAACAAAAATGAAGGTTGCTTATTTAACAAGGCAGTTACGCGATCGATAAGTACGGCTATTTGTTCTTGCGGAATTGCATTAATAAATTGCAAAGTACAATGTAAATGCTCTAAACCAATCCACCTTAGGATTTTCTTTGGAAATACCACTCGAGCAAGCTCTAAAATATTACTTAAGGGCTCGTGTATGGATTTAGGCGGACGAATAGCGAAAAAAACACGTACTGTATTCATTATTCCCTTTCTGACTAAATGTTCATTTATTACTAGAAGTATATCGCTTAATATACAAATACACGTGCCCGGTTAGTGGCACGTCAGTATGTGAATATAGACTTAAAAATAATAATTAATGGAGTTTTTATGAAATTCAGCACCAAATTATCACTATTAGCCGGGGCCCTAATGTTCACAGGTTCCTCTTTTGCTGATCCAGTATGCCCTGATCTCAAAGAAATCCAATTAGGTGGTTTCTCTGTAGCTTTTGGTACGGCAAATCATTATTTCGCATACAAGCTCAGTAATTATAATACAACTACAAATTGGGGCTTTATCATGGGACCATTTACCGTGCCTACTCGTGAAGGTGCTTTAGAAGCTGCATACTCAGCCTTAAGTAACATGAATGGCTCAGGTATTTATTATCATGAGTGTATTTATAGCACTGGGGTTTCCGATCTTTATGCTATTGCTATCCAGGATCCTATTGTTATCCCAGCAAAAATGAAAGAATCAATAGAAGCCTTAATGTAGTCGATTGATAGGAATGAAAAAACAGTCTTCATTGCAAATGAAGCACAAGCTCCTTGGTTGCTTCGTCACTATGTTCCTTGCAATGATGCAATTACACATTTGAGGAATCATTAGGAGCTGTAGGGGTATTTTCGCAGCGTACTACGGGAGTGGGTTTTCTCCACTCCCATCCAAGCTTTTAATCCGGCAATGACATCAAACTCGCATTTCCACCAGCCGCGGTCGTATCCACCGTATAAGTACGCTCATGACAAAGTCTAATCAAGTAATTCGGTCCACCTGCTTTAGGACCAGTACCGGATAAACCCTCACCACCAAAAGGCTGCAAACCAACCACAGCTCCAGTCATATTACGGTTTACATAACAGTTTCCAGCATGAACACGCTTTCTGATGTATTCAACCGTTTCATTAATCCGGCTATGAATTCCCAAAGTTAAGCCGTATCCCGTCGCATTAATTTGCTCAATAACTTTATCCAAATCTTTGCGCTTAAACTTAACGACATGCAATACAGGACCAAATACTTCTTTTTCTAAAGAGTCAATACTATCAAGAGCAAGTGCTGTTGGTGGCATAAAATATCCCGACCCTAATGATTCATCTAAACGGCACTGGTAAATAACCTCATGACGTTTTTTCATATTATCTACATGGGCTTTAAGCACAGCTAAAGCCGGTTTATCAATCACAGGCCCCACATCAGTAACTAACCATTGTGGCTCCCCAACAACTAACTCCTCCATAGCCCCTTTCAACAGCGCTACAGTGCGTGGATAAACCTCTTCTTGAACAAACAACACGCGTAAAGCAGAACAACGCTGTCCTGCACTTCCAAACGCAGAGTTCACTGCATCAACAACGACCTGCTCCAATAATGCAGATGAGTCAACCAGCATCGCATTTTGCCCACCCGTCTCCGCAACTAATGGAATAATTTCTCCACCACGTGTAGCTAAAGTCCGATTAATTAAATTCGCCGTATCTGTAGAACCAGTAAACAAAACTGCCTTAATCCGCTTATCAGCAACTAAAGCCGCCCCAACGGTTTCACCATCCCCAGGTAATAATTGGATTGCGCCAACAGGAACGCCAGCCTGATGCATCAATTTCACAGCCAACGCAGCAATCAATGGGGTTTGCTCTGCAGGTTTGGCAATAACACAGTTACCTGTAACCAACGCAGCAACCACTTGGCCAGTAAAGATTGCTAATGGGAAGTTCCAGGGGCTAATGCATAGCACTGTACCACGTGGATATAAGCCTAATTCATTTAGCTCACCTGTATATCCGGTCAAAAGTTTTGGTATTAAAATATCTTGAGCTAAGCTCGCATAATAACGGCAGAAATCGATTGCTTCGCGTAGCTCTGCGATTCCATCATTAAGCGTTTTTCCCGCTTCCAGACAAGCTAGAGCTAAAAACTCAGCACCATGCTCTTGTAATAAATCAGCATAACGATTCAAGCACGCCGCGCGCTCAGCAACTGATGTTTCAGCCCAAGTTGAAAATGTAGTTACCGCCGCGGACAAGGCCTTTTCAACATCATTAACTGAAGCATTCTGTACCATACCCACAACACGTTCAGCCTGCTGGGGGGACCGTACTTTTTGCGCCTGATTTGGCTCCGGAGTACTGGCAATAATAGGGCCTGCAGTCCATTGTTTTCCAGTGAAATCAGCTAATACTTCCTGTAATTGAGCGCGTTCGGAACGGTTACTAAAATCAATACCTTGAGAATTTTTTCGTGGAGCAAAAATATCCTTGGGCAACGGAATATTTTTATTAATTCGTCCAAATAAAGAGCGTGCTTTTGCTACTGGATCTTCAACTAAAGAATCAATAGGCGCATTATCATCAACGATACGATTCACAAAAGATGAGTTAGCCCCATTTTCTAACAAACGACGTACTAAATAAGGAAGTAAATCTTCATGACTTCCCACAGGAGCATAAATACGGCAAGGAATTCCATGACAATTCGCTGGAACGACTTGTTGATAAAGCTCACTTCCCATTCCATGCAAACATTGAAATTCAAAGTCACGATAACTTCCAGTGATATTTAGAATCATCGCCACGGAATACGCATTATGCGTTGCAAACTGAGGATAAATAGCATCCGTCATCGTTAGTATTTTTTTAGCACAAGCTTGAAAAGATACATCGGTAAACACTTTTCTAGTAAATACAGGATATTCAGCAAGCCCCTGCATTTGGGATTTTTTAACTTCACTATCCCAATAAGCACCTTTAATCAAACGAACCATCATTCGGCGTTTCTTGCTACGAGCTAAAGCTGCAACCCAGTCCAATACATAAAATGCTCTTTTTTGATAGGATTGCACTGCCAATCCAAAGCCATTCCATCCATCCAAACTGTCATCAACAAAAACACGCTCCATCACATCAAGAGATAAATCCAAGCGCTCCGATTCTTCAGCATCAATGGTTAATCCAATGCCATATTCTTTTGCTAAACGCGCAAGAGCTAAGAGTTTAGGTGGTAGCTCAGCCATCACTCGATCATATTGGCTTTCATTATAGCGTGGGTGTAATGCGGATAATTTAATTGAGATTCCAGGGCGTCGATAAACATCTGAGTTTTTCTCTGCTTCTTTGCCAATTGCTTCGATTGCATCTCGATAGGCCTCAAAATAGCGTGCTGCATCAACAGTAGTTAACGCGGCCTCTCCTAACATATCATATGAGAAACGATAGCCTATCGCTTCTTTCTTTTTAGCGCGAGTCAGTGCTTCTTTAATTGTGCGCCCTTTAACGAATTGCTTACTCATGATTCGCATTGCTTTATCAACCGCAGTTCGTACCACAGCTTCACTACTACGATTAACCACTTTCATTAAGGACTTAGTCAATGCATTTTCTGCTTTTTCAGGAGTTAATACTTTCCCAGTTAACATTAAAGCCCAGGTTGTTGCATTAACAAAAAAAGAATCACTCTGGCCGATATGAGACTTCCAATTACCACCCGCCAGCTTATCTTTAATTAAATTATCAATTGTTGCACTATCTGGCACACGCAATAAAGCTTCAGCCAAGCACATTAAAGCAATCCCTTCTTCACTGGACAATGCGTACTCAGTTAAAAAGGAATCGATACCTGTACTCTTTTTACGGTCGGAGCGTACGGACTCAACTAATTTAGTTGCGCTGGCTTTAATTGCCGCTAATTGTGATGCATCTAAATCTGCTTTATCGCAAAGCTCTGTTATCAACGATAACTCATCACCGCGATAAGCATGATTAATAGCAGCGCGTAACCCTTCTGGTAATTGTATGGTCTGCTTTTCAAGCATAGTATTCTCCGAACTAAAAATAACAACGGGACATCATAGTTGAGCCCCAGGAAAAATGGAATGATTCACTTCAGTTTTGCGACATTATATGTTTTTTAACCGCATCAATAAAGCAACAACTGTGCCAAATCCAATGTAAATGTTGTGTAAATTATAATCTATTTTGTGTAATTTAATTCAAATTGAGCTATTAATTAACCTTGAAACAGTGCAAATTTTACACAAAAAGCCCGGTAATTGTCTCATACTCTTTTTGCTTACTTTTCTAAGCTCCTGAATTGAATAACATTTAACCCTTATGGACAAGGAAAGATCTTGTGATTTTACAATTGCCTCAATTGTTAATATAATCACCGTTTTTTTAAGAGCCAATAACGGTGATTTTATAAGAATAGGGAGCTGTATGAATACATTATTTACTCTAATTTCAACCGTCCTGTTAACCGGTAATTTAACATCTAGTACCCCATCTTTTGCAAACACAGAAACAGATATAAACGCAAAAGTCCAACATTTGGCATCTAAAGCCCCAAGGTTAAATAAAAGAGTACTAAAACTCGCCTTAACCGCATACACCAATGCTAACAAAAAAGGGGCTGTAAAGAAGCCTGTACTTACAGTAATTGATTACTCATTACCGTCAAACAAAGAACGTATGTGGGTATTTGATCTCAACTCAGAACGGCTGTTATATAATACTTATGTTGCTCACGGCAGAAACTCTGGCGGTAATAATGCAACTCATTTTTCAAACACAAACTCAAGTAAGCAATCCAGTCTAGGTACCTATATTACTAAAGGAACCTATATCGGCCACAAAGGATACTCATTAAATCTGCAAGGATTAGATAAGGGATTCAATGACAATGCATACAACCGACGCGTTGTAATGCATGGAGCCTGGTATATGGATCCAGGCTTCATTCGTAAATCTGGCCGCGCTGGCTTATCTTGGGGATGCCCAGCAATCTCTGAAAAATTAGCTAAGCCTGTAATTAATACCATTAAAAATGGTTCTGTAATCTTTGCCTACTTCCCTGATAAGAAATTCTTATCTCGTTCAGGTTATCTAGTCGGCTAAGAAATTATTTGATAAAATAAAAAAGCCAGGTTTTTAACCTGGCTCTTTTCGCAGTCATCCGTATAAGAACGTCCAGTTCTTATATGTCATCACTGACAAAATCAAATCCGTTTGATTTCAAGTCCATTTGTTGACTTAAATTTCCCTATAAGTCATGTTCTGAATTTAGCAATTGTGATTACGAAGTGCAAGTCTCAAAAAATATAAAAAAATATTAATTTTAATCGTTAATTTTATTAAAGATTAATAAAAAACCTTATAATACAAAGAGTTATTTTGTCAGGTAAAATCACACGAAAGCAATGTCGGCTATTTTCTACGTCTATATTGAGATATTTCTTACAAATCTTTAAGCAATAAGGTCTTTTTTGTTCTACAATTTGACAATAAATATTGGTTAATTTGCATACAAAGCTTGATTCTGTCCTCGGATATGGTAGCTTATTCGGCAAATGATAACGCTTTAGAGCAAAATGATGGATAAGCAACAACAAATTGCAATAAAAAAAGACAAGCTGCAAATTATAGATTGGTTAATCGAACACTTCCCCAGTGCCTTCTTTAAAAAGGGAAGCCAAATTAAACCGCTAAAAATTGGAATCTTTGACGATATAATTGATTTTTATGAGCGCCTAGATTCTCCTCCATTTAGCAAAAAAGCACTTCGTGAAGCATTAAGCTATTACAGTGCCTCCCCTGCTTATTTGAGCTGCCAAAAAGAAAATGCCGCCCGGGTGGACATCTATGGAAATGAAGTGGATGTAGTGACAACGGAACAGGCTAAATATGCGTACCAGAGATTTCAGGAACGTTATAATAAGAAGAAGGATACAGAACAAGCGCATAGCTAGTTAACTGAAATCAAGGCGTAGGCTGGGCTGTAAAGCCCAGCAAACACAGCCTCTATTCCTGGACGCAGGGCTTTACAGCCCAGCCCACATTAGGATGAAGTCTCTGGCAGATGCAAGGCTACCAAATAATTCACTTGCACATCAGCCCCTAAAGTAGCGGTTCTCAAAAGAGGGTTGTAATCCATCCCTTTCATGTCCATTAAATTAAAGTCAAAAGACCTCGCCATAGAGATCAACTCGCTAGGTTTTATAAATTTGCTGTAATCATGCGTTTGTCGAGGCAGAAGATTCAATATATATTCAGCGGCAATGATTGCACTTGCATAAGCCTTTAATGTGCGGCTAATCGTTGATAGAAACAAAAATCCATTTGGCTTGAGTAAGCGTTTACAATGCTCAAAAACCATGTGTGGATTTTCCACATGCTCCAACATTTCCATGCAGGTGATTACGTCATAGCGTTTACTTTCATAATCTTCAATAGGGGTACAAAAATAATCAATTGAGAGGTTATTATCTTTCGCATGCTCCCGGGCTGCATGAATGGCATCTTGTTCCGCATCAATGCCCGTAACCTTCGCGCCTGACTTTGCCAGTGCCTCACATAAAATTCCACCACCACAGCCGACATCTAAAACAGTGGCATTATTTAACGTAACATGCTGAGCAATAAACTCTAATCGAGCCCCATTAATATCATGTAGGGTTTTTAATGGCCCCTCAGGATTCCACCAATGTTTCGCATGTTGAGCAAACTTATTTACTTCTTCTGCATTAATTGTTGATTTATTCATAATGACATTAAGTCCAGGCGTTTAAAAAATTCAATCACATTGGGATTGCTTATAAAGCTAACATTATATGGATGTTCTGCACGCAATCCTACAGGTAATTGATCTTGTGAAATTTTTTCTGCAATTTTTCCTAATAAAATTAATTCTATAGTCGGTTTGATAGCCGCTAATTGACTCAAAAAACTTTGCATAAAAGGCTTCCATTGACGCGCATGATAAGGTACTTTTCCTTCGCTATAAACTAAGCAAGCATTAAGTAATAAAATTCCTTTGTTCATCATTCCCTGGAACAGTTGCTCTCCTGTTTGTACTAGGCTGTTTTTATTCAACTGTGCAATACTCTCTTGTGAGGTATTATCAATAGATAAATCCCCACGTGCAACAAGCATCATTTTAATCCAGTTGCGTAATGAGGTAGCGCGATTGACTGCTGTACTTAATCCTTTAGGGCTCCACAACTCACCAACGGCATTATCCCAAAAGGCATAGCCATTAGCTGATTCCTCGCGTGGATAAGGGGACTCACCAAATAAAATATATTGAGTACCCTCCATCGGTAAACTAAATGCAGCAAAAATACGTGCGGAACCCGGAAGCCAACTAGGATTATCCATTAATTGTTCTAAGTACTCTTCGTCCATAGCGTCTAAAGCCTGGCTCAAAATACTTTTCCAATCAGAATGACAGACATCAAGACAACTATAATTTTTCACAATTTTACCTTAAAACAAAAATTTGTAGAGAAATACTCCCCCACTTCCATTATGCCCTTATTTTTAATATAATGGCGAATATTTGTTCAATGGAGTCCGCGTTATGACCACTACTGCACCTACTCAATCACTATCAAGCGATGCGGTACACAATCGTAACTGCTATGCCTATTTTCTTCAATTAAAACCCGCACTAAATCCTACCCTTATAAACTTACTGCCCGAACTTGAGCAATTAGAACTGTGCCTGCAAGAGACTTATAATGAAAATACGCCTTATGGAAACTTATACTCATCCATTCTTGCTTCTCTAGAACAATTAATTGAAAATGAAGTGTCCCTTACTGATGATCAAAATGACTCATTAGATGAATTAGTTAAAGTTATTTACCACAATGATAACCACATCTTGGAGCAGGAGTTAGCAGGATGGATAAATGCGCTTTCTTCACAGGCTCGTCCTTTAGAATCCAACATCAGTAGCTTAATTAAAAAACAGTTAATTAACTCCGAAAATGTTGTAAACGAAATGTCTCCTGTTGATGCGGAGGGAGTATTTAATCGTCTACTTTCTATATTTTCACGAAATTTTAAGCCACAATTATCTACAAATATTCCAACGATTAAAAACTTTTCCTATAAAACTACTGATGATGCACTTGAATATCGTTTTAGCACGCAAGCCCAACGACATAATGGCCAGGAACGTGTAAGCCCCCTCTTTATGCGCTGGTTGAAAATCAATGCAAAAGAATCATCACGAGAGATAAATCATATTTACTTTAATAATTTGGGCTATCATCGAAGTGATTTAGATATTCCTGGTTCGAAAGAACGCGACTTAACTCTTACGCTCCATAAGTTAGAAGATGCATCTGAATTAAAAGTGATGGTGATTACCCTACCTGCGCATGAAGGAATAATGGCTTCCCATAATTATCAAATTACTGATGATAAAAATTCCTATGATGCTGTATTTAATGAGCTTTGTGAGATTGCAAAAGGTAAATCACATCAAAGTGGGGTTTCTGATTTAATTATTAGCCCTAAAGCTAGGGCTATCTTATTTCGAAGCTCAGAAGAGGAACATAGGATACTCACAGAGCTATTGGAAAAAAGTTTTAAAATACAAGGTATCTCATCAGAAAATTCACTTTCAACAGCACAAAAACAAGCTGTTTGGCTCCATTTTATAAAATATGAGCTAACAGATTATATAATTAGAACAATCAATCCTAAGAGCTATAATTTTTCATGCAAAGACGCAATTGATCGAGGCGCGGTGTCCTCAACCTATTATAATCTACTCAAATCCTTTGAATCTAGTTATCCGCTCTCCAAAGAAGAGTTTGAACGCTCTTTAGATGCCGCGGCAGCAATGGTCAAGGGACGTGGAATGAACTTTCACCGGCGGATTATATGGAACGCCTTGGATAGTTATATTAATGCACATTATAATGAATTAGTAGCAGACTCACGCAAATCATGGTTAATTTATTGGCGTGATATGAATTGCCCTCATTTACGTGTTAAAGCATTGCTCCCTCTTCGGATTGAGCAAGGAATACAGCTACTCGCGCTACCCCAAATAAACCCCTCAATTAAAGTGGTTGGTAACCAATTATTTACTATGATGGGCACTTTAAATGATCTAAATATCAATGGAAAGCGACTTTTACTTGAAGCGGTTTCGCGCACCGCTGAATTAATCATGATGCCATCAGAACAATCCATCAAGAATTATGAGCTGCTGGCCAAAGAATTAAAGGTGAAACATCCAAAACTCATTAATATAGTGGGAATTATGGAGATGATTTTAGGGATTATCCTCTATTTGCCTTCATTTGGCTTTTCTCAATCATTAATCACACATGGAAATGCTCTAAGAAAAAAAGGCTTTTTTGCAGAACAATGCGAAGAATTATCCAAAGAAATGGAAAATTTCTCAAAACAGTTCACACTATAGTTTAGCTGCTTATAACTAATAATACGTACTTGCTAAATAATACACTCAAATTATCGCTATCAAGCCGCGATAATTTGGATCTCTATAGGATACACACTACTTATCTTAGCAAGTAAACTTAAGTTAGAGCCAAAGTTACTTGAAACCAGGTTTTAAAGCGCGTTGATAAATTAACGGATTTTATAAAATATAATATTTTACTTGCTTCTCTATGAATTTGTGATTAAAAATAGTCATTATATGGAAATTCTTAACAACAGGGAGTAAGCTATGGCGACGACAAAACACAAGCTTGCAAAGTTAGTACAAGCAGATAAGGGAGTACAACCAAGCCCTCCAAATGCAGAGTACGTACTTTCACAATTACAATTTTCTGATGCAGCAAAAAAAATCATATTAGACCCCAATTCGTTTGATCAAAATACCAAAGGCCTCGAATCAATTGCTCCATCAAATGAGTTGTTAATCCAAGTTAGAAATAGCCTGGAAGCCATTATTGACTCGCTAGAGCAAAATCCGAGCATACTCACATCAATCACTAAATATTGGGGTAGTCTCTCCTTATGGGAAAAGATTTTTGGTGGACTGTTAGTTACAGGCCCAACTTTAGTGGTAGGTGTTGCTGCTAATGTTGGTTTTCTTATTACTCTAAGTGGTTTAAGTGCTGGTGCCTATATTACTGGCGGTATCGTGTTTGAAGATCATTTTGAAAACACAAAAATAATTACGGAAAAACTAAAACGAGGCGTTTTTGAGATTGCTGATGTCCTTGTATTAACCATTCGCTCTTTAGACATTATTCGTCAAAAACTAACTACTGAAGTTGAAAAGTTTCAAGAAGAAAATAAACGACTGACGTCTAATATCAATAAATTATCTGATGAAGTCTCTGATCTTAGCGTGCAAATTGAAAGCTACATGATCACAGAAAAACATTTGCGACAAACTAAAGAGCAACTGGAACACACGGCCGAAGAACTAAAAATAGATCTGGGCCGTAATCAACAAAAATATGATACGGCTGTAAATGAAATAAGCTCTTTACAAAAACATCATGAGCGTTGCACCCAGCTATTAACATTACAGGTTGATGAATTAACTGTAAAAAGAAAACAATTAGAGGACGAGTTAGAAAAAACCCGCAAACTTACATCAACATTGCAAGTAGCAGTACAAACTCTTTCAAGTACTGTAATTAATGATGCCCAGCAACGAGACGCTTTCCAAGAACGGTTAGAAAAATTTGTAAAAAATAAAGAACAAAGTTTTACTCAAGTTGCCGACCGTATTTGTTCAGCAGAATCAGAGTTGATCTCGGTTAAGAAACGATTAGAAGAGAGTCTAAAACAGCATGAAGAGTTAATGGAAAAACAAAATCAGTTGATTATACGACTGGAGATGATCGATCAATTAGTCCCAGCACCTCCTGAAACTCGAGACGATAAAATAAATATTAATGCGCTGTGTGCCCATGGCTTTTTGGGAAAAAACTTACAATTATCACCTAAAGAAGCTAAGCCAGGACTCGAACAATCGGCAAACAATATATAAGTAAAAGTTGTGGTAATTATTTTCTCCTGCTTTACACACGGGCATTCAAAGATGAGAGAAAAAATATTATACCAACGACCCGCGGCTTGTCCGCGGGCTTCAGGAGCACGGAAAGTACCCTAGAGTTGTGAATCCTTTTAATTTAAGCTATTGTTTAAAATTAAGATTTAGAGTTTGAAATCATGATGGAACCATACAAAAAACTAATAAGTATCATAAGCAATAATGAAGAGCTTATGGTGCAACAGTTACACTATTTTTGTGAGATTAATTCCGGAACTACTAACTTACACGGACTTGCTCAAATCGCTACAGCGTTAAGTGATGCGTACAAGCCCATCGCTGATGCAATTGAGGTAAAAAAACTCGCTCCTTTATCCGTAATTAATATGTCAGGAGCGGAGGCTATAGAAAGTTGTGGTGATGCCTTGTTCATTAGAAAACGTCCTCATCTACAACGCCGAATATTACTGAGCGGACATATGGATACTGTATATCCCGCCAATAGCTCTTTTCAAAAACTAACCTACATTAATGATAACCATGTCAATGGTCCCGGTGTTGCCGATATGAAAGGTGGGTTAATCGTAATGCTGCATGCCTTAACTGCTTTTGAGCAAACAGAAGCAGCAGCACAATTAGGCTGGGATGTACTAATCAATTCTGATGAAGAGATTGGCTCACCGGCCTCCAGCATTCTTTTTGATGAGCTAGCTTCTCATTACCAAGCCGCCTTAGTTTATGAGCCCGCAATGACACCGACAGGAACATTGGCCAAAAACAGAAAAGGCAGTGCTAAATACACGTTAATCGCCAGCGGTAAAGCTGCTCATGCAGGCAGAGCATTTGCTGAAGGTAGAAATGCTATTTGTTACTTAGCGGAGGCTGTTTGTGAAGTTCATGCCCTAAACGGCAAACGTGAAGGAGTTACGATTAATGTTGGAAAAATTGCCGGTGGTGAAGCCTTAAACGTCGTTCCAGATAAAGCAGTTGCAAAACTCGATATCCGCATCAGTCAACCTGAAGATGAAATATGGGTTAAAAATGAGCTTGCTAAAATTGGTCAGAAATTAAAACGTGCTGATTATTCATTAACAATGCATGGTACTTTTGGTAGACCGGTCAAGCGAGTATGCGCCGGTACAGAACGTTTATTTCAACGAGTTCAACACTTAGGAAAAGAGCTGGGTTTAACCATTGACTGGAAAGATAGTGGTGGCTGTTGTGATGGGAATAATCTAGCCCGACATGGCTTACCTGTTTTAGATACCTTAGGAGTACGAGGTGGAAATATTCATAGCCATGACGAATATATTTTACTGGATAGTTTGGCTGAGCGAGCAACGTTAAGTGCCTTGCTTTTGCTTGATTTGGCACAGGGTGGTTTAGAGGACTTAAAAAAATGATGTTATTTCGCAGCGCGCTTGATTCTGATTTAGAAGCAATTCATGATTTGGCAGAACAAAGCGGTATAGGGATGACGACGCTTCCTAAGGATATTAATCTATTAAAAAAACGGATCGATTGGTCCTGTGCATCGTATAAAAAAAAGATAGTCCATCCCAATAGTGAGTACTATCTTTTTGTTTTGGAAAACCAAAAAAACAAAGAGCTTGTCGGGGTATCAGCAATTGAAGCTCGTATAGGTCATGATACGCCTTTTTATTCTTATAAACTTTCCAAGCGCACACGAATATCACGTACTTTGAATATACGCAGTGAGTATGAGGTATTAAGTCTAGTAAATGATAATCAAGGGCGCAGTGAAATATGTACCCTCTTTTTGAGTCCTAAATATAGAAAGGACAATAATGGGCTATTGCTCTCTAAGGGACGTTTTATTTTTATGGCTCAATTTCCGGGACGTTTTGCGCCGATTGTGATTGCCGACATGCGCGGTGTCTCCGATAAGCATGGGCGCTCACCCTTTTGGGACAATGTGTGTAGCCATTTTTTTCAAATGTCTTTTGCTGAAGCAGATAGACTGACCTTAGCCACAGATAAACAATTTATTGCTGATTTAATGCCACGAAATCCAATCTACGTCAAATTACTTTCGGAAGAAGCACAGGCAGTCATTGGTCAGCCACATCCATTAACTGCCCCAGCTATGAGTATTTTATTAAAAGAAGGTTTTCGTTATAACAATTATGTTGATATTTTTGATGGGGGCCCTACTCTGGAAGTGCCATTAAACGAAATAAAAACAGTTAAGTTAAGTCGTTTAGTTACCGTTGGTAGTCTAAGTGATGAAGTAAGTAGCTCGAATTATTTACTAGCAAATGCTCAATTAAATTTTCGTGCCACCATCAATACCGCATTAGTTAATAAAGAGCACAATACCTGTATTCTCAGCAAAAAAACTGCTGATCTACTACAGGTAAATCGAGGGGATGTAGTGCGTGTTTCTCCTTTACAAATTGCGACCACACCTTAGGAAGCTTAAATATGATGCAAAGCAAAGGTCAATACATTAATGGACAATGGGTAAAAAGCAATGGCTCTGCTTTAGAGTCCATTAATCCCAGTTATGGCACGGTATTCTGGCAAGGAACTAGCGCCACAGAAGATGAAATTTCTGGAGCAGCAGACGCGGCTCATCAAGCACTACCAGCCTGGGCTGCCTTTGATTTTGAACAGCGCGCCCAATACACCAAAAAATTTGCTGAACAAGTAGAAAAAAAGCGAGAGCAACTCGCGCTACTGATTGCTCAGGAAACAGGAAAACCACTATGGGAATCACAGACAGAAGTAAGTTCTGTAGTCGCTAAAATTAACATATCGATTCAAGCCTACCAAGAGCGTACAGCAGCAAAATACAATGCAACAGCTGAAGCAAATGCTTGTCTACGTTTTAAACCTCAAGGTGTTGTTGTTGTCTTAGGTGCTTTTAATTTTCCTGCCCATTTAAGTAACGGGCATATTGTCCCCGCACTGTTAGCCGGGAATACGATTCTTTATAAACCTAGTGAACATACCCCTGCAGTAGCTGAACTAATTATGCAATGCTGGCATGATAGTGGGTTACCCGCTGGGGTAATTAATTGCATCCAAGGTGATGCTCACTCAGGCAAAGTGCTTTTAGCTCAAGATATTCAGGGCGTTTATTTTACAGGCAGTTATCCAACTGGATTACGCATTCATCAACAATTTAGTGCTCGACCTGAAGTAATTCTGGCCCTGGAAATGGGGGGCAATAATCCCTTAGTTATTGATGAAATTAGTAATATTAATGCGGCAGTATATCATACCCTATTGTCTACCTTACTTACCGCGGGACAGCGTTGTACCTGCGCTCGTCGAGTTATGATTCCTGATACAGTACAAGGCGATGCATTTCTTAAACGCTTCATCAAAGCCTGCCAATCATTAAAAGTAGGTCCCTATGATCAACAGCCAGAACCATTCATGGGACCGGTGATTAGCCATGACCAAGCATTAAAACACCTACAGAGTCAAAAAAAATTGCTTGAATCTGGAGGCGAATCCTTATTATCTATGAGCCTATTGGCAGAAAATACAGGTTTGCTTTCTCCAGGTATTGTCGATATGACTAAAGTGATTAATCCTGCTGATGAAGAGATTTTTGCACCCCTAGTTCAAATTCACCGCTACACCCATTTTGATGAGGCGATTAGCCTTGCGAATCAAACACGTTATGGCTTGGCTGCAGGTCTTCTGAGTGATAATGAAGCAAATTATCAGCACTTTTATCAGAGGGTTCGTGCGGGATTAATCAATTGGAATAGACCAACAACAGGAGCCGCAAGCAGCCTACCTTTTGGCGGAGTTGGTTTTAGCGGCAATCACCGACCCAGCGCCTATTTTGCTGCCGATTATTGTGCTTATCCAATAGCTAGTATGGAGCAACCTTTATTAACAACGCCAACGCAGAAATTACCTGGCATTATATTGGATAGCAAATGACAATGTATGAATTAAACATGGATGGCCTAGTTGGTCCGACCCATAATTACGCTGGCTTGGCTGCGGGTAATATCGCATCGACAAATAATGCACTTAGCATGGCTAATCCACAAGCAGCCGCGCGTCAAGGCTTAGAAAAAATGCGTCTCTTGCATAATATGGGACTGAAACAAGGTGTATTACCACCTCATCAACGCCCAAATCTTGAGTTACTACGACAATTAGGTTTTCAGGGTAGTGCTGCAGAGCAAATAAATAAAGCATTTAAAATAGCACCTGAGCTTCTTAGTGCCAGCTATTCAGCATCTAGTATGTGGACTGCTAATGCAGCAACAGTTTCGCCGAGTATTGATACTTTAGATCATAAAACTCATTTTACCGCGGCCAATCTAATCGGTAATTTGCATCGCCACCAAGAAGCCGATTTTTCGCAAAAACTGCTGCAATTTATCTTTGCTGATGCGAACTATTTTAGCCATCATCCTATATTACCTCGCTCAACAGTTACTGGTGATGAGGGAGCGGCGAACCATAGCCGTATCTGCCAGAACCACGCACAACGCGGGATTCATCT
Organism: Legionella rowbothamii; assembly: GCF_900639985.1. Taxonomy (GTDB): domain Bacteria; phylum Pseudomonadota; class Gammaproteobacteria; order Legionellales; family Legionellaceae; genus Legionella; species Legionella rowbothamii. The sequence goes on along the minus strand of NZ_CAAAIM010000001.1, from coordinate 255,528 downwards.
TTTTGTCTATGGAAGAAAAGCATTAACAAGAGGAGAGCACTCTATAGGCCCAAGCAAATACCCTGCTCGTCAAACATTGGAAGCATTTGAAGCAATTGTTCGGAATCATCAATTACCAAGTGAACAGGTTATTTTCGCTTGCCAAAACCCTTTTGCGATTGACCAAGGTGTTTTTCATAATGACGTTATATCTGTTGCAAATGAGGCCGTATTTCTTGTCCATGAGCAGGCATTCTATAACCAAGAAATAGTTTTGAATGAATTACGCGAAAAAGCATCTTTTCCCTTATCCATTATTGAAATCACCAAGGAGCAACTGAGTATTAAAGATGCAGTAGAATCGTACCTATTTAATTCACAGATTATTAGTTTAGCGAATCAAAATGAGATGATGCTGGTCGCACCGATTGAATGTGAAACTAATCCTCGCGTTAAGCTTTGTATTGATGAGTTACTTATCGATAAGCAAAATCCAATTAATTCTGTGTATTATATGGATCTTAAGCAAAGTATGCGTAATGGTGGAGGCCCTGCTTGTTTAAGACTGCGTATTCCTCTGCAGGAACAAGAGCTTCAAGCAATGCACCAAGGTGTTTTAGTGAATAATCAACTATTAGATACCTTAGATAGCTGGGTATTAAAACATTACCGTACTGAATTAAGTACAGCAGATTTAGTGGATCCACAGTTAATTACCGAGAGCTTTCAAGCTTTAGATGAATTAACGCAGATACTTAAGCTTGGTTCCATCTATCCCTTCCAAACAGAATAGATGCACTGCAATGTGGAAAACAAAGTTTGGCAAATGTATTTATGAATCACCTTCAGGCTATAAGGTTTATCAAAATTTTTTTTATCGTTGGTTAACCTTAGGCTCGACCGCGCTTCAAACCGTAATTAACCGGCGCCATCCACAAAAGCCAGTACTCCATTATTTACCGGCTTTAACCCTGATGGCACGTCAATATCCTGGTCCAAGTTGTCTACTTGGGCTTGGTGGCGCAGGAATCCCATTAATGCTATCTACAGAACAGCCGCCACCTCCATTAGTGGTGATTGATAAAAGTGATGAAATAATTGATATTGCAAAACGCTTTTTTATTTCAGAAGAACTTAAGAACCTGACAATCATTCATGAGGATGCCAAGAATTATGTTACCCAAACTCAAGCGACGTATGCACATTTAATGATTGATCTTTACAACGCCAACTATTTCCCTCCTGAATGCAACAATGAATTATTCTTTAGCTCATGCCAAAGAATAATCGCTCAAGATGGTTTTTTAGCGCTCAATCTTGCCAATATTAGAGAACAATGGCCCCTATTCCTGCTAGTAAAAAAATACTTTAAACACATTCTAGTAGTCCCCATTAAAAAAAGCGCCAATATGGTGATCATCGCCTCTAATGAGGAGAGTAAAGAGCATTTTTTTCAACGAGTAGGAAAATCAGGGGAGTTGAAAAAAATTATGTGGGTCGAATCATGGGATTATGTAGGTGATTTATAGTAACTCATAGAAAAGGCTGAGCTTGAAGCCATTACTAGATTCATCTAAAAAAAGGCTGTTTTTTGTAAATGCCTACCGAATTCCTGGGGTCAATGTGGTTTTTCTTAACTTGGTGGCTATGACATTACGCATCTGAACCTAAACACGCCATAAATACCATGAAGCAATGCTTCGATAAGGACTCCAACTCTCCCCTAGTTTTGCTAATTCTTTAGGCGTAGGCTGTTTATCTAAAGATTTCATTCGCTTATATCCCTCTCGAATCCCAAAATCATGAACGGGAAGCACATCCAAACGCCCCAGATTAAAAATTAAAAGTATTTCTACAGTCCATGGTCCAATTCCTGGTAAAACCGTAAGTTCACGAATCAAGTCTTCATTTGATAATTCTTTTGCCTTGGTAAGGGTAGGAACAAAACCACTAAGGCAAGCCTCCGCAATCGCCTTTATCGTATTAATTTTCCTCATTGAAAAACCGCATTTCCTTATTACTTCACTCTCAATCGATAAAATCTGTTCTGGCTCAGGAAATTTATCTTCAGGAAATAAAGCCAAAAAACGTTTTAGAATTGCTTCAGCCGCCCTACCATGCAATTGTTGATGCGCAATTGTACGAATTAAGGTCTCATAAGGCTCTTCAGTTAATTTAGGCTCTAATCTACAAGAACCAACCCGCTCAATGATTAACGACCAATCAGCATCTAAGTCAGATAGGTAGACACATGCCTGCTGATAAACTGGATTAGAGTATTCTTCATCATTTGCTGCCATTCTTGCTCCCATGCTCAAATCCAATACCGCATAGAGATACATTGGTAAGTTCTGAAACACTATCACTTTTACTGATAATACACGAAATTTTACACCCTATACACAGAGTTATCCACAGATTTTGTGGATAAGATTCCCGTGAATTCAATAGAAAAAACAGCCGAAAATCCTTATAAAATAAGGGCTCTAATTAGGTTAGAACAAGATATCAGGAATTAGTGAGATTGAATGAAATTAGAAATATCCACAGGATCTTATTTCAATAGAAATAAAGTCCAGGTATCTTATCAAAGATAGAAATAAAAAACAGTATTGACTTTCAATATTTTAAAAATATATTTGAACTAATTATTAATAGTGTAGCTAGGCGCTCGCAAGCAGGTTTCCTTAACGGTAACCAAACTAAATAGAGGGAGTATAGTCTAGTTGCAAGCAACTAGACTATACAACAAGATTAAATTTCCATTAAATCTTTTTCTTTATTAGCTAATAATACATCCACCTCAGCAATGTATTTATCAGTTAATTTTTGAATTACTTCTGTAGCACGACGTTCATCATCTTCAGAAATAGACTTATCTTTAACCAAATCTTTTAATTGGGTATTCGCATCACGCCTAATGTTACGAATAGAAACTTTCCCTTGTTCGCCTTCATTACGGACAACTTTAATCAACTCTTTTCTACGCTCTTCTGTCAATGGAGGCATAGGTACACGAATTGCAGCTCCAGCAGTAGATGGATTAAGTCCTAAATCAGAAGTCAAAATTGCTTTTTCAACAGCAGCAACCATAGACTTTTCCCAAGGAGTAACCATAATAGTTCGTGAATCACTTGCTGTGATATTCGCGATTTGGTTTAGCGGGGTTGGGGTACCATAATAATCAACATGAACATGATCCAGCAAACCAACATTAGCTCTTCCAGTACGAATCTTTGTCATATCAACCTGCAATGATTCAATGGTTTTTTTCATGCGTCTTTCTGAGTCTTGCTTAATCTCATTAATCATTATTCGCTCCAACTATAGTTCCTACACGTTCGCCCTCAACAATGCGCTTTAGCGCATTAGGAGCAGCCATATCAAACACCTGTAATGGCATGTTTTGATCTTGGCATAAACAAATTGCCGTAGAATCCATTACCTCTAAGCCTTGAGTTAATACCTCTTTATAAGTTAAATAATCATAACGCGTGGCATTAGGATTTTTAACAGGATCTTCGGAATAAACCCCATCTACTTTAGTCGCTTTTAAAACCACATCAGCGCCTATTTCAATAGCTCTCAAACAAGCAGCGGTATCAGTAGTGAAAAATGGATTCCCTGTTCCGGCTGCAAAAATAACTACATGGCCGGTACGCAAATGAGTAATCGCTTTACGTCTGTGGTAGGAATCAACTACTCCCATCATGGGAATAGCTGACATAATACGAGCAGGTAAATCGATACGCTCTAAGGCGTCTCGCATTGCTAAAGCATTCATAACTGTAGCCAGCATCCCCATATGGTCACCGGTTACACGTCCAACTCCAGCTTGAAAAAGCGCTTTACCACGGAATAAATTGCCACCACCTAATACCAAGCCAACTTCTACACCCATTTGAATTAGTTCAGCGATGTCTTTGGCTAAAGTATCTAAAACCGCAGGATCAATACCAAACTGTGACTTACCCATAAGGGCTTCGCCACTAAACTTCAGTAGAATACGTTTATATTTTAGTTTTAGGTGACTTTCATTCATCATGAGCGAACCTGAGCCATTACTTCTTCAACAAAGTTGTCTTCTTTCTTCTCAATACCTTCACCAACTTCATAACGAATGAATGCAGTGACTTCGGCATTTTTTTCTTTTAAAAGCTGACCAACTTTCATATCTGGGTTTTTAACATAAGGTTGACCCAATAGACTTACTTCATCAACAAACTTGTTGATTCGACCTTCAATCATTTTATCGATAATTTCTTGTGGCTTACCACTTTCTTTAGCTTGAGCAGTGAAGATTTCTCGCTCATTTTCAATTGTTTCAGTAGAAACTTGGTCACGGCTAACAACAATTGGCTTGCTCGCAGCGATATGCATCGCAATATCTTTAGCAAGCGTTTCGTCACCATTTTTCAGGGCAACCATTACACCAATTCGAGAACCATGCATGTAATGACCAATAACTCCATCAGTGCTCTTACGCTCGATACGGCGTAATTTAATATTTTCACCGATCTTAGCAACAAGCTCTTGTCTTGCTTGCTCCACTGTAATACCAGAATCTAATGTAAGCGCAGATACTTCTTCTATGGTAGTAACTGAGCTGTTTAATGCAGCTGCAGCAACTTTGTCTGCAAAGCTAGTGAAGTTCTCATCGCGAGCAACGAAGTCTGTTTCACTGTTGATTTCGATCATTACCGCTGAACGTCCATCAGCGGAACGAGCAATAATAACCACACCTTCAGCAGCAACGCGATCTGCTTTCTTATCAGCTTTTGCTTGACCTGCTTTACGCATTTCAGTAATAGCAGCTTCAATATCACCATTGGTAGCGATCAGGAATTTTTTGCATTCCATCATACCAGCACCTGTGCGCTCGCGTAATTCCATGACTAATTTTGCACTAATTGACATCTTAATTTCTCCGCATAGAAAAAAGGGGCTGAGTTAGGTTTTAAAACCTACTTGCCCCTATTCATAATATTAATTATTCACCAGCTTTTTCAGTACTGCCTTCCTTCTCAACAACTTCAACAAATTCAGCGTCAGAAGAAAGTCCACCAACAGAGTTACTGTTTTTTGCATCCAAAATAGCATCGGCAATGCAACGAACATAGATGTCTACTGCACGCATAGAATCATCATTACCAGGAATAATGTAATCGATGTTTTTAGGGCTGTTATTTGTATCAACAACACCAATAACAGGGATCTTTAAGCGACGAGCTTCTTCAACAGCGATGTGTTCAAAACCAACGTCAACAATAAATAATGCATCAGGCAACCCGCCCATGTGTTCAATACCACCCAAGCCACGCTCTAATTTTTCAAGCTCACGGGTTAGCATTAAGGCTTCTTTTTTGATCATCCCTTCGAACAGTCCTTTGTCTTTCATTTCTTTTAATTCTTTCAAACGGAAGATCGACTGGCGAACAGTTTTGTAGTTAGTTAACATACCACCTAACCAACGGTGATCAACATAAGGCATGCCACAACGTTTCGCGTGTTCACGAATACTTTCTTGTGCAGCTCGTTTAGTACCAACAAAAAGGATTTTAGCTTTGTTAGAAGCCAAACGACCAACGTAGTTAACTACGTCGTTTAACATAACCATCGTTCTTTCAAGATTGATGATGTGGATCTTATTACGAGCACCAAAAATGTACTCTCCCATTTCAGGATTCCAGAAACGTGTTCTATGTCCAAAATGAGCGCCCGCTTCGAGCAATTCACGCATACTTACATTCATTATTATTTCTCCAGGGTTATGCCTCCACGTTCCCCATACGCCACCCCAAGGGACCCTAACGTACGTGCCGAAACGTGTGTGTATTTAAAAAGCGCCATATTTATAACATAAAGTGGAATATTCGGCAATCTAATACTTTAATTAAATTAACACTACTTAAAAAAAATATGATTATGAATACATACAGATACAATCCGCACCACCACATAAAAATATGGTTGAGCAATAATCGCGACCTATTTATGAATCTAGAAAATCAGATTCGTCTCAGTAAGATGCGCGAGACAAACCCATCAGATGTCATTCATTTGATTTACGATTCTTTACTCATTAATAGTAAATCAATCCAAGATTTAATGCACTACTGCCAAGAGCACCGAATTATACCTATTGACGTACGCATCGCATTCACCGGGATAGTCTCTGATAATGAGCAAAGGCTATTTCATTTTTACAATGATGAAATTACTCACTTAAATCAAGGTGGAAATCTTGCCGTTGCCAGCGATATATTAAGATGGCTATCACCATTTTATAAATTGGGAACTTACTCCGATTTTGATTATCCAATTGATACTTCTGACTTTCCAGAACTAATTGATGTTGATGCTCCCCTATTACTCAATATTGGTAGTTTAAAACTAGGGAGCAAAGAGTTTATCTTGGCAAATAACGATTTTATTGCGGTAGTTGATGCTGATGCCGCGACTCAATTGGTAGATAAAGTACATCATAACCTGTTAATGAAGTTGACACATTATGACAATGATTTTAATGAACAGGTCGAAAAACAATTTAGTGATACCTTATTAAGTCGTTATGTAATTCGACTGATGAGAAATCGACCAGAAACCCTTTATATTGCTAAATCAAAAGATCTGAAACAACAGCCTGGGCTTATTGATTCAACACCGTTGACTTCATCTCGGAGTTATAGAAATTATATTCAACAAATCATGGCGAGCAATGATTTATTTATACGTTTTAATAGGACGGGTGATGAATCATCAACAGATACCATACAAAGACTCAGAAATGAGGTAGAACAAAACCTGAATCTGGTTAAGTTTTTATTTTTTAATAAAGAATATGTAGAAACCAAACACATTCTACACTTGAATGATGATGATTTTTTAAACTATTACAGAAAAAAAGAAATTAATCTTTACCTTAAATCCATCATTGTTTGTACCACAGGACCTGTTGAAATTGCTAACGCGCTTTTTGGTAAATATGTAATGAATAGTCATGAACTTATTCATGAGGTACAACCGCTGTCATTTTACCATTATCAATTGCATAACGCATTTAAATCGCCCAACTCAATTCCATTGCATGAAAATCCATTAGGAATGATGAAGTTCCTTGGCGCTAACGAGGGTGAAGTCAATGACTCCTCGTGGTTGGAATCAGGAAAACAATTACAAGAAGCACGAATAAAAACGCTTAAAGAACAAAAAGAAGTTTTTTCTTCAAGCCTATCTCAATCGCTTTTAGATATAAAAAAAGATATAGAGACTAATCTTCAAAAAAGCAGGAATCCACTATTTAAGAAACGTAATGAAACCCAAAAGAAACTGCTTAATGAGGTATTGAATTGCTTCCATGAAGAACAAGAGTACGATTTTGATGTGGATCAATTTCAAAACATTTTGTTAAAGAAAAAAGACCAGGTTTCTCATTTACATTTCAGCCCAGCTAAACGCCTCATTCAAGGCTTACAAAAATTAAGTCACGAGGCAGTAGTGTTTGGCTTAACGGAGCAAAGAAAAATTATATTAAATGTACCTGATAAGAGAATAAGACAAAGACACTAAGTTATTAGCCTGGTTGCATGCAACCAGGTTTCTCTCATTATTTTATACAATTTCACAGTTCCCTCTTCCCAACTTCGGGCTACTTGCAACTAAGGGTTAGTTAACGTTTTATTACCAATTAATGCTGCCTCATAGACATACTATAAGCCATTAGCAATGGTAATAGCAAAACTCCATTTTTTCCTATAAAAACATACATAAAAGTTTATTGACAAGCCCATAGTTTAAACTGTAGGATCACATTTTTATCACCAGGGGTGCTAAACCAATACCCGGTTTAGCTGAGAATCACCCTTTGTACCTGCTCTGGATAATGCCAGCGAAGGAAGAGTGAATTATGTACAGTAAAAGCTTATCTTTTTTTCCAGCACCAATAACAGTTAATTTTGTTTCGTCTTTGTTGAAAACACCGCCCATTGCTCGAAACTTAGAAAAAATTTATAAACATCCTTTTAATCAACAATTATTTGACGGCACTTTAAAAGCGGATACTTTTGGCAACTTTTTACATGACGACTATATTTATCTGCATCACTATGCGTTCATATTAAAAAATATCTCCAAAAGAGCCGCTAAAGTTAATCCAAAGCTATCTCAACAACTAGACTATTTGCACAGCGACATTATTTCAGGTGAACAACGCATGCAAGAGCGGTATAAAAAGTATTTTACCCACACCGAAACATCTCAACCCGGCCTAGCCATTTCATCTTACGTGGAGTATCTTCAAGAAAAGTCTCTTGATACTGAAGAGCTTCCGGTATCGCTCTGCAGTATTTTTCCTTGTTTTTGGATTTATTATAAATTGGGGACCAAAAAATTAGCACCAAAGCAATTACTTGCAAATCCCTATAAAGACTGGATAAAGACCTATTCAAGTAACACTTTTGTTGAGGCAACCCTAACACTTGCAGATGCGATTGATACTTTAGCGCTCAAGTCGACAAAGAACACTCAGATGAAAATGAAAGCAGCCTTTGGCCAATCCGTAGAATACGAGTTGCAATTTTTTGATGAAACCCAAGAACAAATACTACGCCCATGTACACTATAAAATGCCCATGAAGAGATTAAGGTGTTGCTCTGGTTGGGAAGGCCTGCATAGGAAGTAGCTCAAGCTGTGTTTGCTGGGCTTGATAGCGCCCAGCCTACGCTTTATCCGACAAGTTGATCGCCTCCCTTACAATGCAGGCTGAGTATACCCCCCGCTATAATATTCCTGCCAATTTCGAGCCGGAGGAACAGGACAGGTTTTTGAAACCATATGCCATCCTTTCTCTCCCTGAAATTCCTTATAACATGCTGATTGGTTTGGACTATTTGCTAAGATCATAGAAGAAGTAAGCACTAATCCCGCTGCTAATGATTTGATTATCATATAGAGCTCCTTTCTGGGTTACACCAAAAATGAAATAAATAAAATCATCTTGAGTATATTATTAACACCTCGAGCATGCAAATTTGTTATCTTTTCACAATAGAGTACTTATTAGCGCAGCCTAATACGGAGGGACATCATTACTTCTTACGTGTTGCCGCGACTTTAAAATTAACTGTTACCTCATCTTTAACTGTATCGGTACTTGCCCACTCCCCTGAGCCGACACCAAAATCACTGCGTTTAATTATCGTTGAGCCCTCCACAGCCCCATGATTTTTTGGAGACTCTACAGCAGTAAACTTCAAAACTATAGGCTGAGATTTATTTTTAATGGTTAAAATACCTGCGGCGCTATAATGTTGATCATCGATTTTGCTAATTTTGTTTGATTTAAACTCCGCGGTTGGAAACGCCTTAATGTCAAACCACTCAGGAGTAATCAATATATTTGCTAAATCCGCATAGGAAACTGAGAGTGAGTCCATATTTATAATAAAATCGAGCTTAGCACTTTCAGGTTTTTCAGGATCAACCTCGATAGTTCCTTTAAATAACTTAAATGCTCCAGTTACAGGGGCATTATTTTGCGTTCCAGTAAAACTAATACTGCTTTCTGCTGGAATAATATCCCATTGGGATAATGAGCCCGCATAAACACTGGAAAAAAAAGATAAGATAAAAAATAAAAATAGTTGGCTTAATTTCATCATAGCATCCTCCTTAATATATCATCCTTATTAATAAAATGGTGTTTTAAAGCCGCAGCTGCATGCAAGCAAATCGCAGCAATCAACGCATAACCTAGCCATTGATGCATCCACTCAAATAATGCAAGTTTATGTTGATCAGGAGACACAAGATTAGGCAACGAAAATAAGCCAAAAAAAGAAGCAGGCAAGCCTGCTGCAGAGGTAATTAACCACCCCGTAATGGGCATAGCAAACATAAATCCATAAAAAATCCAATGCATGGTGTGCGCTGCGATTTTTTCTAGCCAGGGCAATGCCAATTCTGGCGTCGTATTACATAAACGCCAAATAAGACGAAACAGTGCAAGAAACAGTACTAAGAATCCATACTCCTTATGCCATCCATAAAGTTTTAATTTTTCCAGGCTAAGGGGGAGGTTTACCATGTATAAACCCAGCACTAATAAGCCAATGATTAATCCAGCAATAATCCAATGAAGCCAAATAGCAATAATACCAAAACGGGTCGCGCTATTTTTAATTTGCATTGTAATTCCTTATATTTTTAAGGAAGTGAAAGTTTGTTGAACTCCCATATTACGAATGTAGCCCCTATTAGCTCAGCGTAATACAGGATCGATGCTTGGTTGTGCGCCGATCCTATATTGGCTCAAACGGTTGGCTTAACTTTATGGCAATGAACTAGCCTCTCTTCCCAATAAAAACTTACCCTGCCTTTTTATCCTGATAAGCTTCAGCATTTATATTCAACTCAACTTCATCTCCCAGAGAAGGTAATAAAGTATTGATTCCAAAATCAGAACGTTTAATCAATGCCGTTGCAGTAAATCCTGCCGTCATTTTATTATTGATAGGATTCATGGCTGCCTTATTAAAAGTCACATGCAATACCACCGGCTTGCTCACACCATGTAGGGTTAATATACCACTAACATCCGCCTTGTTTTTACCGGTTACTTGAACTTTATCACTAACAAAGGTTGCCTTAGGAAAATGCTCTACATCAAAAAATAATTTACCTTTTAAATGCTTATCCAATTCAGGTAAACCAGTCACGATATCAGCAACATTAATATTAGCTACAACTTTACTATTCTCAGGATGATCTTTATCAATAATAAGCTGTCCTGTTGCATACCATTTGCCTGTTTGCGTTGAAAAACCCAAATGTTTAATATTCCATGCAACATAAGTATGATGGTTATCAAGGATAAGAGTCTCTGGCTCCGCTTGCAGTGTAGCAGAGAAGGTAATTAAACTTATAAATAATAAACCCCAGTGGGCAATCCTTTGTTTCATTTTCACTTCCTTATTCTGATTTAAGACTTCCACCTACAATTTTTTCACAAAGTCCTTTGGGCATAAAAAGAAACGCGTCTTTTTGCTGATCTTTAGTTGCTGAACCAGCGCATGATGCAGTAGCCGTAGAACAATCATTCATACCCATTTTAGCAATACCGTAACATTTTTCCATTGCAGGGGCTTCATTAGCATCCGTTGCATTTGCACTGCTAGTAGCAAGAACTAAAAACGCCGTCATAACTGAATGTACAAGCTTATCCTTGGTCAACATAAATCACCTCTAAGCTATTGATAGTCGTAAATATATTATTGGACAACAACTAGGACATCAAGTGGTTTTATTTGAACAAAGGGAAAATAGTAACGAAACAACTCGTGCTCCATACACTTAATCCTGAGGCTCTTCACCTTATTCACAATAGTTACAGTTTTTTCTTTGAATTTAAAAATGCTATAAATTAACTTCAGAAAAAGTACCTGCAAAGGGCAATGTTGCTAAAAGAGGAGCTTTAAGCAACGACTTTAATGTCTCTATATTTGCGGATAAAGCTAACATCTTCGGATCAATGCAATTCGCAATCCATCCGGCACACTGTATCTTATGGGCTTTTAATGCGGTTTCAGTCAACATGGCATGATTGATGCAGCCTAACTTCATTCCCACTACGAAAATTACAGGAAATTGAGTGATTTTTAAAAAATCTATCCACATTTCATGCTCATTTAGCGGAACCATTAAGCCCCCCGCTCCTTCAATAAATAACCGATCAGTGCCTGCTAAATGTAAATTAAGACAATAATCCGCGATCTCGGTAACAGATAAAGAACATCTCTCTTCCTTAGCCGCAAGATGAGGAGAAATGGGTAACTTAAAACGCCAAGGATTAATTACATCCAAACTTAAATTACTATGCTCTTGTAACGCCAAAGCATCCAAACTCACTAGCTGATTATCTAGCTCTATACAACCGCTCGCAACGGGTTTAATTGCAGCAGATCTAGAAAAATGCTTAACTAAATGTGCAGTAACATACGTTTTCCCGCAATCCGTATCAGTCCCTGTAATAAAATATCGCTTCATTTAATAAACCCTCGGAGTTCATTAAGAAATAAATCTGGATGTGATAAAAATGGCATATGCGCTGCACGATTGAAAAACACGTAATTAAAGTTAGGATATATTTCTTGCATCACTCTCATTGTCTTAACCGGGACAATAGGATCCAGGCGGCTAAACATATAACAGGCCGGACGGTCAAATTGAGTCATTTGCTCGCGAAAATCCCAAGTATCTAAGATTTCCAATCCAGATGCTAAGCCTTCTGCAGTCGGTAAACCCCCTAATTCAATTTTGAATTTAATTCTACTAGTTTGTAGCTCAATAAACTCCTTCAACGTGTTCCGTGGGGCGTGTGATAATTTACGATAAAACTCAGCAAATACCTCCCTAGCAACCCCTGGCCAGGAGTTATCTAGCAAAAAGCGTGGTGAGGAACAGATATTCATTAAATGAGTCACCCGCTGTGGAGCCTCTAACGCCAAGCGCGTGCCATACAATCCTCCCATAGACCAGCCAACAACAGCAAAATAGTCGGGTAATTGAGCTAATAAGCTTGTTTTAAAAGCAGGCCAATCCATCATAGGGCTTTGCCCAAAGCCTGGTAAATCAACGAGAATAAGCTGATACGTTGACTGTAACTCTGACACTAAAGTCACCCAAATGTGCTGGTCAAAGCCCCACCCATGGAAAAAAACCAATGGAAATCCCGAACCGTGCTTATTGAGATGTATATTCATAAATCACATTTAACTTCTTAAATAAACTATTAATCTGCTCTGGAGTATGCTCATAATTCAAAATAATACGTAATCCGGTTTCTTTTTTACCTACAGTCGGTTTACGAATCGCCAAGCAACTGATACCTTCCTTTTTGAGCTCTTGGGTATAGTGCAAGGCCAAATGCGGACATCCCAAGCGTAGTTGCTGGATGGGTGTCGATGAATCAGCCCAATCAAAAGGTGACGATTGAGCGTGCTCACGAAACAAGTTTACCAACTGCTTCAGTTTTGAGCGTCTCTCATCCGCAGCAGCAAGTACATCTAGAGTGGTTAATAACCCATAACTTAAGGCCGGGCTAATAGCTGTAGAATAAATTAATGAGCGACCTGCTTGCAATAACGCAGCAATCCAAACATGTGCCCCTGCAATCAAAGCTCCTTGTGACGCAAGTGATTTTCCAAAAGGAATAACGCGTAAAGGAACTTCTTGTTGAGTTAGTCCATGATAGGCAACCGCTCCCCTACCTTGCTCACCAATAATTCCAAAAGAATGAGCCTCATCAACCAATAGCTCAGTTTGGTTGGCTTCACATAAAGCAGAGATAGACGACAATGGCGCTATTTGCCCACTCATACTGAAAATACCTTCAGTAATTAAAGCGGAATTTGCTGAATGTTGTGATAACTTACGGGTTAAGTCCACTAGGTCATTATGAAAATATCGTGTAAAACTAACTTGTGACAAAGCTAAACCATCATAAGCCGATGCATGTAATTCTTTATCCACAAAACAATGCGCTTTTAATCGCCCAAGCAATGCAGTCATGGCAAGATTCGCAGCGTATCCTGAAGAAAATAAAATGCATTCATCTACAGCTAAGAATTGAGCAAAAGCCTGCTCCAGTGCACGATGATTTTCGTGGTAACCGCTAAGGAGCATGGATGCACCACTACCGCTAGGATAGCGAGAATATCCTAGTTGATAAGCAGCTGAAATACGCTTGTTCGTAGTCAATGATAAATAGTCATTACTGTCAAAATGAATTAATGACGAGTTATCCGATTGAAGTACGGTTCGCTGTCTCAATAAGCCTTGTTCTTTAAGTTGATTAGTATAGCTTGTTATTTTTTTGTTTAAGGACATTATTGCTCTATTTATTAAAAGAACGTAGTCGTTTTAGCGCAGCGTAATATGGGATCGAACCCTGATTTGCGCACAAATCCGGAATTACTCTACGCTTCGTCCATGCCACACTTCAAGCACCTCCCCGAACCCATACAATTTATGCTTCAGCAAGCTCAGTTAAGCCTAATTTATTAAATAACAGCTTATCTTTGGCACGTTGTGGATTATCTTCCGTTAATAACTTATCACCAATAAACACCGAGTTTGCGCCTGCAAAATAACAAAGAGCCTGCAACTCATCGCTCATTTCAGTTCGTCCCGCAGTTAAACGAATAGCACTTTTAGGCATTAATATGCGTGCAGTAGCAATGGTGCGTACTAATTCGATACCTTCAACAGGTTGGGCTTTGGCCAAGGGTGTTCCCTCAACTGGGATTAAACGATTAATTGGAACGCTTTCTGGTGGCGTATCCATATTGGCTAAAGTTAATAAAAACTCAATACGATCTTCTCGAGTTTCCCCTAAGCCTAAAATTCCCCCACAACAGACATTAATGCCCGCTTCACGAACATTATCTAAAGTTTCTAAACGCTCGCTAAATTTACGAGTAGTAACTACCTTTTCATAATAGGAGGGAGAAGTATCAATATTGTGGTTGTAGTAATCTAAGCCCGCTTCTTTTAAGCACGTAGCTTGCTCTTTATTAAGCATCCCTAGCGTCATGCATGTTTCTAAGCCTAAAGCTTTAACACCAGCAATCATTTCTTGTAATTGAGGCATTACTTTCTCTGGAGGACAACGCCAAGCAGCCCCCATGCAAAAACGTTTGGCACCACCATTTTTTGCTTCTTGCGCACTTTTTAGCACGGTATCCACCGTCATCAACTTTTCTTTTTCCACATGCGTCTGATGATGACCGCTTTGAGAACAATAACCGCAATCTTCCGGACAAGCCCCTGTTTTGATACTAAGTAAGGTTGCAAATTGCAACGCATTCGCATCATGATTTTCCCTATGGATGCTATGCGCTTGATTTAATAAATCATTAAATGATTGCTCATAAAGCGCCGTAATTTCGGATGTTGACCATTTTTTTATTTTTTGAGTCACAATTAACCCCTATTATTTGCCATAGAGGACATGATAAAGTGGCGTACAGTCTTGTCAACCAAAATTTTAAAAATGGTCAACATAGAACAATTAATTCATCGCGATTTAAAACACGTTTGGCATCCTTGTGCCCAAATGAAAGATTTTGAAGCTATCCCCCCGCTTGTTGTTGAGCGCGCGAAAGGAAGTTACCTTTATACAAATAAGGGACAGCTTATAGATGGGATTTCCAGCTGGTGGTGTAAATCTTTAGGCCACGGTCATCCTGCAATAATTGAGGCAATTACAACCCAGCTGCATCGCTTCGAGCATGTAATTGCAGCAAATACTACGCATCCCGCTTTAGTTGAACTGGCTGAAGAGTTAGCCCAGGTAACCCAAAAGCAACATATTTTCTTTGGTAGCGATGGCTCAAGTGCGGTTGAAATCGCTTTAAAACTGACAATTCATGCAAATCAAATCAAAGGCTTAAGTAATAAAAAACAATTTATTGCTCTAAAAAATGGTTATCATGGTGAAACCCTTGCCACCATGGGAACGAGCGATTTGGGTCTCTATAAAGCCCCTTACGAAGCCTACGGAGTACCCTGCCAATTTCTTGAACATATTCCTTATGTCTCAGGAAAAAATGATCCCCTCTGGAATAATTGTGAGGAGTATTGGCCTGCAACAGAAAAGCAACTAAATGCCCTTGTCGAGAAAACCTGTGCAATCATCTTTGAACCCATAGTACAAGGGGCTGGAGGTATGTTGTGTTATAGCCCTGACTTTCTAAAAAAACTGTCTCTCTGGGCCAAAGCAAACGATGTTTATCTTATTGCCGATGAAATCATGACTGGACTTTGCCGAACTGGTGAATGGTTAGCCTGCGATCATGCAGGCATTCAGCCAGACTTGATTTGCTTATCTAAAGGTTTAACATCGGGTTCAGTTCCACTGAGCTGCGTGATGATCGATAACGATATTTTTGAGCTTTTTTACAATGATTATTCTAGCGGAAATTCGTTCCTACATTCACATACGTATAGTGGCCATTCGTTAGGTGTCTGCGCTGCATTAGCCACAATAAAAGCCATGCATACAGAACAAATTATTAACCAAGCACGTTCACTTGGCGATTATATGTTTGCTTGTATGCAAGAAATTGCCCAAGTATCAGGTAAATTAACCAATGTTCGCGGTGTTGGTGCCCTGGTTGCTGCGGATTTAGAAACAACAACACCATCAAATCGTATAGGAAATAAAATATATCAGCAGGCATTAGAGCATGGTGCATTAATACGCCCTATTGGAACTACTCTCTATTGGCTTCCTCCACTAAATACGAATAAAGATATTATTGGGAATTTAGCAGAAATCACACTAAACTCTATAAAGGACGCCTATGCATAAAACATAACATTATGGACCAATTGCGGCATCCCTTTTTACACTATATTAACAGGCAGTTTACTGTGTTTTGGGGGATACTTACTCTGACAACTCTTTGTTTCTGCTCCTACATTATGTGGCAGAACCATATTGCCAAAGCCTACATTCAAGTATCAAAAGCAGCCCATGTTTCAGCATATAATCTTGATAGCTTAATAAACGAAGCCTTTTATCTCCTGCAGACCTTACCCATCTTAAAAAAAGCTAAATTAGATTGTAAAGAGGATCTTTTGCCCTATTTAGATTATATAAATATTGCTCATCCTAAAATTTTAGCAATCTCAATTAAGGATACCGACCATAACCTTTTTTGCTCCACCCTATCTTACAGTAACAGTTTTCTTATAAATGAGGATACTCCATCCCCAACTATAGTCGGCCCCTTAGAGCGTCCTACTTATAATTTTCCAATTTACTCATTAAGAAAGAACATTGGCCATTACAAAATAGAATTAATTTTTATGGCCTCGATGCTTGAAGATCTACTTAAACCAAATGGGCAAGATAATTACACGATCATTTTATATAATCAGAATAATAAAGAAAGTTTACTTAAAATATCTAAGAAGCCAAAAACATCACTGATGGATCACACTATGGCCCCTCCCCGATTTCCTTTAATTGTTAAACCGATTGTTGCCAGCGTTAATCTCCAAAACATTAAGGGAGTAAGTGTAAAATTAATTTATTCGCCTCAAATTTTATTTAGCAACTTACGAAACAGCCAAATTCTACTTACTCTTGATATTTTAATCTTGTCGGCTTTTTCATATTATTTATTAAAAAATTTAATTCATGTACGAACCTCATTACTATGGTCGATAAGAAAAGCCATCAAACGCAGACTGTTTTATCCAGTATATCAACCCATTTTTAACGTTAAACTGAATCAATATTCGAGTGTAGAAGTTCTAGTAAGATGGAGGACTAAGCATGACGAAGTTATTATGCCCGACTCATTCATAATTGAGGCTGAGGAGGCAAGGTTAATTGTCCCCATCACGTTGCAAATTGTTGAAATTACCTTTAAAGAAACTCAAGATATTTTAAAATCCAGCCCTTTATTTCATTTATCCATCAATATTTGCGCAGCCCATTTTATTGATTCCGATTTTTTTGATAAGTTTTATCAATTGCAACAGGACTATTCAATTGCCTCAACTCAGATTTTACTGGAAATAACTGAACGCAACTTACTCGATGAACATAATGATATTTACCTACAAAAGATGCAAGAATTACGCAATAAAGGATTTTCATTGGCTATAGATGATTATGGGACAGGCCATGCAAGCTTAAGTTATCTACAACACTTTCCTTTTAGCTATTTAAAAATAGATAAAATATATATTCAGGCCATTGGCAGCAAAGCCATTACTGAATTACTCAACGATGCAATTATTGATTTAGCTAAAAAACTCAATTTAATTATAATTGCAGAAGGTGTTGAAACGAAAGAACAAGTAAATTATTTGCTTAAAAATGAAGTACAATTACTACAAGGATGGTATTTTTCAAAAGCTCTATCCATTGAGCAATTAAAAAAACTGCTCCAGGGAGAAAAAAAATGAATTATTATGTACGCATCTGTTTTTTATTTTTGCTCAGTTTTTCTTTTTCAGCATTTGCACAACTGCCGTTGGATGGGAACTATTGGCAATGTACAACTTATGATGCAAGTGGCAAACCATGGATTGCTGCGAGCACTTATCGAAAAGTCGCTGTAAATTTTGCCTTTGACATGTGTAAAAAAGGAAGTGCGAGCCCAGCTACCTGTAAGATAAGAAGAAATAATTGTGAACGCTTCGTTCAGGGGGTAAGTGTTGAGCCTATGTGGGTATGCTCGGCCCTAGACCGAACCGCGATTGTTTGGCGCAGTAATCCTTATCCACAACGCGATGACGCCGCATTAGCAGCCAAAGATTTTTGTCGTCAAAAAAGTACGGTACCTGGAACCTGCTATGTCAATTTAATTACGTGCGTTAATAAAAATGGGTTAGATTAATGGTGTATTGTGTGGGGTTAACTGGTGGAATTGCAAGCGGCAAAAGTCTTGCAGCCGAAGTATTTTCTGAATTAGGAATAGACATTGTCAATGCAGATAACATATCGCGCGCCCTTACCCTCAAGGGCCAAGATGCCTATACTCAAATTGTTGCGCATTTTGGTTCTAAAATTTTAAATGAACATAATGAACTTAACCGTAAAGCATTAAGAGCAATTATCTTCAGCGATCCCAAAGAACGCACATGGCTTGAACAACTTCTACATCCGCTCATTCGGCAAAAAATTAAAGAGCAAGTTGAATTAAGTACTACACCTTATTGCATTGTAGAAATTCCTTTACTAATCGATAAAAAAAACTACCCTTATATTAACCGTGTTTTATTAATTCAAGCACCCAAACACATACAAATAGAACGTCTCATGCAGCGAGATAACTGCGATCATAAGCAAGCCCTATCAATTTTGGCAGCACAGCCTGATGTAAGTCTACGTTTAAAAAACGCAGATGATATTGTTATTAATGACTCAGGCGTTGATAAATTAAAAACAGCGATTATTGCCCTACATCATCAATACCTCCTAAAAACGTAACCTGGATGGACATTACATCAGCATTGTTTTTTATTTTTCATCACCGCAAAAAACTTAATTAAATCATCCAAATCATTTTCAGATAAGGATATAGGATCTGAACCACTCATCCTTCCTTTAGGCAAAACACGAACTGATTTTGGCTCACGAATAAACTTCTTCAACACCACTCGATCGGGATAATAATCCCATGGATTTTTATAGCAATTTAAATCAGGACCAATCTTGCTTTTTCCCATGCGATTCATCGCATGGCATCCTTCACAGTGACTAATGTATATCTTATGACCATTAATGATCGATCTATCCGTGGTTTTAGGTGCTGGAAGCACATTTTTATAATCATGGCCATTGGTAATTTTTATAGCAACTACACCCCATGCCCAATATTCATTAGAGATGTATGATCGTTCAGGATAAAGCCAAATAATTTCATAAGGTCCAGCCGTAGTTCCAGTATGATTATCAATTACTGGCCATTTAGACATAGGTTCGATTGCTAGCACCCCAATGGATGATTGTTTAGTACAATCCATAATTTTCTGTATCGGTACATAGACATGAAAATCATCTTTGGCGATAAACTCAATAACTTCATTACCCTGGACAACATAAGGCTTAAGGAGTTTACATAAGGGGATACCTTTATGAGACATTATTTGATTAGGATACGCGCGATCATTGTTAATTGTTACACGGGTGAGTTCTGAATGAGCAAGCAAAGCAGCTCGGTCTAAAATAATTGTTTTATCTGGGGTGATAATACGTAATTGAGATTCTTGCTTTGTATATGCTACAGCCGTAAAGCAAATGCAGGTGATTAATAAAATATAATATTTCAATCCGTTCACACAAACTCCTTGGTTTTAATCAAGGTCAGCGTTACAAAAAACTATTTTGCTGTCAATTAGGGAAAACCCGAAACATTTTTATCCGCGAATATGGATATAATGTAACCACCCTCTGGAATTATTTTAGCTAGATAGGCTATGATTATTGAATAAGATCAAAGACATGAGCAGGGAATGAAGCTAGTTACATTAAATTTATGGGGTGGTCATTTAAGAATCCCCTTATTGAAATTTATAAATCATTATAAGGATGTGGACATTTTTTGCCTTCAAGAGGTCTATCACAATGCGCATCGCGTTGTCTCTCGTCAAGAACGGGAGTTAAGTTTAAATATTTTCTCTGATCTACAAAAACTACTACCTGAACATTACGCCATATTTAAACCCGCGGTGGATAACGTTTATGGCATAGCCATGTTATTAAGAAAGAACATTGATATTTTAAGTGAAGGTGAAATTAATATTCACCAGAAAAAATATCATCCCGGAATTGGCGAGAATCATCCTCGGAACATGCAATGGGTTGAATGCGAGTCCAATAATCAAACCTATTCGATTTTAAATGTGCATGGGCTTTGGAATGGCCGAGGTAAAAGCGATACCCCTGATCGAATCGAGCAATCCCTACGTATTCGCCATTTTATGGATACAATTAACACACCTAAAATAGTATGCGGTGATTTTAATTTAAGACCAAACACACAAAGTATGCATATTATTGAAGAAGGCATGACGAATCTTATCACCGTTAATAATGTACGTTCTACACGGACCAGTTATTATAAAAAAAGTGAAAAATTTGCAGACTACATCCTGACTTCGCCAGAAATAACAATTAATCAATTCGAGGTTATGAGTGAAGAGGTTTCAGACCATGCCGCTTTGTATCTTGATTTTAACTAATCACAAGCATAGGAAGGCCTCACCTACTTTCTAGACCGAACGTTCAAGTTTATAACTTAGGAATTAACTGCATTACTTCCCGATTGGCTGCAGGAAACTCATCAGGATTTAGCTCATCCTGGCAAATCCATTTCATCGCAAGCTGCCCCTCGATGCATAGAGGACTTCCAGAAAATTTTGTTACAAGGAAAATAAGCAATTGCACCGACCGCTCAGCATACTGATGCTGCACTTC
The DNA here is from genome assembly GCF_900639985.1 of Legionella rowbothamii. Classification (GTDB taxonomy): domain Bacteria; phylum Pseudomonadota; class Gammaproteobacteria; order Legionellales; family Legionellaceae; genus Legionella; species Legionella rowbothamii. The sequence goes on along the minus strand of NZ_CAAAIM010000001.1, from coordinate 234,553 downwards.
ACCAAGAAACTCGTGCTGAAGCACATCCAAACCTACTTCTTCCTTTATTTCTCGAATAAGCGCCTGTTCGGCAAGTTCATTAGCTTCTAATTTACCGCCAGGGAACTCCCAATACCCACCATGCGATGCATGAAGTGGGCGTTGGGTTACTAAAACGCGCTGCTGTTCATCAACAATAATGGCTACAGCAACTTTAATCACGACAAACTACCATGACAGGACTTGTATTTCTTACCTGAACCACATGGGCATGGATCATTTCGCCCTATTTTCTTCTCTTGACGTCTGAATGTCTGTGACTGAGGATTGCCACTTTCGTCATCATTGAACGACTCACCATGATTTAAACTCATTTTACTTACTTGATCTGCACGACGTTGTTCTTCAACAGCATCTACATCCGACTCACCTTGAATTTCAACTGAAGAAAGCAAACGAACCACATCGTATTTTAAAGTATCCAGCATGCTGGTAAATAAAGAAAACGCTTCCTTTTTATATTCTTGCTTTGGATCTTTCTGAGCATAACCACGTAAATGAATTCCTTGACGCAATTGATCCATTGCTGCCAAGTGTTCACGCCATTGGTTATCTAAAGTTTGTAAAATTACCGATTTTTCAAACTGCGACATAACCGGTCTACCAGCCTGTTGTACTTTTGCATCATAATGCGTTATTGCCAAATCAAGAATTTGCTCTTTAATTTGCTCAGGTTGGATGTGATGATCTTCTTCAATCCATTCAAGCAAAGGAGTTTTTAATTTAAATTCTTCAGATAAAACATCGCTTAATGCCTTAGGCTCCCACTGATCCTCTAAACTTTGTGGCGGAATATAAGTATCAACAAGATTGTTGATTACTTCTTCGCGCATCATCGTTACAACTTCTTCAGTGTCTGCCATTTCCATAATGGAAGCACGTTGGGTATAAATGACTTGTCGTTGATCATTAGCCACATTATCGTAATCCAACAGCTGCTTTCTGACATCAAAATGATGTCCTTCTAATTTACGTTGAGCATTTTCAATCGCCTTAGTCACCAAGCTGTGTTCTATCGGCTCTCCAGGCTTCATTCCCAAACGTCTCATCATCGATGCAACACGCTCTGAAGCAAAAATACGCATCAAATTATCTTCAAGTGATAGATAGAAACGGCTGCTTCCTACATCACCTTGACGGCCAGAACGACCACGTAGCTGATTATCAATACGGCGTGATTCATGACGCTCAGAACCGATAATTCTTAAACCACCAGCCGCAAGCACTTCTTCATGACGTTTTTGCCATACACGTTTCACTTCCTCTTTTTCTTCAGCAGTAGCAGTTTCAGGCAATTGTGCTAAATCAGCAGATAAGCTTCCTCCAAGCACGATGTCTGTTCCACGGCCAGCCATATTCGTAGCAATGGTTACCGCTCCAGGACGTCCCGCTTCAGCAATAATTTGGGCTTCTTTTTCATGAAACTTAGCATTCAAGACTTGATGCTTAATTTTCGCTTTATTAAGCAATTGGCTTAAGAACTCTGAAGCTTCAATTGATGCAGTACCAACGAGAACCGGTTGTTTACGCTCCACACAAGCACGTACGTCATCAATAACCGCTTGGAACTTATCCTCTTGATTTAAGTAAACCAAATCAGCTTCGTCTTTACGCATCATAGGCTTATTCGTTGGAATAACCACAACATCAAGGTTATAAATTTGTTGTAATTCATAAGCTTCTGTATCTGCTGTACCCGTCATTCCAGATAATTTGTTGTACATACGGAAAAAATTCTGGAACGTGATGGATGCTAAAGTTTGGTTCTCATTTTGAATTCTTACACCTTCTTTTGCTTCCACTGCCTGATGCAAGCCTTCAGACCATCTACGGCCTGGCATAGTACGTCCAGTGTGCTCGTCAACAATAACTACTTGGTTATCACTAACAATGTAATCGATATCACGATGGAACATGGAGTGCGCTTTTAAAGCAGCGTTCACATGGTGCATCAACATAATATTGCTGGCGTGATACAAACTCTCGCCTTGATCCAACAAGCCGGCTTTAAGTAATAACTCTTCAATATGCTGATGACCCGCATCCGTTAAATGCGCCTGTTTTTGTTTTTCATCAATCGTGTAATCACCATCACCTACCTCTTCACTTTCTTGCTTTTTCAGGTTAGGAATTAGTTTATTAATTTTAATATAAAGCTCAGAACTGTCTTCAGCAGCACCAGAAATAATTAAAGGAGTGCGAGCTTCATCAATAAGAATAGAGTCTACCTCATCCACGATAGCAAAATTAAGCTCTCGTTGAACTTTATCAGTCAGACTAAAAGCCATATTATCGCGTAGGTAATCAAAACCGTATTCATTATTAGTTCCATACACGATATCACAACGATATGCTGCTTGCTTCTCACTATGAGACATATCTGGGTAAATTACCCCAATAGTCAAACCTAAAAACTCAAATATAGGACGCATCCACTGACTATCGCGCTTAGCTAGGTAATCGTTCACCGTTACCACATGTACACCATGACCAGTAATGGCATTTAAATAGGCTGGTAATGTTGCAACAAGTGTTTTACCTTCTCCGGTACGCATTTCGGCAATATTTCCTTCATGCAATACCATTCCACCGATTAATTGCACGTCAAAGTGACGTAATCCCAGAGTACGTACAGATACTTCTCGGACCGTAGCAAAGGCCTCAGCTAATAACTCATCAAGACTTTCTCCGTCATTAAAACGGGCTTTAAATTGTGCGGTTTTTCCTGCTAACTCGGCATCGGTCAGGGCTTGCATCTGTGATTCAAACGCATTAATAGCCATTACTGCCTTTTCCATACGCCGCAATGTACGCTCATTTCGGCTTCCAAACATTTTCTTGATCAACGTATTCAGCATGGCCTAAACAATCCTCTGAAGGTTTTAAATAATAAATGTGTTAATGTACTAAAAATTAGAAGAAAATACTATGAATAACATCAGAGTCTGCTGACATTTCGCTAGTTTGATCCCAAATGGAGCGATTTTCGAGCACAGAAGCGTAAATTAGGCACATCATCTCGGGCTCTCCTCATGATGGCACTAATAATCCCTCATTCTGGAGATCCTTCGCCGTCAACGCCTCAGGATGGCATGCAGACGGCAACCGCCTCTTCTATCTCTAATAAATAATGGCTTATTTGCTCTAAAAGAGATAAGTCTTTAGTTTGTAGCAAATGCATTAATGTTTTTTTCCACTGACTCGCCCCAGGTAAGCCAAAAGCCAAATTAAATATTGGTTTTACCAATAAACTTAGAGCGGTACCTTGGTGATATTCTGCAAGCAAATAATCTTTGTACTGGCTAAATAACTGACTACGCAATAACATTGGGCTTTGTGGATAAAGTGCATTGTGGATGCTGGCTATTTGATAAGGATTATCACAAGCTAGGCGCCCTAACATCACACCATCTACATGCTCAAGATGTTCTTTGATTTCTTGGTAGCTTTTAATATTGCCATTAATGACCACTGGAATATGAGGGATTTCTTTTCTTATTTTATAAACAAAATCGTAATTAACCGGGGGAATTGTGCGATTTTGTTTTGGACTCAGGCCATTAAGCCAGGCTTTTCGCGCGTGCACAATAATTTTTTGACTGCCCGCATCAACCAATTGATGCACGAAATCACTAAAAAACTCGTAACTGTCTTGGTGGTCAATCCCAATCCTCGTTTTTGCAGTAACTGGGATTGTCACTGCATCGCACATCGCTTTGATGCAATCAACGACCCGCTCAGGCTGAGTCATTAAACAAGCGCCAAAATGCCCTGCTTTTACTTTATCACTAGGACATCCCAAATTAATATTAATCTCATCATACCCTTCTGCTTGCGCTAATCTAGCTGAAAACGCTAAAGCCTGTGGATCAGAACCCCCAAGTTGTAATGCTATCGGATGTTCTTGTTCTTTAAATGGTAAAGAGCGTTGAGGGTTATTTTGAATTGCTCCAGTAGTCTGCATTTCAGTATATAAAAGAGAATGAGGCGCCAGGATACGCATGAATATGCGAAAATGACTGTAAGTCCAGTCGATCATGGGGGCAATTGCCAAAGATGAAAACAGTGTGTCCGATGTCATTGCAGGCTAGTAAAAAAAAGAAGTAATTATACCTTAATAATCGATTATTGTACAAAATTATAACCATAGCCTGGTCGCTAGAAATTAATGACACTAGGTATATTTGGCGAAGATAAGTATTGGCTTGACCACAGTAATGCGAGCGTACCTGTAATTAATCATTGATTGGACACATTCATCGCTTGAACCATCAGCTGTAAACGCGATCTCCCCTGATAAAAATTAATATCCAATTTATAAGCCATATGAACAAACTTGGCTCGGTGATTTGGCCATGCGTTTAAATCCACATTAAAAGCAATTGCATCAACCTGTTGCCCGCCTTGATTAGAAACCAAGGTCATTTTTAGATGATTCTTGCCAACAAGACGTTGATCTAAAATTTCAAAAATATTATCAAAAACCGGTTCGGAAAATTGCTGTCCCCAAGGTCCTGCCTGTTGAATTAATTGTGCAGTTTCTAAGTTCATTTCATCTGGAGCTAATGGACCATCCGTGAGTAGCTCACCTTCACATTGAGATAAATCAAGATGCTTTCCTACTTCAGCAACTAAGGCATCACGAAAAGCGTTTAAAGCCTGCGGATGAATACTTAAACCAGCGGCCATGGCATGGCCACCAAATTTAATAATCAATCCTGGATGGTCTCGATCAATCGCTGCTAACACATCACGAATGTTCAAATCAGGCACTGAACGAGCAGAGCCTTTTAACTCACTATCACCTACCTCGGCAAAGGCAATAACAGGTCGGTGATAGCGCTCTTTCATTCGTCCAGCCAAAATACCAATAACCCCTTGGTGCCAAGTTTTATCAAAAAGGCATAACGCAATTGGTAAATGATTGCCTTTATAATCATTACTCACAGACAGTTTGTCCAAGGCCAACATGGCTTGCTCTTTCATTTCCGTTTCGATTTGCTTGCGTTCTTGATTTAATTCATCCAATTGCTGGCTATAATTTCTGGCTTGCTGAAAATCTGAGGAAATCAAACACTCAATTCCCAAAGCCATATCATCAAGTCTTCCTGCTGCATTTAATCGAGGGGCAATAGCAAAACCTAAGTCAGACTCTCGTAATCGCGAACATTCACGTCCAGCAACTTCGATCAAGGCTTTAATTCCATCTCTGCAATTTCCCTGGCGAATACGTGCCATCCCTTGATTCACCATAATCCGGTTGTTTTGATCCAAACCTACGACGTCAGCAACGGTACCTAAAGCAACCAAGTCGAGAAAACTTGCCATGTTAGGCTCGGCAATTTGCTTTTCAGCAAACCAGCCCGCATTCACCAAATGTCGACGTAAAGCGAGCATGACGTAAAAAATTACCCCTACACCAGCAATAGACTTACTGGGAAAGGCACAGCCTTTTTGATTGGGATTAACAATAGCACAGGCATCAGGAGTTTTATCTGCTGGCAAATGATGATCGGTGACTAAAACATCAATCCCTAATTGATTCGCTTTTTCTACCCCATCAAAACTGGCAATTCCATTATCCACGGTAATAATTAAATTCGGACGCCATTTGCTCGCAACTTCCACAATTTGTGGTGTTAGCCCATAACCAAACTCAAAGCGATTGGGGACTAAATAATCAATAAACTGAGCCCCCATAGCGCGCAAAGCCGTAATGGCGACAGCAGTTGATGTAGCCCCATCGGCATCGAAATCCCCAATAATCAAAATGCGCTGCTGTTCACGCAAAGCTTTTTCCAAACGTAAGCATGCCCCATCAATCCCCTTTAACAAATTAAAAGGCAGCAAGGTTTGTAATTGTTTATCCAACTGAGCGATATCGGTAATCCCTCGTGTCGCATAGATTCTTTTTAGCACCTCAGGTATATTGGGTAAGTTTAAAGGATGTTCTGGTTGAGCACGACGCTTAATTAGCATGAATCAATTTTCTCCATAGGCGAGTAAACCAGTTATCGGAATAACTGCTGTAAGCGGCATTATTCCAATACCATTGAACTGATCGCTTTGTTAATTCCTCTTGATGTGATTGACTAAGCGTGGAATATTCACTAATCAATACGATCTCGTATTCTTTGAGGTTTACTTCAGGACTATATAAAATAACGTTTGTGCTGCATTGTTTTGCTAAAGGGAAAAAAGCAGCATCAGCACAAATTGCTGTTGTTTTGGGTTCTTTAAGTTTTGCATTGCCCCAAGGCCATAATCCATTAGCAGCAAACGAATTGGGTTTTGATGCAAAAAGCATTTGCGACTCAGTAACAAAACGTTGCCAAAATAAGCTTTTGTCTAATTGTGCCAACTCCGGCATCAATGATTTATTCACTAATTGATAGACAGGTTTTGCTTTAAGTACGCGCTTTTTATGGTCTTGGAGAAGCCAAGTTTCCGCATCATGATAATGTAAAGTAATATCTTCTTCGACGAAATAGTTGGCAAAAAGCTCAAACCAAAGCTTAGTTTCGGACTCTTGGAGTTCTAAGCCTTTTCCTGCCGCTAAAATCAATGCGTCGTTATGGCTGGCTTGCCAATAAACTGGGCTAACAATTAGCCAATCCCCATCAAGTTGATGAACCTTTCGTAGCAAGTCTCCAAAAGGTGGATCGGCTGGATCATAACCCAGACAGCATAATAAATTAAGTAATGCAGTTCCTTCTGAGCTTAATGGTTTTACTCCTTCAGGAATAGAACTACACTCAGAATTAATAACAAGGTGCATGTAATGTCTCTTACTAAAACGTTAGGCGCTTATTAATCCATCTCGGCGAAACATCGCTTTTAAGTTCCGTAAAGCTTGGCGTGTGCGATCTTTGTTTTCAATCAGGCCGAAACGGACAAAACCATCACCTTGCTGGCCGAAACCAATACCTGGTGATACAGCGACTTGCGCCTCTTTAAGTAAGTATTTGCTAAACTCTAAGGATCCCATGGATGCATAATGAGCAGGAATCGGTGCCCAGACAAACATCGTTGCTTTGGGTTTAGTGACTTCCCAACCGATTGCATTCAATCCTTCACAAAGCACATCACGGCGCCTTTCATAAAGGGCTCTAATTTCTTCAACACAATCATCAGAGCCTTCTAAAGCAGCAATTGCAGCAACCTGGATTGGAGTAAATGTACCATAATCTAAATAGGATTTAATGCGTGTTAATGCACCGACCAGCTCTGTATTACCACAAGCAAAACCAACGCGCCACCCAGGCATATTATATGATTTAGACATTGAATAGGTTTCTATAGCAATGTCGGTTGCTCCTGGTACTTGTAATATCGAAGGGGCTTTATATCCATCAAAAACGATATCAGCATAAGCAATATCATGGATAATCCAAATCCCATGCTTTTTACCAAGTTCAATGACTTTCTCAAAAAACGGGTAGTCAACACAATGGGTGCTAGGGTTTGCAGGAAAATTGATTACTAGCGCTTTAGGTTTTGGCCAACTACTGTTAATCGTCTCTTCAACTGACTCTAAAAACTGAATTTCATCAATTAATGGAATTTGCTTTACGTTGGCACCGGCGATTATGAACCCATAAGTATGAATTGGATAGGCAGGATCAGGAACTAACACGGTATCACCAGGTCCACTAATCGCTAAAGCTAAATGTGCCAGCCCTTCTTTAGAACCAATAGTTGCTAAAATTTGAGTTTCACTATCTAAATGAACATCATAATTACGATGATACCAGGATGCCATTGCCCGTCTTAATCGCGGTATTCCTTTGGACATAGAATAACGATGCGTATCTGGTCTTTGCACTACTTCAATTAGTTTGTTCACAATATGAGGTGGTGTGGGTTGATCTGGATTTCCCATGCCAAAATCAATAATATCCTCTCCGCGCGCTCGTGCTTCCATTTTTAATTGGGTCATCGTATTAAAAACATAAGGTGGTAACCGTTTAATGCGGGGAAATTGACTCATAATATCGACCTCTGTAGTATACTCGTAGCCACTATAACTCAACGAATCATCTAAAACCATGAATATTAATTTAGAAGCAGCAGAAAAAAATGCGGTGCAAGCTTACAGTGAAAATCAAGTTCAGATTCATTCTATTGTATATGAGCGAAGTCTAATAGTTTCTAAAGAAGAAATCATCTCTGATCTAATAATTCATGATATTCAAGCTATTGATGATCGGTATTTACAACAGCTACTTCAATTTAATCCTGAAGTCGTTATTATCGGGCATGAACAAACTGGAAAATTCCCACCAATGTCCATAATCAGCACCCTATCACAGCATCGAGTTGGTATTGAATGCATGTCCATTGGTGCAGCATCAAGAACATACAATGTTTTACTAAGTGAACAAAGAGCCGTTGTTGCAGGTTTTATTTTTTCTAATTAGCATCTGATTGCTCACCGCTAGAGTTGAATAATTTTCAATTACCTTGGGCCCTTAGCGGGCCTTTATTGATAATAAAATAACCCACCATGAGTATAATGGGTTTCCCCCCTAGATAAGTTAATTATATGACTCGAGCCCAAGTTCTATTTCACGCGAAACGAATCCATGAGAAACCCTTTCTAACATAAAATACCAGGAAACCCTGCAAAAGATCATTTCTGAGACTCATACTCATATCGAGGGGTTGGAAAATGCTCTCTATGAAGGTCAGGTTATGCGCCTTTTAAGCACGGATGAACATAAACAGAGGCTGTTTAATTACTTACGTAACAATAACGCATTAAATGATTTAGCAACCTAATTTTTAACGAGTTAATTTCTTAGATTATGGTTCAATTTCATTAATTGTCGCACCCCAAACATAAAACTGGTCTATGAGGGAACTATAGCGTACTGTACTTATCCAGCCATCGAGAGACTTCCTCTATAGTTTGCTGATTAATTTCAATAATCTGGGTGTAGAGGAGCTTGAGCAATGATCGATGCCCGGCTTTATAGTAGCGCTCTAAATATTGGCAGGCTAGAAACAATCGTTTCATTCCAAGGCATGCAACCCCTCCTTTGATTTTATGAGCCAGCTTCTCTACCTCATTCCAATTGCTGTCCTGATAAGCTTGTTGCAGCAGGACTATGTCGTTTTGAATCTCGGAGGAAAGGAATTGCTTTAACATCTGGAACATGAAAGACACTTCACCAATGTATTTCATAGCGTCTTGAGGGTCAAACAAAGCAAAGGATTCTAAAGCAAATAATTCGTCTTCCGTTATGGGTAAATCATGCCCTAGAGGACTTGAACTTTGTGATAACGGGATTGTTCTCACTTCCGACTCTTTCTCAGATTGACGCACCCACTGATTGATGATTTCTTGCAATATGGGTTGTGATATCGGTTTTCGATAGACCTCATTCATACCCGCATCAAGACATTCAAATTGTGCTGATTCCAACGCATGCCCAGTTAAGCCAATAATAGGGGTACGAGGCAGTTGATGTTCCTTTTCCCAAGAACGAATCTCCCTGGACAATTGAACTCCTGATACATCCGGAAGACCGATATCAGTAATAATCAAGTCAAAAGATGTGGTCTTCACGTAATTGAGGGCATGTGCTGCATTTTCAGCCGAAGAATATCGAGCTCCTAGATTCTTCACGAACGCTTCTAAAACTTTCAATGCAATCATATTATCTTCTACCAATAAAAAATGAGGCGCGTCTTCATCGACATCCTGCACAGCAGAGGATAGCATGCTGGTTTTTATTTCATGCCTCTCGGATAGGGTAGGAGGTTGCTTAGCGTCCACATGATTTTGAGCCACACCTTCACGGCAAGTTATATCGAAAGAAATAGTCGTCCCCTTCCCCTCCCTACTTTCTAAATGAAGTTGTCCCTTTAAAAGGGAAACATAAGATTGGACGATATGAAGACCTAAACCATATCCTACATATTTCCCTTTATAAGAGGGAGAAACACGGAAAAAACGCTCAAACACTTTTTCCTTTTGGTCTTCAGGGATGCCAATCCCTGTATCGGTCACACTAAAGTGTAATACAACCTCTTCTTCGGTGCGTGATAATTGCGTTACAGCAAGAGTTATTCCTCCTTGCTCAGTAAACTTTACCGCATTCCCTAAGAGGTTTAACAAAATATGATGAATTTTTTTCCTATCACTGACTATCCATTCGGGAACATCGGGCGCTACCGTATAGCCCAGCGTTAACTGTTTAGCAGCAATAGTTGGCGCTTCTAATTTAACTAAATCCTCAAGACATGCCCTAAGAAGAAATGACTCTTCATTCACCCCAGACTCTGGAGTGCTGCCCGCACGCACATCATCCAAAATTCCATTAAGCATACTCAGCAGTTGATTACCGCTTTCATACAATAAATGAGCCTCTTCCTTATGTATCGGATTAGTTAAATCTTTTTCCAACAGCTCTGATAAACCAATGACCCCTGTAAGGGGCGTGCGAATGTCATGGCTCATATTGGCAATAAATTCGGTTTTAGCGATTTCAGCCTGTTTTTCCTTGGTCACATCAATCGTAATCCCTAATATACCCACTATAGTCCCATCCTCGCTGGTAATAGGTACTTTACTGACGAGTGTGTGGAAGGTTTCTCCATTATGGTGCGCTAAAATTTGTGGTAATTTTAATACAGGCTTTCCCTGCTCTAAAATTTGCCTGTCTACTTCACGATAACTTTCTGCAAGTACCGGATCGGAAAATAAATCATGATCGGTTTTTCCAATAATGTCATCTGGAGAGGCCAGACTAAAAAAATCCGCAGCCAATTCATTACAGCCAATGTACTCTAATTCTTTATTTTTCCAATACACATAACAAGGAATACGGTTAATTATATTCGTTAGAAAATGACGCATTTCATCCACGTATTGATTGACTGGAAGATGGTGTTGAAAGACATGTCCGGTGATTTTTGCGATTTCATGTTCTAAGGTGGTATAGGTTTCATCTACCTCAGAAATGTCTTTATCCAATAAAATCCAATGCGTTTTATTATCAATAGTCACCCGAATTTTACGCCAAACACGATAGGAGTTATGAATCACCATAATTTTGGGGCAAATAAGATTGGCATGTACGTCTATAAGAGGAGGTAAGTTTAATAATTCCCACAACTCATGAAAGGGTTTTCCTTTCCAAGAAGAGTCTTTATTAAGGCCTATCAGTTTTTGAACTGAATGATTCATCCATACAATATGTAACAACCGGTCAATCACAATAAAGGAATGTGAGGCCAGGTCGTATGCTTTAGCCATAACGGGTAATTCTTCTTGAGTAATCTTCATCAGTTAGTTGTCCATGCCCTTCTCTTTTCTTAACACAGATTTCATTGTTTGCAGGTACTCAGCAATCATCTTGCTGTTCTGAGCGTTTAATATGGAATCATGATCGGCATCGATTAACTTACAAATAATAGTTCCTTTATTAAATTTAGACCATCCATTATAGGGATCGTCAATGGATTTATATCCCTCGTTTAACTGTTTGGCTTTAAAAAGCACCATCTCCTGATGCGTATGTGTGGGACAATGATTTAATAATAGTTTCATACGTTGTGCCGCCAAACGTGCCAACTCATTAGAGCTTTGGTCCCCTACAGGCAAAAATTGTTCTATCGCATAACCCATTTTGTGCTGTGTTTCTGAAAATACAGACCAACTTTCAATTAAAGCCAATAAGCCAATTTCTTGCCCCTCCTCCCTTAAAAGATGGGCGACCTCATAAAGAACTGTTCCCCCAAAAGAATAGCCGACCAAATAATAAGGGCCATCGGGTTGCAATTTTTGAATGGCTTTAGCATAGGATTTTGCCATGGACGCTAAACTATCATAAAGTAAAGTACCGTGAGAGATACTCGGGTCTTGCATACCATAGATGGACGCAGAAGACCACTGAGAGGCAAGCTCATTAAAGCAATACACCATCCCACTGACCGGATGGCAAAAAAACAGATTAAATCCAGAAGGCTCAGGCGTTGTTAGAGGAACAAGAATATCGATGGAGTCATCAGGATGTTCTATAAGTCCTGCTAATTGAGCAAGAACTGGAGCTTTGTACAGATGTTGGATTGATAAAGAGCACCCAAACCGGTTATTTATTTTCTCGATAAGTGTTAAAGCATTTAATGAATGGCCACCTAATGCAAAAAAATCATCCTTTCGACCAATGGCATCGATGTGCAAGCTGTCTTGCCAAAGCATGGCAAGTTGCTTTTCTAAATCACTTTGAGGCGCGTCATACTTATTTTTAATGTTTAAATGAGATCGAGAAGCTTTATGTTCTGTTGTGTTGTGCTCAAACTCTGCCTTCAACAGCGCATCTTCATAATCTTTCGGGTCGTAATTGGATATGACGACATTGTGCTCAGAAAAAGATAGGGCATTCAAAAACAGTTTCTGTCCATCCTCGCAACTGATGTCATTGCCAACATTGAGCAAATCAACAGTCTGAGGAGTACCTGATGAAACACTCATGCCTACCGTTCGCCAGGCATTCCAACTGATACTAATTGTGCTTTGGGCATGAAACAGTTGAGATGAGGCAAAGGCATCCAAACAAGCATTAGCACCACTGTAATCCGCCTGCCCTTTTAACCCAACATGCGCCGCTATTGACGACATCAACACGACAAAATCAAGTTTTGGGATTTTTTGAGTGGCTTGTGCCAAATAATGGGTTCCGAACAATTTTGGTGCCAACACGTCCAATGCTTTTTCTTTGTTTTTAAGTTGAATCAACCCCTCTCCAGAAACTCCCGCTGCATGAACCATTCCATGCAGTGCGCCGTATTGGCTAAAACTCTTGTGGATCAGTTCGAGTACTTCCTGCTTGTTGGTCACATCGCAACGGACAACACGCACTCGAGCCCCCAACTCCTTGAGCTGTTGCAATTGCATAAGAACATGCCTGCGCTCATAATGAGCATCCTGTACAAGAACTTCCCATTGCTTTTCTTCTGGGTATTCGGTTCGTGAACTCAAAATAAGAGTCGGTCGTTCAACTTGAGAGGCTATGGCATGCGCTAAGTTTAATCCTATTCCCCCAAGGCCTCCGGTAATTAAATAAATTCCCTGGTTTCTAAGTGGTGTTGCTCGGGGAGACCGCATTGGGGAAACATAGGAAGGCACCCAGCGAAAAGTGTTCCTGTAAGCAATTAATGCGTCTTTAGAGTGCCCCAAAGTTGTGGCTAAAATATCTACCACAATATCCGCCACATCCCTTGGATGAGTGTCTTTTAGGATATCTGCTAAACGACAGGTTAAAAAGGGATGTTCTAAGTGGGCTACACGACAAAAGCCTACAAGACTTGCCTGAGCAGGATGCATGGATTCATGCCCCAGAACACTTTGCGTGCCTGATGTAATGATGGAATAATCAATACATTGAGACTGATTGATGACACTAACTAACGCTTGAAGAGCATACATAACACTGAAAAAGCCATTCTCTAAAGAGACATCAAGCTCTTGTTCCTCAGTATCTGCAACAACATTCAGTGACCAACAGTGAATGACTTTAGGATTAGAAAGCGTCCTGTTTAAGGCATTAAAGCATGCATTATACTGCTCTTTTACGCCAGGATTTATTAAAAAATGATAGGGTGAACGGATTGCAAAATCAGACGCGGCTTCTATGACAAAAATCTCTGCGTTACATTCCTTCAACATCTGAATCAAAAGTTCGCCTATCCCCGTCTCGTCTTTAAAGACAATCCATTGATGGTCTTTAATTTGTTCCACATGAACTCTACTTAATGGCTGGCGCACCCAGACGGGGCTGTAACATCGCGGTTGCCCTGCTGTAAGACGTTCTTTACTGTCAGGAGAAATCCAATACCGCTGTTTTTGAAAGGGATACGTAGGCAAGGCGACACGTTGGTTCTTTCGATGTGCATTCAACGCATCTAAGTTAATGGAAACGCCTTTTCCCCATAAAAAGCCTAAGGCGCGTAACAAGTGCTCCTTGTCTGTTCCCGATTGAGAACGACCTGGTAAGGTGTGAGTGATTGTTTCTTTATTTTGGGCTAAAGGATGAATCAATGCAGATAAAGACTGGCCTAATCCCACCTCCAGAAAAAGGGGATGCTCGTCTTTTAAAAGCAACTCAATCCCTTGAGCAAAGTGTACGGTATGACGCACATGACGATACCAATAATCGGGCGACACGGCATCCTGAGCTGAAAGCCATTCTCCTGTAACGTTTGATACTATAGGAATGGTAGGCGCAGATAAGGTGATGTTCGACAAAATATCCTTAAACGCTGGTTCGACAAAAGCCATTAACTCCGAGTGAAAGGCATGGTTTACGTTAAGCTGATGATATCGTTTGTGCTCTGTGATAAGGTGCTGTTCTAAAACACGCATCCTATCAATGCTTCCCGCCACAACATACTGGTCTTTGCTATTGTGCAACGCAAGCTCTATGCCAGGAAACGAAAGGTATGATTTAAGTTCTTCCTGAGTACAGGTCAGGGCAAACATTCGCCCTGGTGGTGCTTGAGCCATTAAAAGCCCCCGCTCACACACAAGTGCAATCCCATCTTCAAAAGAAAAGACACCCGCAAGACATGCTGCTACGTATTCTCCAAGACTATGTCCTATCAACGCATCGGGCGTAACATTACAATCCATTAAAAGTCGAGCTAAGGCGTATTCAATAATAAATAATGCGGGCTGAGCAAATTGTGTTTGGGTTAATAACGCATCATCAGATGCCCGTATCACATCAAGGACATCGCAATGCAGATAGCGTTGGGCAAGCGTCGCTCCGTGCGTCATGTACTTCTGGAATGCAGGAACTGTCTCGAATAATTCCATAGCCATTTTAGCATAGGAGGAGCCCTGCCCTCCCAAAACAAAAACAATGCTGTGCTGCACTTCATCATCATGCAAAATAGCTTTGTACTGTCCTAGATTCTTTTGAATCTCATCATGCTTCTTACCTACAACAAAGGTGCGCCAGGCAAAGTCCTCCCGCCCAACATGAAGGGTGTAGGCAATGTCAGACAGGCTGTCTGTTGTGGTATGCAAATAATCAGAAAATCGTTCTACCTGGTGGTGCAGCGCTGATTCTGTTTTTCCTGATAAAAGAAACAGTTCCTCAGTAGTGTTGGTGTGCTCCTCATAGCGCCTGGGTTGTTCGTGATCTCTTAAAATCATATGAACATTCGTACCACCCACCCCAAAAGAGCTTACGCCCGCATAGCGTGCTTCAGATTTTTTTGGCCAGTTTTGTAATTGTGTAGTAACAAAAAATGGGCTTTCATCCAGTTCTAAATCAGGATTAGGTTGTGAGAAGTGCACTAAAGGGGGAATTTTTTGATGATACAAGCTCAATGCAGTTTTAATAAGGCCTGCAATTCCGGCTGCCGCATCGGTATGGCCAATATTGGCTTTGACTGAACCTAACGCACAATAATGGATGCGTTCGGTTTCTTCCCGATATACAGTGGATAACGCATGGACTTCAATCACATCCCCTAAAGCAGTTGCTGAACCATGAGCCTCTACAAAATCAATTTTATCTGCACTAAGTTGCGCTTGATGTAATGCATCTTTGATACAGGACATTTGCCCACTAATACTGGGTGCGGTGAACCCTAATTTATCGACTCCATCATTGTTGACCCCACGAGATTGTATCACTGCATAAATCGTATTGTTATCGCGTAGTGCATCTTCTAAGCGTTTGAGCACGACCACTCCTACCCCGTTTGAAAAAACGGTACCATTCGCATCTACCGAAAAAGGCCTGCAATACCCATCCGGTGAGACGATGCTTCCTGGCTGGTATGTGTATCCTGAATTCTGAGGCACCACAATGCTGCTTGCACCTGCAAGAGCCACATCGCTTTGTCCTAATATCAAATCTTGGCAAGCATGATCAACAGCAATTAAGCCTGTAGAGCAAGCGGTGTTTACGTTCACACTTCGACCTTTTAAATTCAATCGATACGATGTTTGTGTGCTCAGCATACTCATGCTGGTTGCGATTCGTTGATGAAATACATCATGCTCACGACAAAATTTTTGATTCTTTAATAGATTTTCATGAAGATAGGAACTATCCGTCATGCCGGCAAAAACGCTGATGGCTGTATTGCCGCTTTTTTCTGGTGCTACAGCAGCATGCTCCAATGCTTCCCAGACGCATTCTAAAAAAACACGATGTTGAGGATCGGTACTCTTTGCATCGGCAGGATTAAAATTAAAAAAGGTCGCATCAAATTGGTCAATATCGGCAACAATTCCCCTCACAGGAACCAATGGTGCAGGAGTTCCATAGGTTGACTTCATCTCGTCAGGATCAAAGCGTGACAGACAATCGACTCCTTTGCATAAATTATCCCAAAACTCCTCAAGAGTGTTTGCCTGGGGAAACCGGCAACTCATCCCTACAATAGCAATTTCACAGGAAGTCGTTGCATGAATTTCACGCACCATGGGGGCATCCACATCACCATCAATGTACTTGCTTAACTTATGGATGGTAGGATGTTCCATCAGTTCTACTACGTGTAATTGGGTATGCAAGGCATTATTGATTTGAGTACAGGCATCAGTAACCAGTAAGGACGTAGCCCCTAGATCAAACAGGTTTTTATTGACCTCAACGTTGTCACGGTTAAGCAGATGCTGCCATATGCCTTTTAATGTTTCTTCAGTACTGTTGGTTGCCGATTTATCGATGTGAAACTCCAAATCAGTATGGGGTAACTCACTGAGCCCTATCTTATCGATTTTACCTATTGGGGTTAAAGGGAGAGCGTCTACCATCACAAATTTTGCAGGGATCATATAGGGTGGTAATTGCTGATTTAAAAATACACGTAAATCACTGGCATGAACGGGTTTATCCTTAAAAACAAGGTAGGCTGTGAGCATTTTATGATGGCCACCACCTATTTCAACAATAACTGCGGCAAGGCTTACTTCATCATGTTTCATGAGTTGCCGTTCAATTTCACTTAAATGGATTCGATAACCGCCTACTTTCACCTGATCATCCACGCGTCCTGTATAGACAAGCTCTCCAGAGGGAAGTTTTTTGACCAAGTCTCCCGTTTTATACATTTTTTGATAGGGTGCTTTTTTATGAAAGGGATTTGGAATAAATTGTTTAGCATTGAGGTCTTCGCTGCGATGATATCCCAAGGCTAAATGTATGCCACTGATGTACAGTTCCCCTTCCTGAGCTTCATTGTGATGTTCATCTAAAACATAAACCTTTGTGTTTTCGAATGGAATTCCAATGGCTGATAAAAGCTCCTCATTATCCATCATGAGCTCACTGACAATATGGCGGCAGGCAAAAGTTGTTCCTTCAGATGGACCATAACCATTTATCAATCGTACTGTTTTTTGAATGCGTGTTCGATGTTCTATAAATTGCCTAAGCAATCCGGGATTGATTTGCTCCCCACCATAAAGAATAGTTCTAGGTTGATTTAATGTATGTGGAGATGATTTAATCAGCTGGTGAAATAAGGCAGTTGGAAGCAAAATATGATCTACCCCATACTCTTCCAATGTGTTTTTTAATTCATTGGGTCGGGTACGCTCCTCCTTTGGAATGACACTTAAAGTACATCCATTAAGTAATGCACTCCATATTTCAAAGGTGCTGGCATCAAAGGCAAGGTTATTAAATTGTGCAATAACATCCCCTTCATGTACAGAAGCATAATTGACAACAACAGCTAAATTAGCAACAGCCTGGTGAGGAATAAGTACGCCCTTAGGTTTCCCTGTAGAGCCGGATGTATAAATCATATAAAGAGCATCTTCAGGACTGATACGGACACCCTGATTTTCTTTAGGCTTACTGATGGATTCAATATGTAGTTGTTTTATAAGAAAGTAATCAACATTCAGAGGTTCAATATTTTGTTTTAGCTGTTCATCAGTGATAATAAGTCGAGGTTTTGTATCGTCAACTATCGTTTCAAGACGAGATGTGGGAGCAAGAGTATCAAGGGGCACATATATTGCTCCAAGTTTTATTATAGCTAAGATAGAAAGAATAAAATCAGCACTAGGTTCCAATAATATAGCAACAAAATCCCCTTTGGTTACACCACTATCTTGTAAAGTCTGGGCAAATTGATTGGCTTTATTATTTAATTCATCGTAACTGTACGCATACCTTTTATCGACTAAAGCCTCTCTTTTGGGTGTATTTTTTACTTGTAACTCAAATAATTGAGAAACAGAGATTTTGTAAGACTCTATTTTCTTTTTCATTAGCAAAACTTTTTCCCCATTTTTTTATGATTTGCTCATTCCTTTTAAGAATGTTTAATAAAATAAGATTACCTATATGATAGTACGAAAAAAAACCTTTTGACCCATATAAGAACAAACTTTTCATTACACCGTATACAGCTCCACCTATTGGGAAACTATTTAGCTTAAATGGCTCAATCATTAGATTGTAGGACATTATAGGGCAAGGATACGGGGGTATGATTTCACCAATTCCATTACCACCAAATCTTTTCAAATCCAAATTTAGTTTTATTGCTTTCTTTTTTTAAGCAGAAATTTTAAGCAATATAATAGCTAGGCTTAAACCGTCCACAGCTGCCAACCAAATTCAATAGATAGATTGATGTAATTTTTTCTGTAATTCTGCTTTGGGCGGCAACGTTGTAATATATTCCATGAATGCCGCTTTTGTCCAACTCTACCAACTCAATTTGTCCATGGTTTTTTCCTTTACATAGTATGATACCTAATGGCCAGATTTTCGCCTGGCTCTTGTGCATATTTTGCCAGTCAAGGTAAATAAAGCTTTGTAAGCCACATTTTGATATAATGCTCACTGACATTGGGCTTCTAGGCATCTCTGGAAATGACCTATGCCGGAGAATTCGTGAACAGGAGCATCAAGTTAGCAAATCACGGAATTCCCATCATTGGACTTACCGGACATGCTAGAGAGTCTGTTCTGGATCTCCCGCTTAAAAAAGGGATTTCGACCTACCCGCTGGATCAGCAATGTAAGAATAATTTAGCATCAGAATGCGAGTTCGGATGCGCGCGAGTATTATATCGTAATCTTGCTCATGGACCATTCTCCCTTTTGATTAGATTAATCAAAAAGACTGCAAATTTACGCAACACATTACGAAACCGACTGTAAGGTTGAATGGGCCCATGTTGATTACACCAAGATGGGAACGAAAGAAGTAACTACACTTGCCGTCTCGCCTCCAAAACATTAGGAATTTGCATCAACTTCGCCAAAAGCCGTGACAAGCTACTTAAGCCATCGATATCAACGGTTAAAGTAATAAACGACATGTTTTCATGTTTATTACTTTGCGTTTGTAAAGCATAAACATGAGCCTTCTCATTCGCAAGTAATGACGTCACATCCTTCAATAACTCGGAACGATTAAATGCTTTAATCAAAATGTCTACAACATAATTTTCGCGAGTAGCACTTCCCCATGTTACCTGTAAAAAACGTTGTTTTTGTCGTTCACTTGCATGAATAATGTTAGGACAATCCTGACGATGCACAGAAACACCACGTCCAATAGTGATATAACCAATCACATTGTCTCCAGGAACAGGCTGACAGCAACGTGCCATGAAGGTAAGTAAATTTCCAACGCCTTCAATACGTAGATCACTTCCAGTTACCTCAGGCTTTCCTTGGGTTCTGACAAATTTATCAAGATTGACTTCAGAGGTTTGCGGAGGAGCAAGTTTATTAATAATCTGCCCAATTTTGATATCTCCACGTCCTAAATTAGCATAAAGATCATCAAGTTTTTTGAAATGCAGTGCACTCACTACTTCATTAAGCTTATCTGATTTAATTCCTAAGGATTTCAATTCCTTATCTAATAACTCTCGCCCCTCTTGCAGATTACGCTCATAATCCTGCATCTTAAACCAGTGCAACACTTTAGCCTTCGCTCGGGAGGTTTTTAAATAATTTAAATGAGGATTAATCCAATCGCGTGAGGGTTTAATTTGCTTCCCGGTTAAAACCTCTACCTTATCACCTGTTTTTAATTGATAAGTAAGCGGTACAATATGCCCATTAATGCGCGCTCCTCGGCAACGATGCCCTAAATCACTGTGCACATGATAAGCAAAATCCAAAGGTGTAACACCTTGTGGTAAATCTAAAACATCGCCATCGGGTGTAAATACATAAACTCGGTCTTCCAAAAATTCAGTGGTAGCACTTTCAGGAACCCCTTTATTGCTGGCCATTTCTCTATGCCATGCTAATACATCACGCAGCCATTCAATCTTGCGCTCATGGCTCTCTTTATGAGTAACCCCACCTTCTTTGTATTTCCAATGCGCGGCCACACCCATTTCGGCTAGGTCATGCATATGGAACGTTCGAATTTGTACCTCAAATACTCGCCCTTCAGGGCCTTCTACCGCTGTATGTAATGACTGATATCCATTCTCTTTGGGATTAATAATATAATCATCAAATTCAGCTGGAATCTGCTTCCATAAGGTATGTACCATTCCCAATACTTCATAACATTGATGGTCTGTTTCCACCAAGACACGCACCGCGGTAGCATCATATATTTCATCCAGTGCTACATTCTTCCGCGTCATCTTTTTATAAATACTATGAATATGCTTGGAACGCCCATACACTGCAAAATGTTCAACTCCGCTGCTTTTGATCTGCTCATTTAATTGTGCAACGATGTCATTAACAAAGCTGTCTCGCTCCAGACGTTTGGCTTTTAATCCTTTAGCAATGGCCTTATAATCTGCGGGATGCAAA
This sequence comes from Legionella rowbothamii, assembly GCF_900639985.1. Taxonomy (GTDB): domain Bacteria; phylum Pseudomonadota; class Gammaproteobacteria; order Legionellales; family Legionellaceae; genus Legionella; species Legionella rowbothamii. The sequence continues at coordinate 213,734 of NZ_CAAAIM010000001.1, read as the reverse complement.
TGACGGAAGGCTAAATCTTCCATTTCCCATTTTATAGCCCCTATCCCTAAGCGGTTTGCTAAGGGAGCATAAATTTCCATCGCTTCAGTAGCCAATTGGATGCACAAAGCTTCAGGTAAATGAGCAGTTGCTCTAAGAATACATAAACGTTCGGCCAATTTGATCAAAACGACGCGAACGTCATCGACCATAGCCAATAACATTTTACGGATGTTATCAATCTGATGCTTATTTTGTGGGTATTTATTCAAGGCCTGAAAGCTATGCATCGCGCTCATGCGCTCAATACCCTTAACTAGCTTAGCAATGTTAGGACCTAATTGCTCCTCAACATCATCAAGGGATAAATCAGCATAATGAACATTTTCGAAAATAATTGCCGCAGCCAATGTTTCCGGATCGACTTCAAGATCCGCAAGCAGATCGGCCATTTCTAATCCTTGTTGCAAGCAGGAATGTCCTGTCTCTGTAGCATGATCCTGCCCTGACAATTGACTTAAAGCACAAGCACTTCGAATGAGTTCAATACTGTCCAAATAACCTTTTGCACCAAGTTGATGTAACCATAAATTGACATCAATGCTGCCATCCGCAGCCAGGGGAACAGTATCTTTGACTCTAACCATGAGTATTATCCTTTTTCAAACAACGCGATTGACTCAACGTGAGCAGTATGGGGAAACATATCCATCACACCTGCTTTAATTAAGGCATAACCTTTTTGATTTACTAAAATATCCGTATCTCTTGCCAATGTTACGGGATTACACGACACATAGACAATACGTTCAGGATTTAAGGCATCAATTTGCTTCACAATTTCCAATGCCCCAGAACGAGGAGGATCAATTAAAATCTTATTGCATTTTTGCTGTACTAATTTTTGTACCTCATGAACATCATCTAAATTTGCAGCATAAAAATCAACATTGCTCAGCTGATTTAATTTTGCATTCATATAGGCTCGTTCAACCATTGCCTCACTGCCTTCGACACCCAATACCTTGGAACAAGATTTAGCCATAGGAAGCGAAAAATTTCCTAAGCCACAGAATAAGTCTAGCACGACATCTGTACTTTTTAAGTCCATAAGTTCCAGCGCGAGTGCAACCATTGAGCGATTTAACTCCGAGTTTACTTGAGTAAAGTCTGTAGGATGAAATGAATAAGTTATTTGATAATCAGGTAAACTATAAGTCAAATAGTCACTTGAGTCAGGTGGATAAAAACAATAAACACTATCTGGACCTGCGGGCTGTAAGAAAATCTTATACTGATAGTCTTCTGCAAATTGCTGCAGCCTTAATTCATCAGCCGAAGTTAATGCAGATAGATTACGAAAGATAAGGCCAATCTCCTCATCACCCGCGGCTACCTCAATTTGCGCAATACAATATTTATCTTCCATAGAATTAATTAAATTTCTTAGGGGGATAATATCTTGATCCAATCGAGTATTTAAAACAGGACACTGGGTAATTTCAGCAATATACCTTGGATTATTTCGTTCTCTAAATCCTACCATTGAGGATTCCTTTTTATCGACATAGCGCACACTTAAACGTGCCTTATTTCGATAATTCCAATGGTTAGCAACTAAGGGCGGCAATATGGTTTGCGCTTGGGTATGGCCATACCGCGTCAATAAATCGATCAATTGCTCTTGCTTAAAATGAATTTGTTCTTTTTCGCTTAAGTGCTGTAATGAACAACCACCGCACATCGTATAATGTGGGCATTTAGGTTCTACTCGTAAAGCAGAGGGTTCAATCACTGATAATAATTGCCCTTCATCAAAATCTTTTTTTACACAGATATATTTAAAGTCTACCGTTTCACCAGGTAATGCACCTTGAATAAAGGTAGCTTTCCCATTAATACGAGCCACACCTTTTCCATCATGGCTTAAATTAACGATTTGAGCGGTTTGCGGTGTGGGATTGGGTTTGGGTTTGGAGCGAGTTCTTCTCATGAATTTCTTCTCAACAAATGTGTTTTTTAATCAAGGAAATACAAGTTGCAAGGGTATCATATCCCCTTCCCACTTGTCATGATAATTTGGCGACCACTAATTCATAGTGAATAATTAAATATCATTTATCCCACCCTGTTCTCTCAAACCAGGAATGTTGAATTTTGACACAAGGCAAAAACAAGCTGATAAATCAAGTAATTACAACACTATACACAAGGTTATCCACAGATTTTGTGGATAAAACATAAATGCTTTGATCATAAGAAAGAAGGCAAAAACCGCTTTGCCAAAGGGTTCAAACAATAAAATGAATGCATCAACTCAGTAAAGACATGAAAGCAGGTGAAAAAGTTATCCACAGATTGTGGTTAGGTAGGATAGGACTTCAAGTCGCACATAATAACAAAGAAAAAAATAAAAAACAGTATTGACTTGGCATTTATAGTTAAACTTTTTTAATGACTGCCAATTTTCATCAATTGCGATATCTTTTACTCCAAATGTAGGCTGGGCTGTTAAGCCCAGCCTACAAACATTGTAGAGAATTCATTTGGTTTTACAACAAGGCATGTCAACTTGGGCTAAATGAACTACCTAATTGCTCGGCCCCTTTCGCATCGTGGCTACCAACCTTAAAGAACCCTCCCGCAGTTACAGAAACAACCGGCTCTTTTTTATCTAAAGCATGTTGTTTCTTAAAATCATCCATACTTAATCCAGTTTCTCTTTTAAAGTCTTCAGCAAAGCTCTCTTTAACCATCCTTTGATTTGAAATTTCGGTGATATAAGAAATATGTAGTTCCATTTGCAAATGAATCGCCTCAGGGCACTCTTTTTTTATTTCTGCAGAGACAACCTTACTCGCTGTATCAACAAGCGCCATATCGTTAAAAGGTAAAAGTTTTGCTAAGTTAGGATAACTAGTTGCAAACTCACTTCCATACAGCTCAATCATATATTGGGATTTAATCTTACGACTTATTTCGCCCAAGCGCTCTAAATAATCAATATTATCTTTAGAAAAGGCAAGGCAGTTATTTTTAAAACATTCATAGTGCGGAGCAATAAGTTCTGACGATTTGGACAAAGCTCCAGCTAATGTTGGCAAGATACAAGCTAAGGACTTTTCATAAGAAAAAATAATCCGTTCTTTCATACTTAATGGAGAGTTCGCTTTTGCTAATTCTTCATGGCATTTAAACGCAAGATCTACAACATCTGTAATAACTGGTCCTAATAATGCTTCATCGATTTGCTCACGAGTGCAATCTAAACCCGGAATAGTCAGCAAGGAAGTTACAAACTGAATCCGAAACTTTTCCCACATACCATAAGTTGATACCTTCATGTATAAATCTCCATATAAAAATCTCATCATCCTAAATTAGGAGCGAACCTATTCTACTTCTACATCTAGATTTATCAATACTTAAATCTGTAGGGCAGTATTGGTTAATATTAATACACCCACTAAAAGTGATTGGTTTTCAAATAACTCACAGATCTATACACAAGGTTATCCACAGATTTTGTGGATAACCCCTTTTCCAGGAAAAAGATAGAAATATAGCGTAGATGTAAGTCTTAAAAGGATTTTTTCTTAATTGTGCGCAAAGATAATCAGGGTGTATTAGAGGTTTTTAGAAAAGTTATCCACAAGAGAGTGTGGTGAAAAGACAGTTGTCTGGGTTGGGTATGATAACAAAGAAATAATAAAAAAACAGTCTTGACAGACTACTTTTTCCTGATTTTTTTGGTGCGCGTCATCCTTAGAAGTTTTGGACGAAGATCTATTGACGATGTCGTGCTAAACTCATAAAAATTTCTTTAAAAGAATTGCATCCTCTACTTTGTCATTATCTTTATAATAATCCGGCTTAACTTCCGTTTCCTCAAATCCCATACTTTTATAAAGATGTAATGCAGATGCATTACTTGGCCTGACCTCGAGCATCACTGTGTGAGTATCTTTGGCCTTGCTTAACAAGTTAAGTACATGCTCTAAAAACTTACGGCCATAGCCTTGGGATTGCAAATGTTTAGCAATGCAGAAATTTAAGATATGACAAACATGGTCCCGTTGTCTACAAATCATGTAGCCCCCAAGCACCCAATCATCATTTATTCTCGTTTCAAGAGCGAGGCAGTTATAACCTACCAGCACGCAGTCTCTTAAAATGGTACGACTCCAAGGGGTAATATGAACCGTGGTTTCAATTGCATAAACGTTATCTATATCAGACTCGTGCATACAGCGGATATTCCACATAATTCCTTGTGCTCCTAAAGAATGTTGCCCGTATTACACAATAATCGTAATACGGGCACCGTGCTTAATCTTTCTTTTTCTTAGGCAAATAGAGATCAGTAATCGTTCCTTCAAATGCTTCAGCAGCCTGAGCAATTGTTTCAGATAATGTTGGGTGAGGATGAATCGTTAATGCGATATCTTCCACATCACAGCACATTTCAATTGCTAATGCAGTTTCAGCAATCAAATCACCCGCGTTAACACCAACAATACCAGAACCTAGGATGCGATTAGTGTCTGGGCAGAACAATAATTTCGTCATCCCTTCTTCACGTCCCATGCTTAATGCACGGCCACTAGCAACCCAGGGGAACGTTGCTTTTTCGTAACGAATGTTCTTCTCTTTTGCTTCTTTTTCAGTTAAACCAGCCCAAGCTAATTCGGGATCAGTATAAGCAACACTAGCAATGCAATTAGGATCAAAGTAATGTTTCTTGCCTGCAATCACTTCAGCAGCCACTTTACCTTCTGGGATCGCTTTATGTGCCAACATAGGTTGCCCTACTACATCTCCAATGGCAAAAATATGTGGAACATTAGTACGTTGTTGTTTATCTACATTAATAAATCCACGCTCATCAACATTAACGCCAGCTTTATCAGCATCAATCATACCACCGTTAGGTTTTCTACCCACAGAAACAAGAACCTGTTGGAAACAAAGAGGCTTATCAGTCTTGTGTTCGCCTTCCATAGAAACGTAGATGCCATCTTTCTTCGCTTCAACTGCAGTAACTTTAGTTTTTAACAGGAATTTTACGCCTTTTTTGCTCATACGTTTTTGTAACACGTTAACCAAATCAGCATCAGCACCAGGAATTAATTGATCCATAAACTCCACAACGGTAACATCAACGCCTAAAGCAGAATAAACAGTTGCCATTTCCAGCCCAATGATTCCACCACCTAGAACTAATAAACTGCCTTTAATATCTGCAAGTTCTAAAGCGCCTGTTGAGCTAAATATACGCTTGTCTTCTGGAATGAATGGTAAGTTAACCGATTCAGAACCTACGGCAATAATTGCATTTTCAAACTCAACATCAACCGGACCATCTTTAGTATCAACAGTAACTTGATGCGTGCCGGAAAACTTACCTAGGCCAGTAACTACCTCAACTTTACGTTGTTTTGCTAGTGCTTTTAACCCTCCCGTCAATTTGCTAACAACGGAGTTTTTCCAAGCAACCATTTTTTTATTATCCATAGTTGGTTTGCCAAAGCTTACGCCTTGATCTTCCATCTCATGAGCTTCTTCAACAACTTTAGCAATGTGTAATAAAGCTTTAGATGGGATACAACCTACATTTAAACAAACACCACCTAATGAATCATAACGTTCAACTAAAACAACTTTTTTTCCTAAATCAGCTGCTCTGAATGCAGCGGTATATCCCCCAGGCCCACTTCCTAATACGACAACATCAGTCTTTATTTTACTAGCCATTGCAAAACCTCTTTATTTATTAATATGTTATTAAAGCAAAATTCGTCGAATATCACTTAAGCTATCACAAATAAATCGCGTGAAACGTGCAGCTTCTGCACCATCAATAACACGATGATCATACGATAATGATAAAGGTAACATCAGTCTTGGTTGAAATGCGCCTTTCTCATAAACAGGTTTTATCTCAGAACGAGACAAGCCTAAAATCGCAACCTCTGGGCTATTCACTATAGGCGTAAATGAAGTTCCACCAATACCACCAAGACTAGAAATGGTGAAGCAGCCACCAGACATATCCGCGGGCATTAATCCCTTATCGCGGGCTTTGGCACTTAAACGTCCCATTTCCACAGCAATGTCTGCAATACTTAATTTATCAACATTCTTAATCACAGGAACAACAAGGCCATTAGGTGTTTCCACCGCGATACCAATATTGCAATATTTTTTATAAATTAAATTAGCACCACTTGCATCCAAAGAAGCATTAAATTGTGGGAAGGCACGTAATGCTTTGCTCACTACGGCGCAAACAAAAGCCAATAAAGTGAGTTTATATCCTTTATCTTTAGACCGTTCTGCTTCATCTTTTCTAAATGCTTCAACATCAGTAATGTCTGCAGAATCAAACTGAGTCACATGTGGAATAGTGATCCAGGAACGATGAACATTAACACCAGTAAGTTTTTTAATTTTATTAAGTGGTTTTGTTTCAATCTCACCAAACTGAGTAAAATCAATTACAGGAGCTGCCGGAATTCCTAAAGAACTCGAGCCAGGCTGTTCGCTCAAACGTGCTTTAACATAAGCTTGAATATCTTCTTTGCCTACACGTCCTTTGCGCCCACTGCCTTTTACATCCGCTAAATTAACACCAAGCTCTCTTGCCATGCGTCTAACCGCAGGACCTGCAGAAACGAATGCTGCAGAGGCAGAACTATATTCAGTAGGTGCTGGCTGACCACTAACGGGCGCTGGAACTGTAGCCGGCGGTTCCGCAGCAAGCTTTACTTCCTCTTTAAGCGCTGGCGCCATAATACCTGCAGTCAGTGCAAGAAGAATTAGATCCCCTTCGGAAACCTTATCGCCAACTTTAAGACTTAACTTGGTTATGGTTCCTGCAACTGGAGATGGTATCTCCATACTGGCTTTATCTGACTCTAAAGTAATGAGGGGCATATCAACAGAAATTTGGTCACCGACTTGAACCATCACTTCAATTACATCAACTTTGCCACCACCAATATCAGGAATCTTAACTTCAACTTCCCTTTCTACGGTTGCGGTAGAAGTTTCTTGAACAACACTTGGTTCAGGACTATGTTGAGCCACTGACTCACTAGGTTTAGCCTCTTCTTTCGATGCAGCGCTATCATTATCTACAGTAGCTAAAAGAATCACATCGCCTTCAGAAACTTTGTCTCCAACTTTAACTTTTAAGCTGGTGATTGTTCCTGCAACTGAGGAAGGAATCTCCATGCTGGCTTTATCTGATTCTAAAGTAACTAATGGCGTATCAATATCAATCTTATCGCCAACTTTAACCAATATTTCAATTACATCAACCTGGGTAGAACCACCTATATCAGGGATCTTTACCTCTATTTCATTTGCCATATCTGTCCTCTAATGTAGTCTGGATAAAGGCTAGAGTATATTGTCCTAGCCTTTGTTTGGAATCACTTAATGAGTTACTGGATCCAGCTTGTCAGGATTAATGTTGTAACGCTTAATTGCATCAACTACTTTAGACTTATCGATGCTGCCTTCAGCAACTAAAGCGTTCAATGCCGCTAATACGATGTATTTTGCATCAACTTCAAAGAAATGACGTAGACGTTCGCGAGTATCACTTCGTCCATAACCATCAGTACCTAAAGTTACATATTGATTTGGTACAAAAGGACGAATTTGATCGGCAAAAAGACGCATGTAATCCGTTGCAGCAATAACAGGACCTTGTTTTCCTTTTAATTGCGTGGTCACATAACTTTCTTGAGCTGTTTGTTCTGGATGCATCGCATTGTATCGTTCTACCGCTAAACCTTCACGACGCAATTCATTAAAGCTGGTGACACTCCAAATATCTGAAGTGATTGAATAATCTGCCTTAAGCATTTCAGCGGCTTTAATTACTTCACGCAGAATAGTTCCACATCCCATTAGTTGAACATGCTGCTTAGATTTCTTCTTGCTTTCTTGTAATAGATACATCCCTTTGATAATACCTTCTTCAACTCCTTCAGGCATATCAGGTTGTACGTAGTTTTCATTCATTACAGTAATGTAATAAAACACGTTATCCATTTTTTCATACATACGGTATAAGCCGTGCTGGATAATTACTGCCACCTCATAAGCATAAGTTGGGTCATAGCAAATACAGTTAGGAATTGTCGATGCCATGATATGACTATGGCCATCTTGATGCTGCAATCCTTCCCCTGCAAGTGTGGTTCGACCAGCAGTACCACCTAGCAAGAAGCCTCGAGCTTGCATATCACCAGCAGCCCATGCCAAGTCCCCAATACGTTGGAAACCAAACATTGAGTAGTAAATATAAAAAGGAATCATCGCCAATTGATTGCTACTGTATGAAGTCGCAGCCGCAATCCAAGAACAGAATGCACCGGCCTCATTAATACCCTCTTCGAGAATTTGACCATCTTTGGCTTCACGATAGAACATAACCTGCTCATGATCCACTGGCGTATAAAGCTGGCCAACTGGGGAGTAAATTCCTATTTGACGGAACAATCCTTCCATACCAAAGGTTCTACACTCATCAGGAACAATAGGAACAATTCGTGAACTAAGTTCTTTATTCTTTAACAAAACACCAAGAATACGTACAAAAGCCATTGTGGTAGAAATTTCACGCTCGCCTAAGCCTTTAGTAACTGATGCAAAATCAGCCAGGTCAGGAGCTTTCAGTGGTTCCACTTTAGTCGTACGCGAAGGCAAGTAACCACCTAATGCTTCACGTTGCTTTTTAAGGTATTTAATCTCGGGGCTATCATCTGCTGGCTTATAAAAAGGTATATCAGCGATTTGCTCATCAGTAATCGGAATATTAAAACGATCCCTAAAGACCTTTAACTGATCCGCAGTCATTTTCTTTTGTTGATGCGTGATGTTTTGCCCTTCGCCGGCAGCACCCATGCCATAACCTTTAATTGTTTTAGCAAGAATTACAGTAGGACTTCCTTTATGAGCTACTGCTTCAGAGTATGCAGCATATACTTTTTGAGAATCATGGCCACCACGATTTAAGCGCCAAATCTCATCATCGGAATAGTGCTCAACCATTTTCTTTAACTCAGGATATTGATTAAAGAAATGTTGTCTTACGTAAGCGCCATTATTTGCTTTATAAGCCTGGTATTCACCATCAACACATTCTTCCATGCGTTTTTGCATCCAGCCATCTTTATCCACTGCAAATAAGGGATCCCAACGACTACCCCAAATCACCTTAATTACATTCCAGCCAGCTCCCCGGAACACGCGTTCAAGCTCTTGAATGATTTTGCCATTACCACGAACAGGACCATCAAGACGTTGTAAATTACAATTCACTACAAAAATAAGATTATCCAGTTTCTCTCGGGCAGCAATACTTAAAGCACCTAAAGATTCTGGCTCATCAGTTTCACCATCACCTAAAAAAGCCCATACTTTTCTACCGGTTTCTTTAATAAGGCCGCGATGCTCCAAATATTTTAGGAAGCGTGCTTGATAAATAGCTTGTAATGGCCCTAAACCCATCGAAACTGTGGGGAATTGCCAAAAATCCTGCATTAACCAAGGATGTGGGTATGAAGACAAACCGTTCACTTCAACTTCTTGCCTGAAATTGCTTAACTGATTTTCATCTAAGCGACCTTCAAGAAATGCACGAGCATAAATACCAGGCGAAGAATGGCCTTGGATGTAAAGTAAATCACCACCACCTTCACTATTTGGGCCCTTGAAAAAATGGTTGAAGCCAGTCTCATAGAGTGTTGATGAAGAAGCATAAGAAGCAATATGACCACCAAGCTCCGCAGCATATTTTCCAGCGCGCAATACCATAGCTACTGCATTCCAGCGAATTAGGGCATTAATGCGTGTAGCCATTCCCTCATCAGGAGGGATTGGTTTTTCCTCATAAGTCTTAATCGTATTTCGATAAGGCGTATTCAATGAGCTTGTTAACCTTACTCCTTCAGTATTAGCCTTATTTAAAAGTTGCTGTAAAATAAAAGCTCCGCGCTCAGCACCATCATTGGTTAATACAGCTTGTAGGGCATCCAGCCATTCACGCGTTTCAATAGGATCCAAATCTAAATTAGTTTCATTTGCCATGAACATGTCCCCGACATTCTTTTTAACTATTAAACACAATTAGGTATCGCTTGTAATCGTTTATGGATTACACCTGAACAACTTTGTTTACATGCTATTAAATCAGCTATGCAATCACATGTAACTTTGCGGCATTGTAGTGGATCGCGGTAAGAATTCAACTCACGCATTACCTTTTTACCCTCTACTTTTCGCTCATTCACATATTTTGAAAAATTTACTGCAGATTGGTGCGTTGAACTCCAAGAACAAGTAGGGCAATTATCAACACAATTTTGCTTACAAAACTCAAAATGTTGCATGCATGTAGCAGTGCATGGAGCTAAAGCTTGTCCTCGAAGTCCAGCTTTCGATACACAGCCCAAGAGACTAAGTAATAGCACACAAAAACAAATACGTATTAAAAAATTCATCGACTAAGTCCGTCTATTTAAATAACATGATTTTCCTTTCCGACCTTCCGCAGCGTGTCTGCAGAATCCAGTATTACATCAAGCACTCAGGATCCGCAGATAAATCGCGGGAGTCGGTAGAGGTATGTTGTTCTTACAACCAAGAAATCAATGTAAACAAAGCAATGAGTACCAGCGTAACAATAATTGCATGCTCTACAAGTCCTTCAGCTATCGGCATAGGCACTTCGTCTGAATCATTAGTGCGTGCAGCCTGCAAACCACATTCGCGGATCATTTCATTATTGAAATCTGGCTTGGCAAAAAGGTAGTTAGAAAACAATTTAAAACCACGTTGAAAATTTCCCACCAATAAAAATAAAAGGACAGTCAAACGTGCCGGTATCCATTCAAGTAGATCAGCAATTTCATTTGCCTGAAAACTAACTGGAGTAATAGTTCGACATAAAGCGATTAATCGGTAAGCCACCATTACAATTGGGCCAGCAACAATGTACCAAAATATCACTGAGAATAACTGTTGATTTACCATAGAGAGATAATTGCCAGCAAGCTCATTACTATTTTCGGTCTCCGAATGAGTTACAGGATAAAAGACATTCTGAGGCCCCAAACAATAAAAAAATAATACGATATTTAAAATCACTCCCATAAAACCGTAAAATATTCCGTGAAGTAATATATAAATAAATCCCGTCGCAACAATGAGAGGTAATACTATTAATCCTAGCAAAGCCCAAGGATTACTAAAAAAGCCATGTTTGTCTGCAATGTTTTTAATTGATTGATAATAATTACCAAACCAATAAAACCGTTGATAAGAAATGGTATGAACCAAAAAACGTTCACTAAACAAGCACAATAATATGACCAATAATTTCATTATAATTAATCCTTACGCATTTTATCAGACAGTGCTATAGGGGTTGGGTATCTCAGCACAACCAAGTAGGAAGAAACAATAAAGGTTAAAATAGTTGTTGCTTGAATTAGATTAGAAGCTAACTCTGAAATAAGTTTAGAACTTAATGCAATGCTTGCAACAAGCAAAGAGAATTCACTAGCCTGTCCCAATCGAATACCCACCTCTTTAGAAACCTGTTTCTTTTCACCAGACTTTTCTAATAACAGGTAAAAAAATGCCGGTTTAACAATTAAAAGTAACGCAGACAGAATAACTGCTGGAACAATTACCTGTCCCGCAAAACCAAAATTGAATGTTGCACCAATAGAAAAGAAAAACATCACCAAAAAGAAATCTCTTAACGGTTTTAAACTTTCTGCGATAAAAAGAGAGATCGGACTTGCAGCTAAAGCTACCCCGGCTACAAACGCACCGATGTCTTCAGAAAGACCTATTTTCTGTGCTAATACCGACAAGCCAAGACACCAGCCAATAGACAATAAAAAGACATATTCTTGGGTTCTATCAAAACGAGCTAATAGCCTAATTAAAATATGTTTTTCAAAGGCAAATGCAAACAGACATAATGCGGGTAAGGCAAGGCCTACTAAGAAGACGTCATCCCATGAAAGTCCACCGGTTTTTTGCGCTCCATTAATTAAAATCAGCACCACAATCGCAATAACGTCTTGCATAAGCAACACACTGATCATAACCTCACCGGTATGCTGATGATGTAAAATAGTTGTAGGCAATAATTTTAAGCCGATGATTGTGCTGGAGAACATCATCGCCCCACCTAAAATCCATGATTCAGTTACTGTAAGCCCAAAATAGCGACCAACACAATAAGAGAGGACAGCAAAAAGAAGTGAGCTAACTAAAGCAATCCAAGTTACCTTCTTGAGCATATGCACCAGGTTTTGTGGTTGTAAGTGCAAGCCTAACAAGAACAAAAGAAACACAATCCCTATGTCACCTACTTGCTGTACTGTAGTCACATCAGGTACCAGCCTCATCCCCCAAGGGCCAAGGATGGCGCCAAGCAGAATATAGGCAACTAATAATGATTGCTTGGTATACAATACCAGCGTCGATAAAAATGCAGCCCCAGCAAAAATTAAAAATATAGTATAAAAGACAGAGCCTTCATGCATTGATCGAACACCTCACCATTAAAATTAAACTAATTTTGATATCACTTAAGCTCGTCATCTCGAATGCAATAAGGAATCTCTTGAATTTGACATAAGAGTTATAAACTATCTATGCCCCACATTCAAAAAGCCTTCGTCGTAAACACTTCAGGATGACGTTTTTTCAAGTTCTACATCGACTTATGTTAATTATTCCATATACCGCTGCTAAATCAAAACAGAAAAAGTATCTTTTACGCCATTACGTGCTAATTTTTGTTTTAAATTGTCCGCCATATTCTTACTAGTAAATGGCCCTACTCGAACAATATAGTGTTTTTTATAGTGTTCTATTGTTACGGGAGCGCGCGATAAGCGATCTAATTTCGCCTTCAGCTGCTTTGCCGATGTTGCCGTTACAAAAGCCCCTGCTTGGATAAAATAGCGCCCCTCAGTCGCAGGACCCGCTAATGCTTCGATCTCAACAAGAGCCGTACCTTTAGGAAACACTCCCAGCTTTAATGCTGCTGCATAAGATAGGTCGATTATACGATCAGAATGAAACGGGCCTCGATCGTTTACTTTGACTATGGCTACCTTTCCATTATTTAAGTTTTTTACACGTACGTAAGTAGGTAATGGCAAGGTCTTATGTGCTGCCGACATAACATACATGTTATATGGCTCACCACTTGAAGTTCGTTGTTTATGAAACTTAGTTCCATACCATGAAGCCATTCCGCGCGCTTTATATCGGTGTGTATTTGTCATCACCTGATAGTTTTTACCATCTACGTTATATTCCGTAGGATTCCCATAACGGCTTAAAGGCTCTTTAGCCGGAATAGGTTCTTTAAAACTCATTTTAGGGTCTTTAATAGGCGCTCCATCCTGAGCTTGAATGTAGCGATTTCCTTTATTTTTATATCGATTATAAATCGCTTGGTTTCTATTCTGCTGGGTACTTTTTGCAGCGTGTTTGTTTCCTGACACCCCAGAGTTAAGAGACTGATTTGTAGTTTGGCAACCTGATAACAAGATTGCTACAGCAATAAGTATCTTTCTCATAAATTCCCAAATTTGAAATAAATGTTTGCTGTAATATACAGAAAGATTATGAATTTTCGAAGGATTAACTGGAAAAAAAACCGATAATCACAAAAATCAAACTCAAAGAGTTTTAATATAAACCGAATAGACAGATATAAGACCCATATGAATTAATAATAAAAATTATGTGCTAAATTACTTTAATTGCCAATGGTATAAATAGGCGTAATTTTATAAAATAATTCAATATTTCTTAATCTGTTAATTGGTCGCTTGCCCTAGCCTGTGGTAAGATATGACATTTTGTAACCCATATCAGGTAAAAACATGACACGTGCAACGTCTTTTTTATTGACTACATTGTTTCTTATCACTTTATTCGTTCAATCAACAAATACTTTTGCTGATGGAACAGACACCTTAGAAAGGCCAACGCCTAATGCGGATCTTGAAAGGCCATCTCCAACGGTTACCAATAAACCACTAGTTACTCCGGCAGCCCCAATACTGAACGCTAAAGCCTACATTCTTATTGATGTAAACAGTGGAAAAATTATTGCTGAAAAAAATAGCGAAGAACGCTTGCCTCCTGCCAGTTTAACTAAGATGATGACTTTATATGTTATCTCAAATGCGCTCCAGCATGAGCAAATCCATTTAACTGACCTGGTTCGTGTGAGCAAAGAGGCCTGGAAAATAGGTGGCTCACGAATGTTCATAAAAGAAGGTCAACAAGTTCCCGTTGAGGATTTACTTAAAGGAATTATCGTTGATTCAGGTAATGATGCTTGCGTAGCAATGGCGGAACATGTTGGTGGAACGGAAAACTCATTCACCGATCTGATGAATCAGCAAGCTCAAAACCTAGGCATGAAAAATAGCCATTTTACAGACAGTACCGGCTTACCTGATGCAAACCTATATACAACTGCAAAAGACTTGGCTATTCTCGGTAGAGCCTTGGTTGTTGATTTCCCACAATACTATGACTGGTACAAACAAAAATGGTTTACGTATAATGGAATCCGCCAACCCAACAGAAATCGTCTTTTATGGCGTGATAACCAGGTCGATGGCTTAAAAACAGGCCATACTAACGAAGCTGGTTTTTGCCTGGTATCCTCAGCAAAACGAGATAATATGCGCCTATTAGCCGTTGTTTTAGGCGAGCCAAGTGACTCATCACGTGCGGACGATAGCGAAAAATTATTAAACTATGGTTTTAGATTCTTTGAAACGCATCAACTTTATAAAAAAGGCCAAGCAGTTACTGAACTTCCTCTTTACAAAGGAACAGCAGATAAAATATCTGTAGGTTTGAATGAAGAGCAATTCATTACGATACCTACTGGCCAATATCAACGCCTGAATGTATCAACCAAGATCCCTTCTTATTTAGAAGCACCAATTAAAAAAGGAGACAAAGTAGGTGATTTAGTTGTACAGTTTGATAATAACGTTGTGGCGACTCGTCCTGTTTATGCATTACAAGATGTCGAGTCTGGAGGCTTTTTTACTCGTATGAAAGACTCCATTCGCTTAACATTTAGAAGCTGGTTTGGCTCTTAAGGTATAAGATGACTAAAACAACCTTAATTGAATTTCCCTGTCATTTTCCTATAAAAATAATGGGGAATAATTCCCCATCGTTTCTTAAAGAAATTAGGGAAATAACGCTAAAACATTTTCCAACAATTGAGCAAGAGAAAATTACTCATAAGCCAAGTAAGGAAAATAATTTTTTGGCAATTACAGTAGTTGTTTATGCAGAAAATCAGGCGATGCTTGATGCATTTTATCAAGACGTGACAAAACATCCCGATATTAAAATGGTCCTATAATGCAAATACGACAGCTTGGCATTCAAAACTATAGTGATGTTTGGTTACAGATGAAAGAGTTTACATTAAATCGAGACGCCCAAACTCACGATGAGCTATGGCTGTTAGAACATCACGCTGTCTATACCCAAGGTCAAGCAGGAAAACCTGAACATATTTTAAATCCCGCTTCCATACCAGTCGTTCAATCCGATCGAGGCGGGCAAGTAACCTATCATGGCCCAGGCCAATTGGTTGCTTATATTTTAATGGATATAAATCGAAAAAATCTAGGTGTTAGAACCTTAGTTTCTCAATTGGAGCAAACATTAATATCTGTCCTAATTCAATATGATATTAAAGCAACCATTCGTTGCGGGGCTCCTGGTGTTTATGTTAAAGAACAAAAAATTGCCTCGATTGGTTTACGAGTCAAAAATGGATGTACCTATCATGGAATTGCACTGAATGTTGATATGGATTTAAAACCATTCTTAGGAATTAACCCTTGTGGATTTGCTAAAATGGAAATGACACAAATCAGTCATTTTTATCCTAAAGTATCATTTGAAGAAGTCAATCAACAATTCACGCAATATTTTCTACAACAATTTAGTTAATGAGCCCATATGAGTTTGTTCGTAGATTATGTAGCACCACTTAAAGACTGGTTACAACATTACCCTCATTGGGCTCTGCTCATTACTTTTTTAATCTCATTAGCTGAATCTTTAGCGATTATTGGCAGCATAGTCCCTGGAAGCGTCACGATGACGGCAATAGGAATGCTGGCAGGTTCTGGGGCGATGCGTATTGATCTGACACTAATCGCTGCGATTCTTGGAGCAGTGGTTGGCGATAGCCTAAGCTATGCTCTAGGCTATGTTTACAGTGAGCGATTAACAGATATTTGGCCTTTTAAAAAATACCCGTCCTTGATCAAATACGGCAAAGATTTTTTTGAAATACATGGTGGCAAAAGCGTGTTAATTGGCCGATTCGTTGGTCCGTTACGCTCAATTATTCCTGTTATTGCCGGCATAATGCATATGCCACAATGGCGTTTTCTTATTGCAAACTTCTTATCTGCCATAGGGTGGTCCCTGCTTTATGTAATGCCTGGAGTCGTTATTGGTGCAGCCAGTCATGAACTTTCAGTAGACTCCGCAACCCATTTATTTGTCATAATTCTCATTCTTTTGGGAGCTCTCTGGCTAATAAGCTTAATGATAAAATGGCTTGTTGTGAAGTTAAGCAACTTCTTTAAAAGCAACCTACATAGTTTTTGGCTTAACCGATTAAAACGGAAATCTCTATTATCGCCATTATGTCGGGCAATTACCCCAAAAAATGAAAAAAATCACGACACCACTGCTTCACTTGTTCTTATAACCCTATTCTGTTTTTTTTGCTTTGTTGTATTTACTGGATTAACCCTCCAAGAAGAATGGCTTCATGCAATAAATACCCCAACCCACTTATTTATTCAAAGTTTCCATTCATTAGTATTAGTAGTTTTTTTTATTTTTTGTACCCAACTTACTTCCACAATCACAATAGTTTGTCTTTTTATTGCAAGCTGTTGCTGGTTTATTTATAGCAAGAATTATAAAGCGATTATTTATAGCAGTGGCTTAATTCTTTTCAGTGTCCTATTAATTTTTATACTTTCTCATTTTGTATACACCCCAAGACCACCAGGGTTATTGGTTCTCATGCCAGGCTCCTCCTATCCAGAACCTCATATTCTCGTAGCTTCTGCTTTTTACGGGTTTATTCTATTTTATATTAATAGTATCTATTCTCCATTCACCAACACATTAAAAACTTTTGTATTTAGTATTCTAGGCTTAAGTGGCTTTGGGGCTCTTTATTTAGGAGATTATTGGCTCACGGATGTATTGGCCTCTTATTTTGCCGGAGCAAGTATCGGTTTGTTTTGTTGTTTACTTTATAGGCGATGGCCTTTAAAGCCAGTCACAGTAAACAATGCAGTTTATATGATTTTGTCGCTTTTTGCCTGCACCCTTTTTGGAACTATAATTTCTACTTACTGTAATTTTCACACTCTTTCGTATAACCACACTCCATATCATAAAGAGTTTGTTCTCGATGAAGCCGCTTGGTGGAATCAAAAAAAAACCGCATTACCTATTTACAGGCTAAATCGAATTGGAAAAAGGATTAGCTTATTTAATATTGAATATTCTGGAGATCTAACAGTTCTTGAGGAACATCTAACGCAAAAAGGATGGACCACACATTCTGAATCATTTTTATCTAATTTGCTTACGTGGATAAACAGCCAGCCCACTAATATTAATTTACCATTGCTAACTCAGTTATATGAAAATAAAGCACCTTCTTTAAGCATGATTTATACGGATAGCAAATCTAATTTAACTTTGGAGTTGAGGATTTGGGAATCAAATTATAATTTTTCTAAATCGAAAAAACCTTTATGGATTGGAAGTCTGCATCCGAGAAACCCTGTCAATAGAGCACGTAATAACTTAGGTTATACTCCCAATTTGATTAATCCACTGGACTATCTAACTAGTGTTCAGAGCACTTTTAATGTCCGAAAAATCATTCTTCCAGATGAAATGGTTAAATCAACAACATATCCAACACAACAGTATATTATTTTAATTAGGCAAAAATCGTAGATTGATTGGGTGTAACTAACGGTACTTGCTTAATTAAATCCATGATTATGTGTCATATACAAGATCGAATTACCCGCGGTCAAACTACGCTAATTCGGTATAAATTGTTTTGCTAAGTCTACTGAAGTAAATCCCATTAGTTTCCCATATCACGGCTAAACCTAATCAGAAAAAAACAGCCCCATTTCTTTTGATATGACGACTAGCCAACACTTTAAAATCCTGATATAAATATGTAAATCTAGGAAAAATAAGCTTTAATTTAAGAAATGAATTTAATGTACACGCTGGCTCAAGTTATTCAATATTTTTTTCCATTAATTGCATTGGTGCATTTAATTATTGGAATGAAAAGAAAAGCTATTCAGTATATTATTTCCTCTCTTTGGATTAGCCTTATTGCTGTGCTTATTCACTTCCAATTTTCTGGAAATCAAATTTTTAGTACCTATTTTGATTATACGAATGCAGCAATTTATTCCTTTACTCTAGTGGTTTTACTAGTTGCACTGATTCGTGTCATCATGCACTTGAGTAGTGGGCATCCAGTTTTTAATTATATTGCTACCTTTATTAATGCTTTAGTAGTTGTTGGCGCTTTTTTAATTGTAATCAATATATGGATTAATGCCATTTTCATTGAAAATAAAAAACCAGGGACACCGGTAATGCAGGTTGCCCTATTTAGCAAACCAAGTTATTGTGATTATAAATATGTTTTTTATAAAGTTATGCCTGATGACACAGTGATGTATCTGTGCCCTAATTATTATGGATTGGTTGCGTCTGTAGGCCACTTGTCAACAAGTCCAAGTTTTGTTACAAATCAGTTACATTTATTGTCAACAAAAGCTGCTAAACCAGAAAAAAGTAAGTAAGGTTATTGATACCCAAGCATTTTTAGGAGCTGTTTATGTTCCCCGCTTGGGAGTTTTGAATTGTTCTACGGACTATTATTTGATACCATGCCTATAATTTATCATCTTAATATTGTTATGAAACGTTTTATTACTTTTGCAATTATGCTGTTGAGTTTGAATAGCTTTGCGATGTCACATAAGCTTGATTGGGATCAAGCGGTTGATCGTGCAATAAAACGCTATGGTTTACGTGTTGAGCCGCAATTGAAGTCCTACTTTGCCAAAGCCAAAGTAAGTTATCCTCCACGCGAAATTGCGCTGCTTGCGTTCAAATCAGAGCGCCGAGTAGAGCTTTGGGCAAAAAACTCTGATCAAGATTGGACACATGTACATAATTATCCATTAACTGGGTTTAGTGGTCGCCTTGGCCCGAAATTACGTGAAAATGACAAACAAATTCCTGAAGGGGTTTATAAGCTGGTGAATTTTAACCCGTTCAGCAGCATGCATTTATCCATGATGATTAACTATCCCAATAACTTCGATAGAAAAAAAGGTTATGAAGATGGTAGACGACAATTAGGTAATAACATTTTTATTCATGGTAAAAGCTTATCTGTGGGCTGTTTAGCAATTGGCGATCTGGCGATTGATCAGCTGTTTATCTTGGCGCGCCGTGTTGGCTTAAATAATATTCAGGTAATTATTGCCCCGAATGATCTACGCCATGAAAAACCATCAACATCAACTTTTGCACAACCACGTTGGTTGCCTGAGTTATATGAGCATATTGCCGATTCACTCAAGCCATTTGGCAAGAACGCCACTACCTACACTACCTAACTCTCCGTAGCCTCAACAAACATGTAGCCGTATTAGACGAAGTCGTCATACGAGATGTTCTGGCACAAAATGGCTGTCATGAGAAGTATACAAACTAGATTCAACCCCGTATTACGCTGCGCTAGTACGGCTACGTTTTCTAAATTTTTACGTAGACTGGGCTCTGAAAAGCCCAGCAAACAAAGTCCATACAACCGACGATGTAGCTATCCGTTAGATTGTTAGGTTGGCTCTTTCGGCAATGACGCCAAAAAATCACTTACCTCTTTAGGTGTTAATTCATAGGTCTGCCCACGAACCAAATATCTTGGCATCGAAATCATGCCATAACGAACACGTATTAGACGGCTTACCTCAACGCCTTGGGATTCCCATAAACGACGTACCTCACGATTACGACCTTCGTTTAGTGTCACATGGTACCAGGAGTTTGTTCCCTCGCCACCTCGATATTCCAGACGAGTAAATTTGGCAACTCCATCGTCGAGCTCAACACCTTTTAGTAAATTCTTTAATGATTCAGGGCTCACTTGACCATGCACACGCACTGCATATTCGCGCTCTAAACCATATCTAGGATGCATAAGCTGATTTGCTAATTCACCATTATTAGTGAAAATTAGCAAGCCAGATGTATTTAAATCCAAGCGCCCTACTTGCACCCAACGACCTTGTCTTAAATGAGGCAAGTTATCAAACACTGTTTTTTCAAATTTAGGATCATGGCGGCTTGAAATTTCACCGACAGGCTTATGGTAAAGTAAAATTCGGGTATTTTGTTTCACTTTAAGTGGATTGGCAATTAACTTACCTTTTACGGTAATTTTATCCTCGCCAGTTGCGGAATCTCCCAACTTTACGGGCTTACCATTGACTTGTACCCAGCCATTTTCAATCCATCGCTCCATTTCACGACGTGAACCAAGACCCGCTTGGCTTAATATTTTTTGTAACCGTTCGCTGCTCATTCAGTAGTACACTCTTCAATAGAATTATCTAGGGTTAATGTTTCCAATACTTCGGGTAAGGATGGAAGTTCATTTAAATTTTTAAGGTTAAAATAATTTAAAAATTCTCTCGTTGTTGTATAAACCGCAGGTTTACCCGCAACATCCTTATACCCTGCAATACGAATCCATTCCCGCTCCAATAATGTTTTCATAATCTGACTGTTCACAGTCACACCACGTAACTCTTCGATATCCGCACGAGTTACTGGCTGTTTATAGGCAATTATTGCCAAAGTTTCCAGAAATGCCCGTGAATATTTAGCTGGCTTTTCGATCTGCAAACGTGCTACCCAAGGACCAAATTCTTTTTTAGTTTGAATTATATAGCCTGTAGCAACCTGAACTAACTCAAATGCACGTGCGGCATAATCTGCTTTTAACAGATCAATTACGCCACTCAATTGCTCCTTAGTAGGTTTTTGCCATTCATCGAAAGCCTCTGATAATTTATCCAAAGACAAAGGATCAGAAGAACTTAATAATAAAGCTTCTACGATATTTTTTAATTCAGTTTCATCCATTTTAAGCAGCCTGTAGATGTATCGAAGAAAATGCTTCTTGCTGTGTAATAACAATTAGCGATTGTCTGGCCAACTCAAGTATCGCTAATAACGAAACAACTAATCCCATGCGGCCTTCTTCTAAAGTAAATAACTGTCGAAACTCCAGCAACTTATGCTCTTGTAATTGCAACAATACGGCATTCATACGATCCCGAACTGACATTGCTTCACGTGAGATCTGGTGATGGCTAATATGTTCTTCTCGTTGCAATAAAGTCTTCATTGCCGTAATCAATTCAGCTAACTCTACCTTTGGATGCACTTTAATTAACTCCATTTCCGGAGACTCTAATTGGATTGCGAAATTATCCCGATCTTGCCTAGGTAAACCATCCAATAATTCAGCAGCAAGCTTAATCTGTTCATACGCTTGTAATCGACGAACTAACGTCATGCGCGGGTCTTCATCCTCTTCCTCATCACCATTAGGTGTAATTGGTAATAACATCCTTGATTTGATCTCGGCCAGCATCGCAGCCATCAACAAATAATCAGCGGCGAGCTCCAGCCGTCGGTATTCCATTAATTGAATATAATGCAAATATTGCTTTGTAATACTGACAATAGGAATATCTAAAATATCAATATTTTGCTTACGAATAAGGTATAACAGCAAATCCAACGGCCCGCTGAAGGAGTCCAGAAGAACCTCCAGCGCATCAGGTGGGATGAACAAATCATCAGGAATCTCAGTAAACTCTTTGCCATCAACAACGGCTTTAATTTCCGGTTTACTGAGTAATTCAGCTTCCATCAATAATCAATTCCCATCACTTCTCTAACCGTATTCATTGTCTTACAGGCTTCTTCTCGTGCAGCCTCACTTCCTTCCGTAACAATACGTTTTACAGAACCCAAATCGAATTCATAATCAGCAATAGAAGCTTGTATCGGTTCCAGCTCTTTATTGATTGCATCAATGACTGGTCGTTTACAATCAATACAACCTATTCCCGCAGTACGACAACCGGTTTGCACCCAATCCTTCATATCATCTGGAGAATAGATTTTATGGAACTGCCATACAGGGCATTTCTCTGGCTCACCTGGGTCAGTTCTCTTAACCCGCGCAGGATCGGTTGGCATTGTTAGCACTTTCTTTTCTACTTGCGCCGGCTCTTCTCTTAGCATAATGGTATTATGATAAGATTTAGACATTTTTTGCCCATCAGTTCCAGGCATTTTTGAAGTTGCAGAAAGTAATGGCTGAGGTTCGGTAAGAATGATTTTACCACTACCTTCTAAGTATCCTAAAAGACGCTCTTTATCACCAATCGATAAATTGGGTTGATCTTCAAGCAAAGCTTGCCCTGTTTTAATGGACTCATGGTTACCATGTTCTTGGAACTGGCGGCGTAACTCGCTGTAAATTTTACCATTTTTCTTACCCATCTTTTTAATGGCTTCTGTAGCTAGCTCTTCAAAATTAGCCTCTTTACCATAGATGTGGTTAAACCGACGTGCAATTTCACGAGTTAACTCAATATGAGCAACCTGATCTTCCCCCACAGGTACATAATCAGCGTGGTATAACAATACATCCGCACTCTGCAATAAGGGATAACCTAAAAAGCCATAGGTTGAGAGATCTTTTTCTTTCAACTTTTCCTGCTGATCTTTAAAGCTAGGTACCCGCTCTAACCACCCTAATGGAGTAATCATGGATAAAAGTAAATGCAGCTCGGCATGCTCAGGAACCCAGGATTGGATAAATATTCGCGATAGGCCTGGATTAACACCACAAGCGAGCCAATCAATGATCATATCCCACAGATGCTTCTCCATAAATCCTGGTTCATTATATTGAGTTGTCAAGCCATGCCAGTCTGCGGCAAAAAAGAAGCAATCGTATTGATGTTGTAATTTGATCCAATTTTTGAGTACGCCATGATAATGGCCAAGATGTAATCGTCCACTCACACGCATACCAGAAACAACACGTTTATTGGAAGTAAATAATGCTGACATCAATATCCTCTTTTTTGTTATTAAAATACAAATTTAGGGTAATTAAAGGAGATGAGTCCGTTTTCAAAATTATCTAAACGGCTCCGGATCCCCTTTTCCTTCCCTTAAAATCACCGGATAATCACCCGTTAAATCAACAACAGTAGTCGGCTCTTGTCCACAATTACCGCCATCGATTACTAAATCAATTTGGTTTCCTAAGATATCTCTGATTGCCTCAGGCTCACTCAATGGAGCCTTAGCTCCAGGAAGAATCAAAGTACTGCTCATTAAAGGAGCTTCTAAAGCATCCAACAAGGCCAGAGTAATCACATTGTCAGGGACTCTTAGTCCTAATGTTCTTTTCTTTGGATGCAACATTAATCGTGGTACTTCATGAGTTGCATTCAAAATAAAGGTATAAGACCCTGGTGTTCGTGATTTTAATAAACGAAATATAGGATTTGAAACACGAGCATAAGTACCAAGTTCCGATAAATCACGACACACCAATGTCATATTGTGATTTTTATCCAGCTGTCTTAACCGTCTAATTCGCTCAAGTGCAGCTTTATTTCCTAAACTACAACCTATGGCATAACCCGAATCGGTTGGATAAACAATTACGCCACCATCTTGAATTATAGATACAGCCTTTCTCAATAAACGAGCTTGAGGGTTATCGGGATGTAATGCAAAAAACTGACTCATAAAGTCCCCTGTTTTATGTTCCATTCATGCCAAAGAGGCACACAGTTTACCGGCAATTGCTTCTGACCGCCAAGGTTTACACGAGATATACCATCAGCATGAAAATCAGATCCAGAAGAAGCTAATAGATTAAATCGTAAGCAAACTCCTGCCATATCATTGATTTCAGTTACAGTCATTTCCCCTGAAACCACTTCAATACCTACACCACCAGCTTCTTTAAAATCTTCAATTAACTCATGCAATTTAGAGCGCGTCAATCCATATTTCAGTGGATGTGCAATAACAGCCTGCCCACCCGCTGCAACAATGCCTTCTACCGCTTCTTGCACAGTTAGCCAGGGAGTAGGAATATAAGCTTTTCTCCCACGAACTAAATATTGTTTAAATGCTTTTTGTAAGTCCCTAGCTTTTCCTTCATTAACTAATACACGAGCAAAATGAGGTCTAGCAACACGAGTATGTCCGGCTAATTCACATGCTTTTGCATAGGCATCAGTGACACCTACCTCCTTGAGTGCCTCACCAATCTGCTTTGCCCGTTCAATACGGCTTTCAACTTGGCGCTGAATTAATGCAAATAAGCCATCGGTATGATTGATTTTGTAACCTAGAATATGAAAATCATGTTTTTTCCAGCGTGTACTCAATTCAATTCCATTAATAATCTTAATGGAGGTAGATGCCGCTGCCTGGACTAATTCAGCATAGCCTTCAACAGTATCGTGATCCGTAAGAGATAAGCACTGAATTCCTTGTTTTTGCGCTCGTTCTATGAGTTCGTTAGGACTTAAAGCACCATCTGAAAAATGACTATGGCAATGAAGATCGATCATGTGTTTTGCATTTTGCTAAAAATTTAATTGTACCATGAATATTAAAGAAATGAATTAGCCCCAAGCGTAATACGGAGCTATTGTCGGTTGGAGTGATAGCCCCACAAATGCATCGGCACCCAACTTACACGCCATTGCAAAATTTACTTAAGGGTTTGTTATTTTGCCACGCACTATATCTTTACGTAAAAACCGTGCTGGCGATAAAGCTTGTTGTAAATTTCTAGGAAGAAAAGTCATTTCATTATTAATAAGTGCAGCTAACCATTCGGCGCACAAAGGAATGGTAGTTAAACCACGAGAACCAAAACCCGTACAGGCGTAAAGGCCTGGATAATAAGGTCCAGCCTTGGGTATCCAACGTTTTGCATTACTTTCGAGCCCAGCATAGAGCGTATTAAAAGCCGTCGCATCCGCTACCCTACCCACGATGGGTAAATAATCGGTTGTTGTTGCGCGCACCCCAGCCCAATGAGATTTGACTTCATGAGACCATGATACGTCAAGGGCTATCTGCTTTAGTTTCTCCAAATTAAGTAAATCATCTTGTACTTTAATAGTAGCATGATCTGTTTTTAGCTCATAAGATGCACCAAGGTAATGTATACCTCCATGTGCAGGTAATACATGACCATCAGCACATAAAGGCATTCGCAAAGCGGCAGTTTCTAACGTTGCTGAAATAGCCGTCATCTGGCCTCGGATTGGTTTAATTGGTAGTGATTCAGTCTCTGGAAAGGTGGTTACCTTATATCCATTAGCTAAAATTAAAACTTCTGCCTCATAATTATTTATGCACCACCTTTTATCAAACACTAAGTGATCTACTGGGGTATCCGGAATTAAAGTAATCCCTTCTGTCCGAATTAGAAGCTGGCATAAATCAGGGGAATTAATCCACCCTGATAAAGGTATGAATAATCCCGAGTGCTGTAACGGAATCCCCGCCAGCTCTGAGGCTTGTTGCGCATTAACTAAGGTGCCCAAAGATGGGTATTGATCGAGCCAATCCTCCAGGCTTGTGTGTGCCTGCTGTTCTTTATGGTTGTATGCTAATAGGAGAGAACCCTTGAGCATACCTATGTCATGTTGGCTTAAAATAGCTTGATACTCGCGGCTAGCATATAAAAAGGCCGTCAACATAAATTGTGTCAATGGCGAATTGTATGCCGATAGCTTCGGAAATAAAACTGCATGTTGATTTGCAGAAGCCCCCTGTCCTACTTCATTGAGCTCATCAATTAAAGTAACCTTCCATCCGCGTTTAGCTAAACAATGAGCTGTAAAACATCCTGCAAGTCCCGCACCAATAATTAATGCTGAACGCTCTTTATAACGCTCAGGCTTACTTACATGCCATGGTGTGTGCCTTTTTTTCTGACTTACTAATTCACTTGGGCTAAAATAAGCGCTAATCATATGACGCTTGGGGCCGAAGCCTTTTTTCTTCTCAACCATAAAGCCATGTTGGCGTAAATTTTCTTTGACTATGCCTGCTGCGGTATATGTCGCTAAAGTCGTACCCTCTTGCGATAACATCGCAACCACCTTCATTAATGAATCAGACCACATACTTTGATTTTTAGCTGGTGCAAAGCCATCAAGATACCAAGCATTTACATGGGTAGTACGTAATGAACGCTCTAAATTTGCCTCACCGCAAATTAATAACTGTTCATAACATTCCAGTGCGTCTCCAAGCATTAAGGTTAAACGAACGCGCCCATTGGCAAATATTAAATGATGATAACCTGGGGTTAGCACTGGATAATGTTCAATAAGCTGTGCAGCTTGCTTCTCCAATTGAGGCCAGCAAGCTAACGACTTGATTAAATCATTGCGTGTTAAGGGGTGTTTTTCGCAGGAAATGAAATGCAAACATTGTTGCTCTGAAGCATAGTGCTCCCAGAGTTGCCAGGTTAATAGAAAATTTAAACCCGTACCAAATCCTGTCTCAGCAATAGTAAATTGGCTTTCGTCTAGCATATTCTGCCATCGCGAAATTAAATTATTTCCATCAATAAATACGTAACGGCTTTGCTCAATCCCGCTCGTTGATGAATGATAAACATCATCATATTGAATAGAAAAAGGCAGATCCTGATGCCAATCAAGCTCTGCCGTTTTAATCGGTACAAATAGATTACTCACATACAACCACTCGTTCAGAAACCAAAGCTTTAGCTTCTTGCAATCCAGATTCCCCGTTTTCTTTGATTAAGGCGCGTAATTTAGGAACTAGCACAGACAAAATCACCGCAGAAGCCACTGCAAATAAGCCTAACATTAAAAATACGTAACTGTAGCCACTATTCGTTGCTAATGGAGAAACACTGCTTTGTCCGGCTATCATCCAATTGGAACTGTAGCTGGATAAAGTTCCTCCAATACCTGAAGTTAGCATCCACATACCCATCATCATACCTTGTAATGATGTAGGTGCCAAATAGCCAATCATAGCATAACCAATTGGGGAAATTAAAAGCTCCCCAATACTTTGTAAGACATAACATAGAAAAATCCATGAAGGATTAACTAAACCTAGATCATTTGCATAAGCAATTCCAATCGGTAATACAATGAAGGCAAAGCCGATACAAAATAAGGCAATTGCAAACTGGGTAGGAATATTTACTTGGATTCCTTTTTTCCGCATCCTGTGCAGAATGACTCCGAGTAAAGGCCCTCCAATAACAATGCAAACTGTATTAATATTTTGAAACCATTGTGGGGGGATAATCCAGCCAGCAAATTGTCTTTGAACATTATGATCGATAAAAGTTGTCAGCCCCATGGGCGCAACATGATAGAGCATCCAGAAAATAGTCCCAACAACCATCAATACAACAAAAGCGAGCATTTTATCTTGGGCAATTTTGGTTTCTTGTTGCTTTGCAAGATAAACAATAACACCAACCATCAATATGCCTGTTAATAAAACCAACTTTTTTGCCCATTCGGCATTTTGTAGTAATTGGCTTAACGCAACAGGAAGTGCAAGGATTAATAACATCCCCAAGACATTTGATTTTTTCTGTTCTGCTTTATCTTTTAGAGAGTACTGTGTTTCACGATCTGCCAATTGATTCCAGCAGTATAAACAAATCATTAATGCAGCTAGATTTCCCAAACTGCTTAACAAGAAAAGACGCTCATAATTTTGGCTTAACTGAAACACACCACTTAAGCTAAAACCAACAAAAAAACCAATATTCATACCCGCATAATTCATTAAAAATGCCGATTCACGTTGGCTATCCTCAGGAGTAAATCGTTGGGTCAGCATGCAATTAATGCAGGTTACGTTTAGACCTGATCCCGATAGAAATGCAGCTAAACCGTAATAAAGTAAGCTTACATCACAAAATGATAATAAAACACAGCCAATAACTTGAAGAACCATACCAACGCAAAATAAGGCGCGGTTAGACAATAAGCGTCCGCCCCATAGGCCGCCAAGTAGATGCAGACCATAGTTGAACGCGACAAAAACGCCCATAACGCTGTGCGCAGAACTGACTTGTATGCCTAATTTACCTTCCATGTATAAAACTAAAGTTGAATACAAAACACTAAAGCTTAAGGTAGAAACTATCTGCATAGCAAAAAGGGCAAGAATACCCTCTGGCATAGAACTAAATAAATCCTTTTTTCTATTCAAGATGCCCGTCCTTTCAAGCATAAAACGTAAAATCACTATGACATGGGGAAAAATAGCTGTCTAGTATTTTAAAAATTTATTTTGAGCAGGGAAAATTGGCCTAGATATTGCATGAAATGGGTTTGTAAAAAGTTTTGCATGGCTTATAGAAGACCGAATTATTTGGCAAAAAAACTTAAGAAAGCGGCATTAGTTGCAAGCAGCTAGGAACCGTAGCCCGTATTAGCCCAGCATAATACAGGTCGAATCCTGATTTATGCATTGAGCTAGATGCAAACTAAATGTTGGGCCATAGGCCCAAATCTACAAGCCATGCAAAATTTCCTTGTTTTCCGTATCGTTGCAAGCAACCAGGATACACTTAAAAACATAAAGGAATAACGCTAAATCTTAGCCAAGCTACGTAAAATCTGCTCCGCAGCTTCCTGTGTTTTAGCAATCTCACGTTCACCATGAGCAATGGACACAAATCCGGCCTCATACATTGACGGAGCAAAATAAACACCTTTATCTAACATAGCATGATAAAACTTCTTAAACAAAACTTCATCCGAAGCAGCAATATCCGCATAATCAGCTATATGCTTTTTCTCTGTAAAACAGAAACCAAACATGCCGCCTAAGGAGGCAGTAAATAATGGAATTTTTGCAGCTTCTGCAGCCGTAGCTAATGCTTGGGCTAAATTCTGTGTAGTACGACTTAGAGCATCAAAAAAACCTGGTTTTTCAATTTCACTTAAGGTCGCCAAACCAGCAGCCATAGCTAAGGGATTACCTGAAAGTGTTCCTGCTTGGTATACAGGTCCCTCTGGAGCTAAACGAGCCATAATCTCCGCACGTCCGCCTAAAGCTCCAACAGGCATACCTCCACCAATAACTTTACCTAACGTAGTGAGATCAGGTTTAATGCCAAAAACGCCTTGAGCACCATGTAATCCAACTCTAAAGCCCGTCATGACTTCATCAAAAATAAGTAAGGCGTTATATTGATCGCATAATTCACGTAAACCCTTCAGAAAATCTGGTTCTGGCAATACAAAGCCCATATTTCCAGCAACAGGCTCTAAAATAATAGCAGCAATGTCATTGGGATATTTTGCAAATAGAGCTGCAGTCTGCTCTAAATTATTAAAATCCGCGGTTAAAGTATGCTCTGTAACGCTTTGGGGAATTCCTGGCGTTGCGGGAATGCCCAAGGTTAAAAGTCCCGAGCCTGCTTTAACTAATAAACTGTCGCTATGGCCATGGTAGCAACCATTGAACTTAATAAATTTGTTTTTACCAGTAACCCCACGAGCAAGTCTGATTGCCGTCATAGTAGCTTCAGTACCTGAATTCACCATACGTACTTTTTCAACAGAAGGAATTAACGAAATAATTTTTTCTGCTAATTGCACTTCAAGCGCGGTGGGTGCACCAAAGCTCATTCCACTATGCAGAACTTCAGTTACTGCATCAATTACAGCAGGATGACAATGTCCTAAAATTAGCGGTCCCCATGAGCCTACATAATCAATGTATTCCTTATTATCTTCATCAATAAGATAAGCGCCTTTCCCCTGTTTGAAGAAAATAGGATCACCACCAACCCCTTTAAATGCACGTACCGGAGAGTTAACCCCTCCTGGGATGAGAGTTTGGGCCTTGTGGAATAGATCAGATGAGCGGGTCATAAAAGTCTCCATAATTTTTGCCGGTATACTACAATCAAATATGGAATTTGGCAAAAAGACCTTGACTAATAAAGTTTCGCTTTACATCTAAGCCTCCAGCCGATAAATTACACATTTTTTTATGAGTATCAATGATTATGCAAGAATATAAAAAATATATCTGTGTTATTTGCGGATTCATCTATGACGAAGCCGAAGGTTGGCCTGAGGATGGCATTGAGCCAGGCACTCGCTGGGAAGATGTACCCGAAAACTGGTTTTGCCCTGATTGTGGCGCAGGTAAAGAAGATTTTGATATGGTGGAAATGGATTAAGCACTGCTTGGGCGGCGCTATGCTGTAGGTTGGGCACATTGCCCAACCGAACATTGAACCATACCAAAATCCTGAATCTGGAACCATGGGTCCCACCTACAAATCGAATAGACTGGTTACTTCACTACCACAAATAAAACAATTCCTAGTAATAACAACGTTGGCACTTCATTATAAATACGAAAGAAACGGGAGCTTTTTTGATTTTTACCCAGAGCAAAGGCCTTTCGATAGTGCCCGCACAATAGATGATAACCCCATAAAATTATCACTAAAGTCAATTTCGCATGCATCCACCCTGCTTTCAAATAGTAACTGGGGTTGTAACTTAATAGCCATACCCCAAGTGCTGTCGTTAGAATCGCGGCAGGCCAGGTGATTCCATAATACAAACGCCGCTCCATAATTTTAAAGCGCTCATTACTGATCTCATCCTGTGTGTCAACATGATAAACAAATAATCGTGGTAGATAAAATAGGCCAGCAAACCAAGCCACCATGGCAATAATATGAAAAGCTTTAACATATAACATAAATTAACGTCCTGAAGTTTTTTTGCCTCTTTTCCGAGAGCGTTTGATTAAATTTAAAGATTCTACAGCTAATGAAAATCCCATTGCAAAGTAGAGATACCCACGTGGGATATGAAAGGAAAGTCCATCAGCAACAAGTACCATGCCAATCAAAATTAAATAACTTAAAGCCAACATTTTAATGGTTGGGTGTTTTTTTATAAATGCGCTAACCCATTCGCTGGCAAAAATCATAATTAAAATGGCGAAAGTAATTGCAAAAGCCATAACCCAAAACCGCGAAGTTAGCCCGACCGCCGTCAATACGCTATCTAAGGAGAAAATAATGTCCATGAGCGCAACTTGAAAAATCACGATGTTAAAACTTGCCTTGGCCGGAGTCATCGTCCTTTGATCTGACTCATCAATCTCTTCAGCTACCACGTCCTGATGAATTTCGTCCGTGGCCTTCCAAATTAAAAATGCGCCACCAAGGATTAGAAATATATCACGCATTGAAAGAGAAAGCTGGCTAATCGTAATTAAGGGTCTAGTCAAGCGAATCAAGTTGACTGCTAATGCCAGTAACATTAATCGTGTTACCCAGGAAAAAGTAAGCCCCCAACGCCGTGCTTTTTTTCGTTGATGAGCAGGAAGTTTTTCCGTCAAAATGGAGAGAATCACCAGGTTGTCAATTCCTAAGACAACTTCTAGGATCACTAGCACAATTAAACTCGTAATAATATCTAAAAATTCCATCTATATCTCTGATTAATAAGTGATTTACTTGTGATATGACACGTCACAATATACCCTGCGAAAACATTATTTGTAAGATATCATAAAACATCGGAATCTTTATCATCTTAAATAAGATAATAAGAATTGCAATGAAGCTAGCAAAAAACATATAATCAGACCTCTTTTTGACCTAAATGACACATGAGAGGGCATGCTATTATGTCAATTCGCCATGATTTGCTTTTTAAACTTCCACAATATTTATTGAGCCATCTTGTATATTATCCTGATATCATTCCCTTTCAACATAATGAGGCCCAATATTCTCAACATTGGAATTTATTAACCAAAAGTAAATACATATATACCAATGGCTATGTAATAGAACCAACCAACTGGTTTATGTATGCGTTTCAAAGTTTTAAAGGTTGGCTTGGTCTTAACAATCACTGTCAAACAGAAAAAGTCCAATTTAGTTTAGAAAAATTAGCATACTACGGATATCTGCGGGGTTATGACCAATCACCTGCTAGGAAAATGCACTATTATCCCATACCAACCGATTACTTGGATCTGGTAGATACGAACATCAAAGCTAAAAAGCAAAAAACTACCCATAGCCTACAGCAGAGGCTCATACTGGACTACAATAATCTCGTTGCTCCATATACTTCCGAATATCTCTACGCACATTATGTATTTGGTCAAACCCTAGAAGAATTGAACTTATCAGAAGAAATTCCTTTGCTTGATCCACAAAATGTGAACTTAGTTGAGACGACTATAGCAACTCTTGAATCGGTGCAAAGTTTGAATTTTAATCACTTACAAAAACATATAGCAGCACCCAAATACAAATATCCTAAATCCAGTCTTTATGCCCAAAAAATGGCAGAACACTATATCAAAGCAGCTAAGACTGAAAAAGGAAGGTTCTTTTATGGGGTAAACTTACTGAGCTCTGCAAAACCCAAGGCTCAACTACTTCTTGAACGAGCAAAACAGATTGATCCTATTGCTTATAATAAGGAATTAAATTTATATATTGAACACCACCTCGAACACAAGGAATTTGATGAAGCTTTTAATTTGATTAATCAGCTCTCAAACTTAGATAAAGCCCTAAAATACCTACTTGAAAAATTTAGTGCAGAACAACGAACTGGCTATGTTATACAAGATTCACCTTTGGCATTAAAACTGGCCCAACATATTCTTCAAGAAAATGATACCGTACACAATATTGAGCTTGCTTCACATTATGATTCACACCTAGCAGAGCATAATCCGGATAAAGCATTCGCTCTTTTAGTACAAACTAAAAAATATGAGGAGGCGTACGCATTATTTGAAAAACATCACAAATTAATGCAATTTCCTGCTTCTCAAATAAAACTATTAGCCCAGCATTTTGATAGTATCGGTGAAACTCTTTATGAACAAGGTGCAGATGAGCGCGCAAATAAGCTATGGGACAAAGCAGAAAAAAACTATCTGAACAGCCTATATGCTAAGAAAAAAGCAGCTGCTTTACTGCCCGAGGCCTATATAGAAGTTTATTACACTCACAGAAGACTTTATGCTCAAGTACTCATTGATGCAGATGCAGAAAGTGCTAAGGGCCAATTGGAAGTGATCAATAAAGCAATTCGCTTACTCGATGGCTGTTTCCCCAAAACAGATGAAGAAAAGAAGCGGCATCAAAAAGCATTAGCTAAAGGTTTAATGAGTCAAGTAGCTTATTTAAGTGCAAAAATTAAGGTTGGTGTAACATATGATTGTGATTCTGATGAGCAAAAAAGGCACCATGAAGCACATCAAACTAATTTTACTCAAATTCGTTCATCATTGCTACGAGTCATTGAGTTATTAACAATGACTGATGAATCAGAGCAAAAGCTAGTACTGGCAAAAGCTCATTTTATTCTCGCAGATATGATTCTATTCTTCAATTTAGGTGAAGAATATCGTACTCATTTTGAAAAAGCAGCACGATTAGCCCCAGAAAACCCTATTTATCTATTTAAAGTTTCAGAACTTTTATACGGTATTGAAGGAAGCGAAGAAGATTACGAGCGAAATCGCGATTATGCCATTCAGCAACTGAAAGCCCAAAGCTATCAAGTAATGGACTTTGTACATTGGGATGCAGAACGCTGGAACAAGAATAGCTTAGCAGCAAGTTTTATTCCTGACATTCATATATTAAGCAAGAATACAGCTACGATTGAAGAGGAAGATAGCCGCGGTCAAATGTGGTTGAGCCTTTTGGGTACTTGATAAACATTCTATGAGCTCTCATTTCGGATTCTTTGAGGCAATGGTGTCAAAACCCATTGCCTCACTTCACTTTAGCGCCAGATGAGCCAGGGGTGGGGCTAATTATAGGTGCATTTCCTTCTTTTGATAATTCATTATATTGCTTAATAAAATCTCGAACCTTTCCACTACCCGGAGAGGTAAAATAAGTATGTGGATTATCAGATATTCTTGGACTAGATACTGTTTTAGAACTTGTTTTTTCATTAGTTCGACCATCTAAAAGCAGCTGTTTATGCTCTGCAAACTGCGTTTTCAATTTAGGTAGGGTACTAAACTTAAGTACTTGTGAGGTACTCATCAAATCATAGCTTTTAAAAAATAACTCCTCTCCATTAGCAATTATTTGTAATAGCAAATTAAGTTGCTTCATGCTTCTCTTTTGTTCTTCATTCCATGTTGGATTAGCCAGGGTAAAACTGTTAATAAACTCCCTTACTTCTTTTGTAAATTCAATTAAAGATGCCGTTAAAAATTCCAGTTCATTAACATCGTCTTGGATTTCTGTAAAATGCTCCCGTAATGGGGTCAACATTTCCGCTTCGGAACCATATTCAATGATACTTTTCCTAAAACTAGAAAAAGGCATTAACTTATCTGCAACAGGATGTAATTTAGCAAAAGCAGCTACATCTTTTTCAAGTTGTTTTGTGGGTGGGAGGGCTTTGGCTGTGCTCGCGCTGAATGATGATACTGATGCTTTACGCGATTTAACTGATTTTTTTTCACTTTCTATAAATATCGGAGGCTTATTAGAATTTGCTAACTCAGTAGACAAATTATATGTTGCCTGCAACGCCGTCCTAATATCCGAACAAAGCATCGTAGGATCAAGCTTCATCCCCAAAGAACCAGGTGTATTCCCTGCCGCTGCTTCTTGAGCCTTCATGCTATTGAAAAGACATACAAAAATATCTACAAAATTTTTGCGAGCTATTCCTTGATCATCAAATTTAGGTAAAGCGCCATAAACTGAATAATAATATATCATCGCATTTTTATAGAGCTCTTCAACCCCTGTTCTATCCTTGCCACTTTTACAGTTAGTAGAAACAATTCCCCCCATGGATTCTACAAAAATGCTGGTGTACGCTGCTTTAAAAGCAACGAAATTTCGCTCCCCTCCTTGACTAGTAAAATTCTCATCTCGCAGATTACTAATCTCTTGCTGTGCCGCCTTCATCAAAACCAATCGAGCGGTTTGCTTCGGGGTAAGACTATCTTTAGAAAGCTCTAATTCTAGATACACAATGAATTGCTTCCCATACATTAGAATAGAATCAGTGTGCGCCCAACGATTAAGTTTTTTGGATAAGCCTCCAGACAAAGCATCGCCAAATCGCAAAAAATTCATTGGATCATTACCACTAACAATAGTTACTTCTGGATAAGTGCCACTCAAGCTGATTTCCTGAATCGCCCTTCTTTGTTCTCTTGTTAACTGCGTATCCGCCGTTGCAACTAGTCGATCAATCACGGTATCGCTCAAGAGTGATTGCACAAAAATTAAAGGGCGAGGTCGTCCACTAGTGTCCAGGCCCGCCCAAATTTGCTTAAAATCTTGGGTTACTTCTTGGCTTAGATGGTCTAAAGTCTGTTCTGCAGTTTGTTTTACATAAAAGGCTCGATCTTTTTTATCCACATGCAATTCATAAGGAACCATGGTACCGGTTTTAAGGCTACGTGATAGTAAAGTGTATTCCTTGCCATCAAAAGTTACTAAAGAGTTCATACGAGCATTTTGTATGCCCGGGATATGGGACATGGCTGAAGATTGACTTAAACTTTCAAAATCCTCCCAAGACTCTTCTAAAGTAAGTGGTACATGTTTGAGTAGCCAAGTTTTTTCCCAAGAAGAAAGTCCTCTGAACCATAGAGGCCTATTATCTTCCGGTAGCTTGTGAATACTCACAAACTCTCTTTTTTGATCTGCAGTAAGCTGATTACCAAGATACTGATCCACTTGAAAAATAGACTTT
This sequence comes from Legionella rowbothamii, assembly GCF_900639985.1. Taxonomy (GTDB): domain Bacteria; phylum Pseudomonadota; class Gammaproteobacteria; order Legionellales; family Legionellaceae; genus Legionella; species Legionella rowbothamii. The sequence goes on along the minus strand of NZ_CAAAIM010000001.1, from coordinate 177,690 downwards.
TCAGAATCAATTTTTATCTCATTAATAAGAATCTGATTACGCTTATAATCAGCAACAAAATAACGTTCTGCTGTACGAATATCACTAATAATTCGCTTAGGGTCAGTATTCGTTTTAGTCGCAATTAAAGTAACTAAGTTGTTTATAAAAGTGTTAATGTCTGTTTTGTCAGGAAAGAGTAATCCCCCAATGTTTAATTGTTTACCTAGTAATTCAAGAAGCGACTTTAATTGCGCTTCGCTATTGATACCAAGGAATCCATCTCCTAAATTTGCAAATTCAAGAGCATTTAATATACCGGCAATTACACTAAGCTTACGAACAATAAGGGCGTTATCTGCGAAGGTATGCAAATATTTTGGCTCATCAACAGGAGCCCCTCTATAAGTCACATGAGTAACCTCTTTTCGTTTCGCATCAACAGCAAGAGAGAGTTTATTGTGAGTATAAAGAGGTGATGGATATTTTTTTTCCTCATACTCTTTCATTTTATTAGAGACAAAATCTAAGTAAAAACGCGCCTCGCTAATAGAATCGGGAGCTTTTTTCTGATCATCAATAGACACGGCTGTTCTATCTTTCACTGCTTTAATAAGATCTATTGTTGTCAATGGCATTAAATTAGTTCCTGACGTCGTGGATTAAATTAGATAAACTTGTTTAAATAATGCAGGTATTAGTATAAGTATATTAGCACGGAAATGAGCACAAAGAGAGCATCGTGCTCGTTTTATGTCTTAATAAGGGCTTATTTAATTTTCCCATATTCGTTTTGAAAATAATTTTATACTTGGGACATTGTTTCTAAATACAAAAGATTCACTTTCTTGATTTGCTTCGCTATAATTGTCTAGTTTTGTCTAATAATGTGAGAAACTACGATCATCAAATTTATTAAAAAGCTGCTTAAGAGAAACAGGGCTCCTACAAATCCTGTTAGCACAGCTTACATCATTCCCAGGAATCATCATTCCATATCTAAAGCGGACATTAGCAGCAATGCATTAAAAGTGCTTAACCGCTTAAATAGTAGTGGATTTCAAGCCTACATTGTCGGTGGCAGTGTTCGTGATCTTTTACTTAATAAAGCACCTAAAGATTTTGATGTTGCGACTAATGCAACACCAAATCAAATCAAAAGCTTGTTTCGTAATGGACGCATTATTGGACGCCGATTTAAGTTGGTCCATGTGCTTTTTCATCGTGAAATTATTGAAGTAGCAACCTTTCGTGGCCACGCTGCTCTTGATGAAAGCCAACAGACGAATGAGCGCGGCATGCTGGTTCGTGATAATACCTTTGGCTCCTTGGATGAAGATGCCTGGCGGCGCGATTTCACCATCAATTCACTTTATTATAATATAGTGGACTCCTCCATTATTGATTTTACTGGCGGCGTTAAGGATGTTCAGGATAAACTTATCCGTATGATTGGCGATCCAGTAACTCGTTATACGGAAGATCCAGTAAGAATGCTGCGTGCAATACGATTTAGTGCCAAACTACATTTTAATCTGGCTCCAGAGACTGAAGCGCCATTCCCTGAAATTAGTTCATTGATTACACATGTCTCCAACTCTCGTTTATTCGATGAAATGACTAAGCTGTATCAATGTGGAAATGCGGAAACAGTCCAGAAATTGCTGATGCAATATGGCTTATTTCAGCATTTATGCCCACAGACAACCGCCCTATTTAATAGCCAGTACCCTGTTAATGCTTTATTAGCAATTGCTCTTGAAAATACAGACACCCGCATCCAAGATGACAAACCAGTCACGCCTGCCTTTTTGTTTGCGGTAATTTTATGGTTTCCAATGATCGAGCGCTCTAAACAATTACAAAGTTCAGGTATGGATCCGTTACCTGCTGTAGAAAAAGCGATGTCTATTGTTATTGCAGAACAAAATAAAATCATTTCAATTCCTAAACGCTACACCCAAATTATTCGCGAAATATGGCTATTACAATACCGTTTTGTAAAACGTTTAGGTGGTAGAGCATTTAACTTATTACAACATCCACGATTTAGAGCAGCTTATGATTTCATGGCCTTGCGTGCGCTTGCCGGTGATGAGTCAATGGAACTCGCGCAATGGTGGACCTCATTCCAAGAAGCAAGTGAGGAAGCACGTAATCAAATGGTGGCTGAACTTAATGCTGGCTCGCCAGCCAAAAAAAGCAGGCGCCGTAGAAAACCTAAAGCCGCAGCACCAAAATGAATATATGCTATCTCGGGTTGGGTTCAAATCAAAAATCACCTGAACGCCAACTCCGACGAGCCATCCAGGCTATCCGTGCATTAAGCTCTACCTCGCTAACTAAAGTATCGAGTTTTCATTGGACCAAAGCCTGGGGTTTACAAGGCCAGCAAGATTTTTGTAATGCCGTAGTTGAAATCAGGACTACCTTAGCGCCTTTGCAGTTATTAAAGGCTTGTCAGTACCTTGAAAAACGACAAGGCAGAGTACGTAAGAAACGCTGGGGACCTAGAGTTATTGATATAGATATACTTACTTATGGTAATAAAACGATCCACATTAATAATTTGACGATTCCTCATCCCTATATTGCATCACGAGATTTCGTACTCCAACCACTTTCTGAAGTAGGGGGAATTAATTTAATAAATAAACTACTCAAAAAACAGCCTACTAGTGCGACTACTCCTTTCTTCCTCACTGAGAGAATAGAGCAAGAAACGCTTTGTGAAGAACTGATATAAACGTATCATCAAAGAAATTATTCTTTTAAAAATTTCTTTTTAATTATGAACACTTACCTCAAATCAGCTACACTTCAAAATAAAGAACATACTTATTGCGAGGGATGCCATGTATACGAATATATTATTTGCTACGGACTTACTCAAAGAACATAGTCATCTCGCTGAAAAAGCAGTTGAAATAGCAAAGCAACTTAATGCTCAACTATACCTTCTACACGTAATCGAATTGCCTGCTAGTATCCAATTAGCTCAAGGGCTTGGATTCACTGAGTTAGTAAATCCCGCAAAAGATGATGCGCAGACGGTTTTATCATTACTTGGAGAGAGTCTTGATATCCCTGAAGAACAACAATTTGTTGAGATTGGCTCAGTTAAAGAGCATATCTTTAGTAAAGTGAAGGAATTAAATTGCCAATTAATCATTCTTGGCAGCCATTCAGTTTCAGGGTTCAGTTCTTTGCTAGGAAGTACAGCACATGCCACCGTAAACCATGCCCCCTGCGATGTATTAACGTTGAGAATAATAAAATAGTTGTGCGTTGGAATGAGGCATATTCATGTTATCATTGCAAGGCTAAGTGAATTTTGTAATGACCTGTAGATTGGGCTCATGGCCCAACCTCCAGGTGAGGTTCTTTACTACTTCTTTTTGGCTTTCGCTTTTTTCTTTTTAGACCAACTCATTAATCGTCTTTTCTTGTTTACTTGACGTTCTGACAGTTTATTTTTCTTCTCAGCAAAGGGATTTGAGCCACCTTTAAATTCAAGTTTCAAAGGAGTACCAACCAGTCCCAAGTGCTTAGTAAACTCATTGTTCAAATAACGTCTATAACTATCCGGTAAATCAGCAAGCTGGTTTCCGTGGATAACGATTACTGGAGGATTGTGCCCACCAAGATGCGCATATCGCAGCTTGATACGTCGACCACTGACACAAGGTGGGGTGTGCTTAGTGCTAATATCTTGTAATAAACGAGTTAACTTTGGTGTGGAAAAGGATTGTACTGCCGAAGCGTAAGCCTCATTAATATCCTTAAATAGAGTGCCAACACCACTGCCATGTAAGGCAGAAATAAATCTGATTTTAGCAAAGCTGGCAAAGTGTAATCTTCTCGATAACTCACTTTTTATTTTTTCTTTATGCTCCTCATCTTTGCCATCCCACTTGTTGACTGCAATAACTAAAGCTTTACCCGACTCAATAATGAAGCCAAGCAAATTCATATCCTGATCAGTAATCCCTTCATTAGCATCAAGAAGTTGTAAACAAACATTCGATTCTTTAATGGCTTGTAAGGTTTTAATTACGGAAAACTTTTCTATTTTTTCATCAATACGTGATTTGCGGCGTACACCTGCTGTGTCAATTAAGACATAGCGCTTTTCATCCCGTGTAAAAGGAATCGAAATACTATCGCGCGTTGTGCCTGGCATATCAAACACCACAACACGTTCCTCACCTAAAATACGGTTAATAAGGGTTGATTTTCCTACATTTGGACGACCTGCAAAGGCAATTTTGATTTCGTCCCCTTCCCTTGCTTCGGCCTCTACTTGAGGTGCAAATGGAGCTAAAACCTCATCAAGCAATGAATAAATACCACTGCCATGGGATGAAGAAATCGAATGAATATCACTAATACCTAAGGATTGAAAATCTGCGCAAGCCACATCATCATCCAGTCCTTCAGTTTTATTAACAACAAGATGGACTTTTTTACTTAATTTTCTTAAATTTTCCGCGATATTCTCATCAATCCCAGTTAAGCCAGAACGCCCATCAACGAGAAAAAGAACGATATCCGCTTCATTTAAAGCAACCGTTGATTGTTTAGACATTAAACTATCAACTTCAATATCATCAACACCAATCCCTCCTGTGTCGACTACTATATAAGACTTACTGTCATGTATTGCTTGACCGTATTGTCTGTCACGCGTTAAACCTGGAAAATCAGCAACAAGAGCATCTTGGGTTTTAGTCAACCGATTAAATAGCGTAGACTTGCCTACATTAGGACGCCCAACCAGTGCAATTACAGGAATCATTATATTAACTCACAGATAGTTTACTAAGTATTCCATTATCAGTTAGCACATAAAGCGTTCGTCCTTTTACGCTAGGAGAAATACTTACCCCACCTGCAGCTTTAAAACGAGCCAGCATTTCACCATTTTGAGGATCGATAAAATGCAGGTATCCCGTTTTATCGCCAACGACTAAATTAGAACCTACAAGTGCCGGCTCCGTTAGTCCTCGCGCCTTTAACACTTTTTGCTTCCAATTAACTTGGCCGCTTTGCTTATTAATGGACCAAATAACGTCGTGGCTATCGCTCACATACAAAGTGTTACCACTTAACAGCATATTTTTATAAACTGAGCCTGGTTTTTTCCAGATGAATTGTCCATCATTCAAGGATAAAGCACCAATATAACCTTGATAGCTAGCCAAATAAGCAACATTACCATCAATAATTGGATCGGCATCAATATCGACCAACTGTTCTACATCGCTCGCGCCTGATGCATAAGCAATACTTCGCTGCCACATTAACCGCCCGCTGCTAATATCATAGGCATCCATCTTTCCATCAGAAAAACCGATTAGCACTAATCCACCAACAACTACTGGAGACGAACTTGCTTTTAAAATTAGGTTAGGTGAGCCATGTTCTGCCATCCAAAGTTGCTTACCATCTTTTGCATTAAAAGCATAAACTTTGCCATCGATAGTTTTGGCAATTACTTTACCGTGCGTCACTGCCGGTGGCGATAATACCTCGCCAGTAACCTTCTTTTGCCAAACTTGTTTTCCATCAGCCTGGTTCAATAGCACCACTGAAGCATTATCGGTGCCAACAGCAAGATAGCCATTACCTAAAGTTGGGCCGCTTACTAAACCATGCTTTAATGGGGTTGTCCAGCGAATTTGACCATCCCGCTTACTGATGGCACGTACTAACCCGCTAGCATCAGCAGTATAAATAATGCTTCCACGAACTACTGGCTTTAGTCTTAAATACTCTTTATTTTTCGTAGATTTACCTACGGGCGCAGACCAGCCCTGCGCTACTTTAATTTTATCGTGTAGTTCTGCCAGCTCTTTAGGTTTAGGGGTATTATCCTTGCCTAATAGATAATCATCAACTTTTGAACATCCTTGCATGGCTACACAAAGAGCTAAAATACTTAATTTAACTTTCATCAAACTAAACCTCATTATGCGGCTTGAGTCTTCTTCTCATCCGAAATCATTGATTGAGTCTTAACGGCAATTTCATTGGTCTTCATTTCTAAAAATAAGTTACCCATTCCATTTACCTTAACCTCGTCCATCGCTTGCTTATAGGAATTCATCGCCTCTTCGTATTTTCCTGTAGCACCATATATATCACCCTTCAATTCATTAATTACGGGTAAATAAGTAGCATCTTCAACGTTGCTTAGCTCGCTTAACGCATTAGCATATGATTTGTTCGCCACAAGAATACGTGCAAGACGAATCTTCGCTATTTGTTTTAAAGTACGTAATTTACTGTTATCAGCCACCATACGTAATTCACTTTGAGCTTGATCCAGTTTATTTTTAGATACATAAACTTTGGCAAGTGTCATATGAGCAGCATCAGCATATACAGACTTGCTGTGGTCTTTAATAAGCTCATTGGCAAAGGATTTTACCGCCTTAGTATTATTATTTGATAAAGCAATCATCATTTGCTCGTAGGCAATAGATGCTTGCTGCGTCAGTTTATCCTGGTGCCAGGTGAAATATCGATAGCCAGCAATACTAAAAAGTATGATCGATATGATAACAGAAATTACATTACCATAGCGTTTCCACCACTTTTTTATCGATTCTAACTGTTCCTCTTCTGTCATATAAACTGACATAACACTCTCTCCTGAACTTTCAACGTAGCCTTATTTCAAATAATCATTTAGGAACTGATTAACCGCAGTTTGATCTACAGTAATCTGTTCCATTCCAGTACGCAAATCCTTAAGACTAATCTTATGATTAGCAAGCTCATCTTCGCCTAAAATTAAAGCCAAACGCGCCCCACTTTTATCGGCCTTCTTAAATTGGCTCTTAAAACTACCACCGGCGGTGTTTACAATAACTTCAACCCTGGGGTATGCCTCACGAATGGATTCAGCAATTACAAGCCCTTTAACGATCGCTTCTTCATTTGTACCAATAATAAATATAGAGTTCGTTTTAGTTTCTTGTTTCAATAACTCTAAGGTTTCCATCAGCAAATAAATACGCTCTACTCCTAATGCAAAACCTGCCGCTGATGTAGGATTACCGCCTAATTGTTCCACCAAAATGTCATAACGACCACCAGCACAAATTGTTGCTTGACTTCCTAGGCGATCAGTAACCCATTCAAATACAGTATGTCCATAATAATCTAGACCTCTTACTAAAACGGGGTTCACAGTATAAGGAATTTTTAATGCATCTAAACCTGCACAAAACGCTTGGAAATGATCAAGACTTTTTCCTTGAAGTACATCAATTAACTTCGGCGCATCGGCAACTAATTGCTGCATTTCAGGATTTTTGCTGTCTAAAATACGTAATGGATTACGAGTTAATCTTCTTTTGCTATCTTCATCAAGCTTATCAATATGATCATTAAGGTATTCTACCAAGATATTTTTATAGTGTTGGCGCTCGGAGAGTTCTCCAAGAGTATTCACTTGTAATTGAACTAAATCAGCAAATCCTAACTCAGTCCAGAATTTGCGACATAGGGCTATTAGCTCCAATTCACTTTGAGCTCCTGGAACGCCAAATGCCTCTACCCCTAATTGGGTAAATTGTCTGTATCGACCTTTTTGAGGACGTTCATGACGAAACATAGCACCTAAATACCATAATTTTTGTTGCTGATTGTGTAGCAACCCATGTTCCAGACAAGCACGAACACAGCCTGCAGTTCCTTCAGGTCGAAGGGTTATGCTATCACCGTTTAAATCATTAAAGGTATACATTTCTTTTTCAACGATGTCGGTAACTTCGCCAATAGTTCGTTTAAAAAGTTGTGTACTTTCTACTAAAGGAAAACGAATTTCCTGATAGCCATAATTGCTAAGACAGGTAATAAACGTATTCTCAATGTGACGCCATAATGCAGTTTTTTCCGGCAAAATATCATTCATGCCTCGGATTGCTTGGATTTTCTCAGCCACCTGTTTTCTCCAAAGGAGACATATCTGGTTTAGGATTTAATATTGATTGCATTTTAGAGATATCTGTTAATTTTACTTCATTGATTGTTTTATTATTCAATGACAAATCAACAGGTGCACTTTTTTCGGAAAACAATTGTTGATTTTCTTGGTTTTTTTGCCACCAAACACCAACAGCAACCATAACCCCTAAAGCAAATAAAATAGTAACCCAACGAATCAAGTGCTCCGCTTTATTCGGTTCGCGTTTCGTTTGTTGCCATAAAGCACGGTCTGCTTTTTTCTCAGGAGCATAACGCTCATTAAACACAGCAAGATAAGGCTCAGGAGAGACATCTAATAGTTTGGCATAGGCGCGTAAATAGCCTTTAGTAAAGACAGCACCTGGCAATGAACTAAACTCATTACTTTCTATGAGTTCGATAACGCGGCTTCTTAAATGCAGCTTATCGGCAACATAATCAACTGTATACCCTTTTTGCTCACGGATGCTCGCAAGTTGTGCTCCGGGATTAATCGCATGAACGATTGTATTATCATCAAGCGTGGTTATTGTACTCATTATTTGCTCCACCTATATCGAGATTTGGATCCATTTTTTTAATAGTTTGTTTATACATTGCAGCTATTTCATATTGGCCAGCTTTTTCTGCAACTTCCTTGGCCAAAAACAACAAAGTCCTATCATTTAAAACTAAATCAGCATGTTTTTTTACTAGTGCATACGCACTTGTATTACGACCACTCGTCGCTTCAATTTTAACTAATTCGTAAAAAGAAACTTTTCTTGATGGGTCCTGATTTAATGCCTTTATAAAATAAGGCCTCGCATGCTCTATCTGATTTGCAGATAAAGCACAAAGCCCTGCATTCTCATAAGCACCTGCAGTATGCACATAGTGCAAATCTGCAGCAGCCTTTAAAAAATAATACTCAGCTTCTTTATAATTGCCCTGCCGACATAAAAAAGCACCATAATTATTAAGTTGTGCTCCTGCGTTACCCGTCAAAGACAAAGCCTTTAAATAAAACATCTTCGCTTGTGCTGGCTCACTAGTTTGCTCAAGATAATAAGCCATTGCTGAATTAGCATCGGCGGATCTTGGCTCTTGTTCTAAAGCAGTTAGTAATTTCTTTTTCGCTCGAGGCCTATCACCTTGTTTTAAATACCCTAATCCTAACTGCACGTTATACGCTGAAGCCTTAGAGAGATCTGGCTTTGTGAGTGTTTGGCGATCATTTGCATTATTATTATGCATGCATCCTTGCAAGAGCAAACACAAGGCGATGCCAGAGAAATAACGTACGTTCAACACGATGCTCACATAACGATTCACAAAAGAATCGGCATTATACCTGCTAACAGGTAAATTAAAAATATTTAATCACGAATAAAGTCAAACGATGAATCGTCACCTATTTCATTTTACGCGACAAAGTTATCCTGCCTTCCCATCTGTTTTAGTCTCGGAGCCAGGTTTGGTCATAAAATTCAATTTTTGCCAGCGCTGAGAGCGGCTCGTTCTGTCTTTTACTTCACCCGCCAATTGGCCACAAGCAGCATCAATATCATCACCTCGTGTTTTACGTGTGATTGTATTAATTCCATGAGCAATTAACTTATCTCTAAACGCATCAATAGCTTCTTGTGGAGAGCGTTCATAATGCGCCATAGGAAATGGATTAAAGGGGATCAAATTCACTTTAGATGGAACGTTTTTCAGTAACTTAATTAACTGATTTGCATGTTCGGGTTGATCGTTCACCCCTTTTAACATCACGTATTCAAAAGTCACTTTTCTTCTTGGCTCATCTTTAAAATAAGATTTGCATAAAGCCATAAGCTGTGCCAAAGGATACTTTTTATTAATAGGCACCAACTCATTACGTAATTCATCATTAGGAGCATGTAATGAAACGGCAAGCGCTACTGGACTAGCTTCTCTTAAACGCTCTAAATCGGGTAAGACACCGGATGTGCTTAGGGTTACTCGTCGTTTTGATAGACCATATGCAAAATCGTCCATCATAATATTCATTGCTGAAACAACATTATCAAAATTAAGTAAGGGCTCACCCATACCCATCATAACCACATTCGTAACACGTTTATCATGGACTCCCTGGCTAGCAGATAATTCTCTAACTGCGAGCCAAACCTGACCAATAATTTCTGCAGTTGTTAAATTACGATTAAATCCTTGTTTTGCTGTAGAGCAAAAAGAACAATTTAAAGCGCAGCCAACCTGTGATGAAACACAGAGAGTTCCGCGATTTGCTTCAGGAATAAATACTGTTTCAATGCAGTTACCACAATCAAGCTTAAGTAACCACTTATGAGTGCCATCACTTGATTTTTGACAAGCAATGATTTCAGGCACTTGAACATAGGAAAGCTGGGAAAGCTTTGCCTTCAAAGCCTTCCCCAAATTGGTCATTTGAGCAAAATCGACTAAGCCAGTTTGATGAATCCATTGGATTAGCTGTTGAGCACGATAAGGTTTTTCCCCCCATGAACTCAATAGCTCTCGCATTTGCTGATAATTATAATTCAATAGATTTACTTTTTGCTCAGTCATTTTTACTCCAAACCTTATTCTTATCGCTCACAAATTTCGTGTGGTTCAAAGAAGAAAGCAATTTCACGAGCTGCATTTTCTAAACTGTCAGAACCGTGAACCGCATTTGCATCAATACTGTCAGCGAAATCAGCACGAATAGTGCCTGGGGCTGCTTCTTTAGGGTTAGTAGCGCCCATGATGTCTCTGTTTTTCATTACAGCATTGTCGCCTTTTAATACTTGAATCATTACAGGACCAGAAATCATGAACTCAACTAAGTCGTTGAAAAAAGGACGAGCACGGTGAATGTCATAGAAGTTTTCAGCTTGCTCGCGAGATAAACGAGCCATTCTTGCAGCAATAATATCTAAACCAGCATCTTCAAAACGGGTATAAATTTTACCAATTACAGACTTAGCTACAGCATCCGGTTTAATAATCGATAATGTTAATTCTTTTGCCATTATGCACACTCCATAGGAATTAATAGTTAAAGCGCGCTATTATACACGAAATAGATGCTTTATGGCTAATATAAATTCATTAGGCGTGAGCCGAGCTTTATTGTACGACTGAAAAGCAACTATCGTGCTACGCGCAGCTTCAGCTGTGGGCAATTTGCAAGAGATCTTATGAGTCAGTGGGTAAAGACCTTGGAAATTCGGCTGATGCAGTTAAAGTACCCGTTGTGCCCTTAGCCGATGTCATTTCGAATTCCCAGGGTCTGACTGCGAGCTCCCTTCTTGTTATAAGCAATCAAAATACATTCATTAAATTAAGCCTTTTCAAGCTGGCCTATACTTTTATCAAAATATAAAGATTCTCTATTGATGAGATCCTGCTCAGAATTAATCTTATATTCAGGCAAAATTTTAATTAGCTCAACAACCCGCAAAATAGTCTCATAAAATTGTGTTCTAAATCCATTTGCGAAGATAGTCATATCCTCTACACGCTCTTGAAAAGCACGAGTTTTATCATCAAAATGAAGAACTATATCCGTAAGATCTGAGATACTCTCTATAATTTTCCTTTTCAAATCATCATTTAATGATAATTTAAGCTGTTCATTCATTTTTTCGACAAAGAGTAAGGGATCACTTTGCAACTTAGGATTAGTTAAATCACAATAAATTAAAGCAAAATTAACTGCCTTACGAACTTTGCTTTTGTCTTCAGTAAGACCTTCTTTTTTTAATATTTGGGTGATTGAAGTAATACTCTTCTCAAGAGCTTTATTAAATTCAGCCGAAAGTTTTATTAGAAAATTTTGGCTGCTTGAAATTAAATGATTATGCTCTCCTTCTTTTTGATGATATTCCTCGCCTAAAGCAAGAAGTTGTTGGCGTGCATTTTCCAGTGCTTCGCGAGTACTCGCACCAGGCGATGATTCATCCTTAGAGTTTTCCCCAGACAATAAATAATCAATAAAAAGCTTTTGTACGTAGACATGATAATCATTTGCCTGCTGTAATACGATCCCGTTAAGAACATTCCTTAACGGTATTTGCAGCACTTTATGATAAAAACTAAACGTGCTTTTTACAGCTGCGACTAAATCAATTTGCGCTAAATTGATATGATATCTATTTAGAATACGCTCAGCGGTTATCACCCCGTAAGTTGAAAACCAGTGGCTTAAGTCATTCTCTGATTTTTCTCCGCTCATTTTTCATCCAATTTAATTTATTTGCAGTATGTGATATAAGAATATTTATTTGAAAGTATAGTGTATTTCCCAGATGTTAAAACGATTAGATACTGATTTACAAACATTAAATGAATTTCTCCAAATTAAAACCCCCAAATTGTGGTTAGATCATGCTGCTCAGCAAATTCCTTTATTACTAGTTGATCACGCACACTGTGAACGAAAAGCAGCCGCTACTGCCATTAATTTTATGAGTAAATATCCTGAACGTAAGGAACTTATTGAGGTTATGTCCCCATTAGCACGCGAAGAGCTCCTGCATTTTGAAAAGGTCGTAAATGTAATGACTAAGCGTGGAATTAAGTTTGGCCCATTGCATCCCTCAGGCTATGCTACTGTATTACATAAACAAGTCACACGTAAGGATGGTACTGAACGCTTATGTGATCAGCTGATTGTCGGTGCTATTATTGAGGCCCGCTCCTGTGAACGTTTTTATGCGATTATGCCTTACATTGAAGACGAGCCTTTAGCAAAATTTTACGGCACACTGGTTAAATCTGAGGCTCGACATTTTGAAGATTATTTACGTTTGGCTAATTTATATGGGGGGGATGTAAGTAAGCGCATTGCTAAATTTTTAGCAGTTGAAAATGAATTTATTTTAACTGCAGATACGGTATTTCGCTTTCACAGCGGGATACCAGATGTGGGCATGCAAAGCTCCTAGTTACAATAGCATACCGCCATTGCTTCGCCAAGGCTCGCAATGACAGCTTTTTATTTAATTTCAAATAACATGCCTAAGGAGGGCTTGGACTATCAGTATCAAGCTCTTGACGGTATTGTACTTCTGATGCTCGATTTAAAAACTCATTTAATCCATTGCCAGGATCATTTTTTAGCTCATCAAAGGCTTCCGCAGTTAAAGGTTCATGCCCTTCTTTAGTTCTAAATCCTTTCTCATTATTCGGGTCAATTTCATATCCACGTTCATTTAACCACAGGGAAACTAAAGTTCTTAGACCTTGAGGGAGATTTTCTGTTGCTTTCAGCTCCTCATCACCAGCAAGTAATTTTACTTCTAATTTATTACCCTTCCCTATTGTAACGTCGTGAACTAATGTGGGTAAATCCACTCTGGGATTACCACGCAGCTTATCTAAAAGAGTATCTTTCATATCGATAACACCATTTTTTAGAGCATGCTTTAGCGGGACTATATAGGGTGCCGTTTTCTCATTCACCTCTTGATTCGTGGCTGCAACAAATGCGGATAAAACAGACGTCAAGGCCATCATGGACGATTTCCAGTCATGAATTGAACTTTGTTCAGAACCCATTACTGATTTAAGCTTATCTAGAAAAATATCCTGTTTCGTAATCGCTCTTCCTTTTTCATCATAACGTTCAACGGCTTGTTTCTTTATTTTGTCAATTTCGTCGGCCATGGCGGCTTTTCGGAGCTCGTCTGCTTGATCTTTGGCTGCTAAAAAGGCTTTCTTAGCATTCGCTTCAGCTAAACGCCTAGCCTCATCATCCATCCCCTTTTTCTTTTGGGCTATTTCATCTTGAGTTGATCTATCTTCTGCCATCTTTAGCTCCTAAAACGAATCATACGTGGGTAAAACAAAGCCCTTTTGTATTATGATAACACAATCGTTTCGGATTGTCATCCCAGCCACTAAATACATAACGTAGTTTCATCATAACATTCAACAGCTTGTTTCTTTATTTTGTCAATTGCCTCGGCCAAGGCCGCTTTTCGGAGTTCATCTGTTTGATCTTTGGCTGCTAGAAAGGCTTTCTTAGCATTCTATTCAGCTAAACGTCTAGCCTCATCATCTATTCCCTTTTTCTTTTGGGCTATTTCATCTTGAGTCGATATATTTTCTGGCATCGTTAACTCCTCAAAAAGATTTACATATGGGTAAAATAAAGCCCTTTTGTACTAGAATAACACAGCAGCCTAGGGTTATCATCCCAATCACTAAGTACATAACGTGCAAACTCTTCTTGCTCAACAGGATAGGTTGTTACACCGGGTTTATGAGTATGCCCATGAATAAGTTGGGTAACCCCATGCTCTTGCATATGGCGTATTACGGAGTCAGTAACCACATCCATTTGTTCCATCGATTTACTCACATTACTTTGGCTGCGGGTGCGTACCTGATTCACTAAACGCTCACGATATTTTGACGATAAGCTTAAAAATAAAGCAGGAAAAATTTTATTGCGAGTAAGAAGTCTGAAGCGCTGGTGAGCCACATCTTTAGTGCAATAACGATCCCCATGCACTAACATTATTTTTTCATTATCTAAATAAATAATCGTTGGTTCTTTTAAAACAGACCATCCTGCCAATTTGGCAAAACTTTTTCCTAATAAAAAATCTCGATTGCCATGCATATAAAACAAATTAATCCCTTGTCGTGTTACTGCATGTAATTGTTCTGCAATGCCCCTACTCCAATCATTGAGTGTATCATCACCAGCCCAGGCATGAAAAAAATCACCTAAAATATAAATATTTTTTACTGAATGCTGTACGGCCCATTTTAGAAAAGATTCAAAATGAGCCTGAATGCCGTATTCTTCTGGATGTAAATGAAGATCAGAAATAAAAACAGCATCAATCATAAAGGCTCGATGTGGATATGGTCATCTAATAGATAGATTTGGCATGGGCCATTATGGGGTTCAATGGCATCACTCAAACGATAAAATCCAGCAATTGATACCAACTCAGCTTCCAGTGACTGACAAAAAATACGCGCGTCTTTATCACCAGATATTCCAGCTAAAGCTCTACCACGCAAAGCGCCGTAAACATGGATTGAACCATCAGCTAATAATTCAGCACCATGACTTACAGAGGAAGTCACGATTAAATCAGCATTTTTAGCTACAAATTGTTGTCCAGAACGAACCGGTGTTGTTAATAATTTAGTTTTTGCTGCCTCAGGCTGTTGTTGAGCGGGCTCAATAGAACGCTCAATAATTGGCTTATCTTGAGTCGCAGAAGCATGCAATACTGCTAAGCCTTGGCATTGAGCCAATGTATCATGCAAAGGACTTCCACCCTGAATAGCAACAGGAATCATCCCATTGGCACGTGCTACTTGAATTAAAGCATTCAAATCAAACTCTAACTGATAAACCGCAGCAAGATCAAAAACAACTGGTGTTCTATCAAAAAGCTTGGGGGCTCTTGTCACAGTTTCAACCAATTGCTGGGCAAAAACTTCACTATCAGTATTCAGTACTTGCAAAACAGTGAAGGTATAAAGTCGGCCTTTAAGCTTAAATGCTTGAGTTTGTGTTGTATTTTCACTCATGAGTATGATATCCATAACCAGATTTTTTGTTTATACTAACATTTATACTAACATGTGAAAAACAATAACAGAAGGATATTAAGGTGGATAAACGGTGGTTTGAACAATATCAGAATGGCGTTCCACATGAAATTGACCCCAGTCAATACTCTTCCCTTGTCGCTTTGTTCAAAGAATCATGCACTAATCATGCAACAAAAGTAGCTTATTCCAATTTAGGATCCGAGATTACTTTTGCTGAATTAGAAGAACTAAGCCACAGTTTCGCAGCCTACCTCCAACAGCTTAAATTGGAAAAAGGCGCGCGTATCGCTATTATGATGCCCAACTTATTGCAGTACCCCGTTGCACTGTTTGGTATTCTACTTGCGGGCTATGTCGTAGTGAATACGAACCCTTTATATACAACTGATGAAGTGATTCATCAAATGAATGATGCAGGCGCTGAAGCAATTATTGTGCTTGCTAATTTTGCCAAAACGGTTCAAAACGCATTACCATCAACTCCCACAATAAAGCACGTTATCGTAACGCAAATCGGTGATTTATTTCCTCCAGTAAAACGCTTTATTGTTAATGCAGTTGTAAAATACATTAAAAAAATGGTCCCTACTTATACTATCCCACATGCTGTTGCCTTTAACTACGCATTACTTGAAGGCAAGCAATCCACCTTACACCATGTCGAGCTAAATCATAGTGACATTGCTTTTTTACAATACACTGGTGGTACAACTGGGGTTGCTAAAGGCGCGATTTTAACCCATGGAAATTTGGTTGCTAATTTGTTGCAAGCCTATGCATGGATATCCCCCGCCTTACAGGACGAAAAAGAAGTCATTGTGACCGCGCTACCTTTGTATCACATCTTCTCGTTAACAGCGAATTGCCTAACCTTTATGAAGATGGGGGCAAAAAACATACTAATAACCAATCCCCGAGATATGAAGCACTTCATTAAAGAAATAAAAAACTGTGGATTCACTACCATTACTGGTGTTAATACCTTGTTTAATGGATTACTTAATCATCCTCAATTTAAAGAAGTAGATTTCAGCAAACTAAGATTATCCTTATCGGGTGGAATGGCCTTACAAAAAAGTGTTGCTCTACGTTGGAGAGAAGTAACCAAATCCCCTATATTAGAAGCTTATGGACTAACAGAAACAAGCCCTGCGGCAACTATCAACCCAATGACACTTTCCGATTACAATGGCAGCATTGGCTTGCCTCTTCCTTCCACAGACATTGTGATACTTGATGATGAAGAAAATGAAGTCCCCATTGGCTCCAGTGGAGAAATTTGTATTAAAGGCCCTCAGGTTACACCTGGATATTGGAAGCGGCCTGATGAAACTGCTTTGGTCTTTACCAAATCAGGCTATTTAAAAACTGGCGATATCGGCAGGATGGATGAAGAGGGTTTTATCTATCTGGTTGACAGAAAAAAAGACATGCTCCTGGTTTCTGGATTCAATGTATATCCAAATGAAGTAGAGCAAGTCATTAGCATGCACCCAGGGGTTCTTGAGGTCGGTGTGGTTGGCGTACCCGATGGAGAATCAGGTGAGCGTGTTAAAGCCTGTATCGTAAGAAAGGATCCTAACTTAACTGCCGAAGCGGTGATTGCGTATTGTCGCGAGCATTTAACTGCCTATAAGGTCCCTAAAATTGTGGAGTTTTTTAATGAGCTTCCTAAAACAAATGTAGGTAAAATTTTGCGTCGTGCATTGAAATAGCAAAACCAGCATTAAACATAATGCTCTTTCTAATTAGCGCGGTAAAACCGCGCTAATTCAGTTTCTATAACAAGATGATACTTAACACGAATTAGAACAGCGACACACCCAGGTTGCTTCTTTGCTCTCCCAACCTCGGTACTCATTCAACAATCAACTGCTTCATAATCTTCGCGGTGGCTCCCCACACCCAATCGTCATTAAAAACAAACTCACAGCTTTTTAAACGAAAGCGCCCTCGCTCCACGACTATATCCTTATAGTTTTTTGCCGATTGCACCAAGGGCATAGGAATCATAATCAATCGTGCTACTTCGTCAGGGTTCATCTGATAAGGATTAACGGATTCAATATGAGCAAACCAAGGCTGGATAATTTTACCTAATAAAGTAGGTTGAGGATCTAAAGCTCTTATTAATGTGACCCGGTCTCCAGCAATTCCTAGTTCCTCATACAGCTCCCTTAACCCCGTAGCATATAAATCTTGATCGCCCTCTTCCCAAGTTCCACCAGGAAAACAAACCTCACCCGGATGAGCACGAAGATTTTCTTTGCGCTTTGTTAAAATGAGTGAGTCTGAGGCACGCTCATACAAAACCATAACCGCCGCAGGAATGGGATCCCCCTCACTGAATTCACTTAAGTCCATTAATTATCGCCGCAATTTTGATAAAACATTCACGATATTCGTCTTCACAATTAGAGTCAATAACTATACCCCCACCTGCAGCGAGGTGTAATAGATTATTTTTAGCAATCACTGTTCTTATCGCAATGTTCGTATCAAAATACCCATGTCGGGAAAAATAACCAATAGAACCGCAATAAACCCCCCGGGCATAAGGTTCTTCTTGGCTAATAATCTGCATGGATTCAATTTTGGGTGCACCAGTAATTGAGCCCCCAGGAAAACAAGAGAAAAAAGCATCTAAAGGATGAATGGTATCTAAACATTGGGCCTCGATGGTACTCACTAAATGATGTACTGAATTATAACTTTCAATAGCACATAAAGAGGTTACGCGCACGGAGCCTGGTTTAGCTATTTTTCCCAGATCATTACGTAGCAAATCAACAATCATGACATTTTCAGCTTTGTTTTTCTCACTCGCTTCCAATTCATCGATTAAGCGCTGATCTTCGACGGGATCGGCTGAACGACCGATGGTTCCTTTAATAGGTGATGTAAGTAGTTTACCTTTATCGTATAGAAGAAAACGCTCAGGCGAGAAACTTAAAATGTCAGCATCCTGGGTTCGTAAAAAGGCAGAAAATGGAACTGGATTTTTACGACTTATTTTTTGATAAAAACCCCAACTGTCCCCTTCATATCGTGCATGAAATGGCTGAGTTAGGTTGGTTTGATAACATCTGCCTTTTATTAAAGAATGATGGATCGAGTTAAATGCTTCTTGGTATTCATCTTGAGAAATTAAGGGATTAAAATCACAGGTTAACTCCCCCTGGCTTGGTTCATCCTGGATACCATTCCATAAAGATAAAACCTCATCAATAATATTCTTAGTTGAGAGTTGAGTATTCGCAGCAAATAAAGTTACTTTCTTGAGTTGATGGTCAACAATAATAGCCCAATCATACAATCCTAAATCCAATAAAGGCATTGTCTCCAAGCTAGGTTGCGAAAAGGACTCAATACCAACCAGCTGAGCCCCTAAATCATAGGAAATATAACCTATTGCCCCACCTTGAAACGGAAGATCGGCCACAGAGTCTTGCACGGTTAAAACTTCGCGTAATGAGGATAATATTTCGGATACATTTTGCGTTTGAGGATCGAGCCTAAACCGATCATATGGATAAGCACTCACGAGATCATAACGTGCCTGAGAACGGTCTGTACTTTCCAAAAGCACAAATCCTGGTAAGTGACGCAATTTCTGATAGTACTCTTGCATTAAAGGGAAATAATCGAGCATCATGAGCACGGATTGCTTTATAGTATTTCTTGTCATTTGATACAAATAATTAACTGGTTTTTAGATTAATTTGTGAGTATGCTATGCAAACGCTTTGTTGACAAGGAGCCATGCATGGCAACAGTTGCTCAATTTGATATTACATATACTCAATTTCTAGATGAACAAGGCAAATTAGCAGGGGAACTCCCTGCCTTTGCCAATAACCCTGAAGCACTGAAAGAACTCTATCGAGTCATGGTGCTGACTCGAACTTTTGATAAGAAAGCAATCGCATTACAAAGGACAGGTAAAATGGGGACCTATGCCCCAATTAATGGTCAGGAAGCGATTTCTACCGCTATAGGCCATGCAATGAAGCCTGAGGATGTATTTGTTCCTTATTATCGCGATTATGCAGCGCAAATTCAGCGCGGCGTAAAAATGTCAGAAATTCTAACCTATTGGGGCGGCGACGAGCGTGGCAGTGATTTTTCCTGCAAATCTCAAGACCTACCCATCTGTGTACCTATTGCCTCTCAATGCTTACATGCAACAGGGGTTGCCTTTGCGTTCCAATACCGAAATGAACCAAGAGTAGCCGTAGCGTGTATTGGCGAAGGTGGAACCTCTGAAGGTGATTTCTATGAAGCAATTAACGTAGCCGGTACATGGAAATTACCCGTAGTTTTTGTAGTAAACAATAACCAATGGGCTATTTCAGTCCCCAGAGACAAACAAACCGGAACGGAAACCATTGCCCAAAAAGCCATAGCAGCCGGATTTCCTGGTGTACAAATAGATGGTAATGACATTTTGGCAACCCGCCAAGTAATTGGTGATGCCATTGAAAAAGCCCGTCGTGGTGAAGGACCTACTTTGATTGAAGCTATGTCCTATCGTTTGTCCGATCACACCACTGCAGATGATGCGACTCGCTATCAACCCTCCGCAGAAGTAGAGCAAGCCAAGCCCAAAGAACCGATTGCTCGCTTCAAGGAATACTTAGTACAGAACAACCTCTGGAGTGCTGAGGAAGAAGAGCAATTAGTAATGCATTGTGCTACTGAAGTTGAAAAAGCAGTGGATGAATACCTCAGTAGAACACCACAACCAATCAGCAGTATCTTCGATTATCATTTTGCCGAACTACCTGAATATTTAGTGGAACAACGCGCAATCGCTATGGAGGAAGCATCTAATGCCTGATATCACCTTAATTGAAGCAGTTACTCAGGCCCTAGCTTATGAGTTAGCTCATGATGATAATGTTGTTGTTTTTGGAGAGGACGTAGGCAAAAACGGAGGGGTTTTCCGTGCTACAGTTGGCTTGCAAGAACGGTTTGGCGAAAAACGAGTGTTTGATTCGCCACTTGCTGAATCCATGATCGCAGGATTAGCTATTGGAATGTCATTGCAAGGGTTAAAACCTGTAGCTGAGTTTCAATTTATGGGATTTATTTATCCAGCAATGAACCAGATTATTTCTCACGCCGCACGTATGCGTAACCGTACACGTGGGCGTTTGAGTTGTCCCTTGGTGTTTCGCGCCCCATTTGGTGGTGGAATTAGAGCACCAGAGCATCATTCAGAAAGCACAGAAGCATTATTTGCCCACATTCCAGGCTTGCAAGTAGTAATTCCTTCATCACCGAAAAGAGCATACGGCTTATTGCTCGCTGCCATGCGTAATCCTGATCCTGTTATATTCCTAGAGCCTAAACGTATCTACCGTTTAGTGAAACAACCAGTGGAAGATAATGGAGAGGCACTCCCAATTGGCAAATGCTTTACCTTAAAACAAGGTGATGACGTTACCTTGGTTACTTGGGGAGCAAGCTTGCATGAGACCCAACAAGCTGTGAAACAACTTGAAGATGAAGGCATTTCTTGTGAACTCATTGATGTTGCAACAATAAAACCATTAGATATCGAAACAATTCTTGCTTCTGTAGAAAAAACGGGGCGTTGCGTTATTGTTCATGAAGGGGCAAAAACTTGCGGTGTGGGTGCAGAAATTTCAGCACTTATTATGGAAAACTTAATGACAGAGCTCATGGCTCCAGTTCAACGCGTTACTGGTTATGATACCGTGATGCCCTATTTCCAATTAGAAAAACAATACATCCCAAGTGTTGCACGTATTAAAAACAGTGTTATGAGCATAATGGAGTAATAATGAATATTTTTAATCTGCCTGATTTAGGTGAAGGTTTACCTGATGCTGAAATTCATGAGTGGTTTGTCAAGGAAGGCGATACAGTTGTCACTGATCAGCCGCTAGTTTCTATGGAAACAGCGAAAGCAGTTGTTGATGTTCCCTGCCCTCAAAGTGGAGTTATCGGTAAGTTATTTGGTAAGCCAGGTGATGTAATCAAAACAGGCGAGCCATTAGTCGCATTTGAATCAAGCGCAGCAAAGGCAACGGATAAAGGTACTGTGGTTGGAAACTTAGAAGAAAGTAACGAAATCAGTGAAGATAATTTTGTTATCGGTATTCAACATTCTGGCAAGGCACGAATTAAAGCAACTCCTGCAGTAAAAATGCTTGCTAAAAAATTAGGTGTGGATTTAGGAGTCCTAAAAGGTACTGGTGAATTTGGCCTGATTACACGAGAAGATGTACAAACTCAAGCGGATAAAAACTCCCAAGTCCCTGTTGGATATGAGCCTTTACGCGGTGTACGACGAGCCATGCTAAATAGTATGGTGCAATCACATGCAGAAGTAGTTCCTGTGAGTATTTTTGATGAAGCAGATATCCATAATTGGAAACCAGGAACCGACATTACCGTACGTTTAATTCGCGCCATAATTCATGCCTCTGAAAAAGAACCGGCGATGAATGCTTGGTTTGATACCAAACATGGGGCTCGCCAATGCTTTAAGGAAGTACATCTTGGACTCGCCATGGATAATGATGAAGGCTTATTTGTACCGGTTATTCATGATGCAGCCAAACGTTCTGATGCCGAGTTACGTCAAACGATTAATCAGTTTAAAACCTCTGTGGCAAATAGGGAGATTAGTGCTGAAAAATTAAAGGGGGCAACCTTTACCCTATCTAATTTTGGAAAATTCGCAGGCCGGTTTGCAAGTCCAATCATTGTCCCACCAATGGTTGCAATTTTAGCTGTAGGAAGACTCTATAAAGGAGTCGTTGCGAATGATAATGGGACTGTTGAAATTCATAACATCCTGCCTTTATCGCTTAGTTTTGATCATAGAGCGGCAACTGGAGGAGAGGCTACTCGCTTCTTGGGCGCTGTGATTGAGTCACTGCAAAAAGCGTAATTTTTTAACTTTTGAAGAGTAAACATCTACTCTCGTTTTGCAATGTAGGCTGGGCTTGACAGCCCAGCCTACATTGCTTCCTTTGTACTACATTCTACCTTTTACTTTCTGAGCAATTTTAGCTTTGCAACCTTGGAGTTCATTTTGGCTAAAATTAGTATTTGGCAATGTTTTAGAACCCATCACAACTGGCATAACACAGTCTTTTACTAAACCTTTATGTTCCTTTTCGCCTCCTTTATGATAGCCATTTTGCATGCACGCTTTTGCAATAGGCATACACGCATTAGCCCATCCATAAACAGAAACACTAACTAATAAAGTAAACATACCGGCTTTAGCAAGAATTTTGTTCATAATTTAATTCCTTTTAATGAAAGATATTTATTATTTTTGTACAGTTGCCCATAAAATATAGCACATCTAATTAAATTTGGTGTGCTAACAATAAAATTGAGGGAGTTGTTAAAATTGAGGATTAATTGAAAGCAAAAATAATTCCGTTATCAAAATTCTCAAAAAAGCTTTTTTTCAAATATAATCATGCAGCTATTTAAGATTTATAGGCAATGGAAATCCCATGGTAAACCTTTTGGTATTTGGATATAAATACTGCGTTAGAGTAAATTCCCTCTCTCTTTTTAACGCTGCTCTGCCAATTCCAGAAAGATCAAAATAATACGCGGGATTTGCTCCCACGCTACTTAATAAGAGCTGTTGTATGATTTAAGGTTGCGCTTGATTAGAGTTTTTCTGTTGAAGAGCCTGCACAAATTCACGCACTGTAGAGACTTCTTTTCCCACTAATGAGCTACCCACGCCCGACTTAACAAATTCTCGCAGCACCGTACCCAGACCACCACTTCTTAATATAGATAGGTGTTCATTTAAATCAACCCTCTCACCCTTTAACGCTAATTTTAAAGCATCAATTGCATCACTTTCTTGTGTAAAACTGTTTTGAAAGGAAGAAAAGAAACTGCTGCGCAAATACTCTGCTGTTGCTCCAGAGGCTTCTTTTATAGCGGCTCTCTCCTCACGATAAAGCTCCAACACCAAGTCGAGATCGTATTTCAATACGCTCTCACGATCGCCGGCCTGGGCGTAACCATGAGTAATAACGTTAATATTTGCCCCGTGTTGATTAAGGTAGATTTCCACTTGCTTATGGTGACCGCCTTGTGCGTATCCCTGAGCAATAGCATGAACATTTTCAGCATCTAGTTGACGGTAGATTTCCACTTTTTCATGGTTGCCTGCTAGTGCATAGGCATAAGCAATATCTCTAGGGTTTGCGCCGAGCATCCGAAACCATTCTACTTTATCATGATGTCCTTCTAAAGCTAAATGAGCGGCCACAGTCCCCTTAAAGCCATTTTTACGTCCTACCGCATCAAGAGGAGTTCCCCCAATAGCTGCTTCAATAAACGGGTCTATGGCATATTTATCTAAAGGGTCTTGTAATTTTCTTTTTAATTCTTCATAATCATTAGATTCTATCGCTATTCTATAAAATTCATCAAACATAAAAAGCCTCAAAAAAACCACCTTGTATTTAATTCTAACAATAAACCATGTAAAATGCCATTTCATGCATTCGAATAAAACATAGAAAGCTTATCTTTCTTTTTCAACTACTATATTAGCTTGTTTTATGAGCTACTTTTAAATGCCAGCTAACCACAGTGGATATGCGAATTAAAATCGGGAACCAATTATTTTTTATTAATGTTTAACCTATTAACGAGCCCACGAACAAAGCGTAGGACGCAAGATATTTCCCTAAACAAGTGTCATATCCCTTCTTATTGAACCAATCCATTAGATACAACCTGGTCATGCAGAGATTGGTTCTCTTGCCCTTTTGGAATATCCCCAACGGGAGAACAATGATGAAAAGGAGGCTCAGCCCCACCAGCACCCTTACTTTTTGTCACTGGTTTGCTTTTCAGCAACTCATGCATGAAATTGGTTGTCAATTCACGCTCAGACTCAGCTTCTATTGTTTGATCATTATCAAAGCAGCGTTGCCGCTTATTATTGGCATATCCAACAAAATCATAACAATAAAGAGGACTGCTTAAAAAAGATAAAGTAAAAAAACATGCAAACACGGTGGCTGTCATTCCGACCAGCGCAACAGCAAAGGTAACATACCGAACCAACTCAGTTAACGTTGCGGCAGTTAAAATGAATGCGGCAGCAACCACTTGTATAGGACGAAGTAATAATAATGAAACACCATTTACCGGTTCAGTGATTGCTTTATAGAAGGCCATAAATATACGTTTTATACGACCAAAACCATTGATATAGATACTGTCATTAATTTTTTTATTATGGCCATCTAATATATCGCTCTTATGTTGTTCTTTATCTGTAATCCAACCCTTAAGCAACTCTTGATACTGTGTTAACGTTTCATTTTCTTTTTGAGTTGGAGCTTCTTTATAAAGACCATTTTCATCAAGTTCATTTTTTAAAATTAATGCAAAAAATTGCTCATCATTTAAACTTTGTAATTCGTGATGGTCCAATTCACTCCATATAGTCTTGGCAATATACTCATCACGTAAAGTAACTAAATACTCTTGTTTGTACTGATCAAATTGTGATGAAAGATAGCTATTGAGCTCTTGGGCATCATGCCTCCCTACAAAAACTGGAGTCAACACGTTTATAAAAAAATCAATAACCGATACTGCTAAATCGACCGTTCTTATCGCAACAAACCCAAAAAAAATAGCGATAATTAATGGTATTAGTAGGCTTAAATAAATTGCTTTTGATAAAAAATTAAACGGCTGTGTGTAACGCGCCAATTGAGTTGTTAATGGATTTTCTAATGTATACTCTAACAAGGTTCTTAATGCTTTGCTCTTAACAAGATTTTTAAATAATTGTTTACGATCGTGATATTTTTTATGAAGACTATTTAATATTTCTCGTGGTCTATCTGCCAACTTCAAATAACTTAAAGTGCTAAACAACTCGGGATAAAAACTTTTGAATTTGTCCGATTGAAATCGGAAAGATAATTCATGATAGAACGTATTTTTATCTTCTTTTCGTACTTCAGCATACGACTTGCTAACATGACTACGAATAAGAGCCAAAACTCTTTTGGGACTTAACGTTATTCCATGTTCTTGCATTGTTGAAAGGTCATTACCAATCGACTCTATTGTATGAACTGCTAACAGGTCAGGTGATTTATTCATCAAATAAAAACCATTTATCGCAAAGTGGTCAAATAGTAACACGAAATAAAATCACGAACAAACAATCCCTCCACTAAAAATTATTCGCTTTTAAACAATGAGTTAGAATAAAGACACCCAACCCTATCCTTATAAGCTCACAAGGTCTCAGTAAGTTTTAGTCATTGCATTTTGGAAAACACGAGATAATTTAGCGTGTCCTCGATCGGCATTTGGACATCTGTCTTTTTTAAAGGGTATTTAATAGGTGAACTTATATGAACAGGCTCCACTTCAGAGTTTAGCGAGCCTACAGTATTCACAGGCGAATCGAATAATAAATACAATGGCGTTTTCTTACTCTTAGTTGCACTTGTCTCTTGGTCGACAATATCTGTATCCAAGAGGTACTCAAATAGAGACACTGAGGCGTCATAGCTAATAAGAGGAACATTTAATGCGGTAAACGCTACATAACATGAAACCAAGTTTGCCGCATCCACCATGGTAAAAAACCAACGTTGCACCCATAAAGCGGCATCACCTAAAGCTACTCCTGCCAATACAAAAGGAGAGGCAATTAAGGGGGTAGCGCGTTGTAATGCATTCTTATTTACATCAATTCCAGCTGCATAAAGTGCCAAAAAAGCCAACTTTACTTTATCTAGTGTACCTAGTGTGCCCTTCTGTATTCTTTCATGAACTATGTGTTCAGCGGCAACATTATAATACTCTGTCATTTGCTCATATCTATTATCCGTAACTTTATTTAGCCCGAGAATAATAAGATTGTTCGTTGCATTGATAAGTGAACAAGTTATAGCAGAGCCAAGCATACTTAATATGGTAATCACAGAGTAACTAGCTACAGAAACAGTCAATAGGAGAATTGCACCCAATTTAACTGGATCAGGATAACGCTGCAGATTACTAACTAATGGATTATCTGATATGCGTCGTGTAAGAATATCTAGAGACTGGCTTGGCTTACTAAAAACGTTTTTGAAAAAAGTAAAAATTGATTCAGCAGATTCTCTCGTATAGCATTCATTTAAAATTTTCTGTGGCTCATCAAGTAACTTCTTCTCATTTAAATAAGTTGCAAGTTCTAAGTACTCTGAATCTCTGGCAAACCGATCAGAATGAAGCAATAGCGATAGCTTTTTATAAAAATCCTGCCTCAATGATCTTTTACACGATTTATAATCATGTTGAATAACCTCAGCTATTATTTGAACTATTTCTCCTGTCTTTAAAAAAGCAGCTTGTGGAGACGCAACTAATTGTTGGCTAAGCTTTTGCACTGTTTGGTGAGCTAATAGTTCAACTTGATTTTTCATTTAAAGCTCCTGAGAACAATTACCTGGTAATTAGATTAAGCTAAAATACAAATTTAGCATGATTTAACATAAGGTTTACCATAGTGTACAAATAACCGACACAAAAAATCTAATGTAGTAACTAAAGTGGAGGTTAAGTTGTAAAGCCTACGATACAATTTACGCTAGTCTAATTCTATACTTAATGGCCCAACCTACACCTAAATCAGACTATTAAGATTTATTTGCTAATTCATTAAGCACCGAAGCAAGACGACAGCCTGCAGTAGCAGTCTGCTTTTGAATTAAGCTCTGCGCTCTCAATTGGTATTGCTTACTAGGTATTTCCTTGGGATGAATGTGATAGGCCTGATTTGTAGCTAATTCATAAGATGCTTTAGCCCATTGCCCCGGATCTTTTAAAGTGGGCATCTGATTACAAGACCACCGCTGTTCTAATAATCGCGCCTTAAACTTAATTTGACTTACTTTACTGCGACCAATAAAAAAACCTGCACCATTATCCCAATATTGATGCAAATTGCCCCCAACATAATTGGTACCTAAGGGGAATAAATTGCCGCCCAAATCACCTTTAGGCAAGCGATGGCTGACTTTAGTTGCTGCATGTAGAGGCTGATGAATATCGCCCACCAAGTGAATCAAAATTAGTAACGACAGACGCTTATCAGAAGCACTGATTTTTTTGGCCGACAGTGCGGCAATCGCATTCTTTATACCCCAAATTGCATTGCTCGCCTCTACCGAAGGAAGCGCAGTATCATCTTCAGCAAATGGAGTATTAATATAATGGAAGGTATCATACCAATGCACATTTTTAAAACGAATCTGATCTAACCAGATTGCCGCGGCAATAAAATTGGAGTTAAATGAATTTTTTGAACGTGAATTCAAAATCTTGCGACACATTTCTTTGGCTTGTGGCGTCAAATTATCATACGCAATTTGCGCCACAACCTGATGGCCTTGCATATTCCATCCATGAGAATTTAATGCCACCAAACCAAGTATTAATATATAAAAAATCCGTTTCATATGTGGATTAACCTTAGCCTAAATAAGGAGACCATGCTGGCTCTTGTACATCACCTTCACGTGCAGGTAACTTCATCCGGATACGACCGTCAAGAGAAACAATACCTAAAACCCCCTGATCCTGATTATGAGTTGCATACAATACTAATCGTCCATTAGGAGCTACAGATGGAGACTCATCACGTCCAGAAAAGGTTAAACTCACTACAGGGCCACCACTGGCACTTTGTAAACCAATATTAAATTGGCGATCATCACGATGCAGCATAACGATATTTTTCATATCAGGAGTGTATGAAGCACGAGCATTATAGTTGCCATCAAAAGTAACACGGCTTACTTGTCCATCCCCTAAAGATAAACGGTAGATTTGGGGGGAACCGCCGCGACCAGAAGTAAAGAGAATGCTCTTGCCATCAGGAGCATAGCGAGGTTCCGTATCAATTGCATCACCAAAGGTCAGTTGCTTCATCGTCCCACTACCTACATCAACACTGTATATTTTGGGCGTACCGCTTTTTGATAAAACCACAGCTAATTGATTGCCATCTGGTGACCATGCTGGAGCACCGTTAATACCGGGGAAACTTGTAATTAATCGACGCTGCCCTGTTTCAACAGAGACAGTGAAAATTTGCGCTCGCTTTTTCTCAAAGGATACATAAGAAATATTTCGGCCATTGGGTGCCCAAGAGGGAGACATAATTGGCTCAGAAGATACCAATAAACTTTGTGGGTTATAACCATCTGCATCCGCAACTTCTAATGAGTAACGAGATCCACGAGAGCTTCTTTGTACAGAAATATAAGCAATACGCGTTGAGAATATACCACGCTCCCCAGTCAGCTTTTGATAAACTTCATCACTGATGTGATGTGCTAAAGGTCTTAACTGATTAGCACCAACTTTATAAGTTTTCGTTAATAAAGTCGCTCCATTGGCTACGGCATCAGATAAAGTAAAACTAACCTCATATTGGCCACCCACAGCGACAACTCGTCCCGTCACCACGCTATCAGCGCCTAATTGTTTTAAAGTAGCAACAGATGATTGGGCATTAGGACCTTGGGGGCCTGAAACAATTTTAAATTGGCCCGAAAAAGTTAAATCATGCTCAACAAGTTGGGCTATCTCTTGGGCGCCACGATCAGAGCCAAAAGAATTAATAGCAATAGGTAACGCGGAGTTGATCCCTTGCGTTAGCTCTAAATCAAGAGCGAAAAGCTGTTGCGTAAACAACAAAAGAAATAATGTAGTAATTCGATTAATCACGAGTTTTACCCCCTAACTTGTTCTGGACGAACGGTTAAACTAATATCGCGAAACAGATTAAACGTCGTAGCATCCGTAGGTACAGGAAGTGGTGACGCCTTGCGAATGGCTGTTTGCGCTGAACGATCAAGAAGTGGATCGCCGCTGCTACGTATTAACGTAACTTCCAATACAGCACCATCTGGAGCTAAACGTATTCTAAATTGGCTGGACAAGGTGCTGTCTACATTTTCAGGAAGAATCCAATTTCTTCCAATTGCATTAACAATCAGTGCCTTATACTTATCTACCTCACCCGCAATTCGCGCTTCACGCTCTGCATTTTGTGCTGCCGTAGCTTGGGCTTGTCTTTTGCGCTCGGCTTCAGCTTTGGCAAGATCAGATTTTTCTTTGGCGATACGCTCTTTATCAGCAAGCTCTTTTGCCGCTTTAGCATCAGCTTCTGCTTTAGTGTTTTCGGCCTTTTGCTTTTCTGCCTGCGCTTTTTCGGCAAGCTTTTTCTTATTGAGCTCTTCGAGTTTTTTAGCTTCAAGCTTCTGTTGCTTTACCAACTCTTCCTTTTGTTTTTTTAATTCTTCAATGCGCTTGGCTTCCAATGCTTTTTGCTCAGCCATCTGCTTCAGCCGTTTTTTCTCTTCCTCTGCCTGTTTCTTACGGGCAATGGCGATTCTATTGGCCTCTTCTTTCAGACGTGCAAGCTGTTGCTGCTCTTTAATGCGTTGCTGTTTGGCTGCCTCTGCTTGTCGATTCAGCTCTCGTTGACGATTTTGTTCGGCTCGCTTTTGCTGCTCACGCTCTTGCTTTAAACGATTAACCGTCTCCATCACTTGCTTGTTATCAACGCTTACCGCTTTAACAACTTCTTGCTGAGGCGGGGGAGTTGCGGCAATAGGTTGATCAATTCCTGGCTCGTTTTTAGCCTCAGCGGTCAATACTGGACGTTGGCTTGAATTATCGGACAGAAGCATCACAATTAAAAAAAGATGCAAACCAATAGCTATAAAAAAAGCATTACGGTAACTAGGATTTATCATGCTTGCCCCTCTGATTGATTGGCTGTTGTGTCATCAGTCAGTAATCCTACTTGTTCAGCGCCAGCTTGCTTTAATAATGCCATCGCTTGTACTACTTTACCGTAAGCGACGCCTTGGTCTCCCTTAACTAATACATTTAGTTTCTGGTTTGACTGTTTTGCTAATTCTAATTCAGCGGCAACACGAACCGTTAAAGCTTGTGGATCAATAGGATCGGCTGGAGTACTGCTGATATTAAGAAAATAAGTACCTTCTTGATTTACTGAAACAATAATGGGCTCTCTATCTGTAGGCGCCAAGGTCTGGCTTGCCGCTTTCGGTAGATCTACAGTCACCCCTTGACTCAGCATTGGGGCCGTAATCATAAAAATAACCAGCAGAACTAACATTACATCAATATAAGGCACAACGTTAATCTCAGATATGGGACGCTCACGTTTGGTCTTTGCTTTGATCATTTTGAACTTTATCCTCTTACAGTATTACTGTTTTGTTGTTCTATAAGCGATATCAATTCTTCCTGAAACAATTCAAATCGGTCCAATAAACCATTAGCACGAGTTGAATATCGGTTGTATGCAATAACCGCTGGTATTGCAGTGAAAAGTCCTAACGCAGTTGCAACTAGGGCTTCAGAAATACCGGGAGCAACCATTGCAATAGTAGCCTGTTGTGCATGTCCTAAAGCTTGGAACGAAGTCATAATCCCCCAAACCGTACCAAATAATCCTACGTAAGGTGCAATGGAGCCAACTGAGGCAAAGAAAGGTAAATGTTGCTCTAACTTCTCGGCTTCTTTGGCATGGCTAATTTGCATTACACGCTGAATTGGCTCTAAAACCACCTGTCCTTGTTTTCTAGCACGCACAAATTCCTTAAAGCCCGCATGAAAAATTGCCGCCATTCCTTGGCGCTCATCAGCATTACTATCAATATCCGCATAGAGTCGGCTTAAATCACCACTATCCCAAAATCTACGGCTAAATGCCTCGGTCATTTGTTTTTTACGGTTAAAAAACCATGCTCGTTGAAAAATCAATGTCCAAGAAGTAATAGACGCAACGGCGAGTAACATCATTACTGATTTAACTACTAACCCTGCTTGCATAAAATACATTAATACATTTGCCTGACTACCCATCTCTTTTTGTCTCCGCTACCAAGATCTTTATTTTAATTAGTCCTCAAAGAACGTCACCTGCAGGGTTCCTGAATGAACACCAGTCTAAGACATCTAGTGCCTCATTCAGGAAGTCCTCACTTCGTTCGGAATGACGTCCCCTATTATTTACCTGGAAATCGTTTCGGTTTTAAATTTCCATCAACACAAACCACTTTAATTTGCGCTTTACACAGCAGCTTTCCCTGCTGATTTTTCATTTCCTGTTCAAACTCAAAACTACAAGCTCCTGATTTTCCTACTTTAGTAGTAATGCTTAACAAGTCGTCTAATCGTGCTGGGGCAAGATATCGGATATTAATCTCAGTAATGGCAAAGAGTGTATCGGTTTTTGCTAAATCACTAAGAATTAAATTATCTTGACGCAGCATTTCAGTTCGTGCACGTTCAAAATAGCACAGGTAATTTGCATGATACACAATACCCATATAATCCACATCTTCGGTATACACACGTACATCATATTGATAAATCGTTTCCTGATTCATGAATTATCCTGTGCAGCAGTACTTAAACCAAAATGCTGATAAGCCCGAGCTGTTGCTATTCTACCTCGTGGTGTGCGCATAAGGAATCCTTGTTGTATTAAAAATGGCTCTAAAACATCTTCAATTGTCCCTTTTTCTTCACCAATTGCAGCAGCAATACTATCTACGCCTACAGGACCACCACTAAATTGTTCAATAACCGACATTAAAAGCTTTCTATCCATCAGATCGAATCCGTGCTTGTCTACATCAAGCATCTCCAAGGCTCTTTGCGCAATGTCTAAACTTATTATTCCACCACCTTTCACTTCAGCATAGTCGCGAACACGGCGTAACAAACGATTAGCAATTCGAGGGGTACCTCTTGAACGCATCGCAATTTCTCGCGCTCCTTCCTGCTCAGTCTTAACATTTAATAATTGGGCTGAACGCGCCACAATCTGCGATAAAGAGTCTACAGAATAATATTCCAATCGTTGTACGATGCCAAATCGATCGCGTAATGGTGAGGTAAGTAAGCCTGCTCGCGTTGTTGCTCCAACTAAAGTAAACGGGGGCAACTCTAATTTAATCGATCGCGCTGCGGGTCCTTCACCAATCATAATATCCAATTTATAGTCTTCCATTGCTGGATAAAGAATTTCTTCAATAACTGGGCTTAAGCGATGAATTTCATCGATAAACAATACATCATTTTCTTGCAAGTTCGTTAATATTGCAGCGATATCCCCTGCCCGTTCAATAACAGGGCCTGAGGTTTGACGAAGATTGACACCCATTTCATGAGCAATAATATTGGCCAGGGTGGTTTTGCCAAGCCCTGGAGGACCAAAAATTAGCACATGATCCAACGCGTCTCCGCGCTTTTTTGCCGCATCAATAAAAATTTGCATTTGTGAACTCACTGCCTCTTGGCCAATGTATTCACGAAGACTTAGCGGTCTAATAGCGCGATCAATGGCCTCTTCCGAGACAAGACTTTGGGTACTGATTAAGCGATCACTTTCCAGCATAGTTCTTATTAGGATTCAGATGAATGCAGGTATGTTAACATATGTTTTTTTAATAACAGATGATTTATTTCGTATATCTGGGGCAGAATTTAAAAATGTTTCTAAAAATAGCTTACTTAGCTAAAAAGAAACTTCAACTAATGGACTCTCCACATTAAATGATTGTGATGCTAATTCAATAGGATTCGATCTGAAAAATGACATTACACTAACTTCGCGCTTGCATTCATCTTTAATAGGAGCAGAAACTTCAAAATCAATGTATGGGCTAAGAATCCTATTCAACTGCTCAATAAATAATTCTGAAGCCAAAACAAGCACCGCAAAACCAATAATCGGTTGGATGGGAAAACAAGAAGCAACAAGCACATATAAGGATAAATAAGCTGCTGTTGCTAAAAGGAATAAAAGTGCTAGTGAAAGTCCGTTAAAACCATTATTCCAAAAAATTTCATTTTCTCTTGCCGCAGCTTTCTGCTCAACACGCCTTATTGCCTCGCTTAACGTGATTGTCTTATTTCTCGCTTGATGCAGTGTATTGATCAAGAACTCATACATTTTAATCACACGCTCTCCATGTGCACCAGCATTAAGGATCATACTATGATAATGGATTTTAATCGCTTGTAACTGGATATTAAGCTCTTTGCTCAAAATCAATCCTTGGAAAAGTTTATCAAGTTGACCATTACAATAATTTAAACGTTTTTCAAACATGCCTGGCATAATGATACCCTTTATGTCGTAATATGATTTGGCTTATTTTAAATCATTCGTGGCATTAAACAAAATTTTCGATTGATGCCATCAATAATTTTCTGGCCCTAAAAATGCGGGAACGAACTGTTCCTATGGGACAATCCATCTTTTTAGCAATATCCTCATAGGTTTGACCGTCAAAAATATGCATTCCATAACATGCTCGTAATTCTTCAGAGAGCATGGATATAGCTAACTCTAATTGTTCTCCAAATTCAATAGTTATTAATGCATATTCTGGAGATTGATGGTTCATGGAATGAGTTTGATTCTCTTCAAATTCAGTTTCCAAATCGCTACGAGTACTTGCTGTACGATAATGATTTTTAATGGTATTTCTTGTAATGCGATAAAGCCATGTGGAAAATTGGCTTTCTTCTTTGAAGTAACGTAAGTAACGGAAAACCTTAAGTAGTACTTCTTGGGCCAAATCATTTACATGAGTGTGATCATTGATGTGAAAATAAATAATTTGCTGTACCTTATTATGATAGCGTGTAAACAGCAGATTATATGCGTTCTGATTTCCTTGCTGTGCTAAGTTTACGAGTTCTTCGTCACTATAAGAAACTTTACTCTTCATTACACCCTCTTTCTTTTCATTCCATTGTGCGAAATTGGATTTTAATTTGTCCGTTATGATTTAGTATATATCATTTCGAGGAATAAGTTTTCTTAACTACATCTGGATGATAACTATTATTCGGCGTAGCCGGGTTGCAAGCCAACCCGGCTGCATCTAATTTATTTTGCTACATGGATATGTGTAGGCTGGGCCACTATCTGATACTCATCATCACCTTCATCGACCACATCCTCTTTAAAAAAGCCTAAACTTTTTGAGGATTTATGAGGAGCAATTACTTGCACTGCTTTAGTTTCAGCTGGCTTCTTCTGAATTAATGGCTGTTTATCAGTATCCTGACTAGATCGGGTAGTATAATGCCCAACCACCCCGCCAATCGCCATTCCACTTGCACTTAAGCTAAGACAAATCACTAAAGCCCAAGGGGCGAAAGCAATACTAAGGGCTACCCCCAAAGCAGCACCTATCAATAATCCATCAAACAGCCCCCAAAAGGTTCTGGTTGCTGATTTGCTTGTTGATTTTTTAGGCTTGTTAAGTACATCATTCAGTTGCATATCTAAGAGAGGATCGTTAAATGAGTCTTCTCTAAAAGCTTTTAACTCTTGAAGCGCTCTCGCAAAAGACTCTTTCTTAACTAATTTTGGTTCATCTGCCTGCTCCACTACATCAACTTGCGGTTTCACAACAATTTCTTCATTTAAACTAAAATGAGCCTTAGTTCTTTTTAGCAAAGGTACTGGCTTTATGGATAGCGTATTAACACGTGGTGATCTTGCTAAGACGTCTTCTGCCTCTTTAACTTTTTTCGCATTATGTTTTCTTATTGACGGCAAGAATTCGTATCCTTTCTCCACCCATTCCTTTAACTCCAAGAATCCGCCTTGATCTCGAGCAGCTAATGTTGCCAAATCTTCCGGTGCAGATTTTTCAAGTAAAGTATGCCAGCGCTTAAAGTATTCCATTGCAACATCATAAACCTGTTCAAATTCTTTCTTCGTGTGCATTCCCTTTGTATACTTCTTTTCCGCATCAAGCATTTGGAAAAACAACCCTTTTGCCTTGTTCACATGTCGTGCATAATCCAAACCACCCCAATTTATTTTGACCTTGTTCCATTCAATTCGAATAGCCTGGAAAGGATCTTGTAGTGCTGCAACTTTATAGCCTGACACTTTGTCGTGTGAAGTATATTTAACTCCCTCATTACGCACCGAACTGTAGATTCCTAAAGCCCTATCGCTTTTATCAATAACTCCGGGACGAATACCAGCCTCATACAATATTGGTTCAATTCGTTCCAAAAGATCATTGTATTCACGTTCCTTTCCTTCAGGAATATAAATAGTAATTTGCATTCCATTAAACACACGAATGATATCACGCAAAGCTTGTTCTTTTTCCGCAGCGGTCAGGGAATTGCTACTTGTATCAGCCTTATCCATTGCTGTATACATAATTTGTGATACGGTATTACGCGTCGTTTTAAAACAAGGGACTTCATGCTCCATAAGAAAAGGATAAATTAAATCCCATGCTCGATTAAGATCGTTAGGATGAATACTTAAATGAATTTTCCAAGATGAATCCTTTTCATTGTTCGAATCAGTTTTTCTGAAAAAAGCAAAAAGCTCGGAGTCATCGATTCGATGTGGGGGCGAATCTTTATTAAAAGCGCTCCAACAGCCAGAAACACCGCCAATATATGCTTTGTAGGAACCAACTTTGACCGCAGTACTTTTAGGATAAATTTCATCCAATGTGGTATAAGACATATCACTAAGCCCCGCATTCACTGCTGTTTTATCTTGTTTTGATTCAATTCCCATGGTCACATCTCTTAGCATACAAAATGAATACATTGTATCATAAGAGAGCACTGATTAAACAATATAAATTTATTCTCCTCTACAGAAGCTTCAAGTGTAATTGTCGAAATTGACTTTCTGAAATTTGATCAATAAAAAGAATGACATACTTCTTTTGAGTTAAATGAGTAAATTGAATTAATTGAAATAGGACATTATGAAGAAGAACTTGGGCCTCCTGATAATCTTGGCTTTTATTGTTGTTGAACACCAAAATCCACTTGCTCGTCCTGAATCTAATTTCCTTAATGCCATTTCTCGGCTTTTTATTTAACCAATCAAACCGTAATACAGCCAGAAGAAAGCCAAGGAGAATAAGTTTTACAGCTAAATAAAGCGCGGAATAAAAAATTAGCCCCGTGGTTAATAAACTGATAACTACAACCAGGCGGAAATAAATCTCGGATGGCCCCAGCTTAATGTTGATTTCGGATAAGTGTGACAATTGCTTTTAACTCGTTATCCTCTGGGTCAATTTGTCCCATTAACCATGCATAGAGCTCAGGATCAGTACAGCTCAATAGTGAATCAAACGCGCTAACCTCATCGGCTGATAGCTTATCAAGGCCTTGCTCTAAAAAGCGTTGCAGTATCAAATCCAGCTCAAGCATTCCGCGGCGACAGTGCCACGCTAATCTTGCTTTTTCACGTGCATCCAACATTGTAAATCTCTTAATGATTTAATGAACCCGCAAATGATACACTACTGTCTTTGAAATCGGAAACGCTTATCCATTATGAACACAACATTTAATCACTTAATTAATCATAGAGCCTTAACAACTTTTGGTTCTATTGAGGCAGAACTTAAACTCCAATCAGAAAAGAATTATTTATTTGATTTATCTTATTTAGGTATCCTTGAGGTGATTGGAGAGAAAGCAGGCGAATTTCTGCAAGGCCAACTTACTTGCGATGTGAATTCAATTTCTGATATACAAATGATTCAAGGCGCACAGTGTAATCTCAAAGGCCGCATTCTTACCTTAATGGACGTATTAGATTGGAAAGGAATAAAACTAATGCTCCCTAAAGACTTATTGGAAGCAACAGTTAAATCCTTAAATAAAACAGCGATGCTTTCACGAGTTAATCTTAAAGAAAATAATGAGTTGGTTGTTCTTGGTTTTTATTTACAAAATCCTCAAGATATAGTACCTGACTCACATTTTTTTCCTAATAATCTTTATGCATTAACCTATGGCACAGGCTATTGTTATTTTCACTTAGGTAATGGTTTTTACATTTTTATTGGCGAATCAACTTTTGCTGAGGCAGTCACACAACGTTTCGCAGAACAACAGCAATTATTAGGCTCTTTAACTTGGCACAGCTTAAGGCTCGCACAACGCCAGTTTGAATTTTACCCCGAATCACGCGGTTTATTTTTACCCCATCGTCTAGATTTGCAGCAAACCCCCTACCTTAGTTTTAATAAAGGCTGTTATAAAGGCCAAGAAATTATTGCCCGTATGCATTACAAATCGACTTTAAAACATCAATTAAGTATTTATTCAATTGTAACTGATGAAGATATTTACTCTGGACAAAAGCTAGTTCATGAGGCTAATGGTTCGGAGTTAGGTGAGTTAATTGATTATTCAATACTAGGAGCAGGACATTATTTAGTTGCGGTAAGTGTGCTTAAAGGGATTGAGCCCGTAGTATTATTTGAAGGTCATAAAAAGGCTGTGCAGTTAGAGAGGACCCCATTTAAATAAGAAAAACCTGGTTGCTTGCAACCAGGCTAGACTATAAAAAAAGCCCGTACTAAAACGGGCTTTTTTTGTTATACAACCTCTACTTCGGAATAAGACTGTAATGTCGTCTGAGTCAAATCCAGTAACTCTCTTATCGCAACAAAAAACATCGTATAGTTCAACACTGAACTTGCTTTTAAGTCTGATAAAATAAAGTGCCAACGCTCGATCAATGCCGTATGAGCATCTCCCCAGGACGTCAAACGTTCTTGTAAATCTATACTAGCACCATCATAGTTAAGTAAACCATCTGTTAACTGTCGTTGCTGCCAATCTAAATCATCACGTAGTGCTTCCCGAGATAAAGATTCCCAATGGTTATCAGTTGGATGCATAATGATTTGCTTTCTTATCCAAGCAAGATCCAAGAACTCCCCAATACCAAAGTAAACTTCAGCAACTTCCGGTACTTTCATATCACGCTTACTTGCAATTTCAATGATATCAGTTGCAGAGAACAGTCCACGAGCTACTGTCAGTTCGTGTGCTAAACTAGCTGGAATACCTTCTTTAATCAACTCTTGATGGTGTTCTTCGTATCGAGCTCTACGTTCTTCACTGAGAATAGACGGAATAGACATCTTCAACTCATTCATACCTTGGGAATACAACTTCACTACTTCACTAATATCCATTGCTTTACGCTGTGTGCGTAGGAACCAACGGGTAATACGTCTTGAAAGTCGAACATAAAACATCATCATTTCAATTTGTCGTTTCGCACTAATATGAGTTCCAAGATCTTCAATCTGCTTCCAAATCGACTCTAAGTTAAGCACAGTCCGCGTAATCA
Organism: Legionella rowbothamii; assembly: GCF_900639985.1. Taxonomy (GTDB): domain Bacteria; phylum Pseudomonadota; class Gammaproteobacteria; order Legionellales; family Legionellaceae; genus Legionella; species Legionella rowbothamii. The sequence goes on along the minus strand of NZ_CAAAIM010000001.1, from coordinate 138,926 downwards.
TATACGCCCTAACAATAGCTGAAACCGGGGCGCCTGTTTCATCTTGTAATCTGTAAACGTAGGTAAAGCCCATTTCATTTACAATGATATTACTTAATTTAGTTGCAATAATTTCCCTCTTTAGCGGATGGTCTTGCATTTGCTTGCTAAACCGTTCTTGAAGCTGTTTCGGGAACGAGCTAATTAGGAACTGTTCCATATAACTTTCTTCAGGAACCCCAGAAGCCAGTATTTGCTCTTTTAAGATTGACTTACTGTAGCACATTAACACCGCAATTCCTGGACGTCCCAGACCTTGCCCCATTAACTTGCGCTCCTGTAATGCTTTATCATCAGGTAAGAATTCAAGATGACGATCTATTTTTCCAGTTCGCTCTAATTCTTTAATATATCGACCTTGTAATTCCAACGCCTGCATGGCCTGTGAGGCAGATAAGCTAATCGCTCGCGTTTGCAGGAAGTTATCACGAAGTACTAATTTAGCTACATCATCAGTCATTTCGCTAAGCAACTCATTTCGTTGCTTAGGTGTCAAATCACCCACAGCAACAATACCATTTAGCAAGATTTTGATATTTACTTCTTTATCGGAGCAATTTACACCACCTGAGTTATCAATGAAGTCGGTATAAACTAGTCCACCACCGAGCGAATATTCCATACGTGCTAATTGAGTTAAGCCTAAGTTACCGCCTTCACCAATTACCTTACAACGCAATTGCTTCGCATTAACCCGAGTCGCATCGTTAGCCCGATCGCCTACATTCAGATTGGATTCAGAACTTGCTTTCACATAAGTTCCGATACCACCGCTCCAGAGTAAATCAACCTTTGCTTTTAGAATCGTTTTAATTAAATCATTCGGTTCAATTTCAGTCTGTTTAATACCGAAAACTTCCTGCATTTCTTTACTGACTGGAATTGATTTGGCATTACGATTAAATACACCACCACCGTTGGAAATGAGTTTTTTATCATAATCAGTCCAATTAGAACGAGGTAAGTTGAACAGACGCTCTCGTTCTTTAAAACTAAGTTCTGCGTTTGGATCTGGGTCAACAAAAATATGAATATGGTTAAAAGCACCAATGAGCTTGATATGCTTGGACAACAGCATTCCATTACCAAACACATCCCCCGCCATATCACCAATACCGACAACGGTAAAATCATTATTTTGAATGTCTATATCCAATTCATAGAAATGACGTTTTACTGATTCCCAAGCACCTTTAGCAGTAATACCCATCTTTTTATGGTCATAGCCTACCGAGCCACCGGATGCAAAAGCATCACCCAGCCAGAAACCATATTCTAAAGAAATTGCATTCGCTAAATCGGAGAATGTTGCAGTACCTTTGTCCGCAGCAACAACTAAATACGGATCATCTTCATCATGACACACAACATAATCAGGCTTAACAACGCTATTATCAACATAGTTATCTGTTACATCTAACAGACCACGAATAAATATTTGATAACAAGCAATACCTTCTGCCATGATGTCTTCACGACTACCATTAACAGGTAAGTTTTTAGGTACAAAACCACCTTTAGCACCAGAAGGTACAATAACGGAGTTCTTTACTTGCTGTGCCTTCATCAAACCTAGAATCTCAGTACGGAAGTCCTCTCGGCGGTCAGACCAACGTAATCCTCCACGAGCTACTTTACCACAACGTAAATGGACCCCTTCAAGGCGTGGTGAATAAACAAAGATTTCAAACATTGGGTAAGGTTTTGGTAAACCTGGTATTGTTTTGCTATTTAATTTGATTGAAATGTAGTCTTTAGGCTTACCTTGATTATCAACTTGGTAGAAGTTAGTACGAAGAGTAGCCGCAATAGCATGGATATATTGTCTGATAATCTTATCTTCATCAAGATTCGATACTGAATCTAAATCAACTAAAATTTCCTCAGACAATTCATTAAAGCGATGTTCGCGAAGAACTTGCTCTTCAGCCGGATTGCAACGTATCTCAAATAATTGAACCAATTTTTTAGCAATATTAACGTTATTATTTAACGCCCTTTCCATATACTCTTGACTAAAAGTAAAGCCCATTTGTTTAAAATATTTGGCATAAGTACGTAAAATAGCAACTTCACGCCAATCAAGACCAGCAGCTAACACTAATTGGTTAAAACCATCATTTTCTGCGTTACTAAACCATACTTTAGCAAAAGCATTCTGGAATAATTCTTTAATGTCATCCAGCTCAATTACACAACCATCTTTATTGTATTGAATGGCAAAATCATTAACCCAGGTTACTTTACCATCGTCAAATTTTAATGCATATGGACGTTCAGTAATTGCACGTAAACCAAGATTTTCCAAAATAGGCAACACATCAGATAAAGGAATAGTTGCATCATGATGATAAACTTTTAATCTAAAGTTATTTTCTGACTCATCCAATGCACGATAGAAATTAATTCCTAAAGGATTTTCTGGGGTCAGCATTTCAATGTGTTTAATATCATAAACTGCCGTTCTAGCAGTAAAGTTTTCACAGTATGCTATAGGAAAAGAACCTCGATAACGCGCAAATAAACTATTTGCTTGTTCTTCGCCATAAGCTTCATACAAATTATATTGCAGCTCATCGGTCCAGGAACGTCCGGCCTCGATCAGTTTCATTTCGATTTCTTTAAAATCATATTCGGGGCAATTCTCAGGATCAATTTTGATAATATAATGAATTCGCGCAAGAACTGACTCAGTAAACAAAGTCGTATAATTTGTTTCAACGGCGTTAAAGCTCGTTTCTAATATCCGCTTCATTGCCATTCTTAATTCCGTATTTACGCGCTCCTTAGGCACATAAACCAGACAAGAAACAAAGCGACGATATACGTCCATACGTGCAAACAAGCGAATTCGCTTTCTGTCTTGCATGTAAAAGATACCCATTGCTATTTCTAACAGCTCTTCTTCTGTACCTTGAATTAAATCATCGCGCGGTAATGTCTCAAGGATATTTAATAAGACTTTCGCAGCATGGCTACGTGGCTTCAGGTGAGAATTTTCCATAATCACTGCTACCTTCCGGCGCAAGAAAGGAATTTGAGTAGGATTCGTATGGTATGCGGCAGACGTATAAAGACCAATGATTCGACGCTCACCAATAACATTACCTTGAGCATCAAAACGCTTAATACCAATATAATCGGTATAAGCATCACGGTGAACACTTGCTAAAGTATTCGTTTTAGACATGACTAAAATACGAGGTGATAAAGTAAATTCGCGTGCTTCAGGAGCCATTGCAGAGATACTGCGCGTCATTGACTTAGTCACGCTTTCTCGTAACAGACCTAGACCCGTTTCAGGGATTGCTTGTAATAACGTTTCACTGCCTTTTTGTACTAACTCATAGTCTCTTATGCCTAAGAAGGTAAAATGGTGATCTTCTATCCACTGTAAGAAAGCCTTTGTTTCAGCAACCTCTCCGGCATCCAGAACTGAAGAAACTTTATCTATTTCTACCACCGCTTCCCGGACTTCGGAGCGCATTTTTTCCCAGTCCTCAAAAACAACTCGGTTGTCCTCAAGAGCATGCAAACAGCGATCATGTAATTCTTGCAGTACTTTGGGGTCAGTTTGACGATCAATTTCTAAAAATAGAGGCGCTTCATGGATTACACCCTTCTCTTCACCTACACTGTCACGTGGTAAAATAGCGGAGATGTGATTATTTTGATCGCGCTTAACACGAATACCCCCCATATGAATGCTCAAATGAGATGCGAAGCCCATTCGATGAATAACTAGGCGAATGGAATCAACTAGAAAAGGCATGTCATCACAAACAACTTCAATTACTGTATGCGTTGTTTGCCAACCATGACGCTCAAAATCTGGGTTGTAAATGCGAATTTTGGTCTCATGAGGTTTGCGTTCACTAAGAAGCGACCAAAAATTTGCTACAGCGCCATAAAGGTCATCTAGTTCCCATGCGCTCAGGTCTTCCATGGCGACAGTTCCATATAATTGCTTGGCAAATTCGGCACAAAATTCAGCTTGTTCACCTGTCATAGAATTTTTAATCCTATCGACAATAGCTTCTATTAATACCCCTTTACCTTCTTCAAATTTATATGACATTGCTTACCCCGTCAGTTTTGCCTTTTAGGGACGATGTAATCGCTCCTAGTTTACAGCAACTATTATTTTAATTATTACGAATCACTAATTCCTACGGTTTTGGTATTCACAAATTCTAAGATGCCCTCTTTCGACAATTCGCGCCCATAACCTGAATGTTTTATTCCACCAAAAGGTAATCGTGGATCTGAGGCAACCATTGCATTTACAAAACAGACGCCTGCATCTATTTCCTGTGTAGCAATACGCTCTCCTTTCCCCAAATCACGCGTAAACACTGCAGCACCTAAACCATATTGGCTTTGATTTGCATAAGCGATTGCTTCCTGTTCACTCTCTGTTGGAATAACAGAAATAACAGGTCCAAAGAGCTCTTCATCAAAAGCCGGCATGCCTGGCATTACATTTGTAAGTAACGTTGGAGGATAATAAAACCCTTGACCTTCGGGAATTATACCACCACACAATAATTTAGCACCCTGTTTAAGCGATTTTTCTACTTGTTTATGCACTGTATCACGCAAGTCAGCACGTGCGAGAGGTCCAAGCTTGGTTTCTGCATCCAAAGGATCCCCCATTTTAAATAGTTTCATTTGCTGACTAATCTTTTCTGTAAGTTCTTTTTCAATTGAATTTAAAGCAATAATACGTTTGGCAGCGATACAAACCTGGCCTGAATTATTAAGCCGTGAACTCACAATGCAACGTGCAGCTAAATCTAAATCAGCATCTTCGAGCACCAAATAGGGATCACTTCCCCCGAGTTCCAATACCACTTTCTTTAAAAATTTCCCCGCTTGTGAAGCAACAGCCATACCAGCACGCTCGCTTCCAGTAAGTGTAACAGCCACAATCTTGGGATGGGCAATAATCTGGGCAGCTACCTCGTTATCAACAATAACGTGTTGAAATAAATGTTCAGGAAAGCCTGCGTCGTTAAATAGCTGTTCTATTTTATTCCCAGTTCCAGATGAAATGGGGGCATGTTTTAAAATAGCGGCATTTCCAGCCATAATTGTCGGTACTGCAAATCGGAGTACCTGCCAAAATGGAAAATTCCAAGGCATAATCGCAAAAACCACTCCCAGAGGCAGATGACATACTTTGGCTTTTTTCATTTCTGTCTGAATTATTCTCGGAGCCAAGTAAGTTTCTGCATGTTCTGCATAGTGCTCACATAGCCAGGCACATTTATCAATTTCTGCTTGACCTGCAGTAATTGGTTTACCCATTTCCATAGCCATTAAAACTGCCAATTCTTCTTTTTGCTCTTTAAGCATTTGTGCCAAGTTCAGCATCAAATTCTTTCGGTCAGCAAAAGCAGTTAATTTCCATTGGCGAAAAGCATGGTCTCCTGCCTTAATTCGCTCATGGCTCATCGACTCATCGAGACACTGATAAGTTTGAATAACTTTATCAGTTGCCGGATTAATAGTTTGAATTTTCATCAAATCACCCTATGAAATTTTATATTTCGTTAAAGTTAACAACTTTTCTTGCGCACTACTTTTGATTATTGATACTATTTTTGTATTCTATGAATGTTGTACGAAAATCAATAAGTAATAAATCATGATGTTAATAGTGCCGGTTTATTCTTTGGCCATGAATATGTAGAGGCAAAAACAGCTCTACTTAAATTAACATTCATTAACACTAGGATAATTAATGAGCTTAAGCAAACCACAGTTCCCACCAATGCAATATCTAGCAGCATGGTCGGTACATCTATTTACTGCAAGTGCAGCTTGCATTGGCGTTTTTACTCTCGAAAAAATATATCACCATCAATACATTTTTGCATTATGGCTCATGGCAATTACGGTATTCATTGATGCAGTGGATGGAAGTCTTGCGCGCCAGGTTAATATAAAAAAAGTATTACCCAAAATTGATGGAGCCTTACTCGACAATATTGTTGACTACGTAAACTATGTAATCACTCCCTGCTTTTTCTTGTTAGTTAAGCCTGATATGCTGCCACCAGATTACTCCATACTGATTATCGCAGCTGTTACAATCACCTCGTCTTATCAATTTTGTCAATCGGATGCCAAAACTCCAGACCACTTCTTTAAAGGATTCCCCTGTTATTGGAATATTACAATTTTCTATATGATTCTTTTTAATACGTCCGCCACCGCAAACGCCCTGATATTAACCATACTTTCAATCCTTATTTTTGTGCCGGTAAAGTATGTTTATCCTTCTAGATTAGATTATCTAACTGATTCTAGGATATTAAAAATTTTGATGCATTGTTGCTCGATTGTTTATGGAATCAGCTCAATTTGCTTATTAATTAACTACCCGAACACCAATAATGTTTGGCTTTCTTTATCCATGGCTTATGTTGCTATGTACTTGTATTTAAGTTTTTATCGAACCTACTATCCCATGATAAAAGCAAAAATTGCGGCAAGTAAGGATTAAGCTTAACCTGCGTAGCTTGGTTGCAAGTAACCAGGCTATTTAATGTCTCTTGGATATATTTTTTATTTTCCAATAGACTTTGATTTTTTTATGATTAAAATAGCACCCAAATTTGCTTATAGAGGTAATTATGTCACGGTTCAGCTGTATTAGTGCATCCATTCTTTTTTCTAGTCTTTTAATGAGTAACGCTCATGCTGTAGGCTCATTTCCTAGAGGATGTGAGGTTACAGGTTTTGGTTATAATCAAAATTTTTTAGTCTTAAATGAGACTGGAAAACAGGCTTATTATTTAATCCAAAACCATTCAAATACATCAATTGAAATGGAACATCAAGCTTCTGATGAAGCATTTATGAGTCCTCCCTTGCATGCAACTTTTGATCCAATGAGCTGGGGAGCTTTTGCGTCGGACGTTAAGAATTTAAACTTTAAGTGTTATAGAAACGAAGGTGAAGCAACGGTACTTGTCGACTGCCATACTGTTTTAGATGTATGCCAATACCCACGAGTGCGTTTTGCATTGAGTAATATGGGTAATTACTGGGTTGCATTCAATAAATCTCAAAATGCAATCATCCAAGAGTCTGTTAATAAAGGTATTTATCTCAAATGGTGATCCATGACTAATATTTATGAAAATAAATATTTATTCCTAGGTATTATTGGGGCGCTTATTGTTCTTTATGGAACAACACAGTGGCCCCCTCAGCCCTATTATATAATTGGTGCAATCGCCCTGCTTGGCACGGCGATCCATTATAAACTTTTTTATTATGTCGCTCTGGAGCTTATTCTTATTGCGGGGCATTTAGCCATTGTATTCGGCAGTGGAAGGTATACCCAGCTTGCTCTACCAATTCTATTATGTGTACAACTTTTAATTTTTTATTTATTTTTGGCTAAAGAAAGTAGTCTTTTTTTACTACTTGGAATTTGTGGCATTGCCTTGCTTTCAGTAGGATTTGCCTATGACCAGCAATGGATATTTGGTACCGGAAGTAGCTTTATTGCAATTTACTCTTATTATAGTGGTTACAGAGGCCGTCGCCCAGCCTATATTTGGGCTGTATTGAATAGCATTTTTGCACTGTTGTCCGTTTATAAAATATATTTTTTGTAGACCTTCCCCCAGAAACACCTCTCATATCCAACTTGAAAAAAATCACAAAGTGAGTTATTATTGTGCAAAGTTTATTTTAAATGCCCACATGTAAAATGATTTTGAGGTGTGCACGTGTTTGACAGAAGTATTTCTAACTCAAGGATTAATTGGGACGATCAAGCCCAAATTAAGTTGATAAAACAAGCAAAATACGTACTTAGTAAATGGTTAGGTACAAAAAATTTCGTATTAGATACAACACTCCTCGCATTTATTCATATTCAATTTGCACAGACACCCTCACAAGATGAGCTGGTCACTTATACTAATGCACTTAATGATGCAGGTATCAAAGCAACCCTTAGATTCGGAAAACAAATACATCTTATCGATACTAATTTATACCAACTAGCCAGCCATCATCCAGAGTTATGGGACGGAACAGATGTTAAAATGGCTGAGCTCTGGACTAAACAAAACCCTAACTGGATTTATGAGACAGATAAAAATGGGCAATCCCCCTTATTTAAAGCAATAGGCCGAAGTTCGCTCGAGGCAGTCATATTTTTGCTTAATAATAATGCCTTAGTGACCGACTTAGTGCTTAAAACAGCCTTAAGTATTTATACCGGGTCTGATCATGAGCATGCTCTTGCTGTTTTAAATATATTAAAACAACACAGTACTGATAGCGATATCCAAACTCAAATAAACGAATTTGAAGAAAATAAAAAAAGGGCCGTCTTAGATGTAGCAAAACATTTTGTAAGCAAAGCAAGAGCATTAATCCCTTTCTCGGTCAATCTTCCGGGAGGAAATCTTTATAAAAAAATAATATTGTTACAGCTTGCTCGTTGCAGTAGCACTGAGTTCGCGAAACAACTTACGACACTCAATCTTGATCCCAATATTGATACACCTACCGCTCAATCCTTTATGGTTGAACAACCCAATGGTGAAGTTACTGTCTATACCCTACACAGTCTCATGCATGAGCTTCTCGGACAACTGGTTCCCCGCGATAGAAAAATCTACCATAAAGATGGTAAACCCGTATCGAAAATAGAGCTCCTTGAAAGCTTAGCTAAAAACTCTGTTAAACATGGTGTGGGTAATTGTATGGAGTACATTGTTTTGGTTTGCATGTTTCTAGCGGAATACCAAGCCCTAGCCCCTATAAGATACGAAGCACTAGGTATGATGGGAAGAGATAAAGGAGATCATAGCTTTATTGTTCTTAATCGACTACCCAAATCAGATCCCACCGATCTAAAAACTTGGGGCGGACAAGCAACAATCTGTGATCCGTGGTTTAATGAGGCAGTGAATGTCCAGGAACAATTACAATTAGAACCAAGTAAGCAGGCAGCTGTCATAAAACACTGTTTAAAGTATCAAGATCATATTATAACGGTATTAAGTACCCGAGATACCGGACTGGGACATTCTAAACGCTGGAACATTAAATATGGAGCTTATCCACAAATGCTGTTTTCTCACAGAGAGCCCTATAGTAAAGAAGAAAACTTGCCAGCTCCAAATTCTGCTTTGCATTCGTCTAAGGGTGGATAATGGACTATAAGGAATTGATTAGGGAACGTAGGCTGGGCAGTAAAGCCCAGCTTTCAGAGTAACGTAAGCATTATTTACTGGGCTTCACAGCCCAGCCTGTCTGTTCCGCTACAAACACACTACTATTTGAAATCAACTTATTTTGCTGGAGAAATTTCAACTTGTAGGTTAGCAATAACATCACTATGAACATGAACTTCAACAACGAAACTACCAATTGAATGTAAAGGGCCTTCTGGCATAACGATTTCGCGTTTGCTTACTTCAATGCCTTTTGCAACCAAAGCATCTGTGATTTCATTAACGCCAACAGAACCGTAAAGTTTGCCTTCATCACTTGCCATTGCACTAATAGCTAAATTAATATCATTTAACTTAGCAGCACGTTGTTCTGCAGCAGATAATGATTGTTGTGCTTTTTGCTCAAGCTCAGAACGACGTTGTTCAAACAAATCTATGTTTGTAGCTGTAGCAAATACCGCTTTGTTTTGTGGAATTAGGTAGTTACGACCATAACCAGATTTCACGTGAACTTTATCACCTAGGTTACCTAAATTTCTCACTTTTTCTAATAAGATAACTTCCATCTTAATAACCCTCAAATTGACTCGTTTACCCGTTCCGGGAGATACGATCTAAAATTAAATATACTATCTAGTGAACCAAAAACGATGTAGGCAAATAGCGCAAAAGTTGGTTTTAACAATATTATCAACAGTAATAATAGAAATACCTTAACTTGACTTTTACGAGCCAAAATAAAATAAGCCAAACCAAATCCAGAAGCTAAGAAATAACTCAAGACAATTGGTAGAACATTAATTGCTAAAGGAATTTCATGGTAAGTACCCAACGAGACGCATAAGAGTATTAACAATGAAAGCCTACCGCTACGGAACATTAAAAACTCATGTTTAAACCCGCCGGGTAAAAATAATTTGGCTTGGATTGATCGAGCAAACATTAAAGAAACTACTGAAGAAACAATAGCACTTAATATCTGAATACCGAAAAATAATTGCGCCAAACTGAATGAGTTTATGCTATCCATACCAGTTTCAACTAACTCCTGATATTGTATCAGTAACGCTTTAAGCTGGTTAAACTGAATTACAATAAAATCAGGAGCGAGTAATTGAATAAGCAAACATCCAAGAACTGCTTGAATTAAAAACACACCAAAAACCGCCTGCCATTTTTGAGTACTGCGCAATGCAATCGCTGCCAAATAGCATGGCAAATAGGCAATTAGCGTATTAATTAATGCGCCGGATATTGGTATTAACATCATCAATGGAACAGAATGAATTACCAGCGCGGGTAACAAAACATCTAAGCCGGATCGAGCACCTTTTCTTAATGTTACCAAGCTTACAAGGGCAACTGATAACCAAGTGGCAAAAGGTATGATTGAAAGTAATGCAGCATACATAATTGCCTGCTGTTTATTTTCAAGTAAAACCTTGCACTGCTTTGTTATAAAGTCACCCATATGCATCATTCACTATCCGTGGCTATCGCAGTAAGGTAATAAACCAATAAATCTGGCATGCTTAATTGCTTTAGCTAATTGTCTTTGAAAACGGGTTTGAGTACCAGTAATACGGCTTGGTACGATTTTTCCAGTTTCAGAAATATAGTTCTTTAATAAATTGATATCTTTATAATCAATTTCATTGCCGCCTTCAGCGCTGAAACGGCACATTTTTTTTCTACGAAAATAAGCTGACATATCTAAATGACTCCCCTTAAGCAGGTCTAACATCTTTTTCTTTCTTCATTAAAACAGACTCTGTAGTAATCGCTTGTTTTTGAAGAGTAATTAAGTTTCTTAAAATTGCATCATTGTATTTAAATGCATTTTTAATTTCTTTTAGTGCTTCAAGTGAGCACTCGATGTTCATCAGAATGTAATGAGCTTTATGCACATCATTGATTGGATATGCTAATTGACGGCGACCTAAGTCTTCCTTACGATGAATTTTACCTTCATGTTTACTGATGATCCCTTCATAGCGCTCAACCATTGCTGGTACTTGTTCGCTTTGATCCGGGTGCACAAGAAACATAATTTCATAATGTCTCATGGTTTCTCCTTATGGATTAATAGCCTTCTGCGCAACATATCGCAGTAAGGCAAGGTTTTAAAAAAGCTGCCAATTGTAACGCTTTTAATCGTTCATGACAATGATCATGCATAATTTTATACATTCCTTTGCAAGGAAAAGCACAACCTAATTTTTTTTATCATTTTCAACTAAATATATAGTGACAAGCATCTACAAATTAGGTTAACTTTCTATTCGATATCGTTGATTTACAACGAGCTTGGACATAATGATGAGGTTTTTAATGGATATTGTTTCTCTTCACTTTGAAGAACCCTTAATGATTAGTATTAATGATACAATTGTTAAGATCTTGGCATTTAAAACCCAAGAACATGGGAATATTAAATTTGGCGTTGAAGCCCCTCGTTCGGTTAATGTGCACCGAGAAGAAATTTTCCATGCAATTAAACAAAAACAGCTATTAGAAACAACTGAATAATTCCTTAGAAATGCGTCAGGTATCTTCTCGATGTGTTAGTTCACTTGCTGGATTTATTCTTTTTTTTTCCTTTATAGCTCTTTTTATCAATTATTTTATTTATCAGTTTCCGGGAAATAATTATTTTCCGGATAACGTAGTACCTTTTGGTATATTCTTAGTTCTTCTTAATGTCGGCTTTCATTTGTGTTTTGCAAAGGAGAGCAAAGCGTGTCAGATAGGTAATGAGTTAATCTATTTTTTTGTAATTATGGTGATTATTGCTGTAGCAACAATATCGGTTCAATTAACGCCATTTCCTGTAATTGATCAATATATTGTAAGGCTGGAGGCCTCGGTAGGGATTAATATTTCTTCTATTGTGAGTTGGACTAATGATCATCCACTGTTAAAAACTTGGCTTGGCACGATTTACGACAGTTTAGCTTATCAAATGAGCATTATTCCTTTACTCGTATTATTTTCCTGCCGGTTTCATTTGTTACGTGAATATTATTTCTTATTACTTTCCACAGTGCTTATTGGTTTTGGATTTTATTATTTTTTTCCTACTGCTGCACCAGCGAGTATATTCAACCATGACTTATTTGAGTCAAGCCAAATTGCCACAGGCTTGAAATTTTCCGAACTCCACCGTCATATCGTACCAACCACAAATGAAGGTGGATTAATTGCATTTCCATCGTTTCATGCTATTTGGGCAATTTTGTGTGTTAATTTACTTAGAGAATGGCCTATACCTTGTATTATCTTGGCAGTTATTAATACGGTGCTCATTGCTGCTTGTGTTTTATTAGGCTGGCATTATGTTACGGATATTGTCGGAAGTTTGATTGTGCTTTTTGTTAGTTATTTTGCATTAAAGTATTGCTCAAATAAACAAACATAGCCTGGTTGCTTGCAACCAGGCTATGTTTAAAGTCCTACAAACTTTCGTCTACTTTAAAACGCTCTCCGTACTTGGTTTCTAGCATCTTAAATAAACTCTCCAAATTATTGGTTCCGCAGTCTTTGGCATAATTCATTGGCCCACCACGGAATGGTGCAAACCCTGTTGCAAAGATCATACCCGCATCAAGTAAATCAGAATCGGCTACGACCCCTTCGCGTAAGCAAGCTGCTGATTCATTAACCATTCTTAGAATCAACCGATCTGCAATATGTTGATCTTTAGCAACTTCTGCTGGGCGACCTTTTACTGGCTTACCATTTTTATATTGATAAAAACCTTCGCCAGTCTTACGACCAAGTTTACCTGCTTTGACCATGTCACGTAATTTCTGTGGCACGGTACCACCATAATGTGCAGTTAAGTTTTCTGCCACCGCCAAGCAAACATCCATACCTACGGTGTCTGCCAACTCAACAGGCCCCATAAACATTCCAAACTCTAAAGCAGCTTCATCAATAGTCTCTGCACTATAGCCTTCTTCTAGGAGCTGGACACATTCCATTAAATAAGGCATTAACACTCTGTTAATTAAAAAACCTGGGCTCGATTTAACAGGTAAAGGTAATTTGGCAATTTGCCCAACGAAAGCACAAGAGGCCTCCGCTACCTGCTTAGCCGTCGATGCCCCACTTACTATTTCAACTAAATCCATCTTAGCAACTGGATTAAAGAAATGAATACCAACTAAACGTGTTGGATCGCTCATCACGATACTGATCTCATCCAAAGGAATACTGGACGTGTTCGTAGCAATAATTGCATCTTTTTTAGCAAGTAACTCTACTTTTTTGAAAATTTCCTGTTTCACAGTCAGATTTTCAAAAACTGCCTCAATAATCACGTCTGCTTGAGCCATACCCCGGCCATCCGGATCTGGAATTAAATTATCCATAGCAGCTTGAATTAAGCGGGGCTTACGCAGTTTTTTCTTGTACAGGGAATAAGCTCGACCAATTGCAGGTGCAATACGCTCATAAGATTGATCTTGCAGTGTTACGCGAAGACCGCGTAAAGCACACCAGGCAGCAATATCCCCCCCCATAACCCCAGCACCAATCACATGCACATGCTGCGCTTTAAAGTTACTGTCTTTGGCAAAAGCTTTCAGCCGCTCTCTTAATCCAAAAGCACGAATTAAATTCTTGGACGTAGTGCCCTGAGTAACCAATTGCTCAACCGATTCAATTTCTTTCTGATACGCTCTATCGCCTATTCCCCCTTCTTTTTCCCATAAATCAATAATTGCATAGGGAGCGGGATAATGTTCCTTACGCACACGCTTGGCAACATTTTTACGCATTAATGCTGCAAGTGGTTTGCGCACCCAAGCCGCATTGGTTAATCCTTGTAAAAATGAGGGTTTGTGGCGTGGCGGTTTATTTTTGATAAAATAAACTGCTGCTCGCTTTAATTGACGAACAGGAACTACATCATCCACCATACCTAACGCTTTAGCTCTAGAGGCTGCAACAGTACTACCGGTTAAAATAGTTTGTGTTAACGCATTAAAACCACCGATAAGCTGCGGCAAACGCACCGTACCACCCCAGCCAGGGTGAATCCCTAACATCACTTCAGGCAAGCCAATACGCGTATCTTTTTCGTCTGTGGCAATACGATAAGTGCATGCCAGAGCTAATTCATATCCGCCTCCCATACAAAAACCATCAATCATTGCAACGGTTGGAATGGCTAGTGCCTGTAATCGGGCGAAAACGGCATGGCCTTTACGTAGAAAATCGACGGCTTGGGCAGGTGTTTCAAATTTAGAAAATAAAGAAACATCTGCTCCAGCAATGAATCCCTTCTCTTTTGCTGAATAAATAATCAAACCGATGGCATTTTTATCTTGAGCAATTTCTTGAAGCTGGCTGTTTAGCTCATCCAATACTTCTTCATTCATGCTATTCACACTAGTGCCGTGTCTATTTAGCCCAAGCCATATAATGTTATCGCTATCTCGTTTTAAATCCCAGTTTTTATAATTATTCATGTCCTTTCACCTCGGTCACACGTTCCAGATACATAGCCCCGCCTTGTCCCCCGCCGATACAAATAGAGGCCATTCCACGTGACTCATTTCTTTGCTCTAATGATTTCAATACATGAAGCACAATACGCGCACCACTAGAACCAACAGGATGTCCAGCAGCTATTGCGCCCCCTTCACGATTTAATTTATCTATGGATGGAGCACCAAAAGCCTTATCTAAGCCTAATTGCGTCTTACAATATTCCTCATCATTCCAAGCAGCCAGGCAACCTAAAACTTGAGCCGCAAAAGCCTCATTGATTTCCCAACAATCAATATCGTCTGCTTTTAGGTTATGACGTTGCATAATTGGTGTTGCGGCATGTACTGGCCCCAATCCCATTTTGGCAGGATCGAGTGCAGCCCATTGTGAATCCACAATGCGACCAATTACTCTTAAACGGTATTTTTTAACTGCATCTGCACTGGCCAACAATAATAAACAAGCACCATCAGTTACCTGAGAGCTATTACCTGCCGTAACCATGCCGTACTTTTTATCAAAGAAAGGTTTTAATTTTGCTAATTTTTCCAAAGTAGAATCAGGCCGCACGCCATCATCCTGAGCATAGACACGCCCTTTGCTATCAATAATAGGCGTTACTTCGGTCATGCGATGTTCACTATATGCTTCCGCTAATTTCAAATGGCTACGTAAAGAAAACTCATCCATTTGTTCGCGAGTAATATTGAATCGATAAGCAACTTTTTCAGCTGTTTGGCCCATGTTTAAGCCGACTATTGGATCAGTTAACCCGCGCAATAGAGCAATCACAGGAGCTAAATAAGAAGGTCTGAACTGAGTAACTAACCCTAACTTCTGTCCAATACTTTTGGCACCATACCAATTAGCTAACCAGGAAACCATTTTATGATTGAATAATAAAGGCGCATGGCTCATTGACTCTGTACCCCCAGCCAATATCAGGTCGCTGCGACCGCTGGCAATTTCTATTGCCGCATTATCAAGCGCTTGCATACCTGAGGCACAATTTCTCATTACCGTAAATGCAGGAACTTCATCGCCACAACCTAATCTTAAAGCGACTACACGGGCAATGTTTGCCTCATCGGGGCCAGGCATAGCACTACCAATAATTACTTGATCCAATTCGGTTGGAGAAAATGGTTGTCGATTTAATAAAGTCATACCAGCAGCAACCGCTAAATCAGATCCTGAAAACGGGCCTAGTCCTTTCGCTTTCAGATATGGGGTTCGGTTGCCATCAACTACATAGACATCGCGACCACTTAAATTCGACTTCTGATTCATTGATCCTCCTTAAATAATTGGTCTGATTTTAATAGTGTAAGAGTAGCAGTAAACATATAAATTTGGAAACGGTTAACACAGTTTTTCAACATAATTACATAGAGTTAAGCTTAATGAAATACATTGCTTTTTTTGGAATACAATTAAACAAATATTGCACATTAATCATGTTTTTTTTATGGTTTTAACATATTTTCAAAAGAAGTGTTGACGTTATAAAAATACCTGAGTATACTGCGCGGCATTGATTGGAGAGATGGCCGAGTGGTCGAAGGCGCTCCCCTGCTAAGGGAGTATGGGAGAAATCCCATCGAGGGTTCGAATCCCTCTCTCTCCGCCAGTCAACGCGCCCGTAGCTCAGTTGGATAGAGTATTTGGCTACGAACCAAAGGGTCGGAGGTTCGAATCCTTCCGGGCGCGCCATTTTCAGAGTGATTTTTAAGAACAACAAAAATAAGATCACTGCATTATAAAGACACATTTGTGTCTTTTTTTTTTCTAGCTTTTCCTTTTTTACTCGTTTATGTCTGTCTCAAATCAAATCCAATGTAGGCTCAATGCAAATGAGTGTAATGCGTGCACTATAAGCACAGCCCATAAGATGATTAAATACCCATTGGTTTACTTGTCCCCTTGCCTCCAAGAATATTAGCAACCGTTTGAGGAATTAAGCAATAATCAGAACAAGATTGAAATACATCATCGATGTGAGTCGTTGTCTAATGGATTGGTTTAAAATTAAAAAATTTGTCATGTATAATTAAATAAAGACATAAGGGAAAATAACATGGACGGTAACTTACTTTCAGGAAAAAAAGCCTTGGTGGTTGGTATTGCCAATGACAGCTCAATTGCCTATGCATGCGCACGCACGTTAAAAGCATCAGGAGCTGAATTAGCAATCACCTACATCAATGAAAAAGCAAAACCTTTTGTTGATCCCATCGCACAAGAACTCCATCCATCCATTTATATGCGTTGTAATGTAACTAATGACCAAGATTTAACTGATTTATTTGCCAAAATTTCCCAAACTTGGGGACAAATTGACATCATCGTGCATTCAATTGCTTTCGCTCCAACAGCAGATTTGCATGGTCCTCTATTCGCATCATCAAAAGATGGATTCTTGTTAGCGATGGACATTTCCTGCCACTCCTTTATACGTATGACCAACCTTGCGAAGCCGTTAATGAAAAATGGCGGTGCCCTATTTACTATGTCTTTTTATGGTGCGGAAAAAGTAGTGCACAATTACAATCTCATGGGTCCCGTAAAAGCAGCATTAGAAGCATCCGTGCGCTATATGGCAGCAGAACTCGGCCCAGAGAATATTCGTGTCATTGCGATTTCCCCAGGGCCTCTTAAAACACGTGCAGCCTCCGGTTTAGAAAAATTTGATGAGTTAATACAAGATGCTACACATAAATCTCCTCTCGGCTTTTTAGCAAATATCAATGACATCGGTGCCATGGTAACTTTTCTTGCCAGCGATTATGCGAAAAGTATTACTGGAGATACGATTTA
Source organism: Legionella rowbothamii (assembly GCF_900639985.1). GTDB lineage: Bacteria > Pseudomonadota > Gammaproteobacteria > Legionellales > Legionellaceae > Legionella > Legionella rowbothamii. The sequence goes on along the minus strand of NZ_CAAAIM010000001.1, from coordinate 121,365 downwards.
CATTGATAGTGGTTATCACATCATGGCATAGCCGTATTAAGGAAGATGTCGTTACCAAATAAAGGGTATGAGGCGCGATCTGACTTTCTTTTGATACTCTGTATATCCAGGCAAATCTCGTACAAGTACTTTTTCTTCATTCAAAATACGCGCAACTAAAATTACGAATAAGATGGGAATTAAAAGAAGTGCCCACCAGGATCCGAGAGCAATTGGGGTACCAACGAAAAAAAATATAGCGCCCAGATACATCGGATGGCGGACAAATCCATAGAGGCTACTGGAAATAACTTGTTGCCCCTCCTCAACACGAATATTGGCTGCAGCATAGGTATTCACTTTTGAAACGAGATGAAAAACATAAAAAGAGAATACAACGACTAGATCACCTAAGATAGATATGTACCATTGCATGTAAGACCAGCCAAAACGTGCATCGAGGGCCGATAAAATGACCAGTGCGATACAAATGACAAAAAGCAAAGAAATAATGATTTTCTGTGCAGGTTCTTTTTCATAAGATATACCTGCTTCCGTACGACGTTTAAGTAATGCGGGATCATGTTTTGCTAAATACACGGTATATGCGGTGGAGACACTAATAAATACCAAAGTATAAACCCAGCCTTGCCAATAGTTAAGAGTTCCTGCAGGAATAAAAAGGAGTGACAATACAATTACTATGCCAATAATTGACGATCGAATTAATTGGCTTGCATAAATATCCATGATATTGCTCCTTCCTTAGGCTGAACGGTTTTTCCTAATATCCGAAACTTTTTCATACCATTATCTAATAGTGTAGTCTGGTTGCTTATGACTAATGGCTGTTACTTAAGGTTATTCTTCCACGAGTTACCGCGGTCAAACCGCGGTAACTCGTCTATAAGCCCACACTGCACTACATGGTGCCGCTCAGATTCAAGTCCTCTATATTAGCGTTTTTTACACTTTCAATAAATTCACTCGCTGCGCTCTTGACTGGTTTCTGGAAAAAACTACTCCCAAAATAAGCAATGGAAGTCAGATTGGTTGCTGTGGTTCCCGCAGCAAATGCAGCAGCCCCTGTAGTCCCTTCCACTAATGCAGTAAAAAATGCAGAAGCACCCGCCCAAGCACCAAATACAACACCAGCACCAAAGAACAGGCCCGCAGCTAAAGCAGTAACTAAAACTACCGCTGCAAAAGTTTTAACTGCAGCCTTAAGGCCATGATACATTTCGGTAAACTTTGCGTCACAGTTTACAAGGAACTGATTATATGCTTTGGTCTTATCTAACAGCGTCGAATCGGTTATTGCGACAAGCAAATTGCTGACCTCATTGCCTAAAGCATCAATTTCATCAGCATTTAGTCCCAAATGAATCACTTCGTTATTTAACTTATTTAAAGCGCTATACAAATCCGAGTCATTAGGAAATTTATTACGTAAAATTAACAGGTTATTTAAGTTCACATAATGATTAAGTACCCTAAGCAATGGTTGCGTGCCACGAGGACTTGCTGTGGTCACTGCAACGACCGCCATAAAATTAGGCTCTTGCAATTGATTACACAATGATTCCATAGTATTTTCTGGGAGAGCCTCGTCGCTGCAGGTGCCGACTAAAATTAATTTGGCATCTGGGTTCAGAGCGCTAAACGATATTAAATCTAGTTTAATTTGCTGTAAAACATCATTATCAATCACTTTAGATAAATTAATACAATAAATGCCAAGCTCGGCGCCAATTCTAAAGTGACGGGAAGACTCTTTGTATTCACTATTGGTTCCAGTGGAGTCCCAAATCATCAGACCATTTACCAATTGAAAATCCGGGCCTATTGTCGGATGATAGTCAGCTCCGCGTGTAACCCCTTGATCTATTAATTGCCTTAATAATTCCGTTTTACCTGTACCAGAGGCACCGAAAATAAAAACTTTTTTTGTCATAGGAATCCTCTCTTAAAACGCGCATGTTACTTTATTTTGACCTTTAAGTCCATTATATGGTCAAATCAAGGGGTGGGGGAACCAATACAAAAATGTAACTCCAACAGAAAAATTTTATTTGTACTCAATCCATGAAAAAGCATAGAATCGATCTTTTCATTTGTGCTTTTTGGATATTGCCCAACATGAGTCACCTTCTTAACCTATCCATTCTTAAAAGAAATCGTGATTTCCGATTACTTTATTTAGGGCAGTTTATTTCTTTCATTGGGACCATGATCACCAGTGTGGCACTTCCCTACCAAATTTATCATATCACCCAATCAACCTGGATGGTTGGGCTTTTAAGTCTTGTGCAACTATTGCCCCTTTTAATCACGGCACTTATTGGCGGGGTATTTGCCGATCGTTACAATCGACGTTGGTTATTAATTATCAGTGAGCTGCTGCTCGGTATTGGCTGTTTCTTGCTTGCATTAAACTCTTACCAGGAGCATCCTTCATTACTTCTTATCTTTATTACATCAGCAACCATGTCTGCGATTACAGGACTGCATCGCCCTGCCTATGACAGTATCACACAGCAAATTGTTGCCCCGAAAGACTATAAGGATGTAGGTGCTTTATCTGCATTTAAATACAGCTTTTGTATGATTATTGCTCCAGCAATTGCCGGATTAATTCTTGCTCACCATGGAATTGTCATTACCTATCTTATTGATTTGATAACCTTTTTCCTTTCATTAATTATGCTAATGAAAATGCACAACATTCCTAAACCTGTGGCCGAAGAGCACCCCTCTATTTTCTTATCTCTGAAACAAGGAATTTCTTTTGCCTTTAGTCGACAAGAATTAGTTGGCAGCTATTTGGTTGACTTTTTTGCTATGGTTTTTGCGATGCCTAATGCATTGTTGCCCGCTATAGCTCAATCCTTTGGTGGAGCGCAAACTTTAGGGTTACTTTACTCAGCCCCCGCCATTGGCTCATTAATTGTTTCATTTTTTAGTGGCTGGACCTCAAAAATCACTCATGATGGCAAAGCCATTGCAATTGCTGCGGCTCTTTGGGGAGCGGCGATTATTGGTTTTGGTTTGTCAACCTCACTTTGGCTTGTACTCTTGTTTCTCGCCCTTGCTGGTGCGTTTGATGCAATCAGCGGTATATTTAGAGTAACACTTTGGAATAATACGATTCCTACTGAGCTTCGTGGGCGATTGGCGGGAATCGAAATGATTAGTTATTTGAGTGGTCCCAAATTAGGTGATACTCGCGCAGGATTCGTTGCAGCAAGTTTAGGAATTGGTACAGCGCTTATTTCTGGTGGGATATTATGCATTTTAGGGGTAAGCATTTGTTGTTATTTCTTGCCTAAATTTTGGAATTATCAAACTAAAACATAAGGTAGTAATAGCCTTGATGCAGCATAGCTGCATCAAGGCTACGTGTTATCCTTTTCGACAGGTATGCAGTAAATCATACTTCTTATGATAACTTTTTGTCTTCACATCAAATAATGACAACACAGTTGAAAAAAGGTAGTCATGTGAAATCGCTTGTTCTTTTTTGCTCTGCATGCACTCGTCATCAAGTGCTAATTGTTCTGACAGCCCTTTCGATGACCAAAAAATCATAGGTACTTTTTTCTGCTCATCAGGGGCCATGAAATAAGGTAATCCATGCAGAAATAAATTATGTTCTCCTAGTGACTCACCGTGGTCAGAAACATAAATTAATCCCGTATCATGTGTTGTGATAGTACTTAACTCATCCAATGCACGAGCTAAAACAGCATCCGTGTACAAAATGGCATTATCATAGGTGTTTACTATTGATTCCTGAGAGCAACTGGCTAAATCAGCTGTATCACAAGTTGGCTGCCAACGTTTGAACTGCTCAGGATAGCGCTCAAAATAAGCTGGACCATGGTTTCCCAGCATATGTAATACAATCAATTGATCGCCCTTTACTGAATTAATTTTTTCTTTTAATTGATGCAACAGAATTTCATCAAAGCAACGTCCATTCTTGCAGATCGCCTCAATTTTTAATTTTTCCACAGGCAACCCATCGCATACACCCTTACAGCCCGATTGATTATCGCGCCACAATACAGAAATATTTAAACGATTTAAAAGATGCAGTAATGATTCACTTTGATTAATACGTTGTTCATCGTAATGACGAAGACCATAAGGAGAAAACATGCATGGCAAGGATACGGCTGTTGATGTCCCACAGCTGCTTACCTGGCTAAAGTTAATAAGCTGGTGCTTTGCTAATTCGGGGGTTGTCTGACGACTGTATTCTCCTAGGCCCCAATTAGCAGCACGTACAGTTTCACCAATCACCAGAATGATTGCACGGGGCTTTGTTCCCTCGGCTCGAGGTATTTGCTGTGCGTCTTTCGCAATAAGCACCTTTGTTTTATTTGCCTTAGTTTTCTGGGCTCGCCAATAAACCTTTGATGAGGACGAAAACAAATTTAAAGGGGTAACTAAATAGACAATTTCTTTTTTAGCACGATGTATTGGGCTCAAATCATTATATACAGTCCATCCTGCGCCAAAAAACATGAGTAACGATAAAAATATGCAGCCAAATCGACCAATCCAATATGAGAATAAACTTCGCTTATAAATACGAATATTCCATATAATCCAGCTGGGGATTACTCCAAGTAGCAAAAGATAAGGAATAATTCGCCATTGTAATAGCTCTTTGCTCTCCTGATAATCGGTACTTATAGCATTAGTAACCATATTCGGATCGATATAAACATGAAAGGTATTCATGAAATAGACCATAATGGAGGTGACTAAAAACAAAGCCATCATAAACCATCTAAAAGTCCAACGGTTAATGATCAGCAATAACAAAAACCATTGTAATCCTGTAATTGCAATTCCAGTACAAATAATAATAAGCCAAGTATGTGCGAATATTAATTCTTTACCACTTAATAACTCAGACCAGAATGAAGCATTGCATGCAAGAGTAAAAAATAGACTGCTTAGTAAAGTAATCAGTTCACTTGACCAGTAAGTCGGTCGTCTCGTATTTAAAATGGTGATTCTCCTCAAAATAGGCGCATAGTTTACAAATTTTTTGTCCAGCGTTCAAAAAAAATCATTAATTAAATAGTTAAATTTGAGAATGAATGGCGGAGTAAACCCAAGATCTAGAGGCCAGAACCCTGGGTTACTTCTCTTGGTTCACAATGACGACGGAGTTTAAAGTGGCGCTAAATCTTAGGTTGAGGAATATGTTCCAATAATACTCCGTCCTTGCGAAGAGAGCGTAGTGAGTACTTCAATGCATGCACATGAAGGAGAAATTTTATCAACTATGGTATTTAAACCAAACAGGCATCACTTTATTAAGATAGACCATAAACTTCCACAGACCTACCTGTGACTCTACATTACCAAAGGGATCCGTTTTGCTTTCTGGGTAAGCGATCCCTAAACCAAATAAACCAGGTCCAATAATACCCACATGAGGGTTATGTCGTGTATCTTCATAATCACCAATGATAATATTTTTACGCTTTTCAAAACCAACGGCATAAATAACCCGATCGCATTCAGGTAAATAACGCGCAATATTAGGCTCAGCCGTGTTATAACGCACTAAATTTCCCGGCAATACACCATCAATATTCTCTCTTGCCCAAGCAGCGGTTTGCCCTTTCAGCCCCGTATTATCAAAAAGTATCCAATCATCCATTTCAATCGCATAACGACAAGGTGAGCGATAAAAATTAATTACTTTTTTAACCCCAAGTTCCACCAAATAGCGCACGATAATAATGGCCGAGTGCGATGAACCAAAGACCCCATAAGTTTCATTAAGATTAATCTCTGCAGCTAATTTTTCTTTGTCAATTGCCGTATCAAAGGGAATTACATTAAGGCCAGGATAATTCAACGAAGAGGCAGATGCGCCCGTAGCTAGAATAACATTTTTAGCTTGATAAGATTCAGTTGCTGTAGATAAAGTCCACATCCGTTCCGCTAAAGACATATTATGAATCATTGCTTTTACTGTAGGTACTTTCTGAATTAAATGCGTACAAACCCACTGCAATGGTTCCACCGCATAACCTAAAGTGCAGGTTTCCTCTTTTGGCAAATGCTTTAATGCAAAATCAGGCGCCTCTTCGTAATTGAAAGCTCGAACGTCCTTTAAAAAACTATTAAAGTATTTTACGCTCGTATTACTTGAAACATTGCGCCATAGAAGCCCTAAGTCGCCAACTTTAAAATGCGGATCAACCCACAAAATATCATCAGATAAAATACCTTGATCTAATAATTTTCCTACCGCAGCAATGCCCGCAGGCCCTGCCCCAACAACTGCCCATTGGAATTTCTTTTTATTCATAATAATCCATGTTAGTCACACTTGTGCTGCGTGATGCATTTTCCCTCAAATGTACAGGTTTGCACCGTCATACATGAAGGATCAAAATGTCCAGTCACAGGAACACCAATAACTTCCTCATTATTTACACTATTATCAAACCAAACTGTGTCTCCACCCCTGTTAATAATCACTGTTCCACCTTCATTATACCAATCACCATGGCGGCCACCAGCGCGATATACAGTCCCGCGACTCCCCTCAATATACCAGACATTATTACTGTAAGGATGATTATAACTATTATAATCAACGTTATCATATACCGCATTATGGTTACTACCACCATAATGGCCTTTATGAACATGTGCAATGGATATGGAATTAATAAATAGGCATGCTATAAATAGCAATAAGCGCTTTTGATACATCATTTTCTTTCCTTGGGTTGGACAAGCAGTTTCTTCTATTGAAGTATAGTATGATAAGTTGACCAGTGGCTTGGAAATAGTTACCGACCAACGATAAATGACTCATGAATAAGTCAAATACTGTTGATCAATAATCAATTATGCTACTATTCACACTGTTCCACATTATTATTTTGGGATTCACCACATGGCCGTTACCATAAAAACTCCTGACGAAATAGAAAAAATGCGCGTTGCAGGCAAACTTGCAGGCGAGGTTCTTGAAATGATTGGCCCTTATGTAAAAGAAGGTGTTAGCACTGAAGAACTGAATACCATTTGTCATGATTACATTGTTAATGTACAAAAAGCTATTCCAGCACCTCTAAATTATAATGGCTTTCCAAAATCGATATGCACTTCGGTAAACCACGTAGTTTGTCATGGCATTCCTGGAAAAAAGACATTAAAAGATGGCGATATCATTAATATTGACATCACCGTAATTAAAGATGGTTATCATGGTGATACTAGCAAAATGTTTTATATCGGAGCCCCTTCCGTTAAAGCCAAACATGTAGTGCAAATTGCGCATGAATGCTTATTTATCGGTATCGAGATGGTAAAGCCTGGAGTACAATTAGGCGATATTGGCCATGCAATTCAGCAACATGCAGAGAAAAGCCGCTGTTCCGTAGTTCGCGATTATTGTGGACATGGGATTGGGCGAGTCTTTCATGAAGATCCTCAAGTATTGCATTATGGAGTACCCGGAACCGGTATGAAACTAGAACCAGGTATGACCTTTACCATAGAACCAATGATTAATGTGGGCAAACACCACACCCGTTTGTTACCTGATCAATGGACCGTGGTTACCAAAGACCATAGCCTTTCCGCACAATGGGAGCATACCCTATTGGTAACTGATGATGGTGTAGAAATTTTGACTCTACGCGATGAAGAACGATAATCAACAGCTCAAAAATACGGTAAAACAGTTTAAAGAAAAACTGCGGGAAGACTTTGATCAAAAGGCTAATGTCAGCACCGTCATTCATAGGCTTGTTACATTTACTGATGAGCTGCTCATTAGCCTTTTTCATAAAAACCAGCTCGATCAAGGAGATAGTTTCTGTCTCCTTGCTTTAGGAGGTTATGGGCGACGAGAACTCCTACTTTATTCCGATATTGATCTATTACTGCTGCATACGGATAAAATTTCTAAAGCAAAACTACAACGAGCACAAGCTTTCATCCAAGATTGCTGGGATGTTGGATTAGAAATCAGCCATCAAATTACAAACGTATCCGCTTGCGCTGAATTAGCGTGTCGTGACGTTACAGTTATTTCAAGCATTATGGATATGTTTTTGCTCTGCGGACGCGGCGCCTTAATGGAAGAATTAGTGTATCAAACCCACCCCCTACATATGTGGACGAGTAAAAACTATTTTATCGCCAAACTACAAGAACAAAAAAAACGGGATATTAAATACGGTGAAACTGCCTATAATCTAGAACCTAACGTCAAATATGGCCAAGGGGGGCTTCGTGATCTGCAAATATTGTATAGTATCGGTAAACGTCATTTTAACATTAAAAAATTAGCCGATGGCATCAGTTATGGATTTATTACCGATAAAGAATATGAAAAGCTAATGTACTGCCACCATTTTCTTTGTCGAGTTCGATTTGCCTTACACTGTCTTGCAGAAAAAGCAGAAGAACGTCTCTCCTTTGATTATCAAGTAAAATTAGCGAGTTTTTTCGGATATGAGGATAAACCTCATTCCTTAGCTATTGAGCAATTCATGAAAGACTATTTTAAAGTAATAAAAAGCAGTCGTGAATTAAATGAAATGCTCTTACAGTGGTTTGATGAAACAATTGCCCAGTCCCCGAAACAAAAACTAGTTCCATTAGATAATGAATTTCAATTATCCAATCAATACATTGAGGTACGAAATAACCGAGTCTTCCGCCAATCCCCTCAAGCTTTACTAAAGTTATTTCTATGGATAGCCGATCGCCCTGATATTGAAGGAGTAAGAGCTAGTACCATTCGTTTAATTAGAGAGTCTCTCTATTTGATTAGTCGGCGCTTTAAAATATCCTCAAAAACCACAGAACTCTTTATGAGCATTCTAAAGGCCCCTAACGGCCCTTATGAAGCATTGCATTACATGAGCCAATATGGAGTTTTAGCTCATTATATTGAGTGTTTTGCCCAAGTTACAGGGCAAATGCAATATGATTTATTCCACGTATTTACCGTAGATCAGCATACCTTATTTGTGGTTCGCAATATGTCGCGCTTTAGGCAAGCAAATTATACACAACAATTTCCCCTTTGTGCGCAGATCATGCCAACATTGGATAAACCTGAAATCCTTTATCTAAGTGCGTTATTCCATGATATAGCAAAAGGACGAGGCGGTGATCATTCCGAATTAGGAGCAATTGAGGCTCAAAATTTTGCTCAAAATCATCACTTAAAACAAGAAGACTGCGATTTACTTACTTGGCTAGTACGGAATCATTTATTAATGTCACAAACAGCACAACGCCAAGATATTTATGATCCCAATACAATAAAAAATTTCTGCCAATTATTACCTCATCCCCATTATTTAGATTACTTGTATTTGCTCACAGTAGCTGACATTTGTGGCACTAATCCCCAGCTATGGAATGCATGGAAAGACTCATTACTAAAAGAATTATATCGCGCAGCAAAGCATATGATGCATAAAGCACAAGAGCTCATGGATAAAACAGCCTTAATTACGACAAGAAAACAGTTCGCTTTAAACATCTTAGTATCAGAAAGCATTGAATCGAAAACAGTTGAAGAGCTCTGGTCTCACTTTAAGGACCGATACTTTTTACATGAGTCACCCGAAGTTATTGCGCGTCATACTAAAGCCATATTGAACTGCTCTCAATTCCCGCTAATTATGATTATGCCACATCATAGCCAAGGGGGTACGGAAGTGTTTATCTACATGCCGCACCGTGATGCTCGTTTTGCTATTACCACTGCCGTACTAAGTAATCACCATGTTACAATTCAAGAAGCAATGATCATCACCTGCGATAATCAATTCGATTTAGATACTTATATTATTTTAGACGAACAAAATCAGGCTTTTTTGGATCCACAACAATCTGAAGACATACGCCAAGCATTATGTTTTCACCTAGAAAAGCAGGATAAATTACCCGCTATAGCTCAAAAAAGACGCTCTCGAGTTTTAGCTCATTTCAATGTCAAAACCCAGATAAACTATAATGATGATCCTTATAACAACTTTACCCGTTTATTTTTGGTAACCGGTGATAGGCCTGGGCTTTTAGCCACTATTAGTCGTATTTTCTTGACTTTAAACATTCATTTACATAATGCAAAAATAGCAACGGCTGGAGAACGTGCAGAAGACATGTTTTACATCACTAATCAAAAAAATCAGGCACTTAGCAACGAAGAAAAAGATAATTTACGTCATCATCTTATTAAAGAACTATCATAATCCCCCCAATCCTTGTAACCGAAAAAAAAATGCTGCAACCGCACATTTTTTTATCTTCTTGTACTATAATAATAACAATAGACTTCAAAAATCGCGCAGTTATTATTTTGGAGTTAACCATGATAAATGCAGAAAAACCCAAAAATGAGCTACAACGCTTACAATCGCTCTATAATCTTCAGATTCTAGATACAATGGCTGAAGAACGCTTTGATCGCATCACACGGATTGCGCAAGGCCTCTTTAAAGTACCCATTGCCTTAGTATCCCTAATTGATAAAGATAGAGAGTGGTTCAAATCAAAATACGGCTTACATGTTCAAGAAACACCTAGACCAATTTCTTTTGGTGCTCATACTATTCTTCAAGAAGAGATAATGATTGTAAATGATGCACAGAAAGACATTCGTTTTAAAGATAATCCTTTAGTGATTGGTGAGCCGAAAATTCGATTTTACCTAGGATGTCCTTTACAAATTGATGGGCAATTTAATATTGGTACATTATGTCTCATGAATGATATGGTTCCTCAATTAAATACTTTAGGGCATATTGACTTAAACATTGTAAAGGAACTAGCTACTGCCGTGTCTAAAGAATTCATTACCAATCGCTATGCGACAACCGACTCCCTAACAGAAATTTCCAACCGTCAAGGCCTTCTTGAAATTGGCAGACAAATTTTCAAACTGTGTGCTCGTTATGATAAAAGCCTTATGTTGCTTTATTTTGATATTACACATTTAAAATCCATCAATAAGGAATTTGGTTATGAGGAAGGAGATAAGGTATTAAAAACATTTGCCCAGTTATTGATAGCCAATTTCCGCCATTCTGATGCCATTGCACGAATCGAAGGCGACAAGTTCTGTGTATTATGTCCTGGAATGCTTGAGGAAAATATTTCTGGTGTTCTACAAAGACTACAAAATAAATTAGCTACAACTAAATCTGACCACCCAATTAATTTTACTATGGGACATATTCAATATGACCGTCTAAAGCATTTTGCACTGGCTGGGTTTCTTGAAGAAGCAGAGAAAGCCATATACGAAACAAAAATGTATCATTAGCGATATTTATTGCAGGTCAGGACTACTAAACAAGGTTTTCACTTTTTTGCTAACGGCAAGTTTTAAAGAAATCAGAGAGCAAGAGAGCGCATTCTGGCTGCATAATACCTTCATCAATTTCCACCTTATGATTTAAAGGATAGCCCTGTAGTAAATTATATACTGAGCCCGCAGCACCTGCTTTAAAATCACGCGTCGCAAATACCAAGCGTCTAATACGTGCATGAACAATAAGTCCTGCACACATAGAACAGGGTTCTAAAGTAACATATAGCGTGCTATTAATTAAGCGATGATTTTTAAGTTGCTTTGCCGCTTGCCGGATGGCACGTACTTCAGCATGTTCAGAGGGGTCGTGATTGCACTGTACTGCATTTCGGCTCATGCCTAGGAGCATTCCTTTTTGGCTTACTAATACCGCCCCTACGGGAACTTCCCCCTCAATCTGAGCAAGGAGCGCTTGTTCATAGGCCTTTTGCATCCAATATCGATCGTTCATTATCATCACTGTAGCCTAAAAACAGCTTACTTTAGTATACTTGGCTAAGAATAAGTATTATTTGTTTATAAAAGTTTTGCATGGCTTGTAGAAAGCGGAATTACCGCGGTCAAGCCGCGGTAATTCGGAAGGATCATTTGGCAAGAAAAACGTAAATGCTTGCCCTTAACTGTATAACCAAGCCACACTATTTATTCCCACTCAATGGTGGCAGGAGGTTTACCTGAGATATCATAAGTTACACGAGATACCCCAGAAACCTCATTAATGATTCGATTGGAAACATGCCCTAAAAATTCCCACGGCAAATGCGACCAATGAGCAGTCATAAAATCAATAGTTTCAACGGCTCGCAAGCAAATTACGTATTCGTATTTACGCCCATCCCCCATTACCCCCACACTTTTAACCGGTAAAAATACGGCAAATGCTTGGCTGACTTTATGATACAAATCCGCTTTTCGTAATTCTTCAATATAAATGGCATCAGCTTTACGAAGAATATCAGCATATTCTCTTTTAACTTCCCCTAAAATCCGTACGCCTAAACCTGGGCCTGGGAATGGATGTCGATAAACCATATCATGCGGCAAACCTAACTCCAAACCAATCTTTCGCACTTCATCTTTAAATAACTCGCGAATAGGCTCTAATAATTTTAAATGTAGGGTTTCAGGTAGGCCACCAACATTATGATGAGACTTAATGACAACTGAAGCTCCATTCGTGCTTGTTGCAGCAGACTCAATAACATCAGGGTAAATTGTTCCCTGAGCAAGCCAAGAAACGCCATCTATTTTATGTGACTCTTCATCAAAGACGTCAATAAAGGTATGACCAATAATTTTTCTTTTTTCTTCAGGGCAATTAACACCAGAAAGCGCTTTTAAGAAACGCTCTTCAGCATTGACCGCAATAATCTTAATCCCCATATGCTGACCAAACATTTTCATGACTTCATTAGCTTCATTAAGACGTAACAAACCCGTATCAACAAAAACGCAGATTAATTGGTCACCAATTGCCTTATGCAATAAAGCGGCTACAACTGAGGAATCAACCCCACCTGATAAACCAAGCACTACTTTCTCAGAGCCCACTTGCTTTCTAATTTTATGAATAGCTTCATCAATAATATGTTCCGAAGTCCAATTAGTGGGCGCCTGACAAATATCCACCACGAAACGGTGCAAAATACGCGTACCTTGTAAGGTATGAGTTACTTCTGGGTGAAATTGCAGTCCATACATGCGACGATTTTCATCAGCCATTCCCGCGATTGGAGCATTGCGCGTTTCGCAAATAACACTAAATCCAGGAGGCAATTGGGTTACTTTATCACCATGGCTCATCCACACATCTAATAAAGCCTCACCCTCATCCGTAGTGCGATCTTCGATTTGTGCAAATAACTTGCTATGTCCATGCAATTTCAATTCAGCGTAGCCAAACTCTCTAATGTTCGAAGATTGGACTTCACCACCTAATTGCACGGCCATAGTTTGCATACCGTAACAAATACCTAATATTGGCAGTCCCGAAGTCAAGAGCCATTCAGGAGCTCGAGGGTTTGCGTGATGTGTTACTGTTGAAGGTCCACCTGATAAAATCACCCCACATGGATTAAGTTTTGTAAACGTTTCCTGACTGATGTTAAAAGGATGGATTTCACAATATACACCTAATTCACGCACCCGGCGTGCAATTAGCTGGGTGTATTGAGAACCAAAATCAAGAATAAGCAAGAGATGTTGTTTTAAATCATTCATTGTTATTTGTCTACCTGATAATTCGGGGCTTGTTTCGTGATACTCACATCATGGACGTGTGATTCACGCATTCCCGCATTAGTTACTTGTACAAACTCAGATTTAGTATGCAATTGATCAATTGTTTCACATCCAGTGTACCCCATGCATGAACGTAAACCACCTAATATCTGGTGAATAATTGTTTGTACTGGGCCTTTATAAGGTACGCGACCCTCAATTCCCTCAGGCACCAATTTTTCAGAGCCTGCTGTAGCATCTTGGAAGTAACGATCACTTGAGCCATGAGAAGCTGCCATGGCACCAATTGATCCCATACCACGATAACTCTTATAAGTAGTACCCTGATATAATTCGATCTCACCAGGAGACTCTTCAGTTCCTGCAAACATACTGCCTAACATAACTGTGTCTGCACCTGCAGCCAAGGCCTTACACACGTCGCCTGAAAATCGGATACCGCCATCGGCAATAACTGGTATTTTACCTTGTAACTCATGAGCAACATTCGCAATCGCACTGATTTGCGGTACACCTACGCCGGTAACAATTCGTGTAGTACAAATAGAACCCGGTCCAATTCCCACTTTAACCGCATCCGCACCTGCCTCATATAAATCTCTAGCTGCAGCTGCTGTAGCGATGTTTCCACCAATTACCTGTACCCCAGGGTAATGTTGTTTAACCCATTTCACCCGATTGAGTACGCCTTGTGAATGTCCATGGGCAGTATCAACAACCAGAACATCCACGCCTGCCTCAACTAAAGCTGCAACACGCTCATCGGTAGATTCACCAACTCCAACAGCAGCACCCACGCGTAATTGTTCGGCATCATCTTTAACGGCATAAGGATTTTCTTTTGCCTTTTGAATATCTTTAACAGTAATTAAACCACGCAACTCAAATGCGTCATTTACTACTAAGAGTTTTTCGATACGATGCTTATGCAATAAACTACGAACCTCTTCACGACTGGCACCTTCTTTCACCGTAACCAAACGCGCCTTGGGAGTCATTACCTGAGACACAGGTAAAGATAAGTTGGTTTCAAAACGAATATCACGGCTGGTTACAATCCCTACCAAATTTTGACCATCAACAACCGGTACCCCTGAGAAATGATGGTTTTGCATGACATCAATCAACTCTCTAACCGTAATATTAGGAGTGACGGTTACTGGATCTTTAACCATACCACTTTCAAATTTCTTTACTTTACGAACCTCTTCAGCTTGCGCACTGATTGTCATATTCTTATGAATGATTCCTAATCCACCATCTTGCGCCAAAGCAATTGCCAAACGAGCTTCCGTCACCGTATCCATTGCAGCAGATACTAGGGGCATATTCAGGCTTATTTCGCGAGTTAATTTGGTTTTTAGGGACACATCTTTAGGTAGAATTAAAGAGTGTGCAGGGACAAGTAAAACATCATCAAATGTTAATGATTGCTGCACAATATTAAGAGACATTTTCTTCTCATTAAAGTAGTTAAATTAACCAAACAGTATACCACAAATACCAAATAAATTAAAGGAAATAGCTTGTTTAATACGCAAAATCCTGATGATATCGCTCACTTCCTCCAAGATGAAATGTGCTATACTCATTAGCCCAGATATAAACCAATTCCTGCAACTATTGCCCAACATCAGCACGGGCTAACTCTTTAACGCTCAGCTTGACTATTATCAGTTATGATTAAAACGAATTAAATGGATAATACTTGAATTGAAGATTCATTAACGTGTACACTGTTGGTTAATTATTGTGTTGAATCAACAAAACGGGAAGGGTTCAGCGTTGGCTAAAATTATTGTTATTACTTCAGGAAAAGGCGGAGTTGGAAAAACTACTTCATCTGCAGCTATTTCATCAGGTCTTGCTTTATTAGGGCATAAGACAGTAGTCATTGATTTTGATATCGGATTAAGAAATCTGGATATCATCATGGGTTGTGAGCGACGTGTTGTTTATGACTTCATTAATGTAATCAATGGTGAAGCAAGCTTAAATCAAGCATTAATTAAAGATAAGCGTCTTCCCAATCTTTTCATTCTTCCTGCATCACAAACTCGTGACAAAGATGCATTAACCATCGAAGGGGTTGAGAAGGTTCTGAATGATCTTTCTAAAGAGTTTGATTTCATTGTTTGCGATTCCCCTGCAGGTATTGAAACAGGTGCATTAATGGCAATGCATTTTGCAGATCATGCCGTTGTGGTTACTAACCCGGAGGTTTCTTCTGTTCGTGACTCTGACCGTATTCTTGGCATCCTTTCTAGCAAAACGAAAAGAGCCATTGATAACAATAAACCAATTCAAGAGCACTTATTGTTAACTCGCTATGACCCTGAGCGTGTTGAGCGTGGCGATATGCTCTCTGTTTCAGATGTAAAAGAAATATTGGCTATTCCGTTAATTGGCGTTATCCCAGAATCTAAGTCAGTACTTAAAGCGTCGAATACAGGTGTACCTGTTGTACTTGACACAAACAGTGACGCAGGCCTTGCTTATCAAGACGCTATTGCACGCTTCCTTGGTGAAGAAAGACCAATGCGCTTCATTAATAATGAGCGTAAAGGATTATTGCGCCGCTTATTCAGCAAAAACAAGGAGGAAGTGACTGTATGAGCATTTTCAACTATTTACGTCGGAGAACCGCTTCTGCTTCAGTAGCAAAAGAACGCTTACAAATAATCATTTCTCATGAGCGTTCACAAAGAAACACTCCAGATTATCTGCCACAACTTCAGGATGAAATTCTGGCAGTTATTGCTAAATACGTTCATGTAACCCGTGATCAGGTGAGTGTTAATCTTGAGCGTATGGGCGACAATTCTGTACTTGAATTGAATATCACCATGCCGGATGATGTTGCTGAAGAAGCTTAGTTTGCTTAGCTGATTATTTTTTCCTTGGTTCCTTTCCCCGAGGCAGTTTTCTTTTTCTTGGTTTTATCAAATAATAATTACCTCAAGGTCTATTATTAACCTTTTTTAACTATTCTTTTTGTCCTAAGTGGAACCTGGTTGCTTTAACCAGGTTTTTATTCATAATACTGCGCAGCTGAAATTCCCCATGCAAGCAACCAAAATCACTTACTAATTTTACCTTGTCAAATAATCTGGGGCTCGACCGCGTTATCCATAAGTTCGGAGCGAAAAGCAACATAACTTTGGATACCGCGATCGAGCCCCAATAATTAGGTCTTCCAACGCCACATAATATTTATCTTAACCAAATACTTAACTAAGTGACATTCGTTGCAAGCAACTAGGCAAATTAATGTAAAGGTATTTCTGGTTCTGAATTTACAACATCTTCATTCAAGATTATTGCAGATTGTTCCTTTTTAGCTGCTGCTTTTTTCTCTTTAGAATCACTATTTGGGCGACGTAATTCATCATCGCTAAAATCGTCGACCTTAATGGCATCTTGTCGAGCTAACTCAGCATCTTGCATTTGCTTGGCCTCTTCTTCAGTTAACAAGCCAGATGCTAATGCCTCATCAATTTGCTCTAATAGAGTTAGTGATTTTAATACGTCATCTTTTACAGCGCGCATTATTTTTTTCTCTATTTCTTCAACCGCACAAATTTTATAGAATGCCTCTTCCAATCGGCCAATTGGGCAATTTTCTCCAGCCTTCTTATAAACAAAATGTGTTAGTCGGTTACGTGCTTCACCTGGTTCTATTAAAATACGTGCTAACTTATGACCTAATTGATCTGTGGGTCTGTGTCTGCGATTTCCTAAAGGTCTTAAAATAATGTTGAGTACAACACGTGCCCAGCGTTGCGGGAAGTTAATAATAACTCCTTGCATCGCCATTTCACATTCGTGCAACAATTGTTGGCAACTCCACTCGACTAAAGGTAGATCAGCAACAGGCTCACCATCATCATGATAGCGTTTTAACACAGCTGAAATTAAATATAAGGTACTTAGCATATCCCCTAAACGAGCGGATAACTTTTCCTTACGCTTCAAGTCACCACCAAGAATGGTCATAGAAAAATCGGAAAGGAAAGCCAAATTAGTACTGTATTTATGCGCTAACTGATAATAACGCTTCACCGAACTAGTTGGAGCCTTAGAAAAATGAGCGTCCGTCAAACTGAATAAGAGCGACTTAGTAAAGTTTGCAATATAAAAGGCCGCATGTGAGAAAAATGCATCATCAAAGCCTACCAGATCATGCTTTCTTACACTTTCCAACTCTTTAAATACATATGGATGGCAACGAATTGCGCCCTGCCCAAAAATAATTAAACTCCGTGAAAGAATATTTGCACCCTCAACAGTAATAGCTATAGGAGCTCCCTGGAACCCTCTTCCTAGATAATTATTAGGGCCAAGACAAATACCTTTACCACCATGAATATCCATAGCATCTATAGAAACCTGACGGACTCGATCTGTTGTATGGTATTTTAAAATCGCGCCAGCTACTGAAGGTTTAGCACCATGATCAATAGCCGCAGCAGCCATAGTAACCCCTGCATCAATAATATAAGTATTTGCTGCAATTCGAGCTAATGGCTCCTCAATTCCTTCAAACTTACCAATAGGTTGATTGAATTGTTTGCGAACACGTGCATAAGCTCCTGAAGCCAAAGCGGCTGCCTGAGCACCACCATTGGCACTTGAAGGTAAAGAAATTGCTCTACCCGCACTTAAACACTCCATAAGCATTCGCCAACCATGACCAGCCATTGCAGCGCCACCAATAATGTAGTCTAAAGGGATAAATACATCTTTACCTTGTGTAGGGCCATTTAAAAAGCCTATATTTAAGGGAAAATGACGGCGGCCTTTAATTACCCCCGGGGTATCTGCAGGGATTAATGCGCAAGTAATACCAACATCTTCGCCCTTTCCTAATAAATTCTCAGGGTCAAACATTCTAAAAGCTAAACCAACTACTGTAGCTACTGGACATAAAGTAATGTAGCGCTTATTCCAAGTTAAGCGAATACCAACTACTTCTTTACCATTAAGCTCTTGGCGGCACACAATTCCTTGGTCAGGAATTGAAGCAGCATCAGAACCCGCATTAGGACCAGTCAACGCAAAACATGGGATTTCTCGTCCATCTGCCAATCGGGGTAAATAAAAGTTCTTTTGGTCTTCAGTCCCATATTTGAGTAATAACTCGCCTGGGCCTAAAGAATTAGGTACAGAAATTGTGGAAGCCGCTGTAATAGAACAGCCATAAATTTTGGCTAAAATTGTCATTTGCGCTGTAGCTGAAAACTCTAAGCCACCATAACGCTTAGGAATAATCATGCCAAAAAAACGATTTTCTTTAATGTAGCTCCAAACTTCAGGTGATAGATCAGTTTGTTTATGGGTAATATCCCAATCATTAAGCATAGAACATAAGGTATTAACCGGACCATCTAGAAATGCTTGCTCCTCTTCGCTTAAACGAACAGGAGGAGTACTACGAAGCACAGAAAAATCAGGGTTTCCACTAAAGATATCACCTTCCCAGCTCACTGTTCCTGCTTCTAAAGCTTCTCGCTCTGTAGCAGACATAGCAGGCATAGCCTTACTCACCGTCTTGAATAAATGTTTCGAAACAAATTCACGTCGTAATGGTTTAATTGCGAATGCGATTAACGTGAGCTCAGTCAAGATTAAAATCGCTTTAGTCAAAAATCCTGGGGTGCCATAATGGAAAACAAGCCCCGTGAATATAGCAAAACTAATAGCCCATACTGAAACCGCGGCTTGTCGCGTTAACAATACACCTGCAGCTCCTATTGTTAGAAGCACTAAAATAGCATGTAGCACGGTATTCTCCTTATGTTAGCTTATCCAAAACCCTTAAAACTTGTGCAGCTACAACCTGTGGATGCTCCATAGGAAATAAATGGCTCCCATGGGTTTTATAGCAGGTAATATTAAAATTCTTTTTCATATACCGAAGATCCATTTTACCAACCACTGTACTTTTGTCACCATAAATTAGTGCTGAGGGGGTTAATAACTTTCCCTCATACCTAGGGATAATATGCGGTATCGTTCGATAAATTTGATACTCTACATGGCGATTAAAGCGAAGATAGTAACCGTCAGTTTTATGTTCCAGACCATATTTAATATAGTCGTTCAAACAAGCATCTGTAAAGTTTTTAAACAAATCTCTGCTTTTTAAATACGGCAGTATTTGCTCATAACTTTCCCAATACTCACGACGCCCTTTTGTTCTAAACGCAGGGGTCACTCTATCAATGATGCCAAAAGCTTTCGCGAGTCGGACTGCGCTGGATTTTAATACTCCAAGCAAAGGAGAATCCAACATAACAACTGTTTTAACTAATTCAGGACGTTCAATGGCAGCTAATAAACTTAAAACGCCTCCCAAAGAGTGGCCGAGAGCAATTACGGGGCGATCGGCTTGCCGTTCAATACTGGCAATCACCTCTGCGATCAAATTATGCCAATTTTCTCCCACTGGAAAGGCCGGATCGTGACCAACTCTATCGATATAACAATAATCATAATAAGGCTTGAGGCCATCCAGCATCTGCTTATAGCATAATGCTGGGAACCCGTTTCCATGAGCAAAATGGATTAGCTCTTTCATACAATAGCTACTTGCCTACTTTCAGCTCTTAATGCATAAAGTGCAAAACTGTAATAAGCTATCAAGAGGAAGAATAAGAGAATACCCAACCCCGTAAATACGCTATTCAGTGACAAAATCGTCATTAACACCAATAACATTGGCGTTCCTGCCACCATAAGCATACGGCATGAAGCGGCAAAGGATATTTTAAAAGAAAAGAAGATCGATGAAAAAGTTTGCCCTAACAAAGCAAGAACTAAAAAGAAAACAATAAAAATAGAGAAGAAAATACCCACAATAATGGGGTAAAGCACCGCCTGTGATGCATATTTAAGTCCAGTTACAGAGTTTGCTTCCACCATTTTTTTACCATCAAATACTAAATTCGACCCCTTATCAAAAGTCTGCACAATAGGAGTACTTCTACTTGGTGGCGCTTCTTTACCCATAGTAAAGAGCTGTGGATTAGGTATCCTAAATGCAATCTGATTTTTATTAATCAGAATATTTAAATAAGGATATTGTGCCGTAAAATCATTTACTGCCCCAGTAGTATCAATGACAACCACTGTCTGACCTTTATCATTTTTAACATAATAAGGCATTGGTTTATCAAAAAGAACATCACCATTTTGGATGTAAAAAACAGGAATTTTTAATAAAGGATCAACAATCTGCTCTTTAAAAGATTCATCTAAACTAATCGACATTCTAAAAAAGAATGGGACACTCAGTATCGCAATA
The DNA here is from genome assembly GCF_900639985.1 of Legionella rowbothamii. Classification (GTDB taxonomy): domain Bacteria; phylum Pseudomonadota; class Gammaproteobacteria; order Legionellales; family Legionellaceae; genus Legionella; species Legionella rowbothamii. The sequence continues at coordinate 100,456 of NZ_CAAAIM010000001.1, read as the reverse complement.
ACCAATAAAAGATAAAGCACTCCAAATCCCTTCCAGCGCTTGCCCACATCCACATACAAGCGTCGTGAATAAAATGATCGATACAGCGCAGACCAATAACTATATACCGGTGTATCAATTGGTTTTAATGCAGTTTTTTCTTTACTCACGACATTCTCCAATACGTTGTCCAGTTTGCTGATTAAATACATGTAGTTTCATTTTAGGTAGTTCAACCTCGAATTGTCCACTAGGAATTAATTGATCGGCGGAAACTCGTAAATTTAATTGCTCCCCATTACTGATACATCGGGCTCTAATTAACTTATCAGCACCCATATCATCGATAAGTTCAACAGCAACTTCGACGCATTGCGAATTAGGTTCAGAAGCCAATTGCACGTGCTCGGCTCTAATTGCCAAAACCAATTCCATCTTGTCCTCAAGTGAATAATCTGTATCGGAAAAGGGGAAAGTAATACCTAAACTTGTTTCAATAGTAGCACTATTTTTATTAAATACCCCTGAAAACATATTTAATGGATAATGGCCAGTAAACCCTGCTACAAATAAGCTCGCTGGATTTTGATACAATTCTTGTGGTGTGCCAATTTGCTCGACAACACCCTGATTAAGCACAATCACTCGCTCGGCCATAGTCATAGCCTCTGTTTGATCGTGGGTTACATACACACTGGTGGTATTAAGCTGTTGATGCAAGCGTCTCAATTCATGGCGCATTTCAGTACGAAGCTTTGCATCCAGATTCGATAACGGTTCATCAAATAAAAATACAGCAGGAGATCGAACTATGGCCCTTCCCATTGCCACGCGTTGCCGTTGTCCGCCCGATAATGCTTGAGGCTTTCGCTCCAAATAAGGAATTAAATGCAACAACTTCGCGGTATCGGCCACTCTTTCTTTAATCACATCCGTTTTAAAGCCCCGCATTTTTAATCCATAAGCCATGTTCTCAAAAACAGTCATATGCGGATAAAGGGCGTAATTTTGAAATACCATTGCCATATCGCGTTTCGCGGCCGGAACATCATTAACTTGTTGGTCATTGATTAAAATGGAGCCAGAACTCACATCATCTAAGCCAGCGATTAATCGGAGTAAGGTCGATTTACCGCAGCCAGATGGCCCGACAATGACCATAAACTCACCTTTTTTGATGCTGAGATTAATTCGGTCTAAGATACTCGTTTGCCCGACACGCTTTGAGACATTAACCAAAGTTACTGTTGCCATGTTACTTTAATCCTTTTTCAAACCATCGCTGCATCAACATCACAACCAAACAAGGTGGAATTAAAGCAACCAGGGCAATTGTCATAATATAATGCCATTGCGGAACTTGATCAGCTACCCCCGCAAGATAACGAATTCCCATAACTACCGTCGCCATTTTCGTTTCAGTAGTAATGACCAAGGGCCATAAATACTGATTCCATCCATAGACAAATAAAATTACAAATAAAGAAGCGATTTGCGTTTTAGATAAAGGTAAGAGAATATCAAAAAAGAAGCGCACAGCTCCTGCACCATCTAATTTTGCTGCATCCACTAATTCAGCGGGTATGGTTTTAAAAAACTGTCTAAATAAAAAAGTTCCTGTTGCCGAAACAAATAAAGGCAAGGTTAACCCCGTAAATGAATTTAACAATCCAAACGAGGCCACCACTTGAAAAGTGGGAACAATACGCACCTCAACCGGTAACATCATCGTTGCAAAAATCAGCGCAAAACAAAGTCTCTTAAAAGGAAAATCAAAATAAACTAAAGCAAATGCCGACCCTAGAGCCAAAATAATCTTCCCCAGAGCGATGGCCAAAGCCATAGCCAAGCTATTAAATAACATAGTGGTAATCGGTTCGCCCCCGGTAACAGATAGGCCATCACTCAAAACTGCTTTTAGGTTTTTTAGGAATAGGGTTCCTGGAGTCATGGGGATAGATGAATGCATCATTGCACTGCCATCGTGACTCGCAGCAACAATAGCTAAATAAATCGGTAACAGCATTAGTAAAATGAATAAGGATAAAAACCCATGGGATAAAATGCGAGATATTAATTTCATGCGTAATGAACCTTTTTCTCGAGATACTTAAATTGCACCAAAGAAACAAGTATCACAACAACCATTAGAATTACAGACTGAGCTGAAGAACTTCCCAGATCCATTCCCTCAAATCCATCCTGATAGACCTTGTACATCATATTCGTTGTACTATTACCTGGTCCGCCATGTGTCATCACATGAATAATCCCAAACGTATCAAAAAATCCGTACATTAAATTCATAATCAATAGGAAAAAAGTCGTTGGCGATAACAAGGGAAAAATGATTTGCCAAAAACGCTGCCAAGTCGATGCCCCATCAATAATTGCAGCATCAATTAGCGAAGGAGGAATCGCTTTTAATGCCGCAAAATAAAATAAAAAATTATAGCTATATTGCTGCCAACTGGCCGTAAGAATCACAACCAGCAAGGCTTGATTTACATTATTTACGTAGTCAAAATTAATTCCTAGGGAGTGTAATACCTGAGTTAACCAGCCCAATGTAGGATGGCATAAGAAACGCCAAAGGATTGCAGCCACCGCTGGCGCTACAGCATAGGGCCATAATAATAAAGACTTATAAACCCCTTGCGTTTTGCCACGATTGTTAACTAATATGGCTGTAAGAAGTCCAAGACACATAGTGAGAAAAGTCACACTGCACGCAATAATAAAAGTTACGCCTATGGCTTTGCGGTAGCTTGAATCAGTAAACAAATCAGTAAAATTGGTTAAGCCAGCGAAGTGTTTGTGTAATCCAAAGGCATCAGTATAAAAAAATGCTTGTACTAGGGCATTACATGCAGGCCAAATAAAAAATATTAGGGTGACGATAAGTTGTGGGACTATAAAAAGCCAGGCATACAAACGCTGATGATTAAATTTTGACATTAGCCCTACATGGTGTAGAAAGTCGTGTAAGGCTATGATTATATACTTTGGGTATATAGATTCAAGTGAAGTAGTAACCTGTGAGGGCAAACAAAATATAATTAGCACTCACCCAGGTAATGCAGTCAACTGAACCGGCATCATCTCTCATACTCATGTAGATGGGGCTGTAAAGCCCTGCATCGGGAGTAGCGTACAAGGTGTATGCTGGGCTTTTGCAGCCCAGCATACGATTGCTCCAAGTTGGCCCCATTATTTGTTCGGGAGAATACTTGAATCTTCGGCCAAAATCCGAGTAACAATTATCATAATTAAGGAAGATATTTTGCGCTATATACATATAGAAAACCCCGGCTCATATAGCCGTCTTACGATTGAAAATGCCCCTATCCCTGAATGTAAAGACAGCCAAATATTAGTTCAGGTCAAAGCAACAGCGCTAAACCGTGCGGACTTAATGCAACGCTATGGAAAATATCCTCCTCCCCAAGGAGAATCAACGATCCCAGGTTTAGAACTTGCTGGTGATGTAGTTGCAGTAGGCTCTAAGGTAACTCAATTTAAACCTGGAGATAAAGTCTACGCTTTAGTGGGAAGTGGTGCCTATGCCGAATACTGCCTGGTTGAATCCACCCTTGCGCATTTAATTCCAGAAAGCTGGAATTACCCCCTTGCCGCAGCCCTTCCTGAATCATTAGTCACGGTTCATGCAACCCTATTTAACCTCGGCACATTAAAATCAGGGCAAACATTACTAATCCATGGGGCTGGAAGTGGGATTGCTTCATTAGCAATTCAAATGGCAAAACAAGTGGGTGCCAAAGTCATCACTACTGTAGGTAAAGATGATAAAATTAATAAAGCAATACAACTTGGTGCTGATCAGGTAATCAATTATAAAACACATGATTTTGAGGATTTAATTGACAAACAAAGTCTTGACTTAATTTTGGACTTTATTGCTGGCGATTATTTTGACAACCACCTACAACTGTTAAAACCGCAAGGTAAATTAATTCAAATTGCCTGCCTTCAAAGCTGCAAAGTTGAATGTAATCTCGCTTTAGTCATGCATAAACGATTACAGATTATTGGCTTTGTATTACGATCACAAAGCCTACAGGAAAAAGCGCTTTTATGGAAGTTAGCTCATGAGCAGTGGGGTGATACCTTAGCTCAAAAACAAATCAAGCCAATTATTGATTCAGAGTTCAACTTGGAGCAAATCGAAGAAGCGCAACAACACATGCAAGAAGGCATCCACTTTGGAAAAATTGTTATTCATGTAGCCTAGTAACAATGCGCCCCGTATTCGCGCAGCGTAATACGGGAACGAAAGATGAATCATAGGTATGGAGCTGGCATTACGATAATGTACTATTTCTCATAGTACGCGCTAACAACTGAGCATAAATAGGCTCATTGCGCGCAAGCTGCAGCATTATCGTGGCACAAATACAGGTTATCATCACAGGGAAAATAAGTGCGTAATTTTGAGTCATTTCCACCACTAAAATTCCCCCCGTTATTGGTGAACGAGTAATTGCAGCAAAAAATGCGGCCATTCCTGCTACGGCGAACATGCCTGGATGCACCAGAAAGTCTAGATGAAAAAACACCAACATCTGAAACGAAGCCAAGCCGAGTAACGTTCCTAAGGCTAAAGTTGGGGCGAAAATTCCGCCCGGAATGCCGGTAGCATAACAGCCAATGGTCCCAATAAACCGAATAAGAAAGAGCAGGTATAAAATAGCAAATCCCGGGGAGAGGGTTAAGGCCTGATGAATAATATGCATTCCACCTCCAGTAGCTGCGGGAGTAGAGACGGCTAAATAGCCAATAAGGAAACTTACACTTAAAACATAAACTAACTTTTGAGATGCTGATAATCGGTCAGTCCAGGCCAAGGTTGCCATAAGTCCTTTATTAAATAGAAGACCTGCCACACCTACAATAAATCCAAAAAATACAAAAAGCCATAATGCATCTAACGAAGGAAATTGAAACACATCCATAGGAATGGTTGCTTGGGTACCGATGATCAAATCCAACATCACCGTCGCCGTAATGCAAGTGATCACCACCATCGTAAAGCTGGTAAATGAGTAGTTAAATTGATTACGCATTTCCTCCATCACAAAAATAACCCCGGCCAAAGGTGCATTAAAAGCTACAGCAAGACCCGCTGCTGCTCCAGCGGCGATTAGACTATCACGGCGACGGCGGCTGAGGTTAAATAAACCTCCCAGCATCTCTCCCAAATTCCCTCCAACATGGATGGTGGGGCCTTCACGACCCAAAATCATGTTGGAAGAAATAGCTAAGATACCGAAAAAATATTTTACAGGTACTAAGCGTCGCCAAAAGATAGGTCGTACATGCAATAAGGCCCCCTCAATTTCCTGAACCCCACTACCACCAGCTTCTGGAGCTATGTATTTCACGGCCATGAATGCAGAAAACACCATGAGCATAGAGAACGTCCCAGAAATTACTCCAGCCAGCCATCCCTGCCCGCCAAGGTGATACACATGCATTAAAGCAGAACCTAGCAAATCAATTGATAAACGAAATGAAGATCCAACTAATCCAACAATAATTCCCAGAACAACAGATACAAAGTATAAAATTGCAATTTTATGGCGCATTCCTTGTTACCATTCCCATTAAGTTAGTAATAATTTTCAATCCGGCTTGATTCACTAAAGACAAAATAGTTTCTGGATGAAATTGCACAGCATAAATTGGTAAATGTTGATGAGATATCGCCATCACAACACCATCCTCACTCAGCGCAGTTACCTTAAGCGCTTCAGGCATTGCATTAAGTCGTGCATAGAGTGAATGATAGCGGCCGGCTTTGAACTCCCCTCCTAATCCTGCAAATAAACCAGCAGAATCTAAAACCTTAATCATTGACGATTTACCGTGCATGGGGTATTCCAGAATATCTAATACACCACCAAAATGCTCAACCAGCCCTTGTAGCCCTAAGCACACACCAAACAGGGGGATACCTCGTGCCACAACAGCATCAATGCTTGCAGATAAATTAAAATCACTTGGCTTTCCTGGCCCAGGAGATAAAACTACTAAGTCATAGGAATATTCTTGTAAATATTGTTGTGCTTTATCAAAACGAATCGTACTTACTTCTGCACCAGTTTGGCGAATATAGTTAGCGAGTGTATGGACGAACGAATCCTGATGATCAATCAATAACACATGCTTCCCTTTTCCAGTTAATGGTAAAGACTCCCTATTCGCGATCGCAGGAGCTTTATGATTTAACATATCCAAGAATGCCGAAGCTTTTAAGCGAGTTTCTTGTTCTTCAGATTCAGGAACTGAATCATAAAGCAAAGTGGCGCCCACACGAACTTCAGCAATGCCTTGAGATATACGTACAGTTCTTAAAACCAGCCCCGTATTTAAATTGCCATTAAAGCCAAACCAGCCAACTGCTCCTGCATACCATTTACGAGGTGATTTTTCATGTTGCTCAATAAAATTTAAAGCCCAAATTTTCGGTGCACCAGTTACTGTAACCACCCACATATGGGTCAAGAAAGCATCCACGGCATCAAACTCAGCTCTTAAAGTTCCCTCAACATGATCTACTGTGTGAATCACTCGTGAATAAACTTCTATTTGGCGTCGACCAATTACCTTAACCGAACCCGCTTCACAAATGCGTGACTTATCATTACGATCCACATCAGTACACATAGTTAATTCAGATTCTTCTTTTGGGGAATCAAGTAAGCTCTGGATATTTTGAGCATCTTCAATCGCATCAGCACCGCGTTTAATGGTGCCAGAAATAGGACAGGTTTCTACTCGCTTACCAGTCACACGAACATACATTTCTGGAGAAGCACCAACCAAATACTCCCCTTCACCCAAGTTAATAAAAAATCCATAAGGTGAAGGATTCAACTGACGCATTTGCTTGAATAAATAAGATGGCTGCTCGGTATAATGAGTAAAAAAAGTTTGGCTTGGCACTACTTCAAATAAATCACCACAAGCGAATCGCTCTTTTGCTTTATTGACTACTGCTGCATATTCGCCGGGCTCATGATCACAAAATTTTTCAGGTCTATTGAGTGATTCATAAGCTAAGGGAGTACCTTCACGAGGATGACCATGAGTTGCATGATCATGAAATTGGAACTCATAGCGATTAACAAAAGCTTCCTCTTTACGATGATTTACAACAAAAATTTCATCCGGCAAATAAAGAACCATGTCGCGCTGAGCGGGATCGCGTTCTTTATGCTGAAGCAAATCTTCAAATTGAAAAATTAAATCAAAACCCAAAGATCCATATAGGCCTAAATAAGGCTCCTGCTCAGATTTAAAAAATGAAAGTAATAATCTGATTACGCTAAATACGGAAGGCTGTTGACTGCGCTCTTCCTCACTAAAAACCTGCTCCGAGGCCTTTATGTTAATCTGGATTTGACTCTCAGTCTGAGAAACAAGTTCCAAGTAGTCATCTGAGCTGAATAACTGCTGCACAAAAGCCAGTAAAACCGCTCCGCGTTTATTTAGGGCATCAATCTGAATAGAGTTCTGCTTGCACACAAGGGCTAGGGGCGGATTACAAAATCCAATATCCCAGCAAGTGTAACGCCCTGGATATTCAAAACTGGAAGCAAACACCGCCCCTCTTTCCGAATCCAAACGATCAATCAGATTTGTGATACCTTCTTGGTAATCTAATTGCTGTTGAGAAACCTCAATCTGAACACCCCCCTGGGTTTTAAATTGTTGCAGCATGAATAACTTACTCGACTGATGATTAGGGATTACTCAACATTCTACTGTAAAAATAAGCAAGTTCCTATCAGCGTAGAAACTAAAAAGTGTTCTCCCTTATAACTCATAAGCTCCCTTTCTCTATTCTTTAAATTCATCAAAAACTTGCGCCTAATGCAAGTTCAAGAATTAGGACTAATTCTGCAAACAGGGATAAGCGCTAAATCAGAGATAGCTAAATCTCTGATTCAGGGCTGCATGCAATAAAAATAACTAATTTTTAAATTTTGATGAAAATTGTGGTGATATGACCAGATACTCGGCGTCATCGTCTAAAGGGATTGTTGCACTTGAATTCAACAAAGATCTTGTTGATACAAGGGTTCCGGAGAAAAATCCAGACGCACTTGGCCGTACATAAACAGGCGACGCCCTAAAGCTGCTCATTCGCTTTTCACTAGAGGTTATAAATTTACTAACATCAAAGGCCTCAACTTGTTTTAACCTCCCAGCATCAACTGCAGGAACCATTGCTACCGGTAGTCCTACAACGGCTTTAGAGGAATATGCTTCAATGTTTGCCCCATAACGAGAAACAATTTCACAAATCATGTAAGCAATTGCATCCGGTAATTTATTATGCATCATAAGCTGATGAGCTTCCTCGGAATCCATAAACGGATCGGTGTGCTCCAGAGCATTTCTTAAGCCAACATAGCCGACTAACAAAAGATTTAGGTCTGGATGTATTTCCTTAAGCTCACCTAAACTGTACAGTTTATTAAAGAGACTAACAATTTGTCCAACCAAATAACTGGTTGCAAAATACATACTAACATCAACAGACAAATGTTCCTTTATAGCGATTATATTCTGAGGCTCTGCTGTAATTACGGTGCCATTCTCTTTAAACATCCGCTCTAACAATTTAATGCGGTTTTTAAGCGTATCAATTAACTCAGATACGGAAGGCGGATCCCCCATTAACTCACTCTCTAGTTCAACAGCACATTGTGTGATAGCTGGGTAACTCTGTTGCATTTTCTTTTTTACAACATCTTTTCGTACTTCATCCTGTTTAGTAAGCTCTTCTTCAAATTGGGCATGGCGTGCTTCAAATGCCTCCCTTTTCGCCTTTCTCAGCTCACTCGAATAAAACTCTGCAGCCTCAATAAGTCCTTTCACAATAGGAAGATTTGGATCTTTTATCGACAAAGTTACGAACACTTTGTCCAATAATCTGTCTTTATGTAATACCTTCTTACCATGGAAAACATCTTCTAACTCTGTTAACACATCTCTGTGTGCTGCAAAAACATGTCTTAGATATTTTATATAGACCTCAAAATTAATATCGGAGTCTTCGTCCATTCCAAGTTGCTTTCTAATTCTTCCTTCCTGACGATAATGAAGAAGTGAGATGTCTGATCTTAATATTTCTTGTCCGGGAATAAAGTTTTCTTTGTATAGAGGAGATGGATCCTCTTCAAATTTAAATTGGCTAAATTGTGTTCCATAATAAGTTTTAGCAGACTCCCAATATTCAGTAACACGTTGCAACCAGAAAACAATAGATCCCATCATCTCTTCGGGAGGGAACGGCTTAAAATTAGTGTCTCTGCCTTTTAGAACAATTTGCAATAAATATGACTTTAAATGAGCCAACTCGTTATGCAATTGCTCCAGGCGAGTGGTATCTGCTTCAAGCCGGAAAATCACCTCACTTCGCGTAAGTTGCTCTATATGTACTAAGGCATTCCTAATATTTATTACCATCATCGGATCAAAATAGTCCATGGTATTTAAGAAAAAACCCCAATTTTTGCGTGTAAACAACTCCCCGATAAGTTGCAATCTCCTGATAAAAGCCAATTGTGATTTCAAATCACAAGGCTTGGAGCCCATTAGATCCATCTTATATAACAGGGCCATAGGATTACGCTGAGAATCGAAGAACTCTACAGCACTTTTATGCATCACGGTACCCTCTCTAACACCATTGGGCAAGAAGACTTGTAAGCGATATAGATTATATAGATGCTTAAAATACCATATTATTTTTTTGAATGTGCTCAATTCATCTATCTTGGGTAATTCGTCTGGTTTTACAGTATTACCGTTAGTTTTAAGATTTTCTTGTATGCTAGCAAAAAAGGTTTTTAACTTGCTCAGATCATCATAAAATCCTTGGTCTAGTAAGGCTGCTTTTAACGTACAATTACTGAAACAAAGACTCAAAAAATAACTCATTGCATTACTGTTTTCCTCGGCCGTATTATTTATCTTCAAGCTCAAAGAAAACATCGTATTGAAAAATTCTGAATCGCGAATGTCCATTAAACTGCCAATAAAATAGAGGAAATACCAAGAATTAGAACCCCACGGTAATAAATGAACTAAGTCTTTGCATTTATCACGAGGCAATGCATGTATCGTTTTGAATATCATTCTTAAAACAAGCTGAGCATCATCAAGATAAATATCTTTACAATATCCCTCAATTTCAGCTTTCCCAGATTTTTCGAATATATCGGGATCAGGTAAAAAAGAATTCCTCTGTCGCAATCCTGTTAACAGCATCTTATCCGCAATTTTAAGTCTCATAGACTTCGCTAGATCACTATCATCAAGATATTCGGGCATAATATATAGCTTTCTATCAACATACGTTTGCAAAAAGAAATTCATTAACTCATTGATATGCTCCACTTGAGCGTGAAATGTGACCGGGCAGATTTTGTGATCATTTTTTAAACGATCTAATGCTCTAACGTAGCTCTTCTTCCTCATATCAGAACGTACTTTTTCCGCGTTAGTGAGAGACTCCAAATCCAAGGTCAATAAGCCACTTTGTACTCCTGCCACCAAACGCCCCCATTCATCCTTAATAAGCGCATCACACTCAGCCACAGCTTGAGGTTTATTTTGTTTTCTAGATATATTTTTTGCTTCCTCTAGTGCATAGATGCCTTGAGCAAACTGATACTGGTGAAAATGGCTTCGGGCGAGATAAATGCATACCTCATAATTAAATTCACCATCATGCGAATGAAGAAATGTCTTACACTTACTTATGACTTTTTCATATGCTTTTTGTTTAAAAGCCTTTTGAATTTTGGTAAATTTTACCGCAGCTTTACCCATTTTAAGTTCGCCTATCAATAATTAAAACATTTAGAATGCGTAATGATACATTATGACTTAATTAAAGACAATCAAGTTGGGAGCAAGTTGTGCTATTAATGTAAAAAGTAACTTTCTGGCTCATCAGTCCGCTTCTTTCGATTATTGAAACGGATATTCGATCAACTAATTTCGCATTATTAATACAATCTACCCCTTCTTTTAATTAGCATTAATTACATAGAAAAATTTAAATTCTCAACGTTGTTATAACAAAAATTTTAGGATAAGATGATTGATTATTCATCAATTTTCCAACTTATATCAAAAGCAAGGAATGCCCTATGTTCTATTCTCATTTATCCAAAGTAGCAATTGTTTCTCTAATAACCAGTAATGTGGCATTTTCAGGAACCATGGGTTCTTCATGTGCTTCTGGTTTAGTAACGGTCCCTTGTTCTTCTATAGGCTGGGATTTGGGAATGGAAGCGTTATATTTGCAACCTTTATATAATAAATCTCTAAGTTATTTAGGAACCAATAATAATGCTGATGGAGAAGTTTTAAGCCTTGTCAAAAATAATCCTGAGTGGAATTGGGGTTTTAAACTGGGAGCTTCTTATTATTTTAATACGGGTAATGATATAAACCTAAACTGGATTCATCTTGATAGCACGACGACTAAAGTTAATGCAGAAAATACGATTGGTTTTGGTTTTCGGTCAATGACTACCAACATAACCTTACTCAAACCAAGTTGGGATGCTGTGAATTTTGAATTAGGCCAACATGTTAATTTAGGCGATGTTAAAACAATACGTTTTCATGGCGGTGTCCAATATGCAAACATTACCACAAAAATTCATAATAAAGACACTCTTTTGGTTCTCGGAGATTACAATACAATCTCCATGAAAACTTCAAATTTTGGACCACGAATAGGCAGTGACTTATCTTATAATTTAGGGAATCGTTTTTCAATCTTCGCAAAAAGCGCTGTTGCTCTTTTGGTGGGTACAAGTACCCTTAACCGAACTGTAGGTAATATTGATTTTCCTGAAACAATAAATAATCATGCCAGAAAAACAACTATTATTACTGATTTTGAAGCAAAACTCGGGATAAATTATTCTCATATCACGAGCAGCGGTAGTTTAGGACTGAACCTTGGTTATATGTGGGTTAATTATTTTAATGCTCAACCGGTTTTTATTCCTTTCGGTCCTGGATCTATGAGCGATCATCTCGCAACTTCTGATTTTGGTGCACAGGGTCTTTTTGCAGGACTTAAGTGGGTGAGCGCTCGTATTTAAGCAATTGAATTATCTAAACGAATAACTGTTTTCTTTTGGGAAACAGTTATTCGTTTAGATATCATTTACCTAATGTTGGGAGATATTTTTACTTTTTGTAAACACCCTACTCAGTTTAGCGACTGTATATATTCTCGCTGAAAGGAAAAGTAATTCGTTCTAGACGTTCAACACTTAACCATCTTATTCTACCTGCCTAAAAGCTCTGTTACATTGGACTGGACATTTAAAGCTAATTGTCCTGATTGAGTTTGCATGTTGAAAAATAAAAATGAATTGCCTCGAGTAGCTATTGCCTGAACAACGCCAGCAACAAGCCCAGGAACAATACCTGAAACTAGAACAAGCAAAATTGATTTCCAGAACGCTCCGGTTATACGATTTTCATTGAGAATGTCTATTGCTTCCTTATTTTTTTCTAAGTAATTAACGAATGCATCTAACTGACCCGATTCAAATGCAGAAATGCGTTGTTCGGTGTCCATAATAAAAGCATTAATTTTTTGCACTTTCAGCAGGGTGTGCTCATTGGTCGAAGTTAAATAGTCATATTTATATCGATTTAACTTACCAATAGATTGTTTTATTGAAATCAATTTCGGTGATAGTTCAGAGTAAACCAAACTGGAGAGCCTATCGATTTCAGTTAAAAATACACTTTTATATACAAAATAAAATTTATATTCGGAAGTAAATACCTGGCCAAAATCAATAGGGTATGTTTTATTGCCCTGAGTCATAAAATTCCTTGGATCACGACAATCCCCCATAATAAATCCTTTCGCTAACATTTGTTTCAGACAAAAAAGTCGTTCTAAATTTGTTGGATAGCACCCATTAATAAAAGGTAGAGAAAGTTCATTTCTTCGAGTAACTAATGCTGTTGCGAACTCAGTACCTTTATAATATTCATTCCAATATCGCACTTGATCCACAAAAGATAATTCAAAACCTAAGCCTTTAGAAATTTTAAAAACACGCTTGCCTTCAATGCGGGTAATGTTATTGTTACCTTGTTCAAATGATTTGGCTTTTTCAGTTTTTCCTGGCATGGTATGTGTGCATACTAAAGAGTCAGTAAGGACGATTTTAACCTAAAAAGATTAAGAGATAATTAGCAAGCCCATATTAAGTTCTAAAGTTGTTCGGCAATGACATCTAAGTTAGGTCCATGGCCTAAAATAGAGTTCTTCACTGGCTTGATGTCCGTTGTTGGGCCATGGGGCCCAACCAACAGCTTAATTCTTAGCTAAGGGGCCTTAGTCTTTACTATCTCAGCTAAAGAACATTTTTTTTCTATTGCTTCTTTAATCCAAAGTCCTACTTGATGATGCGCATCGCGGAACGGAATCCCTTTTAGAACCAAAGACTCCAAAACCTCAGTAGCATCAAGATAACCGCTACTTGCCTTTTCCTGCATTAGCGTTGTATTAAAATGAATGCTTTGTAAAAAAGGAGGGATAATCTGCAAGCTTGCGGTAAGCGTGGCTACCGTATCAAATAGACACTCTTTATCTTCTTGCATGTCCTTATTATATGCTAGCGGTAATCCTTTCATTATGGTTAAAATGCCCATTAAATGTCCGAATACCCTGCCACTTTTGCCGCGAATTAACTCCAATACATCAGGATTTTTCTTATTCGGCATTAAAGACGAACCTGTAGCAAAAGCATCATCAAGGGTAATAAAACCAAACTCTTGCGTTGCCCATAAAATTAAATCCTCTGCCAAGCGTGATAAATGCATCATAATGATTGCAGCAAGCGAGCAAAACTCTATTACAAAATCACGATCACTCACGGCATCTAATGTATTTTCAATAACTCCGGAAAAACCCAATGCTTTAGCCGTCCAACTTCGATCGAGGGGTAAATTACTTCCAGCCAAAGCCCCTGATCCCAAAGGCGAGTAATTCATACGGGCATGCCAATCAACAACTCGACTTAAATCACGTTGAAACATAGCAAGGTATGCGGCAAAATATTGGCCCAGATAAATAGGCTGTGCTTGTTGTAGATGGGTATATCCTGGCATTTTTGCTTCGGCATGTTGCATAGCCAAATCGTCCAATACCACATTCAAATCGTTCAACAAGGCACTGACTTTCTCTCCTGCATCGCGCGCATATAGTCGTAAATCAAGAGCCACTTGATCATTGCGGCTTCTTCCTGTGTGTAATTTTTTCCCTACATCGCCAATTTTAGTAATCAATAATTGCTCAATGAACATATGGATATCTTCACAGGAGTCATCAAACTCTTGAATACCATGCTCTATTTCATGGCCAATCTGAGCAAGCGCCTGGCAAATCAATTCTGCCTCGCTGTATAAAATAAGCCCTTGTTGTGCAAGCATCGTGGCATGAGCCTGACTTCCAGCAATGTCATGGGCATAAAGGACTCGATCAAAAGCTAATGAGGCATTAAAATGCATCACCCGTGGATCGAGTTCTTTACTAAAACGTCCGCCCCAAGTTTTGTGACTCATAAAACATCCCCTTTATGGACCATACCGTATATCTTAGCGGATAAAGAAAATAAGTTAATAAATCCTTCGGCATCATATTGATTATAAACGCAATCCTCTTCGAAGGTAGCTAAAGCTGGGTCATGTAAACTGAAGGAAGATTGCATGCCATAAGGAATCATATTCCCTTTAAACAATTGTAAGTTAACTGTTCCTGTTACATGCTGTTGCGTTACATCAATTAGTGCATCCAAGGCTTTTTTAGCTTGTGAAAACCAACGTCCTTCATACACCATGTTGGCGTAAGTCTGTTGTAAGGATTGTTTTAGATGTAATGTGGCCCTGTCCAAGCATAGGCTTTCGAGCATTAAATGAGCTTTATACAAAACAGCTGCTGCAGGAGCTTCATATACTCCTCTAATTTTCATCCCCACTAATCTATTCTCAACAAGATCAGCGACACCGATACCATGTTTCCCTGCGACTTTATTTAGCTCTGCTAATAAAGTTACAGGCGACATTGCTTTTGAATTTAAGGCAACAGGTACGCCTTGATTAAAATCTATACTAATCAGCTCAGGGGTCGCTGGAGTGTGCTCTAAAGGAGCAGTCATTAATAATAAATCATCTGGTTTAGGCTGAGCTGGATCCTCCAAAATCCCACCCTCATGGGAAATATACCAAGCATTATGATCCCTTGAGTACGGTGATTTAGGTGTAACTGGCACCTCGATTCCATGTAATTTTGCATATTCAATTGCTTCTTGTCTGGATTTAATTGACCAAACTCGCCAAGGAGCAATGATTTTAAGCTCAGGTGCCAAAGCTTTAACTGTGTATTCAAATCGCACCTGATCATTGCCTTTGCCTGTAGCCCCGTGAGCCACCGCTTCCGCTTGTTCTTCTTTAGCGATTTCAACTAGCTTCTGAGCAATCAATGGCCTAGAAATGGTTCCCAGGATGTACTGGTTCTCATACAGGGCCCCTGCTTTGACTAATCTCCATA
Organism: Legionella rowbothamii; assembly: GCF_900639985.1. Taxonomy (GTDB): domain Bacteria; phylum Pseudomonadota; class Gammaproteobacteria; order Legionellales; family Legionellaceae; genus Legionella; species Legionella rowbothamii. Next base: position 84,846 of record NZ_CAAAIM010000001.1, on the reverse strand, counting down.
GATAATCATCGACAAACTCTTCCTGTACATCAATAAGATAAGCTTTAGATGCCCCACTACGAATTGCCTTTTCTTTAATCGCAGGCAAATCTTCACTTTGGCCAAGATCACAAATCACTGCAATAATTTCTGCTTGTTGGTAATGTTCCTTTAACCATGGAATCATTACTGAGGTATCAAGCCCACCAGAATAAGCCAGTACAATTTTTTGGATGGATTCAGCCATGATTTACTCCTGATAATAATGTTTTAAATACGAAATGGGGTCAGCCAAATTTTTAGGTGATACATCAGCAACAATTTTCCCTGCGTTCAAAACCACCAAACGATCTGCCATTTTGCTAAGAAAATCAAGGTCATGTGACGCAATTACCATAGTGACACCTAAAGATTTAACCGAATTTAATAAATAAATGACCTCATCAATCGTTACTAAATCCAAGCCTGATGTAGGTTCATCACAAAGTAATAAAGTAGGTTGCATCATCAAACATCTTGCTAAGGCAACGCGCTGCTTTTGCCCACCAGAAAGCTGCTGCGGATAAGACCCTGCTTTATCACTAATTCCTAAACGTTGAAGCAAAGCTTGGGCCTGAGAATCATGATTTACGTTCTTGTGCTGCAAACTAGGTGCGTAGATTAGATTTTGCAATACCGTCATATGCGGAAACAATTGAAAATCCTGAAACATAAACCCACTTTTACCACTATAGTTGATGCTACCTGAATCCAAAGTTTCCAAACCTTGAATGCATCGTAATAAAGTAGATTTCCCACCTCCTGAAGACCCTGCTAGTCCCAAAACAGTTTGCGACTCAATCTCAAGACTAATCCCATTTAACACGGGTAAGGAACCAAAATGCTTATAGGCATTGTTTATCGCTAGCATAACGCCCCCTTTGACTCAATTTTCTTGCCTAAATATTCAATAAATAAAACTAATCCGTAATAATAAGCAGCTGCGATACATAAAGGAACAAAATAAGTAAATTGCTCGGCAGCAACGGATTGAGCTCGCCGCATCACATCCATACCCCCAATCGTTGCAATCAATGCCGTTTCTTTAAGTAAGGCGATTGTTTCATTAATAAATGCTGGAAAAATATTCTTTATCACTTGCGGTAAAATGATGTCTTTCCATAAGTAAAAACCTGAAATCTGCAACGTTTTTGCCGCTTCAAATTGCCCTTTTGGCAAACTATCTATCCCTGCTCTTAAAATTTCTGCCACATAAGCGGAACTGTTCAAACCAAAGGTTACCAATCCTGCCGTTAAAATATTCGGCTTTAAACCAATCAGAACAGGTACGGCAAAGTATGCAAAACTTAATTGCAAAATCATTGGGGTCCCTCTCATTATGGAGATAAATCCATTAATCATTGGCTTTGCAATGCCTTGATGACGCAGCAAGGCCAGGATCGTTCCCAATACAGTTCCAATCGCTAATCCGCCAATTAAAAGAGTTAGAGTCATCATGACCCCTTCCCCGATAAACACAATATTTTGCTTCAACTCTTCCATTAAGCACCTCCAAACCATTTTTGTTTGAGTTTGCCCAACTCACCATTTTGCTCAAGTTGTTGTAATACCTTATTGATATCATGAGTAAATGACGAGTTCTTTTTCAATGCCAAGCCATAACCATCATTCGATTTAGAAATTACAGTAAACGATAACCCGGGATTCTTCTGGCTAAAGGATGCACCTTGTGCCCCATCTACCAAGACCGCATCCGCATGCCCTGCTTTTAAAGCCGCAATGGCTTGATTGTTATTATCCATAACCAGCAGCGTCGTATTAGGAAGATTATTTTTTAACCAGATCTCCATGGTACTGCCTAATTGCACCGCAATTTTTTTATTCGCAAGTTGCGTCACATTTTTAACAGGCTGCTGCTGAGAATAGACAACTGCAAGGCTTTCAAAATAGTAAGGAGTACTAAAGTCAAAATTCTTTTTTCGCTGTTCGGTAATTGTGAGGGTCGATATGGCCACATCAACTTGCCCCATGCTCAAAGCAGGTAAAATACTGCTAAATTGCATGCTATCAAAAACAGCTTCTTTACCGAGCTTTTTTGCGATTAAACGAGCCAAATCTATATCAAATCCTTTAATTTCACCACGCTCATTATATTCAAAGGGTGGATATTCTGCGGAGACAGCAAAATGAATAAACTTCTTATTTTCTGCTGGAATATGAGCATAGCACCATGATACAACCAGAGCAAAACTAATAGCCAATATATTGATTATCTTTTTCATATGAATACAAATCCAAATCTTATCCGTTTTGTGAATTTATCAAAATCGGACTTGTCATGTCAAGAACAAATGAATATAATTTCCAAAAAATGATTATGTATTCAATAGAGGGATATCATGAGCCAAGATGCACTTCTCGACGGACATATATTAAATATTGTGCAAACAGAAAAAATTTACGAGCAGAGCGATTTACAAAAGAGTCTCATGGATCGAGGTTATAATATCCCGCAAGCTACCTTATCTCGTCGGTTAAAAAAACTAAAAATTGCTAAAGTTTCCGGTGTCTATCAGGTCGTGGATTTTAATATCCCAAATCTTCCTTTGGTACTGAATATACAGGTCTCTGATTTTGGGTTAATCGTCTTGCATACTCATCCAGGTAATGCCAATGGTCTTGCTTATTATATCGATAAGAAATACATCTCTTTTTCGATGCACGGGAATAAGAACACCGGAATTTTAGGGACTATAGCCGGAGATGATACCGTGTTATTGATTGTTAAAAGCAAGGAGAAGCAAGAAGAGGTCTTACAGCTACTGCGTGCAGAGTTCCCCTATTTAACATAAAAGCTATCCATTTGAATTGTTTACTTGAGGAGCACGCCTCGAATTACCTTATATCTTTCTTGGCGCTGCGACTATTTTCGAATTACGGCGCCTTAACCGCGGTAATTCAATTGTCGATAAGACATATTACACCTCTACAGAATTCCATATTATATTTGTAACTTAATATATCCTCGCTATAATAAGCTGTTTCTCTATTTGGACGTTGTTCATCATGACCATCACACCTGCAGAACTGGAAAAAATCGCGCAACTCGCTTATCTGGACCCAGATACGGATCATACCCCCCAATTAATACAAGAAGTTAATGAAATCATGGACTTTGTAGAGCAATTACGTTCGGTCGATACCTCCAATGTTGCCCCTTTATTCCACCCATTCGCCTTACAACAACGATTAAGACCTGATGCCATTACGGAAGAAAGCTGCTTGGCTGAGCTAGAAGCCATCGCCCCTTTGTTTGAAGATGATCTTTATTTAGTTCCCCAAGTGATTGAACAGGAAAAATAGCCATGGATTACACTTTAAAACAATTATCCGAAGCATTACATAATGGAGTATTATCCAGTGTCGAAATTACTCAGCACTACTTCGCACAAATAAAAAAGCATACAAAATTGAATGCCTTTATTAGTCTCGATGAGGAACAGGCATTACAGGCAGCACAACAAGCCGATCGGCAACTACGGCAGGGTAATGCCCATCCGCTCACTGGTATTCCAATGGCGCTTAAAGATTTGTTTTGCACTCAAAGGATGACTACTACCTGCGGTTCAAAAATGCTGGCAAACTTTCAATCCCCCTATGAAGCAACTCTTGCAACCAAATTGAAAGAGTGTGGCGCCATATTGGTCGGCAAGACCAATATGGATGAGTTTGCTATGGGTTCCAGCAATGAAAATAGTTATTTTGCTGCAGTAAAAAATCCTTGGGATAAAGAGCGAGTTCCTGGTGGTTCTTCTGGTGGCTCGGCTGCAGCAGTTGCTGCAGGTTTAGTCCCCTTTTCTATTGGCTCCGATACGGGGGGTTCCATACGTCAGCCTGCAGCCTTTTGCGGTATAAGCGGTATTAAACCAACTTATGGCTTAGTTTCACGTTTTGGAATGGTTGCTTATGCCTCCAGTTTGGATCAAGGCGGTCCAATGGCTCGTAGCGCCGAAGACTTGGCTTTGGTTTTACAAGCTATTGCAGGGTTTGATAATAAAGATTCAACCTCTGTAGAAACTAATATCCCTAATTATGTAGACGAATTAAATAAACCTTTAGAGAAATTAAAAATTGGCTTGCCCTCTTGTTTTTTCCAGCCTCAAGTAGAGCCTGAAATTCAACAAGCAATACACAAAGCAGTGAAAGTTTATGAACTCCTGGGGGCGGAAATCATTCCTCTTGATTTAAAACTGCAACCTTTGTGGGTGCCTTGCTACTATGTCGTTGCCTGTGCCGAAGCATCTTCTAATTTATCGCGTTATGACGGGCTTCGCTTTGGTCATCGCAGCACTAAAGCAACCAGCCTGAATGAATTAATCCGCTGTTCACGTAGTGAAGGTTTTGGTGCTGAAGTAAAACGCCGCATTATTACAGGTACTCATGTTCTCTCTTCAGGTTATTTTGATGCCTACTATTTGCAAGCACAAAAAATCCGTCGTTTGATTCAAGAAGAGCTGCTCACCACTCTTCGCTCTGTGGATGTGATTATTGGCCCAACCACCCCAACAACGGCATTTAAATTAGGGGAAAAAATCGCTGATCCCATTCAAAACTATCTGGCTGATGTCTTTACTGTAGCTGCAAATCTTGCGGGTATTCCCGCAATATCAATACCAGCAGGCTTTGCTAAAGGATTACCTATAGGTATGCAACTGATGGGTAAGCATTTTAGCGAGGGACTTCTACTGAACGCAGCGCATCATTACCAACAACATACTGATTGGCATCAAGCCAAACCACAGCAATAGAGGTGAATTATGGAATGGGATACAGTAATTGGGCTTGAGGTACATGTCCAACTTAAAACAAAATCCAAACTTTTTTCGGGTGCCTCTACTGCTTTTGGTTCGGCACCCAATACCCAAACCTGTTTGATTGACGCAGGCCTCCCTGGCGTTTTGCCTGTATTAAATCAAGAAGCCGTGACTATGGCGATTCAATTCGGCCTGGCTGTTCATGCAGATATTAATGATCAATCCATTTTTGAACGTAAAAATTATTTTTATCCCGATCTACCGAAAGGATATCAAATCAGCCAATTCCAAAAACCCATTGTAAGCAATGGCGTACTAAAGATTACTCTGGATGATGGCAGTGAACGTGAAATAGAAATTGTACGAGCCCATCTAGAAGAAGATGCTGGAAAGTCCTTACATGGTGTACAGCAAGGGTGTAGCGGCATTGATTTAAACCGCGCAGGCACCCCTTTATTGGAAATAGTAACTGCCCCTTGTTTGTATTCAGCGCAAGAAGCTATTAGTTATTTAAGAGCCTTACATCAATTAGTCCAGTTTTTAGGAATTTGTGATGGAAACATGCAGGAAGGATCTTTTCGCTGCGATGTGAATCTTTCGTTAAAGCCGAAAGGTTCCACTGTGTTAGGAACGCGAACGGAATTAAAAAATCTAAACTCCTTTCGTTATATTGAAAAAGCCATAGCTTATGAAGAATTAAGGCATCAAGATTTATTGGAGTGCGGCGGAAAAATCATACAAGAAACCCGTCTATATAATCCGGATACTAACAGCACACATACATTGCGTGAAAAAGAAAATGAAAATGATTACCGTTATTTCCCTGATCCTGATTTATTACCCATTCAAATCACTCGTTATCAAATAGCTGAAATAAAAAGGCAACTACCTGACTTACCAAGTAAAATTCGCGCCCAATTAAGTGAGATTTCGAATCTAAAGGGAGATGACATTGATTTTCTTCTTTCAGCTCCAGCAATCTATCACTTCTATAAAGACATCAAAACCATGAGTCACGCGACAGAAAAAGTGATTGTTAACTGGTTAAAAGGCCAATATGCAGCCGCATTAAATAATGAGCACTTAAGCTTTGAAACCCCTAGAGTATCTGCAAAAACGATGGCACAGCTTTTAGATAAACTGCATGAAGAGAGTATTTCATTAACAAATGCTCGTTCCTTATTTACATTATTATGGACGGGGGAAGAAGACATCGATGCACTTATTGAGCGAGAAGGTTATCACAAGGTTGATGATACCGTAGGCTTAGAAGAGATGATTGCTTCCCTACTCCTGCAATTTCCAGAGCAAACTGCTGAATATCGTGCGGGAAAGGAACGCCTACTAGCCTTTTTTGTAGGTCAAATAATGAAGCAGACGAAAGGACAGGCAAATCCAGAATTAATTAACAGGCTGTTGAAAAAGCATTTGGCTGGCTAAGAGCATCAAAAACAATATAGCCTGGTTGCGCGCAACCAGGATTCCTTAAACGGCATCACACAAGATTGCAATGAGCATAAGCATTTACGAATATTTTTTGGACGTCTTATATAATTAAAGAGGCTAACTAAACTCACCGTTGGGCTTTTCAGCCCAACGTAACAACAACACAATGATTATATGAACGAAAATAGAAAGAGTCGGTCGATAAGCCGGGTTCTGTCTTGGACAATCATTCATCTGGGACATGCGTCACCGCATGCCTCAAGCAACCTACCCGAATCCCGTACGGGTCGCACGTCATGACATTGTAGTCAAATGGATTCCTATTTGGTCTTGCTCCGAGTGGGGTTTTCCCTGCCACGTCTGTTGCCAAACGCGCGGTGCGCTCTTACCGCACCATTTCACCCTTACCTCCGAAGAGGCGGTATATTTTCTGTGGCACTTTCCGTAGGCTTACGCCTCCCAGGCGTTACCTGGCACTCTACCCTATGGAGCCCGGACTTTCCTCCCCTTACCGAGGCAAGGAGCGATTGTCTAACCAACTCTGTTACCAATAGTAGCAGAGTGCTTAGCTAAAGGCCACCAGAATACGTGCTTTATACGAAAAAACCACAAAAAACTATAACTTCACACGCAATATCAAATTAGAAATCGCGAGTACCGATGAACTCATCATCAAAATAACGCTTTAGCTTAGTACGCAAAGTACCACGGCTTACACCCAAAACACGAGCAGCTTTAGATTGATTGTAACGAGTTAATTCCATAACAGTTCTGAATAAAGGCGCTTCAACTTCTTCAACAATTAATTGATATAGGTTTAAGTTAGCATCTTTATTATTAACCGTAGTTAAATAGTTTTTTACAGCATGAACAACTTGATGCGAAAGCGACTCGCTGCTTTGCACCATAACTTCTGTACTCATTTAAGTCTCCTAGTACAAATTAACAAATAAATTATGCTCAGTAAATTCTCTCACTGAACACCATGGTCTATATAGTATCAAACATCTCAAAGAGTGTAAACATTGTTTTAATGATATTCATTTATTAAGGAAATATTAAGATAAAAAATTTTATCACTTAACGCGGCAAATCCCAAGGTTATTTCACTATTTAATTTTATTTATTATGCTCATAAAGGTTTTTTTTTGTACTAAACGTCTGTTTAATAATGAATAATTTTTATTTTTCTTAAGGAAAGCTTAAGGAAACCTTAAGAAAAAAAAATAATTTTCGTAAGGTAGGCTAATTATTGGACGATCAATTCGAAGGAAAAAAATTTAAAATTCTCAACTTCAATCTTAATATTAATACCCGAAGATTAAAAAAACACCACTTGAAGTCATATGAAACGCACTGAACCAATATTACTCCAAGCCACATCTAATGCAGCCTAGATGCAACTCAGTGCAATCCGGGAACCATTTTATTATTAAATAAATTGTGACCTTGCTTAAAAGCGTGTGACGAAGCAGCACTCAAAGGTTCAACCACGCAGGATTCGCAATGACAGCTGTTTTGGCTCAATCAGACATTAATACCGAGAGGAGCTATTCAACAGTAAAGCTCTCTCCACAACCACATTGACCTGTTTGATTTGGATTATTAAAAATAAATTTATAATTTAAGCCCTGCTTCACATAATCAACATTCATATTTCTAAGAAAAGGATAACTTGCCTTATCCACGCAAACCACATAACCCTCATTCAAAGGCATTACTAAATCACCTTCTACAGGAGCATGGACATAATCAACAACATAAGAAAAACCCGAACACCCAGTTTTTTTAACTGACAAACGCACACCCGCATGCCCAGTATTTTTTTGTAAATAAGAAATTAAGTGTTTTACTGCTGATTCAGTGAAACTGATTTCCGGCGTCAGCTCATTTACTGCATGTTGCATTACTACACTCATTATATATACCTCTAGGTATGCTGCTCATTCGCAAGCAACTTGTTATTCATTAAAATTAACGTTTCTTTAAAAACACTAAAAATTCGTAAAGCCAATGGATATTGAGTTACGGGGATATTCAACTCCTTCACCAATAACTGATAATCAATTGGCGGTAATTCATCAATTTGCTTACCCTCAATCTGCCGACATAACCACTCTAAGCCAGCAATGAGATAAGGATTCCCATTCGTTTTAAAACAAATACGCTGAATCACCCTATCCTGTCCACATTGCATATAGAGCTCAATAGTTCCTTGGCTTTTTTGATTATTTTTAACAGCAACCGTATGGTTATTTAGATCAATAATACCTACATGCTCAGGTAAAAAAAAATAATCAAGTACTGTTTTATTATACATCATAATGGGGACATGTTATGTAAATGGATCACTTGAGCATTAATCACCGCGATTGCATGCTCTACCTCTTCTTCTCGGGTAAAACGCCCTAAAGACAATCTAATCGAACTCTGCGCTAATTCATCAGATAACCCTATTGCCTTTAAGACATAAGAAGGCTGGATACTTGCTGAACTACAGGCTGAAGTAGTAGATACCGCCAAATCACTCAAAGCGAGTAATAACGAATCACCATCCAATCCTTTAAAACTGATGTTCAAATTACCCGCAATACGTTGTTGCTCATGACCATTGAACTGAATTCCGGGTAAGTGTTTAATTCCATCCCATAATTGTTGGCGAAAATGTAAAAGGCGCGCTTGCTCTTCTTCACGTGCACGTTCAGACAGGGCAAATGCCTCCCCCATACCAACAATTTGATGCGTTGCCAATGTACCTGAACGCAAACCGTTTTCATGTCCACCACCAAAAGTTTGCGGCTGCAACCTCACTCTAGGCCGTTGACGGACATATAGGGCCCCAATGCCTTTAGGTCCGTAGCACTTATGGGCCGAAAAAGACATTAAATTGACGGGAAGTGTACTCACATCAATAGCAAGGCGCCCTGCGCTTTGTGCTGCATCGACATGAAAAATGATGCCCTTACCTTTCAATAGCTCGCCAATGGCCGCAATATCTTGAATCACACCAATTTCATTATTCACATGCATAATCGACACCAGAATGGTATCGGGTTGTAAGGTTCGTTCCAATTGCTGCAAATCCAGCAAACCATCAGCATCTGGCTCAAGATAAGTGACTTGAAAACCATCTTTCTCTAAACGATGAAAACTATCCAGCACTGCTTTATGTTCAGTGCTCATGGTAATCAGATGCTTACCCTTGTTCTGATAAAAATGTGCAGCACCAATAATCGCTAGATTATCGGCCTCTGTGGCCCCAGAAGTAAAAATAATCTCTTGAGGAGAAGCCTGAATCACCTCAGCAATCTGGCTACGCGCATGATCAACAGCATGAGCAGCTCTACGACCAAAGTCATGCGTAACAGAAGCAGGATTACCAAAATCACCATCAGGGCCTAGAAAATGCAGCATGCGCTCAACCACCAGTGGATCCACCGGGGTTGTGGCCATATAATCTAGATAAATAGGAATCTTAATTTCCGTCTTCACTCTTACCTCGTTTGCTAGCCCATTCCAGTGATTTTTGAACCTGGCTTAACATACCCCGTAAAATACTAACTTCCATCTTTTCCAAGTTCACTCTATTAAACAAGCGTCTTACGCGCTGCATTAGGCGTCTTGGATTTGCTTCCTTTAAAAACTTAATTTCAATAAACACTTCTCTTAAGTGCTCATAAAATTGTTCAATTTCCTCAGCAGTAGCATATTCATCAGCTCGTAAAGAAACTTCGGCCTTAGGCGCTAGTAGTTTCATACGTAATTCATAAGCAACAATTTGCACTGCCTGAGATAAATTAAGTGAGCTGTACTCAGGGTTACTTGGAATATGTATATGATAATGACATTTTAGCAGTTCTTCGTTAGTAAGACCGGCATATTCTCGTCCAAATACAATAGCAATTTGGGTTTTATCCGCTTGCTTGCTCACCAACTCAGCACTTTCAGCCGGAGTTAGTCCAGGCAAAGAGAGCCCTCGAGGTCTTGCACTGGTAGCTAAAATTAACTGGCAACCTATTAAAGCCTCATCGAGGGTTTCGGTAACCACTGCAGCTTCTAAAAGATCATCAGCACCAGCAGACATTTCGCGAGCTTTCATGTCAGGAAAAGACTTAGGACTAACCAAGTAAAGAGAATTTAGTCCCATAGTTTTCATAGCTCGAGCAGTTGAACCAATATTACCTGGATGTGATGTACCAACTAAAATAATACGAATTGAACTTAAATTCATAAAAACGATTTAACTTAACGCAAAAGAGACGTATATGATATCATTTAAGTGCTTTTGCACCTAGCTGAATCCTATTAAGGCATCATGTAAGTGAAAAGAGTTACCTTGGTACAAAAAAAATATGCTAGAATCACCGGTTTTGTAAATTCAACGAGAAATCCATGGAACCACTTTTAAATATTGCAGTGAATGCGGCACGTCAAGCCGGGGAAATTATTATTCGCCACATGGAGCAAGTGGATCATCTCAAACTTACCGCGAAAGCGCCTAATGATTTCTTTACCGAAGTAGATATTAAAGCGGAACAGGCAATTATCAACACCATCCGTAAAGCCTACCCAGAACATGGAATTCTAGCTGAAGAAAGTGGAATGCAAGAAGGCGCTGATGAGGATGCGGTCTGGATCATTGACCCTTTAGATGGCACCTCTAATTACTTGCATGGGTTCCCATTTTTTTCTGTTTCAATTGCGTTAAGAATTAAAGGAAGGATAGAGCATGGGGTTATCTACGACCCACTTCGTCATGAATGCTTTGCTGCCAGCCGTGGACGTGGAGCACGCTTAAATGATCGAAGAATACGCGTATCAAACCAAACTCAATTAAGTGCCTCACTTTTAGGAACCGGCTTCCCTTCTCGTGACGCAAGTATAGGCCAGCGCTATTTACCTGCATTCGAAGCCCTATTTGGCAAATGTGCAGGAATAAGAAGAACAGGCTCCGCCGCCCTTGACTTGGCATATGTTGCCAGTGGCCGTATTGACGGCTTTTGGGAGTTAGGCTTACGCCCTTGGGATATTGCCGCAGGTTCATTGATAGTTAGAGAAGCAGGTGGTTTAATCAGCGATGTTCAAGGCGGTGAAGACTTCTTAAAGCATGGCGATGTAGTAGCAGGAACACCTAAAGTCTTTAAAGCATTATTACAAACAATCTCTCCTACTTTACGATAAAACATATTAGTACTCTTAAAATAATGTAACCTGGTTGCTCGCAACCAGGCTTTCCTTAAACGACAGTCGAATTATAGTAATAAAACAAGGAGAGCCTTCGCACAAAGCAAAATAATAGCCCGAATCCAGTTCCCAGCCACAAAGAGTGATATAATGAACTCGACCTGTCATAACGACTACCATAATAGGAGCTTGTGGTGAGTAAGCAATTCACTAAAAAACATAATGACGCACCGCGTATTAAAAATTATATGACCCCTATTGGTTTTTCAATGTTGCAAACTGAATTACGTGATTTAGTTAGTAATGAACGACCTAAAATTGTGGGTGTAGTAAGTTGGGCAGCGAGTAATGGTGATCGCTCGGAAAATGGTGATTATATTTATGGAAAAAAGCGCTTACGCGAAATTGATAGGCGCATTCGCTATTTGACGAAACAACTAGAAAGCGCCGTAATTGTCGACCCCAAACTTCAAGTAGGCCTTCCTCAAGTATTTTTTGGCGCCACAGTCCAATATACTAATGAATGTGGTGAATCCCTTACTGTCAAAATTGTGGGGTTAGATGAGGCAGATATTAACGTAGGAAAAATAAGCTGGATTTCCCCTTTGGCGAAAACATTATTGAAGGCTAGAGTTGGCGATAATATAACCTTACGAGTTAGTGATGGTGTGCGTAATTTAACGGTGACCAATATTTTTTACGGCGAGTAATTTAAACACTACCGATTAATCTTTTAGCATCTTGCAAAGGTATTCTTTCATCATCAATCCAAATTGTCAGGCTACGAAATCCATTTCTTGAAAAGGCTCATTTTCTACTATCTCAGTGCATTATGATGCCGTACAGAAAAAATTGACTCGCAAAAAAGTAATATGTATCATATTTGACCCTTTTATGACAATGTTTTGAAGAAAACATCATAAATTTTTGAGGTCCTATAATGCGTTTAATTTCTTTCCTGTTATTGTTTATTTCCAATGCCGTCTCAGCAACTACTCTTGAATTCGATGTAGCCAATATTATCCCTCAACAAAATTTAATTCGGACGGTCAAAATTGAAGCCGAAAGTCTTCAAGCAGAAATGACTCTAAATAATGGGCAAATCTTGGATCCTTTAGCTACGAGCTCATGGCCTTCATTTTCTGAAATTGCTCAAATTTTAGTACAAGGACCCGAAGTAGAATTCAAAGTTCTCACAAAAAATGGTAGCGAATGGACACGCTCTTTAGGTTCTTTTGATTTAAAATTCTTAAATGTTGTTAATGCTAATCGAAGAGAAATGAGCCTAGATTTGCATGCTGTAACTCTTCATAAAGTATTTGAGCAGAAAAATACTAAAAAATCAGCCAGCTTTGGCCATTATCTGCTCAAAGCCTTAATGCTAATCGCGAAGGGAAACATCCATGTTAATTTATTAATAGCTACGGATTTAGAGGAAAATGCTCACCCCTTAATAAAAATGACATATGAGCTAAATAAGCAAAGCTTAGACTTTGAATTACAAGATCAACTCAATGAGCTAACGAGCGGAACCTGGAAAATTTATAGCAATGGGCTGGGGCAAAACTCTTTAGTAGATCTGCTCATAAAGGCACTACGTACTATGAGTGAGGAATATAAAAACTTAAAAGAAAAGACAGCGTATGATCAATTGCTCCAAAAAGCATTCTACGGCATAGAGTTATTTTTGGATTTTACCGCGCCGATTTCTGAATGGAGTGGTATTGGCTTAACGATAGAAGGCTCGTTTGATTATCTGTCTAATAGCAGTGTTTTTTCCACGCATATTAATAACTACGTCCAACTTGATGCTTACAATGGAAGCTGGAGCACCTCTTTTGGCAGTAAAAGTTATATGTCTCTCGGCATCGCCGATTCGCCGACGTGGAGTCAAGAATTTAATCTAAAAAATCCAGCTAATGACCTGCAAAAAATAGCTGAATGGGTTCAACGTAATGGGGCCAATCAGCTTGCTGAACTAATTAATATGCCTTCTATAAAATATTATATTGATTATTTTCCCAAGTATTTTATACAAGGGTTGACTGTAGTTATGTCAAGTTTAGGGGAAAATCAAGAGGATAAAACGATGTCTTTTAAATTTGTTGGCAATTCTGATGGTTCCTTTACTATAGGGGGCTTAAATACTTCGGAAGTGTCTTCTTTAATTGTTGCTAAAATCAAAGAAAAAATGAGTGGTTGGTAAAATAATTCATTGCTTATCAAAAGCTCACCAATGAAAATGAATCAGAGCAAAGGCCACCAAGTGGCCTTTGCTATTTTAATAAATGTAACTTACAGGATATTTACGTAGCTCATAGGCTGTATACAGGAACTTGGACTACAACATCCCATATTACGCTGCGCGAATATGGCTACGTAAATTTGAAGGAATCTATCTAATTCCCGCTCTCATACCCAAACTAGATGGCAACTCATCAGCCATTGCTGTACCTAAGTTTTTTGTTACGCGGTCAAAAATATTTTGCTTATGCGTGTAATCAATTAATGAATCGATTTTAATAACATCGCGGGCCAATTGACCACTGCTAGCAAAGCCATCAATCAAACCTAAAGGATAAGCTTGCTCTCCAGTCCACATAAGCCCTGAAAAAGTATCATTATCAATATGCAAACGACTTCCACGCCCTTCTTTAACACGATTAATAAATTGCTCATGCACTGTATCAAGCATTACTTGTAATTTTTGTTTTTGCGCATCAGTTTCTGGAGAGAATGGGTCTAAAAATCCTTTATTTGCTCCTGAAGTTTGTAGTCTGCGGCTAACTCCGACCTTATTCATGACATCCACAAAACCAAAACCGCTATAGATAACCCCGATTGAGCCCACCATGCTTGCCGGACTAGCATAAATATCATCCGCAGCAGCTGCTACGTAATAGGCGGCAGAAGCACACAAATCAACACATACTGCGTAAATTTTAACATCAGGATGTTTAGTTCGATAGTATTTAATGGCATTGTACATATACTCTGCCTGTACTGGACTACCACCAGGGCTATTAATTCGAATGATTAAGGACTTTAATCCCGAATTTTTATATGCCGATTCCATTCCCTTTGCAAAATCATCAGCATTAGCCGGCTTCGCATCAAATATTTCACCATTCAGATCAATCAATCCCACATGCGGTTTTGTATTAGAACCGGATTCATCATTGCCACTAGACATAAGCTGGTACGCAATAAAAAGGACTATTAATAAGTACACCACCCGCATAAACCAGCGCCATCGTCGCTTACGTTTTTGCTCTTTTATGTAGTCTATAATAATTTGATTAAGCAAAGCTTGCGAATCAGGATTAGAATTAGAGTTAGAAGAAGTTTCTTTAGTCATATTAATCACTTGAAATAATTAAATTAAACCTCATTCTACGGTAGATAAGATAGAAATAACACCCATAAGATAAGGTGAATAAATATGCGAATGGACAAATTGACCTCAAAATTCCAAATGGCTTTAGCTGATGCCCAATCTTTAGCCTTAGGTGGAGATAATAACTTCATTGAACCTGAACATTTGATGAAAGCGCTCTTGGATCAACAAGGCGGGAGTTGCCGACCTTTGCTTAGTAAAGCAGGGGTAAATATTTCAATCTTAAGAACACATTTAGATCAAGCATTAGATAAGCTCCCTAAAGTGTCTGGAGTTGGTGGTGATGTTCATATCTCCAATTCATTAAATCGACTCTTGAACCTTACTGACAAAATAGCTCAGCAAAAAAAAGATAATTTTATCTCCAGCGAGTTATTTGTCTTAGCAGCTATCAATGAAGAAAGCAGTTCTCTAGCGCGTCTGTTAAAACAAGCTGGCGGCGACCCCAAAGCCATTGATAATGCTATTAATGAGCTTCGTGGGGGCGACACGGTAAAGGATGCCAACGCGGAAGAACAACGCCAAGCGCTAGAAAAATATACTCTTGATTTAACTGCGCGTGCCGAACAAGGTAAATTAGACCCTGTTATTGGACGTGATGATGAAATTCGTCGAACCATTCAAGTACTGCAACGACGTACGAAAAATAACCCCGTTTTAATTGGTGAACCGGGAGTCGGTAAAACAGCCATTGTCGAAGGCTTAGCTCAACGCATCATCAATGGTGAAGTGCCTGAAGGCTTGAAGAATAAACGGCTGCTATCCCTTGATATGGGAGCACTCATCGCTGGTGCAAAATTCCGTGGTGAATTTGAAGAGCGCCTTAAAGCGGTACTCAATGATTTGGCGAAACAAGAAGGTCAAATTATTCTCTTTATCGATGAAATTCATACCATGGTAGGCGCGGGTAAAGCTGAAGGGGCTATGGATGCTGGAAATATGTTAAAGCCAGCTTTAGCACGCGGAGAGTTACACTGTATTGGCGCCACTACACTTGATGAATATCGCCAATATGTTGAAAAAGATGCAGCTTTAGAGCGTCGTTTCCAAAAAGTACTCGTTAATGAGCCTACTGTTGAAGATACTATTGCTATTTTACGAGGCTTAAAAGAACGCTATGAAGTACATCATGGTGTGGAAATTACCGACCCAGCAATCGTTGGTGCAGCGACTTTATCTCATCGTTACATCACCGATCGGCAATTGCCGGATAAAGCTATTGATCTCATTGATGAGGCAGGAAGCCTTATCCGTATGGAAATCGATTCAAAACCTGAAAGTATGGATAAATTAGAGCGTCGCCTTATTCAATTAAAAATTGAGCGTGAAGCACTGAAAAAAGAACATGATGAAGCATCCAAAAAACGATTAGAGGACTTACAAAATAGCATTGATGAGCTCGAACAAAACTACTCTGATCTTGAAGAAGTTTGGAAAGCTGAAAAAGCAACAATGCAAGGTGCAACTCAAATTAAAGAGGCTCTAGAGAACGCCAAACAAGAAATGGAAATGGCTCGCCGTGCCGGTGATTTGAGCCGTATGTCTGAGCTGCAATATGGACGCATCCCTGAATTAGAAAAACGCCTCACTCAAGTTGCTTCAGCTGAGGAACATGAAACTAAATTAGTCCGTAATAAAGTCACTGAAGATGAAATTGCCGAGGTGGTTTCGAAGTGGACTGGTATCCCTGTTTCTAAAATGATGGAAGGCGAACGAGAAAAACTCTTAAAAATGGAAGAGGTATTACATCAGCGTCTCATCGGACAAGAGGAAGCTATTAACGCCGTATCCAATGCTATACGTCGTTCTCGTGCTGGATTAGCAGACCCCAATCGACCTATAGGCTCCTTTTTATTTTTAGGACCTACAGGTGTAGGTAAAACGGAGTTATGTAAAGCATTAGCGGCATACCTCTTTGATACTGAAGAAGCCATGATACGTATTGATATGTCTGAGTTCATGGAGAAACACTCTGTTGCCCGTTTAATTGGCGCTCCTCCTGGCTATGTGGGCTATGAGGAAGGTGGTTATTTAACCGAGGCGGTTAGACGGCGACCATATTCAGTCATTTTACTTGATGAGGTAGAAAAAGCGCATACCGATGTATTTAACATTCTCTTGCAGGTAATGGATGATGGTCGTCTCACTGATGGGCAAGGTCGTACTGTGGACTTTCGTAATACGATTATTGTCATGACCTCTAATTTAGGCTCTCATGTCATTCAAGAAATGGGTAGTAAATGCAGTTATGAAGAGGTGAAAAATGCGGTTATGGAACTTGTAGGCCAGCATTTCCGTCCTGAATTTATCAACCGTATTGATGATACTGTAGTATTTCATTCGTTGGCTCAAGCACAGATTGCCAAAATTGCTGACATCCAAATTGAACATCTACGTAAGCGTTTAGTTCAACAAGAAATCCATCTTGATGTCAGCACAGAAGCCCTTGCTCATTTAGCTGAAGCTGGCTTTGATCCGGTGTATGGAGCACGTCCTTTAAAACGTACGATTCAACAGCAGCTTGAAAATCCATTGGCACAATCAATATTGTCTGGGAAATTTAAGTCTGGAGACACCATACGTGTTGAGTATAAGGATGGCCTGATGCAGTTTACAGTTTAAAAGTTACCTGGTTGCTTGCAACCAGGCTACATTACATTACCAAAGAATGTGCCGTTTCTTCACCTAACATGACAATTAATTGCGTGGTCTGGCTTATCATTGTTTTTGATGCGCCAAAAAATTTGTAATCTAATTGAACTTCACCTTCAGGAGCAAGCACATCACTAGGCTCTGCTACAGCATCAGCATAAGCTTTAAAAGCCTTAAGACAAGCTACCTGCACTTCTATTGTAAGCTTCTCACTAAAACCAAAAATATCAGTCATTTGTGTAGTTAACTTTTTATCTAAATTTCCTTGTTTCAATAACAATACATAAGCACCACAACATATACTACGACTTGGATCAGTATTAGAGGTCACTAATTCTTTTAAAAATTTATTATAATCATTGCTGGCGATGTAAGTCTCATTATTCAATATACCTTCAAGTAGGTATTGTATATGCTCTTTTTCGCTCGCTTTTTCAGGTTTGGATTGATAATATTGATTAAGATGTTGAACAATGCTCTCTCTATTTAGCGCACTAAAGTTTTTGTGGGTTTTAGCTAAACTTGCACACCAACCTTTTATTTCTCGCTCAACGGGCTGATTTTCCTGATCAAGCTTTTCCATTAATGACTGAAAAAAATCAATTGCTGCAAAATTTCGAACCATAGATTTCCCACGCTCTTTATAAAGGGAAATCATTTTCTCTAAGTTGCTTTTGAAATTAGGATCGACCGTATTAAAATGCTCATATGTTTCATATCGCTTCTTTTTTACCAACTTTTTCTCTTTGCCAACCAGTTCCTCGACCTCAACCTCCATATCCATATTTTCTTGAAATACCTCCAAGGCATTAATTATGGTATAGTCATCTAGTTTATTGGCGTCACTAAGTGCTAATGCACTCTTTACGGCATTATACAAGCGACAATCATTGAGATTCCAAAGATTTTTGCTGCTAAACCATGAATAAAGATTAAGTCTAGATTTATTATAATCGTTATATTCGGTTTCGATTCTCAAAAAACGATGGATTAATCCGCCCAATAAATAAAGCGTTGCTCTTTTTATCTCTTTGGGGGTCCCATTAATAAAACCACGTACCTCATCCGCCAATTTAGGAAATACATCACGATCACTTCCTCGACCAGTCTGGCATTGACTAACATGCTTATTGACTCGAGCCAGTAAAATCAAAAGGGGATTGTCTGTTATTTCAGCTCCATTTTTCCATGCCTCTTCCTTTTCCTCTTCGCTCATCCCGATTGTATAACGTGCTAAATAATTAGAATATTCTCTCTTTAAATTCTGAATATTAGTTCTTAGAAATTCATACCCTACTGTTTTTAATGTCATACAATCTCCTTTTGCTAATACCCTAATCCTAAGGATTTTTTCTCTAACAGCTAAAATCTATACTGAACTCTTAGCTTGATATATCTATTCTCTAAAATTGTTTAAGAGCATAGTAAATACCGGCGTGTCATTAATCTCTAAGGGCACTCTTTTTTTTATAACAACCAATCTGAAATATTGCAACTATTAATTTAACTAATTGAACAGAAAAAGAATCATTAGCATTTTTTGGTAAGAAAGTATTGAGCTGTGAAGGAATAGGAACAGCTAACTATGCCCCTTGGACAAGCCTCGGGACATAGCTTACCTCTTAATATTAGCAATGAATACTAGAATAACGTGCGTCAATTGAGTTAATTAATTGTTGATGAATACCATTAAATCCACGATTACTCATTACTAAAATAGCATCGCCCTCTTGCACAGAGCCAGTAATTTCTTTGACAATTTCCTCAGTATTTTTACAAACATAATAAGGACAAGTCCAATTGCCAATAGTTTCCGTAAGATCAAAATCATGAGGTTCTAGTACATAGGCGCCCTGGACAGGTGCTAAAGCTTGTGCCATTTCCGCTGCGTGTACTCCGGTACGCATGGTATATGAAGCAAATTCAAGAACAGCAAAAATACGATGATGTCGATTACTTCGTTTTAAGGCGTCAATCGTGCGAGTAATTGCCGTAGGATGATGGGCAAAATCATCATAAACAGTTATCCCATACTTATTTGATTTTACTTCCAATCGGCGTTTTACTGGCGTAAAGCGCTCTAAAGCTGCTGCAGCAACTTTTGGATCTACACCAGCGTTTACACTTGCAGCAAGCGCAGCTAAAGCGTTTTCCACATTAAAGCGCCCTATTAAAGACCAATTAATTTCAGCTACTTCTTCACCGCGATGTAGAACTTTGAATGAACTACCATTTTCCTCAATTAGTTTAGCACACCATTCCGCATCACCATGTAAAGCAAGTTCCTCCACACGTGAGTAACTGCCTCGAGCCAAGACCTCATTCAGAGCTTTATCATCACGCGGTTTAATAGCAACACCACTAGCTGGAATAGTCCGCAGCAAATAATGGAATTGCTGCTGGATTGCCGCTAAATCAGGATAGATGTCTGCATGATCGAACTCAAGATTGTTTAATATAGCAATGCGCGGACGGTAATGCATAAATTTAGGTCTTTTATCAAAAAAGGCACTGTCGTATTCATCCGCTTCAATAACAAACCATTTTCCACTTCCTAGGCGCGCACTGGTTTTAAAATCAGAAGAAACACCGCCAATTAAAAATCCAGGGTTTAATCCTGCTTGATCCAATATCCAAGAAACCATAGACGTTGTCGTCGTTTTACCATGAGTTCCTGCAACAGCTATAACTTGATATTTGGATAAAATATTTTCTGCAAACCACTGCGGCCCGGAAGTATAATTTTTTCCGGCTTCAATGACTGCTTCAAGAACAGGCATACCGCGTTTAATCGCATTACCGACAATTACTACATCCGCTTTTAATGCCAAACTGGCATCCTCATATCCCTCGGTCCAAGTGATGCCTTTGGCGGTTAACAAATCACTAATTGGAGGATAACAGTTGGCATCACTCCCACTGACGGTATGGCCTGAGTCGCGTGCGAGTAGCGCAAGAGCGCTCATAAAAGTCCCACTTATCCCTAAAATATGTAAATGCATAATTCTCTCATTGTAGTGAAGAAACAGTTAAAATATTAACAGCAATTAAACCAAAAGCAGCGATCACTGATTGTATAGATGTAGTGCTCAGCGCATATTTATAAATATGTGCAGTAATCACAAATTGCCATACAGATAAGCCAATACTCGTAAATAAATAAAGAACACCTAGAAATAATAGTGCTGGGTTTTTTATGTGTATATGTGATAAATGCGGAGCAAAAAACACCAATGGCGCCACTAGAATATGAATAATGATACTAGTATAAAATAATGCTGTTACTGTTTGTACTAATCTTGAATTAAATCCTTTTAAAAATAATATGGCATAGGTATAAATAGCATAAGAAAAAAGCAAACTAGTAGCAATAATCAATAACCAACCAAGATCTCCTGAGGAGTTGTAATAAGAATAGTTCCATTCAATTACCATGATGATGGCTAACACAATACCACTTAAAAATGCGCGAATAATTGAATAAGGTGTATTTTCAGGGCTTTCCTTCAATAGACAAATATTCCAATATCGGCCCAAAACAAAGTGAATCATTTAAAACCTTCATTTTTATGTGTAGCCTGAATCGGTAAGCTTACTGCTACAGGTTACAGCGTGGTTGATTAGGCAATATCTCGACACCTTGTGGAAAACTCACTCTTTCCATAATTAAGTTTAGTCTAGGAGAGGCAGATAATTCTACTATCTTGATAAAAATATTATGTTTTTTATATGGAAAATGCGTAATTCAGTATCCTATATACCGAGTAAATACTGTAAATGACAATAGTTGCCGTGGGTGTTCTTGTATTCGAAATTCGTCAGGTAAGGAAGCCCAGTTGCAAGCAACCAGGCTCCGATAGCTAAATCAATCCAAATTAAGCTGATCTTTCATTAATCCTTGGCCTGCCTGGATGGGGTTATTCTTTTTCTTAACAATCGTCAATTGTTGTACTACCGGTTTTTTCCACGGGCCAGAAACCTTGTAGCTGTAAGCGGAAATTTTTTGCATGCCCTGATTAATAATTTTCGTCGCAACCCAGGTAGCAACACCAGCAACTGGACCACCTGCAATTGTTGCCACGATGGGCAAACTGGCAGTAATGTGCGGAGAGATTTTTAAATTCATATCATAAGTTTGTCTTACTAAATCTAAATCACCCTTCATACTTGCATAAGCAACAGGCCCATCAATATAACTGTCTTGGGTCGTCATTCTTCCCTTATGAATCGAGAAGTTACCTTGAAAGATATCAAAGCTGTAACCTTGTTGTGCTAAATCGCTAAAATCCAGTTGTAATCGTCGTGGTATTGTCTGCAAACTTAAGATACTTAGTAACTTACCTAAATCCAATTTTCCTTCAGTTGATTTGCTCAAATCAGTGATTCTGCCATTCTTAAGCTGCAAGAACATATCACCATTTAGTTTCGCTAATGAAAAACCAGCTAAATCGCTGTTCCAGCCACCTTTAAATTCGATATAGCTTTTTTTGGCACGGACTGAAGGATGAATACCCCAACGCTCAAGACTTTTAGCTAAATTAGTCATCTCGAGTTTTAAATGGAACGTCGACTGATCAGCTGTTTTCGTCTGTGACCATGCGCCATCGATGTTAAATTGGTATACAGGAGAATCAATCCGGCAATAATTCAATGACCAACGCTTCGAGTTTGACTGACTTTTTAAAGTCACATCACCAATGAGTACTGTCCCTACGGATAAGTTGTCAACTCGCAAATTAAGATTTGGAATTTGGCCTGGGTGGAATTTTTCCGAAGATTCGTTCGACTTAATATCTTTTGTATTTAACGTCTCTAAATGTAAGCGTTGAATATGACCACTTAACTCATTGGCGGACACACGATACAATAAATCTGCGGCGACATTTTTTTGATTTAGGCTAAAAGACCAATCTTTATTGGGCAACAACTTTGCTTTAACGGTCAATGCATCAAATTGCTGTTTCAAAATACTAACCTTATCTAACGTAACATTAATAATACTTAGTTTATTAAGTAAAGAAGGACCTGTGTTTTGCGTTAGTGCATATCGATTATATATATTCTTCCATTCACCTAGATCAAAACCCTTTAATGATCCAACCACCGCTAATCCTGGTAGTTTTTGACTAAGCGCAGCATTTGCGCTACCTAAACGTAACTGGCCTGAATCTAGATCTAAAGCACCATTAGTTGTCTTAAATAATAAATCTGTACTTAAACGTGCATCATAATTAGATTTCAAACGTATTGATTTATCCGGATTTAAATTCACACTCACTTCTAAAGGAAGTGTTTCTTCATCCGCTTTGCCAAGCGGCGCAGGTAAATTAACAGCCAAACCTTGCAATGAAGAAGTTAACTTAATTGTATCTACTTCTGAGGGATTGTTTGCCAATTTCAAAATGGCTTTAACAGGGAAAGATCCATTCAAGAAAGCAAGAACTGGCGCATTATGGCGAGTTTTCAATGAGTCAGCAGTCCAAGTGCCTTCTACAGCAATCGAGGTAGCTGGTTTTGGGGTTTGAACCGACTTAATCTTAATGTTAAGTGGATGCCCCAATGAGTTAGCAACTAATGAACTATCACTCACCCCATCATCAGTGAAGAACAATTCACCAGTTACACCCTTTAACATAAACTTCACGAACTCATACTTCACTGTAATGGTATTATCTTTAAAGTTTAAATCACCTTTAGCTAAGACCTTGTCGTTTTCAGGATATAAAGGAACTTGTAAATTGAGACTCAACTGAGCAAAGCCATCTATTGCCAATTGTTTTAATAGGGATAATTTACTTTTTAAAGGAGAAGACATCACATAATTCACCATTTTTTGCACGGGTGCATTGATGCTTCCTGTAATAATCAGGTTTTCTTTATTATTACCTATATTATCGATACGCAAATTCATTTGATTGACAGCAACACCTTGAAAATCTGCATTTACAATATCAATATTTAAATTACGATTAGTTAGTTGAATATCCCCTTCAATCTCTTTGATTATCTTCCATTTAGGATTAATGTAGAGTTCCCCACCACTTGCATGGCTTGTAATAGTAAACTCACCATTATGATCATCAAAGGGAAAGTCTTGGGCCATTCCATTTAAGCTAATAGTCCCGCTCATTTCAGCAATATGCTTCAAGTCACGTGTTAGCCAGGTATACAGCTTAGCTTTCATATGTTTTTTAGGGAGAAATGGAGCCCATTGCTCAATATTTTTACCTGAAAACTCTGCATTCAAACGGATAGCGCCAACCGAATCCTGCATCACCTGATCGACAGCCCCCTGCGCACTTAAAGTAAGTTCTGGTTTGCTTAGGACAAACCGGTCAATACTAATTCGTAACCCATCACTTAACTCTTTCCAATCGATAGCTCCATTAAGTAAAGTCAGATTTTGTGTAGGATAACCGTGGATAACAACCAGTGTATTCTCAGAATCCAACTCCAAACGCCCTTCTTCAGGCTGCCAATTGACTACGCCAGAAAGATTTCTTACTTCCGGTATTTTCTTTTTCGAGTTGCCATTCCATCCCAATTGATCAAAACGCGTGAGCACATAGCTAATTTCATTCCCTTGTGCCCATGTGTTGACAGGCTCCTGAGAAGCACTCGCTGATGATAATTGAGGAATCAGTGGAATACGGAAAGAAGGATCGGCAAGCCTCACCAAGACTTGGGTATCATGTAAAATACCTTGTGGTTTTATCTGCAGCAGATTTTGAATACTCTTAGGCCAATTAATCGCGTCTGAAAGTAATGACTCAATAATGATGCTCTTAATAAAAAACTGATACGTTTGTTGCTCATGATTATATTTCACCAAAAGCTGATTCTCAGGCCAATTTAAACCACCAACACGCAACTGGATGTGATCACCGTGTAACTGCCAACCTTGATTGTCTGGTTTCCAAGACAGGTTTGCAAAAAATGATTGGACTAACTGACTTTTTTCTTTATTGAGCAAACGCCAGGCCAAATGCTCTAATTTTACTTGAGCTTGTACCGATGCAACCGACCCTTTATGCACATCCATCCAGAGCTGTAAGCCCCCTTTCCCGCCTTCTAAATGCTCCGTCGCATTGGGAAATAAGCTTTGCCATTGAGCTGGCATAATATTTTGTGCAGAAAAATAAAACTTACCTTCTATTTCACCAAAATTATCAGGATCAAAATAGCCGTCCCCAAGCAACTGAAAATCTGTGCTATTAGTTTGATCCAGTCGAGCACTACCTTTTAATTTATAATGGCCACCATCATTCAATACAGAAACATTCAGGCCATCAACAGGAATCAAGCCGCCATCGCTAAAATGAAAATACATAGAAACGCGTTTAATGATTAAACGTTCTTGTTGGGATAGCCAAATTAAAATTTGTTTTGTTTTTTCAGGAGTCATATCCTCACTATTAAGCGTATCCGTGCTAATGCCATCAAGAGTCCAATGATCGCCTTTTTCTCTTAGCGTTAAATGCATGTCATCAATATAAAGAACACCGGGCTGGATCTGCCAGTTCCATATGGATCTAAAGACATTAATTCCTACAAGTAATTTATTTAAATGAAATGATTTTCTGGAGTCACTGCCTAATGTGACTTGCTTCAATTTAAGTACGGGTTGAAACCAATACCATCCTGTTTCCATAGTTTGAATGGTCACGGGCTGGCCTAAAAGGACAGATAGATGCTGTTCAACCTCACCTTTATATTGTTTTGCCCAAGGAGTTAGCGAACGAAACACGCTGGACAAAACAGCCATAAGAATAATGAGGATGGCGAGAGTCATCCAAATTTTTTTAAGAATCTTATTCACTGTATCCGCTTAATCATTCGTCGTTAAGTTCTCTACTATACCACTGCTTTTGTGCATACTCATCATTTTCTTTCTGTTCTTGGAGGTTCAATTTAGATTTTTGAGCCTTTTTAACACGCTCTATTAATAAATTAACACTCTCTTCAGAAATTTTAGCTTGCTTATAGGTTGATTCTGCATTTCGCCTTACCTTGGCAAGTTGTGCTAAATGACCATTTAACTGCACTAAAGCCATATCGAGATGGCTGATAAAATCAATGCGATTACGCAAACGCCTCACATAGGTACCTTGTTCGCCCATTGTTTCTAATTGTTGTAAATAATCTTGTCGATAACCAACTAATTGGTCATGCTTTTCTTTATTTTTGCTAAACTGCTCCTGTGCATGTAAAAGCTGTTGGTAGGCAGTGTTTGTTAAGTCTTTTTTTATTTCCCACAATTGCGTCAAGCGGTCCAATCGCTGATTCATGAATTAACTCCTACTCGAAGGGTTGTTGACATTTCGCTAGTCAGGGATAATAAGCTAAATAGTAGTAAGCTCAACGGCCAGTAAATGACTTCGCCAACTCGGATAATAAACGGGTACTCTCTTCATAGCTAACCTGCTCATTCATTCCCTGTTCCATGTATTTTCTGATCTTATCTCGAGCTAAGATAGCTTTATCCAAGTTAGGGTCCGAACCTTTTACATAAGCCCCCAACAAAATAAAATCTTTATTTTTTTCATAAAGAGATAAATACTTTTTCAGCTGCAGCATATCCTTCATTTGCTCTTCAGAAGCTATAGTTTGCATCACGCGACTAATGGATGCCTCTAAATCAATAGCAGGATATTGTCCTTCCTCGGCTAAAGAACGGCTTAAAACAATATGACCATCTAAAATAGCTCTCGCAGCATCAGCAATGGGATCTTGTAAATCATCACCTTCGGTTAATACTGTGTAAAATGCAGTAATTGACCCGCTTCCTGGCTCACCATTTCCTGCACGCTCAACCAGTTTAGGTAGTTTGGTAAATACCGAAGGAGGATAACCTTTAGTTGCTGGCGCCTCACCAATAGATAAGGCAATTTCACGCTGGGCCTGGGCAAAACGTGTCAAAGAATCCATTAACAGAAGCACATGTTTTCCCTGGTCACGAAAATACTCAGCAATACTGGTAGCAACTTTTGCGCCATGTAACCGTCTTAATGGGCTTTCATCCGCAGGAGCGGCGACAACCACGGCTCTCTTTAATCCCTCCTCCCCTAAGCTGCACTCAATAAACTCTTTAACTTCTCGACCTCGTTCCCCAATTAAACCTACCACAACAACATCAGCTTTTGTAAAGCGCGTCATCATACCTAATAAAACGGATTTACCCACTCCACTTCCTGCAAAAAGGCCAATTCGTTGACCACGCCCCACCGTGAGTAAACCATTAATTGCACGAATTCCAACGTCCATATGGGTATCTATAGCAGCTCTTTTGAGCGGATTAATTATTGCAGACTCTAATGGATAGGTTTCCGTCAGCTCAATAAGAGGTCCCTCATCAATAATCGCTCCTGAACCATTGACAATACGCCCTAATAAAGGCCAGCCAACATCGATTCTTGCCACACGACCAGTAGGGGCAATAATCATACCTGGAGCCAGTCCCTGAATGGCACCAATTGACATTAAATAGGCACGATCTTGGCCAAAACCAACAACTTCTGCTTCAATTGAATGAGATTCATTGACGTTAATAAAACAACGAGCTCCTACGGGTTGATTAAACCCTTTTGCTTCTAAAGTAAGACCAACCGCACGACTGATTCGTCCACAATGTAATAAACCAGAATGCTCCTGAGTACGTACATCAGACATTATTTTCACAAGGCGAGACTCATACTGTTCCATAACTTAATCCTGAACCTTCATGGGCATTAAATTGTCTTTTGTAATGTACTTGGAAAAAAGAGTTGCAAAACGGGTATGAATTCGGCCATCCAACTCGCTATGTTCACCTTTTAAATAAAAATCACCCCGATTTAATGTAGGATCTGCAGCCAAGATTTCATGCAATCCCGGGAGCTCGTTTTCTTTGATTTCAGCTTTAAGCCACTCAACATCTGATGGATGCATAGCCAACATGCGATGATTATTTAAGGTGGGTAGTTCCGTTTTAATTTCATTAAGTAAATCCCGCAATTTTTCTGGATTTACCGATAATTCAACAGCGATGCAATGTTGGCTGAGCCAGAGTATCGTTTGTAATGTTTCCTGGATAACATGTTCATCCAAAAGTTTTACTGGATTTTTAACTAAATCCAGCCAACGGATAAGCTCGTCCCTTTTTTTATTTATTTCTACTTGGCCTTGCTGTAATCCTTGTTCATAACCTTTTTGTATTGCCTCTTGCTTTAAACGCTCACATTCAATACGAAAGACTTCTCGTTCATCAACCGCGGGAGCTTCCTCTTCTTTTTTTTGCGTTGATTGATAATCCCAGACATTAAAATCATTATCATTAGTTTGTTTTGTACGATAAGGCTCAAATTTATTTGCCATGTAAAACCCTTAGTCCCTTATAGTTCACCCATGCTACGTCTTTTAAGTTAACACTGGGAATTAACACTGTCGCCATTGCGAATACAATGGCGAAATTTACAAATATTATGAATGATTAATAGCGCTAACTTGTCTTAATTTGCAAGCAAAATGGCCAGCTAAAAAATGTAGCTTTAAACACCCTACCAAAATTAAATCATTTCATCTCCACCTTTAGAACCTAATGCAATCTTCCCTTCTTCTGCTAAGCTCTTGGCGATGGTGAGAATATCTCGTTGTGCACGTTCTACATCCACTACCTTGACCGGTCCTTGAAGTTCAATATCTTCGCGCAACAGATCAGCCGCACGTTTAGACATATTGGTATATATTTTCTCTTTGGTTATTTCGGTTGTACCTTTTAAAGCTAACTTTAACAACTCCTGAGATACGTCGCGTAATAAAGTTTGCACACTACGGTCATCCATATCGACCAAATTCTCAAATACAAACATTTTATCGCGAATTTTTTCACTTAAATCCGAATCCCATTCCTTAATTTTATCTAAAACCTCTTCTTCCATCGAACCATCAAAATAGTTAATAACATCAGCTACACTTTTGATTCCCCCAACGGAAGCAGATTTACTCACCTTTTGTCCACTGAGTTGTTTTTCAATTACCTGTCCAAGCTCACTAATAGCTTCTGGCTTTACCGTATCAATATTACACATACGTAATAAAACCTCTGAGCGTTTTTCCATACTAAAGTAACTCACTACTTCTGCAGCTTGCTCACTATCCAGATGAATTAAAATGGTTGCAATAATTTGCGGATGTTCATTTCGAATAACATCAGCAATTAACCGTCCATCCAACCATTTCAAACGATTAAGACCGCTGTCTTTATCTGACACCAAAATACGGTCGATAAATGGGGTTGCTTTTTCTAGTCCTAAGGCTTCTATAAGTATGGTTCTTAAATAATGTTCTGTATCTACGGCCAAGCTAGTCTGGTCGCCTATAGCACTAGTAAAATCAGCTAAAACATTCTGCATTTTTGTCCTACTGACATTATTTAAAGCAGCCATTGCCATTCCAACTTTCTGCACCTGTCGTGGTTCTAAATGCCTCAAAACCTCAGCTGCATTTTTCTCTCCCATACTGAGAAGCAGTATGGCTGCACGCTCTATTCCATCCATCTCTTACCCCCGATCAACCCAAGTTTTAACTACCTGCGCAACACGCTTGGGTTCTTTATCAACAACTTGGCGTAATAAATTTAATTGTGACTCATAATCATGTGCATCACCTACATTAATTCCCTCATCATAAGTCAATTCACCCTGAGCCTCTGGCTGGTCTTCTAGATAAGGCAGATCACCACCTCCTCCTTTATTGCTTGCCAGGGTTTTAAGCATCGGCCTTAAAACCCCAAAGATGATTGACAGAATAAACAATGCACCTACAACTTGCTTGACAATAGACCAGAAGATGTCTTTTTGCCAAAAACGTTCTTCAGGGAGAGGCGCAATAGGATCTGGCTTCACAAAATCACTATTGATTACATTCAAGCTATCACCACGTTTAGCATTTAAACCAATCGCGTCAGCAACCAACAGCTTGATTTGATCGATCTCCTTAGCAGTCAAGGCTTTCTTAGTCATTTTCTTAGTTTTGTCATCCATTATTGCAGGATTATCTACTAATACAGCTACAGACAAGCGCTTAATAGAACCTGGTTGATTTCTGGTATGACTAATGGTTTTATCCAACTCAAAGTTCTTCGTACTTTGAGTACGTACGTCCGTATTTTGAGTTGTCTCTGATGATTGCTGCCCTTGCGGATTCGCTGGATTCGCTGGAGCATTCGGATTCTTACCAGTAAGCGCCGGATTAGACTGAGGCGTATTAGATAATGAACCAGGCACTCCCTGTGCTTCATTGTTCGCATTACGCTTTTCTTGCAGTGTTTGTTCACTACGCAAGGAAGATTGTTCTGGATTAAACAGCTCTTGAGTTTGCTCATAGCTAGTAAAATCGATGTCCGCAGATACTTTAGCGCGCACACGACCATAACCTAATAATGGGGTCAAAATGTCTTGAATTTTTTGCGCATACTGACGCTCAAGATTTTGTCTATAATCGAGGAAACGTTCGGTATCAGTAAATAAGGTCTGTCCTCCTCCCTCATTCAATAATTGGCCATCTTGATCCACCACGGTGACACGACTTGCTGATAAATTAGGGATACTAGATGCCACTAAATTCACAATGGCAGCAATAGTTTGTTTTTTGAGCTCAAGTCCTGAATAAACATCAATGAAAACTGACGCACTAGGCTGCTGTGTATCACGAACAAAAGCAGATTCACGCGGAATGGCTAGGTGTACTCGGGCCGCTTTAATGTCATTAAACTTGCTAATAGTTCGAGCCAACTCCGCTTCCAGCGCTTGCTTATAACGTGCAACCTCCATGAACTGGCTGCTATTGAATGCATTACCGCTGGTAAATAGCTCCTCAGAACCAACCGGATCACGTGGCAAACCTTCAGCGGCTAGCTTAAGACGCGTACCTTGTAATTTTTCTGATGGGATTAAAATGGTACTGTTATTGTTATCAATTTTAAAATCGATACCATTGCGCTCAAGAGCCGATACGACTTCAGCTGTGTCTCGGGCATTCATTTGAGTATATAAAGGAACATAATTAGGATCACGAGACCATAAAACCACTGCTAAACCTATTGCAATACTCGCAGCCAAACCAATTAATAAACCAATTTGTCGCGGTATAGATAAGCTTGCAAATTTTGCTGCTACCATTGAAGCATTATCAGCCAATGCCATACTAAACTCCTGTAAAATCTACCCTGTAAAATAACTTGGGAGTTATGATTTGTCTATACTGGCATGCCCATAATGTCTTGATATGCTTGTAAAAATTTATTTCTGACTCGTAAAGCAGCCTCAAGTCCAAGATTAGATTTTTGAGTTGCGATCATTACTTCACCAATACTTACATTGCGATCGCCAAGTTCAAAACGGCTCTTTAAAGAATCGGCATTATTACTTAAATCACTTACTTGATTTAAAGCATTTTGAAAAATTGCACTGAATGAGGATTGATTTACGTCCCTATCGACTGTTGCGCCTTCAGCCTTTGCTGCCATTGATTGCATTTGATCAAATAGGCCAACGGTATTAATGTCATTCATTCCTTCGTCTTCCTCTACATAACATACTTATTATCTAAAACTTAAACCTCGAACGCATTTAGTCCCTAAAACGCTCGCTGTTTAGCTCCTCCTAAAAAAATGGTAACTATTCAGCCTAGTACACTGAAAAAACAGGTTTAACAGACTTTGAACGTAAACCTAAGTTTTCACTAGCATATTAACATGAATGCTATACAACATACCCTTCTTCACGCATTTTTGCTAGCTTATAACGTAAAGTTCTCTCACTAACTCCCAATAATGCAGCAACTTTTTGTCGATTCCCGTTATTTTCCATTAAAGTTTTAACAATTAGTTCAAATTCATGCACTTGCAAATTTTTACTACTCGCGGCTATAACCTCTGTTTCTTGAATAACTGTCGCCGAAAGTTGCAAATGTTCTACTTCAATAATTCCTTGAGTTTGTAATACCAAAGCTCGTTGGATGACATTATCTAATTCGCGTGTATTTCCCGGCCACGCGTATGCAAGCATTGATTTTTGTGCTGCAGGGCTAATGACAGGCACAATTGGCTGCTTATGATGACAGTGCTTACGAATTAGGTAATTAGCTAAGGGAATAATATCATTTTTCCGTTCTCTTAAAGGATGCCACTGTAAGGGAAACACGTTCAAACGATAAAACAAATCCTCTCGAAAGCGTCCCGCTTGAACTTCATCCTTTAATTGCCTATTTGTCGTCGCCAGAATTCGTACATCCAAACTAATAGTTTTGTTTGATCCAATACGCTCTACTTCTTTTTCTTGCAAAACGCGTAATAATTTTGCTTGCAGGCTTAAAGGCATTTCGCTGACCTCATCAAGAAGCAAGGTTCCACCTTGAGCCTGTTCAAATTTACCTGGGGTTGATTTATAGGCGCCTGTAAAAGATCCCTTCTCATAACCAAATAAAGTAGCCTCGAGCATTTGCTCCGGAATTGCCGCACAGTTTATAGCGATAAATGGTTTTTTCCTGCGTGTGGAATGGTCGTGTATGAAATGGGCTAATACCTCTTTTCCCGTTCCACTTTCGCCACTAATCATCACCCCTACTTCAGATTGAGCAACCTTTAATGCCATTGATAATAAAGCTTGGCTTTTTGGATCTTGTGCTATAGGCTCGCCAGTATCATCGTCATCCTGCTCCACTTTAATAAATTGATTAATCTTTTCAATGAGAACCTGAGCGCTAAAAGGCTTTTGTAAGTAATCTACAGCCCCCCGACGCATTGCATCAACCGCATCTTGTACTGACCCATAGGCAGTCATCAAAATAACAGGCAAACCAGGACGTTTTCGTTGAATTTCATTTAATAGTTGATTGCCATCCAAACCATCCATACGAATGTCAGTGAGTACGACTGCTGGATTATGTAATTCAAGTAGCGCAAGCGCTTCTTTACCATCCTTAGCGGTAATATAGGTATGTCCTGCAATGGTCATTGTTTCAGCTAAGGCTTCTCTTAAGACTGGATCATCTTCAACGATTAGAACATGACTCATAATAAAAATCCCTTTTTTCAAGCTACAGCCTGTTATCTTTCTTGTCTTTTGACGGGCAAAATGTAAACAGACCCTGATTTTATCTTAAGGCTTACGCATCATCTTAAAAAATAAATTTTAAGATTATGGCAAATACAAATTAACCTGCGTACCAACCCCTTCCATAGATTCTAAACTCACGGTTCCTCCATGAGCCTTGACTACTGCAAAAACTACAGCTAAACCTAAACCAGTTCCCTGGGCCTTTGTCGTATAAAAAGGAGAAAAAGCATGGCTTTTCACTTCCTCAGACATTCCCTTCCCATTGTCTTCAACTGATATATGAATACCTTGATTATCCATTGATGCTAGGGTTAAGTAAACCTCTGTTGCTCCAGATTGTATTGCGTTAATTACTAAATTTAAAACTGCCCCAATTAATGATTCGCCATGAATCATCCCTTCCTGGGAAATCAATTGGTTATTTACCTTAAACAACACCGAATGCGATGAAACATAAGGTTGTGCACGCTGAATTAATTGCGAACACCAATAGTTCATATCCATACGTGTAGGTTCTATAGTGGTACCTCGAGCAAAAAGCAGTAAATCCTGAATCTGTTGCTCGATACTACTATGACACTCATTCAACCTCTGAAACCAATTCTGGGTTCGATCATCAATACTAGTGAGGCTATGTAAATGATCGGTAAATAACATCGCTGAAGCTAAAGGTGTCCGGATCTGATGTGCTAATTGTGCTGTCATCGTACCAATAGAAACCAAGCGCTTATCATTTTCTTTTTCCTTCTCATAATCGCGTGTTGTGGTAACATCCGTCAAGCTAATTAAAATACCTGGTAAACTATCTAAAGTAGCGAGATCAGCATGCACACGTCGTCCATCAGCTAGAGAAACCTCATGTCCATCATCTGCTTGTGGAACAAAAGCACGCAATAAAACATCTAACCATAAAGATCCAAATAAACCATAACCCAACATTGCCTCTGCAGGGGGATTCAGCCAAACAATCCGGCCTTGTGAATTAATAATAACTAGAGCAGTCGGAAGGCTCGACAAAATATCCCATTCAGATATAGGCATCTGGGGTCTTACTGCACAAGTTTGATAATTTGAATAATGCATACTAGACATTATGATTATATGAATCTAAAGACTGTAACAAATTTTAAATAGAAAGCAAAATTCTTTTAAAATCATAGAATTAATTTTAAATTCTGTGTGACGATTAATTGAGCAAAGCATGGGAAAATAAATATATTTTAAGCTTTTATATCTCTTTTCCATATTAAAAATTATGATAAATTTCTGTGGCTCTCAGAGTCGGAATAAGATCACCTCTCATTGAAATATAGTGCCTCGCGTTAATTACTCGTGAATACGCATTTCAATTCAATTATTCAGCCCAGTATGCTGTTGATGCGAAACCTCAATATCTTCCCCCGAGATGATTACTATCAATCAAAAGCATATAAAAACAACAGATAATTTAATATATGCTTAATCTGTTTAATCTATAATCATAATAAATGAGGTTCATTATAACTGAGCTAAAATGAAGATAATTGAACAGACCACTGCTTTTCTAAAAAAAGTAACGTCTTGGTATGAAAAACGCAATACTGAGCAAGCGGTGAGAACGCTTTACAGTAAACAAAAATACCTTGCGGGATTCTTTAATGGCTTTAATACTTTTTTAGATCATTTTACAAAATATGGAGCCGTAATAACTCTTGCCTTATCTATTACCTCCTTTTTAGGCTTCTCTATGACGCCAGGAGGCTGGATGATAGTTGGAGCATCGATGCTAATAGGGGGAATAGTTCTAGCCGCAAACAGCATATTCAGTTATCTCGATAAAACTAAAAAACTGATAGAGGCGATTGAGACCCGGGATGCACATGAACGTCAAATTAAAGACCTCGCAAAAGAAATCGAGCTCCAATATGCTCAACATGATGCATTAGAAAAAGAACTAGAAACACTCCGTCATTCAGCGGAAAATTTTAATATTTCCAAAGACTTAGAAACTGCAAGTATTCTACCGGTTAATGCCAAAATAAAGCCTATTGAAGAGAACAAAAATGCAGAAAAAGAAAATCCATTCATCCAGGCTATAAAAAATCTAGCTACACCTTTTATAGCCTTAGCGCAACCATTTATCAAGCTGCCTCAACTACTAGTGCCCCAATTGCAAGAACTGATGGGTGCAACCACCCCTATACAACAAAGATTCAAAGAGCTGGCTGCTGTTTTAACCTTTGTAACTACCGCTTTTACTGGGCTTTTTACGTGGATGTCCTCCTTACTTGGAGGAGGAATTACACAATTGAGTTTCCTGCAGACATTGAGTGCCTTAACGGCCTCTTTAACTCCGGTTGGTCTAGGACTAATTTGCGCTACTATCTTATTAACTTCAGCAAGTCTACTTTTAAATAAAATATTCTTTAAAGACCCTCATGAGCAATTAACCAAAGAGCTAGAAGAAAAAAGAGAGGTTCATATTGATAGTTTAAATCAAAACCATCTGTTATTGTCTCAAATTGAATCTAAAAATGAATATCTAAAAGAAAAAGTTAAACTACTCACGTTAAAAATAGATTTAGTACAAAATACACTAAAAGATAAGGAACATAATAAACGACCCGTAATTGAAGCGGGGGAATCAAAAGAGTCATTGGAACCTCCCACTTTCGTCACAGATACCTCAAGCGCATCAAAAACAGACATTAAGCAAAAGCTGACCGATAACATTCACCATCTTCAAAGGTACATTCAATGGTATCAAGAGCAATTAAATAAATTGGAGCAAACAGAGATTTTAGAGAAATCCGATGTAGATATTTCTTCAAAAGAAGAAAACTCCCTGGAGCTAGCAAGTCAAGCCCCCCTCACTTTGTATAGCGCTACCACTGATTCCAACACCCGAAACAGTGAGATACGAGTGAAAAGTCCTCTTCAAAAACTTAGTATATTTAAGAATGATGTAGGAGTATCAGATAGTGATGACGCTCTTACTCCTAAAAAAATTTCTCCCGTCTAAAGAGTTATCGTGAGAAACTAATGTGTATTTTCCACCTTATACATTCCGATAACTCTCGTTAAACCGGTAATCTCAATAAGATCACGCCGAAACGCGGTAAGATTAGAAGAGCTACTTGGATTTATATTCTTCATCAAGTTTTTTTAAAAATGCCATTTTTTCGGCAATCTTGATTTCTAGGCCTCGTGGCACGGGTTGATACCAATTAGGCTTTTTCATCCCCTCAGGTAAATAATGTTCACCTGCAGCATAAGCATGAGGCTCATTATGGGCATATCGGTATTCATGCCCATATCCTAATTGTTTCATTAGACGCGTAGGGGCGTTGCGTAGGTGAATAGGTACCTCTCGCGACTTGTCTTTTTTTACAAAAGCCATCGCTTCGTTGAACGCATTGTAACCTGCATTACTTTTAGCGGCTATTGCCAAATAAATCACCGCTTGGCCTAAGGCTAACTCGCCTTCTGGGGCGCCTAAGCGCTCGTAGGTTTCTGCGGCATCATTCACAATTTGCATCGCGCGAGGATCGGCTAAACCAATATCCTCCCACGCCATTCTAATAATCCGTCGCGACAAATATAAGGGATCAACGCCTCCATCCAACATACGACAAAGCCAGTAAAGTGCGGCATCGGGATTAGAGCCACGAACCGATTTATGTAAGGCAGAAATTTGATCATAAAAATTCTCGCCGCCTTTATCAAATCGTCGCATATGCTGAGCTAAGGAGTTAATCACGAAGTCTTTAGTCACTTCAGTCACTTGCGTAGCGGTGCATGCGGTCTGCAATTGCTCCATGCAATTGAGTAATCTTCGAGCATCCCCATCCACATAATCAATAATAATTGCGATTGCTGCTTCATCGAATGGAATTTCAGTAAGAACTGCCTGGTGCGCTTTTTCAAATAATTGTTTTAATTCTTCATTACTTAATGACTTTAATACATAAACTTGTGCTCGTGACAACAAAGCAGAGTTTACTTCAAAAGAAGGGTTTTCCGTTGTTGCTCCAATAAACGTAACCAAGCCAGATTCGGTATAAGGAAGTAATGCGTCTTGTTGGGATTTATTAAAACGATGGATTTCATCAATAAACAGGATGGTATGTCTACCTTGAGTCAGATTCTCTTGGGCTTGTTCCATTGCAGCCCGAATATCTTTAACACCCGAAAAAACCGCTGAAAGTGCGATCCACTCGCAATCAAAAGCCTCCGCGGTAATTCGCGCCAAGGTTGTTTTACCAACTCCTGGAGGCCCCCATAAAATCATCGAGTGGAGCTTACCGCCCATGAAACTAAGTCGTAAAGGCTTTCCCTCTCCTAACAAATGCTGCTGACCGATTACGTCATCAATATGTTTTGGTCGTAATAATTCGGCCAATGGCAAGGTGGGAGGCTTCCTTGACTCAGTCATTGCTGTACCACATCAACCCCTTTTGGCGCCTTAAATTGAAACAAAGGAGCCGCCAATTGAGGGTTTAATTTAGTTTTTACCAACTCTACTGTAGTCACCTGCCCTAGCTGATCATACAATACCAGTTCAGTTAGCATATTTTTATGAAATACCAGCTTCATGCGCTGAAAATTTGCTTTGGGTGATTTGGATTTCAGATCAAAAACAGGATTATCCCCTGAGCCAGTTTGAACCACGGCAAAATCTCTCGTTACCGTATCGTCATAACCACTTAAAAATAAAGCAGCTGTTCCACCTAAACCTTTTTCTTGTTTTTTCACTGTGACCTGCTCGAGATCCGTATCATAAATCCAGATACGTTGACCATCAGCAATCATCAATTGTTCCATAGGTTCTTTAGTTTGCCAGCGGAAACGCCCAGGTCTTTGTAGCGCCATGGTTCCGGAAGAGCGAGAAACTACACGCTCTTTCGCTTTAACGACCTGTTTAAAACTTGCGGTCATAGAGCGAATTGCATTTAATTTAGTTTGTAATATTTGATCAGCCGTTTCACAAAATGCCCCGGCAGAAAAACTCATAAGAACTGCAAGCACTATTTTTTTCATGATCAATCCTCTGTTACTGAGTTAACTAAGACATCACGATAGCCACCATCTAGGGGGCCAACAATTCCTGTACGTTCCATTTCCTCGACCATACGTGCAGCACGGTTGTAACCAATTTTCAATCGTCGTTGTACTGCAGAAATACTGGCTTTACGTGTTTGGATGACAAACTCAACTGCTTGATCATAGAGCGGATCCTCATCTTCAGCTTGACTATCCCCATCAGCACTGCCCCCACCTTCATCACCATCTACACCTAATCTAGTGATGTCCTCGATATAATTGGGCTCACCGCGAGCGCGCCAATCATCAGCAATACGATGCACTTCTTTATCATCAACAAAAGCACCATGAACACGTAATGGAGCCCCACTTCCTGGAGCCAAGTATAACATATCTCCATGGCCTAATAATTGTTCCGCACCTTGCTGATCCAGTATAGTACGAGAATCAATTTTTGAAGAAACCTGGAATGACATTCGTGTTGGAATATTTGATTTAATTAATCCGGTTAAAACATCCACTGATGGGCGCTGGGTTGCTAAAATCATATGGATTCCTGCAGCGCGAGCTTTTTGGGCAATACGAGCAATTAATTGCTCGACCTTTTTGCCCACAACCATCATCATGTCAGCAAGCTCGTCAATAACAACGACGATATGAGGTAAAGCTTCTAACAAGGGAGCTGTTTCATCCATTGAATCTACTGGTTTCCATAAAGGGTTCGATAGTGGTTCACCACTTGCAATCGCTTCAACAACCTTGGTGTTAAAACCAGCAAGATTTCTTACTCCAAGCGAAGCCATTAATCGATAACGGCGCTCCATTTCCTCAACACACCAACGCAAAGCGCTCGCAGCCTCCTTCATATCAGTTACGACTGGAGCTAATAAATGAGGAATACCATCATAGACAGACAGCTCCAACATTTTAGGGTCCACCATAATTAGACGAACTTGCTCTGGAGTAGCCTTGAAGAGGATACTCAGAATCATGGCATTAATCCCCACTGACTTACCAGAGCCGGTCGTTCCGGCAACTAATAAGTGCGGCATTTTAGCCAAATCAACCACGACTGGATGTCCCGCAATATCAACACCTAAAGCCAAGGTGATTGGTGAATGTGCCTGTTGATACACATCAGCAGACAATACATCCGATAAACGAACCATTTCACGCGAATTATTCGGCAACTCTAAACCAACAACGGTTTTACCGGGAATAACTTCGACCACGCGCACCGAAATTACCGATAAAGAGCGCGCCAAGTCTTTAGATAAGGCCGTTAATTTACTGACTTTAACACCAGCAGCCAATTGCAATTCAAAGCGTGTAACAACAGGACCTGGATGCACAGCCACCACATCTGCTTGTACGCCAAAATCAAGTAAATGCTGCTCCAATTCTCGAGAAACATTTTCTAATTCTTGGTGGGTGTACCCCCCCATTGGTGTTCCGGGCTCTCCCCTATCCAGCAAGTCTAAACCAGGTAAAGTTCCTGGATTATATAGCTTAGGGGCACGAATTTCTTTTAATTCACGAGGAGGTGGTGCAACAACCACGGGAGCAGGTCTTACTACCTCAGCTCGAACAGGCTCTGATTTAATTGGTTCAGGCTTAATTATTTCTGACCTCACAGGCTCAGCTCTTTGAGCAGCAGGTCTCTCTACATTAGCCATTAAAACTGGAGCAGCTTTTTCTACCTCAGGTTTGGAATTAAATAACTTAGGTGCTGCTTTTTCTTGAGCTAGTCTATCCTCTGCCGCAGATCTACGTACTTTATATCCTGCAATCCATGCCTTACCTGCACTAATTACATTTTTCACCGTAGCATAAATCTTATTGAGCAAAGATAAAGTGTAAAAGCCAATTAACTCTACTGCTTGTAACCAGGATATTCCAGTAAGCCAGGTAGTTCCAACCAAAAACATGGCTAATAAAACCAGCACTGCCCCATGTAAATTCAACATGTGAAACCATGCTTTGCCTACAGCTTGCCCAATAAGTCCTCCTGGACCATGCATGGGATCCAGGCGGTTCCAATGCGCTTGAAAACTTAATATACCACTGCCACCCATGACCATCAGCACGAAGCCGCCAAGGCGTAAAGATAAGACACGAAGATCAAGTACTTTTAATGCCCGTAGATCTTGAAGTATTGCCCATGCAACATAAACAAAAACAATCGGTAATAAATAAGCGAAATAACCAAAAACAAAATAAAGAGCGTCAGCAATATATGCGCCCACCTGTCCTCCAGAGTTAGCAACTGTTTTTCCTGCACGTGATACATGCGACCAACCTGGATCAGTAAATTGATAGGTCATTAACGATAAAAGAACAAATAAAGCCCCAGTTAAAGACAATATAAAACTGCCCTCACTAAGACGTTTGATGATGAAACTTGGCATGGTTTTTTTTAGGGAGCCAGCCTTTCTCCCCGATTGTTGTTTTGCCATAGGTATATTCAAAGGTTTGTTTATGTCATAATGTTCGCCATCTTAACACAAAATATCAAAATATTAAGGAAGGCAGAATCGATGAGCGATAGTAATCACCACCGCTTAATCATCTTGGGTTCAGGGCCTGCAGGTTACACTGCTGCAGTCTATGCCGCAAGAGCAAATCTAAATCCAGTATTAATTACTGGTATGCAACCTGGTGGACAATTGACCACGACTACAGAGGTGGACAACTGGCCAGGAGATATTGAAGGTCTACAAGGCCCCGCATTAATGGATCGCATGCAAAAACATGCAGAGCGTTTTGATACAAAAATTATTTATGATCATATCATTAATGCTGACTTATCTAAGAAGCCGTTTACCCTGCGAGGCGATAGCGAAACCTATACTTGTGACGCATTAATTATTGCCACAGGAGCATCTGCACGCTACTTAGGTTTAGAATCCGAATCTGCGTATCAAGGCCGCGGGGTTTCTGCCTGTGCGACTTGTGATGGATTCTTTTTCCGTAACAAGGCAGTTTGTGTTATCGGTGGTGGAAATACTGCAGTTGAAGAGGCTTTGTATTTATCTAATTTAGCCTCTCACGTTACCCTGATTCACCGACGTGATAGTTTGCGGGCTGAAAAAATTCTTCAGGACAAATTATTTGAAAAAGAACGAAGTGGTAATATCAGAATTATTTGGAACAGTGCCTTAGATGAAGTAATCGGGGATGGGAAAAAGGTTACTGGGGCAAAAATTCGTCATGTTCTTGATGATTCAATAGAGCAACTTGATGTTGATGGCGTGTTTATTGCCATAGGCCATACTCCAAATACTGAGTTATTCAAAGACCAACTCAATATGAGAGATGGTTATATTACGATTAAATCAGGACTTGATGGCATGGCGACTAGTACTTCGGTACATGGAGTCTTTGCTTGTGGCGATGTTGCGGATCATATTTATCGTCAGGCAATTACTTCTGCAGGTTTTGGCTGTATGGCCGCACTTGATGCAGAACAATATTTGGATTTAGAACTCAAATAAGCCTCACCACATCTCCCCTTTGTACAATGTGAGAAAAAACCCGGTTAAAAGTAACCGGGTTTCATTAGGTACAAACCACAAAAATGTAGAACATCGGAAAGAGAAAGAAATTTTTTTATGTTGTCTTTAAAAAACTATTGAGCTGATTAGGTGAGCCTAGCTGGGACTAAATGCCTTGGGGTTCTGCCATCCGTGGCAAGCTCAGCAATCACAATTAGATTTGAGCGCGATAAGAATCATGATCAGTAGTGCAATCAATAGCCAATTGAACGGCACTCATTATGGGGCGGGTGATAAGACTAGCAAGGCTGATTATTAGGTTTAAAGCTTGAGCAAGGTCTGCTGCTATAGAGAGGACGAGACTAGAAAGTGCCATGCCAAATTCTGCGCCCGACTCTTCATCAAGGATGGAGGATGTTTTTTGTTGGTTCAAACTCCATAAATACATTCCTTTTGCTGCAGAAGCCAGTGCATTCACCAAATGAATTAACGAATCAAGAGCAAAGACTGGTTCTAAAAAGGAATCAATAAATGGTGTTGCAACAAAAGAAACGAAATCAGATTCCTTTTTTGTAATTTGACCTGCGCGATTACGATAGACACAACTCTGAATTGGAGTAGTCATAGTGAAAAATCGATGTTTGGTAGAAGCAAATGCCTCTTCAAGTTTTGTTTCAAAAATGGGTTTAATAATTTGCGGCATTTTATCTCCAAATAGTTTCTAAGATTAGTAAATGCGCAAATTATAAGTTAACTTTATTAAGGATTTATTAAATTGATTGATCTAATTTACTAATTGATTGGAT
Organism: Legionella rowbothamii; assembly: GCF_900639985.1. Classification (GTDB taxonomy): domain Bacteria; phylum Pseudomonadota; class Gammaproteobacteria; order Legionellales; family Legionellaceae; genus Legionella; species Legionella rowbothamii. The sequence continues at coordinate 42,957 of NZ_CAAAIM010000001.1, read as the reverse complement.
GATTTTGATTTCATGGTTTCTTTATTGCGATTAAGCATTTTCAACATAATGTCTTTTCCCATAGCCTCGATCATTTTCATAAATAAGGGCGGAGTTTTGACTTGTAAACGCCGTAAGTCACTGTAATTCCAATAAATATATTCAACCGGTTCACGTGCATGAATTGTCGTACTTGCATTCCCATCACTAAAATAACTCATTTCACCAATAAAATGATAAGGTCCCAGCTCCAAGATTGAATCGTGAATATCAATATAAACTTGCCCATTGGTAATGAGCATTAACGCTTTTACTGGCTTATCTTTTTCTAGCACAACTTCATTACTGGCTGTTCCTCGATGACTTAACTTAATTAAGCGTAAGAAATCACTAGTTTGCATGCTGTCAAAAAATATTTTTTTTATTGATTGCAATTCGTCACTTAAATATTTAGGCATCATATCCCTTATCAAAAAACCAATTTGTACGAAATTAATAAGGAGCGAAGCAATTGCCCAATAAGCCATTGGCGGAATGTGAGCTAATATTCCATACAATAGAAATGAGGTGTCTGATAAAGCAAAGATAATACGAATCAAAAGCACTTTTCTGCAACTTAGACTAAGAAGAATTAAAATATTTCCTAAACTGTAAAGATGATCCAATTGCAATTGAGTTCCCCCTTGCGTATTTATAGTAATTGTAGAATATATTCAATATACTTCCAAATCTCGGGTTTTGCATGCTTCATGGAGAAACTGTACCTATGTTAAAAGACCCTAAAGAAGAGTTTTTATTCCCAGATCCTGAAACCAGCGATAAACAAGGGCTATTATTTATCGGTGGCGACTTGGACCCCAATCGTATATTACAAGCCTACGCACAGGGTGTGTTTCCTTGGTATGGGCCTGGCTCACCTATTCTTTGGTGGTCACCGAATCCAAGGCTTATTGTACGTCCTTCAGCATTTAAAGTGTCTCGTAGTTTACGAAAATCACTAAAAAAGCCATTTAAAATCACTGTAGATACTGCATTTAATCAAGTGATACGTGCCTGTGCTACTACTACGGGGCGTGTAGAAAATACCTGGATTGTTAATGATATGATTGAGGCATACACACAAATACATACAATGGGCTATGCTCATTCATTTGAAGTATGGCTTGACGATGAATTAGTTGGGGGATTGTATGGAATTAGCCTGGGACACGCTTTTTTTGGTGAATCCATGTTTCACAAAGTCCCTGATGCTTCAAAAATTGCGTTTTATTATTTATGTGAAACGATGAAACAATGGAATTTTGACTTTATTGACTGCCAACTTCCCACCCCTCATTTACTAACCTTGGGCGCGGAAATAATTAGTCGAGTGGATTTTATGCGCTTATTGAGGAATGCATTGGAATATCCAAGTATGCAGGGGATGTGGCAAGCTTCTTTTGCAAAACTGTTGACGTTAAATTAAGTACAACCTGGCTGCAAGCAACCAGGCTACTCTGATAAGATATTTATCAAACTCCATTTTATGGCATCATATAACTTGAACTGCCTTCAAAAGCTACATCTTGAGCTTTACCTTCGTAAACACATAACCAGGCCCCAAATGCTTCTTTCGCTTGTCGAGGTAGTTCATTTGAAGGATTAGAAAGTACTTCTTTAATGATCTCTTTGTTTATCGTGATGTTTTTGCCGTAAATGTACACGTTCCACTCACGGCCTTTTTCATCTTCGATTACCGACGTGGCTCCAGAGGAAACGATTCGAAAATCATCTACACTCATGGATTTTTTAGGTACTGGACAAGTAGGTTTTATTGTAGGCCCAAATTGCCCAGCATTAGCAAAACCAGCAATACTGAGTAGAATAAATAGCAAAATACGATTCACTTGATGCTCCAATTGTTTTATAAAGTATTGGCTATTTCCGTTCCGTGGAGGGGTCATAAAATCACTGACCTCATTAACTAAGGACGCAATGGTAGCCGAAACATTAGATTAAAACAATACAACTTGGATAATTTAAAACACCCTGATTGTGTGCCACATTGGGTTGCAGGATAACGCACATTAGTACAATTAATTTTCAATTTATACCTATAGTATAAATTTCAGCATTGCATAATTGCCATTGCCTTCATTTTAGCAGTATACTTGCGGAAGAATCATGTTTTTATTTTGAAAACATTACTTAATCGATTTGGTAATCATTTGAGAGACCTATGGCAAAAGAAGATCATATAGAAATGGCTGGCACAGTTATAGATACCCTGCCCAATACTATGTTTCGTGTTGAATTAGAAAATGGGCATATTATCACTGCTCACATTTCTGGTCGCATGCGCAAAAACTACATTAGAATTTTAACGGGTGATAAAGTTAAAGTGGAACTAACTCCCTACGACTTATCTAAAGGTCGCATTATATTCCGCGATAAGAATTAATTCCCTCAGATTTTACACCACTTTTTTCGCTTGAGCTCTCCTGAAATTACATTTTATTCAGGAGGGTTTTGGTTGCGAATTAAACGGTTATCCTGAATAAATCTATGTAGCCTTGCTTGCAAGCAATTAGTAGCACTTACTTACATGTGATTTGGTTAATAAGTATCGCTTGGAGAGGAACAGATTATAGCGGCTTGACTGCGGTAATTCGAGGTGAGAAAAAACTATTTAGTTACCGTTTAAGAAGGAATTCCTGGTTGCTAGCAACCAGGCCCCATTCATTTAGATATTATAATGCTTCGAATATCGCAGCAGCTCCCATACCAGTACCAATACACATAGTCACCATCCCGTATTTACCTTTGGTTCGGTGTAGACCGTGCAATAAGGTTGCTGTTCTAACTGCACCGGTTGCTCCTAAAGGATGTCCTAATGCAATAGCCCCACCTAAAGGATTTACTTTCTCTCGCGGTAACCCCAGTTCTTTAATCACCGCTAAAGCCTGAGCAGCAAAGGCTTCGTTTAATTCAATCCAATCAATTTGCTCTAAAGTTAACCCAGCACGCTTTAAAGCAACAGGAATGGCTTTTATAGGTCCAATTCCCATAATTGCTGGTGGAACACCTTCTACGGCATAACTTAATAATCGGCCCATGGGTTTTAAATCATATTTACGGACCGCCTCTTCACTAGCCAGCAAAGCAATACCTGCTCCATCACTAGTTTGTGAACTATTACCGGCAGTAACTGTTCCCTTTAATGCGAAAACAGGTCTTAATTTAGAAATCACATCATAAGATGTATCGGCTCTGGGCCCTTCATCATCAGCAATCAACTTTGTCTTAATATTTGTGGTTGAGTTTGCCAAGTTCGGTTGTCTTATTGTAATTTCTACTGGTGCAATCTCTGCTTTGAAATCACCACGCAATTGAGCAGCAATTGCCTTTTTATGGCTTTCGGCCGCAAATTCATCTTGTTGTTCACGAGTAATTTCCCACTGCTTCGCCACATTTTCTGCCGTTATCCCCATTCCGTAAGCAATGGCAACATGTTCATTATCAAAAAAAGCTGGATTTGCCGTGTATTTATTGCCGCCTAACGGCACCATAGACATGCTTTCAACGCCACCAGCAAGAGCTAATTGCATTTCGCCACTCCGAATCGATGCTGCAGCAGTTGCAATACTTTGCACCCCTGAAGAACAAAAGCGGTTAATCGTCATTGCCGGTACAGACTGCGGCATCCCCGCAAGCAAAGAGGCGATACGTGCTACGTTCATACCTTGCTCTGCTTCGGGCATAGCACAACCAATAACAACATCACCAATTTCTTCCCAATCAATATCTGGGTGGCGGCTCATTAAGGTTCTTATTGTATGTGCCAATAAATTATCAGGTAGTGTATGTTTAAATACACCTCGAGGTGCTTTTCCTACTGGCGTTCTTAATACATCAACTATGTATACATTAGTCATCGGTTAATCTTCCTTATGCTTCCTTCTCTCTCGGCCAAAACCAAGAGAGAGGATAGGTTGCATTTAATTACGTAATGGTTTGCCTGTCTCTAATAAGTGACTGATACGAGCTTGAGTTGCTGGCGTTGCTGCTAAAGTAACAAAGGCTTCACGCTCTAATTTCAACATCCAAGCCTCATCAACCAGTGCCCCTTGATTGAGATTGCCACCACAAAGTACTTTTGCTAATTCAGTAGATAAGAAATAATCATGTTGGGAAATAAACCCGCCTTCTAGCCAATTTACTAAACCGGTTTGTAATCTAGCTAGTCCTTCAATTCCCGCAACTTTAAATTGTCTTGGTAAAGGGGGTAGATAATTTTCCGCATGCATCAATTTAATTTTGCTTAGCGCAGCATAAAGAACTTCATCTGCATGCATTACAAATGTATCGGTACTCCGTAAGTAACCCATTTGTTTTGCTTCAGCAGCAGAACCTGCTACTTGTGCCATAGCTATTTGTTGGAAGTAACTTTGAATGACGGTCATTAAATCAGCGTGAGGGATACTCGCAGCACGCATTGCCATTTCTTTGCATCCGCCACCTGCTGGTATTACCCCTACTCCAACCTCAACTAGGCCAGGATATGATTCAAAAGCAGCGACAACCGCATCACAATGCATCATGAACTCACAGCCACCACCTAAAGCACGCCCTCTTAATGCGGCAATGGTTGGAATGGAGCTGTATTTTAAACGCATAGCCCCTGCCTGGAATTGAGCAATCATGTCATCAAGCTCATGCATCTTATTATCCTGGATCAATTTCATAACATGGCGTAAGTCCGCTCCAGAACTAAAATTTGCAGCATCATGTTGATAAATAATAAGCCCTCGACATTGTTTTTCAGCGACATCCAAGGAGGCTTCTAAGCCATCTAAAACGGCCTGGCCTAACGTATTCGCCTTGCTTTTAAAACTAAGAACGGCGACGTCATCTTGTAAATGCCATAAACGGACCCCATCATTCTCATAAAGAACTGGTGTTGGATGTACTGGTTCTTTGATTACTCGATCAGGGAAAAACTGACGATTGTAAACAGGCAACTCACTTCGCGGTTGATAGTTATTTTTCTGAGGCGAATAAGCACCCTCTTGCTTATAAAATGCATCAACTTCAAAAAGCCATCCAGGTAATTGGGCTGAACTCAGAGTAACTTTTTCTTTAATTGCTTCACTAATAAATTGTGTTGTTTTAGCTAAATCTGATAATTGCCAAGTTTCAAACGGGCCTTGCATCCAACCAAAGCCCCAGCGAATAGCTAAGTCTACGTCTCGTGCGTTATCTGCAATCGCCTCGAGATGATAAGCACAATAATGGAATAAATCTCTAAAACAAGCAGCTAAGAACTTAGCTTGTTTATTACTAGAAGTCATCAAGCCTTGCATACGCGCAACAGGATCAGCATTTCCCATGATTGTTTTAAGCTCATCAGTTACTTCTGATTTTGATGGGCGATAGCTTGCTGATTGAATGTCATACACTTCGATAGCTTTACCATTTTTGCGATAAATACCCTGCCCTGACTTTTGGCCCAAATACCCCTCTTTGATTAATCCAGTTAGCCACTCAGGTAATTTAAAACTAGAGTGCCAAGGATCATCTTTTAATTGTTCTTGCATGGTGCGAACCACATGCTCCATGGTGTCTAAACCCACTACATCCATAGTTCGGAACGTTGCGGATTTCGGGCGACCTAATAAAGGTCCAGTCAGTGCATCAACTTCATCTAATCCCATATTCATGGCCGAAGCATGATGTAAAGTAGTCAATAGAGAAAATACGCCCACACGATTTGCAATAAAATTAGGCGTATCTTTAGCACGAACCACCCCTTTGCCTAAATAGCTGGTTAACCAAGCTTCTAAATGATCCACTAATTTTGCATCGGTTGTACTTGCAGGAATAAGTTCTGCAAGATGCATATATCGTGGCGGGTTAAAAAAGTGAACGCCACAGAAGTTTTTGCGGTGAGCTTCAGGTAATACAGAACACAGTGCATTAATACTAAGCCCCGAAGTATTACTGACTAAAATGGAGCGATTCGTTAAATGAGGTGAAATACGTTTGTATAAGTCTTCTTTCCAATCCAAACGTTCTGCGATTGCTTCAATAATTAAATCACACTCAGTCAGCTCAGCTAAATTTTGCTCGTAATTTCGAGCGTGTAACAATGCAGCTGTTTGTGCTGTAGCAAGAGGTGCGGGTTTTAACTTTGTTAAATTAGCAATTGCCTTATCAATTAAGGCATTGGCATTGGCATCTTTAGAAGGCAAATCATAGAGTAGAGTTTCTATTCCAGCATTGACGCAATGTGCAGCAATCTGTGCGCCCATAACCCCTGCACCGAGAACCGCAACTTTTTTTATGAAAAATGGTTCCTGCATTATTTTTCCCTCATTAATTAATGAATATCACTCACACTTAAGGCCCTGCAGCTGCAGGGCCAAATCATAGGGGCTGTAAAAGTCCCTAGCTTAGATTAAATTTAATACCCTGAGCTAATGGCAACTCATTACCCCAGTTAATGGTGTTGGTTTGACGACGCATGTATGCCTTCCAAGAATCTGAACCCGACTCACGTCCACCACCCGTATCTTTTTCACCCCCAAAGGCACCACCAATCTCAGCTCCAGAAGTACCAATATTGATGTTTGCAATTCCACAGTCACTACCCCATGCACTTAAAAAACGTTCTGCATGCTTTAAGTTTTGCGTGAACATCGCTGAAGACAAGCCTTGAGGAACATTATTATGCATCTCTATCACTTCATCTAAAGAACGGTATGACATCACATATAAGATAGGCGCAAAAGTCTCTTCTTGCACAATATCCCAATCATTTTTTACATTACAGACTAAAGTGGGCTGTACAAAAGACCCCGACTGATTTATGGCCTCGCCGCCAAAAACAATTTTGCCACCGGCTTCTTTAACGCGGGCAATGGTTTTTTTAAATTGTTCTACAGCATGCTTATCAATTAAAGGTCCCATTAAATTATTGCTGTCTAAAGGATCACCGATTGATATTTGCTCATACGCAGAGCGCAGTTTTTCGATAATAAAATCGTACTGAGACTCATGAACAAATAAACGTCGTGTTGTAGTACATCGTTGACCTGCTGTTCCCACGGCACCAAAAACAATTGCAGGAACCGCTAAATGTAAATCAGCTGACTCATCTAGAATAATGGCATTATTGCCCCCTAACTCTAAAATAGTCTTACCTAATCGGGAGGCAACTTTTGCAGCGACTAATTTTCCTACAGCTGTGGAGCCTGTAAAAGAAATCAGAGGAATGCGTTTATCATTGACCATTGCATCGATTACCCCATGGCCTTGCGGAATAATTAAACTAAAAATTTCTGGGCAATTATTGGCTTTTAAAACTTGATTACATAGATGTTGAACAGCGATCGCACAAAGTGGGGTCTTTTCAGAAGGTTTCCATAAAGTCACATTACCGCAGATTGCTGATAAAAACGCATTCCAAGCCCAAACGGCCACCGGAAAATTAAAGGCAGAAATAACACCAACAATCCCATAAGGATGCCATTGTTCATACATTCTATGATTTGGGCGTTCAGAATGCATGGAGTTACCATAAAGCATACGAGATTGACCGACTGCAAAGTCAGCAATATCTATCATTTCCTGAACTTCACCATCCCCCTCTTGCTTGGACTTACCCATTTCTAAAGAAACCAGGCTTCCAAGTAAATCTTTTTTCTCACGTAGAATTTGACCGATTTGTCTGATGATTTCCCCACGTTTTGGTGCAGGAACCATTCTCCATTCTTGAGCAGCACTTTGAGCACGGCTCATAACCTGTTCATAATCATCCATAGTGCAAGGAGCTACTTCAGCAAGTTTCTCATTGTTTGTTGGACAGAAAGAGGCAAAAGTATCCGCATGAACATTACTGTGCCAACCTTGGCCACTAAAAGCTCCGGCATTGGTATCTTGAATATGTAGTTGCCTTAATAATTCCATGTATAACTCCTTGAAAACTCTTTTTATAGAATAAAACGGGACTGACTTAGCTTGTAGCCCGTATACGACGATAGTCGTAATACGGGTTAGGTTATAGCCTTAAGCGTAATAACGGCCAAAGCGGTTTTCCAATACTGCCGATAATTGGAAATTTTCTTGATAGACTAGGCCTTTGTATTCATTAGCTTGCCCTAATACCAGGTCAACTACAGCACAAACACCAGAGGCCGTACTTACTTGAATTGCAGACCATTCTAAACCTGCAATGACTTGTGGGTATATTTTCTTCACATAGTTCTTTTCCGTCAGCTCACCACGTTTAATGCCTTCAACAGTAACATAAACGATAACGAGATCTTGATAAGTCTTAGGAATAGCATTTTCTAAAATACGCTTTAAGGTTCCTCTATCTTCATTTAGGCGTAAATCATTCATTAAGAACTTCATTTTTTGGCAATGGCCTGGATAGCGCATTGTTTTGTAGTTCATGGTATGAACTTTGCCAGCATACAGCTCAGCCAAACTACCTAGACCGCCTGAAGTGTTAAATGCTTCATACTCACAGCCATCAATTTGAATCGCTTCTAAACCTTCTAGAGGAGATAAAGTAACTTCCTTGCCATATTTAATACCATAGCAAAGATTACCGTACTCATTGATTACCCCGTCAGTTGACCAGGTTAATGAGTAATGCAATGCATTGTTTGCATTTTGTGGTAATGCGCCCACACGCATTTTAACATGGTGACACTCTTCAAATTCTTGCATTAGGCTATTTGCCGCAATACTAATAAATCCAGGAGCTAATCCACACTGAGGAACAAAGGCAGTTTCAGCATTTTTAGAGATAGCTTTTACTGCATCAGTAACCGATGTATCTTCAGTTAAGTCAAAATAATTGGCTCCCGCCGCTTTAGCAGCTGCAGCAACATGTGTATTTAGGAAGTAAGGTAAACTTGAAATAACCGCCACAATATTATTCTTTTCCATATAAGCTGTTGTGGCTTGTTCATCAGTAACATCTAAGGCTACTGTTTTTACTTTGGGTAAAGCACTGAGTAGTCGCTTTACATCAGACCCATTAAAATCAACATCGACTAAATGGACTTGATAAGAGCCGCTTTCCGTTAATAAACAGGCAATTAAACTACCAATTTTCCCTGCACCCGTAATCATGACATTGTACATATAAATCCCTCTCCATTGTAAGTCGGGGATAATCCTACACAAAAACTCGCTAATTGCAAAGTGAGCTGTGCTAATCTATATTCAAAATAGCCTTTTCAAATTTCTTGACCTGAAAACAGTACTCCTTTATCTTATGATTTTCCAATTTTATGATAGCATATGAAGCAAACTGCTTTAGCCAATTCCATTCCACTAGGTACTTCCATACACATTGGATATATTAAATATTTATTGACGCTCATTCTTGGGCTTGTAGCGGCATTAGGTTTCGCACCCTTTCATATGCCAGGATTAACTATTTTAAGCCTGGCCTTTTTATATGCCAGTCTAAAAAACTGTTCTAAAAAACAAAGTTTTTATCTAGGCTTTTTTTATGGAATCGGGTACTTTGGCTTTGGCGTTTCTTGGGTTATTGTCAGCATTCACGACTATGGCCAATTAAATTATTTACTTTCAGGATTAGTGACCTTAGTTTTTATTATGTATCTATCGCTCTTTCCTGCATTGGTTACTTATTCGTTCATAACTCTGGAATTTAAGTTCAACAAGTTATTATCTGCTGTACTTTTTGCCGTTCTATGGTGCATCAGTGAATATCTGAGGGCAACGTTATTTAGTGGCTTTCCTTGGTTATTTGTAGGTACTGTACTTATTGATACTCCAATTAAATTCCTAATTCCACTTTTAGGAATTTATGGCTTGAGCTTGGTATGTGCCTTCCTTGCAGCTTTCTTGGTGCTTACCGTGCAGGAAGAACACTCCAGCAAACGCAATGCCTATGTAATTGTTTTTATCCTCTTGATGCTTAGCCCTTTTGCATTCAAAAATATAAGCTGGACTCAAGTGCAAAAAGAGCCCATAACTATTGGTGGAGTCCAAGCAAACTTATCTATGCGGGATAAATGGGATGAAACATTATTTTGGAATTTGTTAAAACATTATGAACAGGCAATCAATAAGCTATTGGGCAAACAATTAATTATTTTACCCGAATCAGCACTACCCCTTCCCGCCAGTTATTTAGATAAATATTTACATAAACTCAATGAGAAGGCCATAAAAGCAAATAGTGCCCTCATGTTAGGCATATTACAACCTACGAATGACAGTGAAGCTAATTACTATAATTCAGTGATCACTCTCGGTGCCGGAAAAGGAAAAGTGCTAAAGAGACAACTGGTGCCTTTTGGTGAATATATTCCCAAACCCTTACAAACAATTAATCGTTGGTTTAATTTACCCGATGCCAATTTAGTACCAGGGAAAATTCACCAGTCATTAATTAAGGTGGCTAATCATCCAATAGCTAGCCTTATTTGCTATGAAATTGCTTATCCTTATCTTCTGCGAATGCAAATGCCAGAAGCTCAATGGATTGTTTCGATCAGTGATAATGGGTGGTTTGGACATTCCCTTGCCAGCTATCAGCAACTGCAAATGGCACAGATTTTGTCTATCCTTACAGGCCGCTATCAGGTCGTAGTGAATAATGATGGGCTATCTTCGGTAATTAATGCCAGTGGTGATATAACCGAAATGCTTCCTCCCTTCAGTGCTGGAATTTTGCAAGGCAGCATTTATCCTGCCGAAGGCATAACCCCGTGGATTAGGTGGAGTGAAATGCCTACATTTATCTTTTGTGCGGTGTTTTTATCATTTACTTTGTTGATGTTTTTTCGAAGGAAGGCATAATCAGTCCGAATTAGGGCAGTCCTAATACAGGTGGTTGTACCCCAACGTCCCGCATTAGACTGCGCTAGGGCGGACTACGCTCTGAAGAACCTCCTTTTACCCGTTCTCCTAACGTGATGCCTATAAAATGTCAAGAGATTTTTATGCATGTGGCAACCCGATTATCTATTGCTGGCAAGGACAAGAGGAGTTATGCTTAGCGATCTTAAAGTTACTTACTAAATAATATTGACCCATGGATAATACCTATATACCACAAGAAGTTGAGGAACAAGCTCAACAGTATTGGCATAAAAAACAGTCTTTCAATGTTTCTGAAGATTTAAACAAAGAGAAATTCTATTGTTTATCCATGTTTCCCTATCCCAGTGGAACATTACACATGGGGCACGTTCGTAATTACACCATTGGTGATGTGATTGCACGTTATCAACGGGCCTTAGGTAAGAATGTACTGCAGCCAATTGGTTGGGATGCCTTTGGCCTACCAGCCGAGAATGCTGCGATAAAAAATGGCATTCATCCTGCTGAGTGGACTAAACAAAATATAGAATCAATGAAAAAGCAATTTTTACGCTTAGGCAATGCCTATGATTGGCGTCGTGAAATTTGCACCTGTGCTCCTGAATACTATCGTTGGGAACAATGGTTTTTTATTCGCTTATTTGAAAAAGGTTTAGTTTACAAAAAAAACGCGGTTGTTAACTGGGATCCGGTAGACCAAACTGTACTTGCAAATGAACAAGTAGTTGATGGTCGTGGTTGGCGTTCTGGCGCATTAGTTGAACGAAAAGAAATTTCTCAGTGGTTTATTAAAATTACCGCCTATGCCGATGAATTATTAAGTTCTTTGGATACTTTAGATGAGTGGCCTGCTCAAGTTAAGCAAATGCAGCGCAATTGGATTGGTCGTTCCACAGGAACAGAAATCCATTTCAACGTAAATAATTACCCTAAACGTTTGAAAATCTATACCACTCGCCCCGACACATTAATGGGCACAACCTATCTTGCAGTTGCCAGCGATCACCCTATTGCGAAAGAAGCAGCTACTCATAGCCAAGAAGTAACCGACTTTATTGCCAGCTGTCAGGGCACTAAAATGGCCGAGGCTGAACTAGCAACTATGGAAAAGCGTGGAATTGCAACAGGCATGACTGCAATTCATCCAATTACCGGCGAAGAGCTTCCGATCTGGATCGCCAATTTCGTATTAATGCAATACGGTTCTGGTGCGGTAATGTCTGTTCCTGCTCATGATCAAAGAGATTGGGAATTTGCGCAAAAATATAACTTAGCAGTCAAGCAAGTAATTAAGCCTGCTGGTGATGTCGATCATGATTTTAAAAAATCAGCATACACCGGCGAAGGTACTTTAATTAACTCCGGTCAATTTGATGGAATAGATTCAATTGCAGCAATTTCGACTATTACTAGCTTCCTTGAAGAAAATGAAGCAGGTAAAGCAACTATTAATTACCGCTTGCGTGATTGGGGTGTTTCCCGACAAAGATACTGGGGTACACCTATTCCAATGATCCTTTGTGAACAATGTGGTACTGTTCCGGTTCCAGATTATGATCTGCCTGTAGTTTTACCTGAAAATGTATCGTTTACTGGCACAGGCTCACCCTTAGCTCAGTGTCCAGAATTCGTTAATGTCCCCTGCCCCAAATGCGGACAGGATGCTTGTCGTGAAACGGATACCTTTGACACCTTTGTTGAGTCATCCTGGTATTACGCACGCTTTGCATGTAAAGGCCAAGAAAATGCCATGTTAGATGATCGCGCTAAATATTGGACCCCTGTAGACCAATATGTTGGTGGAATTGAACATGCAGTCATGCATTTACTCTATGCTCGCTTTTTCCATAAGCTGATGCGCGATGAAGGTTTAGTGAATTCGGACGAACCATTTAAAGCGTTATTAACTCAAGGTATGGTATTAAAAGACGGCCATAAAATGTCGAAATCTGTTGGTAATATTGTTGATCCAAATCAACTTATTGACACTTATGGAGCAGATACAGCGCGTTTATTTGTTATGTTCGCCTCTCCTCCAGAGCAATCACTTGAATGGTCTGATGCAGGAGTTGAAGGAGCTCATCGTTTCTTAAAGCGTGTTTGGGCTTATGCCTATCAACATATTAATATGTTTGTCGAGATCAATGACATTATCCTTGGTGGCAACGGGCATGTGAACTGGCAGCAGGCAGATAGCCGCTTGAAAAAATCACGCCATGTGGTACACCAAACTCTTGCGCAAGCAACTCATGACTATGATCGCAACCAATTTAATACAGTTGTCTCGAGTTGCATGAAGCTATTTAATGAAATTTCAGCATACTCTATAGAAACTGAAGAAGATAAATTCTTTATTCACTCCAGCATGAGTATCTTACTACGCTTGCTTGCACCAATAACCCCTCATATTGCACATCATTTATGGCAGCAATTAGGCTTTGAAAAAGCGATTATTGACGCCAATTGGCCTAGGGTTGATAAGGGCGCATTAAAGACTGAGGAAGTCGATTTTGTAGTCCAAGTTAATGGGAAACTCAGAGCACAATTTACGGCAAATGTTGATACCGCTGAAGATGTTTTAATTGAGGCAGCAAAAGAACATGCTCATGATTTTATCACGGGTAAAACCGTTAAAAAAGCAATTGTAGTAGCACACCGACAATTGATTAACCTGGTCGTGGCCTAATGAAAAAACTATTCATACCACTGATGCTAAGCCTCCTGCTCTGTGCATGTGGCTTTCATTTACGTGGTATGATGAATGTACCTACCTGGCTCAATGATATTGCAATTGTTGCCAAAGAGCAGGATAAAGAGCTCATTTCCATACTTCAGGCTCAATTAGAAGGTTACAATATTCATGTGGAATCAGATCCAGCTCTAGCTAAATACTGGTTAATCATTAACCGAGAGCTTATTTCACGTCAAATTGTGAGTGTGGGTGCAAGTACTAATCCCAGGCAATTTACGGTAACGTTACTCATTGAATTTATGTTGCAAACCCGTAAGGGAAAAATACTAAAAGTACCAAAACAAGTTCAAGTTACACGGCAAATTACCATAAACAATGATCGTATTCTGGGCTCCACCGATGAAGAAACCATTTTAATAAGTGAGATGAAGCAAGACGCAGCCATTCAGCTGCTTAACCAACTCAGTCATCGTGATGTAGAAATAAATACCAATGGAATTCAGCCTGTTAATTAATATGAAATGCTATGCAAATTAAACAGCAAATGCTTGCCCAGCAGCTACAAAAAAAAATTGCTCCCTTCTATATGCTGATTGGACAGGATACTTATCTTCTTGATGATTCATTAAGCACCATAAAAACTGCTATTAAAAAAGATTATGAGTGTGATGAAAAACTCATATCCATTCAATCTGCTGATGACTGGAATAATGTCCTTGAAGAGGCAAATAGCTACTCCTTATTTTCCGACGCCATCTTATTGAATATTTACTTTGATAAAAAATCACTGGATGCAACTGGGAAAAAAATTATCACCAGCTATTTAAATTCTGTTAATACGCGCTGTTTTATTATCATTCGCGCACCTAATATACCTGCAAAACAATTGCAGTGGTTAGCCTCACATGAACAAGTGGTTCTTTCGGTAGCCTATCCATTAAATCCTGCGAATATGAAGAGTTGGATTGCAACTCAGCTGAGAGCTAATGCATTTAGCTTCGACCCTCTAGTGCCTGAGGTAATTCATCATTACACACAAGGTAATATGCTTGCTTGCGCGCAAGTCATTGAGAAGTTGATATTAACCTACGCGCCAAATGATAAAATCAGTGTGCAACAAGCCCAAGAACAATTATCAGATCAATGCGATCATAATTTGTTTGAATTAACGGAAGCTTGCCTATTGGGTAACGCTGCGCAAGCTATTCCAATTTTAAGGCACGCAGCAAACAATAAAACAGAAGCAACTTTAATCTTGTGGATGCTCGCCCAAGAAGTAAGACTCATGCTTCAGCTCACTCATTTACTACAACAACAAGTAGATATTAAAAGTGCCTGTAGCCAATTAAAAATATGGCCTCAACGTTTTAGTCATTATCAAGCAGCCGGCAAACGGTTAAATAGAGCTGAACTCCAACGGTTGCACCAATATTGTTACCTAATCGATGAGCGCATTAAATCAAGTTTTAGCAGCCAAATATGGAATGCACTGGAAAATCTTGCTCTGTCACTATGTCTGGGGAAGTTAGTAGGTGACACATGGAGCATATAGCAATTTTTGGTGGCACCTTTGATCCGATTCATAATGGACATTTGCAAACAAGTTTAAGCATTCAATCCTCTTTTAAATTCGATACTTATTTTTTTTTACCATGCAAAGTTCCAACAATAAAGCCACCCACCTTTGCCAGTAATGCTCAGCGCATCAAAATGCTCGAATTAGCCATAAAGGACTATCCCCATTTTAAATTAGATTTACGCGAAATAGAACGCGATACCCCCTCCTATATGGTCGAGACACTACAAAGCTTTAGAAACGAATATCCAAGCGCATCAATTACGTTAATTATTGGTTACGATGCTTTTATTTCACTGCCTAAATGGCATCAATGGGACAAACTTATTACTTTAGCGAATATTTTGGTGATTAATCGTAATGAATTTGTCCAGAATAGAGTCCCAGAGCTAATACAACAATTCTTAATGAATTATCAATGTAAGGAAAAATGGGCCTTGTTGAACAGTAAAGCTGGTACTGTACTTATGTTTGATGCGGGTCATTATGAGATTTCTTCTACGATGATTCGCGAAGAGATTAAAAATGGAAAGGATGTTGGATTTAAAATCCCTAAAGAAGTCTATCAGTACATTAAACACGAAGGATTGTATGAGATAGAAGAATTTAAATAACTCATGAATGCCCTTTAATGACCTCCATTGGTTCAACCAAATGATAATTACTAAAACGTCCCCAATACCTTGCGGTTGCCTTGATCAAATCCGGTTCAAGATAGGGACGAATACTGAATTGGCTTGAAAAAGCGCCCAGCACCAATAATTTAACCTCGATAAATTTATCAATATTAATAAATACATTTGGTTTAAAATCCACGGTGCTTGACGGAGATAAGTAACAATACAAATTGGGGATTTTTCTGCATGCCGTGATCGTTGCTTGATGAGCATTACGATGATCCTGATGACTGTCATGAAATGAATGCGTATAAATATGTGTAGGTTGTACTTCTTGCACTATTTTTTCAATAAATTGAATAGTGCTCGCTGCATGATTAATATCAGTATCAGTAAAATGTCCCATAAATAAGTGCGCATTTTGAATTTCTGAAGCCCGCTGCGACTCTTGCTTTCTAATTGAAGAATCCCCTCCAACCTCCCCCATACTTAACGTGAGAATATTCAGAGAATCTCCGTCAGCTCGATGCTTTGCTAAGGTGCCCGCGCAACCAAACTCGACATCATCAGGATGAGCTCCTATTGCAAGCACTATTTTTTTCCCTTTTAAACGTCTATTTCTCGACTCTTCGGCTAACGTCAAGGCTTTAAAAACAAATTCGTTTTCTTGTAGAGGTTTAAAAAATAAACCATCGGCGTGATTTTGCATGGCAGAAATAATAAAGTCCACCTTTTTGTCTTCTGTAACAATAAGTAATGAGGTTTCTGGATTTGCATTTTTTACCATTACGGTAATATCCAAATCATCCATTTCCGGTGAATTCATGTCGGTAATGACTAGATCCCAATCAGCAATCGCGACTTTCTTTTTGCAGTCGTCAATATCCAATACATGAGTTACTTCCGCTTTGTTTTCTAACCAACTTAAAATGCTACGAGCCACATTGACATTGGGTTCGATGAGTAAAATTTTATAAAGTGGTTTATCCATAACATACCCAGAATTTAAAAATTTTAAGCCATGTTATAGATAAGTATAGAAGAGAAAAAATATAATTCACCTTGTATTTATTTTGCCCCCTAATATTGATTGGCGCTAGTTTTAAGACGGAGATAGTGCCTTCCATTCATCAGGAGCAAAAAAACATTCCGTCCAATAACGAACAACCATTAACTCTTTAAACGGTAATAAGTGTGAAGTAAACGGCTTATTTAACAAGTCGTCAATTAATAGCTGAGGGATATCAATTCCTGCTGCGCTAGTTAATGGTAAAGTTCCTGGGAAACGAGGATTAATTTCTAATAGCTTAAAATTCCCTTTTGCATCGGCTTTAAATTGCACGTTAGCCACATAAGTAATTCCTGCTTTTTGAGCAATATCAATGGCCATCATGGATAATTGTGGATTAATACAGGTTCGTGCTGCAACTGCGATGCCAGAATCAATTTTCATACGTAAACGGGGGACGGCAGCTATTGGATGGCCAGTGCTGTGAATATAGATATCAACAGAATACTCATCCCCAGGGAGTAGCTCCTGAACCAGATAACTACCATCATCAGGTAACATTTTAAAATCATCGATGCCATTAATGATCATGGCACCACTAGAGCCCGCACCCCGACGTGGTTTAGCGAAACAAGGAAATTGCAATCGTGTAATATCAAGCTTCGATGTAAACAAACTGAATTCGGGTGTATAACCGGTGCTTTGACAATAAGTTAACAAGGAGTATTTGTCACGACAACGTTCTAATGCGTCCACTGAACTAAGAGGTATTTTGATGCCATACTCATCAAATTGCTTTGCCTGTAATGCCAAATGGCTCAACTCACAATCTACAGTAGGAATAAGCAATTCGATTTGATGCTTTTGACATTCATAAAGCAATATAGATGGAAACTGTGGTGAATTACCAGCAGGAATGATCAGTCTTCGTGCTGGAGGAACTAAATACAAGCCCGCGGCACAAGGATCAATATCAGCCATGTAAATCTCATGCTCTCGGTTAAGACTTTTCCAAACACTAACGGCTGCCGCACCACCAGCCCCGGTTAATAGTATTTTCATTATTTTTCTCTCTATGCGACGGCGTTATCTTCAGTTTAGCTCATTACTTGCTACACACTGCATCAGCCCCAATATATACGCCAGCCTGCGGCAAAAATAGTGATATTATTAAATTCATAATGCTCCACAGACCCCTCTATCGCCTGATGTTTAAACGTAGGGAAAATAAGGCGTCCATGATAACCCCAAAATTTTTGCGTCGTATTATAAGAGGCACCTACATCATAAAAAGCAGAATTTGCAAATTCTTTACTTAAGTCAATAGAATAAGTAGTATTTTGGCCACCTATTTGTTGATTTCCCCAAAAACCTGTTGCACTGATGTTGAAGGGAAGCAAGGTATAATATGTCAGGCCTGAAAAATAAAGTTGGTTGTTCCATGGTGAAGGAAATCCAGCCCAAAAACCACCAAACCACTGTAAGGAATTAAGTAAGAAAATATTGCCTGTGCCACCAACACGTGACTCTATAGGTAAATTATTATGCTGTCGAAAATCATAATTGATTCCCCAGCCATATTTACCAGGAAGTTGGCGTTGATAAGCAAGAAAAATACTGTTATTGGGCAATATCGTTGGTTCAACAGTCAGATCCAAATTTAATTGCTGGCTGTTATGGGTAGCAATACCAATAATCCTATCCGTAGCATTAATATCGCTATACCCATAAAGCACACTACTGTTTGATTGTTTGTCGAGTACCCGATATTGTCCCTGATTAAAACTTGCCATATAACGCGTGGAATTATTCAGCTGCTCTAACCCCATTAATGAATCGCTATTTTTAGGGTTAAGTTGCAAAGCCTTATTAAAATAAGCACGCGACTGTTTGAATTTTTTATTAGTCATTTGTAGACGCCCCATGCCATTTAAAGCATCTACATCATTAGGATTTATAGTCAACAATTGACTATAAATAAGATTCGCAATATGGATATGGTATTGTGCGGTTTCAACGCGCGCAGCCCCTAATAATGCGGGGCGAGATTTGGGGTTTTTAGTCAACAACGCGTCATATTCAGCTTGTGCCTTTTTTAATTGCAAAGACCACTCATAGGTTAATGCTAATTCTTGTGCAGGTACGGAATTATTACTTGATGCAGCATTTTTAGCACGTTGAAGCCAACGTATTGCCTCAGGGTAATTCTTTTGTGAGCGAGCTAATAATCCATGCAATAAATAGACTTGGGCATCAGGATGCTTTAATTGGTCACAATAATTCAGAATTCGCTGTACCTCGTTCACGCGAGGATTTTTAGCGTTGACCAATAGAAGCCCCGCAGCCGTATTGCAAGGAGATAACTTTGCTGGGATCGCTTTGTGTTGCAAGGGCTGACTTACTACTTTGCTTAAGTTAAGTTGTTCTAAACCGATTTTAGCATCGACATTTCCCGGCTCCAGATCCAACACCTGATCAAAATAACGTTTCGCTTCGGCATAATTTTTTTCCATCATGTAAATACGGGCTAAACCGTTTAAGGCATCTAGATCCTTAGAGTTTTTTTGCAGTAAGCGTGTATAAATGTGTTGGGCTTCAGCACTATTTTTTTGCGACATATCAATACGTGCTTTACCAAGCAAAGCAGGACGTAAATCAGGATGAATAGCCAAAAGCGTCTCATAAATACTCTTTGCGGTTAAATTAAAATGCGACCATTCATAAGTTACAGCCAATTCTAGGGCTGGTACTGGGTTATCAGGCGAAGCCGCATTCTTTGCCTTTTTTAACCATTCTATAGCCTGAGGATACCTTTTTTGTACACGCTCATTTAATCCCTGCAACAACAATACTTGCACATCAGTATTTTTCTCACGGGCACAATTTAAGAGAATTTGTTGCACTAATAATAGTTGTGGAGGAGATTGGTTAATTAATTTTAACCCTTGAGCCGGATCACAAGTAAAAATTGGGGCAATGGCGGAGTCTAATTTCGCAACTTGTTCATTCAGCAGATTAACCTGCTTCATGCCAATTTGTGCATCGACATTACCTGGTTGCATGGTTAAAACCTGATTAAAATAAAGCGCTGCCTCATCATATGTTTTATAAGCCATCATAACTCGCCCCATTCCATTTAAAGCATCAGGATCTTTAGGGTTTACGCTTAATAGCTTTTTATAAATGTTAAGGGCGCTCTCCAGATGATCATTTGCTGTTGCTGTACGAGCCAAGCCCAGCAACGCGGGGCGAGAGTTAGGATTTCTCGCTAAAACTTGCTCATAAATGGGTTGCGCATTATCAGGCTGATTTGCCCATTCATAAGTGACCGCCAATTCTAATGCAGGAATATCATTAGTGTTTGATGCCGTTGCTCTAGCTTGTTTTAACCAAGAAATTGCCTCTGAATAATGATTGTTTTTCATACCTTCTTTTCTGGCTAATAAGCCATGCAACAGCAAAACCTGAACATCCTGGGGCATGCTTTTATCACAGGCTGAGAGTATCGTTTTAATTTGCAGAAAAGGTGGGTTTTCTTGATTTAATAAGGTAAGACCCTGGTTGGCATTACACACTGAGGATCCATTTTCCGCCCTTAATAAACAAGTTTGGCCAAGCATAAAAAGTATTAGACTGTATTTAAACCAAATCATTTTCATGATAATCCATAATATCGATGTAAAATACAAAAAATAATTAAAATCGTAAGCATCACCACTTCATAATAAAATAACCGACGCTCTTCTTTCTGATCAGCAGCTAGGATCGTGTGAAAATCATAAGCTACCACTAATGATTTTTTTTTCGGCTCTACTTTGCCAGTCTTTATGGTTTTATTCCATTTCATTTCGCGATGAAAAAACTGCACAAGATAAGCGCATAAGGTAATAACACAAAGCAATGGCCCATAACCAACTATTAAAAGTAATGGGTTGGTAATTTTTTGCGAAACACCCGCCCTATCCAAACGATAAAGAATCCAAGCAAAAAACATACATAAAGAAATCCAACTATTAGCCCAAAGCAAAAAATAATGGTCATAAATATATACTAACTCTGTGGAACAATACTGATGAATAAGCAAAGTCGCGTGATCTGGAAAAACGGCAACCAACATATTTATTAAAGAAATTAATCCCGGAAACATTATTCCTTCAAACCAGACTCGTTTTGCTGTTTTGGGATCAACACAAAAACCATAAAAAGTTGTAAATAAATAAGTAGCAAAGCTAATTAAAGAAAAAATACGGAAAAACTGCCAAGATAATGACGCATTTAAAAAATAGAGGGCATTAAGCGCTATTGAGGTAGTAATCATAATTAGGGGCATCAAAACTGTGCTAAACCAAATCAAGCCAAAAAAAATACCACCTAATCCACCAGGAGTACTGGGACGGAACCATATTTTTTTAAACTTATTAATAATCTGTACATTCCCCTCTGCCCAGCGAAATCGTTGTCGCCAGAGACTGCTTATATCACCTGGCTCTTCGGCAATTGCGATTGCATTTCCATCAAAAAGAACTTTATTTCGATGTAATTGAGTTTTAAATGTTGTGTAGGTATCTTCAACCAAAGTTGAGGTATCAATTTTACCCCCAAGCTGCTCAATATTTGCCCTTGTATGCAGTTGCGCTCCTCCTGCCAAACATGCCATAACTCCAAGAACATTCTGCGCGCGTCGTGTTGCGGCCTGGGCAACTATGTATTCAAATCCTATACTCCGCGTCATTATATTACCTGGATTTTGTCCTTCCTTTATATAGGCCGTCACGGCGCTAATATGAGGGTCAGCAAAATGGCGGGTCATTCTTCGCAAGGAATTTTTTTCAAACATGACATCCGCATCAATAATCATAATCGCTTCTGCCCAGGAATCGCTTAGTATAGTTTTTAAACCATGGTTAACTACTGCAGCCTTGCCAAAATCGATTTTTTCAATACGTCGAATGTTAAAAACATGATCAGGGTATTCTTGGCTTTTAGCGGCCAGAATTTGTGGTGTTTTATCGCTACTAACATCATCTATGGCATAAACTCGTAAACATTCGTAGGGATAATTCAAGCTCATTAAACTATCGATACTAAAACCAATCACATCTTCTTCATTCCAAACTGGAATAATAATTGCTACCCTAGGAGTATAATTTTTACATTGTGAGTAGTGATTTTTTAATCCATGGATACCAACCAAGAGAAATTGAAGAAATAAAGTAATAACCGGGACAACCCCCAGTAGCGCTAAAAAAGATAAGAAATTAATTAATCCAACCATAGATTAAGATTCATCCTGTGAAATCGCACTCTATCTCATAAACCTTAGCGTTCATGAAGATGTTATTTTTTAACTTGTCACCATTACGAATGTATACCGTGAACAGTTATTCATTTGAATAACAAAACTGCGGTTAGTCTATCAGGATTATATAGAAAGGAAACCTGGTTGGATACAACCAGGTCATATTAACTACTCAGATTCAGTTGGATTTTTAAGGATGAGGAATAGAATCAATGATATTACCGATATTCCCTGAAACCGCATCCATTGATTTCATTTGATTAAGCACGATAGGAATATAACCAGAAATCCAGTTCACTACAGGCTGTAATTTATTACAAACCACTGAGCTTTGGGTATAAGGCTGATAAGGCAAGGAGGTCATTTTTAACACCGCCAATACTAATGACACCATTAAAACCCCTCTTCCAAAACCAAAGCACCCTCCCAAAATCTTATCAATACTGCTTAAGCCAGAACGGCGAAGCATAAGACCTAGGATAAAATTAATTACCGCTCCAGCAAACATCACACCAATAACAATAATCATAAACGCTGCGGCGGTACGCGCTGTTTGGTTTCCTATGAACTGTGATAACCAGGGTGTCAAGCTTTGAGAATAGTTATATCCCACCCATATGGCAACTATCCAAATACCTAAAGCAATAACTTCTTTTATTACCCCACGAAACAATCCAGTTATCGTAGATAATCCAATCATCACTATAAGAATTAAATCTATCCATTGAAATTGCATCACTAGCTGACTCCAGTATTGACCACAAATCCATTTAATTGCATCGCACTTGCCAATTGAGTTTTCAACCTAACTACGTTGTCTCGAATTGGAGAATGCCCAACATATACCTTATAAATGGCTCCATTTCTTCCTGCTACACGAGCATAACTCGCTTTATATCCTTTACCTTGCAATTTATGTACCAAAGCTTCTGCATTAGCTAGTTTTGAAAATGATGCAAGTTGGACTGCATAGATATCTCGTTTTACAGCAGGCTTTTTAGCAACTATGTGGGGCACTACCGGTTTTACCGGCATTTTAGGTTTAACAACGTCTACTTTACGCTTAATAACTTGTTGTGCAGCAACCTGAACTGGTTTAACTACTGGCGTGGCAGGTTTAACAATGGTTTTTTCAAGTTTTGCCTGAACAACTTGAACTTCTTTATGTACAGTGGTTTGTACCGCATTGTTTAATGCAAGTTCAATTGGTTTTTCCATTGCAGCCGTGGCTGGAGTTTGCTCCACCTTGGCAACAGGCATGCTCAATTCTTCATTAACTGGGGCTGAAGTAATAAAATCGTCTTTAATTGTTTTTTGAGGAGCCGCCGATTTAATATTAACCTTAGCTATTTTAATCGTTTTAAACATTTGTTCTTCATCAGTAACGGCAACATTTGGAGCAACGGGTTTAGGGGGCAATTGAACATTAACACTAAGGTTATTTTCTAAACGTTGACTTGATTTTTTCATCATAGCAGGCAAAAAAATTGCTCCCAATGATAAAATCACAGAGATACCAACTAAGCGATGTTTTAATTTCTCATTGATTACCAGTTTCATCGAACCTCCTAATTAGACTGAACAGCCATTATATGACCCACAGTAAAAAATGACCCATAAACAACGATTAAATCACCCGGTTTTGCCTGATCTAATGCGGCTTTAAAGGCAAGAAATGGCTCATTATAACAAATTTTCGCATAAATTTCTGCATCCTTAAAATAAGAAAGCAATAAATTCGCACTAGGGGCGCGTTTAACATCTAATTGAGCAGGATACCAATAATCAACATAATCCTTTAATGGTAAGATTAAACCCAGAATATCTTTATCTTTTAAAGCTGAAAAAACAGCATGAACCGTCGCTTTTTTACCATAGCGCACCAAAGTTTTAGCTAATAATCGTGCAGATTGCGGATTATGAGAGACGTCATAAAGAACATCAACGATCCCCTTCTGCAATTGCAAACGACCAGGTATAAAAATATTCTCCATCGCCTTGTGCAGATGCTCGTAAGAAACAGGAAGGCTATGGGCTAATACAAGCGATGCCGTAATTGCGGCTGCAGCTGATTTCAGCTGTATTGCTGGTGTTGGTAAATCATTTATTTGTGTGTCACCCCACCGAACACTCCAAACGAGCTCACTTTCTTCAAATGAAAAATCCTTACCTAAATAATAAGCAGAAACAGACAAGCCTGTAGCCACTTCGACGATACTTGAAGGTGGATTCTCGTCGGCATAAATAAATGGTTTTCCGCTACGAAGAATACCCGCTTTTTCATAACCAATAGCTTCTAGTGTATCCCCTAGAAAGTCCTGATGATCCAAATCAATGGTGGTAATAATTGACAGATCCGCATCGATAATATTGGTTGCATCCAAACGCCCCCCTAAGCCAACTTCGAGGATAATAATATCAACTTGCTCTTTGTGGAAATACCATAATGCAGCGAGAGTTATAAATTCAAAATAAGTTAATATCGTATCCTGACGTGTTAATTCAATTAATGTAAAAGCCTGGCATAACATATCATCAGTTATGGGCATTAAACCAACACGAACACGCTCATTAAAATGAATAAGATGTGGGGAAGTATAAGCCCCTACTTTATAACCTGCCGTATGATAAATATGTTCTAATGCCGTTACTGTTGAACCTTTTCCATTCGTTCCTGCAACGGTAATTACTTTACAATTTGGCTTCAGTAATTGTAATCGCTCCGCAACGATCTGAATTCGAGTTAAACCTAATTGAATTTCGTTGATATTTCGAGTTTCGAGATCAGATAGCCATTCAGCTAAGATCCATTCGTTATAGGGCTTAAACAAAAAATACTCCTAGCTGGTGGCAATAATAGATAGGGTATACGCTCTATGGCTAATCTTAAGCGAATTAACGCGGATTAACCGCGGTAATTCGAGAATATTGAGAACCCTCAGCCTTACTGTAATCAGCACGCCGAATCTAAACAGATTAATTTTTTCGAGTCAGTTTCGACACCAATTCTGAAATTAACGGACGAAGCTCTTTTCGTTGTACAATCATGTCAATATGGCCATGTTCCAAAAGAAACTCACTGCGTTGAAAACCTTCCGGCAAAGTTTGTCGTACTGTCTGCTCAATTACTCTTGGACCAGCAAAACCAATTAAAGCATTAGGTTCTGCCATAATCACATCCCCTAAACTTGCAAAACTCGCAGATACACCACCCATAGTAGGATCCGTCAGTACCACAATAAAAGGAAGTCCAGTTTCAGCAAATTTTGCTAATGCCGCGGAAGTTTTAGCCATCTGCATTAAAGAAAATAGACCTTCTTGCATACGCGCACCACCACTAGCAGTAAAACAAATGTAAGGACGATGTTCTTCTGTAGCTACAGAAACCGCACGCACAAATTTTTCACCAACCGTAGCCCCCATTGAGCCACCCATAAAGTTAAACTCAAAAGCTCCTACCACAACAGGTTGTTGCATTAATGTACCTTTAACAATAATTAATGCTTCCTTTTCACCCGTAGCTTTTTGAGCTTGAGAAATTCTGTCTTTATATTTTTTGGAGTCTCTAAACTTAAGCCTATCAATTGGCTCTAATGATGCAGCGATTTCCTCTTGACCTGTTTCATCGAGAAACTGTCCAATACGAACGCGTGCTGAAATTCTATGATGAAAATTACATGAAGGGCAGACCATTAAATTCTTGGTCAGTTCGGTACTGTATAGAACCTCATTACAGCCAGAACATTTAAGCCATAAACCTTCCGGTACCCCTTTTTTCTGCGAGGTATCAGTATTTACTCTTGATGGTAATAATTTTTTTAACCAACTCATAAATTGGAACCCATTATTTATAGAACCTTAGTCATAAAAAAAGCAGCTTTCCCTATTATAGGGAAAATGTACTGCTTTTTTCGCTAATATTATACACATAAAAAAATATTCTGAAATCGTATCCTGTGAAACGGTAAGTTCATTACCATAATATACTATTAGAGTAAACATATTTTCATTAATATTTTTCTCGAAGACCAAATAAAGCACAACAACGCAACCCATTAATTTTATTAATCATTTTTTTTATTTTTTTTAAAAATTTTCCATTTTTTTCCTAAAGTTTTTTGCATCATGGCCGATAAACATCTTGGGAACAGGAAGCTCATACAAAAATGAAATTCTTGATTACTAAACGGAAAAAAAATCCCACACAGGGACCAAGTCTGAGGAGACTATAAATATGGCTCAAGTTATTAATACCAACGTATCGTCGCTATTAGCACAGCGTAACTTATCAAAAAGCAGTGATGCAATGTCTACAGCAATTCAAAGACTTTCATCTGGCTTAAAAATCAATAGTGCAAAAGATGACGCTGCAGGTCTTGCAATTTCTACATTAATGACAGCTCAAATTAATGGTGTGAATAAAGCAGCTCAAAACTCTAGCGATGCAATTTCTCTTGCGCATATTGCTGAAGGCGGTATGGGTTCAGCTATTGACAATTTACAAAAAATGCGTGAGTTGTCTGTACAAGCCGCAAACGGTACTAACAGTTCTGCTGACCGTTTGGCATTACAAGATGAAGTGAGTCAGTTAATTAGCCAGATAAATGATATTGCAAACGACACGCAATTCAACGGTCAAAGCATTATTAACGGTGCATTTTCAAGTACTACATTCCAAGTAGGCGCTAACGCAAACCAAACTACTTCTTTTGGAATTGATAGTATTTCAGCTAGTTCTATAGGCTTCCTTGCACAAGCTACTGGTACTAACGTAACTACAGCTACTGCTACTGACATCACAATTGGTATGGCAGGTACTCCAGGAACTAAAACGATTGCTTCTTCTGCCCTTTATGCTACCAGCATTACTGGTCAAGGTGGTGGTTCTGCATTCGCGAAAGCTGCGGCAATCAATGCAGCAAACGTTAATGGTTTATCAGTTACTGCAGAAACTAAAGGTACTACTGGTGCCCTAACTTTTGCTGGTGGCGCTTATG
This sequence comes from Legionella rowbothamii, assembly GCF_900639985.1. Taxonomy (GTDB): domain Bacteria; phylum Pseudomonadota; class Gammaproteobacteria; order Legionellales; family Legionellaceae; genus Legionella; species Legionella rowbothamii. Next base: position 15,937 of record NZ_CAAAIM010000001.1, on the reverse strand, counting down.
ATTTAGACATCAATGGTATAACCATATTCAACGGTGATGATACTGCCTTAACTGCGACTACATTGAATGATTTGATCAACAGCCAATCATCACAAACTGGTGTTGTAGCTTCTTTAGACGCAACTGGTACTATTGTTACTTTAACTGCTGCTGATGGCCGTGATATTACTGTAACAGAAACAGGGGATACTCCATTAACAGCTGCAGGTTCATTTACATCTGGTACTGCGTTAACCGGCACATTAACAATGACTGGTGACAACGTAATTTACTTAGGTGGTACTATTGCTGACTTAGGATTTACTTCCGGTACAATTATGACTGATACCAGCGGTATTGATACTTTGGACATTAGTACTCAAGCAGGTGCAACAACAGCAATCCAAAGAATTGACTCAGCAATAGCAAGCATTACTGCTAACCGTGCTGCTATGGGTGCTATGGAAAACCGCTTTGAAGCAACTATTGCTAACTTAGAAAACATTTCTGATAACACTCAAGCTGCTCGTAGCCGTATCCAAGATACTGACTATGCTGCTGAAATGGCAAATTTAACTAAGAACCAAATCCTGCAACAAGCTGGAACTGCAATGTTGGCACAAGCAAACAGTATGCCACAATCTGTTCTTTCATTATTGAACTAATTGTAGGTATTTTAAATCGAAGTACAGGCTACTGTACTTCGATTTTTATTTATTGCCCTAACAACTTATATATCTATTGCTATGGGAATAGGAATAATAAATGACAATTGAATCAATCCCCCCAACAAATAAAATGTTACAAGCTGACTTCGTAAAGCTTAATGACAAAAATATTAAACCTATGACAAAAAGTTCGACTTCCACAGAGAATTTAGATACTGACGTGAAGCAAACAATTGATAATGTAACTGGTTTATTACAAAGCATTGTAACGCTAAAAATTTCAGATAAAGTACTACGTAAAATACCTTCCGATGAATACTTGCATTTATTAAGTTTACTTGATGAAATAGTTCAGGGATCCGTTAACAAACGGGTTTAAATGAATGATCTGCTTTTGAATAAATAACCAACATAAGAATAATAATAAGGGACATTATGGGCTTATCATCACCAGGAATAGGATCCGGACTCGATATTAAAGGCATGGTAGATGCTATGGTTAAGGCGGACGTAGCAAGTGCGCAAGCCCGTCATGATAAAAAATTAACTTTTGCTAACGCAGAGATTTCCGCTATTGGACAAGTCAAAAGCATTTTATCTAATTTGCAAACGACGCTAAATAATTTATCTAATCTGAGCCAAATCAATAAAATGAAAAGCTCGATTAGCGATGCTAAATATTTTGATGCAACAATTACCAATCAGGCTCAACCGGGGACTTACCAAGTTCAAGTACAATCCCTAGCCCAATCCCAAAGCCTTTCCAGTGCTTATTTTGCCAATAGTGCTACCTCTATAGGAGACGGTACGATTACTTTTAATTTCGGTACCTACAGCAGTGATCTAAGTACTTTTACTGCAAACGCCGAGGTAAATCCATTAACGATTACCATTGCACCAGGAAGCGATAGTCTCCGTGCAGTTTGTGATGCAATCAATACAGCTGATGCTGGCGTAAGTGCCTGCATCATACAAGATAGCTTAGGTGCTCGATTAAGTCTTACCTCCTCTGATACAGGAGAGAACTATGCGATGCAAATTACTAGTGATATCGCAGCTTTGAATTATGATCCAACAACAAGTAACACGTCACTAACACAAAATTTAGCAGCACAAAATAGTGTCGTGCTCATTAATGGCATGACAATAAATCAAAGTACAAATCAACTTAAAGATGTGCTTTCAGGAATTACTCTTAACTTAAAAGAAGTTACCACTGGTTCGAACATTAGTTTAACAGTTTCAAACAACCAGGAACATCTAACAACCTGCATTAACGACTTTATCAAAAAATATAACGAATGCATGGCGTTGTTAGGTAGCGCAATTGGATATGACGCGGAGACACAAACCAGTGGATTTTTCCAGGGTGACTCTCAAATCAAAGGTTTGAAGCAAAACATGCAGCAACTTATAAGCAGTTTTACTCCACCCAGTGGAAGTCCTTTTCAATCACTTACAGACATCGGGATTACCACCAAAAAAGGTGGTGCACTGGAGTTAGATCAAGATAAGTTCAAAACAGCACTCAACAAAAACTTTGAAGCCATTGGCGCTTTATTTGCAAAATCCATCACAGCAACAGATCCCAATATTCAAATTAACTCTATGGATACTAAAGTTGCTGCGGGAAGTTATGAGATTTTTTTAACTGATTTTGTTCCTGGAGTGAGTTTATCAGGACGTATTGGAGATCTTCCTGGAATTTCTACTGATGGTGTTACCATGACAGGAGCAGGGAAATTAAATACTTTATCAATTAACGTGCTTGCGGGTGGAACAGGTGATCGTGGTCAAATCATTGTTAATGATGGGGTTGCAGTCCTGCTCGATAAGATACTTGATGGGTATGTCGGTGATAAAGGCGAGTTTGAAGAACGAACAGATTCATTAAATAAAAACGTAAATCAGTTAAATAAAGAGCAACAAAAAATTGATGATAAAAGTAAGATGCTAGAGCAGAAATATCTAAAACGATGGAATGCTGTTGATCTGCTTATTTCAAAACTACAAGATACGAGCGGTATGCTTAGTCAGGTTCTGGCTAATTTACCCAAACTAAAGAGTAAAGATTAAACCTATAAATAGTTGGCTCACTTAGGATCACGCAGGCCAACTTACACACGGACTTAAGAGGTATTAATTCATGAAAAATCCATATAAAAAGGCAGCAGATCAATATAAGTCTATTGAGTTAAAAACTCGAGTCGAAGCAGCAGATCCTCATGAGTTAATTAACTTACTCTTACAAGGTGCACGCAATCATATTGCTGCAGCACAAGGGAGTATGGAACGCAAACAAATCCGAGAAAAAGGCGAACACATAGGCAAAGCATTGGGTATTATTGCCGGTTTAAAAACCTGCCTAAATCAGGAAGAAGGTGGCGAAATAGCTGCTAACTTACTCCAAATCTATGAACATATAGAAATATTACTTTTAAAAGCTAACTTACATAATGATGAAGAGTTGTTGACTAAATCAAGTGAATTACTACGAGAGATACATGACGCTTGGAAGGAAATTTCTCCCAAAACATCAGAAACAACAAATTAGCCTTACTTTCTAAAAAAGCGTAGTCCGTGTTAGGTGAAGTTGTAATAGGGATATATATGCCACGTCCCCGTATTACGACTTCGTTAATACGGGCAATTTATGGCAAAAATTTTTATAAAGTTATTCATCAACATGCCGCTAACGATAATATGAAACCCCAAATTGAGATCATGCCATGAAAATTATGATATCAATGTTGATCTCAGCATACTTTATGCTGACTAGCTCGCTTGCCCTAGCTGCCACCACTCGTTATGGAGAAAGCCTATGTAGCTCACCAGATTACCTCTGCATTAAAATTAAAAATGGGGAAAGCTGGGATAATCTCTTTCCTAATGCCGAAGAGCGCGATATGGTTCGTCGCATTAATCGCATGAATATATCCTTACGTCCCGGCATGACTATTGCTGTCCCGAAAAACATCGATCGTTTAACAATTTATGATGTATCCCCCTTCCCTCGTTATATAGAATCTACAGGTGAAAAAACGATTTATGTTAGTCAAAAAAAACTAGCCTGGGCAGCCTATGACGTGGACGGTGAACTTCTGTGGTGGGGACCTATTTCATCGGGAATCAGTAAATGTCCAGGAGTACGTGGTGGATGTACTACACCTACAGGTTCATTTCGTATTATTCGCAAACAAGATATAGATTGTGTATCTACGGTATTTCCACAAAGGTCTTATGGTGAAAGTGGTGGTGCTTTGATGCCTTATTGCATGCATTTTTTCCGTGGCTATGCATTGCATGGCAGCGATGATGTTCCAGGTTTTAGAGCAAGCCATGGGTGTGTACGCATGTTTACTGAAGATGCACGTTGGCTTAATGAAGAATTTGTTGATTTACCAGGTGGCGGCATGCAAGGAACTAGAGTAGTTATTGATGCTCCAAACGACGCGAAGGACAAACAAGGCACTTAGCTTATTGGCAGACAAGGTATGAACATATTGAGCGCAGAAAACCCGTTCATTCTGGCCAAAATAGTAGAAATATCAACAAACCATAAACAGGCTGATATTTTATTTGATGTATTTGATATTAATGTGTTATTTTTGGCGGTTGGCTTGTGATTGAACGAATCTGGAGAATGAAACAATAATGGCACATTACAATACACAATCGCTAGAATATTCTGGCAAAAGTTCCATTATGTCATGGATCGTCTGGGGATTAGCTTGTTTGTTCTATTTTTATGAGTGCCTTCTCCAAGTATCTCCTAGTGTGATGAGTAATGAGCTGATGCGGGATTTTGCCGTTACCGGGCAAACACTAGGGATTTTATCCGGAGTCTATTTCTATTCTTATGCAGCAATGCAGCTCCCTGGCGGCGTATTAATGGATTATTTTGGACCTCATCGCCTTTTAACACTTGCAACGGTAGTTTGCGCTGTAAGTACCATTGCCTTCGGAATGACTGATAACTTTTTCATGGCGTGCATTGCCCGATTAATGATTGGCTTTGGGTCTGCCTTTGCCGCAGTAGGAACCATGAAATTGGCCGCAAACTGGTTCCCCGCACAACGCTTTGCATTATTAACCGGTTTAATGGTTACACTTGGAATGCTTGGTGCCATTGGTGGGGAAACGCCATTAGCACTGCTTATTGAAGCTTTCGGCTGGCGAAAAAGCATGATGATTATGGGCTATGTTGGTTTAGTTCTTGCCATATTGATTTTTATTATCGCTAAAGATGCTCCCAAAAACTATCACCCACCGGTACATCATCATCCCAAAGAAGAAGAAGAGCATTTAATACCCAGTCTAATTGCCTTGATGAAAAACAAACAAATTTGGTTGGTCGCCTGTTATGGTGGATTAATGTATATGGCAACTCCAGTATTTTGTGGGCTTTGGGGTGTTCCATTCCTTATGGCAAAAATGGCAATTAGCAAAGAAACAGCTGCTAATTATATTTCCTTGGTATTCGTTGGTTGGGCTATTGCCAGTCCATTATGGGGAATATTTTCTAACCGTATTGGCCTACGCAAGCCACCAATGTACATAGGTTGTGTTGGCGCCCTATTTTGCTCATTATTCTTTATCTTTGCTCCGATTGGCTCCTCTTTTTTAATGCAATTTTTCCTCTTCTTCTTTGGTATATTTTCTGCAGGCTTTTTACCTGCCTTTACTGTAGTTAAAGAATTATGTAATAAAAAATACGTTGCCACGGGTTTAAGTTTTATGAACATGATGAATATGATCGGTATTGCTCTAGCTCAACCACTTATCGGATATATCCTTGATAAATTATGGACCGGTGAGTTGAATGGAACAGTCAGAGTATATCCTATGGAGGCTTATCATACTGGATTAGCTATTCTTCCATTAGGTATGTTCATCGCTTTACTTATTTTGCCTAAGATTAAAGAAACTTATTGCCAAAGCGTCCATTAAACAAGTCATCCTGGGGCAGTGTAACCATACATGTCATCTTGCGGAGCTCCTTCTCTTCGTTCAGGATGACCTGATTTGGGCAAGATGAAGTATTTATCCTCTCGTCCACAGCACCTTAATCATGAAGTTACTCACAAAAATGGCATTTTGAAGTTTCTTGGGTATAATACACACAAATTGTGATCTCAATGTAGGTTTAATCGGCACGCAATAAGCCTGCATTATATTTAAAAGTAGATTTTTATATGGCTAAAAAACTGTACATCAAAACAAATGGCTGCCAAATGAATGAATACGATTCAACAAAAATGGCAGAAGTATTGCGAGAATCTCACGGTTTGGAGAAAACTGATCAAGTCGAAGAAGCAGATGTAATACTACTTAATACCTGTTCTATTCGTGAAAAGGCGCAAGAAAAAGTCTTTTCTCAATTAGGACAATGGCGTGATTATAAAGCCAAAAACCCACATGTAGTAATTGGAGTTGGGGGCTGTGTGGCTAGCCAAGAAGGCTCTGACATTGTTAAACGCGCTCCCTTTGTAGACCTCGTTTTTGGCCCACAAACCTTGCATCGTCTTCCAGCGATGTTGAATGAGCGTATTGAAAAGAAAAAGCCGGTTGTAGATATTAGCTTCCCGGAGATTGAAAAATTTGACCATTTACCTGCACCAAGAGCAGAAGGGCCAACTGCCTTCGTTTCAATTATGGAAGGCTGCAGCAAATACTGCAGCTTCTGTGTAGTTCCCTATACCCGTGGCGAAGAAATCAGCCGTCCTTTTGATGATGTATTGGCTGAATGCTACCATTTAGCGACTCAAGGAGTAAGAGAAATCAACTTGCTCGGGCAAAACGTTAATGACTATCGCGGCAAAATGGAAAATGGCGACATTGCTGATTTAGCTCTTCTCATCCATTATATTGCTGCGATTGATGGAATTGGCAGAATTCGTTTCACTACCTCTCATCCTTTAGCGTTTTCAGATAACTTGATTAATGCCTATGCGGAAGTTCCTGAATTGGCAAATCACTTACATTTACCAATACAAAGTGGTTCTGATCGCATTTTAGGCCTGATGAAACGTGGCTATACCGCATTAGAATTTAAATCAAAAATCAGAAAACTACGTAAAATTCGCCCAGACATTCGTCTGTCTACCGATATTATCGTGGGTTTCCCTGGAGAAACAGATAAAGACTTCCAGGCCACAATGGATCTAGTCCATGAAATCGGCTTTGACATCTCCTTTAGCTTTATTTACAGCCCAAGACCAGGTACTCCTGCGGCTAATTTAGCTGACGACACGCCAATGGAAGTCAAAAAACAACGCCTACAAATCCTACAAAACCGATTGCTACTCCAATCATCACGTTATAGCCAGTCAATGATTGATAGCACACAAAGAATATTAGTAACGGGACATTCGAAAAGAGACAGCCAGCAACTTTCTGGCCGTACTGAATGCAATCGTGTCGTAAATTTTGATGGCCCAGCTCATTTAATTGGCCAATTTGTTGATGTTCATATTAATGAAGCATTACCTAACTCATTACGTGGACGTCTTGTTGAAGTTGAGGCTTACACATCCTAATGATAGAACATATTCAAAAAAAATTAACTGTTCCCCGCGAGCACCATAATCAGCGCATAGACAGTGTGCTCGCGAATCTACTTCCCGAATATTCCCGCTCACAAATCAGTAACTGGATAAAAAGCGGTGCAGTCACCCTGAATCAAAAGTCCTGCAAGCCAAAGGATAAGGCTTTAGATGGTGATCTCATTGAAATTAACGTGGATCTTAATATAATCGACACTAGTTTCGAGTCTTGTGCTCCTGAAGAGATTCCACTCAATATCGTTTTTGAAGATGATGAATTATTGGTATTAAATAAACCTGCCAATATGGTGGTACACCCAGGAGCGGGAAATCGAGATCATACCTTGGTTAATGCCTTATTACATCATGCACCCTCTCAACATCATTTGCCCAGAGCTGGAATTATTCATCGTTTGGATAAAGACACAACGGGTTTATTAGTCGTGGCCAAAAGTTTAACCGCCCATACCTCCCTCATAAGGCAAATGCAGGCGCGAGAAATTCAACGCCACTATATTACTTTGGTGCAAGGCCATCTCATTTCGGGAGCAACCATTGAGACTGGATTTGGACGCCACCCTCGTAACCGCTTAAAAATGGCAGTGCAGGAACACGGGCGCGAAGCAATTACCCATTATTCAATAAACAAGCAATATCAAGACTTTACTCTACTGGATGTTAAATTAATGACTGGAAGGACGCATCAAATTCGCGTTCATTTGGCACATATTAATCACCCAGTCGTTGGCGATCCGCTTTATGGTGGTCGCATGAAAGTTCCTGCTCAAGCATCATCTGAGCTGCGAAACCTCATTCAGGATTTTAAAAGACAAGCTCTGCATGCATGCAGCCTCTCTTTTTTCCATCCTAATACAGACGAGGAGTTGACATTTACAGCACCTTTACCCGATGATTTCCAACATCTTCTTAACACATTGGACGCGCATTATGAAGACTAATTTAGCCTGTTGGCCTGCACCTAAAAATATCACCGCACTGAGTACAACCCGTCTGTCAGGATATAGCTTGGCCCCTTATAACTCCAATAACTTAGGATTAGGAATTGGAGATGATGATCAACATGTTTTGCAAAACCGCCAACAACTGGTTGAGTTACTGCATTTACCTAGCGAACCTCAATGGCTACGCCAGACACACAGCACTCGTTGCGTGTTGGTGGAAGAAGATGCAAATCGAGAGGCAGATGCCTCAGTAACACGTTCAAGTAAACATCCGCTCGTGATTCTTACAGCAGATTGTTTACCCATTACTCTATGCAATGTACAAGGCAATGAAATTGCCGCCATTCATGCAGGTTGGAAAGGCTTAGTAAATGGCATCGTAGAAAATACACTTGCTAAAATGCACAGCAAAGCCTCCGATCTGCTCGCATGGATAGGACCCGCAATTTGCCACAAATGTTATGAAGTGGGCGATGAGGTATATGAAACCTTCACCACGAAATATCCTTTTAGCAAAGAAGCATTTAAGCCAGTTAACTCCAAATGGCTGGCTAATTTGCCGAAAATTGCGGAAATGGTGCTGAACTCTCAAGGCATACACGCGGTATATCAGTCCGAATTATGTACTTTTGAGTCAGAAAGTGAGTTGTTTTCCTATCGAAAAACCTCTCAAACAGGTAGAATAGGCACCTTAATCTGGTTTAATAATCAACCTCAACCTCAGGACTAAAAATGATAAAAAGCATGAAATTACTCTTTAGTGCCCTGCTCCTTGCAACCATGCCGCTAACTTACGCGGCAGATGAAGTGGTTATACCAAGCATGGCACCTGTATTAAAAAATATTATGCCAGCCATTGTGAATGTTGCCGTACAAGGTTACTTACCCAATGAAATCAGCGCCCCGGGAGCCGCTGCAGAAGAAGAAGCACAAAATAATAGACGCTCTAGACAATTACCTGAAAAAGGACGCAAATTTGAAAGCATTGGTTCAGGCGTAATCGTCGATCCGAAACAAGGAGTTATCATTACGAATGATCATGTGATTCGTAATGCCACGCTGATTACCATTACCTTACAAGATGGCCGACGTTTGAAAGCAAAGTTAATCGGTGGTGACAGCGAAACCGATTTAGCGGTGTTAAAAATCGATGCCAAAAACCTAAAATCATTACCTATTGGCGACTCAGATCAACTGCAAGTTGGTGATTTTGTGGTAGCAATTGGTAACCCATTTGGCTTAAATAGCTTTGGTAACAGCCAATCTGCAACCTTCGGGATTGTGAGTGCCTTAAAGCGTAGCGATTTAAATATTGAAGGTGTAGAAAACTTCATTCAAACTGACGCTGCAATTAACCCAGGTAACTCCGGTGGTGCACTGGTTAACTCTAAAGGTGAGTTAATTGGTATCAATACAGCGATTCTTTCACCTTACGGTGGTAACGTAGGTATTGGTTTTGCTATTCCGATCAACATGGCAAAAGATGTTGCACAACAAATTATAAAATACGGTTCTATTCATCGTGGGTTGATGGGAATTTTTGTTCAACACTTAACTCCTGAACTAGCTCAAGCTATGGGATATCCAGAAGATTTCCAAGGAGCATTAGTTGCACAAGTTAATCCTGGTTCTCCAGCAGAATTTGCAGGTTTAAAAGCTGGCGATATTATTACCCAAATCAATAATACTAAAATTACCCAGGGAACTCAGGTAAAAACAACTGTAAGCTTATTACGTGTAGGCACTAGTGCTAAGATTATGGTTCAACGCGATGGCAAACCAATCACCCTTGACGCAGTCGTTACTGACGTTAAATCCCATGAGCAAAAACTGCAATCAAGCAATCCATTCCTTTATGGTTTGGCATTAAGAGCATTTGATCAAGAAACACCACCTCATGGCAATGTTACTGGAGTTCAAGTCGTAGGTGCTGTAGAAAGCAGTGCCGGATGGCGTGCAGGTCTAAGACCTGGTGATATTATTATCTCTGCTAATAAGTCTCCAGTTAAAGACGTAAAATCATTACAACAAATTGCACAACAAAAGAAAAATGAGTTACTGGTACAAGTATTACGTGGACCTGGCGCTCTTTATCTATTAATCATCTAAATTTCTAACCCGTATTAGCACAACCTAATACGGGTTACCCTCTACCCATCTTTCATAAATAATCCTATTGATTTATATAAATAAATCCAATTAAGATAGTAAATAAAACTGCAAAAAAAATGGATTTTTAAATGCTCAAAATGGCCAAGATAGCTATATCCGTGGTTACTTTATTATTTAGCCTTAGTTGTTATGCTGGCAAACCGTTATGGACAATTATTCCAAATCCGGGTTACCCGCCACAAATATCACTCACCTCAGCAAGCACAGCAACAATTAAATATACAATCACCAACCAATCTCGTCGACCACATACCCTGACCATGAAACCCATTGCAGGAATTACACAAATAACTAGCCCTGGCAATTGCCCAGGCTCATTTACTTTGGTATATAAACAATCATGTTCTTTGAACCTATTAGTCAATGGCAATCTTTTAAGTGGCAATATATATGGTGGGCCAATTATATGTCAGCAAGGAAGCCAACTCGAATGTTACCAACCAAGTGCCGTAAATGCTTTAAGTATAAGCTTCATCCCATTAGCAAAATACTTAATTACTCCATTGCCAAGTGTAAATGGTATTATCACACCCAACACACCTCAAACAGTATATGCTGGAACAAATTTAACGTTCACGGCAAGTGCCAACACCGGATATCAAGTGGATCAATGGTTTGTTGATGGTGGAATTGCTCAAAAAGGCGGTTCAACTTTAACACTGTCCCATATTGATGCGAATCATACGGTAGAGGCAAGCTTTGTCCGTGGGGGAACCATCTATGCAGGAACAGCAAGTGGTTTTGTTTATTTTTCTAAAGATAATGGTTTAACCTGGAATATCACTACCCCTCCCTCCAGCGGGTATATGATCAATGGTATTTTTGCTAGCGCCACCACACTGTATGTGGCAAGTGCCGATGGCAAAGTATATTATTCCACGAATAACGGTTCTTCTTGGACTGCAACATCAGCTGTTGCAGGAAATAGCTCCATAAATAGTGTTTTTGTGGTGACAAACGGCTCGACTACCATTTATTGTGTAACTCAGGATGGGCACGTTTATTATTCAGCTGATGGTACTACATGGACAGCAACAGCGACAAATCCAGGCACAGGAGCTATCAATAGTCTATTTATAACACCGGTCAATACGATCTACGTCGGAAGCCAGGATGGAAATGTTTATTTTTCACTAAATAATGGAGTAACCTGGAGCCTGATTAATGGCCCGGAAACAAGTACTCCAGTACCAGTACACAATGTATTTGCCACCAACAGCCAACTTTATGTTAATACTCGCCAAACTACATCTAATGATACCCTGCCCCCAGGGACAATTGATTTTGAATACACTTATTCAAGCAATAGCCTCACCGATACTAATCCTATATGGAACCTGTTATCCCAGATAACCTACACATTGTTCGTCAACTCTGATGCGAGTTTGATGTATGCTGGCACGCAAAGTGGCTATATATTCTCATTAACAACTGGGGATGAATTGGGATTTATAACCCATAGTCCAATAACCAGTTTATATTTTCTAGATTAACTGAGTTATAGGGAGATTACTCATGTCAAAACTTAAATTCTTATTACCATTGAGCTTTATGGTAATGACTTCCTATGCGAATTCAATACAGCCCTTAGCAACTGTGCCCAGCCCCGGACTTAATTTGCTAAGACAGGCAAAGGTGATTAAACCTGTACCTGCAACTACAGAACTGTCATTTACTATATGGCTGAAATTACGCAATAAGGATGCACTCGATCGCCTTGTTCAGGACATTTATGATGCGAACAGCCCTCGTTACCATCACTATTTAACTCCCGCCCTTTATGAACAACAATTTGCTCCAAAAAATGAGACAGAAGAATTAATTCAACATTTTTTTGTAGCTCAAGGCATGCAGGCAAACATAATAAACCATAGCATTCGCGTAAAAGCTACGGCACAGCAAATCGAACAAACACTGCATGTACAAATGAATTATTATCGTTATCAGCAACAAACCGTTTATGCTAATTCGAATGAGCCCAATCTACCACCTGAACTCGCTAAATTTATTTCGGAAATCACAGGACTTAATAACATCCCAGAGTTTCATTCAAATCTCAGTAGTGCTGTTAAGATACAGACTCCGGAAACGCATGATTTGAATTTTATCTGGCGCAATTTTATGCCCAGCGCGATTCCTACCACTACTTCCTTACAAGGTTTTACGGGAGCAAATCTCCAAAAAACCTATAACTTGAGTAATATTCCCCCAATTAATGGAGTACGTTTAGATGGTACTGGACAAACCTTGATAATCGTTGATAAATGTGGCTCTAATGGCCCTGCACAAATATTAAGTGATGCCAATCAATATTTTGTTAGCAATGGCATTAAACCATTTAAGGTGTCTGGACCCGCGAAAAATTTTGCCGTAATTAATCCTGATGGTACCCCCTTTACATCATGTCCAGGCACGCCCTCTTTTAGTAGAGAAATTGTTTTGGATGTTGAGGCGTCGCATACCATTGCCCCTGGCAATAATACTGCTTTGGTTTTGGGAACAAATCAGCGTGATACATTAATTCAGGTCATTCATACCTTAATTCAAAATAATTATAGTATTAACAGCTTTACTAATGCCTATGTTATTTCCAATAGCTGGAGCAGTGCTGAAACCAATGATCCAGCACTAGAATCGACATTAGAACTGGCTGCCGCAGCCGGAATCAGTGTTAATTTTTCTTCTGGAGATTGTGGTGATAATACTTATCCAACAGCATCAAAATGTAATGGGAGTGGGCCCCTAACAGTGAATTACCCATCCAGCTCGGCTTATGTCACTGCCGTGGGAGCAACCGCCTTATTTGTTGATGCGAATTATCGTTATGCATTTGAGACCGTTTGGGGTACCGTACGTTCTATTAGCGGTACCCTATCCTATGATGGAGGCACGGGGGGAGGAATTAGTCAGTATTATGGTCCGGTGTCCTGGCAAAGTTCGATCAGTAGTTTTACTGCCGGAGGCTATGGCGTTATTAGTAGTTTTGGCAGCCTTCGTGCTTTACCTGACGTTGCAATGCTCGGTGATCCACAAACTGGACTATTAATTATTGCCAATGGGACACAAGTAAAAGATGGGGGCACAAGTTTGGCTTGCCCGTTATTTTCAGCGACCTTACTTTTAGTGAATCAGGCCCGTAGCTTATTAAATAAAGGAACTCCAATTGGCCAAGCAGCACCTTATTTATATCAAAAAAATGATGTATTACTTGCCCACAGAGCAATTAACCTCATTATTCCCCCAGCCCTGATTATTAGTGGTGCAACCCCTCCGCCTTCAACCACAATACAGAATACTCCAGCTCCCGCATCTGCATTTACAATTGGTCCTATAACTTTTGGCTGGGATTCAGCGCTTACGGTTGAGCCAGAGGATCAATTCTGGAATGATGCTGTTGGCGTCGGTTCACCAAATATTCCTAATTTTGTAATAGCGATGGCGAATATGTAAACATATTATAAGTTCAACTAGGCTGACTTAAACTGGAAGATCGAATTACCGGGAATTTATCGTAGTAATTCGATCGCCAGAACCTAAGATAATAACCAACAATATTAGCTTATAATTTAAGCAAGAAGTGGCGCTTTATGATAGATCCTTTTAACCACCCAGTTTCTTTGGCGTGTGTGATGGCAAGAGACTCTCATTTGATTCTGAATGTTCCTTACTTATTAAAAAATTCTCCTTGGCCTTTTGATATATTTTTAAACAAACCTCAAAAGTATCGTTTGGAATAAGCGTTCTCAAATATTCAGTGTCAACATTTGGGGTGGCAAACAAATCGCTGTTTACGTAAGCTGGATTCTGCAAAATTTTTTCCATTTCATCTTCAGCACGAACATATTCATTCACAAGCTCCTGCACAGAATAACCAGGAATTACGTTTGAGTTGTGAATAATAATAGGTAACAAGTTTTCCCGCATTAATAAAAATTGAAGCAACAGCATTGAATAAGTCCTACCGACCCCATCTTGAAAGGGATGTAACAATACAGCATGTTTTAAATAGCTAAAAATGGCAGTAAGTTTTCCACCCGTATTTTTTGCTTGTGTTAATTGAGTTTCCAACTCGCTAATTTGCTGTTCACCAATTTTATTTAAGATTTCGTGAATATTCTCTTTTACATGCCCGCCCTCACAATGTTCAACCAAGAAATTACCTTGTGCATTCCATAGCGTATCTGCTAACTCCTTCGAGCTTTTAGTCAAATCAGAAATAATTTGAACAGGTTTGTTATGTTCATAAATCTTAAAAGAATGATAATTATATCCATATTTTTCTTTTATAGATTTTAAATAATCAATTGACTCAATTAAACCAGTTAATGAATCGCCACAATCATTCAATTGCCAGCTTACCCGGGTATGACGAAATTCCCCCGGGGTATGCATGTACATGTTCTTTACATTTTCAGTAGCTATTTTATGTAGGTTTTTAATAAAATTAATGGTCAACGGCTCGTTGTTGGCCAACCGTGATAATACAAAACTTAACCCATTTGTTGCATGTATTAAATAACCTGGCTCTCCATCCTCAAAAGCTTGCCATCCAACCAACTTATCGATGTATTCTGTAAGAAGTTCTTCTTTTCTATTCTCTAATCGAAGAATAGCTAAAAGCTTTTTATCATCCTCACTAGTAAAAATATCAAATAAATCCCCAATCGTTAGGGAATTAAATTCGCTCTTCATTTGCTCTAAAGATAGGCTTCGTATTTTTTCCATAGGAAGACTTTTAAACTTTCTTGAATAGATCTCATAACAGAGCTCAGACCTTGCATCGTACCTTTCTCGCTCAACAAAGAACCTCCAGAATTCAATATCAGGAAAACCTTCTAAAAATCGCCTTAAATTATCTTTATGTGAAGTTTGCTCTTTGGAGTCATGCTGAGTAAAAAAACGGATAGGCATATCATGCGCCATGGTAATACTTTATTCATAAAGTATAGTTTATGAACTTAAAATATGTTAATGAACACTAAAAAAGTTTGGGTCGGAGTTCCTGTAAAGGTAAGCATAGAAAGGAAGAATAGAACCCAAACCATTAAAACGAAGAAGGCAGAATTTCCAAACCTAATAGAAAGGCACAATACGCAACTACTTTGGAAATATAAGAGCCAAAAGTAACAAAATTTTCAAAAAAATATAAAAAAAGACTATTTTTATTAATTTAAGTATTGACATATGCCTGCTAAAAAGACAAAATCTCGGTCCTCGCGGCTATGTAGCTCAGTCGGTTAGAGCGCGGCACTCATAATGCTGAGGTCGGTGGTTCGAGTCCACCCATAGCCACCATTTTTCGTTTAAAATCAATCATATCCTCTTAAAATCTTAAAAAACTTGTTGTTAAGTTTTTAAATTTAGATATCATGTTACTATCTAGGATTTTGCGGTTTTTCAATGCGCTCGATAGTACTTACATTTTTAATATTATGTTTCACATTTGTTTATGCGAATGACATTAATATTTCTACAACCACCAAGGATGGAAATACAACGTTCTTTCTCCAGGCTGGCGCCTTTAATGGCTCTTCCCCATTTCCGGGGGCACTAATCAAGAACACAAAACTTTAACCCTTAACCTATAATTTTCAAAATTTCTAAATCCATA